>JASLKG010000001.1 GCA_030747695.1 Candidatus Poseidoniaceae archaeon
CTTGAAACACATGCCCTCCTCGCATTGATGGGGCGAGATATGTCACAAGGTCAACTTCCAGAAATTCGGGGTTCTGATTGGCGTGCTTCGGAACCATTGGTCTTCTCCAATCCATTACCTGCTGATGCCGCCCGCAGTGAGATACTTCGTTTTGTAGCAGAACGTCATGATGGACATTTACAACTGGTTGCTACCGTTTGGGATTTCGTAAATGATGGTGAAACCTCTTTCGATGGAGAATCATGGCATGAATTCTCTAATAGACTGCTGGAAGCACTTGGTCAAGGATTGACTGGGCGCCTAAATATAGAGGGACTATCGGATGGAGAAATTATTCCACGCAGAGAAAAGGAATTGTATCTCGACCGAAGAGGTAAGCGATTTTTAATTGATATTTCACTTAGTTTAAGGCGTCTTGCTCAGTATATGGCCATCACTATCGAACTGCGTACTGAGTGGCAAAGAATGATGACAAGGACTCGCAAATTGGATGAACAACTAAAGGACATATTTGTGAATGGCATGGATACTCCTGATGGTGGAAAATTTGGCGGTAAAGGATTCCGTTCTACATGGCAAGAAGGTTGTGTAGCTGCTGGAACTGCTCTGAACAGATTCCCCGATAATCCAAAAGGTTCCGAATATGAAGGTGATTTTGTAGCACCAATGATTAGAGATATTGGTTTGTGTATGGCAATGGGGGACACACCGCGTGATCTTATGACAGCTCAAATGGGCAAATCAGAATCAGTAATGGATGGAGGACATGATGGCGCAGGTGGCAGAGATTTGCACGTTGGTTGTTTCCACAGAGGAGTCTTACCCCCTACTGCACCTTTGCCTATAGCGTCTGTAACGATGACAGGTATGGCCCTTAGCGCTATGCTGAAGGGACAAGAACGCTTCCATGTTGCATGTATTGGAGAAGGATCCTCGTCATCAGGAGAATGGTGGGAAGCATTGAATTTTGCATCAACAAGAGGTCTTCCAATAACATACATCTTACAGAACAATCAGATTGCATTGGACACCCCGCCAGTTAACCAATCGAATGTTGAAGTTTGGGCTGATAAAGGAGTTGCAATGGGAATGCCATCATGGACTATTGATGGCTCAGATCCAGCAGCATGGCATGCATCAGTTGCTACTGCAAGGGAGTTTTCACTTTCAGGAGGTGGACCAACTCTAATCCATGTTGAAACAATGAGGGGCTGTGGCCATGCGCATCATCATGATGATCTCTATCTGGGCTCACCTTCAGGAACGCCTCCTGGATATGTAGACCAAGAATTACTTTCATATTGGGAAGCTAAAGACCCAATAAAATCACATCGTCAATTATTGCTAGAACTTGGTGTTGAAGAATCAGAGTTAGAATCTATGGAGGTAGAGGAACAAGAATTGGTAGACCAAGCAAGATCAGATGTAGAGGAGATGGATTGGGCAGATCCTAGTACTGTTACAGTAGGAATCACTTCTTTGCATGATGCAGATACACATCAAGATCACTTGAATAGATTATCTGGTGGGACTGAAGTAGATATGAGTGCAGTACTACAAGTAGGAGAATGCTTACTTAATTACGAAGAATCAGGAGGATGGACCTATTCACGTGCGATACAACAGGCAATGTGCGACATTGCAGAAATGTATGGAGAAGAGACAGTATTCATGGGAGAAGATATGGAAGTTGCTGGTGCATTTGGAATGAATATTCCTTTGAAGGCTAATGGGCATCAAGACAAGTTGTTAGATATGCCATTATGCGAAGCAGCAATTATTCATTCTGCTACAGGTGCAGCTCTTGCTGGTATGAGGCCAATGGCAGAAATCCAATTTGGAGGTTTTGCAGCACTTGCCCACAATGCACTTGTCAATAATGCATCTATGCTAAGGTGGAGATGGGGTGCTAAGGTTCCTTTGACAGTTCGGATACCTCTTGGAGCTAGAACTAGAAGCGGCCCATTCCATGCTAATATGATTGAATCTTGGTATGCAAACGATCCAGGATTAGTTGTGGTTGCACCTGGGACTCCACAAGATGCGTATGATTTGTTAATGGAATCAGCAGCCTTAGATGATCCAGTAGTCTTCCTTGAGCACATTGGATTGTATGGGTTACGTGGAGGGCTTACTGGCTGGAGTCAAAATATCAATCAAGCGGTAGATACAAGCACAGTGAACGGGTTTATAGAAAATCAAGAGAGGTATAAAATAGGTAAAGCAGGAGTTGTACGTGGCGGAGAACACGTTACTCTAGTTACATGGGGAGCCATGCTACACATTGCTAAGTTAGCAGCAGATCAACTTTCAGAAGAAGGCATTGAAGTTGAGATAATCGATGTGCGAACATTGATTCCATTTGATTCAGGAACTTGTGTATCAAGCGTTATGAGAACTGGAAGATTAGTTATTTTACAGGAAGGGCAATGGTTTGGAGGATTAGGACATTCTATGCAAAGTAGGATTCTTGAAGAGACATTCTACAATCTAGAATCTCCTCCAATAGTAATCGGAGCATTAGATACTCCAGTTCCTTTCGCTCCTCCTTTAGAGAATCATACTGTTCCTAGTTTAGAACATGTAACTGAGACATTACGAAAGATAGTTCAGAATTGACAACGTCTGTGCTGACGCTAACAGTGAAATCATCAAGGTTCAGTTGTGGGGTCCCAACCGGAAACATAGTTACACTCAAGTCCTTTTATTGAATCCATTTCACTTGAAATATCTATATCTAGAGATTTAATATTTTCAACTATTCTAGATGGGTTACTAGATTTTGGAATTGTAATGCATCCTTCATCATAGCAGAATTTGATTGCAACTTGTGCAGGCGTACATCCTAATCTTTCAGCGATTTCAGCTAGTTTTGGATCATTGACTTTGTGACCTCTAGCTAGTGGTGAATAAGCCATTACTTCAGCACCAACGTCTTTGGTTGCTTGAACTAGATGTGGCCTTTGTAGCCATGGATTGAATTCGACTTGATTTACAGAGGGTAGATATGATGCATATTCTCTCATTGCTTCCAAATGTGCAGATCCATAATTAGATACTCCAATTGCTTTGACCCATCCTTGTTCTAAGCAATATTCCATACCTTTCCAAACAGGTGCTCGATGATTTGGATCTTCAGGAGGAGCGTGAACTAGATACAAGTCAATGTAGTCAGTATCTAGTAATTCCAAAGATTTCTGACAGTGTTCTAGAACTTCATCATAACCAGTTGCGTGTGTCCTCCTTAGTTTTGTTGTTATGAATATTGACTCTCTTTGAATTCCTGATTCCTTTATGGCTTCTCCAACTTCATCTTCATTCGTGTATACTCTGGCAGTATCAATGTGAGTATAGCCTGCATTAAGTGCAGCCAATACAGAACTCTTGCATTCTCCAGGGCCAGTCATCAAAAATACTCCAAGTCCAAATTGAGGTATTTCATGTACAAATTCTTCTTTACCATCAGAAGTGGTATGGCTAATGCGCATGGTACGACCAGTAGTAATCAGTTGATGAATCTACTCTGGTAATAATTTGATTTGGTAACTATCAAATCCCACTGTGTAGTCCAAGGGGTATGCCAGAGGAGAGGGTACAGGGCATCGGCTCTCTCTTGCAATGGAATGCGTTGTTGATTACGTTCGCACTTTTTTTGACATTGGCAGGCTTAGATTCTATCACTTCAGCAAATGACTGGGAACATATCGGCATATTGTTAGTTCTAGTATTAATTGCACTTGCTCTATTGATTACTTCAGCAGATTTCTTCATTGAAGGAGCCAAAGGTTTGGCAAGAAGAGCAGGAATAGCAGAAGTTGTAATTGGTTTGACAATTGTATCGATAGGAACGTCATTACCTGAAATATTAGTTACTTCTACAGCATCAGCAACATCAGGTTCAGATCCTGCACTAATGGATTTAGCGATTGGTAATATCTATGGATCAGTATTAGTTCAAATTACATTAGTTCTTGGAATAGTAGTTGCTTTCAGGCCTTTGGAAATACGTCCTGCATGGCTAAGGAGAGATGGTTTGCTAATGTTAGCATCAATTGTCATACTGACTGGTTTACTTTGGGAAGGAGATGGCTTAACCCGTATAGAAGGAGCAATACTTTGCTTAATCTATGCAACATACATCATGTGGCTACTAAACGATCGTGAAAAAATAAGAGAAGACGAATTAGAAATGGTTGAAGAAATAAAAACTAGTACTGAATTTTCGTGGACTGGTACTGCATACTTCATCATGGTCATTATTGGATTATTCATGGCGGTTTACTCAGCAGCGCAATTAGTAGAACACGCGTGTGCAATAGCATACTCTCTGAATATCCCACACGCAATTGTAGGAACTACAATGTCAGGATTGGGGACCTCTCTTCCTGAATTAACCGTAGCGATGGTAGCTGCAAGAAAGAGCCAAGGAGTAGCCATTGGGACATTAATAGGATCCAACATAACAGATCCATTATTGTCAATTGGGATTGCAGCAATGATAAATCCAATCTCAATCACTGCTGCTTCATATGATTTGACAATGCATTTGATTATACCAGCAACAATCATTGGAGTACTAGTTTGCCTTTCATTGATGTGGACCGGTTTCAAATTCCAGCGATGGGAAGGAACAATCCTAATCTCATTCTATTTGTTGTTCCTCGCAATACTCGAATTACAAAGAAATGGATACATAACAGTGTAACCTCACCACTGATTGCATAGTACTGCTTATTCACAATGGCCTCGTGGGATTGGCATGGTCGACTTTCAATTAGATGAAATGCAAGAGATGCTCAGAGAGCTTGCTCATGAATTCGCGGTTGATGAAATACGACCAAATGCAGAGCATTGGGACGCCAATTCAGAATACCCAAAGGATGCGATAAAAAAGGCACATGAAATGGGTCTTCTCAATTTACATATCCCAGAAGAGTATGGGGGGCCAGGTCTTGGTTCATTGGAAGAAGTTCTAGTCAACGAAGAATTAGCATGGGGTGATCCAGGATTCGCAACAGCAGCATATGCAACATCTCTTGCATGTGCACCTTTGATTACTGGAGCTACACACGAACAAAAGGACAAGTATCTAAGAATGGTTGCAGAAGACGGCGCATTAGCATCGTATGCTGTAACTGAACCTGGAGCAGGGTCAGATGTTGCTGCTTGTACTACAACTGCAACAAAGGATGGAGATGAATACATACTCAACGGTTCAAAGATGTGGATTACAGGAGCAGGTTACGCTGATTGGTTCTTTGTATTAGCAAAAACAGATGCCGATGCAGGTCACAAAGGGATGTCAGGATTCATTGTTGATGCTAATTCAGAAGGATTGCATTTAGGTAAAAAAGAAACAAACATGGGGCAAAGGTGTTCAGATACGCGTTCAATCACCTTTGATCAATTGAGAGTACCTGCAGAGAATCTCTGTGGAGGTTCTGAATCTGGCGGATGGATGAATGCAATGAAAGCGTTTGACATGAGCCGTCCAAATATTGCAGCACATGCAACAGGATTGGCTCGTGCAGCATATGAGCATGCACTACAGTATTCTGGTGAAAGAAAGACCTTTGGAAAACCCCTTCACCGCCATCAAGCAATACAGTTCATGCTTGCGGATATGAAAACAAAAATAGAAGCTTCACGTATGCTTACATGGAAATCAGCATCAGAATCAGACTCTGGAATTAGAAATACAGAATCAGCAGCTCATGCCAAGAGATTTGCTGCAGATACTGCAATGGAAGTTACTACAGATGCTGTACAAGTCTATGGAGGGTATGGTTATTCTGAAGAATACCCTGTGGCACGATTAATGCGTGGTGCTAAAGTTATGCAAATTTACGAGGGCAGTAGTCAAGTTCAACGCATGATCATTGGTAGAGAGATAACAAAGGATCTGTGATTTACATGGCCAAATCAGTCCCAGCAGTCGTATTGGCTGCGGGAGCATCTGCGAGATTAGGAATGCCAAAGGCAATGGTAGAATGGAATGGTGAAACTTTGGTTGGCAGATCAGTTCGTTTGCTGAAAGAATCAGGCTGCTCTCCTATTGTAGTAGTCACTCGGCAAGAATTACTTGTTGAAATCGCATTGGAATGCAAAGATGCAAATGTTGTTGTGAATAATGAACCAGAAGCTGGAAGAACAGGTTCAATACAAGCAGGATTAATGTCATTAATTAGTGACAAGGGAAAGACTCCAAGACAGGTATTCATTGTCCCAGTAGATCGATGTGGTTGGAATATAAGTACAATAGAATCATTAATTGGAAAAGAAGGAAATGTTTCTCCTGCACCATCAGGTCATCCATTGCTTCTATCTGACATTGAAAAAGTTCTTTCAGCATCAAAAGATGAATCTCTTAGGGAGATTATTTCAATCTCAAAAATCAATGCACCAGGAGAATATATGAATATAGATAGGCCCGAAGATTTGGAGGGTTTGAATTGACAGCTGCGGTCCTCAAATGGGCTCTTGATAAACTCTCAATGGGCAAAAAGGTAGGCATTGCTTCAGTGATTTCAACAGCAGGTTCAGTGCCGGGCAAAGTAGGTGCTAGATTGGCATTAACTGGAGAATTAATTACAGGAACTGTCGGCGGAGCAGGCCTAGAGATGAAGGTAATTAATAATCTAAAACAGATGCTAAGTAATGCTCATAAACCATCAGGACAAATTATGACATTTGGATTGAACAAGGGGGCCAAGGGCTATGAGGTAATGCCTCTAGACAGTCTTTGTGGCGGACACGTAACCGTCGCATTTGAGGTGCTAATTCCTATGCCGCATATCTTACTGATGGGAGGAGGACATTGCGCTAGAGCCATTGCAGAGGCCTGCCGTCCATTGAATTGGGATTACTCTGTTCAAGATTCACGGCATGAATATGCATCTATTGAAGGCTCAAAAGAATCACATCATTCGTGCCCTAGTGATTTCTTAGAGGGAGAGAGCGAAGATAGTTTGAGCCGGTTTAGTGATATATTGCTGCTTGGACATGATTGGAAGGAAGATGAGGAACGACTTCTAGGATTATTGGCATTAAATTATCAAGGCCGCTTAGGAGTTATTGGTTCAAAATCAAAATGGAATGCATTTACTGAAGTTGCTTTGGCAGCTGGAATTACACAGGAAAAACTTGATCAAATCAATTGCCCGATTGGATTAGAAATTGGTGCAGAAAGTCCAGAAGAAATTGCTATTGCTGTATTGGCGCAAATTATGTCTGAATTCAAAGGAGTCACTCTTTGAACAGACATTCTCTATAGTATCGCAACTCTTCAATTGATTCAATGATGTCATCAAGTGCTCTATGAGCTTCTTTCTTGTCATACCTTGGAAGATTAGGATACCATCTCTTACAAAGCTCTTTGATCGTTGAGACATCAACTATTCGATAATGTAACAAGTCTAATACCTGAGGCATTTCTTTGGCTAAAAACGTTCTATCATTATGAATAGAATTACCACAAAGTGGAGTAGTGCCCGGTTCTATATATTCGTTTAGAAATTCACAAGTCTGCTTTATTGCTTCTTGAAGTGAGACGCCTTCAGTGTTTATTCTTTCAACTAATCCCGATGAGTAATGATGTTTTGTATTCCATTCATCCATTCCATCAATTAATTCCTGATCAACAGTTATTGCAAGATTAGGACCTTCTGCAATAATATTCAAATCACCATCTGTGATGATTGTTGCAATTTCGATAATGGATTCCTTTTCAATATCTAGACCAGTCATTTCAAGATCTATCCATACCATCTCTTGCGCCATAGTAGTCCGAGAAGGGTCCAACGTTTCATCATGGCGGAAATCCTATTCAGATTTAACGAAATCAATTTTGATATTGCCACCTATGACATTTACCAATGGCTTGAAACCTATATGTGGCGTATTTTGCAATTGATATTGTATGACTTGCAGTATTTCTGGATTAAGAATTATTTCGAATGGAACCGTTTCAGGTACAACTTGCTCTTTTTCCGTTTCAAAGCTTTCTTCTGAAACGATGCCCTCTTCTATCTCCTCAAGGAACTCCTGCAAATCTTCCTCTTCCTCTTCAGGGTCTGCTGTCTGAGCTTCAGGCAACTCAACAGTCTCTTTTGCTTCTTTAGGCTCTACAGGCCTCTCTTTATCACTCATTTCTTTGAGCGCTTCAGTATAACTTTCCTCGAACAATTGATTTTCTTCACCCATTCGAGCAATATATGCAAAACCGAATCCTAAAGCAACAACGCCCATTCCCATCCAGGTCACGTATGTGTAGATGTCATCAAGTGTGGTTGAAAGCATGAATAGTGAGAAAAGAGAACCAAATGAACCCAGCCCACGTCTCCATGGAGTCTCTGTTTCGTCTCTGAAGCCTTGTATCGCAATTCCAGACAGATAGATTGCCCATACAATCCAAAGCATTGAATCAAGTTCGAATTCCGCGAATAGTGAAGAGATTCCACCTAAGAAATAACAAATTGCTAATTGCCCAACACGATCAATCCACCCGTAATATTCAATTTCATCTTCCCATGCGAAATACTTCCATTTCCATGCAATTTCTGGTTTGGCAGAAATTATGGTCATTAGAATTCCACTAATTGTAAGAATTAATCCCACGGTATTGGTAGAGGCACTATCGCTCAAGTCTAATTCAATAGTTAGATTCCAGAATGCCATAGAAAGTAGTAGTGGTAATACGAGAGCCATGTATTTTTGTCCACGTGTAAATACATCCCATGAAATCCAAATTGCACCAATTACAGTACCTAATCCTTTGAGTGCGTTGAAAGAGAGTGTCAATCCAACAACTGAACATGCATACAATATTTTTTCTAATTCTTTTCTACCTTCAACAGTACCAGTTGCAAAGCTACTTACAAATTTACTGAGTTGCCGAGGGGTATTTTCCATAACTGTTGCCTCATCTGCCCATTTGTACATAGTTCCCCGTGAGCACATGTAGTACATTCCAAGTGACAATAATGAACTTCCAAGCAACGAGTATGAAACTAATTCCCACCCAACATAATTGAAATTGGAGTCTGCTTCGAAACCAATCATAAATGACAATAAGAAAGTAAATGGCATTATTGTCATAATTGAAATTCTTCCAACTAGCCATGCACAGAAAGCAACTAGTAAAGATAATGCAAGAAGCACCCAACTAGCTTCTGGAAGCACACCCACGACTCCAATGAATAGCCATATTGCTGGTATGATAAGAGGAGTTTCTTTGACATCCACATTTCCATTTCTTCTATCTTGTACTGCTTTTACAATTAGGATTAGAGCTGAAATTGAAATAATGATACAAGCAAATCTAGTCATTCCGAGTATTGTAGTTTCCATCGGATCATATGATGTAAAATCTATACTTTCTAGAATATATTTCATTAGTGTTCCATCAGTAGTTAACCTGTATCCTTGAAGAATTAACATGGCAGGTGCAAAACATAACACAAAATTTTGTCTATGCATAAGAGATCTACTAAATGCTAGATAATACATTCCAAGGAATAAGATACCTCCACTTGAATCTAAAAATCCAATTGCAAGTAATCCCAAAAGAGTTGCAACATCCGCACTAGGATTAATCTTGTTTTCATTCAATCCACGTTTAGTTAGTATCATTGAAACTGCAAGAGGTCCAGATAATAACATCAAGTCAAACACAATATGCGAGAGATTATTTCCGAGTGATGGATCAAGATTCATAATTAATCTAAATGAAACAGGAAGAGCAACAACGAACATTGTCCATGTTGCAATCATTCTACCTTCAGATGAAGCTTCATTGTCATCTAGAACCTCTTTTACAATAAGGCCTAATGGGATGACCATCAGTATTACCCACCAAATTTGGGTTGTAATAATACTAGATTCCATCCAAAATAATGCTATTGAAAACAGCATCATCGGTCCAATGAGACTTGCCCTACCCAAAGGGCCCCACTGCTTAATGACAGTATCTAAGCTATCAGAAACATCATCAATAACTTTCCATGAGCCAGTCTCCGAATCAAATACGGGCATCATTTTCTTTCTAGAATCATTTGCATTCATTAATAGAGTCCCAATGTCTAATTCAAAATCTTTGAATTTGTAAAACACTCCATAGATCAACATTCCAACAAATGCTAATGTAATGTTAAATCCATGTAAAGCATCTTCCATTCCTTCAGATAGTGGTACTTCAAGTCTACCAGCGAAAGAGAGAAGAATTGTAATGCCTATTGATGCAACAACTGTACTAGATGCCGTGAATGCCTTTTCATCAGAATCAGACTCTTGTGCATTTTTCATCATTAGGAATGATGAAATCAAAGCATATGCCACAATAGCCCACGGTACAAAGGGGTCATTTCCGTAAAGGACAGGTTCTGATAATACTAATATTCCTAGGCCCCAGAAATGAGCCCAGTCTGAAAGTTGACCCTTTGTTCTACCCATCTCTCCACATATTAGAACGGTTAGAAGAATTATTGAACTAAATATTTCAGGATTAAATCCATCTTCCATCAGATAAGTTTGTAGGAAATATGAAAGACAAACAGCAAGCATTGATGAATTGGCAACCCATGTCCTAGTTACCTTTGAAAAGATTAGCAGATAAGGCAGCATAATCAGCGTCATTACCCAAGGTAAGATTCCAGCAGGCTGTTCAATTATCCACAACGATCCAGCTAACCCTATCGGCATGTAGGGTATTCTTCGTTTCAATGTAGCAGGGAAGTATGCGAATAACATTGCAAACCAAAGAGCATTCTGTAGAGTGAAATAAGGTTGAATATTTTCAGGGAGACTATATTGTCTTAAAGGCCCTAGAATTAATTCCCAATCAAACGAATCATTTTCAATTCCAGCAATTATCATTACTAGAATTACTTCACCAATTAACAAAGCACTAGTCCATTGTATAATGCCTTGTTTGAGGCGACTATCTGCTGCCATCCAACCTTGAATCCCAATGATGAACACTAAGAGTGATATCGCACCTCCGTCACTCGTTGCATTGTTCAATTCATAGAAGAGCGGAATTAGGCCACTTGTAACAGCAACTACTGAGAAGACAATGCTACTATTAGCTTCTACTGAAAGCCACATTGAAAGTCCAACAAGTGCAATGAGAGAGATTCCTAACTCCCATGAAACAATATTTTCAGACCAATCCATCCAAGGACCCATTCCAATCAAGGCAACGATTAATGGAGTAAATGTGACCATTGACCATCCAAATGTAGTAGTTCCTGTAAGTCTCTTGAGGTACATTCTCTCAGCAAAAACAAGTAAAACGAGTGCACCCATCTGGAAGTAAATTGCTTCAGCAGCAGGTTCCCACCCGGTGTCGGCCCATGTTTCATTACCATCAATGAATAAATCAACGCCTAAATTCGCGGCCAGGCCTATCAGATATCTTGCTGCATAAAGGACTCCCAAACCTGCGAAAAAGAATGAAACTCCAATCATGTAATCATGCACGTTTTGAATTTCATTCCCGCCTCGTTTTATCTGGAATTCAATCATAGTTAATGCAAGAACAGCGCTTACAATTCCTCCAATTGCTAAGAATAAGAAATCACTACTAGTAGTATCGCCTGTGAATGCTATAGCAAAAATGCCACTCCATATTGCAACCATTGCAATTCCAAAAAGAATCAATTGTGCAAACTTTTGTACTACTGAATTGCCAACATTTTGATCTTTTGCACCAGGCCTCACTACTTGAACAGATCTCGTAGGAATTGATCCAGAGAGAAGTGAACCTGTAGTTGTTGCTTGTGCTCCAGATGGGGTTGAACGTCCTGGTCTCGATGGTAAAGTAGACATCTTTCTCAATTTGAACAAGAAAACCAATCTATTGAACCTTGACCCGGCAATAATACTCTTGATTTACATTAATCAACAATTTCGGCTTCAACAATTTCGGCAATATCTTTGTCATGTTCATATGCCATAGATTCTTCTTCACCCTTCAATATAGATGCCAAGATTACTACGGTTAGTAGTATTGCGATTGTAACCGCACTATAGAGTACCATTTGACTAGAACTACTAGAATCATCTATTACATTTTGAGAATTCTCTTCTAACAATATGTCAAATGTAATCAGTGGACTCGAACTTGTACCTTGTAGTGCTCTCATCGATAGGGTGTGATTTCCATACAAATTTACATCTGGCAAATGTTCTAACTCGTGTTTTATTTCATTATAAGAGAGTGAAACTTGGGAAGTATGTTCATAGCTATGTATGTTTGACCATCCATCTCTGAGATCATTACTCATCCATTGGATTGTGTCGATATGTCCTCCTCCCGTAATGTCAAGAACAACGTGATCACCAGGTCCCAACTGTATGTTTCCATTCTGATTTGCTTGAGTTGAGATATTTAGTGTAATATTTTTGTTGAAAGCCCAATCTTCGTATTCTGCCGCCTCAATAACGGCTTCAAGTGCGTTTGTATGGCCATGCCCATAGACATTGTTTTGACGATTTTTTGGAATCAAATCTTCCGTACATGGTTCATTTTTCCCCATGTAGTGGCATTGACGATAAGTTGCAGTCTCTTGCATGATATTTCTAATGTCGAAAGGAGAAAGGTCAGGATTTGCTTGGAGCATTAATGCACCCACGCCTGCAGCGCCAGGAGTTGCCATACTAGTCCCACTCATTCCAACATATTGGTCTCCACTATTTGCTTCGACTGAAATTATACTGCTTCCCATGTATGCAATATTTGGTTTGATTCTACCTTCTTCTGTAGGCCCTTGGCTCGAGTAAATTGCGATTCCAGTATCTTTGTCAAGTGCTCCAACAGTAATCACATCTTCGGCAGATCCCGGAGTTCCAATTTGACCACTTACTCCGTTATTTCCAGCTGCAATGAATAGAGCAATTCCGGAACGAGTCATTTCATTTGCCATACGGTTTACACTATCTTCTTCAGAAGAAGTCCATTCAATTGCACCTGGACCTCCAAGACTCATTGAAGCAGCCCTAGTGTTGTATGAATGCATTGTGTCAATTGTCCATTGCATTCCTGCCATTACTCCTCCGAAGCTTCCTGATCCGCCTCCATCGAGGACTTTTACTCCTACTAGATGTGCTTGAGGGGCCATTCCAACGTGTTCATAAGTAGGGGCGCCAGTTCCTGCAGTAGTTCCTCCACAATGAGAGCCATGCCCATGGTCATCATATGGGAAATCAGTTCCATTTGTATTTCCTGCATTGTTTACAGCATCATAGAATGCTAATATCTTTGGGTCATTTGTCAGTGGATCATCATCTTGATCATCTATACTGGAATGGTTTCCATCCAAACCAGTATCAATAATTGCTACAGTAGTTCCACTGCCATCATACCCTGTTTCCTCAAATGCGAAATCAACACCATGTCCTGCTCTAGCATCGCCATTAGCTATCGTCAGAATTCCATCTAACTCAAGCATAACTACTCCCGGCGCTTCTTTGAGATTATTCAATTCATTAACAGGAACTCTTCCTGCTAAAGCATCAATACTTGGTAATTCAAATTGATGAATATATCCATAATCAATTTCAAGCGATTCAATTTCTTCTAAGCCAGGAGTGTATGAATAATCAATTATTAGTGGAAGTGTATTATCATCATCTAGGAAAATTGGATTTTGCATATGCTTTTCAATCATATCGCCAATTTTGTTTTGATTCCTATCTAATGTCGTGTCGTTCCACCAATTGTCGTCAGAATTAGAGTTAATGGGCTGCTCCAAAGGCACTGCTGCAACCATCAATGGCAATAAAAATAATGTCAGACAAAGTATTGCTAAGATTCTCTTTAACTCTCTCATCTTACTCACGCGCTCCGCGCGACCGAGCAATCCACCTTCAATCCTCCCATAACCCGTTTTGCAGGCATAGAAATCAAATCCCAGTTCAAACTGAGTGGTATTATGGGAGTTATCCGATGGTTAGGTAAACGTCTGATGACAACCCTTTTTCGCGAATTGCACGTAATTGACAGAGATAACATTCCAGACGACAGGGGCGCAGTACTAGTCTCTTGGCATCCTTGTGCCATGTATGACCAAATATTGACTCAAACAAGTTTGAATCTCGATTTGATCGATTTTGATGGTTTGATCGATAGTGAAGAAGAATTGGAATCAATAGCGAAAGCAGTTGCTAATGGAGGCAAAGTTATGGTATTCCCAGAGGGAGAAACTCACGATTCTCCTCAGTCAGTAGAAGTTAGAGATTGTGCTTCAAAGATATTGTTAAGATCCCGAGAAATCGCTGACTTAGAACCAGTTCTTGTTCCAATAGGCATCCACTATAGTGAGAGATATAGATTCAGGGAGCGTGTTGCAATTACAGTAGAAAGACCAGCAATTGTTCCTGATGAAATTGAAGTAGAGGACTTGAGTGAACTGATTAGTAAGGAGATTTCTCGCGCTTCACAATCACGTAGTACGTGGCAAGAACGTAGATTAATTTGGAATGTACGTTCAATCGTACATGCGGAGAGGGTTCGTAGAAATCCAGATTTAGAATTACGTACTACTTTTGACGTAGGGGTACTTCAGGCCCGAAGAGTTAGGGCTGCTTGGGAATGGCTCTCCCAAAATGATTCTGAAAAGTGTTTACAATTAGAAGAAGAAACAAAATCACACCTGAAGAAGTTGAAAGATATTGGATTAAAACCTCGGCATTTAGATGCTAGACCAAATATGATTGGTATGAAGGGACTATTGAAGTCTGTTTGGTGGACATTATTTGCATGGTCTTTCATGTTAGGATTTGTAACATGGAGCGCAATTATTGGTTCAATCCCACCTTATCTAGTGGTAAAATCAACTGACAAATTTTTTGCAGAGAAATTGAGCGTTTCTGAAATAGGCCAGAAAAAATACCATATTGCATTGATAATCTATCCGATTTGGTGGCTAATTTCAGCATTGGGATTTACATGGGTATTGATCGGTGATGCAAGTCCATTGCATGTATTTGAAAAATATAGTTTAACACTTGCATTTTTGTTTTCATTGCCTTCCTATGTTGTGTTTCCATTAATGCTATGGTGGATGCCAACAGCTGGTAAATTACAAATAAAATTGTACACAAGGGGCACAATTGCTTGGCGTAGACTGAAGTTGTGGGTGATTTGGAGAAATCCTAAATTTGATTGGGACCGATTAATTTCCACCCAAAATAAAATTGCTGAAAAACTAACCAATATTGGTAACTCTCTTATCTTGCCAGGGGATGCAGATTGGGTAGATCCTGATTTGGGATTAGAGGATTGGACTCGTGTTTTTGAAAGGTAATTGGTTTAGGCCAATTATCAAGAGGGGATTCGGTCTCGGTTGCACCGTAGGTGCACCAGTATGGTCGGAGAAGAACATGTTTCTATGCTTCCACAAGCGCCTACAAAGATCTGGAAAGCCGAAGTAAATGGGCGACAGAATGAAATTTTAGCACCTTCAAATGCAATCTTACTTGACGTCCTCAGAGACAAGGTAGGTACCCTTGGGGTGAAAAGAGGATGCGACATGGGGACATGTGGATGTTGTACAGTAATGATAGATGGAGTACCTCGTCTTTCTTGTTTAACAATGGCGTTTGAAGTTCAGGATTCGAAAATCACTACAGTTGAAGGCCTTTCAGAAGGAGCCCATTTAGCTCCAATCCAACAGTGTTTTGCAGAACATGGGGGATCTCAATGTGGTTTTTGCACACCCGGATTCTTGATAGTGTCCCAGGCCCTTTTGAATGAAAACAAATCACCAACGGATCAAGAGGTTTCTTGTGCGATTGAAGGAAACCTTTGTCGATGTACAGGCTACCAACAAATCATCGAATCAATTCAAGCGGCTGCGGCGATAAACCGTGGCGATGTAGAGCCTGCAAAACCAGCGAGTGAAGCACATTCTAATCCACATCCAAGTGGGCCCAACTAGTGAAGATAGGTGTGACAAATGACTGATGGTTACAGGCAGCAACCAGGAAAAGGCTCTGATGTTAGAGTCGATGGTAAGCGTGTAGCCGGAAAGTTGCGATTTAATCCACCAGGTTCGGGCGGTTCCCGTCCAGAGATGAAAGAAAGAGATCTGGATTTTATTCCTGAGTTAGAAGGTGGGAATGAAGCACAGCCAGCAGGTTCACATCTTCACGACAAATATAGAACTGGGACAACAGTTGGTAAAAGAACACCTCTAGTTGATGCTAATGCTAAGGTGACAGGACAAGCATGGTATGGAGATGATGTAAGATTGCCTAACGAGATTATTGGCAGAATTCTTCGTTCACCTCATCATTATGCAAAGGTAATATCTATTGATACAAGTAAAGCAGAAGCTTTACCAGGCGTTTTAGCAGTATCTACTGGAGAAGATGCTCCTCAGAAATTTGGGGTTTTACCCGTAACAAAAGATGAGCATGCTATGGCAGTAGAAAAGGTCAGGCACGTAGGAGATCTTGTGGCATGTGTTGCTGCTGTAGATGAAGCAACAGCACGTGAAGCCGTTTCATTAATCAAAGTAGAATACGAGATTCTAGATGCGATTCATGACCCGAAAAAAGGGTTGTTAGATGTGGATGAACCAATTCATTGGCGAGGTAAATATCATATTGGATCTACAAATGTACAAAAAAGAGTATTCCAAGAATTTGGTGATAGATCAAAATTAGATCAATCTAGTGCAACACATCATGGAAAATGGAAATTTATGGGAGTAAACCATGGATTTACTGAGCCACATGCAGTTGTTGCACATTGGGATTCCAACGGGCGCCTTCAACTATACACCCCACAACAAGTTCCACACTATGCACATAGAGCATTGGCAACAGTTCTCGATGTTCCAATGCATCAAGTGAATGTAATCAGAACATATGTGGGAGGTGGTTTTGGAGGCAAGTCAGACCCATTCCCTCACGAAATGTGTGCTGCCATATTGGCTAGAAAAGCAGGTCGACCAGTTCGAATTACATTTGACAGAGAAGAGGTATTTTGGGTTAATAGAGGGCGACATCCTTCCCATATTGAAGTGGAGATGTATGCAGATGATGACGGTAGGATTTCAGGTTTTGAAATTGATGCATTAATCGATGGGGGAGGCTTTGCATCATTTGGCCATGTAACCTCGTACTATAATGGAGTATTAGCAACGGCTCCTTACGAACTAGGCTCATTCCATTATACTGGTGCACGTGTATGGACCAACAAACCTGCAAGTGGCGCAATGCGCGGCCATGGTGCAGTGAATACAAGGTGTGCAATTGAGGTAGGATTAGATGATATGGCAGACCAATTACAAGTCGATCCAATTGATTTACGATTAGCAAATTTACTCCCTCCACATTCAAAAACAATCACAGGGTTTAGGATAACTTCTAACGGAATGAGACAAGCACTGAATAGAGTACGTGAAGGAAGTGGATGGGATGAGAAATTCCGGAAAATGCCTCTAGGAAAAGGCATTGGAATGGGTTGTGGATTTTTCATATCAGGTTCGGGTTTGCCAATACATTGGGATCCTAACAATTTCCCTCACGCAACAGTTCATATCCAAATTGACATGGATGGGGGAGTTACAGTACATACAGGAGCAGCTGATATTGGACAAGGTTCTAACACTGCAGTTGCACAAGTGGTGGCAGAAGTTTTGGCATTACCAATAGAGATGATTCACGTGCGCTCACATGAAAGTGACACTAGTCCAGTAGACCTCGGATCATATTCGTCACGTGTTACATTCATGAATGCTAATGCTGCAATAAGTGCTGCTTTAGAGATTCGCGAAGAATTATTGAATTCAGCTAGTAATATCTTGGAGATACCAGTAGAAAAATTAATTCTAAACGATAGAAGGATATACAGCAAGAGAAATCCATCAGAAGGGGTTTCATATCTAGAGGCTTTACACAAATCCCAAGAAGACAAGGGTGCACTAATCGCTAGTGGTGCATATAGAACGCCACCTATGGGCGGCGTCCACAAAGGTGCTGCAGCAGGACTTGCCCCAGCATATTCATTCTCTGCATATGTTGCTGAAGTAGAAGTCGATGTAGAAACAGGACTAATCAAGTGTACAGACGTCTGGGCAGCCCATGATTGTGGTAAGGCATTGAATCCACTTGCTGTTGAGGGACAAATCATTGGCTCATGTCATATGGGACTAGGACAGGTTCTCTCAGAACAAATGGTATATGGGCGTACAGGGCATCTACAAAATCCGAATTTACTAGATTACAAGATACCAAGCGTACATGAGATGCCAAATGTAACTCCAATCATCATTGAATCTTGCGATCCTGAAGGTCCCTTTGGTGCTAAAGAAGCCGGAGAAGGGCCTCTTTTACCTATCCTTCCAGCAGTTGTTAATGCTGTGTATGATGCAATTGGTATTCGTGTTAATGACTTGCCATTAACTCCTGATAAGATTTGGTCTGCTATTACAAAGAAAATGAAATTAGAGGGGATAGATGATCCCCAAAATCTTCCTCCGCCGCGTCTCGATTTTTCAGAATTACAAGAAAAATTAGCTGCTAGATCATCTGAACATAATGATAGAGATGTTCGTCGACAAAGAGCAGAGGACACAGAACCTTACATCAATGGCGTCCTATTTGGATTCGATCCCAACACACCTCCTGAAGAACAAGATGGAGATTGGAAGATATCTGTAAAACCCACCTCCGAACAATTAGATAATCTTAGATTGGCAGGTAGTGCATGGAGTAAAATTGAGCAAAGGAAAATGGAGGATGGTAAGTAATGCTAACTCCTCCGTTTGAACTTCATATTCCCTCTACACTAGATGAGGCCTGTTCTATGGCGGCTATGCTTGTTGAATCGGGTGAAGAATTTGATTGGATTGCAGGAGGAACAGATTTGCTTCCAAATTACAAATGGCACATCAATACTAAACCACATGTGATTTCATTAGCAAATGTTTCAGGCTTAGATAATATTTCAACCAATGAAATAGGATGTATGGCACGACTTCATGATCTAGCTGAAGGCGGAAATTGTCATCCATTAGTTGCTCTTGCAGCAGGTAAAGTTGCATCTTCGTTGATAAGAAGAAATGCAACCTTAGGCGGTAATTTGTGTCTCGATACACGGTGTTTTTGGTTCAATCAAACAGAAGAATGGCGGTCAAGTATTGACTGGTGTCACAAGTGTGATTGTAATACTGGTTCTGATTGCCGCGTTATTCCTAATCAAAATGAATTGTGTGTAGCAACATATCAAGGAGATATAGCTCCCACATTGATGGTTTTAGGGGCCACGGCGCATTTGATTGGGCCAAATGGAATCAGAAAAGTAGCTATGGACGAGTTTTATCAATTGGATGGCATGACCAGAAATATACTGGAAAAAGGAGAATTCTTGCTGAAAGTAACATTACCATCTGGAGTTGAAGATTGGATTGGTTCTTATCAGAAATTACGTGTTAGAGAATCTTGGGATTTTCCTGAAGCCGGTGTTGCAGCAGCCTGGAAAAAAGGCGATAGAAGTACATTACGCGTTGCAACAACAGCACTAGAAAGTATACCTAGAATGCATAATGAAGAAGTTGCAAAATCAGATGGCAATATAGCACTGCTAAGCGATGAAATTTTCCGCTCTGTTAAACCTGTAAACAATACCTCTTTACCACCCAGGTATCGTAGGAATATGGTAAAGGTTCTTGTGAAGAGGGCTTGTGAGGAGTGATTAGATGCGAAGAGTTGTTCTTTTGACGTCTCTATTGGCGCTACTTTCACCTTTGGCATGTGCACAAAACCCTACGTTTTCAGATTGGGAGATGGATTGGGAAATTGAAGATGAAGTTGCAATGATGGACCTTGGATCAGATTATGAATTCACATTGGATATTGCATTTTGGATTGATAATACTAGGCCAGTGCCATTGGAGGTCGATTTTTCAACTGAAACAGAAAATGAAATTTTTGAGATAGATGATCCCGGTTCGATTACAATAGACGGTAATACGAATGAATCCTTCGACATTACAATCACAGGCTCTGGAATGGATTCAAATGGTGATTTTTATTCAGCAGAAGAAATATTTGACACAATTACTTTGACCGCTTCCGAATCTGTTGGAGGCCAGAATACAGGTTCAAGAGAACTTTCTAAGGATTTGCAATTCACTAAAGTTTTCGAATTGGAGCCCAAAGCTAGTGGTTCTTCAAAAAATACTGTTGTAAAAGCAGGTACTTCAGAGACGATTTCAATAATTGTCACAAATGTGGGTAATAGCGATGATTCAGTGACATCTACAACATTTAGTTTCAGAGGATGCCCACAAATGGATTACAATATTGAAGAACCACTTGAAGGCATGGTTAGGCCAGGAGTTCCGATAAGCCAGTCATTAGAATTGTTAGCCTCGAATAGCCATCCTGAAAAGGGTTGTACTTTGGTAATTACAGCAGCGAGTGAAGGCGCTGGAAGGTCATTCACAGGTGAATTTGAATTTAATGTGGAAGCACCTTCACAAACAATAGATGAACCTGATGAAAATAAAACTGGGGATTTGAGAGATACCGATTTTTGTGACACATATGATTGTGAAGATAATTCACTTCCAAATGTCCCAATGCAATACATTTTGAGTGTTATTTTTTGGGCAGCAATATTGCGTAGAGAATAAATTATACCTCGATAAAATATCATTTGATATTCAAAATATGAAGTTGATACTCTAATTTAAGCCTGAGCAAGCGACGATAATCTATATGAGTACTCTGAAGTTGGCAAGAATGCTGCGTCAGTTCGTTGCGGTTTTTCGAGGAGATTACAAATGGTAGATGACAAAGCATCAGGAACCAAGTTAGAAACTTGGCTAATGGTTAGTTTTGTCGCTGCAATGTTGCTTTCAACATCAGTTATTGTCATTACATCATTTGGTAAACAAACTGTATATTCTGCATATGTTACAGATGCAGATAAGGACTACCAGATGCAACAAGTTTCAGCAATGAGGAATTCTCTAGGAGAGGGTGGTTTAGGATATGATGTCGCAAACACAATGTCTACTCCAATGCTTGTTAATGATTGGAGAGAACCACACCGAACAATGATGGTAATTGCAGCAGTTGAGAAACCATTTGATTCTGCAGAAGCTTCAGCGATTCATGATTTCGTAACTGAAAAAGGTGGCAAGGTAATCATTGCATCAAATTCAACAAATGCTCAAACTGTAGCATCAGAATTCGGAATCAAATTTTTTGATGCACCTGTTGCAGATGATCAAAGGTACTACGAAGTAACAGATCAAAATGGAATTAGAATGGAACCAGATATCCGTAAACTTTGGGCTGTTGCAGGCGTTAACAAAGTGTGGGATGATGAATTTGAATTGAGGCCACCTTGTAGTTCTGATGATATCTTAAATGATAGAGTCGATGACTGTGCAATGCCAGTATTGTTCCATAACCCTACAGCAATTCAAGTGTTGGAACAAGAAGATGGCGACTTGGAAAGAAATGTAAAAATTCTCGCACACGCATCAGGTTCAGCATTCATAGCAAGACAAAATTTGGATATCAATGATGCGGATAACCCAGTTCTAGGTGCAGAGAATACTGGCCTGATTATTAGGATTGATTATCCAGGACTTTCATCAATAGACCGTGTAAAAGGCGGAGATAAAGAAGGAGAAGTAAGTGTCACAGGTAGTATTGTATTTGTTTCAGATCATTCCGTTTTAGCTAACCACCTTTATGATATTAAAGATGCAGAAGTAACTGGTAAGCAACAGTGTGATTCAGAATATTATTCAGGTCGTTCATGTTGGAATTCATTACTTTCAGGAGATACAGCCTCAACTCAATGGAGTGGAAACAGTATGTATTTCAAAGCACTAATGCGTGATATGATGGAAACAGATAATCCTGAGATTTCTACAACTGTAACTAGGGATAACGAGAATTTCTATGTTGTATTCGATGAGTCGAGGCATGTAACATCTTCATTGTCATCACCATTTACTGAAGCAATGGGTGCAATTGTAATGCTTACAAGTGACACTATGCTAAAATGGTTGATTGTTCTGAATTTGATGGCATTACTTTCAATAGCAATAATGGTAGTTCCAGAAAAAGAAAATTGGCGCCATGTATTCGATTTAACCAGATTTAGAGAGCGACCTAACAAGGTTGATTCTAATCAATATTTGAAGCGAGTTAGAGAATCAATGATGTCTAAAGTTAGGCAATTAAATGATTTGACTAGAGATGAATTCGCTCTAAAGACACCAGCGGAGATACAGACAATGGTTCGTGATCCCCGCCTCATAGAGTTGCTGTATAGCCAGCAACGTTCATATTCCAACGAAGAATTAAGGCAATTATTGCAACAAATTCGACGTTGGGGAAAATAACCGTAAGGAGGTAAAATAGACATGCAGCCAGCACCACCCCCACCCGCAGCCCCCCCTGCGCCGGCACCACCTGCACCAGCAGCACCGCCCGCACCGGCTCCGGCCCCACCTGCACCAGCAGCACCGGCACAACCAATGCCAGCAGCTCCAGCAGCACCGGCGGCCCCAGCCCCTGCAGCACCTGCACCAGCAGCGCCAGCACAGGCACAGCCTAAACACCAGAGCAGCCCAGAGGTCCGTGAACGTCTTCAGGCCGTCGGAGCAATTGCACAAGCAATCAGCGCCGAAGTCCAGAAGGTAATTATCGGTAAGGCGCACGTAATTGACAATGTACTGATCAATATTCTTGCAAACGGCAATTTGCTGTTTGAAGATTATCCAGGACTTGCAAAGACATTGATGACCAACACATTTGCAGATGCATTGGGTTGTGATTTCAAGCGTGTGCAGTTTACTCCGGATTTGCTTCCGGCAGACATTACAGGAACGAACATCTATGATGCTAAGAAGGGAGAATTCACCTTCAAGCCAGGTCCGTTATTCTGTAATTTACTGCTAGCTGACGAGATTAACCGTGCACCGCCTAAGACTCAAGCAGCATTGCTTGAAGCTATGCAGGAGAAGCAGGTTACTATCGGTACAGTAACTCACAAACTACCAGCTCCATTTATTGTAATGGCAACACAAAACCCTGTGGAACAAGAAGGTACATACCCTCTACCAGAAGCTCAACTTGACCGTTTCATGTTCAAGATGAGTGTAGGTTATCCAGACCGTGCAGATGAAGATGAGATTCTAGCTCGTCGTATCACTCGTGGTAAGGATGCTGTAGATGTAGATGTTATCACAGATCCACAACGTGTTATTGCAATGCAACAAGCATGTGAAGATATCTATGTAGATCCTGCACTAAGAATGTACATGGTAGAAGTCGTATCGCGAACAAGAGAGGACCCAAGAGTACTAGTTGGTTCTTCTCCTCGTGGTTCACAAGCATTACTGAAGACTTCACGTGCAGCAGCAGCTCTACGTGGTCGTGACTTCGTAACACCAGATGACATCAAGACAGTTGCAGAATTAGCAATTGCTCACAGACTTATATTGAAGCCAGAACATCAAATCAAAGGTTTAGAACCTGGAGAAGTAGTTCAGACAATTCTACGTGAAGTACCTGTTCCAACTGTTTGATTATTATTGAATTAGAGAGTGAGGTGCGTTATCGTGTGGAGTCGTAAGAGTGCGATGTTGGGTTCGTTGGCCGTTGCAATGTATTTGCTTGGCCTTACATTGAGGAACTCACAGTTGGTTACAATTGCTGTAGTCATATTCGTATTCCTTACATGGGCTGCACTATTTGGTAGCCACGCAGATGTTGCTTCAAGTGGTAGAAGAGCCGAAGAATGGTCTGGAGAGGAAGGTGTCGCATTAAACAGTGTAACAGCGATGCGTAAACTTTCTAGTGCAAGAATTTTCGAAGATGGTGAAGTTTCTGTAACTTTGCGTATGCAAAATCATTCAGGATTAGGTAAAATCTTGGAAGTGCGAGACAGAGTTCCAGAAGTTATGCGCATCAAATCAGGTGCAAACTACATTCTAATGGAATTACCACCACGTCGTGAAACTTTTATTGAGTATACAGTTGAATGTCCTCTAAGAGGATTTTACAGTCTAGGACCGGTGGCTGTCCGTGTCCAAGATCCATTTGGATTATTCCACAAGGAAAAGGAATTGCATGTCTACAATGATTTCCTTGTGTTCCCAAAGATGGAAGATTTGAAAGAGACATTTGTAAAATCACGTGTACCTAAAATTTTCACTGGAGCCGTAAATATACGCCAACCGGGACCTGGTTCGGAATTTTATTCATTGAGAGAATATTTCGATGGAGATTCATTCCGATCAATAAATTGGTCAGCATATGCACGTAGTGGTAAGTTGATGGTCAATGAACGTGAACGAGACGCTGTAAGTGACATTATTTTAATTGTAGATTCTCGTGCAGTTTCAGAAACTGGACCAGTCTCTCGTAATGCACTTGTATATTCGACAAGAGCAGCAGCAAGCTTAGCACAATATTTCCTTGGAAGAAGAGACTCAGTGGGACTAATCACCTATGGTGACGAGGTTGTAAGTGTAGATCGTGACACAGGTAAGAAACAACTGTATGTCATTTTGACTAAATTAGCAGGTGCTATGGCAAAAGGAAATATCCCATTACAAGTTGTAGTAAATCGTATATTGCCTCACATAAACAAAGGAAGTCCAATCATAGTACTTTCAAATTTGGAAGACGATCCTACAATTGTCAATGCTTTGCGTGATTTCCGTGCAAGAAATTTCGATGTAACAGTATTGTCTCCTTCAAGCCTTGAGTTTGAATTTGATGCGAAAAGACTTGACAGAACTGGTTATGAAGTTCTGAAAACAGAAAGAGACGTTTTGATTAGCGAATTGAGAAGTCTTGGTGTGAATATAATGGATTGGGAACCCGACATGCTGTTGTCAACAGCATTAGCGGGTGCAAGAGGTTTCTAAGGAGGGAAATGTTATGGCTACGAAATCAGGAGATACATCCCATCTATATGATGGTAAGACTGTTAGATCAGCAGCACCTTCTCGTAAAAAATTAGCAGCAAAAGGCTCTGCCGGAACAGATATTCCAAAAGATGCAATACCTCAAGTTGAAGTTCCATCATTTATCGAGAGCTTGTTAGGAGGCCCAGTAGTTCCAAAAATGAAATTCCTACCAGCTGAAAAGATGGTTCAGAACCTTCAATTAGGAACTTATGGAATATTAATTGCTCTTGGAATATTAACTTACATTGTTACTCCAGCGGTTGGAACAATTTGGTTTACATTATTTGGTTCATTAACTGCAGCCAATATTTTGCAACTATTCATTGTGATTGGTGCAGTTGGTTGCGGCTTCTGGGGCACAATGGCAAGAGATGCACGCTTTTTACTAGGTTCTTACATCCTATTCATTTTGTCAGTTATGAGATTCGCGTCTTCAAAAGTTTCACTATCCCAAGATTTGTTTGGATTTGCAGATAATGATTTCCTTTTGACAATACTTGTAGTTGTATATGCAGTCTTACTTGTGATGTATTTCGAATTATCAAATGGAGTACTCCGATTTAGTATGTTAGATACATCTATGCGAACTAGAGAAGTATATGTTATGAATGTAAAGAAGATTATTTCCAAATATCATCGTTCTTTAGTTATCAACCCATTAATTGCTGGAACATTAGCAATGATGGTGTTATCTGCAAACACAATATTGCCAGCAATAGTAAGATTGTTTAGTGAACAAATGGCACAAAGGATGGAAGAATCAGTAGAATTAATTTCAGTGTATGGAGTTGCTCTAGGTACTCTATTCGTATTCTTAGTTGTAGGCGGTTTGTTTGCTTTGGATTTGCCAACTCATCTACAATCTTGGAGAGAGAAAAGAGATTGACTTAGTATACTAAGAGTCTCACCAATATTATCACTATTTATTGTGATTCTTTTTCCAACTTTGGTATTAGATACAAATTCATGTTCTATCTTTATTTGCAATTCTTTAGGTCCAATAATTGAGATCATTGCAGTTTTATATTCAATTTGACCTGAAATCAAGTGCTCAATATGGTGTAAGTCATGACTAGAGAGGATAAGTTTCATCTCTTCGGGTGTTGATATTAACGACCATGTAGTAATGTCGTACTCTTCCAATATTGAAATTAATTCACTATCTATAGATGAAGAAGATTTTACTATTGCAACACCTAATTGACAACCTATGCCTTTTACTTCACCTGAATCAAAATCAGGCCCTATTGTAGTGGGAGCTTCTCCTTTTGGATTTAGTATATTTCTAATCTCTAAGGGAATACCTTCTTCGATTAATGGTGCTACTGTTGCAGGGTGAATTACGGGTGTTCCATGTAACGAAAGTTCAGACGCTTCACCATAGCCCAGATATGGAATTGAATTCGTTTTAATACCCCATCTTGGGTTCAGTTGTTTGATTCCGTCCACATCTTTCCAAAGAATTACTTTTGATGCATTTAGTAGATTTGCAAACGCTGATGCAGAATGATCAGATCCTCCTCGTGATAACAATGCGATCTCTCCATCCTCTCCTTCTCCAAACCAACCTGTAAGTATAGGAATTCCTTCTAATTTATCACGGTCAAGAGATATTCTAGATTTTTCAATATCAATTTGTGCTAATCTCCCTTTCCCTTTTATCATTAAACCAACATCTTCAGCTCCAACTGGATGTGAATCTAAACCATGCTTTCTTAGTTGATGCGCTATGGCCAAAGCACTCAACCTTTCACCAGCAGCAAGTATTAGATTTTCAGAACGAGTTGAGGGCTCCCCACTTGATAGGTTAACCAATTCGGAAGACATGTCATGGATTACCTTTGCAAATAAGTCACCATAATCCCCCTTGTCTAATCCAGGGGCAAAGCGTAGGTGTTGGGTCTTCAGATCTTCAACTAATCTTCCAGCGTAACGTGGTTCTCTAGCGGCTCTGAATAGCCTATCAGTCATTCCCCATAATGCAGAGACGACTACAATAGGCCGCCCCGGAATCTCAGTAATCGCCTCAATAACTTTCTCGATGTCCTCTTTTTCTCTTAAACAGGACCCTCCAAATTTGT
Source organism: Candidatus Poseidoniaceae archaeon (assembly GCA_030747695.1). Lineage (GTDB taxonomy): Archaea > Thermoplasmatota > Poseidoniia > Poseidoniales > Poseidoniaceae > MGIIa-K1. The sequence continues at coordinate 27,035 of JASLKG010000001.1, forward strand.
GTACAACAATATCATTCATCGATGTATCCTCCTTGACGCCCTAAATCAGCTAGCACTAAACGTGCAACTGCTTCGACCACGGGCCTTGCTCTTGGTGCAATTACAGGGTCGTGTCTACCTTTGATGGCAAGCTCTTCAATTAGGCCAGTATTCTTGTTGAATGTTTTTTGAGGTAATGATATACCACTTGGTGGTTTGAATGTAATTCTTACTCTTAATGGAGCTCCACTAGCCATTCCGCCTAATGCACCATCAGCATTATCATCCAATTGCATGTTTTCTCCCCAAGAATCGTTGTGGTCACTTCCTTTCATTTTGCCTGCATCAATTCCATTACCAAATTCGATTGCCCTTGCAGCAGGTATTGCCATCAGGGCATTAGCAAGTGCAGGCTCTAGTCCATCAAACCAAGGTTCTCCAAATCCAACTGGAAGCCCACTAATTGTCAAATCAACTCTGCTTCCAAGTGAATCTTGAGATAATCTTGCATCTTCTGCAGCAACAAAACCTTCCTTGCCTTCGATACCACCAATCGCCCCTACTACTGCTTCTACTTTCCATTCATCAGGAAGAACATCTCTACAAATAGAACCTGCAGCAACTAAACCTGCGGTTAATCGGGCTGAGAAAGAACCTCCTCCTCGTAGGTCTGCATTACCATTTGTTTTCATATCAATTACGTGATCTACATGTCCAGGTCGCGGTTGATTAGGCAGGAAAGAGTAATCTTTTGGTTTTGCATCTTTATTTCTAATTAGCATGAGTATTGGCATCCCAGTAGTTCTCCCCTCATAAATCCCTGAAAGTAATTCTACTTCGTCAGTTTCTTTTCTTTTTGAGGCCAGTCCACTACCGGGGCGCCGGCTAATCATATCTTCAATTAATTGTTCATGATTTAGTTCAATCCCAGGTGGCATTCCTTCAACTAATGCGCCTACTGCGAGCCCATGAGACTCACCGAAAAGGGTGACGACCAAACTTTCACCAAGACTCATCTTCATGGGAACAGATCCTTCAGTAGGTTTTGACTCATCAATGTGTGGTTATGATTTATTCTTCGGACATTTCTGAATTGATGACTGTTGTTTCTATAATTTCAACATCTGGGAATTTACTATACCACTTTCTAATTCGTTCGCAAGACTGTTCACTTATTGCAGGTACAAAAATCACTATAGCCGGTCCAGAACCACTAATTCCAGCGGCTCTCGCTCCACTAACAAAAGCATCATTGGTTCTTCGTTTTGCATTTGGATCATTTAGTGCACCAACTACGCCACGTCCATTCCATGTCAAAGCAACTAAATCGTTACCCTCTTGTAAAGCAGATAATGCTTGAACGAATGCTTGCTGATGGAATGTAAATGAATCTAATGTAGGACGCTCTTTTCTTTCAGTCCCGGTAATCAAAAATACAACCCAATCCTCAGAGAATGGGCCAGATGATTCAAGTAATAACCCTGATTTTGCATCTTCAGCGTTTACATCTACTAACTTCCAACCCCCTTCTAATGCTGCCCAAGTATCATCAATACTACCGGTGATTGAAACCCCACATTCTAATTGTGCTGAAGATGCAATATCTACAATTTCATGATTTTCGAGTGTGATATTAGTCGCATCACAAAGCGCCCGAATCGCTGCTGCAGAAATAGCGGAACTTGATTTCAAACCCTGTCTTGGTGGGATACTGGATCTAATTGACCAGAACAATTCTTTAGGCAAAGGATGTCCAGCAGAAGTCCAAGAATTTGTGATTGCATTCAATAATCCATCTGGGTCCTCAATTGCGATTTTTGATGGCTTATCCATTATTTTTACTTTCACTTGCAAATCGAGGGCCAATGATGCACCATAACCGATTCCTGCAGCATGAAGTAAGCTACATGAACCGTTAGCGGTACCAGTTCCTAATACAGCCAAAATGTCACCTCTCACGGACTTCAGCGCTAATCTCGGCACCAATATGGCGCCCAGAGCCTCCTGCCCATCCCAAAATAACCGTCCCTTTCTTTAAGTTAGTTATTGATACAATCTCTAATTTAGAGGTAATGAGGCGTACAGTTTCCGCTTGCTGAAGGAGTGTACCTGCTTCATTATGGTATTCATCTACCCATCTGAATAGTATAAATGGCCTTTTTTCAATTTTCACTCTACCCACAATACCGTTACGGACGTGATTGTTTGAAGATACAATCTGAACTTCATCTCCCATTTCCAGTTCACTGAGATATTTTGTAGTACCATCAGCCATTAGAATGTATGAATTTACAGAACCAGCATTTACTCTGAAAGGGCGGGTAGGTACAAACTCGGATTCGATTGTTTCGCCGTGTACTAAAGTCATAGATGATGATTTGGAACCTACAAGCATTCCCTCGCCTTCATCAAGTAGGCAAGTCAAATCGACACATACACGGTCTCCAACGCCACCCTCACGAACTTCGATAACCTTCAATTGAGATAACTGGAAATCTTTGGTTTCAGTTTTTTCTTCAACTTTGGTTTCCTCCGCACGTTGTGATTTTGCGATTAGTGCAGTTTCAATAATCTCTTCAGGAATTAATATTGCATCTACGCCTATTTGTAGTGCAAATGCAGCACCAAGCACTTGTTCTGCAGAATTAATTCTGGCAGCGACCTTGGTGGGACCGCCGTCACAAGCAGCAATTATATTTTCAATAGGAATCATTTTCCATTCAGCCAAATCCAATAGAATCCATTCAACAGATCCTGCAATCGACCTAGCTCTGCTTTGTCCTTCTGAATTACAAACATCAACTCTTCTCCCAACTTGTTTACCATTGATGTAAATGGCATCTCCATCAACGAGTAAGTCTTGACCCATAACCAGATCTACACCCCTTTGAGTGTTTCCTGATTCAAGCCAAACTTGCATTCTATCACAATCCTGAGTGGCTCAATGCTTGTTCGGCATCCAAACCATCGTGAACAATAGATTTCAATGCCTTGACCATTTTCCCTGGAGATTCATGTGAAAATACCTGTCGACCCATGCAAACACCTCCAGCACCAGCCTGCATCGCTTGGTAAACGGTTTCAAGAATTTGTAATGTTCCTGCACCAGCCGGGCCTCCTGCAATAAGAACTGGAATTGGTACTGCTGCACAAACTTTCGAAAACGAATGAATATCTCCAGTCCATATTGTTTTGACAACATCACAACCCATCTCAAAAGCAAGGCGTGCTGCATGAGCAGCACCTTTTGTATCATCATCAGGCATGAGGTTCAAATTTTCACCACGCGGGTAAATCATGCCAAGTAAAGGCAAATCATGTTGATTTGCATCTTCAGAAACCGAACCCAATCTTTCAATCATTTCAGGCTCGTATTGACTTCCCAAATTAACTTGCACACTTACGCCATTTGCTCCTCTGAGTAATGATTCTTCAACAGAACCAACAAGAATTTTGTTTGAACTATGTTCTCCAGAATGCCTTGTGGATACAGAAAGATGAGCAATCATGTGGCCCTTATGTAAATGTCCAAATCGTGATACTACGCCCTTTTGAGCAACTATTGCATCAGCGCCATTTTCTGCAAGTAAGGTGATTAGATTTTCTAGATTTTCTAATCCATTAACAGGGTAATCAGAAACGCCATGGTCTATTGGAATCCATACACCCTTACCGCCAGGAAGAATAGAATCAGTTCCGCCCATGTTTATGCGGCGTAGGTTTAGATTGACAAGGCTTTCTCACTGTCCTTCGTGAGCCTTTACGGCCCATTTCATCAATGCGGCTTCAGCTTTTGCTAGATGTTCTTGCAAAGTAGACCTTGCAATACCAGTTATTTCTGATAAATCACGCATCGTTGCATCTCTAGGGTTGTTGTAGTAACCAGTATTTACAGCAATTATTGCAGTTTCAATTTGTTTTTGTGTAAGAACCGACAGCATATTTTCTTCTAGCGATTCAATCTCGACAACCTTTATCGAATCTGGAGGAAATAGAATCCTAGCAGTTTTGACAAAACCAGATACGCCTTCAGGTAGACCCCGTATCGTGATATTGACTCCATCTTTACCTATTGAGTAAGGCGGAATTACATGTAAACTATCGAAATTTATCGCTGCAACACTAATCGGATGGCGATTCCAGATTGTAAGAATCCCTTCTTCACCATTTTTTGGCATTGGATGTGGGTCTAGAGCTCCATCTACTTCTAAAAATTCAATTTGGTTAAGGTCATTGTAACCTTTACCCTCACGGAAATCTACACGGACAAGTTGCCTCACTCCATTTTCGTTGATATCAAGATGGGCAAGAACTTCGTATATGTCTGTTATAGAGATTATTTCTCCAAATTCAGAACGCTTTACTGTTTCGGGTTTCCAATAAAGTTGAACCTCGCGCATATCCCCGTCAAATCCTTCTTGTCAATGAAACTTGTCACGGCATTTCCGTTTTGGAATTTAATTCAATGTAGGAATGTTCATGGGCAAAATGCTCATAGCACTTGCATGGCCCTAATTGAGATGTCTGGAGTCACTAGGTACTATGAAACTCCTGCAGGCGTAGTTAAAGCACTTGATGGAATTGATCTTTCCATTGAGGAAGGCGAACTAATCATTCTTCTAGGCCCCTCGGGGTGTGGAAAAACTACTCTGCTTAATTGCCTCTCTGCCCTAGATAGTCCTACCAGCGGAACCTATCTGTTTGGTGGAGAGGATGTGCCCCGAAACCATTCCGAGAAAATGACATCCTTCCGAAGAGAGAATATTGGATATGTTTTCCAATTCTTTAATCTACTTCAAGATCTTACTGTTATGGAAAATATACAACTGATTCAAGAACTCGCAGGCAATAAGAATCCTGAACGTGCTATGGAATTACTTTCTTTGGTTGGGTTAGAATCAGAGGTAAACCGTTTTCCTGGTGAGATTAGTGGCGGACAACAACAAAGGGTCGCAATAGCACGGAGCATAGCAAAGAAACCAACCCTGTTACTTGGTGATGAGTTGACGGGAAATCTAGATACTGAGACTTCTCGAAAAGTGATGAAGGTACTTGTAGAAGCTTGTGCAAAAGAGGATATAACGGCAATATTCGTTACTCACGATGAATCCCTTATTGAATATGCTACGAGGGTGATAAGAATCGATAGTGGAAAAATAGTATCTGACGACGTTTCAAAATCCGAGTGAGGTGAATAAATGTCTAATCTGCTGAACAAGAGGCTTGCTAGGAGCCTATGGAGAACAAAACTCCGGCTTGTTGCAGTTGTTAGTATGGTTTTTGTGGGGGTATTCGCGGGTGTAACAATGGGAGGATATGCAGCGAATTTAGATACGATGTATGAAGCAATGTATGAAGATTCAGAAACCGGAACCAACCTTGCAGATTTATGGGTGGACAATCAATCAATCATCTGGACACCTGAACAGGTCAGCGGATTTTGTGATTATATTGAGGATTCATGGCCTTCAACCTCATCTCCTCTAGATAGTTGTGAAGGTAGAATCATAACCAAAGGTACCCTATTTCATTCCAACGATTCTGGTGATTTTATCATTAATTCAGTCTGGCACGGAATTCCCGAGAGCGCAGACATTGATCGGCCATGGTTCCCAGAAGGTCAGTCTGAAGGGCGATTTGCCCAATCAGCCAATGAAATTGTGATGGATGCACACATCACTGAGGCACTCTCTCTTGAAATTAATCAAACAGTTCGAATTGGAGCAGGCAATGGTAGTGAGAACTTCACAATTGTTGGTATTGCTTATCATCCAATGCATGTATTCTTGTCTCCTGAAGGTTCTATATTTCCTCCAAAAGCAGGAGAATTTGTCGTAGGTTACCTTTCAGATGAAGGAATGGAACGTTTGACTGGACATACTAAAGGTTCAAGCAATACTCTGATGATCGATGTAGAAGGAGATGCTAGTTTCGATTTACCTGATACCATTGAATATGAAGGTCAAGAAATAGATGAGATAAAAGGCGTAGTAAATGCTTCATTAACAGAGAATGAGATGGATGGTAGAATTAGGGATCGTGGACAAAATGATGCGGTTGAATTAATGCGTCTAGATTTAGAAGGCGCTAAGAAAATGGTCACTCCAATAACGGTTATGATTGGAATTATTGCGGGAGTAACTATCATTGTGAGCCTACAAAGACTAGTTCAGAGTCAAGCTCGTGAGATTGCAATTCTCCGAACTCTTGGTGTTTCAAGAACCTCTCTTATGACTGGTTATCTGATTGCTCCATTGGTAATCGGTGCAATAGGTTGTGGTTTAGGGGCGATACTAGGCCCTTCTGGCATGAATGGGATGTTGGATTTCTACCAAGACATTGTTGGTATACCAATTGTAGAGAGAGTTGTACCTACTGAAGTCTATACTACTCAAATTGGAGCGATAATGTTCCTTGTCTTTTTATCTGGAGCAATACCTGCATGGAAGGCAACTCGGTTAAATCCATTAGATATCCTCGGAGGCAACTCCAATATTCGTGTTGGTTCTAATTTCCTCCAGACCCTGACTGGATGGATGCCAACTCGCCTTGGCCTTCCCATACGCTCTAGTCTGAGGAAACCAGGACGGCTCAGCTTAACCTTCCTCGCTGTAGGGATTTCCTTGATGTTGTCAGGGTCGATTCAAATGATGACTGTTGGAATGCAAGAATCAATCGTAGGAGGACTGGAAGACGATCAGAAATGGGATGTTCAGGTCTATGTCCAACCGGGTGCTGAAGCAGAGGTCATACAGTGGGCGAATGAAAACAATGCAACTTATGAGGAAATTATTGAGATACCTATTGGCATCTTGGAAGGCCCTACTGGCATGGAACGTTCTTTCACACTTGTGGCATTGAAAGGATATGAAGAAGATATATCGATGCGTAATGTCAACATTATTGCTGGGAATTCGCCAAAAGAGAATCAAGGGATTATACAAGTGATGATGGACGAAGGATCCTTAGAAATGAATGAATGGAATGTAGGGGAGACTTATCCGATAAAGATTGGAGGTTTGGAAACTCAAGTTGAGATTACAGGGTCGATTCGAGGAGAGATAACTCGAGTAATGTTTTTCCTTCAAAAAGATCTATCAGAGATTGTAGGTTTGAATGCAACAGCAGTTTATCTCGATTTACCTGATGGAACAATTGTTGACGAGTCTCTTGGTACAATTTCAAACGGAATAGTCTACCGAGAGGGTTTACTTGATGGGATAAAATCTCTTCTTGATCAACAGACTCAAGTTCTCTCTACAGTTATGGCTTTAGGTGTATTATTTACTCTTGCTGTCATGTTTAATACAATGGTAATGAATATCGCAGAACGCGACTTTGAATTAGCAACTTTACGAGTATTAGGTGCATCAACGTCAAGCTTAGGAGGAATGCTCTTGTTTGAGAGCATATTGATTGGATTTTTTGGAGGAATTGTAGGCATTGCTTTTGCATTTGGAGGGGCAGTGGGTATGGCAACGTCATTTTCGACATGGCAATTCTATTTCCCTGTCGTTTTGGTTCCTAGTGTTGCATACCAACTAATGGGAATTGTATTGCTTATTGCAATCGCAATGGTCCCAATAGGAATCTTCAGAATACGTAGAATGGATCTTGTGGAGAAGGTAAAAGACTTCTCGCAATGATATTTCGACTTAGTAATGGTTGTATTTGTTACATTTGTTAGTGGTGATTATTGAATTCTAGAGCCGATGGCAATAAGTCCCGGTTTGTTTTAGGCGCGCGCATGGAACTCGGCTCCTGGCTGATGGTCGCCCTACTTGGCGGTGCGTTTCTGTTTGGAATTTGGTACATGTTAGTAAGTGGAGATAGGCGCAATGATCAGCAAATGACTATCAACAGAGAGCAATACAAAAGACATGGCACTCCTGACTTTTCGAAAGCAAGAGATGGATTTGATAAGAAATTAGCTCAAGTTGAAAGACACCTGTCAGTTAAGCGTAGAGCAGAGGATATTAGAAGGCAGGCTAAAGAAGATGCTTTACGAGTTAAGGCGGAAGAAGAGGCCCTTCGTTTGGCTGAAGAGGAAGCTGCAAGAGAAGCTGAGATTGCTGCCGAAGAAGAACGGAAGCAGGCAGAGTATGAAGCTAAGAGACAAGCAGAATTAGAAGAAGCACGTAGACTAGCAGAAGAGCGAGAAGCGGAAAGGTTAGCAGAAGAGGAAAGACTTGCTGCAGAGCGAGAAGCCGAAAGACAGGTAGAATTAGCAGCAGCAGAAGAACAAAGACTTGCAGAACTTAAGGAGCAGGAAGAAGCAGAAGAGTTAGCAGCGGAACAAGCTTCAGAAGAGGCCCTTGTAGAATTAGATAATCGTCTTGAGAGAGAAGGTGCAAAAAGATCCGAAGTTCAAGTTTCACTCATGTGGGATAATTATAATGATTTAGATTTACATATTGTATGCCCATCTGGAGAAAGAATACATGGCGGAAATAAGAATTCGGAATGCGGCGGAGAGTTAGATGTCGATGCCAATGTTAGACCTGAAACAAAGAAGCCAATCGAAAATGTAGTTTGGCCAGATTATCAAGCAAAAGCAGGAACTTACAAAGTGTATGTTCATCATTATAAGAAGCATAGGAAGCGTAGATCAAAAGATCCAACTTCGTTTAGAGTAATTTGTAATGCCGGCGGGGAAGTAAGTCAGTATGAAGGCGAATTGTCTAATGGAGACCCAATTTCATTAGTTTGTGAATTCACTCTTGAAACGCCTAAAAAGAGAGATAAGCGTACTCCTGAAGAAAAAGAAATGGCTAAAATGTTGGAAGAAGAAAAGCAATCTGCAGAACAAGAAGCAATCAGACAAGAAGAACTGGTAGCAGCAGAGTCTGAAAGGTTGAAGGAAATCGCTGATCAAGAGGCAGCAGAATTAGAGGCTATAGAGGCTACTAACAGAGCAATGGCTGAATTAAAGGAAAGGTTGGAAAGAGAAGGTGCAAAATCTTCAGATGTACAGATCTCATTAATTTGGAACAATTACAATGATTTGGACCTTCATGTATTATGTCCTTCAGGTGAGCGAATACATGGTGGCAATCGCGAATCTTCTTGTGGAGGAGAATTAGATGTTGATGCCAATGTCAGACCTGAAACAAAGAAGCCAATTGAGAATGTAGTATGGCCTGTAGGAAAAGCCCCTGGTGGTACATATAAGGCCTATGTGCACCATTACAAGAAACATAAGAAGCGCAGGGCAAAAGACCCTACTAAATTCAAATTGATTTGTAATGCAGCTGGCGAAATAAAAGAATATGAAGGAGAAGTTTCAAACGGAGATCCAATTTTATTAGTATCTGAATTTACACTTGAACCACCAGAGAAGAGGGCAGCCAAAACAAAAGCAGATAGAAAAAAACTGAAAGCCTTGGAAAGAGGAGAATCAGGTAGCGCTTCTAAATCAAAGAAGGAGGAAGAAACGCAAGATTTAGCAGTGTTAGTTCCACAACAATATGGTGATTTAGTGGAAGAACTTACGGAAGAGGAACCTAAGGAAGAGGAACCTAAGGAAGAGGAACCCGAGGAAGAAGTCTCTAACGAACCAGATTTGAGTGATGTAATCGAAGATATCCTTGAGGATGAAGATTAACCTTCACGATAGGATTGAATCTAAGTTATCAGAATCGATTGCTTGTCTTATACATCTTGCAATTCTTCGTCCTGTTGACATGAATGGTTCATTGATATCACTGTAGGGGGACCCACCAATAAACGGATTAGATCCAGCCACAATTCTAGCACTAATTTCAAACACTCTAAATTCTAGTTTATCTGTAACAATTGTCTCCAAACAAAATGGTCCAATCATGCCTCTACTTCCTTCTTCAAGTCCATAAGATGCAGCCACAGTCCCTTCAGCCAATTCAAATGCTTTTGGAAGTAGGCTTTCTCTAATTACAATTGGCATATTTCCTGTGACAACAAATGATGGCTCTAAATTCATTTCACGTAAATCTCTGAGGCTTCCTAATTTGTAAAATTCATCAACATTAGATTCATCTCTACGGTCCATGCTCAATAATTCCAAACTACCCAGTGGTCCATCCCTACCCTGAACTTGAAATCCATCATTCTTTGTTGGGTCGAAAAAGAAATGTAAGTAATACCTACATCCCAGAACATATTCTTGAATCGTAAATTCTTCTTCCAGATTTACATTTCGTTTGAAATCCCTATAGTCTCTAGCTACAAAGTATCCCTCTCCACCCTTTGCACCAGCATATTTGACAATAACAGGCCCGTCAATGTCGTGTGGGTCATCTATGACTTTAGGCATTACACAGCCGCCATCTTCTAGCCACTCTCTTTGTTTTGCTCGGCTAGATTCCCAATTCAAGATTCCACGGTTGCCAAAGGTTGGGACTTCTAAATTAGCATAATTTTGACTACCTAAATATTCGACGAGTGAACCATGAGGTATAATAATGACATTCCTCTCACGAAACCATTCAGCGTGTTTGATCATATCTTGATAATTTTCAAGCATCAACCAGTCATCAGGCTCTGCACCAGGGAACGCAGAATAGTATCTTTTACGATTTTCTCCAACTGCTATGCCTAGGGTTTTGAAACCCTCCATACGTGCTCCGTGTAAGATTTGTAACGAGGAATGTGAGGCAACAACACCTATTGTAATGCTCTCATGGTCATAATTCCCGAGCCACTTTTTCAGAGTAATTAAGTCTACGACCATGCCGACGGCTTTCATATTTCCTTAATGACAATTACGCTTTTACTTATCTTGTTTGGGTGCAATGTTCAATTATTTTCTATAGCCATGCCTGAAATAGCCGTCAAGGTTTCAAGCCGTATGTACTCTGCACTGATTATGACAGGGGACACACCTGCTACTAGGATGACGTACGGGAATTATCTTCGTTTGGACGAATTATTGAATCTTCAAGATGGGCCAGAAGGTCATTCTCCACTCCCATGCAATGATGAGATGCATTTTATTATTGTCCATCAAGCATTTGAATTGTGGTTTAAATTACTCAATAGAGAATTAGAAGAGGCTCTTAAGTTAATGAATGTATCAGAAATTTCAGAAGAAAATATTCCAAAAGTGGTTCACCATCTTGAAAGATGTTCTGAAATTTTCTGGCTATTGGCAAATCAATGGAAAGTAATGGAAACATTAGCACCTCAAGATTTCCTTGCATTTAGAGATCGTTTAGGAACTTCTTCAGGATTTGAGAGTTGGCAAATGCGTTCATTAGAGATGTTACTTGGATTGGATTCCGATCAGCGAATAGGAGGAACTGATCCAATGGTGCACAACCGGAAATTACACAAAGAAGGCAAATTATCAGATGATGTTATGGCAGAAATGGAGAGAATTTCTTCTTTACCTTCATTGAATGATGTGTTGGAACGTTGGTTGTCTAGGACTCCTGTAAATGGAGTTTCAGGTGATGTTGATGTATTGACAAGTTATGTAGAAGGGCATTTGGATTCAATGGTCAAGCATAGTGAAACTGTAGTAGCTCATATGGTTAAGATTGGGCACGGAAATGAAGAAACCATAAGGCCAAGATTAGAAGCAGGAATTGAATCGGCAAGAGAATTTTTGTTACCGGATGGAAATGTAAATCATTCAAGAGCCGGCTTATTGTTTATTGAATCATATAGAGACCTTCCATTATTATCTTGGCCACGTAGATTAATCGATACTTTGGTTGAGTTGGAAGAATCAATGATTTTGTTCAGAACGCATCATGCAAGAATGGTAGAACGCATGATTGGTAGAAGAATGGGAACTGGGGGCTCCAGCGGAGTGGATTATCTAGATATGACCCTAAAATATAGAATATTCAAAGATTTGTGGGCTGTTCGTACAATGCTTGTAAAACAAGATTTACTACCCGATGTAGGAAATCCTAGTTTCTATGGATTTGCACTAGATAATTGAATCACGCATCGTGAGGGTCAGTATCAATAGGTATGAGTTCATTTTCGTATTCATACATTGCAATCTTTAGGGGATCAAGAACGAAGCGAACACTTGCTTCTTCAAGCCCATACAGAGAGATTAGTTCTGCTTTAAACGCTTCACGCAGTACTTCTTCTGAAGCGTTTAGGGGTGCTCCCATTCCAATTTGTAGGGCGCGTGCACCAATGATTCTTGCTCTTTCAAAGCGAGTGTGGGGACGGATTGGTTTGACCATAGTTTACACCTCGTGATGCCATTGCGACCGAAGACCTGTTTTTGAACCCTGCGCCCTGCCTCAATTGAAGTCTAGTCCTTATCCTCTTTGATTATTGATTCATCAGGCCACAATTTAGTTAGTTGTGGAGCAAAGATCATTGTCAGTAATATTAGAATTATTATAATGGTAAATGTATCATTACTTGATTCCTCAAATGTTTCTTTAACTCCCTCCATGTCAGGTTCATAACCAGATGATGGAAGTGAAGAACCAGTAATCAACTTCACTTCACCTGGAGATGATAATATTACGACCAAATAGTCTCCATTTGTGTCGACATAAGGTTCACTTAAGTTGGAGTAGTTCAAGGCCATGTTTTCAAAATCATCATACTGGCCAACAGTCCAAACATCTAGAGTTCCATTTTCAATGTTATGTGATACAGTGAGATTAGAATTATTCATGCTAACAGATTGAATCCCTGACCATCTTGCAGTACTATTTGAGATAACAGATTCCAATTCATTAGCTTGAGACTTCCCTGCAAGAAGATAGTGCCCATCTATAATTAAATCAGGATAACCCCACAAACTGTAAACTTGTTGAAATCTAATTCTGGATTCAGGTAACCAGAACTCATCTACTGGAGAGGGATGATGTGAAATTATGAAGACAGAATCATTATTTCTTTCTCTTAGTTGTTCCTCTACGGGAATACATGGTTCACAATTGTCGCTTCCAAAGTATTCGACAATATTAGAAGGGCGATATACGCAGGTCTGATTATTTTCACATTCTATATCAATAATTATTACGTCTTGAATCCACCCTCCAGAGTGTTCATTTTCTTCTCCTCCATGTGCATTAGAAAATGATGAGAAATTGATTGCGACCATTAACACTAGAATAAGCATCCATGGTCTCATTATTACGGCCCAAGCCATCCGCTTTGTTAAAGGGGGTCCTATCTCCCCGCCTAAATGATGGAAGAAAGATGGTATAGGCGCCCCTCGTCTTTACCATTGGTAATTGCAGTAATGGCCCTCGTAATTGTTGTAATTGGAGGAACAATCCGCGTACTAGATGCAGGGGAATCTTGCCCTGATTGGCCGCAATGTTTCGGAACTTGGTCATTCGATGTATCTGAATCAGAACAGACTGAGTGGTATGAATCTAATCCAGATGAATATGATAGTAGGGGTGCTGATTATCGTTATACCGCACTAGAAATTTTTGTGGAATGGGCTCATAGATTACTTGCAAGCATAATGGCAATACCTGTCTTAGCAAATTTCTTGTTAATTAGAAAACACAGAGAAAAGTATGGTGATAATTTAGTAAATATTTCATTTGCAACAGGAATACTTTTGATTGTACAAGGAATTGCAGGTGCAGTCACTGTAAATTATGATAATGCAGATTGGACTGTAGCCTTACATCTTGTGCTTGCTCTTTCTTTTGTTAGTATCCTAATTTGGCAATTCCTTAGCATGAGCAAAATAGAAGGTTCGAAATGTAAACTATTCAAAATACCAAAACAATTTGTAAAAACAGAATTAAATCGATCAGTAATATTGACTTCAGCGATATTAATTCTACTTGTTTTAGGTTCATGGGTTGCTTCTACAGCAGGAGGCAATTACAATCAAGGCTGTTCTATAGGTTTTCCAAATGGATGGCCCAAGTGCCAAGGTGAATGGCTACCTTCATTTGATGGGCCGGGTATATTGTTTCAGATGTTGCACCGCTTTGGTGCTGGAATTGTAGGTTTTGCACTGATAATGGGGACAATGAAACTTAGAGAAAAGGCCCATGAAACTGGTACAGAAATGGGTCTAATTCGTTGTTTTGATTTTGCTACAGGGTTTTGGTTACTCAATGTGTTTGTAGGTGGTTTGTATATTGTACTTGCAAAATATGGAGATTTCCCTGAAAGCCTTTCTCTGTTACATTTGGTTTTAGGAGTAGCAAGTTTCCTTAGCGCAATTATTGGAGTTATGCTATTGATGGTTGCAAGTGAGGAGGATTCTGAGGATGAGTGAGAAACCTGGGATATTCACCATTTATTGTCAACTAATGAAATTGCGTGTTGTAATTTTACTACAAATAACAGCGATATGTGCAATTCTAGCTCATGATTTGATGGTTAGAAATGGCTCACTAGAAGGAGATAGAACATGGTATGAAACCCTGTATGCTTGCGTGATTACATTGGCTGGAGGGACTCTTGCTGCAGGAGGTTCAAATGCAATCAATATGGTGTATGATCGTGACATAGATCCAGGAATGTCTCGCACTAGGTCTCGTCCAATTCCAAGTGGTTTAATTACTCCAAAACATGCGATGTTCTTTGGGATAATAACTGCAATAACGGGTAGTGCAATATTTCTTACATTGCACTGGAAGGCAGCATTTTGGGCTTTATTTTCAGTAATTTATTATGTCATAATCTATACAATTTGGTTGAAGAGAAGAACTTCACAAAATATTGTGATAGGAGGTGTTGCCGGCTCAACTCCGCCTCTGATTGGTTGGATTTGTGCATCGGTAGTTTCAATTCCTAATGATTTGAATCCATTCAATTTGGGCTCTCCTGTTCCTTGGATGCTTTTTCTATTGATATTTTGTTGGACACCACCTCATTTTTGGGCATTAGCACTGTATAGAAGTGGTGAATATGCAAAAGTTGGAATACCAATGATGCCTGATGTTAAGGGTGCTCATAGAACTTTATTTGAATCAAAAATTTATTGCATTTTGCTATTATTATTGGGTTCAGTGCCTTGCTTTTGGCCACAAGCAGGGCTGCCTCTGGCTTGGGCATTTGTTGCTGGCGGATTGACACTATGGTATTCTATATCTGTGTTCAAGATTGATCCTAATGAAGAGTTGGATTCGGATGGAAGAATGCCAATGGCATTTGCCTCATTTATGCGTTCTTTAGGGTATTTGGCTTGGATGTTCCTCACTTTCGTATATGTCGTGGCTGTACCTCAGAACCAAATATGGTGGTGGAGCGCAGCTCTTCTGTTGATTATTCCAGTAACTAATAGGCTCATGTTATCTTGGAAAGCATCTATGAAAAATAAGCGAGTGCTAAATGCCGAATAAGCGCGGCGAGGGGGATTCGAACCCCCGTGGGAAGACCCATCGGATTAGCAATCCGACGCAATGGCCAGGCTATGCGATCGCCGCAAGCATTTCGCCCACCTGACTACTTGAAATAAAACAGACGGTTAACCTCAATCAAAGAAGTCGTCAAAATCATCTAAGCCTTCATTCTCAGATTGTCTTGCGATTCTTTTCTTAATCACACGAATCAATTTCTTTCTTCTCTTTAGGATGAGGGGTAATCCTATGAAATTAAACATTAATGTAAGGATCATTACAACTCCTGCCAATTGGAAGTCCTCCTTCGCCATGTAATCATTTAGTTCGCCAAGCCATTCAATTCCATATGGCGGTTCAGGTTCAGGTTCAGGCTCGGGGATTCGGTGCTGATTGAAATCCCAATATTGGTCATGAATGTAAACACGTTCGACGTTCTTTGAATTGTAATTTGCAATACTGTCTTCATTACCAACTTGATCTACGGGGGCTAGTATGTAGTAGTAAGTTCGATATGGCCTAATTCCATCATAATCAGTTCCATTTTGCCAAAAGAAACTATTTTCTCCAGGAACGTTTTGAAGATTTGTTGCAATAGGGTCAACCATTTCTAGATTAACATCGGAAGGCTTGTTTTCAATGCGATATAAGTTCCATGTAGATGGTCCATTGGCTTCATCTGCAGGCCATGTCCAAGAGAGAGTGAGCTCATAGCAAAGATGCCAATCATAATTTTGGCCATGGCAATCTGTATTATTATTGTAAATTATTTCATGGTCAAAGTTCTCTACCTTCAATACTGGATCAACTGCATCTCCACATGTTAATCCAGGGAGGCCATCTACTCTAGTAATTTCACCTTCTAGTGGCTTAGGGATTCCAGATCTGTCATATGGCATCAAAACATAAGAAACACACCTTCCATCCTCTAATTTGTTTTCATCAATCCAAGTCTCGGTTCCAACAGATAGCGTTGCAACAAGATTACCTTCCATCAATGAGAACCACGTATATTCATTAGTTATCTCATCAGGATCGGGGAAGTAGGAAGCTCCTCCTTCATTGGCAATAATTCGATAAATCATCCATCCTCCCAAATAGGGGTTGGAGATCTCACCTGTAACATTCCAATCCATCTTCATTTGGCCTTTGGGTAATGGCGTAAGTATTGGTTGACCTGAGTCAATATCGGCAGGAGGCAATTCTCCTACCATTAACAAATCCATGTTTTCAGTTAAGTTTAATCTAATTGTGTGATTATCTATTAGTGTATATGAGTTGTCTCCAGTAAATGAATCCCAGTTCGCGCCATAGTAATCCTCTAACTGATGAACAGAAATAGACTCTCTGGGGATATTGTCTGGAATCATCCGTGAGATATTGAGATCCAATGACATCCAATCCATACCAGCATCGTCATCTTCAGTGGTTGGTATGACATCAATTGACATAATCATCAAAGCCTCTACTCCTAGACCTGAACCGTAGCTATAGCCTAGATGAGGGTAATCAAATTGGGCAATACCAACAGCTTCAGTTCTTGTAACAGCATATCCAGTTAACCAATCACCTGCTGTCACAAGAGTACTATTGTATACAGTGATAAGAGTAGATGTGGTTTCCAATTCTCCTAATGAATCAGTAACATGGACTGAGACGTAGTGATCTCCTAATCCAAGAACTGATGCTGAAATATTGAATTGTGTGCCAGTCCCCAGTGGTATGATACCTGCTCTCCACCATGTGGCATTTACAGGATAAGCAGCAGTTGCAGCAGTTCTTACGCTAAATTCTATAGTTTGATTTGTGTTATACTTTCCATAGAAATTATTCTGGTCAATAATTGGATTCATATCCCCAGCAATAACAAGGCCACTTTCAGTTATGATATTGTCTGAAGGTTTTGCGTCAGTACCTTCGCTTATCATTTCAGAGATTGCAACTTTCAGCATTTTATCTCCTAGAAATACGAGATCAAATATGCAATCGAAAGATGCACTTGGATGGAGTGTGCCAATGGCACAATCTTCTTCAGAGTCAATATTCCCTTCTAAATCATACACTGTAAATCTAACTAATGGGTCAGTGACTGAATGATTCCCGAGATTTGTTATAGTTGCAGAAACACTATTTTCTCCATAGTAATAATCTTGAGATGATGGTGCATTAAGGGGATACATTTGTGTTACTTGTAGATCAACTGTATCATTAAAAATAACTTCCATCTGTTGTAAATCATTGAATTGGTTCATGTCACCTTCAGGATCGCCAGAAGATGTCATTAGCCCGTATTCAACAGTGTAAGTTCCTTCTGTGTCGTAATTGAAATCAGGCAATGCTCTGTTGAAGTTAGATTGACCCCACACAGGTAAATCTTGCACTGAATTCCATACTTCTTTGAGTGAAGTCCCATTAGAATCTAAGATTCTCCAACCAATTCCAGCTGTTAAATTACATGTCGGACAATTAGTTACCGTACCTGAAATATCTAGGCTATAATTGGTATCTGTATTCAGTATTAAGTCTCCTTGGTAGGTTGCCAAGTTGTTAATTTGACTTAACAAATCTTGTTCTTCAAATTCTACATCAACTAGGTCACGAACAAGCCTGAAGTTGGTTGAATAATAGTCATTCGATGAATTTGAATCATACTCTTCGAATTCGTAAACTACAGTATAATTTCCTTCATCTCCTTGAGGATTGAATGAGGTGCCAAAGGTTAGAATTGTCGACACGCCAATTGGCAAAGGATCAATCGAGCCAGTACCTTGTGCTTCATTATCATTAATACAATTGTTAATCATTTGATGGCCTTCACAGATATACCAATTGATACTTCTAGATTGTAAATTATAGAAGAATCCTGAATTAGTTACTTTGACAGAAATCTCTAGAGGATCCCATGAAGTGATTACGTGATTGGCCCCAGGGGAAACAGACTCGGTAATTTCTAGGTCTCCACTGACTGTTGCAACAGCAGATGGAGCCAGTAAAACCGCAGTCATGCTCGACAATAAGAGCATGATTACAAGTCCAGGACCCTTCATGGAAAATCCACTCTCCCGGACAGCATTCGCACTGGACATCATGATTCCCTGCCGCTCGACACTCAAATATCAATCGGTGACGAATGCCTTTTTGAGTCATGTTATTGGCGTTTGTATGCAAAACGGGCGACATGCTCTTGAGGATTCAGTTGTTCCAGTATATTATGCGGGCCCGTAGGTGTGCTGATGGTAATCTCGGAGATAACCAAGGTGTGGTTGCAGTCGTTGAATTTCTTTCCGCATTCACTTTGTTTCTTATGATACTGACAGCTTTCATGTCTCTTGCCCAATTGGAACTTGGAAGTAACAACCCTAAAACAGATCTTATCGATAGGGCGGCAGTAGAAGGACTTGAGAGATTAACAGATGGAGAAGGATGGTTTGTTCCTGTCGTTGATGAGACTCGAGATTATGCTAATGCAACCTCCAATTGGCACCAAGTATCTCCAGAGAGTTTGTATTCGGGTTATTTGCAACCAGGTATAGTTAGTGATGGGATTTTGGATTACAATAGAATTACAGCACTTTCAAATGTCAGTATTGAGGGTATGGCAAGCGGGTTAGGCCTTGATTCAGACATGCAATTAAGGTTGCTAATAAAGGTAGAATCATCAAACAATATCTCTAGAGAAGGCATGACCATATTTGAAGGAGGGTCCGACCGGAATACGGCAAGTATCTCATCATATTCTAGTCGAACCTTTACTGATGCAGATGAAGTAATCAGTGTTAGTCTTGAAGTTCATGACGGCGGTTCTCCACCCAAGATGTTACGAATAACGGAATTTTCACCACGTCCTGCAAATAATGGCCCTGAATGGATTGAGGTTCAAAATCAAAATGGATTTGCACTTTCTTTGTATGGTTGGTCATTTGAAAGAACAGGCACTACTGGCAGTATGTCTTTCCTATATACCGAAGGGGTCGTCCCAGGTGGAGGTATTGTTTTGTTTTCGGGTGATCCTTTGGTGCAAGAGAGAGGAAATGCAAGCATAGTCTATGATTTGGGGTACAATGGTTTCCTTGGAATTGGTTCTATTGATGGTTTATCGGACAGTAGTGGGCGGCTCAAATTGTTGTTTGCGGAAAAGGGGCGATCATCCGGTTCTGAGGTTTGTAGTGTTGAGTGGAATCCATCAATGCAATTGTTGCTGAATAACACAATTATTTGGAATGGAGGATTACCTTACAAACAAACATCTTGGAATGTCTCATCCACCCCTACACCGGGTCAAGTATAACCCTCGAATAGCGCATGCTTCAATTACTGCGATTGTTTCGCTATGGTCGGTAATCATGCAGCCGGCCACAGTTTACAGCCGAGACCGGTGTATTACCGGCATACATGGAATGGATGAGATTTTACGTGGCGGAATACCATACGGTTCCACGGTTTTGGCATCTGGAACCTGTGGTTCAGGTAAGACTACATTCGGCATGGAATTCCTAGTTAGAGGCGCTCAAGCCGGCGAAGCATGCGCACATTTTACTGCTACAGAGCCAAGTGTCAAATTACTCGAAAATATAAGGCAATTCGCGTTTTTCGATATGAATATGGTTGATTCGGGATTGATTAACGTATTCGATATGGATGTATTGTATTCTTGGTTAGGATTGGACAAGGCTTCTTTTGATCTTGATGACGTTCACGCACTGATTAAAGCAATTGTAGATATTGTAAATACAATCGGTGTTACTCGTTTGGTAATTGATTCTGTTACAACGCTTTGTTACAAGATTAAAAGCGAACAATTAATCCGCGATTTTTTATTCACTCTAGGTAAGAAGCTGGCAACATTGGGATGTACCACTATTCTAATTTCTGAAATCACTTCGGCAACGCAGAATGCTCATTGGTCATCATTTGGTGTTGAAGAAGCAATAGCAGATGGGATTATTGTAATGGGAGACGTAGAAAGAATGGGCCATTTGTTAAGATTTTTACAAGTCGTAAAAATGAGGGGTACAGCACATAGCCGTGCGAAGCACGCAATTGAATTAACACCCCTCGGTGTGATGCTAACACCAATGCTCAAATGGGGAGCTGTAAGTGATAAGACTAGCAGATGGGGGTCCTGATTATGTTTGAGTTAGATCAAAGAATTGCAGAACAACTAACAGAGGTTAGTTTGAATTCATCAGTTCAAGTAAGATTTGGAAATTCAAATTCCTTTATGGTGACAGCATCTACAATGATTCCTCTAATGCAGATGTTTGAAATGGGTGGTGTATACATTTGTGCAACACGAGGAGCAGTAGAGATTATTGAAGCCTTTGAAGCAATAGGTGTAGATGTTTCGAATATACAATTCATAGATTTAGTTTCATCAGGTATACTTGGAGGTACAGATGTACCTTACGATAACATAACTTTTGTAGATAGCCCAATTATGTTGGAGAGCGTTCTATTGCGCACTCTATATATTCTTAGAATCTCTACCAATGAACGTAATTTTGTACTAATTGATGCAGTAAATTCACTTGCAATATATAACGAAGAAAGGATGCTCGCGGAGTACTTACACACTTTCATTAACACATTCCGCCAGAGAGAAATTCTTTCGATAATATTGAATGTACCCGACCAGGTACCGCCAGCGGTACTTTCCAATTTGGATCTTTACTGTACTGATTTGATTGATCGGGGCCAAGTTGTCATACATTGAGGTGATTTGATTGAGTAAAAAGCAGATGTCATTCAGTAAAGAAGATGAGGATTTCTTCGGTTCTACTGGAAGTTTTGGCGTTCCAAAATTTGACAATGCTATGCATGGAGGAGTCCCAAGGGGATTCATGTTGATTGGATTTACAGAGGTAGGTTCAGGTTCTGAGTTATTTGCAAAACAGTTTACATCTCCAGCCGAAGAACCAGATAACACAATTTTGATTTCAACAAATGAAAGTCAATTAGAGATAGCGCGTGTGTTTAACAAATATAATTGGCCAACTGATATTTCAGTTAGAACATTAGGAGAGGAATATAACGCTCGTGTCCTTGAGAAGGAATTACTTGCTAGCAGGTATCGGTTAGAAGGATTCAAACTTCCTGATATACAAAGGTTAGCTCAGACGCGGTTTGTAGATGATAACACTCAAGATTTCTTGACAGAAATGACAAATGAAATAATGGCTATGGGTCCTTATTTTAGAGCAGTAATAGACTCACTAGATTTCTTCGTGCAACGCGAAGATCCTGCACGTGTAGTTGCAATGCTTAGAATGATGCAGGCTCATACTCAGGCTATGCGTGGAATATTATTTGTTACAGTTTCAAATGATACAATTACTCCAGCAATAAAGCAAGAAATGGCAGCAATTTCAGATATGGTTTGTGATTTCAAAGTTAGAACAATAGGTTCAGATTTCGAAACATCAATGATTGTTTCAAAATTCCGAAACGCACCTGAAAATTTGTCTATAATGGTTTACAGAGTAACCCCGCAAGAAGGAATTACTCCAGAAACAGTAGAGCGTATCGCATGAGGGTTAATGATGCAGTGCAATATTGACGCTAGAGGGCAGGCTGTAAGGATGAAGTTAGGAATCATCGGTGTGACAATTGGGTTAATTATTGCACTAATATGGTGGCTTGATATAATCAATTTGCCCTATCTGGAATTTGTATCTCTTGCCGCACTAATCGGCGGGGGATTTACCATTTTTGAAGCAAAAACAGCTTGGTGCGTTATACGAGCTATGGGTTTCAAAACAAGAATTTAATGGCCGACTATTTTTGTGGCTTTTTTGCTTTGAACCTGCTAGACATACCAGGGAACAACAATCTAGCTTTTACATCAATGAATCCTACTTCATTCAACATCTTTTTGTAATACGAATGAGTTCCATAATGCGTATATGTTTTTGCTAACCATTTCCAGGG
The DNA here is from genome assembly GCA_030747695.1 of Candidatus Poseidoniaceae archaeon. Taxonomy (GTDB): domain Archaea; phylum Thermoplasmatota; class Poseidoniia; order Poseidoniales; family Poseidoniaceae; genus MGIIa-K1. Next base: position 49,213 of record JASLKG010000001.1, read on the forward strand.
GTGATTTGGATCTTTTGTGACCCAACGTGCAACCCACTGCACAAAAGTCATCATGTATAGTCTTCCAAATAGTCCATGGATTTTGTTTGCTTTACCAGCATCACAAATGACTAGTTGGCCATCAGGTTTCAATACTCTAAATATTTCTGAGAGTCCCTGTTTTTTATCTTTGAAATCTCTAAATGAGAATAAACAGAAAACTCTGTCAAAGGTGTTATCGGGTAATGGCATATCTTCTGCAATCGCTTCAACGTATTTTGCAGGCGCTTCACCTCTTTTATTACGAATAGCATCAACTCGCTTACGACAAACTTTGAGCATCTCTGTGCTTGGGTCTAAGCATGTTAATTCCATTCCGACCAAGTCTACAGCAAAAGAACCCGGGCCACAACCTACTTCCAAAACGTTCATGCCTGATTTTGCATGATTACGGACATGCCTACGCATTCCTTTGTCAAATCCGAGCGTCATAATTCTATTGACTCTGTCATAAACTGGAATAGTTGCTTCTAGCTGCTTTTCGAGTTCAGTCCAAGCATCGTCATCAATCCCGGATGGATCAAATCCACCAGTACCAGTGCGGTCGGACATGATTCTCCGGCATTAACTTCTGATTTGACGATTTGGGGTGTAATTCAAGTATGGCAGACAAACTGAATCTAGAGATTGACCACGATGGTTATGAACCCCTTATCAGTGGGGCCGAATACTAGGGTGGTTACTGTGGGTTTAGCAGATGTACTACAAAGCATAAAAGATGCAGAAGCAGCAGCGGAAACGAAGATAGAATCTTCTAAAGAAAAGGCTTCTAAAATAGTTGCAGACGCAAGGAAATCATCCTTAGAAATAGTACAAAAAGCTCAGGATGGAGCAGTGAGTTCGACATCGGCAACTCTTGATACAGCACGAGGAAAGGCTGGCAAAGAGGCTGAGGGAGTACAAGCTGAGGGTACAAAAGCAGTAGGAGACATTCAGTCTTCAGCAGGCGATCGTCGTGCCGCAGCAGTACAGATTTTAATTGACTCAATGATGCCAAACTGAGGTGTAAATATGTTCAGCGTTGTTGAGATGTCACGTCTTGTAATGGCAGGTAATGCTGTTGATTTAGATTCAGCATTACGTGTTTGTGCAGATCTCGGAAACGTGCACATCACACCCTATAGTGGCGATGAAGAAGGAATTACTGTAGGCAAACCTCACTCTGATGCAGACAAAGTTTCCGCTATGCTTGCTAAAGTTCGTGCGGTAAATCAAGAATTAAAATGTATTAATCGAGATGGGCCGATTCTTTCTTCTGAAGTAGAAAAGCAAGTCAACAGCAAAAGCTCAAAGGGTAATTTCTCTGATAGGCTCGACTCAATACTTGAAGTAATAACTTCGGAAAGTGATGCTAGAGCAGATTTGGCGAGGATGGCTGAAAGAGTCTCTATCTTAGAGACCATATCTCCATTGAATATTCCTTTAGAATTAATGACTGGAATTGAATCACTTGAAGTATACATCGGAGAGACTCCAAAAGCAGCAAAAGCCAAACAAGTGTTTGGAGATTTACTTGAAAGAGTAGAAATGCATGTCGCTGGAAATGTAATCGCAGTAGCTTGTCAAGGAAAAGAAGCAGCAGAAGTGCAGATGGCATTAGGAGAGTTGGGAAGTAAACCAATTCAGATACCTAGTGGCAAAGGAACTCCTTCTTCACTACTTATTGATGCAAAGAAGGAAATAGACACTTTAGAACAGAAAATAAAAACTTCAGAAGAAGAAAAACAAACCTGGGCCGAAGAGAATGGTAGAACTTCTGTTGCAGTACAAGAGTACTTGCAGCGAGAGAACCAAATTTTGACAGGACACACGCTCTGCGCTACAAGTTCACATGCATATGCCATGGAAGCATGGGTTCCTACTGCATCTGCAGATAAAATTCGTTCAAAATTGTCAAAAGTTTCTTCACATCTTACAATTAAGGAATTTGAGGAAGACCACCACCATGATGATGACCACCATCAGGAATATCCTCCTGTAGAGTATAATACTCTAAAATCTACAAGACATGCCTCACTCCTAACTAATCTTGTAGGACGTCCAAAATACGGTACAATAGACCCTACTACAATGATGGCGTATACATTCCCTCTATTTTATGGATTAATTCTTGGCGATATGGGTTATGGTCTTATTCTGATGTTAATCGCATTAGCCCTTAAGAGTAATTTCGGACACAATCCCTCAGGAGCATTCGCATCACGTATAATGATGAATATGGGAATAGCAACATTCACTTTCGGATTCATAACAGCCGAGGCATTTGGATTTATCATCGATGGTACAGAACACTATTTTGATTGGGCACCTCTAACTCATATGTATCATGATCTCCATGAATCTATACATTTACCACACTTCTTTTCACACACTCTAAAGATGAGTGATACACATGTCCCATTCCATCGAGTAGGAGTTGGTATGATGGACTACGTCCTTCTTTCTATATATCTTGGAGCAACACATATCGTGGTAGGGTTTTTGATTGGATTCATCAATGTATTCAGAGCACATGGCATTGCTGCAGCATTCTTCGAGAAAGGATCTTGGTTGTTCATCATGTTTGGTGGATTTGGACATATTTTCCGTTTCATTACCGATGAAAGATATGAATTGTTTTCATTAACAGGATGGTCTTTAGCAATCTTGTTTGGATTAGGTTGTTTAATTATTGGTTTAGCAATTTTCGAGAAATTTGGATGGGTGGGAGGATTCATCATGGGACCAATCGAGTTATTCGGTTTGCTTGCAAATACACTTTCTTACCTACGAATTATGGCAGTAGGTGTGGCTGGAGTTAAAATTGCAGAATTAGGTAATGACATGGGCTTCTTCAACATGGTAAATGCATTTAATGATGGCAACTATCTTGTTCTAATTGCTTGCTTTGTGCTTTGGATTTCAGTACAAGTCTTCGCCTTATTGCTAGGCATCCTTTCACCTTCTATACACGCCGTCCGTCTACACTTTGTAGAATGGATGAGCAAGTTCCACGACGGCTCCGGGCAAGAGTTTAGCCCGTTTGGTGGCCGCGACTTAAATGTGGAGAATACATAAATCATAGTCCCAATTATGGACAATTTGGAGGAATAAAAAATGAACAAAAATGTTGGAAGAACTGGCCTACGTGTTCTAATCGTACTTATGGGTATGATGATGATCGCACAAGGTGTAGTGGCTGCAGATGGTGACGATAACGCATCTACAGAAGCATACGGAAAGAATATCGGAGCAGGTATTGCTCTAGGTCTAGCAGCAGTTGGTGCTGGAATTTCACAAGGTGGAATTGGTAGTGCTGCTGTTGGTATGTTAGCTGAAGATGGTAGTAAATTTGGTGTCGCACTAATTTTCACCGCTCTACCAGAATCTCTAGTTATATTGGGTATGATGCCCCTGTTCTTACTTTGAGAACGATTTCAAAGGACAGGTTCCTTTGAGATATAGGAGATGAAGATATGACATTGGAAAAATTAGCCAAAGATATTCAGGCTTCTGCAGATACAGAAGCTGCTGAATTGATTAAGGCTGCTGAAAAAGAAGCCAAAGCCATTCTTTCTGAAGCAAAAGATCGTGCAAAGTCGATTACAAGTGATGCATCTGGGAAGGCAGACAAGGAAGCTGAACAAATCTCTAGAGAGATTGTTGCTTCAGCACGTCAATCTAACCAGAAAGATGTTTTAGTCGCTCGTAGAATCGAATTAGATGCAACTCTAGCATCTGCACGTGAGCAAATAGGAAATGCTAGCCTTGCCGGCCGTGCTAGTTTGTTGAAAAATTTAGTGAAGCAAGCTGCTGATATCGGTAAGGGAAAGATGGTGTTGCGACCAACCAGTATAGATCGTGCAGCATTGGAAAATTCCGCAAAGGGATATACCATTGGTGATGATGTAGACGGGTTGGGCGGTTTTGTTTTAGAAGCCGAAGATGGAACAATCTCTTTTGATATGCGTTTTGATACTTTACTTGAAAACGCTTGGACAGAGAAAAGAGCAGCAATTAATGAAACATTATTTGGTTGAATAAGGAGAAATAAATATGCCAATACTAGGGTCAAATACAGGTTACGTGGCTGCACGTGCTAAGGCACGTAAAGCAGGTCTTATGGATCGAACACGTTTACGTCAGTTGATACAACAGACGCCAGATCAACTAACTGTTGCAGTTGCAGACAGTGGTTATCGGACTGAAATTGACCTATATGCTGGCCAATACACAGGTAGTGACTTGGTAGAGGTAGCATTAACGCATAATCTTGAAAATGAACTAACTAATATCATGAAATTATGTAGTGGAAATGTCCGTAAACTCGTAGAGATTTACACGGGAAGATTCCGTTATCATAATGCAAAGGTTGTACTTCGAGCAGTAGTAAATGAAGTCGATGTGAAGAAGGTCGGCTTTTCGATACTTCCTGAGCAGAGTGAAGTAAACACTCCATGGTTGAAGATGATCGAAGAAGCAAACACTCTTCGTGAGGCAGTTGAGCAAATGCGCAGACTCCCATTTGGAACTACGCTTTTAGCACTAGGAGAAGATGAAGGAATACAAGCATATGAAGATACATTAGATCGTCATTATTTCAAACATTCTTTGAGTAAACTACAGGGTAGTGCACCAGAAGTTCGAATCTTGCGTAATCATCTAGCTGGTGAAATAGATCACCGTAATATAATTAACATACTCGAAGGACATGCTTTCGGCTTGTCTTCCGAGGAAATCACACAGGCGCTCATCTCTGGTGGCCGTCTAATAAAAGAGAGGAGTTTCTCACAAGCCGTTGGTAGTAGAGAAGGCCTCCTCGATGTACTTCGTCTGTCGAGTAACTTCGACACCGATGGATTCCAGGAGACTATTTCCAAATCTGATGAGAATAGAACTCTGGATCCTGTCGTAACTTGGTTGCGTAATAGAGAGAACAAGCAAATACAGCGTATGAGCTACCTCCATCCAATTTCAGCCCTTCCAGTGATTCATTATGTTTCTGCGAAGGTCCAGGAGATTGAAGATCTACGCTTCATTGTTCGCGGTCGTATGGCCGGATTAGCAACCGATGTATTGGAGGCCCACGTTCTGTGAGAGGTGATATGAATGGATATAGCAGTAATAGGTAGTCCTGAATTCACACTTGGTTTTCAATTAGCAGGCATTAGTACAACATATAATCCCGATGACGAGGAAGCAACAGTTTCCGTTGTCAGAGAATTACTGAACACAAAGGGGGTGGGGATTGTGGTAATTGACTCCGCAATCCTGTCTTCCTTGCCGGATCGTCTCAAAGAGAGGATTACGGAAAGTGTCACACCTACTGTTCTAGGTATTGGAACAGAAGAAGACACAACCCTTCGCGAAACTATTCGCAAGGCAATAGGAGTCGATTTATGGAAATGAGTACTAACATACAAGGAGAGGAAGAGGAATGAGCAATGAAGGAGTAATTTACCGTATTTCAGGTCCCGTAGTTACGGCTACTGGAATGGAAGCGGCAATGTATGACGTAGTCCGTGTAGGGCACGAAGGTCTCATGGGTGAGGTCATTGAACTACACGGGGATAAAGCAGTCATCCAAGTATATGAGGACACGAGTGGTATTCGCCCCGGCGAACCGGTTCTGAATACAAGGGAGACTTTGTCTGTGGCACTTGGGCCCGGACTTTTGACACAGATTTATGATGGTATCCAGAGACCTCTGGCTACATTAGAAGAAGTGATGGGTGTATTCATCACTCGTGGTGTTGATGCAGATGGATTTGATATGGAAAAGAAGTGGACTTTTGAAGCAATAGTCTCACCCGGTGACGAAGTTGTAAGCGGGCAGGTTATTGGTAACGTTCAAGAAACTGAAACGATAGTTCACAAAATTATGGTTCCTCCTAGAATGAGTGGTACTGTAAAATCAATAAAATCGGGTGACTATAACGTTACAGAAGATGTTTGTGTCATGGAGGATGGTTCATCCATTCAAATGATGCAGAAATGGCCTGTACGTACACCTAGGCCATACCAACAAAAGTATGCACCAGACACTCCACTGATTACCGGAATGCGCATTCTAGATTTCCTCTTCCCCTTAGCTAAGGGTGGCGCAGCTGGAATCCCTGGACCGTTTGGTTCTGGAAAGACTGTTACTCAACAATCACTTGCAAAGTACTCCGACGCTCAGATTGTTGTCTACATCGGTTGTGGCGAACGTGGAAATGAAATGACAGAAGTTCTGGATGAATTCCCACATCTAATTGATCCTAATACTGGTAAACCACTCATGAACAGGACTGTAATGATTGCAAATACATCTAACATGCCTGTGGCTGCAAGAGAAGCATCAGTATATACTGGAATTACAATTGCGGAATACTTCCGTGATATGGGGTATGATGTAGCATTGATGGCTGACTCAACAAGTCGTTGGGCAGAAGCAATGCGTGAAATTTCTTCACGTCTTGAAGAAATGCCTGGAGAAGAAGGTTATCCAGCCTACCTATCCAGCAGGATTGCAGAGTTTTATGAGCGCGCTGGGCGTGTTCAAACTTTGAATGGCGATGATGGCTCAGTTACAGTTATTGGTGCTGTTTCGCCACCTGGTGGAGATATCTCTGAACCAGTAAGCCAAGGAACTCTCAGAATTGTTAAGGTATTCTGGGGTCTTGATGCTGGTTTAGCAAGGCAAAGACACTTCCCTGCGATCAATTGGTTGTCTTCATACAGTTTGTATCCGCCATCACTTGATCAATGGTTCCGTGACAATATTAGTCAAGATTATCCTGAAATTAGAACTGCAATTAGTGGTTTGTTACAGATTGAAGCAGAATTACAAGAAATTGTACAATTAGTTGGTTCAGATGCATTGCCTGTGGACCAGCAATTAACTCTTGAAGTAGCACGTATGATACGTGAATATTTCTTGCAGCAGAATGGTTTCCACGATGTTGACGCCTTCTGTTCTGTAGATCTTCACTACAAGATGGCTAAGGCTATATTGACTTTCCATGAGTCTGCAAAATCAGCTATGGCTGCGGGAGCAGACTTACAGGATGTAGTAAACGTCCCAGCACGTACCGACTTAATGCGTGGAAGATTCGAAGCAACTTATTCGGATGATATCGATGCTTTAGTCAATAAAATGAATGATGAAATCGCTGCAGCGATTGAGGAGAATTGATGGAGGAATTGAAATGTCTGGAAAAGAATATCGAACAATTAATGATGTAAAAGGGCCTCTGGTCTTTTTGAATAAGACAGAACCAGTTGCTTTTGGAGAAATTGTACAATTAAGACTGAATGATGGTAGTATGAAAAACGGGCAAGTCCTTGATACTAGTGAAGACCTTGTTGTAGTACAGGTTTTCGAAGGAACTGCTGGAGTTGATCTAAATACCGGTGTGAAATTTATGGGAGATGTATTCAAATTACCTGTTTCAGATGATTTGATTGGTAGAATTCTCGATGGAGCAGGACGTCCTCGTGACGGGGGGCCTGAGATTGTCGCCGAAGAAAACGCAGATATTATTGGTGCGGCCATTAATCCATATTCTCGTCAAAGTCCACACGACTTTATTCAGACCGGAATCAGCGCTATTGATTGCTGTACTACACTTGTCCGCGGACAGAAGTTACCAATTTTCAGTGCATCTGGGTTGCCACACAACGACATTGCTCTGCAAATTGCAAGGCAAGCTAAACTAAGAGATTCAGATGAAGAGTTCATTGTAGTTTTCTGTGCAATGGGAATTACAGCTGAAGAATTCAATTTCTTCCGTAGCGATTTGGAGAGGACTGGAGCTCTTGAAAATGCTGTATTATTTGTAAACCTAGCAGATGACCCAGCCGTTGAAAGAATTATTACGCCTCGTCTTGCATTAACAGCAGCAGAATATCTAGCGTTTGAGAAAGATTACCACGTTTTGGTTATCTACACAGATATGACCAACTATTGTGATGCACTTCGACAGATTGGTGCTGCACGTGAAGAAGTTCCTGGTAGGCGCGGTTATCCTGGATACATGTATACTGATTTGGCTATGCTATACGAGCGTGCTGGAATTGTTAAGGGTAAGAAGGGAAGTATCACACAATTCCCAATTCTAACTATGCCTGGTGACGATATAACACACCCAATTCCCGATCTATCAGGATATATTACTGAGGGTCAGATTGTTATATCTCGTGAATTACATCAAGCTGGTATTTACCCGCCAATAAATGTACTACCTTCGCTATCTCGTTTGATGGGATCTTGTATTGGTGAAAAGACGACAAGAGAAGATCACAAGTCAGTATCTGATCAGATGTATGCTGCATATGCGCAAGGCCGTGAACTGAGAGGTTTGGTTGCAATTGTCGGTGAGGATGCATTGAATGAGCGTGACAAGCAATTACTTGATTTCTCAGGTGTGTTTGAAGACAGATTCTTGCGACAATCAAGAGATGAAGATCGTTCAATCGATGAGACACTTGATCTTTGTTGGAATTTAATGAATGACATTGATACCAAGTACTTAGTACGTTTAGATCAAAAATGGATTGAGAAATATCATCCTGATAATAAGGATTGAAATCTATTATCTGAAATTGGAAGGAGATGAATCGCATGGCACTGGATATCAAACCAACACGCAGCGAATTAATCAATCTCAAGCGTCGAATTAAACAAACAAAAAATGGTTACAAGTTATTGAAAATGAAGAGAGATGGCTTGTTCCACGAGTTTAGGACATTATTATCTGACATGATTGAAGCAAAAAAGGATCTTACTCAGGCTTATCGAATTGCAAAAGCAAGAATTGATCTCGCAAACTCAATTGAAGGTAGTTTGAAGGTAAGATCGGCTGCTATAGCAAACTCAGCATCTCCTGAGGTGGAAGTTGAGCGAAGAAACATCATGGGAGTAGTAGTCCCTTCAGTATCTGGAACCAACTTGAAACAAGCATTTGGAGAGAGAGCCATTGGATTTACCGGCTCTTCCCCATATATCGATGAAGCTGGTGATTCATTTGGCGATTTAATTGAGAAGATTGTTACAGCAGCTGAAATGGAAGCAACTCTGAAAAGATTACTTGCTGAAATAGAGGCCACAAAACGTCGTGTAAATGCTCTAGAATTCAAAGTAATACCTGAACTTGAGGAAGCACGTGTATTCATACAGTTAAGGCTTGAAGAGATGGAAAGAGAAGAAACATTCCGCTTGAAGAGATTCAAGAACAAGTGAATAAATCTCATTTTCAAGGGATTCATTCATTGAGGTAGAGTGTAACCCCAACTTACAGGGGGAGTCATAGCGTGTCTGAGTTAGAACAATTACAGGCTCATTCTGACGCTTGGAAAGAAAACCAATTGATTGAGCGTATACTTGCTAGGCACCTTCACATAATCGAGGATTTAGGTGGAGGGACACCGTCATATCTAGTGTCGGAATTCGATGGAGAAGATATCCATCAGACAGTAGAAGAAATTAATTCACACTTGTCAAAACATGGAAGATGTGTTCGATTGACTCCTGCAGAACCCTGGTTAATTCAAGTTATTAGAGAACCAGTTTACCAATGGCCAAGAAAATCATTCTCTTTGGTGATGTACTCACTTGCAGTTTTGACTACTCTTTATGCTGGAGAAAGGTGGAATTCATCAGGTAGACCTGCAGATGGCTGGTTTTTTGAAAATAATACTCTTGATGCATTATTAGGTTATTCATTTCCTCTCATTTTCACCCTTGTTGTTGCATCATACGCCCAAAAATATGTCGCATCAAAGTATGGGGTAAATGTACCTCACTTAGTGCCACTTCCAGGTCCTGCATTGGCATGGTGGCCATTCGGAATTTTTGGTTTTGCTTCGTTACCAAGAAGTGATACAAGATTGTGGCCTAACCGGTCATCAATTGGAAACACAGCCCTTTCTGCACCTCTAGTAATAATCTTATTTGGAATCATATTCGCACTTTGTGGGATTCAGTTAACTCCAATTAATCTTGAACTAGAATCTTCGCCATTAGCATTAGAATTACCATTGCTTCTAAATTTGAGTGGTTTATCTTTACTTGGCATCGACGAACTTCTGTTAAAGACAGCTTGGGCACACCCATTCACTCGTGCAGGTTGCACCTTGATGTTTGTCGGATGGGTCTCCTTGCTGCCAATTCCAACATTCCCAGGAGGTAGGATTTTGATTTCAAGGATGGGAATGGCTGAAGCAAGATCAGGTTCTAGCCAAACAATGTTGTTAATGGTAATTGCATTATTTGGTTTCCTCTTTGGTGCCTTTGACGGATTTACAATTTGGTTGCCAATTGTAATTATCTGTGTGGCAAATTTGCTAATGTATGGTTCAGATCCATCTCTGCCATTATTACTTGACGACAGCAAAGATTTGACCGAATCAGAACATCGAAAAATAAGCATAACACTTTTTTTAGCATTCATGTTTGTACTTCCTGCTCAAATCCCATTTGATAATGTAGATAATTGGGATGATGATTTTAACTTTGAATTTTCAAATGAAGTAGTAGTAATGGAAGACTATTGGATAAACCAAACAATTAGTGTAAGCAACCCCTCACTAGTTGCACACAATTTCAATATAACATATATTGGCGACCACAATTCACATTCAGAAATAGTCGACATAGATTGTCAAGATTATGTGGAAACTAGTAATAGTTGCCAAGGTTTAATTTTACCAAAAGAAGTATTGAAGTTCTCATACAATATAATGTGGAATATTAGTGAATATCCATCACACAGTTCTCAAATGTGGTTGATCAATGGCCAACCTCATATGACCCAAATAAAGCCAAATTTACCAATATATCCTATTGGAGCTTGGCAGTTTAATGGAGATCTTTCAGATCCTTCATCATGTATAGAATTAGAGCATAACATACCAATTGAAAACATTTCACTCGGAGGTTTACCTCTGGGTGCTATGTGGAAGTATTTAGATGAGGATAATGTTTGCATTGAAGCGCTTTCTGGAGATGACATGTCTTGGTTAAGTACAACCGCAATTGGATTTAATGGGACCAATTTTTCTGTAGAATTAATGTTGCAAAATTTTATTGTAATTCCAGCAGATGGAATCTTGATAGATTCTAATCATTTACCGTTTCCTGAGTTGCAAATCATAGCATTAAATCGAGAGGATAATTGTAGTGATGTCGGTGTCCCTTCCCCCCCTCTAAGGCAAGACGAAGGCGATTGGATATGGGATCTTTCTGTAAAGAGTACTGGCATGATGCCAACACTTGGAAATGAAACTTTATTGTTTAAAGCACCAAACCAATCAACAATTTCTCTTTGTATTAATCATTATAACCCCATTGTCTACAATGTAATAGAAGGGCCATATATCTCATTATTTGAAAATGAAAACTATTCAAACACAAATTGGCTAGGGCATGTGAATTTCGATAAGGGATATGTTGAGATAGAAAACCGAATGACTGAGAATATAACTCTAAGAATTGAATTTGGTGGAAATAGTGCAAATCAGTGGAATGTTTCAGGTAACCTAACCCTTGCAGCAGGATCAATAACAAGGATAGATGCAACGCCTCCTTCCACTGGGATTTCTAATTCATGGTTTGATCTTGATGATGATGAGATTGTATTGAATTTAGCAAATCATGAGGTTTAATTATGCGCATAGGAGTTTTGGGCGCCGGTTCTATTGGAGGATTGATCGCTGCAAAATTGGTTCAGAAAGGGTACGAGGTACTCGTGCATTCAAGGGGCGAACATGGAGCGATGTTGGCTGCGAATGGAATGAAAATTAGGGGCCATTGGGAATATGAGATTAATCCTGATGATTGGATAGTAAGTTTGGAAGAAGTAGGACTAATTCCTGAGTTGAAAGGATGGTGTGATTTAGCAATAATCACCTGTAAATCTAAAGATACAAGAGAGATGTCGAAAGTTGCATCATACGTATGCAATGGTCCTGTTCTCTCATTGCAAAACGGTCTTGGAAATATTGAGATTATAGAAGCCGAGGTGGGGCCTCATAAGGTGGCTGGAGGAACTACTACTAATGCAGTATTCAAATCAAATACTGGTGAAATAACTTGGGCAGGGAATGGAGATTTGATTATAGGAGGTAGGTGTGGCAAACAATTCATTGAGATATTGGATAGTTTGAATGCAGAACACACAGAGGACCTGAATAAGGCTCTGTGGGAGAAGGTGTTACTGAATGTTGCAATTAATCCTCTAGCGGCAATATGTGGAATAAATAATGGAGGACTTTTAGAAACAGAATTACTTAATCAAGCAGAATCTACAATGCTGGAAGCAGCAAATGTTGCTAGAATAGAAGGAGTTGATCTACCTGATAATCAGATGCTTGTTGATAGATTACATTCAGTGATTCAGGCAACTGCAAGTAACCAGTGTTCAATGTTACAGGATATAAAATCAGGAAAAGAAACAGAAATTGAATTTTTATGTGGCGAAGTAGTGAAAAGAGGCGAAAAATATGGATTGCCAACTCCCCTAAATGCTATGCTACTTTCCCAAATAAATGCACTTAGATAATGTCCTTATTGTAGTGTAGCCCTCGGTTTTCGGTTCTAGCTAAAGCATCATCAGTGATTAACGAGGCTATTAGAACTAGATTACGTAATTCTACTAAATCACGCGTAGGTATGCTTTTTCTCCAAATTAATTCTACTTCATTTGAAAGAAGTAAAAGCATCCTCTTAGCACGATTCAATCTGTCAAAACTACGTACAATCCCTACGTCATCAGTCATTGTTTTCTTCAATGTTTCTAAATCACGGACTAGAGGTGAATGTTCTTCCAAGATAGCCATTCCATCGGCTCTCCATTCGGGAATTATTGAATCGATAAGATTTGGATTTTCAACGAAATGCTTTGCCGCCCTATCAGCAAAAACAACAGCCTCAAGTAAACTGTTTGATGCAAGTCTGTTTGCACCGTGCATTCCAGTACAAGCAACTTCACCAATTGCATATAATCCAGGCATTGGTTTGTTTCCTGATGTTATTACTCTTCCAAACAAATCTACCTCCAAACCCCCAACAGTGTAATGGGCTGCTGGTGCTACAGGGAGCGGGTCTTTGCCTAGAGAAAGATTATGCCTGTTTAACCTCTTTTCAATAGTTGGAAATTCATTATGTAATTTTGTTGAATCTAAATGATCAGTAACTAACCATACTTGGTTAGATCCATTTATTTTCATTGTTTGATCACAAGCGCGAGCAACAATATCCCTTGTTGCTAAACTACCATCGGGCGAATATTCATGGGTAAAAGAAAAGAACTCAGGCTCTTGGTCAGACGTTCTATATTTTTTTAGACCCTTGTCATCTAACAAGACTCCACCTTCTCCTCGTAAAGCCTCGGTAATCAAAAATGGGCGATCATCTGGAACCATTAGTGCTGTCGGATGAAATTGAATGAATGCCATATCTTTGACATTGGCTCCTGCTCGATATGCCATCGCCATACCATCCCCACTTGCAACACTTGGGTTGGTCGTTTTTTCCCATAATTGGCCACAACCACCTGTTGCAATAAGTACAGCATCAGCCGGAATTGCTTCCATTATTGAATCTGCTAGATCTAAGCACCAAATCCCCTTAATGCCTTCTTTAGGGTCTCCATGTACTGTTTGAATCAAATCTACTCCTAGAGTATTAGGTCGCATTGTTATGTTGTTATGATTGTTAACCGCCTCCGAAAGAGCCCTCTCAATCTCCTTTCCAGTGGCATCTTTAGCATGTAATATACGCCTTGCTGAATGCCCCCCTTCTTTTGCCAGATGAAAGTCATCCTCATTTTTTTCAAATTCAACGCCTCGTGAAAGTAAGTCTCTTATCCGGTCGCCAGCTTCTTCAACAACTATACGAACAACATTTTCATTGCATAAACCATCTCCACTTGAAATGGTATCTGAAATATGCAAATCCATCCCTTTTCCATCAGTTTTGTCGAGTATTCCAGCAATTCCTCCTTGTGCCCAATTTGTGGAAGAATCAGTTGGACGTTGCTTTGTTACTATTGTAACTTGATGCCCGCCATCGGCTATTTTTAGAGCAGCAAAAAGGCCAGCAATACCGCTTCCAACAATTACAACTTCAGGCATCCCTAACGGTTTCTCGTGTAAGCACTATGATTCAAACATGCCCCCTATTTTGTTCCGACACTTACAAGGGGTTGGCTCAACCAAGGAGGTTTATGGGCTTAAGGCGCAAGGTTGCAACCCTCATTGGAATGGCAATGATTGCAGTCACAATAGCTAATGTCGAATTTGGTGCTTTGATGGCTTTGGAACCGCCTCAAAAAATAATAATCACCAAATTGGCAGACCCAGGTTGTAATTTAGAAGAAATACAATCAGATTTGGATTCAGGAATTTCATCTGATTGCGTTAGTCCACTTGGGACTTGGGAAGGCCCCGATTTACTCTTTGTTGGTGAGGGGATCTTCATTCTGTTTGCAACAAAGCTAAGATGGCCTAGACGAGGAAAATGGGCAAAACGTGTTAGAAGAGGTGCTATGGTTACTGGAATCTTATTGTGTGCAATTGCTGTTGCAGATAGGTACGAAAGTATGCCAGGTCCTACCAGTTCAGATATAGCTGAATTGTTACCCTTCCCAGCTCCAACAATCGCTGTGCAGATTGGGCTTTTCGCTGTGGGAGTCTTCTTGATTCGTGGACCAAAGTATATCTATGATGCATTTGAAGAAACTCCAGAGAAAGTAAGGGATAGAAATTATGTCCAAATGGATCAAGTATATTCCCAAGGAGGTAATTTAGGCCACCTTCAGAGGGATCGAAAAGTAAAATCACGTTATACCACGATTGGAGATTTATGGAAAGGTCAAGGTTTGATGCAACACGAGGATTTATTTGAATCAGGACTTCGAGAGGAAGGGGGCATGAGAATTGCCCGCATGTGTCACCTTTGCAATGGCGCCGGATGCAATGCTTGTGGCAACACAGGCTCATTGGGATGAAGTAATTTCGGAAATAATGCAAGTGTTCTGAAAACGCACTCTCGCGAGCGCGAGTAAAGGAACCTTCAAAACCCCCCGAGGTACGCTCCCACTTTAGGTTGGAGTCACAGTACTTCGATTGTGAGGGGAAAGGGATGTATCTAAAAGCATTGGAAGTTGAAAACTTCAAATCATTCAAGGGAGAAGCAGTAATTCCATTTGATAGGGGATTTACTGCAATCACAGGGCCAAACGGATCCGGCAAATCCAATTGTGGAGATGCAGTTCAGTTTGTATTAGGTGCAAGGTCTGCGAAGGTACTACGTGCTCAAAACTCTAAGGATTTAATCTTCAATGGAGGTAAATCAAACCGTCCAGCTAGGAATGCAAAAGTTACCCTTGTTTTTGCTAACCCTCAACTCAAAAACGGTAGAAGGAGATTACCAGTAGACACAGACGAAGTCAGAATGACTAGGGAAGTACGTTTAACGAAAGGAGGAAACATCGTTTCTTCATACCACCTCAACGGAGAAGAGAGTGGCCAGAAAGCATTCCATCGAATATTAGGTAAGGCTAACGCAAGACCAGATGGCTACAATATTGTTCTACAAGGAGATGTAACTAGACTTTCTCAAATGACGGCAATGGAACGCCGTAGAGTTTTAGATTCTGTAGCAGGAGTTACTTCGTACGATGAGGAAATACGTAAAGCCGATCGACAGAGAAACCAAGTTGAAGAATACATTGATAGAATTTCATTGGTAGAAGATGAACAAAAGGCTCGTCTTAAAACATTAGAAAAAGAGAAGGCAGCAGCTGAGAGGGCAAAGGACGCAAAAGAAGAATTCGATAATGCGAATATAATACTCCATCAAGCAAAGCATCAAAGCGCAAAGGCAGAATTGAAACATCATGCTGATGAAAGAACAAGATACCTTTCTGAAGCTGCTGAACTGGAAGCCTCAGTCAAAGAATCAGAAAAAGTACTTCTTGCACTTGATGACAAAGTTGGTGAGTTAGAAACTAGGATTGCTGAGGCTATGGGTGGAGATTCCGGTGGCTTGCTTGAACAAATTAGAGAACTACAAGTTTCAATAGCAGTAAATGGTGACAAGATAGAAGAGGCAAAGGATCTTCAAAATGATGATCAATTACTTTTGGATGAACTGGAGCAAGAGATTACAAAAGCCAAAGAGGATTTACAGGAGCATGAAATCTCTCTTGTAGATGCGAAAAAAGCCCTTGAAGAATCGAAAGAAGCATTGAAACAATGCGAAGCAGTGGAAAAAGAGATTCAAGATTCCTTGGAGAATTCTGGTGCTGCAAATGCTGCACTTTCGCGAGCCGCTTCAAAGGCAAATGAAAAATTAGAACAATGCAGAGAAGCGGTTAATACTGCTAAGGTGGAAGCAGAAAAAATTGCAAATCAAGCAGAAATGATCGCTGAACAATTGTCAGCCGCCGAAGAAGAAGTAGACGATGCTCAACTTTCATATGATGATCTTGAATTACAAGGCGAAGAGTTAGGCAATATCAATCCAGATAGTGATCGTACAGCACTTGCAAATGAATTGAGGGCGGCCCAGAAAGCAGAGGAGAAACTGATAGATGAATCTGCAATAGTCCAAAAGCGCCTTCAAGAAGCAGAAAGATCACTTGTAAGTTCGAGAATGGAAATGGAAAAACGTTCTGGCAACAATGGCATGGCACCTGGTGCTGCTGCTGTAATGGCTGCAAGAGACCGTGGCGAGTTAAGTGGGATCATTGGAACAATTAGTGAATTATGTGCTCCAATTGACCAATCACATGGCGATGCACTTGCAACTGCTGTGGGTGGGGCAATGAGTTCTATCGTTGTGGAAACCGATCAAGTTGCTGCAGAAGCTATGGCATTATTAAAATCCAAAAATGCAGGAAGGGCAACTTTCCTTCCTTTGAACAAGATGCAAACAAACCGTTCAAGCGGCAAAGCTGCAATGGTTGCAAGAAAACCAGGGGTTATCGGCTTTGCACATGAATTGTTGAACTACGATCCAAGAATAGAAGTTGCAGTAGCATATGCTTTGAGAAATACACTTGTTGTTGACAATCTCTCAACAGCACGTCGCTTGATGGGAGGTGTTAGACTTGTCACACTTGGAGGGGAAATCACTGAACCAGGAGGTGCAATGGTTGGTGGAAGTAAAGCGAGAATGAAGGTTGGCTTTGGCGGCAAAATCCAAGGTGCTAGTGCAGTTGAGAAACTTGTTGCTGAAGTAGACAGATTGTCATTGATGGCAGAAACGGTTTCAGCAGCATTGCAAGAGGCTAGAACTAAGCAAAATGAGATCAGAGGTAAGATTAACTCCATAGCAGAAGATGATAATTCTGTCAAATCAATGCAATGGAAGGCGGAATTAGAAGTCGCCTCTAAAACTCTTACCAAGGCAAAAGGTTCTACTGCTCAATTTGAAAAACGCCTTTCAGATCTTGAATCAGAACATAAAGGCAAAGTTGTTTTGTTAGAGGATGCAAAAAAGGAGTTAGTAGAAGCAGAATCACTCAGAGATAATGCCATATTAGAATTACAAGAAGCAAGCCCAGAGGGAATAAGAACACGCTTACTGGAAGCACAAACACTTCGTTTAAACGCAGAATCAGAATCTACTAGGTCACAGTTAGTAATCAACAGTGGAGCAGATAAGACTGGCTTGCTATCTGAAAGACTCGAATCACAAACAACTAGGGCCGATAACATCCAAGCTACAATGGCTGGCAGAGAGAAATCAGTCAAAGAGTGGAAAGAATCTATCGGCAATGAATCAATTGAATTAAAGATAAAGGAAGATGAAAGAGCTGTTTTACTAGATGCACATCAGGATTTAGAAAATGAGAGAACCGAATTGGTTGATGAAAGAGCAGAATTGAGGGCAGCAGCCGCACAAAGAGCAACTTCAGCAATCAACTCAAGATCAATGGCTGAGGAAATCACCCGTTCACTTGCGATAAAGGAACAAGCACTTGCTGATTTATTAGTTGAAATGGCTGAGGCAGAAATTCCTGTTGCAGATGATTTGATAGAATTGCCAACTGTTGGTGATGCAGAACGTAAAACTAGGGATTTGCAGAGGAAATTAGACAAGTTCGGTCCAGTAAATATGCTCGCAATTGAGCAATATGCTGCATGTAAAGAGAGATTAGATGAAATGAAATCAGATTTCAAGATATTACAACAACGTCGTAAGAAACTAGTAGATATTACAGACAAACTTGAGGGTCAAAGAAAATCGAGATTGGTAGCAACTCTAAAAGATGTCAATGCGAATTTCGAAATAGTGTATAAACGCCTTTCAGGTGGAGGAAGAGGTGAATTATTCCTTGAGAATCCAGATGAACCATTCAAAGGAGGGCTTGATATGTGGGCGCAACCTTATGGCAAGTCGAATAAATCAAGATTACAAGGATTATCTGGTGGGGAGAAATCTATGGCATCACTTGCCTTGATCTTCGCAATACAAGATTATGATCCTAGTCCATTCTACTACTTTGATGAAGTCGATCAAAATCTAGATGTATCAAATTCAAAACTGATTGCGAATGAATGTAGGAATCGCAGCCAAGCGGCACAATTCATTATGGTTACACTACGCAAAGTTTCACTTGAACTAGCCGATCATCACATAGGCATTACACATGGAGGAGATGGGTGCTCTCGTAGAATTGTTGATTTCGATAGAGAAAGAGCTATTGCACTTGGAGAAAAGGCAGAAAAGCAAGCAAGGAAAGCGCAAGAAAAGGTATCTTCAAGAATCGAAGAAGCAAGAATAAGCGATGAAAATATGCCTGAAGTCCCAGAACCCCTTGAAGCTCCAAAGAGCCTCGGAGGTTTGCTGCAGCACTTAGATGAAGAACACGAAGAATCTAGTGATGAAAGTAGTTTCTCGGCAATTGCAGATAGGGCAGAAGATTTGTCCGAAGAAATAGCAGAACGTCAAGCCATAGTTAGTGAGTTACTAGAAGAGAGCGAACAGGTGGATGTAGAGGCTGAAAAGGAGGCTTGAATATGCAGCAGGCCGTATTGGATAATTGGTTTCTACGCCAGGACATCATGGACCAATTGATGGGACGAGATGAGGATGTTATGGAGGCTGAGCGTTATGCGAATAGAATTATCTCAATTGCACAAGAAGATAGTGCTGAACACCAAGTATTAACTGATCCATTTGACCGTTCAGTTGCCTTGGTCCTTTCTTTGGTAAGGGAAGAAGGAATGGATCCGTGGAACATTGATCTTTCTGCTTTCCTCAAAATTTTTACCCAACGTGTACGTAAAGAATCAGATAAACTAGATTTACCTGCATGTGGTAGATTGATAAGAATGTCTTGGGAGGTACTGAATTCCCAAGCAGAGAACTTGTTTGATAGAGTTACTGCTATAGATTTTGATGATGAAATGGATTTCATGGATTTTGGTTGGGAGTCTGAATATGATGACGATGAATTCGTATTTACTACTACAGTCTTAGAAGGATCAGCAGATTCCGTATTACCTTCTTTGTTCGGAGAGAGATTACGTAGAGATGAAGGCCGTCCTTCAACATTAGGAGAATTGTTGTCAGCACTGAAGGATGCTTGTGATGAAGCAGAAGTGTTGAAGGCAAAAGAAGAGAATCGTAAGTTACATGCTGAAGAATTAAAGAATATGCTAGCAAATGTTGGTTCGAGAATGCATAATGAGGATTTAGAAGCCGACATCGAACGCTGTTGGAATGCGATGCGTTCAGTCACTGAACTGAAAGGCGAGTCAAAGGTTCCTGTATCAGATGTAACTGAAGCATTGAATAAGAAATTAATCGAAATTTACGGAGAAGTACCAGAAGGATATGTCCTAGAATCAAAAATAACATCTTTCGTCGCAGGATTATTCCTCACTCACAGAGGTTATGCTTCCGTAACACAAGATGGGCCCGAAGATCCAATAATGCTAGAAGATAAATGGCCAAATACAGCGACATTTGGAGAAGTAAAGACTCTTGCAAAAGCTTTGATGGATGAAGATTCGAATGCTATTAAGGATGATGAAACAGAATCAATGAGGCATGCTGCCAGATTAGCAGAACGTGCTAGGTTGGCAGCGGAAGAAGAAGAATTGAATAGGCTTGCACAATCTGAGGATCCTGAGGATTGGTTAGTGGAGTAAGGAGTTGGTTACATGTCGGAAATACCATTGGAGACTTTACTCGAAGCGACACTGTTTAGTGCGGGCAAATCATTATCTTTAGACGAGTTATCAGAGTCATTGGGATATGAAGTAGAAGAAATTTCAGAATCAATCTCAACGTTACAATCTACTTTGAAGCGTAGAAGAGGAGGAGGATTACAAATTGTTGAGATTGGCGGGCGATGGGCAATGGAAGTTAAACCATTGATTGCAGATTTAATGCCAAAGGAAACAAAATCCGAATTACCACAAAAATTGTTGAAGGCTGCATCACTAATTGCATACCATCAGCCTATGCCACAATCACGTTTGGTCGAACTACTTGGCCAAAGAGCATATGATCACATCAGAGAACTTGCTCAAGCAGGGCTTATTCAAAGAAGGAGAGATGGAAACACGCGTCGTTTGACAACAACTCGTAGATTTTCGGAAGTATTTGGATGCCCCCATACAGATCGCAAAAAAGTCAAAGCATGGTTTAGAGAAATGGTTCTATCTAGCGGTATAATGGACGGTATGGATGGTAAATTAGCTTTGAGGGATGAAACTGAAGAAGGCGGTGTACAAACAACTCTAGATATTAAGCAAGAAGAGTAATTATTTCCTTAAATTATTCAGAGCGTCTTTTACTAATTGTTGAGTTATTGGCCCATTTTGGGATTGTACCATCTTTGCAACAGCCTCTATTTCCCCGCCAATAGCTCCTGCGCTAACAGCCATATTTCGTGTATGAAGCTTCATATGGCCCGATTGTATTCCATTCGTGGCCAAAGCACGCATTGCTCCTAAATTTTGCGCTAATCCCGCTGCAGCCATTACTCCACTTAATTCAACAGCGCTCTCTACTCCTAATATTGCAAGATTTGCTTTGGCTGCTGGGTGAACTTTGGATGCACCTCCTACTATACCTACTGCGATTGGAGTTTCTAATTTGCCAACTAAATTACCAGCACTATCTTTCTTCCATGTGGTCATAGACGTGTATCTGCCGTTAGAATGACTCGCCCATGCATGACAACCTGCTTCAATTGCCCTCCAATCCTGGCCACAAGCTAAAGCAATGGAACTAATTGCATTCATTATACCTTTATTGTGTGTAGCGGCACGATATGGGTCGTTTGCAGCAAAATTGTATGCTTCAATAATCGAATCAATAATCAATTCTCCATTTGTGCCATCATCATTATCAGATAATTCTCCAGGTGTAAATGTGGCTTCGACTCGTGCCAAACGGTGTGCTGCTAAGTTGGAAAGGATCCTAAGGTTAACTCGGCCACCCGTAATTTCCTCCACTTTCCCACTAACCAATTCAGACATTGTGTTTACTGCATTAGCTCCCATTGCATCACGTGTATCAACTATAATGTGTAAGATAAGCATCTTACCAGTACTCGTCTCTATGATTCTAGTTTCAATGTCCTTGCACCCTCCTCCGAGTTTAATCATAGTCGAGGAAGGCAAAGAGTTGCAAATTGCGATCAATTCATCTTTATGTTCATGAAGTAAATTCGAGGCAGTATCCATATCATCCAAATCCAAGATTTGCAATTGGCCAATCATGATAGGTTTGTCGCAATTAGTCCTAAATCCACCCTTAATTAAGCAACGCTTAGCCATATTTGAAGAAGCAGCAATAATACTTGACTCTTCAACACAGAATGGCACTAAGTAATGCTTTTCGTCAATCATAAAATTTGTAGCGACGCCTACTGGTAGCGACATAGTTCCAATGACATTTTCAATCATACGATTAGCTGAGGCTTCATCTAATTCTCCATGTGCTTTTAGCGCCTCGACGTGCTCTGGAGATAAATTGGCTAATTCGGCTACGATGTTCCGTCTTTCCTCCACAGAGAGTTTGAAGAACCCTTTGAGCCGACTATTTTCCACTGACATAATCCGGCTCCTCTATCTGTGAGGGGGATGGTTATGCCTCATGAATAAATCGACTGATTAACGCTTTATTAACGCGTTAGGAATTAGTTAACTAAGCGTTATCTGCGAAAATAAATCCCTTATGGGCAATCTTTCAACGTGTACTAACGCACCAATTTTGTATGTCAATTCACTGAAACATCATATACTGTTGAGGTCCCATTGCCTATCATGGGTTTAGATGATCCAATTCTAGGAATACCAGCAATTAGAGATAATCCGTTTCAAGCAAGGCCCTTAGAATCCGGCCAATCTGATTTGTTAGTTGGCAGAGGTGAGATCTCTGGGCGTTGGATTCGATTCTTAAATCAGAAGAATGCACGAATGGTTTTACTTGTTGGGGAAAGCGGTTCTGGACGGACTTCATTGATGAGGTGCGTATCAGAAGAATCAGGCAAACACGTGCACCTTGATATGTTTCCGAGTACAAATCATGTACGTTCTATACTTGAAGAAATACATGTTTCTCTAGTAGATTTTGATATACCTTCTTCAAATCAAGAGTTAGTTGGAAGGTTGGTTAATGCGACAAACAATGCAGATGGCCCATTGGCATTGATATCACTTGATTTTTCAAGTGCTGATGGCAAGTTACTATCTGAAGTAACCTCTAGCCTAATCTCTGCATTAGAACGTCTTGAAGCTTTAGTAGTGATTACTTTAACAACAGATCAAAGGGTCCAGTGGCCAGAGACATTAATACAGAAATTCGATCATCTTGAAGTATTGCATCCCCTAAGTGGTGAAGAAGTTAAAGAATTATGTGAATCAAGAATGGCAACAGTATCCAGAACGGGATGGGTAGTGCCAGAAGATGTAATTGATCATCTTCTTGAAAAGACAAGTGGGATGCCAATGAGGGTCATGAGAACAATGAGAGATATGGTTGACTATGAAAGAAGTAACCCCCGGGATGTAAAATTTGAAAACGACTCATCCAACATAATAGAAGAATCTCATGAAGAAGAAATTGTAGATACAATGGAGTCACAATCCAATGATGAGGAAACTGATAACGATAATCAATTCGATTTCGATTTAGAGGTTCTTGAAAAGGAACCCCCTGGTATCACTGTTTCAAGTAATGAAATAAGGGTTAGAGGTCCTTTTGGAGGATTGGCTTCAAGAAATAGAACTTATGCTAGGAAGAATCCAAAACCAAATTTCACAAGTCATAATCAAGCAGAAGTTAGTGGCCCTCAGAATGAATTGTGGATGGCAGAAGGTAGTGAACCTGCTATTGTTCAACAAATTAGCGAAACATATGATGAACCCGTGTTCGTTCCTGAAGAAGTGGAGATTGATGAAGATCCAATCAAAGAAATCAATACTAATGAAGTTGAAGACTTCTTAAATCAGTTAAAGAAAGTAGCCTCATTGCCTCAGGGTATGACTTTAGCAGACTTACTTTCTGCAATGAGGAGGCCAATTATTGGTAATAAGTCAAGTAATGCATTGGACGTACAAACATTGAGGAATTTGTCTAAATCAGAAGCAGTAATTGTAGAAGTTTCTTCAGAGAGAGAGTTGTCACCCTCAGATAATAGATTACAAGATCGTTTAGGAATCAAAAGACCAAGAATGTCACAAATATGTAACCGCCTTTACCGAGCAGGAATCCTTTCAGTACAACAAAAAGGAAGAATTCGATTTTTCAAACTGACAAATGATGCTAAGGCGCAACTTGTAGCATGGGGAATGATGGAGGTGACAGTATGAGCTGGTCAGTTTCACATTCATGGCAATCTCCATCGATAATATCAACCATCTGTTCTGTTGGTGAAGATTTGTTGGTTGCTTATGGTTTAGAAGTTGAACTCCTTGACTCAGAAGGAAGAACACGATGGAGAAAGTCATTACCATTCAAAATACATGCTGCAACATATGACAGTGGGAAAATTGGTATTTTGTGTGGGCATGGATTCCATATTTTGAATGCATCAGATGGAAAGCAATTAGGTGAAGGAAGATCCACAGATGGTGGTTTTAGTGACATAATGAAGAGACCAGGTGGAGGGTGGATACTTTCCTGCAGAGAGGGTTATTTGCATATTTTCAATGGAGAAGGTCGAGGACTAAAAAGACTTGACAGCGGAGGCGTTAGAAGATTGGTTGGATGGTTCGATAGAGAACATTTACTATGGCAAGATCAGGATGGTAAATTACGATGTGCAAGATTGGCCAATAATGACTCTCAGCGTTTGTTGGAAGATAGAATATGGTCATGGGTTAGCCGTATGTCCGGCGGTAGAATCCTATTACAGTCAGCAGATGGAATGCTTTGGGAAGGAACCCCTCACCCATATGGGTGGGATGGTATTGAAACAGTAGACACGCGTTCATTGGAACCTCTTGCTGCACATAGGGCTGGAGATGGATGGTGGGTTCTTTCCATAGAAGGAGAATTACATAACATGTCTAATGTCAACGATCAAGATGGAGATGTGGCAAATTCTAACTTAGGTGATATGTTAATTGGCCTTGCTGCTGATAAGATTGTTACTGCGAAACGAGATGGATTGGTGAGATTTTGGCAATCGCCAGAATTGGCAAACTTAAGACGTGTTGAAATTCAAATGAAAGTAGCTGAAGTTCAGATGGCAAGTGATTGGGAAGAAAGAAGACGAATCTTCCAAAGGGCGTGTGTTGCTGAAGATGAAGGACGTATTTCATTAGCGATTGAGCTATATGAATCATTAGGCCGCAGTTCAGATGTTAATCGATTATTAGCGAAACAGAGAGGTGATTGAAATTCAATTAAGCGACAAGATATCTGAAGAAAAACTCATTCATTATATCGGTCTGACGAAGAAAGCGAGAGAAAAAGCCACTCCTATACACGAAGAGGGCACGACTGAAGCATCACAATTAGCAGTCATGTTACGTATGGCTGATGATTATGCAAATGATGCGATTCATTTTATGAATAATGGTGATTTTGTTCGATCTTTTGGAGCAATAAATTATGCTCATGCATGGATTGATGCAGGTGTCAAATTACGTTTGTTAGATGGACACGGTGATGATGTTTTGTTCACACTTCCTTAGATTGATTATCCAACAAATTTGAGGTGTGATCTACCACTAACTTCAATCCATTCTAATCCTTCAACAGAGAGACGTTTTTTTAATTCAGTATCAACAGTCAATATAGGCCAATTATTATTTTTTGAAATATCAATCAATTGATCATCCGTGTGGTTGCCAGAATGTTTTGAAACATCAATCAATTCTGCTTTTTGAATTAGCATATCTAATAACAGTCCTTTTCGATCTAGTGCTTCAAGCTCTTGTATTACCTTGGAGGTTGTTGCTAATTGATTGTAACCACAAATTTGTATCAGTGATTGATCGATATTTATTCCAGCATCAATCACTGCGACCCAACCACAAGCATCGATCAGTACTTTCTTCATATCGATCACTCGATAGTACCATGTCCAATCAATCTCCAACGAGAGCCCACTCTACGAGATAATGAGATTCTTTGTGTAGAATCAGCACATATTGGTAGTTTGAGATTAAGTGTGGCTTTTCCCTTTCCTGTGGCAGAAACAGTACCTACACTTGTTGCAGTTGCAACATTAACCATCAGCATTTCTCCAGGTCTTAGTGGCATTATTGGCATTGGTTCTTCTCCTTCTCCAGCAACCATATTTTCCAATAGATGAATTGAGATATTTACTTTGTCACGAACTTCAGGAAGATCACCAACTCTTGCAACGACCTGGCCTGATAGATTATCAGAAGTAGTTACTGATGGATCAAGTGGAGTTGCCATGCCGCAAAGTCCACCTGCATGCATATTTTCAAGCGATAATCCTCCTCCTTGCATCGAGACTACCTTGGAATTTATTGGTTCATAGCGAACTTTGTTACCTTTCTGGATTTTCCTTCCTGGCCCAATTATGATGTCATCACCAATATTGAATTCGCCTTCAATGATACTTCCTCCAATCACTCCTCCACGTAATTTGCTTGGGCGAGTACCCGGTTTGTTGATGTCAAAAGATCTAGCTACATGCATTATTGCTCTCTTATCATCGGATCTATCCGGAGTCGGGATGGTATCTTCAATTGCATGTATAAGAATGTCTAAGTTCACATCATGATGAGCAGAAACAGGAATTATTGGTGCTTTTTCAGCAATTGTATCGTTAATGAAATTCTTTATTTCATTGTAAGATTCCAATGCTCTTTCTCTACTAACCAAATCTATTTTATTTTGGACAATCACTATATTTTCTATTCCCGCAATTTCCAAAGCCATCAAATGTTCTCTTGTTTGAGGTTGAGGGCATGTTTCGTTGGCAGCTACCATTAACATAGCTCCATCCATAATTGATGCACCAGTAATCATAATTGCCATCAATGTCTCGTGACCAGGAGCATCTACAAATGAAATTACACGTTGTAGTTCCTTATCCTTATCTTTACCCCCATCAGGACGACGACCTGTAGCATAATATTCGCCATCTGAAGTTTTGTAAAAAGCAGTATCGGCATATCCTAGTTTTATTGAGATTCCACGCTTTCTTTCTTCAGAGTGAGTATCAGTCCACACACCTGAAAGGGCTTGAGTTAGAGTTGTTTTACCATGGTCAACGTGACCTACTAATCCAATATTGACTTCGGGTTGAGCGGGAAGCGTTCTAACCATGCTCCCCATTCCTCCCAAGTAAAAGATCAGCCTCGCGGCTTCACTCAGTGCTCTCCTCTGAATCACTTGCAAGAATATCTGCAAGACTCTTGTTAGCAGCTTCAATTACTTTCAGATTAATCTGCCTAGTATCTTGAGAAATTGTATTACCTCTGAAGAATCTACGTTTACGCATCCCATCAGGTTTGTATCTGAAACGCCTCTTTTCTCCACCTTTTGTTTTGTGAACTAAATCATGTCCTTTGAAACCAGTAGAAGCAGTTACTAGAACAGATTGTCTTGAGCCACCTTGTAAATCAGACCTCATTGGAGTTCCAGTTTTGTCAGACCCTCCAGTAATCTCAAGTTTATATCCAGCGAGAGTTTTGTCTCCTTCCCCTACAAAGATTCCATCAATCATATCACCAATCTTCTTTCCTAGAAATTGTGACATGTTATTTCCACTGATTGAAGTATTGTATGAATGACCGCCATTTTTTGAATCAGTGTCATTTACCACTGCGATGAATGTAGTGTCAGCCATAGTATCAACCCTTAGAGCAAGTTGGCGACATAGGTCGGGTATATAGGCCCACCGACTACCAAAATTGGCAAATTATCGTCGCAGTCTTGCAGGAATAAGGGTTTCAAGACGTCTTGAAACATCACTAGGTAACATATGCGGCATAGAAATGTGCTGTGTTCTTCCCCTTCCATCATCCAACTGATCAGTTCTTGTTTCAATGATCTGATTTTGCATCATACGTTTGATATGTTTCCAAATAGTCGTATGCCCTTTTGGAGATTGATTATATTCTTCACATACCACTTGGTAGAGCTTTGAAGCCTCACCACTTGTGACAAATTCTTGTCGTTTCAATCTTCTACAAATTCCCAATAGAAGTAACATACAATGTACTGGAAGACCTTCAATATCCAAAGAGTCGACATTTGAGGGCAATGTAACAACAGTACTCTGTACATCTTCTGGAAGAATTTGGCTTCTTCCTGAAACTTCAGCTCTTTTTGCTGCACCTTCTATCAATTCAATTACTTGTCTTGCGTCACCAGAAGGTGCCGCTGCCTGAGATGCCAATTTGATAATTTCTTCAGTAAAAGATCCTTTCACTAAACCAATATCAGATCGTTGCATTGCAATTTCAAAAAGACCCGCTTCATCATATTTTTTCATACGTAAATGATTAGTCCTACCCATCCTAGAAATAACTGCATTTTCTAAGAGATCTAGAACTTGCTCTTGTGAAATCATGATTAGGGAAAGAGTTCCTCTGCGGGCAGTATCTTCGTCTATACGTAGCAATCTATAGATTAGATCGTCACCAGATTTACGTAATAGGTGATCGACTTCATCTAGAACTACAATTAAATGAGAATTATCACTTGACATCATTCTTCTGAGCGATGTTAGCAGTTCACTAACCCCCAACCCTCTATCAGGATGACCGGGGTCTAAATCTTGGATAATCTTTTGAATCGCTCGAGATGAAGTTGAAGCATTTCTGCAGTTAACATGTACGCTACGTATGTTTCTCTTGTCTGAAAGATGTTTTACAATGTCTATGCAAAATCGCTTTACTAATGCAGTTTTTCCAGAACCAACAGGACCTGTTACAACTGCACGACTTGCTCCATCTTTATGGCCTAAGCCGATGAACATCCCTGCAAGTTGTTTTTGATCATCATTCCTTCCAACTAATTCGTCGGGTATATAGTCAAAACCAAATATTTCTGGCTGTGAAAGAACCAATCCCGCACCAATGCGGTCTAAGTAAGAACTCATATCCCTAATTGGTCCTAGTCCACGGTTATTGAAGATAGGGGCTGAAAAATCTTAGTTACTTTAATACAATAATACCCAAAAAAGAATTTAGGTCATGGTATTTCATCGAATTGATAGCCCGTTTCCCATTTCTTCTCACCTAACGAAACTTCTAATTCAAATGGTGTTACAAGTGGCTTGCCATATTTCACGGCATCATCTATTGCAATTCTTGGACATGCAGTATTAACAAAAGCGTCAACTGGATAGAAATCAATTAATTCAGGACCTACATGTTCAAGAGCAAGTAAATATCCCTTTTTCCCATGTTTTTTCAACAAACGTTTCAGTTTAAGGGCAAGGCTTCTGCGCATTTGGCCCGGTTTTTCTCCAATTAAGATTGCAAATGTATCAGCATCTTGAATCGACATAATCAATCCAAAACGTTGACGCAATATCCGTTCAATTCTTTCAAAACTCATTTCTGAGGCTTCATCTGTATAAGGATCTAGCATAGCCAATGGCTTCCCTGTATGTAATACTAAACCGATTGGATGGAAGTCGCCGCTTCCAAGGAACATATAATGCCCGATTTCATCATCATCGCCAGAATAGTTGCATCCTAAAACTTGACCCGGGAATGTCAATCTAGCTCCTCCTACGGGTACTTCAACTTCAAATCCAGCATCTTCCAAATATTTCTTGTATTCAAAGATGAGATGTAAATGTTGTATTGATCCAACTAAACCGAGTTTTGTGCCCTTTAGAGGAGATATGCGCCCTACAGCATCTTGAAACCGCTCTTGTGCTTCTTCCGTACTAAGTGCAATTTCACCTTCATCTAATCTTTCTTTAGCAATAGAGCGATGTTGCTCAAGTATTGGTAACACAGCAGTAATCTCCGGCCGCCCATCATATGTAACATCAATAAATTGAGTTGGCATTCCTGAATCAATATTCATCTGAGAATGACCCATATGCGCTACTAATTCAACACCCATCATTTTCATTTTGTCATGTACTAAATCACAAGCACCATAACATGGGTCTGCTGCAAGCACAACTTTAGCACTAGTCCCATCTTCAATTTCATCCATCATTTCCAAAGCTTGCATCTTCAAGCCTTCAGGAACCTGTAAAGCAATTAGCCGATGGTCATGAGATTTGATTCTCTTAATCAATTCTTCCAGTTGAAAATCATGCCGATTTAAATCCATTTAATCCCAACACTGAATCAATCTTCTGCCAGGAAATCGACATACTCATCTGGATCAAGTAAATTTTCCATGTCGACTTCGTAAGGTCTTAGAATGATAATCCAACCTAGATCATATGGCGAATCATTAACTAATTCAGGATTAATTTCTACTTCGCCATTTACTTCAACAATTTCTCCCGAAAATGGAGATGGAAATGTAAATTTCTCTTCTGCAGTCCATATCGAGAAGAAACTTTGGTCATCATCAACTTCTGTTTCTGCATGTGGTAATATGACTCTCAAAATTTCTCCTATGTCTGAACTAAGAAAATCGGATATACCGATTACCAATCTGTCTTCCTTTTCTTGGTACCAAAGATGGTCCCTCGAATATTTTCTATTATGCGCAATCCCGAATTCCATGACTTCCTCTTCCATGGCCAACCCTATGGCGCCGTTTAACAAGTGATATATGAACACAGTGTTTTTTTGAAAAATCATTTATCAGGTTGAATCATATGCTTAATCGCCTTCGCGTACCACATGCAGTTCGGAGAAACTGAAGAACAACAGATGATTCGAGAAATGGTTCGAGACTTTGCAGAAACGGTCCTACCTCCTACGATTGAAGAGCGTGATGAAAAGCAGATTCCGCCTGCTGCAGAATGGCAACAGTTCCTTGATTATGGCCTACAAGGAGTAACAATACCCGAAGAATTTGGCGGTAATCCTGTCGATGATGTCTCGGAATCAATAATTGTAGAGGAATTAGCTAGAGTTGATCCTTCATTTGCAGTAATGTTCTGTGTTCATGTTGGTTTGTGTTCCAAAACAATATCGTTACATGGAAATGAAGATCAAAAGGCAAAATATCTTCCAAGGCTTGCTGCAGGCGAAGTAGGTGCATATTCACTTTCAGAAGCTGGTGCCGGAACTGATGCTGCAGCAATGACTTGTAAAGCAAAACTATCAGATGATGGAACCCACTATATCTTGAATGGAGAAAAGATGTGGGTTACAAATGGAGCACAAGCTCAAATCTATGTCCTATTTGCAAAAGACGTCGATCATCCGGATTACGGTGTAAAAAAGCATGGAGGTTCGACAGCTTTCATCGTAGAACAATCCTTTGAAGGCTTCACTGTTGGTAAGAAAGAAGACAAACTTGGAATTCGTTCATCAGATACATGTACTCTCATTCTTGAAAATTGTAAAGTTCCTGTTGAAAATGTACTGAAAGGATCTGGAAAAGGATTTTCTATAGCAATGAATGCATTAGATAATTCTAGGATTGGAATTGCAGCTCAAGCATTAGGTATTGCACAAGGTGCATATGAGGCTGCTTTGAAGTATGCACATGAGCGTGAAGCATTTGGAAAACCAATTGCACATCACCAAATGATTACAACCTATTTAGCTGATATGGCCACAAAAATCGATGCAGCTCGTTTATTGGTATACAAAGCATCTTGGGCCAAACAACAGCACTATGAGAATGCAGGACCTCGCCATACAAAGGAAGCAAGTATAGCAAAATTGTATGCTGGAGATACTGCAATGTGGGTATCAGAGCGAGCAGTACAAGTTCTCGGAGGTTATGGCTATACCAAAGAATTCCCAGTTGAAAGGTTCTTCAGAGATGCTAAGATTACACAAATCTATGAAGGAACTCAAGAAGTTCAGAGAATTGTTATTGCCCGTTCAATAAAACCATGAAACTCTTCAAAGGGTTCTTGAGTGAGATGTATAACGGCCAAATGTGCGCATTAGTGTATTGTTTACGCTTATACTTTTGATAACTCAGTCTTTGGCTGGTTGCTTTGGAGATGAAGAAGCAGAGTCTGAAATCAAAATTTCAACACCATTAGATGGTTTGTTTAGTTCTACAACTTGGTATCATTATCCAGGCGCAGTCAATGCATCAAATGCTTCGATAGGATATCAAAATCTAACTGGTAATTCTACACCATATCCTGCAATCGGAACATATTATGGAATTGGAGATACAACCTTTGAACCTACGATAGGGGTAACCTCTACGGGCGGAATTCATTTTTCATCGTATGGGGGAAGTGGTTCTGGTACAATGGTTTACACCTCTATGGATCAGGGTATGACATGGAACAATATGGGCCCATTCAATCCGATTTTACCAAGTATTGGACAAGTGCCATCTTCTAATGATCCTTACATTTACGTGGATAAGTGGACGGATCGGATTGTGAAATTTGACATGCATGCATTGACTGCAATGTTTGTAGAATACTCAGATGATGATGGGCAGACTTGGTCGATTCCATTTTCTGCAGAAGGATACTACAGCCCACAAGATCATCAATCAATTGCTTCAACACTTGATGTTGAAGGTATAGGATTTCATGAAACAATCTATGTTTTCTGTATCAATACTGGTTCTTCAGCGCTTGGGCCACAGTGCTCACGTAGTCTAGATGGCGCACATACTTGGGATATTCAGCGCCCAGGATACCCAATAGGAACTCCTCAATGTTCAGGATTACATGGGCATCTTGCAGGATCTAATGATGGGGCCATTTATCGTGGTAATCCTTCATGTGATGGTCCTGCAGTGTATCGAAGTACCGATGGCGGATATTCATGGACCGAGCATACAATTACTACTGAAGTTCAAATGCAACAAGGCTGGCATAGTCATGAAGTTGCTGTTGGTACAGACGAGGCAGGTAATCTATTTGCCACTTGGATTAGTGTCGATGAAATGCCTTGGATGGCATATTCACGTGATCAAGGTGACACATGGTCAGAACCAATGATGGTCGCACCACCAGGAGTAAATGAAACGGGATTCCCTACAATTTTTGCTGGCGAAGAAGGCCGTGTTGTAGTTGGATACATTGGCGAAGGAGATGAAAATGGTGGGTGGTCCGGATATATGTCAGTGATGACTGATGCATTTGCCGATAATCCATTGATTACAACTGTTGCTGTAAATTCTCCAGAAGATCCTTTGGACACAACAGATGATTGTGGA
This sequence comes from Candidatus Poseidoniaceae archaeon, assembly GCA_030747695.1. Classification (GTDB taxonomy): domain Archaea; phylum Thermoplasmatota; class Poseidoniia; order Poseidoniales; family Poseidoniaceae; genus MGIIa-K1. The sequence goes on from JASLKG010000001.1 coordinate 81,962, forward strand.
AACGTGAGATGTGGTGGTTTTGGAGATTTCATTGATGTTGAGATTGATGATGAAGGTAGACCATGGATTGCTCTTGCTCACAATACTAATGGTGAGATTGGAATAGTTGGAACTTATGTGACTGGTCCTGCCCTTTACGGAGAACTTATGCAATTGCCTGAAATAACTCCAGGTGGACCAAGCACACTCTAATGATTTAGAAAATAACACTTGCTTCAAGGACAGGTCGTTTAAGGCTTGGTGAGAAATCAACAAGTGAAGCATTTACAGAAATCGTGTCTCCTTCGCGATGATTCATAATCTCCTCATCAAGAGATGGAGGGATTTTAACTAATCCAGAATACGGCCCACCATCAATTAATCCAGTAATAGTTTGACCTCCTTTGTATTCTACAGAACCAATTAGTGTCCGCTCCATTTTTTCTATTTTGACCATTACGGCATAGCTACCGTGTTGAGAATTTATGATCTCCTTCCTTTCTGAATATAGACGCGAATTTTCAAGATCAAGAATAATCCTTTCAAGTTCAGTATCTATATCTGAAGTCAGCACTAGTTCTTCTTCCTCTTGAATTACTGCCTCTTCTTCAGGTTCTTCTTCCTCTTGAATTACTGCCTCTTCTTCAGGTTCTTCTTCAGTAAGCTCAATTTGTTCTTTTAATGCTACAACGAATTCCTCATAAGAGATTGTGCCATCATTGTTTTTGTCTGCACCTGATATCATTTGCTGAATTTGATCTTTAGTAACTAGCCCTGCCCCTATTGTGGGTAGGAAAATTCCTATTTCATCAACTGAAATAGATCCATCACCATCCAAATCTAGCATATTAAATGCCATTCTATAGTTCTCTTCGGTTCTGAGATGGTCTCCCACTATCGAAAAGAAGTTCTCTAATTTAGGATCAGATACAGAGGTTATTACCTCATCTATCTCATTGAATACTTCCTCAACAGATGAATCAAAATTATCGATTTTATCATCAACTGCTTTTGCTATATTTTCGGCTGCAGCCTTAACCTCGTCTTTTGCAGCCGAGATGGACTTAGTTGCATCTTTTGCCCTTATTATGGCTTCATCTTTTGCCTTCATTACAGCAGCTTCCCTTAGTTGTGATGCCGCATCAGCAGCAATACCTGCTCCTCCCAAGACTGCAGCAGTCCCTCCAACAACCGCACCCAATTTCAATGCCTTTGAGGCTAAATCAGATGATTTTAATCCGGAAATCTTTTGCAAATCAGTACCGCCAGAACCAACACCATATGTTTTTGCAAGAACGGAGATTTCATTCGAAGCAAGATCTTCTAAAGGTTTACCATCTCTTACCTCTTTGATTACTCGTCCTAGTATTTGATTTGCTTCATTATTATGGATTTTTGCAGCAGTTTGTTGTAAACCATCTGAATTTTCCCAGCCCCATGTTCCATCGTTTTTTTGTTTCAAAACCATACCCCCATCTGCCTTATTGAATAAATTTTGATTTGATTGTGCAAATCCCATTACACCCGATTGAGATATTCCTATTATGCCCATTATTGCTCCAATTGGAATCATGCAGCAACCCAAAAAATTCGTAACATCTGTACCAATACCGAAAATTAGAAACATTCCACTTATGACGCAAAATAAGCCAAGATCTTTCAGTGGTTTTCCTGGAAGTTTCTCAATATCACCTGTGCCCACGGTAACGCCCTCTTATTTGTTGGAAAAAATGATTGCTAATATACATGTGTGATATTTATGGCCACTGCATTTTTGGCCATTCATTAGGGTCGCCATGCTGCCAAGGTATTGTGCATAGAACAGCCTCAATTTCCGATTCATGTTTTAAATTCCTTTCAATTTGTATTCTGTGCAACCATTCCTTTAATCTTCCAAGTTTATTTCCTGGTTCTAGATTAGTACGTTTCATTAGCCATTTGCCATCAATTATACATTTAACATTAACAGGATAATCCAAAGATTTTTCCATCATAGAAACATCCCCATTCTTTGATTTTATTAATGATATATGGGTTTTAACTTCATCGCCAATAACTGTTCTATAGATTCTTAATTCATTATTAGAAGGGATGTTATCAATCAAAAATCTAAGATGCTTGGTACGTTTTATATCGTCATTAGACATCTTTAATTTCTTTAATGTAGATGTCAACTCCTTAATCGAATGCGATTGGAAAAGCAGTGCTAGTCTTACATGAGTATCACATGGGGTTTTGTCAATTTCTTCGAATGCATTAATGGGGAAACTGGTGCCAGTTAATGTGCCAAGGATTCCATCCCTATACATGCGAGAAAGTACTGTAGATGCATTTTCTCCTGATATTATCTGACGTAATTCAGGCCAAATTCGTTCGGCTGAAGACATAAGTATCATCGATCTATTATCTATTAATGCAGCACTTAGTGCTTCATTTGGGGGCCAAATACCCGAATTACCTCTATCCATAAACCGGTAAGCTCTAATCACTCTCAAACCATCCTCAGATAATCTATGCTGTGGATCTCCTACTGCACAAAGTAATCCTCTTTTCAAGTCTTCTTCGCCACCATACGGGTCATGTAGTAATTTTCTTGCACAATCATATGCCATGGAATTCATGGTGAAATCTCTTCGCGATAAATCGATGGATAAACTATCTCCCCATTCGACTTCATCAGGCCTTCTTCCATCTCCATAACTGGACTCAGTTCGCAGTGTAGTTACTTGAAAATATGAATCTCCACTGCAGACGGTTACAGTTCCGAATTGTATTCCAGTAGGTATGGTATTCTCAAAAGATTCAACAATTTCTTCGGGTACAGCAGTAGTACATATGTCAAAATCAGTTGGATTCTTCCCTAACAATGCGTCTCTGATAGCACCTCCAACAACCCATACTCCGTAACCTCCTGCTGCAAGAACATTAACTACATGCGCTAAATCATCATTGATTTCAATCAAATTACTTCGGGGGTTACCTGGAACATCTGCAAGTAAACCCTCTTCCATGGTGCACGGGTGTTACATCATTTCCAAAGCATTATCGCATTATTATGGTTCGAACATACATGGCTTGGGACTCCGAGGACGTACAATTGGTACCAATCTCTTGGCTAAAACCTCATGAAGAAATAAATGTGAGGGGAAGAGATAAACTTCTCGACATGACAAAAAGATGGAAAGGTTACACTAAGCCCCTACTTGTAGATTCGGAAACAGGTACCATCTTGGATGGGCACCATCGCTATTCAATAGGCCTAGTATTGAATCTAAGGCGCCTTCCTGCCATATGTGTTAATTATCTTCAAGATGAAAATGTCTCAGTTTCATTATGGCCAGGTTCTGATCTCGAATCAATTACAAAGGACGATGTAATCAATATGGCACTCTCTGGAAAGGTATATCCTCCAAAAACAAGTAAACATGAATTGAAAAATTATCTTCCGCCAATACATGTTTTACTAGATATATTATTGAAAGAATCTGATTAACGTTTTGAGTTCTTTATTGAATTCCAAATTTTGTTACCTTTTCCAACGACTTTGATCTGATGTTCTGGGTTTGAAATAGGAGTGACACTTATTGTTTTCATGCCTCCATCCCTCGAAATAACAAATTTCATAGGCGCATCTATGTATCCATAAATTGCAGCACTCAACTCTTTTGATTTTGTGATTCTAAGTCCGTTTATTGCAACAATTTCATCACCAGTTTGTATTGACTCTCTACATGGGGATCCTGCAAGGTGTGTTCTAACAATGACACGACCTGTACTATCTGTAGTATTAAGACCAACCCAAGCTCCTTTTTGCTCCTTTTCACGTTCGAGTTTTAGCCCAAGATTAGCCATAGCTGTTTCGACATCAGGAGTATTTCTTGTATTCACTAACTCATCCAGAGTTTTACCAAGTCGCCCTCCTCCTTTGGTGTTTGTGAGAGCCTTTCTTATGTCGAGATAAGTAATCCCTTCAGAACCAGATCCAATGCGATGGTTATGGTAAAGTTCCTTCATTACATCATCCATTCCAGATTCGCCTTTTGAACGCTTTCTTAATTCAACATCTAGGCAAAAAATAGCCATTTCTCCTTCAAGATAATATGAGATTTGTACTTCTCTACTGTAAGAATTAGGCCTGTAGAGGTGTATCCATGCATCATGACTACTTTCACTAAGAGATTCATGCAACATACCATTTCTGCTTGTGTGACGTTTCATTTTACGCATCCAATCTTTACGCCAATCTTCTTCAGACCATGCGCCAGATCTCAGACACAGTATGTCTCCAAGCCAACTAGTGCCTCCTTCAAACCACCATAGCAAATCAGTGTGTACTTCAGTTTGTAAATCATAATTGATGAAATTACGTGGTCTTAATTGTTTGACATTCCATTGGTGTAAGAATTCATGAGAGAATAGTGATATTAAATCACGCCATTCCTCTTCATTACCTTCCTGTAGGCATTTTCGAGGCATCATCGAAGTTTGACTTCTGAGATGTTCCAAACCACCTCTTCCTCTTTCAGTAAAGTGAAGTACAGTCAGGTATTCATCCCAATCAGGTAAGCCAAATAAGGCATAATGTTCTTCAATAACTAGAGTTGCTGATTTAATGAATCTATCAATCGAATGTTTTGGAATTTCAACATTACCAGAATCCCAAACTTTCAGATGTTGTAACTTTCCTGCAACCTCCCAAGAAATCAAGTCATTCTCATTTGATTCGAATATACCATCTAAAAGTTCATCTCGACCATAAGCTTTCCAAGATTTACCTGAAGATGGTAGTTGAGTTACAGTTTTCCAATTTTTTGGAGTAATGACATTAACATTGTGTGTTTTATCTAATCTTGTTAAATCAATTCCTTTAGATGGTAGCATCCAAGTGTATGGCGGCATTATGTGTACATGTGTATCACTTAGATGGTTAGCCCTGCATGTCATTTCAACAGCAAGTACTCTATAGGTGACCACTAACTTACTAAAGTCACTGATACCAATTAATCTTACTCCATCTACGCCGAAACGTTTTGTTTTTATTGGCACTCCATCAACAGTTGCCTCTAGGTCGGAAAGATGTTGCATTGGTTCTCTAATTAGATATGACCCGGGGATCCATCTTGGAAATTTCAACTCTAGTGAAGAAGATGTAAATGGTCCTTCAATCTCTATACTAACTTCAAGTCTGCGACTTGAAAAGTTTCGCGCATCAACTGAGAACGTAAGTCCAGAATTCATAGGCCCTCTCCTGTCAACTCACTGACGGAGGCTGATAGGTTGTTCGCTGCCATTTTTACTAGAACTGAATCATCTTCTGAAATTATTGCTAAACGAGCCAAATCTACATCAGTCTGACCATCCATTTGCTCAATCAATTTTGAACGTGTCCTATTATCGATATCTTGGTTTTCAATGAGTGACCATCTAAGGCTATTAGAATGGGGGTCCTTTCTATTTCGTAGCCATCTCAGTAATAGCGATGGTTGTATTTTAGAAATTAGTTCTATTCTTTCATCTAAATCTAATACTTCTTTTCTGAGAGTATCTGCAATACTAGAACGCACTTTAGGGTTTGAATCATTACAAACTCTTTCCAATAGCGGCCCTCCTTTTTTTACAATGAGGGCAGAAATAAGAGATCTTAGCGAAGGATCGCTAGATGTTAATCCTCTTTCCAAAGTTTTGTCGTCAAGTTCAATCATGTTCCGAGATGCTGATGCAATAGCTTCCCTTCGTACAGATGAATGGTTGTCAGATATCAGTTTTGAAATAAATCCAGAATCAGTTGAGTTTTCCGCTACAATAATTCGCACTGAGTGATGTTCATCTCTTGACATAATATCGTGATATTCTGTATTTGTTTTTAATGCGTTTCCAGAAAAAGCCCTAGTGATATAATCTTCAGAATCAAGAAGTTCTATTGCTAAATCACTGGCCTCTACTTGTTCCAATAGTTCTGCAGCCAAACGCGTTTTTCCCTTTTCAATTAAAACCCGCAGGTCATCTTCTTTTGAGGCCCACTTTCTATATGCATCAATCGCTTTATTCTGGAACCAATTCTCTTCGTCATCAAGTAATTTACAAAATCCTTCCAGTGCTATTGGGTTATTCATCTCAAACAGGTTACGTACAGCCTTTCTACGAATGCGCACATCTTTATGATGTAGTTTTTCAATTGCACTGAAAATATCTTTCATAATTAGTCCTCAAGGAACAAAGTCATCATGGCTGGTTGAGAATTCGTTATCAAATCCACCTGGGTTTGCAAGTCTTGATTCAGACATCAATTGAACGACTGGCCAGAATCTCATGAACCATTCACCTTCGTTAATCATTAGACGATACATAGGGTGCTGACTTGGGTCTTCAAATTCTTCTGGCGGTGGTAAACTATCGGGTAATTGTCTGAGTTCTGCAACCAAGTCGTACAACTTAAGGCGTTCATTTTTCTCTATTAGTGACATATCGCTCATCATTTCTACTAATTGTTCGACTAACTCCGCCATTTCTTCAGGAGAAGGTGTTTGTATTACAGAATCTTTGATATCAAGAGGGCCAAATACTACATTGCCCATCTCTGTACACAACATTTCGCCAGCTTGGTTTTCTATTTTCATCAAAATTTGGTTTTCTTTATTCCCAATAGGGGCTATTGCAAATCCACTGTCAGCCAATCCTCTTTCAATCCATTTTGGTAACTCTTCAATCTGGCCAGTAATCAAAACTCGATTCATTTCTGATATATCTTCAGAAAATTCTTCTGAAAGGAGCCTACATTCAATCGTTGGGTATCCTCGTAATCGGTTTGAAACGTGATTTACGATTTCAATTGAAGGATCTAGTAGTATAACTCGGCCCTCTCCTCCAATAATATGTGCAATCAGAGCTGCAATATATCCGCCCTTTGCACCCACCACCACAATTTGTTGTTTACTATCTAATTCTAAGTGATGAAGTAATGTTACAACCATATGTGGTGCTGAGATGGTCTTCACCCCTCCAAAAGAGGTCTCCAAAAAAACAACTGGCCTATCATTGTAGAAAATGTTGTATTCATAATCTGTAAAATCACTAATACATACTGTAAGCAAAGCCTTTTCAACAGATTTTGAGATGCTCAGACCAGCGTTTTTCAATCTTCTAATTAGACCGCGCATCTCCTCCATGAAACTACGCTGTTCTTCGCCATTTGTGAACCTTGTCTTTAATTTACATTTGACGAATAAGTGTTATGATTATATGGCGCCTATTGCTAACACTATACGATAGCCGTGCAGATGTCTCCATTTGAGTTCGTCACTATATTCTGCTCGCTGATTCTCGGTCTTACTCTCACGCATATTTTCGGAGCCGTATCTGATTTGTACGAGATTCGCAAACGTGTCAAGACTTATTGGCTCAACTCGCTTTGGGTCGTAACTGTGATCATGTGGGCTATTTTCACTTGGTGGGGCCTGTGGAGCCTTTCCATTGATCTAATCGAATGGACATATGCTCAGTACTGGTTCCTTGTGATGAACCTCTCTTCTATTTACTTCTTCACAACTCTAGTATTACCAAAAGCAACTGACGAGGGGATCATCGAGTTAGAGACTCACTACTATTCGGTTCACAAAGCATTCTTCTCGATTGTTGCATTCTCTCTCTTCAGTTCAGCTGTGGTCAATTATACCTTATTTGGGGAGCCGATGATTGGTCCAATGACAATCATGCCTTCTATTGTAGGATGTGCTGCGATAGGTGCGGTTTTCACAGATTCGAAATCATATCACAAATTCATTGGAGTCTTCATTTTTCTTATGTTTATTGCATTCCAACTCACGGATAAGCTCGTGATTAGTTACGAACTATAAAACAAAAAGTTACCTTCCTTTATTGGTTGTAATTAGGAGTGATAACATCAATCCAGCAACCCCTCCTGCAATTATTAGGGAGATATTTCCGGGCGTTATAGAAGAAAAAGCTACTGCGCCACCGACCATCAATGGCGGTGCAATCATCATAGTTCGCGTGACTATAACAGCCTTATCTATAGAATTCTCAGGCATTACACTAATCGTCCGAGTTCTCTTCTGTAATCGTGAAGAAGGATAGTTCGCCTCTAGATGTTTGAGGACTTTCGTCCTTAGATCTAAATCACCTTTGGCAAATCTGAAAATAATTCTGATTTCATCAGCCTTTGTTAAAGCGTTTTCAATTATTGGTAGTGGATTTTTCATGTCTGTCAAAGAGACACATACACCAAAACCCTCTCCCCTTACATGTGAAAGTGCTCTCCAACCACCAATTCCTTGATTACAAGGTTCAAGGGCACTTCTCAGTGCAGATACATCTTCATCAACATCGTTCCTTCCCCTTTTTCTTCCCATTGCCAATATGGGAGTTAATACAATTGATGAAATTACAATTGTAAGCGCCCAGAGTATACCTGCATTGAGCAATGCATCCTCATCAAAAATAACAGATGCACCAACTGCTAACATAAAACCTGCATATAGCCCTAATACCACTGCAGCAGAAAGCCCGCGCCTAAACCCGACTCTCTCCTCCATGGACATACGGTGAACTAATAGTGCGAAAACATATCCCCTAAATCCATCTGGGGCAATGCAATGCAGAGGAATGGACTCCCTGACCGTCGCCGTGAGAAAAAGATAGGCACATGGGTATACGGAATTAGTGGATTCATACTACTTTCAATGTTTATTGTACCGTTATATTTGGATGAAGGAACTGTGCCAAAATTATCCGGTAAAGCAAATGCATTCGATTACGCAACACATGACTCCTGGGGGAATGTACAGGATGGTCCACAAGAAACGCAATTTGGATCAGTAGGGCATAATCAAAGCGAATATGGGACTTTTGCATGGACTGATTTGGACCCATATGCTGCATTTATCTATGCGTTTGGCGACTTAAATTGCCACAACAAAGCAGAACGATCCTGGTCAATAAACGGTAACCAAATGCCAATGTGCGTAAGAGATGTTGGAATCTTCTTTGGTTTAGCTCTGGGAGGATATGTGTTTAGTAGAAGAGGCATAAATCGTTGGACTGTTAGAGATACCTTTTTGTCAATGTTTCCCGATGATCGTGTCGAATTCATTTACAAAAATGATTACAGACTAAAATCTATGTTTGCATTACTTGCAATCTGTGCAGTGCCAATGGCTATTGATGGTTTTTCGCAAATGTTGCTAACTTCTTATGAATCAAATGCTTTTATGAGATTGGTAACTGGAATCCCATTTGGTTTATTTATTGGAGCATATATAGGTGCTGGATTTAGTGCTAAGCCAAGTGGTTTTGACATGAAGGCAAGTAAGGTTGTGCTGCCTTTAGGTTGCAGTTTCACTATTGTTAGCGAAGAGGAGTAATCATTTTGGAGGCTCCATGGACCACCATATTAGTAATTCTTCCAAATTTTGTGGCACAGGACATTCAGCGTGTCCACTTGAAATCAAACTTAATCTTTCAATGACATGTTGAATCGCTTTTCTGATAGAAGGAGAAGGCTTCTTTTCATCATTGCCTACAAGAATCTCATTTAATGCAAATTTCCATTCTCGATTAGGATTTGCTCTACGCCAACTCGCCAAAGCAGTTCTTAACGGCCACATTGCAAGACAAAGTCTCCCATAGCCAAGTCTACTTTTACGTAGTTTGAACATTTGTGCTTCTGCAAATGGCACATGACTTTGTTGTCGATGTATCCATCTTTCCTGTTCTAACCATTTAACCATCCTTTGAGTATGTCTCTTTGTTACAGATCTAGCAGGCCCTAGTTGACCATGTAATTTTGGAACATCTGTAGTATCAGTTAGGGAAAGAGTACCCAAAACTGCCCACGAAGCATGCGCTATAGGCCTTGAAGGAACATCAGATTCCCTCGCTCTCTTTTCATCCCATTCTTCCTCTGCCAGGTGCATCCAATGTGCAGGAGAATATCCATCTAACCAATCTTCTAATAATGAAATATGTTTTACAGGAGCTCCCGGTAATCTTTGTTGTGTTTGTACGCCTGAAGTAAGCCTCTTCAGTAGATGCCTGTCCACTTCATCTAAATCTACATTGAGAGGTTCAGGTCGTCGATTGAAAAATTTCCTAACCGCCAATGAAAGTTCCTTTTCAAGTTCATCTAAACCACTTTCATTCAAAATCGGCCCAACTATGCATGATTTGTTAAATGGAGGAGGGGATTCTAACTCGCCAGACAAAATACCTGCAAAACCTGCACGAATCTTCGTTTGTATCTCCGTAGTTTCGAAATATTCTTGTTTTTGACCTGCCATCCTCAAAGTACCTGATTGTATCCTTTTCATTGCTTTGGCAGGGTCACAATCAATCCAAATAACAAGATCAGGTATCATTGCTGCAGAATTCATAGATGCAACTTGTTCGAGACCAAGTTCTCCAACAACTCCTTGATAGACAAGAGAAGAATGTATGTTGCGATCAGAAATTACAAGATCACCATTTTGTAATTTCGGTTTAATCCAAGTATGAGAATGGTCTATTCTATCAGCAGCAAAAAGACCAGCTTCTTGCAAAGGAGTATGGTCTCCTTTGCTTACAGCCTTCAAAGCTAGTTTACCCAATTCACTATGTCTCCTTGGTTCATGTGTGACATGAACATTAGGGAAAGGTAAGCGTTTGACTATTGAAGTCAGCAATCTGACAGCCTCGCCCTTGCCAGATCCGTCGCCTCCTTCGACGGTAATGAGGTACATGCTCTAATTATCCTCCTCTTCCCCTTGATCTGTAAATTCATCTTTGTTCATGACCAACAATATCATTCCTGTCAAAATTAATGCTGGTCCAAAGATAATCAATCCTCTGCTAAATAGTGCGACCCAACAAAGCTTTTGCGTTCTGCGATAATTCTTTGCACGCCTAATTTCAAATGATGCATGAGCTCCTACAAGTGCACAACCTATTGTGAACAAACCTTCCACTGTTGCAAGGGCAACAGCATTTTCCATAGACCAGCCACCTGATTTATTTCTAGTTTCTTCATATTCTGGTGGCACCTCTTCACCTATATTCATAGTAAAAACCATCTCAATTTTTTCCGTTGTGAAGTTTCTTATTACAGAAGTATAATTCGTTTTACTAAGCGTTATTTGATGATCCTTTACAGTAACACCATTCATTCCAAATCTTCCATCACTATTACTCTCCACAGATTGTATGAGTATTCCAGTTTCCAAATCTATTAATTCAATGTTGACGCCTTCTATGGCGTAACCATCACCATCAATGATTAACCCTCGTACATCTAAAACTTCATTTTCTTTCAACAAAGTAGAATTTAGTAAATCAGATGGATTTCCTTGCAAGATTAGAGTTCCAGAAACCATGCCCATTAGGGCACCAATCATTACCAGAACAGAAGCAAGTTTCCTACGTCTTTCACCATCACTTATTTCTTCAGATTCTAATTCAATAAATTCAATTTCACGAGAAGGAGCAACAACTACAATTTCATCTTCAGCAGCCTTTTCTCTTCGACGCTTATCCATTCTCGATTGGAATACCTTGTCACGAACACGTTCTCGCAACGCTGCAAGCCTGTTCGCCTTTTCTTCAGTCATGAAAAGCACTCCGCTATTTGTACCCGAGGATGTGCGCGGATTTCACCCCTCCCCTTTATTATCCGCGAAAGAAGACCATACCACAATGGAACAAGCAATCATTGCAATGCCGAAAATAATTGAACCAATAATTGAATTTCCTTTTACAATTTCATCATCATCTTCGTTTATTTCAACACCAGTTTCTTCAGTAGTATTGTCAATTATTGTTTCATTTTCAGATATAATTTCTTGAGTTCTAATACCAATCCACGCATTAGTTATCAATCCAGTTTCTACTAATTGACCAACTGTCTCTAAGGATTCGGCACTAACCTTGTCATGTGTGTCATTGTGAGTGTGCCAGTGCCCTTCAAAAGCCTCAGAACCTTCACCATATTTTATGTCTATAATATCAATCGACGGTATTCCTTTAGCCATTGCCCAGATATGGTCATCATAAACAGTCTCAGTATCGTTTGAATCAAACGACTGATTGATGTTATGTCCACAACTATCCATATAATTAGCAACCTGAATTGTTCTATTCCATGCAGTTTGATTTCCTGGGTAGGAAGGAGAGATTGTTAGAAAAGCATCACCTACCATATCTACAAGTATGAATGATTCTATCGATTCAGCTTCTTCTTCAGTCAAATTTTGTGCCCATGATCTTGCTCCTAAGAACGAGGGAGTAACTCCTTGGTCTTCACCATCTGTGAAAAATAGTGTAACGCTATGTGAAAGGTTCATTGCTGGAATGTGTCTTGATAATTCTAATAATACCGCAACACCACTAGCTCCATCATTAGCGCCAAGTATTGGTTCATCTCTCATACTTTCATTCGAATCCCTTTCGGCACGATCTCTAGTATCGTAATGTGCAGCCAAGTAAATTGAATTGTTGTATTCGTATGGGTTCCATGTGGCATAAAGATTTGTCAGTACCATCCCATCAGCATGGTGTGTACTTTCTGTTATTGACCAACCAGTCAAATTTTCTTTGATAGATTGTCTTAGAGCCTGGCTAGCAACTGAGCCAGGAGTTCTTGGTCCTAAAGAAGTTTGATAGTATACGCTTTCATTTGCAAGAGTTCCATTGAAACTAAGTTCATCTACAGTTGAACAGTCAGCCGAATCTATGACAAATTCACTTGATGAATGCATGGAAGGGATTAGGCATGCTGATAGCAGTATAATGACTATACAACTCCCCCTCATGTATGATGCCACGTCTACTGACTCTTAAATACCTCATTTCAACTCGCTTATTTTGAACGCAGCACTGCGATTCATTGGGGACTAGAAAATGTCTGAACCACGCTCTACTAAAGCATACGCAATTGTTTTGATATTCTTGGTCTCTACATTGGCACCTTTTGTGAGTGCAGATGGCGATTCTCCACCCGGAGATGTAATAGAGAATTTCGAACCGGTATTTGGTGATATTAACCAGATGGTATATTCTGAAGCACACCCCTATATGGTTCCTGATTCAGATGAAAAGTTGTACAGCGCAACTCGTTTAATGAAGAATGCATGGGTTGACCAAGGAATGCCGGGAGTCGATGTTTCGACATCTCCTCAAGCCCTTTCTACAAGTGGCAGAGCTTGCACTCCATACAGCACTGGGGATTCTTTGAATGTGCCAACTTCTGGAGGAAGTATTGATGTCACAGTAAAGAAAACCACTTCAACTGCTGCATTTATGGTGCAAGATGGAAGGACTTTATCATCAACCATATTGAATAATTGGGCAAGTACTTGGGATCAAACAGTATATCCTACCCTAATGTCATATTTTGGAAAGGATTATTTTGATGGAAGAGGAATTGCCGCTCCAGACGTAGACAATAATTGTCAGATTGAAGTTGTGATTTACGCTATTGATGGCGCATACAATACAGGAGGCTATTTCGCTCCGGGAATGTCATCATCCCGAGAAGCAATTTTTATCGATATTGACGATGCACCTCTTACTTGGTCGAAAGTAATACTTGCACATGAGTTGCAACATTTGTTACATAATGCTTTAGATCCTTATGAGAATCTTTGGATTGATGAAGGAGCTGCAGATATGGCAGCATTCCTTTGTTTCGGAGGTTCTTCCACACTATACGGGCACGTCAATGCTTGGACTGAGGCTTCAGAAACATCTGTAAGATGGTGGAATCAAAGGATTGCAGATTATGGAGGTGGATTCATTTTCTTATTGTATCTTGCAGATCACTTGGGAGGAGGCCCTGCAATTAGAAAATTAGTGCAAGATTCGGCTACTGGAGGGGTAGCAATTGAGAATTTAGCTAGGAATCCAATAGATGCTAATCCAGGTGTAATCGGAAGAAATTATATTGATATTTTCACAAATTTCACAATTGCTTCGACATTGGACAGCGATCAGGGAATTTATGGATTATCAAATCTATACTTGACGCCTGTATGTGGTTCTAGTGATTTTTGTAGGATTCAACCTGCAGATACAAATTCAGATTGGATGGCGCCTTGGACTTCTACAGGGAATTCTATAGAAGGATGGGGTGTACGTGTTTTCAAATTCATACCGGGGGGGGCAGCACCAGCACCACTTACAATGAGATTCACAGGGGATCAAGTTGGCATGGATGGGGTAATTATGAGTAGAGCTTCTACAGATGGAACCTATACACGTTCTGATATCAATTTCAATGGAGCTGTAGGTACTGCCTTAGTTCCAGGCTTTGGAAATGTTACAGATGAAATTTGGGCGATTACATGGTTTGCATCAAATAAAGGCGATTGTGATTATACTTCTTGTGGAAGTTCTTACCCTCAAGGTATTATTGATGTTGAAGCAGCAAGGATTACTTCACCAGCAGAGTTGACGATGAATGGAAGTACGAGTAGCGACAGAGATGGAGATTCTTTGACTGACACTATACAATTAGGCTTTGATGTTTTATCAAATGCATTCTTTGAAGATTTAGATGTAACTATAGAAGCAAAAAACAGTTCAGGAGTGATTGTAGACACTATTCAATCAAGAGTACAGGCAGGGGGGGGTTCTCCTGTAACCACGCAATTTTGGTTCACTTCACCATCTTCAGAATTATATTCCTTTGATTTAACAATGAGAGATATGCTTGGTGATGTAATTGATTATGTACAATCAAGTCCTATCTATCTTGATAACATGGCTCCTGTGGCCAATTCAAGTATCGACCCAGTAGAAGCCCAGACTTGGGACAATATTCAATTCATGGGTGATGGATTCGATGCATGGGGATTATCATATGATAACAATACACTTCCTAATCTAGATTTACCAGTTGCTTACGCTTGGGATTATAATGATGGTAACACTTCAAGCCTCAAGAGCCCAGTAAGATCGTTTACAGACGTAGGCCAATACAATGTATCATTGAGAGTAAAAGATAGTGGAGGAACATGGTCCTTAACTGATATCAAGCAAATAAACATCACAGATTCTTCCGAACCAATCCCAGTGATAACTGTGGCTGGACAAATCATTGAAGATAATTATACAATCTTGACTGGGCAGAGAATATTGTTTGATGCAAGCAGAACTTCTGACAATGTACCGATTTCACATCTAACTTTTACGTGGGATTGGGGCGATGGATCATTGGAAGGAGGTAAAGGATTATCTCAAGCTAATCATTTGTGGGCTGACGGATTAACTTGGGAAACTAGTTACAATCTTACACTTTGGATTTCAGATGGTGTTAATACGGTTAGTAAAGTAATTGAAATAATTGTAAGAAACCGTGCACCTGGTCAGATTTTTAATGATATGTTAACTATTGAAACATATACTCCACTAAGTTTGCCAGATGTCTTTGAAGACGTAGATGGTGATGTAGTAAGTTGGACATGGGCCTTCGAAGAAGGTGTAAATCTTGAAGGCGGTATTTTGGATAGAACCGATTTATTTGTAGATTTATTATCCAATGAACAAAATCCTATAGCTGCATGGAATAAAGAAGGTCTCAAAAATGTTAGTGTAACAGTAACTGATGATGATGGCAACGTTTCATCCACTCTAATTCTTGTAAATGTATTGAATCAACATCCAGTTGCACAATTTACAGTTAGAGATAGCTCATCTGCTGGAAGTCCAAAAATTGATTTTAGATACGAAGATGGTGAAGTTGACGTTCCTTATACATATGATGGAAGGGAAAGTTATGATCCAGATGGAACCAGTGGTGACTCAAGCGTTTTAGAATTCCAATGGGAGTTCTCAGATGGTATCCAGTCCAATAAGTCATTAGTTACTCACAACTTTACAGAACCCGGAGAGCATTGGGTAATTCTAACTGTAATTGATGAGAGTGGCCAAGTAAGTGAAGAGAGAAAGCTGACAATACGTATTAACAATCCCAAGCCAGTAATCCAAGTAAGGATATTAGATGCATGGTTAAATGGCGTGTTGATAAATTCTTCAACACCAATGGCTGAAGGAACACAACCTTCTGGATGGTCTCATACCTTTGATGATGATGGCAACGTTGTAACTACAGTAGATCAGATGTTATTCTTTGATTCAGCAGGAACTAGAGATGGTGATAGAAAATACGAAGGTAGATTTGTTCCATTGGAATCAAATCATTCAGATTGGAACGGCATAGTTGAGTATTCTTGGGATTTTGGTGATGCAACACCTATTTCACACGAATCAATGCCTTGGCATCACTATGAGAGGTCTGGAACATACAAGGTTACATTGACTGTAAGAGACTCTTATTTGACTGGAGACGTAACAAGATCAACATTTACTATTATTGTCAATGAAGCCCCTGTAATTCATGAAATTATTTTGCCAGAGGAAATTAGAGTTGGCGAATCTGTTGCTCTAAATGCTAACGTTACCGATTCGGAGGCACTTGCTGAATATGTTATTTGGCGAGACCTTGATGTAAATGATGGATTGTATACAGATCGTGATGAGAGAGTTTCTTCTGAGATTACAGTTAGGTGGGAGTACGATATTGATTACGATTCAGATATGAATGGAATTGTAGATGACGATTGGGAAACACCTTCTGGAGCAGATGGAATAAGGATTGCAGGAAGTTGGGATGAAGTTGGATTAAGCACGCTACGCCTATCTGTTTGCGATGGTATGGGAGTCTGCTCAACACAAGACTACGAAGTGACAATATTAGCCGAAAGCAAGGAGCCTCCTAGCTTGTCAGATTTCTCTTTACAAGATTGGAAGGACTGGTTAGTTGAAGCTGGTAGTGAATCCTTTTTGGTTCTCGCATTGATTGTTGCAGTTTTGATATTAGGATGGGCAGTCATGAGAAGCCCAACTGAAGTCGAAGAGGAAGCTGAACAGGCAGCACAAACTTACGACGTAGAAGAGGTGCAATCATTCGGAGGAGTATTAGGTTTAGATCAACATAAACCCCCTCCAGCTCCAAAGATACTTTCCAAGGAAGAACGCCGTAGTGAGTCTTCTGGTTATGTAAGGCCTCTTCGTAGGCGTCGCTGAAGGCAAAGGAGATTAACCCTCGACTGTGAACCACCCCCGTAGGGGGTGTATTAGTGAAGTGTAGGATTGCGATTCTGTTTTCAATAATTTTGCTGATGCCTCTAATCTCTCCTCAATTGGAAACAAGTTTTGCAGCAACAGCAGCCTCTGATCCTTGTGAAGGCAATTTTAGTTTTCCTGAATGGAATGAAACAGTTGTCAGACAAGCAAAAGTCCCTGTTAATCAGGGGTTCTGGACAGAGTGGGATGAAGGAGAACCTCCAAGAAGGAACCAAGGAGGCAATGGTGGCGAAAACAACCAAGATTCTGATGATGGTGAAGAAAGTGATCTCCCCAATTCATTTGAGGAATACGATGGTCCTGAAGAAGAATGGATGACATATTGGCATGATGATTATCTTAAGCCGATAGTTATCGATACTAGGTGGTCAATGCTTGTTGGAAATGATGCAGTAGGTGCTTTGAAAGTAAATTTAGATCATACTAAGAGAACCACTATCTGTGTAACAATTGAATCTACAGGTGAGACAGGAGATAGCAGTAATCCAAAAGCTGACATATATTTGCTAACAACTAACCAATGGGATCGATATAGTTCGTCATATGATGCGAGGCATGGCGCCTGGTGGGGCGAATGGAGTGATTCGGTTGATACTTCCGATGTTTCTCCTGAATGGAGATCCTTCGATTTGACTGGTTGGAGGTCATACCGAGATTCACACCAATATGAGAATACCGATCAAGTCTCATTCTCAATTTCTTTGGATGGGCCTGAAGAATATAGTGGACTTTTCGGAGGAGATTCAATAGAATATTTCCACATAGTAGTTGACAATACAAATAATTCTCATAATAATGATGCAATACCAGAATCGACAATCGCAGCAACTGTTTCTATTGTTTCAGAAGACAGAGGTACAATTCTTCCAGCTTGGTCGGTTTCACTGACCTGCATGTTGTTTATGTTTGGCACATTGGCCATACCTATGATCATGAATAAGAGATATATGTCTGCTGGATTGGATGTGACAATCTCTGATAACCAAGTATCAACTAGCGGTTTAGTTCCATCATTAGAACAAAAATCGGATTCAGAATATAGGGATGAATCAGGACCTAGTTAGTACTCCAGTAGAGTCCAGGCATCGCGAAGGTCTCTAACATTTATCAAGCCCTTGTCTGCTAATTTGAAGTCATTTTGAAGTGTAGCATATACCATTGCTTGATCAAGTATTGGTGCATGTAATCTGACCCAATCTCCTCCACTATTGAGCGTCATAAGGCTGTGCGAAAGTCCAGAATCTTTGAGTGTAAATGCTGCTTCAACAACTTGTAAAGCGTCAGAGTGTGAGTGAGCAGTTGAGCAAAATTTGACTATGTCGCCTTTCGACTCGTTATCTTGTACAAATTGTACAATCTCTTCACTATCTGGTGTATTGTTAATGTCATGTCTAGAAGCAATAATGCTACAACCATTCTTTTTTGCAGCATCGACAAGCTTCTTTCTCGCAGAATCCTTAATTGACAATTCTAAATCAATCCACGAAACGTTGGATTCAATAGCCTTAGATAGGACTTCTAAACGTTCTTTTTCAACTCCAGGGAAGAACCCTCCTTCGGATACAGATCTTACTGTGAAAACAACTGGAAGCGGCAGAGCCTCTTTTAGAGAAGCGATTGTTGCATCTATGTCAATTGCTGAGTAATCTTTTGTGTCCCAATCTTGTTCAGGTGCCATTGCAACAATTTCGCCTTCCTCCTCTTCTGTTATTGTAGGGTCGGGTCGAACTAAAAACATCCTGTCAAACCTAATTTCCACCATATCTGCACCAGCAAGGTTGGCACGGGCTGCTTCATCGGTCAATTCCTCAACGGTAATACCATCGAGTGAGACACATACTTTCGGGTCAGCCATGTCTTCGGCGACCTGCCCTTCTTCATTAACGCTTACGATTGCACTTGTCTTTGATTGTTATTGATTTAACACTTATTTTTATTGGAAAATGACAATTCTCAGCCCGATAAAATTGCTAAAATAAGCACAAATAATTGGAGTCAAAAGAGTATGTTGATATACCCCCTATTACACCCTCTATATTAGGGTCGGAGTCCGCAAGTTAGAAAGGCCACTGAAAACGATTTATGATACTTAATCATCAACAATAAATACACTTTTCAAACTCATAATAAAATCAATTAAAATTGTTATTTACTACTAATATTTTCTAACTTTAAAAATTAAAAAAATAGGTGTTTACATGTCAGACGATTATAGCGCAGATAGCATACAAGTACTTGAGGGCCTAGAAGCAGTCCGGAAACGCCCCGGGATGTACCTGGGAGATCCGCATGATGGAACAGCTTTACACCATTGTATATGGGAAGTCGTTGACAATTCCGTCGACGAGCATTTGGCAGGATATACCGAGTCGATAGAAATCACAATTAATCCTGATAATTCTCTTTCAGTACGTGACTTTGGACGTGGAATACCAGTTGGATTACACGAGGATTATGGTGTTTCGGCAGCAGAAGTGATAATGACAAAACTGCACGCTGGAGGAAAATTCGACAATAGCTCGTACAAAGTTTCAGGAGGATTACACGGCGTGGGAGTTTCAGCAGTGAATGCTGTATCGGAGTGGATGGATGTTACGATTCATCGCGACGGGGTTGTCCATTTCCAGAGATTTGAAGCCGGAGTTCCTGTGGCTCCTCTTGCTGAAATCGGAACTTGCGACGACACTGGAACGCTTATTGCATTCAAGCCGGATTTATCAATTTTCACAGAAGTTACAGAATTTGAATTCGAACAAATCAATACTAGGCTGAAAGAGACCGCCTTTTTGAATGCAGGATTAAGAATCATAATTTCAGATATGCGTTCCGAAGAAGAGCATAGAGTCGAACACCATTACGAGGGAGGATTGGCAGAATTCGTCACTCAACTTAATGAGCGTAGAGAATCTTTACATGATGAAGTAATAACTATACAGGGAGGTAAAGAAATTGAAAAAGGCCTTGTCACGCTTGAATTAGCCCTGCAATGGTCTGATGCATTTAGTGAATCTATTCTTTGTTATACAAATATTATCAGAAATAGAGATGGAGGCACTCATATGTCAGGTTTGAGAACAGCCTTGACTAGTTGTGTCAATACTTATGCCAAGAAAAGAAAACTTCTGAAAGGAGACTCATTATCGGGTGAAGATGTTCGTGAAGGGTTATCTGCAGTAGTGAGCGTAAAGCACCCTGATCCTTCATTTTCATCCCAAACAAAGGATAAATTGGTAAGTAGCGAAGTAACTAGTATTGTCCAGACGGTAGTATATGAGAAGCTAGGGGAATTCTTTGAAGAAAACCCCTCAGTAGCCAAATCAATAGTCGATAAAGCATTACTGGCATCTAAAGCACGCGAAGCAGCACGTAAGGCTAGGGATTTAACCCGCCGCAAAGGGGTATTGGAAGGCGGCGGATTGCCTGGAAAATTAGCAGATTGCCAATCACGCGACCCTACTGAGTGTGAAGTTTACCTTGTAGAAGGAGATTCTGCAGGCGGCTCTGCTAAGACAGGTAGAGACCGTAGAATACAAGCAATATTGCCTCTACGGGGGAAAATATTGAATGTCGAAAGACAAAAGCACAATGTCGCAAAAGTTTTCCAAAACCAAGAAATTCAAACAATGATCAGGGCATTAGGAGCAGGCGTAGGAAATGATGAAGAAGACGAGGGGGCATTCAATCCTGAAAAATTGCGCTATCACAAAATAATAATTATGACAGATGCAGATGTTGACGGCGCACACATTCGTACTCTAATGTTGACCTTTTTGTGGAGGTTTATGCGCCCTGCAATAACAGAGGGCCATGTATACATAGCGCAGCCACCACTTTACCAACTTTCCAAAGGTCGTGTAAGCAAATATGCATTCTCTGATGAAGAGAGAGATAATCTGTTATTAGAGTTAAGAGGAGATAATGAAAATGCAAAAATCGGCGTACAGAGATACAAAGGTCTGGGTGAAATGAATCCAGAACAATTGTGGGAGACTACGATGGACCCTGCTTCTCGAACGATGCTAAAGGTCACAGTGGCGGATGCGGAAGCTTCAGATCGAATGTTTGAGATTTTGATGGGAGAAGATGTTCCTGATCGAAGAGCGTTTATCGAGAAGCATGCAAAGGAGGTGACTAACCTTGACATCTGAAGAAAATATAGAAGATACCGGAGATGCAATACAGTCCGAGAATTTACTTAATCGGCCATTAAATGATGAAATGAAAACATCCTACATAAATTATGCAATGTCTGTAATTATTGGTCGTGCTTTACCCGATGCTAGAGACGGATTGAAACCAGTACACAGGAGGGTGTTGTATGGTATGCATGAAGGAGGACATACTTCTGAAAAGAAGTTCAGTAAATCAGCACGTTCGGTTGGAGAAGTGATGGGTAAATACCATCCTCACGGTGACCAATCAATCTATGATACAATGGTTAGGATGGCTCAAGAGTTTTCACTGCGCTATCCTCTAATTGATGGACAAGGAAATTTCGGTTCAATTGATGGAGATCCACCTGCAGCTATGCGTTATACAGAAAGCAGATTAGATAGAATCTCGAAACACATGCTTGAGGATATTGACAAAAAAACAGTCGATTTTCAACCAAATTTCGATGATTCTGAACAAGAACCGACCGTCTTGCCAGCGAGATTACCCAATTTGTTACTAAATGGAAGCGATGGTATTGCAGTAGGAATGGCAACCAGAATACCCCCTCACAATTTGACTGAAGTTTCAGAAGCAGTTAGGTTGCATGTAAATACAATCTTAGAAGAAGGAGATGCTAATAAAGGAATACCAGATATTTCTATAGAAGAGTACATGGAGCATGTAAAAGGCCCTGATTTCCCTACAGGTGCAACAATACATGGCATAGATGGAATCTATGATATGTATACAAAAGGAAAAGGAAGATTCCATGTTCGTTCCAAGTGTGATGTACTTGACGATTCTAAAGGAAAACGAATCATCATTCATGAGATCCCTTACCAAGTCAAGAAAGCAGATATGTTGGTGCATATAGCTGATTTAGTAAACAAAGGTACAGTCATAGGCATTCGTGACATTAGGGACGAGTCCTCAAAGGAAGGAATCAGAGTTGTAATCGAAGTGAAGAATAATGCGGATCCACACGCTGTTTTGAATCAATTGTACAAATCAAGTAGATTGCAAGAATCCTATTCTGCAAATATGATGGGAATTTTAGATGGCCGTCCTGTTTTACTAACTTTACCAGTTATGCTTCATACTTATGTTTCGCATCGGGAATCAGTAATCGAGAGGAGAGCAAAATTCGATTTGGATAAAGCAGAGGCTAGGGCTCATATCTTGGAAGGACTTGTTAAGGCACAAGATCGTATTGATGATGTCATTGCAGTGGGTAAAGCTAGTGCAAGTCGTGAACAATTTGAGACAGTTCTTCAGGGCAATGAAACAATTGGTAGCATCAAAGCATTTGATTTTACTGAACCACAAGCAAAAGCAATTGCAGAACGTAGATTATATCAATTAAGTCGATTAGATGTAGAAAAAGTCCAGAATGAATATTCAGACCTACAACTGCGCATTAAAGATCTTAAGGACATTATCGATTCACGCCCCCGTAGATTAGAAATTTTGTTAACAGAACTGGGGACAATGGTTGATCGTCATGCTGATGAAAGAAGATCACACATAGATCCAATGCCGCTTTCAATGGATAGAGAAGATTTGATTGAAGAGAGAGCTATAGCCATAACTCTCACAGATGACAATTACATCCGTCATGTTCCTGTCGAGACATTCCGTGTACAGAATCGTGGAGGAAAAGGCCTCAAAGGCGTAGCGACAAAGGATGAAGACTCGCCACAATCAATTGTTACTTGCTTCAGTAAAGATAGATTGTTGATATTTACTAATTTGGGCCGTGTTTATGGTCTTAAAGCATGGGAAACGCCGTTAGGAAGTAGACATAGTAGAGGCACACATATCCGCAACCTCTTAGGATCATTACAGGAAGGAGAAGACATAGTTACAATTCTCCCCATCTCTAAGAATTTAGTCGATGAAGTAACTGAAAAATGCATTAAAGTTAAACTTGAAGATGGACAAAAGAGACCCCCTTCAGGATATTACCTATTATTTGCAACTAAATGTGGTCTTATCAAGAAGACAGATTTACATGAATATGTTAGAATTAATAGAAATGGAAAGTATGCACTTAGATTCAAACTAGATGGCGATTCTTTGGTCAATGTTCGTTCATCAGTAGAATCTGATGACATAGTTATGATCTCTAGCACAGGCTATGCAAGCCGCTTCAAATGTGCAGCAATACGCACATCTGGACGTGTCTCAGGTGGAGTATATGGAATCAAAGTCGGTGACCGAAAAGGCTCAGGAGGTGGCCATGTAGTGGGCATGATTGCAGTTGATGATAGCGATGCACAAATTCTCACAATTTCCAAATTAGGAATGGCGAAGAGAAGTCGCCTTGGGACTGCAGAAAGAATACCTGATTTAGACAGAGATGGAAATCAAAGACTAGATGATGAAGGCCAAGTAAAGATGGTAACAGATGGTTATAGATCTACACGTCCTGGTGCGAAAGGAGTAAGGACAATGAAGTTAGATGAAGATCATGGCGATGAGATAATCAGTGTTAGAATTATTCCTGATTTAGAAGATAATTTGTTCCTCTTAACGAAGAAAGGTATGATGATTAGGCTTTCAGTATCACAAACAAAAGAAACTACTGGTAAAGCAACACGTGGAACTAGAATTATGGAATTACGCAATAAAGACAAAGGCGGATTTGTAGATGAACTTATTTTCTCATCCCGATTACCAGCAGAATTAATTGACAATACTGACAAATTTGACGAGATGGATACTAACCAAGATGGCGTAATAGATCGTGAAGAATTCGAAGCATCTCAACAAAATGATGCAATTTCTGGCGAAGAAGAATGATTTCAATTTAGCGACGCCTTCAAACATGAATTGATACTGTGGGCATTTGTTCGGACCCGGTTTGGAGGCATTGTCATGGAAGAGAGTTCATTGATTTATGATTGGAACACTGTTGAATATGAGTTGAATCGTAATCCAGCTAATCACCCCCATGGTGTTTGGTTTGATGATGAAACATTGCGCGATGGATTGCAAAGTCCAAGTGCCCGCAATCCATCAATAGAACAAAAAATCGAACTACTAACTTTTATGGAAACTCTAGGTATCCAGAAAGTAGATCTTGGTTTACCAGGAGCAGGTCCTTTCCATTTGGAGCACATTGATGCTATGGTGTCTCACATTACTGAAAATAATTTTCAGATTAGACCTGGTGCTGCTGTACGTACATTGATGCATGATATTGAACCCTTGGTGAAACTTCAAGAAAAGCATGGTGTTCCTATACAAGCAAGTGCCTTTCTAGGTACAAGTCCAATTAGGCAATACACCGAAGGGTGGACAATGGAAAAACTTCTTTCAACAATGGAGAAGGCAGTGTCATATGCTGTGGAAAATGATGTACCGGTTATGTTTGTCACGGAAGATACAACACGTTCCAAACCAGAAGATGTTAAATTAATTTATCAAAGAGCTATGGAATTAGGAGTAAGGAGACTTTGTGTTTGCGATACATGCGGCCATGTAACTCCAAATGGTGTAAAGAAATTATTACAATTTATTGACGAAGAAGTAATCAAAGATGGTGGTTACAAGCGTAATGAAATCGAAGTAAATTGGCATGGACATCAAGACAGAGGACTTGGTGTAGCTAACAATATTGCTGCAGTTGAAGCCGGTGCCGATGTCATACATGGGACAGCATTAGGAGTTGGAGAAAGAGCAGGTAATGCGCCACTCGATCAGACATTGGTTAATTTGAAATTACTTGGAGTAATTGATAATGATTTAACACAACTAGATGCTTATATGAAAAAGGCAAACGAATACATCGAAGTCCCACTTCCTAGAAATTATCCTGTCTTTGGAATGGATGCTTTTGAAACAGGTACTGGAGTCCATGCATCGGCTGTGATAAAAGCAATGCGTAAAGGTGACAATTGGTTGGCAGACAGAGTTTATTCTGGAGTTCCTGCAGGTGACTTTGGGTTAAAACAAGTAATTAGAATAGGGCATATGGCGGGTCGATCAAACATAATATGGTGGCTTGAACAAAATAATTACGAAGTCACAGATGAGTTGGTTGCTCATTTGTTTGAAGTTGCAAAGAGTCAACGCCGAAATATGGAAGATAGTGAAGTACACAATTCTGTGAAATCTTTCCTTAATGCATGAACCTATGCGTCGGCTTCTTCTTGTTCTGTTTCTTCTGCATTTACTTCTCGCCATTCAGCGTCTACTGAACCGCCTTCCCATTCACCTTCAACATTGATTTCAACCATTTCGTGGTCATCTTCTCTCCATAATGGTTCACCCTGGCTACCGTTTACAATTAGCCTATTTCGGTGATCCATTTGTCCTTTTAGAAGCTTAATATGCTTTGAAACTGGGAGGAAATGACCTACTGGCATTCCTGCAGTTACGAACGGATTTGTAGCTGTGCAAATCATCAATCCATCTTCAGGGGCTACTATGTCAACCATCAATCCAGGAGTTCCAGGATCTGAAATTGTAGCAACAACATCTCCTTCTTCCATTATGCTACCAGGGCTAACAAACATGTCAAGCAAACCTCCTTCTCCTGCTCTTAACCAAGTAGAACCTCCTGCATTTAATCGGAATCTTGGACGTGAAGGATTTCCAGGTATTACTTTCAGAGCCTTGAGAACATTTAGACATCCATGTACGGCTGTTTTTACAGAGTATTGGTTTAACCAATCAGCCCCTCCTCCTTCATAAGTTACAGCAGCTATGCCTTTTTCATTTGCAATACGACGCAAACTACCCTTCGGAGGTCTACTGTCTAGAATCAATTCAATTCCAAAGGCCTTTGCTAATAGGTTAGATTCAGGATGAGATAAATCACCTCGAATTTGCGGCATATTTGATCTTCCTTTGGCAGCACTATGTATGTCTATTATGATATCTGTTCCATCAATTAAATTTCTAGTAACATTATCAGCAACACGAGACGTAGTGTTGCCTTTTGGAGTTCCTGGAAACGCCCTATTCAAGTCACGCCCATCAGGAAAATATCTTGATTTCATTCTATATCCTGGTAGGTTAAGAACAGGAACAATTCTAACAGTTCCTGCCATTGTACTAGGATCAAGAACTCCATCAGCACCAGTAAATGTTTGTGAGAGCAAGTTAGTACATGCACTTGGCCCAGTAAGTTCGTCTCCATGAGTGCCTCCAATTATTGTAACTACAGGGCCAGGCCTTTTCCCATGAAATACAGTAACTGGTATGGGCCAAGGATCTCCTAAATCAACGTCAAGCAAGGGCATGTGAATTGTACGCATTTCACCAACTTTAACACGCCTTCGAAAGAATCTAATGTCTCCCCATGATGTAGTTCTATCCCAATCAGGCCTTGCTTCAGACTCATGTTTTTCAAGAGCTTTTTTTATGGCTTTTCGACGAGTCTTGGGTAGTTCATGTGCGACTCTTATTCGTCGCTTCTTCCCGGCCATGTCGTGCCATACCGACTTCAATCATCAAGGTATGGCAACAGTAATAGAAATCAACCCCGTTGTACTGTGGTAGAATATGGGACATGGAGTGCAACGGAAATACGCACCGTCTTCAATTTGTTTTGGATGTGGTCCAGCCAATCCAGATGGGCTAAAAATCGACTCATACAGAATAGAAAACGGCCTCGAGATGAGGTTTACCCCCTCATCTGAACACCAGGCATTCCCTGGAATGATTAATGGAGGGATAATAGGCACATTATTGGATTGTCATGGTAATTGGGCAGCAGCGATTGCATTAATGGATCATAATAACTTAGAACAACCTCCATGCACAGTTACAGCATCTTATACTGTCAATTTGAGAAGGCCAACTCCCTTCGGCAAAGAATTACACATTGTTGCTCAGATAGAAGAAATGCAAAATGACAGAGTGAAGGTCTCTCTTTCGATGTCAGCTGGAGACAAGATTTGTGCAACTGGAAGCGGTCTTTTTGTCGAAGTCAAAGAAGGGCATCCTGCATATCATCGGTGGTCATAGATGGTAAAACCTTCAGATGAACAAATAGAGAAATTAAATGATTTAAGTTGCTTTGTTATTGAAGTAATGACCTCTATGGGAATATGGAGTAAGGAACAACTCACTAGTCTGACTAAAATCGAATTAGGAGTATTGAGACGAAACGCAACTCAGCGTCATGGTGTGACACGTTGGAAGAAGGGTATAAGCAAACCAAATAATATTGAAGATGTAGATATTATTGACATTCATCCTGAACTACTAACTCAAGAATGGACCCCATATGGTGCGTGGGTATTGCACCATGAATATATTCATGCATTGGGATATCTGGCTCATGATAGTACATTCAGAGATTTAGAAAAACTTTGGCCATCTAAAGAATCATCAATAATGGGATCTAAATTTACTGAAACTCTTCGAAAAAAGAAAGCAAAGTGGTTTTGGAAATGTCCTAAATGTTCTAAGGAATATCCTAGACAGAAAAAGGGACTTGGCAAATATATGTGCAGACATTGTCGTGTTCCGTTGAAAGATATTCCAATAAAATGAATATCTTTCAAAGGGTGTTGTCAAGCCAGCGCATTTCCATTACTCAAAGATGATAAAAGAAGTTAGATATGAATGAATCCGAGAAGACATTATGCAGAGGGCAATAATAGCTGTATTTTTCTGCATAATTATGTTGCCATATGCAAATGCTGCCATCAGTTCAGAAGACGGAGGTGGCGAACTTTGGTTTTCTTGCGATGATGCAAACACGTGTAGTTTAACAGAATTTCATACCGGAGAAACTAGTATTAGTGGTTCAGTAAATTCAGCAACACCATTTTCACCAGAGAGAGTTGTTATTGAGTTTGAAATGGCACCAGAGCAGAGTGAATTAGCATTATTGCCAGATGTCATTGATGAATTGCAAGTTGATCTTCGTTATCAGGACGATATAATTGGGCTTTCACGCCCAGATATTGTTGTATCAATTATTATTGATGAGTCAAACACAATACTAGAGTTTGAAGGAGATAGCAACCCCACTGATGGCATTTCAGGGCCACATTATGTAGAAGACGAGCCTTTGAATTTAGAAGGAGACCGATTACTTTGGCCCGGTGAGAGAATTAAGATCATACTGGAATTTGAGTTAGAAAGGCCAGGAACTTGGGAATTATTTCTCAGAGGTTCATCATTCTTGTTTCTAGATATCATTTGGTCTGAAGATATTCAGTCTAGAAATACTGATGAACCATCTTCTGACGCTTCACCTAAAGAGACTGATTTTGATGAAAATCATTATGGAGCATTATTGGGTGACGATAGAGATTGTTGGAAATTTGAAATAGAGAATCACGAAGTTATGAGGGCAACATTCCTTTGGGAGGACGTGCCTTCAGAAATAGAACAAAGTCATGGCCAACCTGATTTGATATTGCCAGATAGAAGATTAGCACCTTCGCCAGAATTGTTAGCTACACAAGAAGAAGGACAAACTAGGATGACATGGCAATGGCGTGCCCTTCCTACAGGTGAGCACACAATGTGTATTGGAGGAAGACTCAATGCCTTCCAACCGTATCAGTGGGCAGGAGTTACAGCATTCGAAAGTTCAGGTCCCTTGGATCCAAGTGGTTTCGATGGTTCAAAATATATTTGGCCAGAATTAGGAATGATTAGTGAAGATACTAACTCTGAAGAATTACACGGCGCATCAGGAAGCATGATACTAGTATTATCACTGGCAATGATAATAGGAATATTGATAGAAATCCGTAAGGAATCAACATCGAATAAAATCCGTTATGGAATAATAGCGCCTGGAATGTTGATTCTATTGTTGGGAGGAATAATCTCGCCCATGTGGATGATGGCAGGAGAATCAGTTTCAACTGATGATTATGGATTAGATGAGTTGATTGATGATCGGTTGGATCAATTGTGGCATGCATCTCATCCAGGTACACCTGCATCATCTAGAGCATTGCATGTTGGTGCTACATTTGGAATGTTAGATGGAGAATATTTGCAAGTGAGATTGGTTACTGACTCAGCATTACAACTGGATGATGGAAGATGGCAATTACATATCCCTGCAATTAAGGAATTAGATATTGAGAGTTTGATATTTAACAAGGTTGCAGAAAATAATAATCAAGTCTCAACAGATAATTTATTGGATTCACATTCAAGGTCTTTCATATTGTTAAGTGCTCGATCACTTATTCTAGATTTGATGATGTTAGAGTCACTTTTGATAGTAGAGGATTTACCTCAGTCTAATGTTGTGAATCTAGATATAGAGATGACAACATCAGGAAGTATAGGGTTGGTAAAAGACCCTGCTTGGTCAACTAGGCCAGTCGATATACCAGAAGGAAGATGGAGATTAATACAGAAAAATTTGTTCCCAAGTAGAATCATGATTTCGATGTGCGATTGTCAATTTGACGATTTGGAGATAAATATTGAACCCAAGCAAGAAATAGATCACAATATGTTAGTCAATTCAGAGGGAATTAATCCAGTATCTTCACTTGTAGAATCTCAATACTTATGGATAATTGGTGGTATGGCATTTGTAACAATAGGGGTAATTATTGAAAACAAGAGACGCAAAAAAGCTAGGGCTATATTGTCGAAAATTGCTTCTGAAAATCTGTGGGTATGATTAGTCTGAAATAGATTCTAGGATTTTCTTGACATCATCGCCCATTTCGCCTGAGTCCAATGCTTTTGCGAGTTTATTCTTTTTAGCTTTGGATAGTTTGACCTTATCTGCAGCATTCAAAATCATATCTTTTTCTTCATCAGTAACTTTGCCATCTGCAAGTGCAGATTTTAGAGCACCGGCTAATGCAATATTTACAGCATCTTCATCACTAATTCCAAGAGCTTTTTGAAGTGATTTGAGTTCAGAGAATTCTTCCTCAGTTAACACGCCATCAGCAAATGCAGCTTCATATTCTTGCATCAAAAAGTCAGCATATGCTTCTGAATTCAATAGTACATCACGGATTAGTCCATGGTTAATACTACCTTGTTGACCACTCATTTCTAATAGAACAATAGATTTTCGAACTTCTTTTATTGCCATATCTTTTATTCCATGTGCAGCCCATACTAAACCAGCAACAGTGACACCAGCTGCAAACCATCGCATTACATCAGGATCTACTAAATCTCCAGGAGAGATTAATTGGAAAATACCAATTGCAGCCATCATAGAACCACATATGACTTCAAACCAGTCATTCAAATCTGGTTCATCATTGAATACAGAAAGTCTCTCTTCGACTAATGTATCATCGTCCACTGCATCGCCGCTCATGTTGCCTCACAGAAAGGTACACCCCTTGAGCATGTCGCTTGAATAAGCGCTGACCTTTTGGACTGTTGCCTCTCCACTTGATACCATGGCTGGTGCTGAACGTCGACTCCGTGCGTTAGATTTACCAGTAAATGTTGTAGATTTTGTAGAGGATAAATGGGGCATTAAAGAGTTACATCCTCCTCAAGCAGACGCAATGCCTTCAATAATATCTGGAAAGAATACAATGGTGTGCATTCCTACTGCCAGCGGTAAGAGTTTAGTTGCATTTTTGGGGATTGCAAGAAAATTATTGATAGATGAAATAGGTTCTAGAGCAATTTATATTGTTCCCCTAAAGGCCCTCGCCTCAGAAAAGAGAGATGAGTTGACGGAATTAGGTGATGCAATTGGGCTTAAAGTTGGTCTTGGAATTGGCGACTCACCTGGAGAATCTAGAAGGATAGATGATTGTGATATATTGGTATGTACTAGTGAAAAGTTGGATTCATTAATGCGTTCAAAACCAGATCTTATTAGTAAAGTCTCAATAATTGTTGCTGATGAATTTCATTTATTAAACGACTCACATAGAGGGCCTACGATGGAAATAAACCTCACCAGATTACGCCATTTACGTCCAGATGCACAAATAATTACTCTTTCAGCAACTGTGGGAAATAGCCAGGATCTAGCGGATTGGCTAGATTCTGACTTAATATTGTCAGAATGGAGGCCGGTGAGTCTTGAATATTCAACATTGGCTGAATTAAATTTAGAGCCTCGAGCGATTCAGAAAAATGAATTAACATCGGATAGCTCACTTCTTAATCCTCCTAGAACTCTTGATGGTCCAAAAAGTCATGCAGCATGGGCAGTGTTACAAGATTCATATTCAGAAAAAGGTCAAGTTTTGATTTTTGTTTCCACTAGGAGGTCAGCACAATCAGAAGCAACAAAGTTAGGGAAAAGGATGTTTAAGTTGTTATCAAAAGCTTCGCCTGAGGAAATTGATAAACTGAATCAATTATCAGATAATCTTTCTAGAGTTTCGAATTCTTCTATGGGAGATTCCCTCTGTCAAGCAATAAAAGGTGGAGTTGCATTTCACCATGCAGGTTTACAATATCAACAGAGGAAAATTATTGAGCAGGCTTTCAAGGATGGATTAATTCACTGTCTATGTGCTACTCCTACACTAGCTTCAGGAGTTAATTTACCAGCAAGAAGAGTGTTGGTAAGGGATCTGAAGAGATTTGATGATGGTATGAGTCGGTATCTTTCTGTAATGGAAGTTAGACAAATGCTAGGTAGAGCCGGACGTCCACGTTATGATACCAAGGGTGAAGCATGGCTATACTGCAAAGGATCAGACCGCCTTGATTTGGCAGATCAAATTTCTGAACGATATATTCACGGACCTATTGAAGATATAAATTCCAAATTAGCATCAGAACCAGCTATGAGGTTTCATCTTCTTTCTTCAATAGCAACGGGTGGATTGATTACTAGGTCCTCAATTGGTGATTTCTTCGATTCAACATTTCTAGGCAAAACACAAACATCTTCATATTTACAAGAGACAATCGATAGAATGTTACGATGGTTAGTTGATAAAAGATTTATTCGCAGAAAAATTGTTGGAGATGCCGAAAAAGAAACATGGGATGATGAAACGCCTGATTGGGTACAAGTTGCAAAGGCAACATCTGGGGTTGTAATGACATCTGGCCGGAAAAAAACTGAGCCCAGTGAAGTAACCTTTGGCTTTCATCGTGCTTCAGAAATTAGTTACACATATGAGGAATTATATGAGGCAAGTAATACTGAATATGAGTCAACACCAATGGGTGAAAGAATCTCACAATTGTACATAGACCCACTTTCTGCTGATGTGATGATTCAAGGCCTACGTAGGGCTGTGAGGCGTTTTGTGAGAAAAGATTTACCTGTAACAGAGTTTGGTTTGTGCCATTTGATTTCTGCTACACCGGACTTCATACCATTTTGGGCTAAATCATCAGAACTAGCCTTTGGGAGTCCATTAAGACAAAAATCAGCATTAGTTGATGATGAATTGTTGATTGAATCACCAATTGATGAAAGGGCGCTTGGATTAGTAAAAAGCGCATGGTGTACTGAACTTTGGTACAATGAAATAGAATTGCGTGAAATTGAGAAACAAATCGGAGTAACTCCTGGAGACATCCATTCAAGAGTAGATTTGATGTCTTGGTTGTTACTTGCAGCTAGAGAAGTATTGTTACGCGATGATGTTTTTGCAGACGAACATTTGGTACATGTAGCAAATTTGGCAGCAATGATTGATGTAGTTAGATTGAGAGTAAGATCAGGATGTAAAGAAGATTTACTTCAATTGGTCCAAGTACGAAATATTGGAAGATCACGGGCAAGGGAATTATCAAAAATGGGAATTAGGACTCCTGCTGATTTGTTAAAAATGACAAATAGAGACTTGGACAAATTAAAATCTAAACGAGGCTGGGGCCCCAAACTGGTTGAGAGAATTATGGAATCGGTTTCTAAGTTGAGTAATTCTAATCAAGATAAACCAAAACGTTCTGATGATGAACCATTAGAAGGCGAGCGCCAGCATTGAAGTGTGATATCCTCTCCAGATGGTTGTGAGCCAACCTCAATTTCCATGTGTCCGAGTGAAATTTCCTGAGGCATTGACGGATTCTAGATCAGTTGTAATGCGATGGATTGATGTGCGAGAAGATGCATCATGGGTCCTGGTATGTGGTGACTCATTAGCAAGCGAAGTTCATGGATGGGTCGCATTAACAGTAATGAATCGTAATCATAAGCGTGACAAAATGAAATCAAATTCTAGAGATGCTGAATTTATGAGATTAATTTCAGGTACACATCATGTTTCCGCAAGTTTCAAACGCGCCGGATTAATCAATGGAGATACTGAAGGTTGGATTATACACCTTGATGGAGATATGAATTCAGATTTCGATTCACATGTAGATAAAATGGGTTTTACTAAGATAGAAGTAAGGCCTTCAATTGAATTGTTTTCAGCAGAAAGAATGGGTATTGAAAATGGTTCTAGTGAGGATGTGGCAATTGGCCATATACATTTAGCGGATTTGAGATAATCCGGGAATAGTTGAAAGAGCACCTACGTAACCGCATAGCATGGTCGTGGCTTCGCCGAGTATTTCTACTACTAATTTAGAGACCGGAAGGCTTCTCGATAAAGACAAAATAACCAAGTCATTGGATATTGCAACATCATTGGGAGCAGATTATGCAGAAATACGTTTAGTAAGTGAAACTACAAACATAGCATCACTGAAAGATGGCCATCTTGAGAAGGCAATACCTGGTCAGGAAATAGGTGCAACTTTGAGGATATTGGCAGATGGTGCTTGGGGAGTACATTCGACAAGTGATATTTCATCAATAGTTTCTCAAATTGAACCAACATTAAGACTAGCCAAGGCAGTTGCAAACCGTAGGGTTAAGAATCAACTTAGAGTTGAATTAGCCGATGTACCAATAATTCAAGATGAGATTCACTGGCTTGGGAAAAAGGATGTAAGAGATACAGATCTAGATACCAGAATAGAAATGATGACTGCAATAGATTCAGAGGCTAGGGATG
This sequence comes from Candidatus Poseidoniaceae archaeon, assembly GCA_030747695.1. Taxonomy (GTDB): domain Archaea; phylum Thermoplasmatota; class Poseidoniia; order Poseidoniales; family Poseidoniaceae; genus MGIIa-K1. The sequence goes on from JASLKG010000001.1 coordinate 116,122, forward strand.
ACTCAAAAATAGTTTCAACAATGACAGGTTGGAGTGATGAGCATATACATACTGAACTGCTTACAAGTGAGGGCATGGATCGAGTATGGTCATTTCAACGATCCTTGATTAATGGAATGGTAACTGCAAGAGATGGCGATGGAGTCGTATCTTACAGAATGAGGCACGGCGGAGAAGGTGGATTAGAAATTATCGAGAAATGTGATTTGGGACAAATGGGTATTCAAGCCAGAGAGTCCGCATTGAGATTGCTTAATGCAGAAAGGGTACCTTCTGGGAAAATGCCATTAGTTGCTGATAGAGATTTAACAGGGGTGTATATCCATGAAGCACTAGGGCATCCTTGTGAAGCAGACCTTGTTCAGGCTGGTGATTCTTGTTTAGAAGGAAAATTAGGTCAAAAAATAGGTTCAGATATTTGTACAGTTGTAGATGATCCTACAATGAGGGGCGGATATGGATGCTATCCTATTGACGATGAGGGTGTTGATACCAGGCCGAAAAATTTGATAATAAACGGAGTATTGAATGAGTATCTAAATCATCGTGAGACTGCTCAAAGGTTTGATTTGGAACCCAACGGTGGAGCAAGAGCTCAAGATGGGCTCCATCATCCATTAGTTCGTATGTCGAATACAGTTATCCAAGGTGGAAATCACAAAGATTTGGATGAACTGATTGAAGATATACAATTTGGAATTTATGCATGCGGAAGTCGTGGTGGCCAAGTTGATACTGGAAGAGGTTCATTTCAATTTGCTGCTCAGGAGGCATGGTTGATTGAAAATGGAAATTTAACAAGACCAGTAAAAGATGTTAGTATTTCTGGAATGACTTTACAGATTCTCAAAGATGTTGATGGACTAACACGTGATGCTAAACTAGGTTCACCTGGATTTTGTGGCAAAGGTCAGACTGTACCTGTTGGAGACGGTGGGCCATTGATGAGAATAAAGACAGCTTTGGTGGGATGACCATGATTCCTGATGATGCAGTTGAAAGACTACTAGATTCCGCACAAAAAATCGGAAATAGTTGTGAAACTTTAGGAATCGAACAATGGGAAGTGTTTGCTACACAAGGATATGGACATTCTCTCGATTTCGAAGCTGGAAAGATTTCGATGGCATCAGGCGGAGGAGATGGTGGTTTCGGCCTTCGTGTAGTTGAAGAGGGGAGGTATGGTTATGCCCACCTCGTGGATCCATCAGGAGCAGATAGAGCTGTGCATGAAGCAATTAGTATTGCAAGAAAATCTCCTGCAATCTCTGGGTTTGAATTACCAGCTAATCAAGAAACAAGTAAGGTAGGCGGTATGCTTGACAAACAAATCTTGAATCTTGGACCTGAGGATTTACTAGAACAAGGAGACATAGTGCTCGAAAAAGTTGTGGAATTAGATAAACGTGCAATTGCAGTAGGAGGTGGAATTGGGATTGGTGCGTCTGCAGGCGCAATTGTTACGAGTAGTGGAATTGAAGATGGCGGGATACAAACTTCTCATGGAATTGGAATTCATGTTTCGATTGATGAAGATGACGAACTTACATCCTCATATGAGGGTGATTCGTCTCGTAAATTGATTAAAGATATTACCAAGTCAGTTGAAAAAGCAGTTCATTGGTCACAAGTGACTAGGAATAAGATACCAGGCGGTGAGACTTCAGATTGTCCTGTTTTGCTGACTTCAGATGCTTTTTCACCCCTTTTCTCAATGGTGGCGCCACCAGCATTGTCTGGAGAAAGAATGGCGCGCAACGAGTCCTTTTGGTCAGGAAAAATGGGTGAGATTGTGATTGCAGATCACCTTTCTCTGAAAAATGATGGACGAATGGAAGGAGGTTCTTCCTCTGGTTCGAGAGACGGTGAGGGCATTCCTACTCAAACTAGAAATTTAGTAGAAAACGGACGTTTGTTAGGAGAAAATTGGTCTACTAGGGATGCAGCAAAAATGGTTGCAGAGGGCCGTGTAGATAAAGCAAAGAGCACAGGATCAGCTAGTCGTTCAGGCCACACATCACCTCCTATTTGTGGATGCTCAGATTTGAGCTTACTTTCTAGAAATAATCAACATAGTCGTGATAGATTGATTGAAGAAATGAATGATGGTTACATAATTCATAGCGTAATGGGCGCCCATACAGCTAATCCTACTAGTGGTGATTTTTCTGTTACGACGTCTACAATCTTGCGTGTCGAGTCAGGTGAATTAGTTGGTGCATTATCACAGGCAGGATTTTCTGGAAATATGGCAAAAGCATTAGCAGGTCGAGTCGTTCTTGGTAATACAATTTCAAAAAAGGGATCTTATACCTCAGGGACCATGCATGTGCCTGATGTATTGATGTTTGATGAACTTCGTGTAAATCCTGCTTAATCGAACAAAAAGGGATCAATATTTAGCCGGTGAGTTCAAAGACTGCCGCCAAAAACCTCTTGCTCCACGGAGGTGAGAGGGAGTGTCAATACTGAACCAAACCGCACGAGAGCCCGACCACCCGTCCTATGACGGGTTAGATAAAGAAAACAACCTGTCGAGGTGGAAACCTTGACTGCTGAATATGAAATGCATGTTCAGGAAGTAATCAAACAAGTTCCTGAAGCAGACCCAATAAAAGTCGCCGAAGCTTTTGCGCGTTATGAGACGGATTTCCTTATTCCACCAGCAGATGCAATGAGATCAGTCCTGAGACGTTTCCAAGGCGAAACTGGAATAAAATCAGATTCACCAAAGACGAATGAATCAAAACAAAAACAACTTCAACCTGTAAAAAAGGTAGAAAAATTGTCGGAATTATCTGGCGATGATAAGAATGTCGAGATTCAAGTAGAAGTTATTACACACAATCCTAGTAAAACAATGGTTAGAGGTGAAGAAAAAGTTGTACCTTACGGTTTGCTTGAAGATCAGCCATGGTCTAATGGATCCGATAGGACACGCTGGCAGTACAAAGATTGGGGAAATAGCCCCAATTTGAATCCTGGATCAATAGTAAGACTTGAGGGTGCTTCAGTTAATGAGTATCAAGGAAGGATGAGTCTAAACATAAACCAATCTACTAGAATTGTAGTGATAGAGGAAGGCGAAAGAACAGTAAATACCCCAGGAGAACCGGTTGAAATTAATCAAATTAAATCAGATGGCACTGTTACAGTGGTCGGACGGTTGTTAGCTAGTAGGAATGATGTCATACATCGTAAAGATGGTAGTGGAACAATTGATGTTGTAAGGGGGCGGATAGCTGATGATTCTGGTGCAATTGGTTTCCTTTCGTGGGAACCATTTGAACATGAGGTGGGTTCCTTATTAAAAATTGAAAATGCTAACATTAGAACCTTTAGAAATACTCCTGAGATAAATATAGGAACAGGAACTAGAATCGAAATTTATCATGATACTAATTTTTCAAGCACCGATGAATTGTCAGCACAAGCAGTATCAAAAATAGAAGATCTGAAAGATGGCTCAAGAGATGTAGAAATCATCGTTGAAGTACAAAAGATGACAAAGAGAGTATTTACGAATAAAGATGGAGATGAACAATCAGTTTGGTCATGCGAAATTGCAGATCCAACTGGTAGGTGCCGTTCTACTATGTGGTCTGAACCTCCAAATGATTTTGATAAATTACCAATCGTGATAAGGTTGAATTCTGTTAGGGTAAGAGCATGGCAAGGAATTCCTGATATCACAATCGACGACTCATCTCAAATTGAAATATTAGCCGCAGCACCTTGGGGAGATGAAATTGATTTAGAAAATAATCTAGTTGAAGTAGAATTGTTCAAATTAGCAGAAGGACCTAGCAGGGTTGGAGTTGTTACCTCGGGAAATATTGTGTCGGTGAGGGAAGATTGTGGTCTCATCAAAAGATGTACTGAATGTCGAAGAGTCTTACGAGATGGCGAATGTGCTACACATGGCGAACAAGAAGGCGATACAGATGTTAGATTACGACTCGTCATAGATGATGGCATAGGTACGATGTCGTTGTTAGTAAATAAAGAGGCTTCATGTACACTCCTAGATATGTCTCAATCTGATATGAGTGACACATGTGAAGAAAATGGACAAATGTCCTTTGTACAAGAAATTAGAGAAAAACTCCTCGGAAGAAAAGTTGTTGCAAGTGGTCGTTCAATAATAGATGAACAGGGAGGAATGATTTTGTCAGATTCCGTAAAAATTGTTGAGATTGATTCTGCTTTGGAAGCTACCGAACTGAGAGCAAAATGGGAGGTGGCCTGATTGCAATCATCTAGAAGGGCTAAAAGGCAACCAGCATGGCATATGCTTGCCTCAGAATTCGGAGATTCTACTCTACATCAACAAGGGTCAGGTGAATTCGACCCACTCTTCATCGTTACTAAGTTGGGCGCTAAAGTAAACAGATTATTGGTAGCAGGGATGATTGAAAGTTTAGAACCTAGAGAAACTCAAAGCGGTTCAACACTTTGGCAAGGCCGACTTAGGGATCCTTCGGGAATTAATTTTTTCTCGGTTGGCGACTATGCTTCAGAATCCATGCGTGAATTGACTTTACAACTTTCTTCAAGGTTAGAAGACGGAGAAAATATAATGTTAATGATGACAGCAAAGGCAAGGTTCTTCCAAAACGAAGAAGGTTCTATATTTACCAGTTTGAGGCCTGAAGAAGCATGTGTAATCAGTAGATCTACCTACAGAATGTGGCTTGTAGAAGCAGCAAAAGGTATGTTGAATCGAATCGATGCATTGGAGAATTCCCATTCTTTAGATAATAATGAAAAATCGTTCACAGAAGGAGGAATTCCATCAAATTTGATTGAAGGGTTATTACTTGCTACCCCACATTATGGTGAAATTGACCTTGAAACATATAGGTTGAATATTATGCAAACATTAGATATCGCTGAAGACAAATTACCAACACAAATAAACTTGCCAAACAAAGATTTGAACCAAGAAACCTTGACATCAAAGACTGATGAAGAAGAATCGGATGACGCCGATCTTAAGAGTTTGATATTGGATTTCATCGATCGCTTGGATAAGGGTGAAGGTGTTGATTTTGATACATTGTTATCTAACGCTGCCGCAAGAGGTCATGATAGAGATTTGGCTGAAGCTGCCCTTGATGAATTATCAGAAGAAGGTAGTGTACATGAGCCTCGCTTTGGATGGTTCAAGAAGTCCGAGTAACTAGTTTAACTTGCAACAGGTTCAAGACTTGCTCGCGTCCTCGTCTATGTACGGTGAGGTTATGGTAGGACATGATTTTTTTATTCGGCCGGCATCTGGAACTACTAGTTCAGATTGGGTTAGACTTTCTAATGCAGATATTAATGTATCAATAACAAGGAGAGTTACTAGGACTGTTTTGCACGGTGGAGAAGGTGATGATTTAGTTGATGAAGGTGCTGAGTCGGCTGTTTATGTTGTCAAAGGCGAGATGGAACTTGAGGACTATAAGAAAGTCCTCAAGATGTTTAGGTCTGGACAACCATACATCCATGACCCCTTTGAAGAAAGAGATGTGAAAACAGTATTTAGTCGCCTAGAATACGATGGATCTGAGAATTTGTATGAATTTGAATTCATTGAAGATATAAGATGAGGTGTAAATAGTGCGCTCACTTGACGAATCTAGAGAAATACTCTACGTCATCAGGACGCTAGATGTGTTAATGGGTTCTGGAGTTGGACTTGAGGCTGCAATATTTTCGATTTCACAGGGCGGATATGGAGTAATTTCAAAAGATTTTGAAAAAATGATGTCTGCAATAAACAAAGGCAACAAACTAGAATCAGAATTAAGATCATTACTTAGAAAAGCAGAATCAGATGGTTACAAGAGAGTAATCAATACAATGCTAAACAATGTAACGCAAAATACAGACATTATTCAGACTCTTAGGAAACAAGGGGAACGGATGGAAGAAGAGAGATCTCAGAATGTTAAGGAATATATTGAGGAACTGGGAGGAGTCCCAGAAACATTGCTATCAATCGGAATGATAGGGCCAATAATTCTCTCAATAGGAGGTATTTTCCCTCAATTGATGGAAGGCGCAGAGGAGATTTTTGGAAGTTTTGACCAAGGTACAGTAATGACAGTTGTAAATGCAGGATTAGTTTTGACATTAGCTGGAATGGCATTGACTGGGATAAAAGCCCATACAAAGGACCCGGGGTTGTGATTAGATGATTTTCAGTATTCTTGAAATGTTTCGTCATTCTCCACTATTATTATTTTTGACAACTATAGGTGTTGCTTTTGCAATTGGAGGAGTTCCTCCGATGATTGAAAGAAGTAGAAGAAGAAGTATAGAGAACGATTTACCAGCACTTTTAGAAGCTCTATCAGATTCATTAGGAGCTGGATTGGGATTACAACAAGCAATGATGGCAGAAGCAGATAGAAATACAGGTGCACTAGGTCGTTTGCTAAGAGAAACTCTTGCAGAAAGTCATGCATCTTCATTCGAGTCAGCCTTAGCGAATTTTGCTGCAAAAACTAGATCTTCACAAGTTCAACGTGTGATGAATTTGATTACTACTGCATTGGAACAAGACGCCCCTCTGCAGGATATTCTTGCAAACATGTCCAGAGATTACGAGAGATTGAATGATTTGATGAATCGTAGAGAATCTGATTTGTCTGGACGTTCCATACTGATAATCATGTTTGTATCGGTAGGATTGCCATTCCTTATTGCATTCATAGTCGGTTTGTTCGCTCCAAGATCAGATGGTTTTCAACTTGAATCTTTCAATCATTCATTTACATTGTTTTTTGGGGCAGCAAGCTTTGTAGCAATTTCAGTAGGCGGTCGTATGCTGGGAAGAATGAGAGATGCTTTGTGGTGGGCCCCTTTATGGATGTCCATTTCAATGATGATTTATCATGTAGGAATTAGAGTAATTGGATAGGTGTAAGAAATGAGTGAAAAAATATTGGATCAGTATGGCAGAGTTACAATTTACATGGAACCAACACATCCATCTCCAATATATCATGTGGATGGATCTGTTGATCCTAATCCTTATGGAAATCTAGCAGTGTTGTTAGAAGATGATAACCTAGAAGAAGTGATGTATAACGGTGGTGCGCAGTGTGTAAAGGTTGCACATAGAGACCATGGTATGTGTAGAACTAATGTTTGGGTTGATGATAATCAGGGACTAGAAATCTCAAAGAATATTGCAGCATTTACGGCAGTACCTCTTGGAGATGGCCCAGGGCTTGTACCCATTTTTGATGGTAGATTACCTGATGGTTCACGTGTTAACGGCACAATACCCCCTGTTTCCCCAGATGGTCCTACTTTGACAATTCGTAAATTCAGAGAAGATCCATTAACAATGATTGATTTAATAAAATTTGGAACGGTCAATTTGAGATTAGCTGCAATGATGTGGGTTTGGATTGAGGGATTAGATAGCAGACCTGCAAACTTTGTAATTGCTGGTGGTACAGGTTCTGGTAAAACTACAACATTAAATTGCTTGGGTATGTACATACCTTGGCATAAGAGATTATTGACGGTAGAAGATACTGCGGAATTACAAGTTTATCATGACCACTGGTTAAGGATGGAAACGCGTCGTGAAAGGCCTGATGGTACTCCTCAAGTCGACATGAATGATTGTTTGAAATCATCATTAAGAATGCGTCCTGATAGAATCATAGTGGGTGAAGTAAGGTCAAGTGAAGCAGCAACATTGCTCACTGCAATGAATACTGGACACGATGGTAGCTTCGGTTCATTACACGCAAATACTGCACAAGAAACAATCACTAGAATGATTAATCCTCCAATGAATGTGCCTCCGATTATGCTTACAGGATTAGATTTGATAATTATTCAGGCACGATTACATGTCAACGGGAAAACTGCAAGGAAAATTACTGAAGTTGCAGAAGTAGCAGGAATGGAAGGCGACAAACCAAGATTGAATGCAATCTGGAAATATAATGCTGCCACCGATCAGATTGAGGAAACTGGAATTCCTTCTAAGATGAGAGAAACAATATGCACAGCTGCAGGTATTACTCCTGCACAATTTGAGCAGCATGTAAAGCAACGAGAACAAATCTTATCTGATTTAGTTTCAAGAGATATCACAGATATTGAAACTGTAACTAAAGTAGTACAAGGGTTTTATGCAAGTCGTTAATCATCGCGAGATTCTTAATCTTGCCAACAAATCATCCACACCATCTAATTTGTTTCTTGCCTTGCTTACTCTATCTGCAGCATCAGCTACAGACTCAGCAACTTCGAGATCAATGTCTGCAGAATCTTCCACGTTTCCGGGTTTAAATTGTTGAGCAAGTCTCTTTAAATCAGTAATGATTGAATCTATTTCAGTATCTGAAACTTTGATTCCAGGGGCTAACCTAGGTATTTCACCTGGTGTGATGTATCCTAATTCTGCACCGATTATTCCAGCGGCTGCAACAACTCTAGGCCTTATTTCGGATGTATTAACCTCGTATCCTTTCTTTTCTAAGAAACGAACCACAAGTGCCTGTTGGGCATCATCGTAGTTACCCTCTGATTTGTCGAAAATTGCTTCACATAGTTGTTCAAAACCACTAAGATTTCTTTCGAGTCGATCCAATGTTCTTCTTTCAGAAGGCTGTAAATGCACAGCTCCATGTTGTAATACTCTAGTTACACGGGTTCTTCTAGCAGTTCTTGGGTCGCTTGCTGCGATCTCATCATCTAGAGAAATTTGAAGATCAAAAAGGGCATGTAATCTTCCTGAGATTGATGGTAATCGCAGATCTAGTCCCAATTCTCTAGCTTTTTCTTCGAATGTCATCCTTGCTTTGACCTGATCACCGGGATTTTCTAGTATAATTTCGGGAAGTGAATCTCTTAGTATAGTTCTAGCATCTTCAAACGAACGTAAAGCCTCTTTCTCTCTCCATGAGCCTGGCAATGAGTGCATAGCATCCTTTTCTTGTCGAGAACGACTATCTAATGCATTCAATCTTTTCCTGACAAAGGAAATTGATGATTCATCCTTTGCCATCAGACCATGTGTAGAAAGGCTATTGATGAAAGCTGTGACATCTTCAGAATCATTGATAGATCCTACCAAAAGAAAATCTCTACACAATGCATCTACTTCCGCTTGTCTCTTTTCTATGGCTAAAAGTTCCTCTGTTATTTCTTGATGTTCAGGTTCAGCAATAACTGGTGCTTGAATTACTTCAATAATTTCTACATCATTGTTTTCAGTAATTTCTTCAGCAGGGGGGGCCTCAATAATTTCTTCATTTACTGGTAATTCTTCATGCACTATTGATTGTTCATCATCCTCTAAAGGATTTGGAATTGAAATAGCTTTTACTTTACCACGTGGCCTTCTGAGGCTCTTTTTTATTTGTCCCCATGATCCTAATTGCGACATCAATACACCTGCAACTCTCATTGTTAGTATTTGTTTTGAGCCAGATCTAGGTAAGTCTAATTTTACACAAAGTTCGTGTAATTTCTCTCTTGAAAGTGTATCTAATTTCTCAGGTACAAGTTGTTTTGCATCATGATTAAGATGCAAATATAATCGCTGCCTACGTTCACGTATCGATCCCGATTTTTTGATTCCAAATACAGCCAAGACCTCGCCTAATTCATTGTTTATTATTTTTGAAATACCTTCAGGAGATAAATCCCAGTCCTTTAGAATCAAATCAGCAATCAATCTTGCTCTTAGAAATTCCACCGAACCATTTCTCGACAAACCATGTTGTGCACAAATCTCTTTCAGTCGGTCGAGTCGTGCCTGATGAATTTCACTTAGAAGGGCTTGAGCATCACTCATTTGCACACCACTAAATCATCTCTCCACTTCTCACCATATTTGAGGTTGCACCTTAAATTGAGGCAAATAAGCCTGTTATGCTAGTGAATTGAATATCCCAAGGCCCCTATGGGGCCTAAACAAGCAACATCTTCAAACATCGTTGCCTTGTAACGTAGGATAGGGCGGCACAAGATGGGGCGATATGAGAAGTCTGCAAGGAATTCTTTGAAGAGTTCTACGTCCCTTAGTGGTTCGATTATTGACATAATCCGTCATGATTTACGTAAACAAGAAGTAAGAATCGAAGAAGAACTTCGTTCTAGATTAGAAGATGTACAAGATACATTAGTTGAAATTGCATCCATACAGGATGCAATCATTGCAGGTTCTATAGAAGTGCGTAAAGAACTGGAAAAAGCCAGCAAAAAGCACACAAGGCATCCTGACCGCGAATCAATGATTGTAACCATAATAGATACTGCTACAAGACTTGGAGAATTGAAAAAATTGCATAATGATGCAATAGCAAGACTCCAAGGAGTTTTGTCAAGGCCCCCGAATGCGGTTGAATCCGTTGAAAGATTGTCCAAAGATTTATTGAAATTATCAGGTTCTTGGGAATCAGCAGCTAGAGAGATAGATGAATCTATGGTTGAGGTTGTCGATCAAAATCTTCCAATAGAACTGGTTAAGTTACAAAGAGAGTTAGATCGAGGCGGATATGATTTGATATTAGCAGGAAATGATCGTAATCAAGAAAATATAGAGTCGGCACGTGCGAAAATCCGTGAATTAACAGATGATTTATCAGACTCGTCTGAATGATTAGAAATCACTCATCATTGGAGAGCCAATATTTTCTTCATTGAAGCTTCCAGATTCTATTAGTTCTGCAAGATAGGTATCCATCAATTCTTTCATACGCCCTCTTTTTTCTCCATCAATTGTTTCTTCTTGCATTATTTGTAATAATGAATTCCAATTGTTGATTACTGTAAGAATGGCTGAATGACTTTCTTCAGGAGGAAATACTCGTTCCACACTAGCAGTAGTAGTTCCGGATTTGTTCAGTAATTCGATTATTGCATGGATTCTAGTTGGACCATCAATCTCTCCAGTGAGTGGATTAATCATCCCCTTTCTTGCCAATTCATCTCCAGCTTTCTCAGCTTCAGTTAAGACAGTAGAAACCTTTCTTTGCTCTACAAAAATAGCGACACGGTCATGCATTTCTTCTGGTATGCTGTCGAGCATCATAATTTCTAATCTCATAGAAAGTGCAGCTCCTTGATCAATAATTGGGGCGAATTTGTGTGTGGGAAAATCGGTTCTACTAAGCAAAACAGTATATCCCTCAAGTGGCAATGGAACAAAACGAAATCTGACAGGATTATCTCTTTGCAATCCTAGAGTATGTCTTCGCGTTCGATGCGAAATGGTAGAATACAAGGGACGTGGAATTATGTATCCATCAATTTTCCCTTCTGTACGTAAATTTTCTAGCCAATTAACCATTTCAATATCAGTTGATGGACATTTACCATATTCATGAGGTAATTGTACTGACACATCAGGCCTTGCACGAATCATTTGCCTTCTTGCAATTTCTTTGCATGCAATTACAATACCCTTTGATGGAAGATATTCAGGTTTATCTTCCGAAACCAATACGCACGTTGGTTCTCTACGTGGCATTACTATGGAAGCAGACAAATTGTTTGTTCGATTTTCATACCACCAATTGGCAGAAACAGCAAGTAAATCACAAAGTCCATTGTTAAGCAACTCTATTCCAGATTCTAGATGTGGAATCTCTTTTATTTCTAAATCAAAATCGAGTGGATTACTATCTTCCATTTTTTTTACATGTGTGTAGACGCCATCGCCGATTTCTGGGGCAACGAGAAGTTCAAAACGTTCTTTCTCGTCCATGACATCACCTCGGCAGGCCTTGGCCCACAAACTCACTCCACCAGCCACCCGTTAAGAAGGGCTCCCCTGTGGGATGTCCGATGGAGTACGAGTTAGCCGAATCTCGTATCGATTCAATTCGACAGTTAGTTGAAACAAGACTATCTGAACTAATCAAGCAACAGACCGGCATTTATGGCGAGGTTGCACATAATTCTGGCGAAGTGTTACTTGCTGGAGGAAAGAGATTGCGGCCTATACTTTTGTTATTGGCATATGAATTGGCAGGGGGAAAAGATAAGGAATCAATAATTCCACTTGCTCTAGCTTTCGAATTAATACATACTGCAACATTAATTCACGATGATATTAATGATCAGGCGGATAAGAGAAGGGGAAAACAAACAATTCATGACAAATATGGAGTTCCTAAAGCAATAATTTCTGGTGATTGGTTATTCACTCAAGGTTTTAGTTTCGGGGGAAGATATGGGGAAAGAGTAGTTGAAATCATTACAAGGAGTTGTTCTGGTCTTGCGGCTGCCGAGTATTCTCAATTGAATCATGTTTTAGATCTCTCAACATCTCCTGAAGATTATCTAGAAATAATCATAGGAAAAACAGCTGGCCCATTTAGTTGCGCCTGTGAAGTAGCAGGAATAATTGCAGGACTAGACGAGGAAAAGTGTCAGTTACTTTCAGAATTTGGAATGGAATTGGGGATTACATTTCAGTTGGTAGATGATATTCTAGATGTCAAAGGAGATGAACGAATGGGTAAGCCTCGTGGGGCTGATGTTTACGAGGGTAAAATGACTCTACCATTGATACATTCACTTACATTATTACATGGTGAAAAAAGACAACGACTTGCTGAAGTTATAAGAGATTTTGATGATGAAAAATTTGAGGAATTAATTACTTTGCTAAATCATTCTGGAAGTTTGGATTATTGCGAAATTCTTATACAAAATCATATAGAAAGAGCACTTGGAAAGTTAGAGCTATTTGGAGACTCTGAAGCAAAAAAATTGCTTCTTCATGTTGCAAGATTAGTACAAGTTCGTCATTCGTGAGGTGTTGAATTGTCTGAAACTGAACACAGAGATGTGATTATTATAGGTGGGGGTCCTGCTGGAAGTACTGCAGCTAGGTATGCTGCTGAGAAGGGGATAGATGTTCTTGTTATTGATGGCAGGGACCCTATTGGTTCTCCTTTGCAATGTGGGGAATTAGTACCAAGTAATGATGAAATGAGAAGATTATGTCCTGATGTTCCTGATATTGATGATTTATTCAAGACTCCTCAAAAAGCGATATCTAAATTGTCAAAAGAAATGCATATTGTTCCACCGTCTGGCAAACCATTGAAGTTTGCTTTTGAGGGTTTGATATTGAATAGAGTAATTCATGACGAAGAATTGGTCAAATTGGCAAGAAAAGCTGGTGCTGATTTTCTATTGGATTCTTATGTACAAAGAATAGAGGAAAATACAGTAATTTTGCGTGATGGCACGCGCTATTCTGCAAAAGTGATTGTAGGTGCTGGTGGACATAATGACCCTCTTCGAAGGGATTATTGGGATGAATCGTCAACAAAAATCCCTGTGAAATTTGTATTAATGGAAGGTGATTTTGGAAATGCAGTAGAACTGCATTTTGGTTCTATGGCGCCTGGGGGTTATGCGTGGATGTTCCCGAAATCAAATTGTGCTAATATTGGGCTTGGCATACAACGTAATTTTTCAAAGGGACGTAATTTGAACAGTTATACTGAAGATTTCCTTTCAAATTATGATGGTGAAATTAAATTTACAGGCGCAGGTTCTTTGCCGATGTCTGGAACAATAAAGAAATTTGTAAAAGGGAATTATTTGCTGGTTGGAGATGCAGCAGGCATGGTGCTTCCTTCAAATGGAGCAGGCATTACAATAGCAATGATTGGAGGGCGTATTGCAGGACAAGTAATCGCTGAACATTTGCATAACGGGACTTCATTGCATGATTATGAAGTTATATGGAAAAGACAGATGGGGAAAGTGATGAGAAATTCAAAACGTTCATTCAAGATAGGTAGCCTCTTCTTTAGACTACCTGATAAAATCTTGAATTTGCTCTTTAATCGATTTACAAAAGTAATAATCTGGCGTGCTGTAACATGTCGACGAATGTTTTGGTTATTGTGAGTTGTAATTGAGATTGTAGTACGTATTATGCAATTTCTAGGCGTATTTAGGCGGTTATTTCAAGTGGCTTGGATGCAAGGGACCATCATGCAGAGGAATGAGCAGGCGGTAAGCCCGGTTATTGCAACAGTCCTTCTGCTTGCAATTACAGTATTACTTTCAAGTATGGTATTTGTCATGATGTCATCTACTTTAGACTCAGTTGAAAAAGCGGATCCTAAGGGTAGTCTTTCTGTTAGGGCGCTTTCAAATGGCTACCATGTTGTGACATTTTCATCATTAGATCAATCACTAAATCCAAACAAAGTAGTATGGACAATAATGTCAGACACTGGAGATGATAGAACTTTGTTGTCAGGAAAAGCAGATGATTCTGATGTATATGGAACCGTAGGCTCAAACGTTTCTTTCCAGGATAGGGATGCAGGATGGTCCGTGACTAAGGGTGACTATTTTGTAATTAATTGTGAAGAGTTAGGATGTGACGATGGCAATCACATTTTTCAAATTGTAGATCAAAATAGCAACACTGTAATTTCAGAAATTAGATTACCAGTCGATGTAGATTAACCACCAATAAAAGACATCTCGATTTTCGGTCTATTGGTTGTACTTCTTGTTTCAGAATAAGCGTCATCTCTAGATTCCCATATGGTACATATAGCATCGCGAATATCTTTACGCGTTGCACCTAACCTAATCATTGCTTTAAGATCATGACCTACTGATGCAAATAGGCAAGTAAACAAAGAACCATCTGCTGATAGTCTTGCTCTATTACAATCACCACAGAAGGGCTTTGATACACTTTCTATGAATCCTAACTCTTGTTGACCATGCAAAAACCGTTTTGCAACTTCTCCATTATGATTAGGTTGAACCATTTCTAAGCTTTCGAACATCTTTCTCATTTGTTCACCAGTTAGGACTTCGTCTAGATTCCAAGAATTAGTTTCCCCAACATCCATGAATTCTATAAATCGAACAATTACATCACTTCCGACAAACCTTTCACTTATTTTATTGATTGAATGTTCATTATATCCAGCTCTAATAACAGTGTTTATTTTGACTTTTAATCCAGCCAATCTTGCAGTTTCAATTCCTCTAAGTACAGTTTCAGGAGTTTCTTTTGTGTCCCCCATTGCCTGAAAAGTCTCAATATCAATTGCATCTAATGATACTGTAACTCTTTTCAGTCCAGATTTCTTTAATTTAGGAGCATATTTTTCAAGTAAGATTCCATTAGTAGTCATTGCAATATCAAGTTCTTCCGGTAGCATCTTGATTAATTCACATATGTCTTTTCTTAGCAGCGGTTCACCACCAGTTAATCTTACTTTTTTTAACCCTAAAGGGATTAGAGAATTGACGATTAGAACGATTTCTTCATAGTCTAATATTTCCGATCTTGGAAGGAATTTATGTTTAGAATCAAAGTGTTCTTTTGGCATACAGTATTTGCATCGCATGTTGCATTTATCCGTCAAAGAAATACGTAGATCTCTTAGATCACGCCCTCTTTTGTCTTTGACCATGGCGTTGCTAACAATAGGCACTCCTTCAAGATGTTCTTCGGATGAATTGATGTCCAATGGAGTTTTGGGGGCTTCATGCGAGAATTAGTAGATACTGTTTCCGCATATGAAAATAAACATGAATCTTCAATAATTGTTGAACCTTCAATCTTGTCAGGAAGTC
Source organism: Candidatus Poseidoniaceae archaeon (assembly GCA_030747695.1). Taxonomy (GTDB): domain Archaea; phylum Thermoplasmatota; class Poseidoniia; order Poseidoniales; family Poseidoniaceae; genus MGIIa-K1. The sequence continues at coordinate 131,719 of JASLKG010000001.1, forward strand.
TTACCTTACCCTCGTCTAAGAGCCATTCAATGCGTTGGATAATATTATCATCAATGGATACTAATCCAACAAAGATCAATATGAATGAGATTGGAAAAGATGTCGAGGCATTATTGCAATGCCTTCAAAAATTAGGAATTCAATGGGATGGCCATTCAATTACTGGCGGTTCATTGCATCCTACACAAAAAATATTGAATTGCGAAAATAGTGGTACTGCATTGAGGTTTTTAATTGCACAAGTTTCAACCTTAGATTCTATTATGACCTTGGACGGGGACTCAACATTACGTGTAAGGGACTCCTCACATTTGACAAAACTACTTGGAGTTAATGTTAATTATTTATTGGAAACAAACGAATTACCGATTGAAATCAAGGGCCCTTTTTCTTTAGAATCAGTAGATATAGATGTTTCAAAAACATCTCAATATTATTCAGCGGTAATGTTGATGACTCCTAGAACATCTGGATTCGAAATAAATACAATCGGGGAACATGTCTCAAGAAATCATTCTGAATTAACTTGGGAACTATGTAAGAGAACCGGGGCAGTAAAAGTTGGCGTACCTTGGGAAGTTAGGTGCCCGGAAGAAGTAACAATACCTCCGGATGCGTCAATGTCAGCATTTGCAAGATTAGCTCAATTAGAAATTATTAATCCTGCAAATAAATCTGATAGCCTTGGCCACATTTTGGACCGTCTAGATCTTACGAACTCTAATGATCTGATTACGCCCATGGCAGCTTGGTTGGCTATTGGGGAAGGAGGTACCATCACAGGAGCAAGACATGCCATTTACAAAGAGTCTAACCGTTTAATAAGGACTAGAGATCTTCTTTCCTCATTCGGATTGTCTTGTGAATTAACAAGTGATGGCATTGTAATTCCGGGTAATCAGATATTGAAGAAACCTCAAGGTATAGTAGAAACATATGGCGATCATAGGATACAAATGACTGCTATAATCTTGGCATCAAAAGTTGGAGCAATAATCGAAAATTCAAATTTACATCAAATTGCTTGGCCATCATTTCTATCTCAATTAGAAGAATGCGGTTTGAAATATCAAATTGAATAAATTTAACCATGACGACCAAAGTGCTGGTCTAGTGCATTTAGTGGTATGCGCATTGCAGTTGGTCTCCCATGTACGCATGCCCAGGGATTAGGTATTCTCCTCATGTCATCTAACAATCGTCGCATTTCAGGTAATGTTAATTTCTCATTTGCTTTTACAGCACCTCTACATGAGTTTAGGAATGCTAGATGATCCTTTCTTTGTTCTAAGGTTTCAAGTGGCGCCCCATCTTCACTCAGGTCTAGTAACAAATCGTGAACAAATGGTTCTATGTCATCCCCTGTTAGTAAGGCAGGTGCGCTTGTAATACTAAATCCAGCAGCACTTGATGCAAAACGGAATCCTAGTTTGTCAAATGTTAATTTTGCAGCATCTAGGCGTGATTTCTGTCTCGCATTCAATTCAAGTGGAATTGAAGATATACGTTCTTGGGGTTCCCACAATTTCTCATTGTGACGTAATCTTTCATACCTTACTCTTTCATGCAATGCGTGTTGGTCAATTAGTAATAATTCTTCACCACTTTGAACCAGTATGTAGGAATCTGCAAATTGAGCTAGAGGCTCCATTGATGGTAGATCATTGATTACAGGCCCTATAGGTCCATCATCTGCAGGGCTTGTTTTTTCTTTTCCTGCGTGCCTATGTAATTCTCTTTCTTGAATAGAAAGTGCTGGGGCAATTGCCTTTTCACCTGTGATTGTTTTTTGACTACTAAGAGATGAGGATACAGGCCTAGATTTCTCTTCTTTGTAAGTATCATTAACTTTCTCTCCGGTTAGTGAAATTTGGGCAGAATTTGCCCAAGCGGGTTTTTCCACATTACGTTGAAATTTTGTTTCTGCTGCTAATGACGTAATTCCTGTAATTCCTCCACTAGATTCAGGTTCAGTAGGTGTTGTTTCTAATGTGAATGCTATGGCTCTCTCCAATCTTTCGAGAACTCTCCATGAATTTCGTAGTCTAACTTCTCTTTTTGTAGGATGAACGTTAACATCAACTTCATTCGGCGGTAGTTCTAGTTTGAGGACAGCAACGGGGTGTCTACCTTGCATAAGTCTTGTTTTGTAGCCTCTGCGTATAGATTGCAAAAAGGGTTGTGCAGCAACAGGTCTATCATTAATCAGTACATGTATTTCATCGCCTTTACCTCTAGTAATATCTGGAGTGGAAATCCAACCACTCCATCGTTCTTCACCGGGGGCATCATCATCAGCTTTTGGTGATGAAATTTCAATCATTTTTCCTGCTTGCCCACCCAGGACATCATACAGTCTATCTTCTATTTCTTCAACGATTGGTACTTCCAAAAGTATACGATCATCACTGATTAATTTGAATCCCACTTCGGGGTGGGCGATAGCATGAGAAACGACTACATCGACAATACTACTTGTTTCAGTTGCAGGTCTCCGTTGAAATGAAAGTCTAGCAGGCTGATTTCTGAATAGATGATTTACTTCAATCGTTGTACCCTCGGGCATCCCTATTGGTTTTACTTCTCCTTTATCCCCATCTTCCATGATAATTTGACGCCCTTCCATTCCTTCAGGCCTAGAAGAAATTGATAATTTGCTAACCATCCCTATACTTGCTAAAGCTTCTCCACGGAAACCAAGTGTCATTATTGAAGAAAGGTCATTTTGGTGTTTCAATTTGCTAGTTGCATGCCTATCTAAGGCTAGAGCCAAATCTTCTTCATGGATTCCACTTCCATTATCTGATATTGAAATAACATCAAAACCACCTCGCTCAATAGATATTACCAAATTTTTCGCACCTGCATCTATTGAATTTTCAATCAATTCTTTTACTACTTGTGCAGGCCTTTCTACAACTTCTCCAGCAGCAATATGACCTATTGTATTTTCATCAAGTTGTGTTATCCTATTGGGTGTTTTCATTTTTCACCCTCCATCATTTTGATTAATTTATACAATGAATCTTGAGCTTCTCTCGGAGATAAGGAATCAGGATCAATTTCACTTAATGCACGTTTTAGTGATTCAGAAACAGGGTCTTTCTCAATTTTTACTTTTGGAGTACCTACGAAACCTAACAGTGATGATTGCCCATTTTCTCTTGCAATAGGAGTGCCAGTTTGGCCAGCCTTTGCACCACCGGCTTGCTTTTCTAAGAATCCAAGTAAATCACCTGCACGTTCTACCACATGCCTTGGTAATCCTGCTAGAGCAGCAACTTGTACGCCATAAGAATCATCACAGGGGCCATTTTCAACAGTATGTAGGAATCTTAACTCTCCATCACTTTGAGCAACTCTAACAGAAACATTGGCTAATCCATTTGTTTCACCTTCTAATCCAATCAATTGATGATAATGTGTTGCAAATAATGTTCTAGCATTAATTCTTGAACAAATATCCTCAGTTACCGACCAAGCAATTGAAAGCCCATCAAATGTGGAAGTACCTCTTCCAATTTCATCCAATAAAATTAGCGAATTAGAGGTTGCTCTCTTCAAGATGTGAGCTACTTCCATCATTTCCATCATGAATGTTGAACGCCCTCTTCTTATGTCATCACTAGCACCTACTCTTGTGAAGATTCTATCAATTAACCCTACTTGAGCAGATTCTGCTGGAACAAAAGAGCCCGACTGTGCTAATATAGAAAGCAATGCAGCGCATCGAAGATGTGTGGATTTACCACCCATATTGGGGCCTGTAATCAGTAAGAAATTCCTCTTTTTATCCATTCGAATATCATTTGGCACATATCCAGTATTTGTTTCTAATACCGGGTGTCTAAGACCCTTGGCAATTAATCGCTGGTCTTCATGGATTGAAGGCCTCTTCCAAGATCTGTTCCTTGCAACTTGTGCAAAGCATTGCAGTACATCTATAATCGCAATATGGGCACTTATTCTTCTCAAAGCATGTACATGATCCCTGCATCTATCTCTCAGGTCACGAAACATATCGTATTCGATTTGATTAGCCTTTGTATCGGCCGTCAACAACTTGTCATCCCATTCAATTAAATCGTCAGTCACATATCGATTTCCATTAGTCATCTGTTGTTTTCTACGCCAATCTTCAGGAACTTTACTTTCATGTGTTTTTGTTACTTCAATAAACCAACCAATCTGGCGGTTATATCTTACCTTAAGCGATGGAATTTCCAATCTAGCCCTTTCTTTTGTTTCCAAATCTTTGAACCATTTATGCCCGGTTTTTGCAGCATTTCTCAATTCATCTAATTTTGAATTTATGCCATTACGAATCAAACTACCATCTCTCAACGAAAGAGGTTGTTCATCATTTAGGTTCGCTTGTATGTCAATTCTCATCAATTCTAAACAATCTAGATCACTTGATAGATTATACAGAAGAGGGTCATCTATTTCAGAAATTAGAGTTTTCATTTTCGGCATTCTTTCGAGAGCAAGAGCGATTGCAACTAAATCACGACCGCCAGAACGGTTGTAGGATAGTTGTGTAGCCAATCTTTCCATATCTCTTAAGCCCTTTAAGACATCTCTAATGGCATCTAATCTTCTTGAAGAGCGCATTAGGGCTGCAACTGAGTTTTGCCTTTCAACAATTCGTTCAATAACTGAAAGTGGACGCAGTAGCCATGATTTTAGCGTTCTACGTCCCATTGAAGTTCTGCAGTTATCTATGGCCCCTAGGAGGCTTCCTTCTTTTTCACCTGAGAGCGTTTGGGTTAATTCGAGATTTCGAAGTGTGGTTTGATCTAATACCATACTAGATGTATCACTCAAAATTTCAATCTCTCTTAAATCAATTGAGTCAACTAATTGCATAGATGCCAAGTAATCAGCAGCCAATCCTGCTGCAGACATGGCTAATGGTGAGTCTCCCAAATCGATGTGCCCCAAATCGCCAACTTCTAGAATTCTTTTTAGTGAATTTTCACCACGATTTTTACTAGAGCTGTGTTGTGAAAAGGTCACTCTATCAAGATTAGAAATTATTTCACGCATTTCTTCTCTATCAGCATCTCTTGGTGAAAATACGAGCTCATTAGGTGCAGATCTAAGCAGATCATCCAATAGTCTATTCCATCTATCATCGCCCTTGTGTTCAGCAGTCCATGCATAACCAGTTGATGCATCAATTGTAGCTAATCCTATCCCCTCAGATTTCACAATAACTGCAGCTAGAGCCGCAACATCATCTGTTCCAATCAGACTTTCCTCGTACAATGACCCTGGCGTATATATTCTCGTAACAACACGTTCCAACAATTTGGATCCTTCTCTCAGTTCTTGTTCTTGTTCAGCAACACATACTTTGAATCCAGCTTGTAACATCTGTTTTAGATAATCTTCTAGTGCATGCCACGGAAAACCAGACATTGGTATTGGGTTGTCTGCTTTTTTGTCTCTACTAGTTAGTGTAATACCCAGAATTTCTGATGCTATAACTGCATCATCATGAAATTGCTCATAGAAGTCTCCCATTCTGAAAAATAGTATAGAATCGGGGTGTTCATTCTTGATGTCCATATATTGATCCATCATGCCCCGCTTAGTCATAATCGCACCTCCACCGCTTACGCTGGACCAGTGCTACTTCAACGGGGGTTCGTAAACAATCCCCTCAAAATTGCCCTCATTCCTACGGAATGAGCAAATCTAATTAGAAAACCTCTCCTTTTCTTAATGCATCAGCTATATTCCATCCCATCATGCCCAATATCAACAGAGATGTGAATATAAATCCTAAATCAATAAGTCCTCTCATGCTGGTAAAAGAAAGTCTTTCTTCAGGATCAATTGAGATAGCAGAAGGAGAATCTTGCGCATCTATTCCATGTATCGAAATAACTCCAGAATCATCTATAGAAGCATACGTAGGTTGTATGCTCATTGCATAAGGTAGCTTTTCAATTTCGGCATTACCATCACTAATTATTGCTACTGTAGAAGAACCAATCTCTCCAAATAACCACACATCCGAATTTGTATCCATTGCGGCTGCAGTACTTGCCAAACCGATAGAAGAAATACCCGAATGATCAATTCTTACAGTATCAGAACTTCCAGCAGCAAAGTAAACTCCATCAGATCCTAGCATTGTGTGAATTTCTCCTTCATCACCAAGATGTATGATTTTAGTGTCAGGTGAGTTGATACCATCCCATGTAATTTCAACAACTAATTCATACATAGGAGGCGATGCAGGATTACCCCCTATCCAGGAGGAGGGGGCCATCCATGATCCGCCAGCCAACCATCCATTTTCTGTAGGAATAACGCTGTTGATAATGATGTCATCACTCATTTGTGATTGGTTAGAAGCATCTTCTAGACCATTAATCCAAAATCCAGCAAATGAATGAGTCATTCCGTTTTGTATAATTAACAGGATAGCATCTCCATTGACAGATAAGTCTGTGGTAGTATAATCCTGGCCAAGATACATTGCAGCCCATGCTCCATCATGTTCCCATTCGTCTTCATGAAAATGAATCAGGCCTTCTTCTCCGAAACATGCAAATGTTATGTGCACATGCTTTGCAAGGCATGTTGCATTTTCTTTTTGAATTGAACTATCTCCAAGATCAACGTACAAACCATCGTCTTGCATATTGAGAACAGCATCGCCAGCAACGTCTATTACCATACCATTTGCACTGACACTAGCTCCATCTCTTACTCCAGATAATTCGTTGGACCAATCTACCATTAGGCCACCAATAATTATGAAAATGGCAAATAAGACAAATGAAAGCCACTGATGCTCAGACTCTTCTTCTAGTAACCGCTTCCACCCGCTCATGAACTGTTCGGAGGTGAGCCCCTTCTATCGGTTTTCCCCCTACGGGGGAGTTTCAAGTGGTATCGGTATCGTCTTAAGGAGAGTGTAGGTCGCACGGATGCCCGGAGGTACCAATCATGGCACGTAAGCCCGCAAAGATGTATCGCAGACTCAAAGGTCCTGCATATACACGACGCAAGTATATTGGCGGTGTACCAAACAACAGGATTCTATCTTACTACTCCGGCAACCGCCGTGCTGCAGAGATTGGTGAATTCAAAATGGAGATGAGTCTTTTCGCAGATGAATCATGCCAAATCCGCCATACAGCACTTGAAGCAGCACGTGTAATTTCTAATTCTACAATTAGGAATGTGGCTGGTGCATTAGGATATGCATTGAGAATCCATACTTATCCTCACCACGTACTTCGAGAGAATAAGCAAGCTACAGGTGCTGGTGCAGACCGTGTATCTCAAGGTATGCGATGTGCTTTCGGTAAGAACGTAGGTACAGCAGCACGTGTCAAGAGAGGCCAGAGAGTAATTTCACTAAAGTTCAGACCTGAAGACTATCTTGTAGCAAAGGATGCTCTAAGAAAAGCATCAATGAAATTCCCAACTCCTTGTACAACAAAGTTGATCACTGGTCATGAGCATGTAAAAGGACTAGTTTGATAGTTAATCCCATTGAGGGATTTTCTTTAACTGGTTAATTCCTCAAAATCTGATAAAACGACTTGAGGTTAAATGAAACACCGGCTGATTGATGAATAATCGTTAGGACGCATATATAGGAGGAGATAGTCATGCGTATTGCAGTTCTGAAAGAAGACAACTGTCAACCAAAGAAATGTATGGACGAGTGCATGGTATTTTGTCCTCCTGTTCGTAATGGGCAGGAATGTGTTGTGATGGATGAAAAAACAGGCAAGCCTCACATTTCTGAATCGCTTTGCATAGGCTGTGGGATTTGTGTAAACAAGTGCCCACATGACGCTTTGATAATTACGCAACTTCCTTCAGAGTTAGAAAGTGATATGATTCATCGCTATTCATTAAACGGATTTCGTTTGTTCCGTTTGCCAACTCCCTCTAAGGAATCTGTAGTTGGTATTTTGGGTCCGAATGGAATGGGTAAATCTACTGCATTCAATATTCTCAGTGGTTCTTTAACTCCAAATCTTGGAGATTTTGAAGCAGATGAAGTGTGGTGGGAAGATGCAATAGAGAGCCTACCTAGAGGCGAACTTCGAGATTTCTTTATAGATCTAAGTAATTCTGAAGTAACAGTTGCATTGAAGCCTCAATATGTTGATCATATTCCTAAAGCGGTCAAAGGAAAAGTGGGGGAACTCTTGAGATCAGTTGATGAAAGGGATATGTGTGAAGTGATGGTTTCCAAATTAGGACTGGAACATCTTGTTGAAAGAAATTTAGATCAATTATCTGGAGGAGAGTTACAACGAATAGCAATTTGCGCAACATTGCTTAAGGATGCAGATGTCTATTTCTTCGATGAACCATCATCATATCTTGACATACATGAGAGAATGAGAATAGTTAGGATTATTCAAGAACTTGCTGAGACGGCAAGAGTCATTGTAATTGAACACGATTTGGCAGTATTAGATGTACTTGCAGACCTTGTACACATCGTTTATGGCCAGAAAGGAGCATTTGGAATTTTCACACCAGCTAGATCTACAAGGCAGGCAATAAATTCCTATCTTGATGGCTTCTTGGTCGAGCAGAATGTAAGAATTAGGGATAAACCAATCAAATTCAAGACTCACACAGATCGGATGTCGGAATTAGGCAGCCCAGTTGTTGAATGGGGAGAAGTAGAAAAAAGCCTTGGAACATTCAATCTTAAGACAGGTAATGGCAAAGTCCATCAGTCCGAAGTAGTTGGAGTAGTTGGTCCAAATGGTACAGGAAAAAGTACAATGGTCAAAATCCTAGCTGGTGAGTATGAATATGAGGGAGGGTGGGTAACTGCAAATGCATCCATTTCATACAAACCACAACATATTGATACAGATTTGGATTGTACAGTTCAGACATGGCTAGATAGTGAGGTAGGGCCAAAGTGGCGAAGCGGAGAATTTCATGTTAATGTGATAAGAGCATTAGGAGTAGATGAATTACTAGCAAAGCAGGTGGATACGCTTTCAGGAGGAGAAGCACAGTCAGTAGCGATTGCAGTGTGTTTAGGAAAAGAAGCAGATCTATACCTACTTGATGAACCAAGTGCCCATCTAGATGCTAATGCTAGAATGGAAACAGCAAAAGCGATTAGAAAAACAATGGAGACAAATGAAAAAGCAGCATTTGTTATTGATCACGATGTTTATTTTATTGATATAGTTTCAGATTCCTTACTTGTATTCGAAGGAGAAGGTGGCATTAATGGCATGGCTGAAGGCCCCTTTGCTTTGAGAGAAGGTATGAATAGATTTCTGAAGGGCGTAGATGTAACCTTCCGCAGAGACCATGATTCGAAACGCCCACGAATCAATAAGGGATCCAGCCGTAAAGATAGAGAACAGAGGCAGAAGGGAGATTACTACTCCTTTGATTCATGAGGATTAGATATGCCCATTCAAATACCTCCAGAAGCTCAATCTATTGGAAGAGCAAGAGGTCGTCTTTCAGCATCATCATTGACTACATTCAATCGATGCAACAAACAATGGTTTCTTAATTATAGAATAGGCCTTAGGGGGCCATTATCTCCACATCAGGTACTAGGAGTTCATGTTGAAGATGGTTTGTGTTCTTTGTTTATGGAAAGGGCACCTTATGTTGATTCTCAATCAGAATTACGCGATTGGATAATGGGTAAAACTGCAAACAAAGCAATTGAAGTATTCGAGCAAGGTAAATCCGAGTTTGAAAATGCATTATGGTCCAAAGGATCATGGGATGAAACATTCACTATAGAAATGATTGAATCAATGCTCATAAATGGCTTAGAATTACAACTAGAAGAGGTTGAATCTTGCCATAAAGCGGGAGGAGGGATAAATGAATTTGATATACCGTCTCCTTGCTGGGATTCTCCTCCTTATTTTGCGCAACCAGATAAAGTAAATCAGATGATGAATTGGAAAGATGTCCCGTATGAATTTAGTAAAGAACAACTTACTTGGAGTGATGCGTGGGAGATTGCAAGGCCATGGGTCAAAGATCCAAGAAACCCTCAACCCCAAAGAATGTACCATAATGACAAATGGGCTGCAGGTGAATGTGATTTAGTTCATAGATGGGATGGAAGAATTAGAATCATTGATGTTAAGATGGGAGATGGAAGTGGCAAATTTGCCTCATCATTGCCGGATCAACTTAATTTCTATTCATGGTTATGGGATCAAACCCACGAATCAAACTGTGAGGGTTTAGAAGGATGGTATTTGACAAATGGCCTACGTAAGATTGTAGATCTCGAAAATAAAGATTCTTCTTATTACAAATCAGTATATGACAAGATGAAAAAATGGCCATCAGATAATCAATTCCCACTCGCTGAAAGATGCGATGGTGAATCAGGAGGATGTTTGTGGTGCTCTATCGATAATGTAGAGTATGATAAACCAAATATTTCCATGCCATATGAATCACTTTCTTCTATACCATCCAGAGTTAATGTGAAAGGTGTGCTGCAAGGATCTTGGGGGCCATTGCCAAATCATTATGGAGAACCTGTATTGGGTGCAATGATCCAAGCAGGCGACAAAATGGTCACAATAGAAGAAAGCCAACCTGGATCATATCCATTGATGCATAGCGCAGAAAATGGAGAGGTCATCATTACTGGCGCATTGCCAGGAGTATGGAGAGGACAACCTCGCCTTTATCTTGATTCAAAGAGCCAAATAGTAAACGAATCAAGCTTAGAATTGACGCGTATGGGTATGTTGCGCACTAAAGCAAACGTGCAAGGAATCATAATGTCATGTTCAAAGAGAGACGGAAAAAGATCAGACGGGCGCCCATGGTCAATGGTTTCATTCCATTTATGGGATGGAGATAGGGTTGCTGAAGTTGTTGCATTCGGTTCATCAATCAATGGTACAATGCTTTCATTGAAGCCAGGGATGGAGATTGGTATCTATGCAGCCGAACTAGGTTGGAGAGAAGGATTGGTCCAACTAAGAATTGATTCCCGCAATACTCGAATAGAAATCAAAACGAAGAGTTGAATAGAGAGCAAAGTTGCAAGCATTAGTCATGCCAGTCAGGTTAGCAGATGTTTCCAACGACCCCGTTGGACCGTATAACCGCTTATCTGCATCACAGGCAAACACTTGGGATGATTGTCCAAGACTATGGTGGTATCAGAACAAGCAACGTTTGAAATTTCCGCAAACACCACCCCTATTTCTTGGCAGGGCTGTGGAAGAAACAGTGTGTAGAGTTCTTATGGAATCTCCAGGACTAGTAATGCCAAGTGCGCCGCCTGATGTAATGGCGAGGGGTGCAGATAATCTCCTACCCTTATTTCCAGAAGAAATCCCCTCTGATTTTCATAAATGGTCTATAGAACGAATTAATAAACACTGGCCAAATATTAGAGACACAATGCATATGGAGTGGCAAAAGCATGAACGCAGAGGTGGTAATTGGCATGATTATTCCATGGATTCTTACAGAGACATGTGTATTGCAGCATTAGAAATGCATCTAGAAGAAGTAATTAGCTGCAAGAATTCAATTACAATGGAAGAACTTTCAGATTGGAGAAGCGGTAACAGAGGACTTATTCCCGCTCCAGATGGCCGAAATGAAATAATCAATCCCCACCCACTATCTGCAGATGGAGAATGTACTTTATTGGAAGCATGGGAAATAGCAAGGCCATGGTTTGTAGATCCAGATGCTGAGCAATTTTCTATGAATGCCATACACCCCGATCACTGGTTCCAAGGAGAATATGATTTAGTCTATAGACACGGTAATTTAATACGTATTATGGATTTGAAAGCAAGCCTAGGAGTAGGCGACAGATCAGGTAATTATGTAGAGCAATTGCGGATATATGCTATGTTATGGTCAGTAACTCACCAAGGGCAAATTCCAGATTCATTAGAAATATGGTATCTTGGTGTAGGTGTCAGAAAAATAATCCAAGTTCCAAGCGCTAAGGAAGTAAAGGATTTAGAATATAAATTGAATAATCTATGGAAGGAGATTAAGGAAATAGACGTTGAGAGAGAAGATTGCCCTCCAATACCTCGTCCAGTACGCGGATTTTCTGAAGGTGGAGTAAAAATTCAAGATCCAGATGAAATACGTTGTACTTCATGCGATTGGTCAAATCTATGCCCAAATGGAAATGGAGATGATGACTTGCCTGATGGAGGCCAACATCAACCCCCTAGCGAGCTTAAGGTATACGATTTGACACCGTTAGGAAAACTAAATCCGCGCATAAACATGTTCTGTGAAGTATTCAGTGCAACCCATGTCCCTGAGAAAGCACCAAATATTTTGGTTGAAACTACAGACGGTTATGCGTTTGTCAAGATTATTGCAGATGAGGTTGATGGCGAAAAAACATATCCTGAAGATATTTCAAAAGGAGACAATGTAAGGCTTGTTGGAGTAATACCTTCAACAAATTGGAAAGGCGAGATTCAATTCAAAGTAGATCCTTATGCACGTGTAGTGAAGGCTAACCAGGCCGAAGAAGAAGATACTGGCATGCTTGATTTTAAGCCACGTTGGAATATTGTTGGAAGAATAGCATACAAAACTTACAAATCTGGAATTGGAAAAAATGGCAAACCATGGGCGAGAAAAGGATTAGTACTCTTGGATAAGACCGGTAGGATTTCTGTTGAAGGATGGGATAACGCATGGCCTAGCTTATACAATACCCTTCAACAAGGCGATGAAATTGCTATACTAAACGTATCATTAGATGCCTGGGCCATAGATCTCAAAGCAAATCTAGAGAAAAATAGTTCAATGCATGTGGTTTCAAGATTGGATGATTGATAGTTGAAACCCTTTTCACTACAGCTTTGATGATAATCCATGCATTGCCAATGCAAAGCCAAGTACTAAAAAGATAGTAGCTTCAATTAGGGGGATGTATACTAATTCCATCAAATTAGTACCAAGTTTAATGGCCAAATCAATAAGTCTAATAATTTTGAAACCACTAAACAAAAATAGTAAAATCCCAGAATAACCGAGTAGAATTGAAACTGGTGGCGAGCGTATTTTCTTTCGTTTCCTCTTTCCCATATTGTATTGGCTTTGTAATTAATAATATATTTTACTTGTGAAATTTTCCGGGAAAAAGTCCTGCTCTCCGGGGAAAATACTCTTCGCCGATTGTGAGCGCCGAGAGGGAGATTTGAACTCCCGCGTCCAAGGGACAGTGGATTTCGAATCCACCGCAATACCGGGCTATGCGATCTCGGCTGACAGGCCGCCCACCTGCAAGACCATCATAAGAGTGATTATACTCGCATGTACCAATGAAGATAGCATTGAAAGGCTACGGGCATGACCACGTTGTTGATTTGGAAACTGGTTCTACAGTTAGTGATGCACTGAAGAAGATAGGTATACATCCTTCTACTGTAATCGTTAGTTGTGATGATGTGGTTCTACCACATACAACAAAAATAAATTCTGATGTGAGTCTTGACCTGACTATTGTTAGTTCAGGCGGCTAATCACATATAGATTGAATTTTGATTCTCAGAAAGTTCTGAAATTAAGTTGTCAGCCTTTCCAGGATGCATTTCTTTCAATTTTTCTGCAAGCCTTGTGGTAGCATCAATAGGCACAGGTAGTGGTAACGACCACCACTTTCTTACAGTTTCAAGTAAAAGTTGTGCAGCTACAGGATCAGCACTATTTCCAACTGTTGTAGCAATAGTGCAAGAAGACTTAACGTCGAAGACCGGTCCTAGTGCTGTAATTAGAGCAGCCATGCCTATAACGCCTGCTTTTGGCTCATCTCTACGAACATCTACACCCTTTCCTTCTAATGAGATTCTATGTTCAGAATTACTACAAATGGTGAATACTTCTTTCCTTTCTGCAGATGAAGCCATACCTGCAAGAACTAAAACTTCACCTCCTTTGAACATTCCAAGAATTTCTGTGGCCATCTCATGTTGCCCTTCTGGGGCCATTGGTTGTGCATCACCAGTCAGTGTGAAAATTTCCATTTCATCAATGCATATACGTGAAAGCAGTATGTGGGGTGGAGACAGCAATCCTTCATCATCAAGTTTAGCAAGAGGAGGTAAGCTAGGGTGGATAAGTTTAGCAATGGGTTCTGCATCTAATTCTTCATTCACAGCATCTATTGCTAATTTACCTACATCACCAACTCCTGGCATGGCTACTAGTAGCCTGCTGCCTGCAGTTGAGGGCTGTGAAAGCCACTCGATGAGTACACCCATGAAAGTCACAGCGTCTCTTGACGCGGTATAATGATTCGCCTCATTCTGATTTCTTAGGTGGCAATGTAGGGAGTGATTCTGACCATCCGGGTTCTTCAACACCCTCGAGTTGTCTACGTAGATGTGCTCTTTTATCTTCAGGAGACCATTTCATTGGAGCAGCAGCCTTAGCAAATCCTCCACAAGTTGGACATTTTGTTGAAAGGCAATGTTCTCCACATTCAGTGCATTTTTGCATCTTCTGGCGTGCCATGTCAATCCCTCTGAGACACTGCAGAGCCGCCCGCCTCATTGATTATTTCGATACAAGCAGTGCTTGCATTTTCCCAAGCCTTCTCAGCAGATTTGAAGTCAGGAGCACGGAGGTCCATTCGGTATGATGGCGCTCCATCATAATGGCAAGTGATAGTAAGTTCAGCTTCAGGATTACTGAATTCTTCTGCAGCAATTAGCGCATTACGTATGACATCTATACCATCTGGATGATCTACAGTTATTGTAAAAGTACCTCTTAATTCAACGAAATCAGGAATAATATTCTTTATTGCCGTTTCAACGAAAGATTTGGTCCAATCTCCTTCAAAACCAATTTCAGCAAGTGATTCAGGATTCTGAGCAGCTTCTTCGAAGGATCCATAAAGCGTTCCATAAGATTCAGTTAATTCTGTTTGAGTTTCAGAGAGTTGTTTTTCATTCCAACCCACTTGTTCGCCAATGACTTTCAGGAGTTGTTTTGCACGCTCTTCATTCTTCCATTGTTGAAGGCGATCTCTTTTTCTCTCTTCATTAACTGATTTTAATGATAATTCTAGCGACTTGCCATCTTTACGTGCACGCATTACTTTGCAAATCAAACGTTGTCCTGGGCGAACAAATCCTCGTATATTCTTTACCCAACCACTAGCAATTTCACCAATAAATATGAAACCTTCAATGCCATCAAATTCGTCAAGATCTACGTAGGCACCATTTTGTTTTACTTCACGAACTGTACAAACTACAAGTTCACTTTCTGCAGGGCCATTTTCTAAGATATCTTCAGTCATGGAGGTCTTGCCTCCATTCACTCAAGAGTATCAACGACGTTACATCCAACCAACTGTGCTCTTCCTCCAGCTGGGTTAGTCAGTGTTGCACCACATACACTGCAAGCAATTATAGTGGTTGCACGAGAAAATATAATGCTCTCATTAGAACAGTCACGGCATGAAACTTTTAGAAAACGACTTGCCATATTTGTTCACCTCAATTGTCAACCAATTCAAATTTCTTTGCACGTTGGCAAGGAGCATAGTGCGCTTTACCTGTTTCAGTGCAACGGAATAGAATGTTAACTCTCTTTGTTGGTTTTTCACGACCATCTGGCTTTGGACGAGGGAAACCGCGGTATCCAGCCATGACTCGACGGAACCGGCGCTGACCCCATTTCAATTCACTAGCGCGCCTTTTCTTTACACGCTCTACAGTGTGCATGGTATGCTTACCAGCACTAGGACTGTATCGTTTGACTTGACGTGGCATTTTCACCATGGTCTCACCTTGAGCATTCGCCCCACTTTTGGCCCCTATTTAGTGGTGCCGGATACGATGAGTACTTGGAAATGAACTACTGCGTGACGATTTTGTGGTCATGTTGATATATTGAGTTGCTGGCGTAAGCATATGGATTGGCTGCCAGATGCTGCAATATGGTTTTGGGTGCCTCTTTGCCTTATTCCTCTAGGAGGTTGGATCACAATTTCTGGAAAGAGTCGTAAAAGGGGTCTCTTACTTTCATCTCTTGGTCTGATATTAGTTATGGCCTCTTCTTGGACAGTTCCGGAATCAGACTCTTCTGCTAGTGGGCATTTATTGCTTACAATCTTGGGCCCTTCTTTGCTTCTTGTATATGGCCTGTACGGCATGGTTTTTGGAGGAAACGTCCCTGTTGGACGTTTGGATGATTCATCTAGATGGAGTGGTTTCGTAGCAGTGTTAGCATCTCTAGCAATCTTTTCAGCTATGCATTGGGCTAATTATACGCCCATTTGGAGAGGGCAAGTCAATCCATATTGGCTAGTATTTTTTCCTACTTTCCTACTTTTCTCTACATCAATCACTTCTTTGGCTTCAATCGCATTGGTTGGTTATGGAAACGAAAGAAGTTCAGAAGCAACAAAAATGGCAATGTTATCAGTGACTCTCTCTGGAATTGCACTTTCTGCAATGTTATTTGATGGATCAAGTACTTCTGCTGAAGAATTTAGAGGACATTTTTGGATGACAGTGGCTGATTTGCTTGGAACTGTGATTGGCATAATCTTTGCAATAACTGCTTTTGCTGTAGTTATTTGGATGTATGAGAGAAATTTGGCACAACCAAAATCATCACCTCCCCCAACTGAAAAAGAAATTAAACATGTTGTTGAATTGTCAGAAAAGCACATAGGTGGTGAAGAATAGTGCAGAACTCTAAAGCCTCATGGAAGCTTTTGGTACTGGCTGGAGTACTTCCGATTCTTGTTTTGGCTACTATCAATTTGTCATTGGGAGATGATTTTGAATCAGAGACATTCAAGAGATTCGGAAATGCATTGCTGACAAGTTATATCATAATGGGGACCTTACTTCTTGGAAACCTATTCTTTTATGCAAATTCAAGACATAGACCAGCGGCTCCCTTTGTTGGAATGATTGTAGCAATAGGAATTGGTTTATCTTTAGGATGGGTATTAATCTCATATGACGATTTATTGCTTGAAGCAAATGGTTCTTTGAGGGCACAAGCTCTATCAAACATTGTTCATTTCCTAGTAATTGCAACTGCAATGTTATTGGGCAGTATATTGGCAATAGGTGCGACGTTTGCAGCTATCACAGGACGTCCAAGAAGAGTACTTTTTAGAGAAGAAGAATGAATCTTAACTTCCGTCGATTTCATAAAGGGAGGGCCGGTGGCCGAGCCGTCAGGTGATTTCATGTCTAAGGGTACACCATCCATGGGTAAGCGCCAGAAGACTACACACATCCGATGTAGACGTTGTGGACGTAATGCTTACCACAAGCAGAAGAGCCAGTGTGCTTCATGTGGGTATGGTGTGACTGCAAGAATGAGAAATTATAGTTGGGCAAAGAAGACCCATCGCCCCTGATTAGTATCCTTAAGTTTGAGAAAGGGCTGTAAAGCCCCCGCGAATCGAGTCAATTGGGCGAGACAACATGTGCGGCATAATTGGTCTCGTTGGAAGGCGCAATTACCATATCAATCAATTGTTGTATGATGGCCTTACTGTATTACAGCATAGGGGGCAGGATGCTGCTGGAATGGTTACGGAGCACAAAGGAAGATACCATCTTAGAAAATCTAATGGTTTGGTCAAGGATGTATTCCATGACAAACACATGCAGAATCTTTTGGGATCAATTGGTATTGGGCATTGTAGATATCCCACAGCAGGTTCTTCATCAGCAGCAGAAGCTCAACCATTCTATGTCAACTATCCATTTGGAATCTCATTAGCACATAATGGTAATTTAACAAATGCGGCATATATTTCGGAATTACTTACCAGTACTCATAGGCGCCATGTAAATACTACTAGCGACTCGGAATTATTACTCAATTTACTTGCTATGGAGTTGCATACTCGTACTCCTAATGTTCAGATAGATGGTGAATCTCATATTGATGTTAGCACTATTTTTGAAGCAGTGTCCGCATTGCATTCCCAGATAATAGGGGGTTATGCCTGCGTATCTTTGATTTCAGGATATGGAATTCTAGCATTTAGAGATCCGAATGGAATAAGACCTCTTATCTTTGGATCAAGGGAAATCGATGGCGAAAAGGAATGGGTAGTTGCTAGTGAATCAGTGGCTATCCATGCGCTTGGTTTTGAAGTTGAGCGTGATGTTAATCCTGGTGAAGCAGTATTCATTACATCATCAGGACAGTTGTTTACCAAACAGTGTGCTGAAAACACATTGCTTTCACCTTGTATCTTTGAGCATGTCTATTTCGCTAGACCTGATTCAATAATAGATGGCATTTCAGTTTACCAATCTCGACTAAACCAAGGAGAAAGATTAGCTAAGAGAATTCTTGAACAATTCCCTGGGCATGATATTGACGTAGTAATACCTGTTCCAGACTCAGGAAGATATGCAGCCTTACAGATGGCTCGCACTTTAGGAGTCGAATATCGAGAGGGTTTTGTCAAGAATAGATATATTGGCAGAACATTCATTATGCCAGGCCAAGCAATGAGGAAAAAGTCGGTTAGACGTAAGTTGAATGCGATACCTCATGAGTTTTCAGGAAAGAATGTATTACTCGTCGATGATTCTATAGTTCGAGGCACTACATCGGCACAAATTGTAGAAATGGCTCGTGATGTAGGTGCGAATAAAGTCTACTTTGCATCAGCAGCACCTCCAGTTAGACATCCAAATGTGTACGGCATTGATATGCCAGCTATAGCCGAGTTTATTGCAAACGGACGCACAGTTGACGAGATAGGTGATGAGATAGGTGCAGATAGGTTGTTTTACCAGTCATTAGATGATCTTGTCGAAGTTACTAGCGTTACAGGCAATGAGTTATGGGATACAAGTTGTTTTGATGGAAAGTATGTCACTGGAGATGTAACTGATGAGTATTTACAGGATCTAGAAGAAGCGAGAAAGGATAGTGCAAAATCTCAAAGAATATCTCCAGATGTGATTATTGAATTACATAACGACGAGTAGGTGATTGATTGCAAAAAGCTTGGATCTTGAGATTCGGCGAGATTGGCCTGAAGAGCAAAGTTGTTCGTCGTCAATTCACACGAGCCTTAACAACCAACATGAAGGCACAATTTAGTGCAGCTAAAATTCCAATCATCAAGGATAGAATTGAGACTATGGACGTTGTAACTTCAACATCAGCTACGGAAGATGTAGAAGATTTGCTTTGCCATGTATTAGGAGTTGTAGCAATAGATCCTGCAGAGTTGATTTCAGACATTTTAGATCCTGATTTTGTTGCAGCAGAAATACTATCTCGTGATCAAGATATTGGAAAGAAGAGAACGTTTGGCGTTCGTGTTCGTCGAATAGGACCAAAAGGCGAATGGAATAGTCAGAGTTATTCCAGCGCAATTGGTTCATCAATGTATTCTAGAGATAATAATTTGAAGGTTAATTTGACAAATCCCGACATGTGGGTAAGGCTAGTTCTTGGACCACATAATGTATGGCTTATGGGTGAGAGAATAGAAGGCGCTGGAGGTTTACCACCAGGCGTCCAAGGCAATGTTCTTAGTAGAATAAAAGATGAAGAATCACTACTTTCAGCATTCCTAATTATGCGCCGTGGTTCAAGGATTATTCCCGTTGATGGTAGTGAAACTCAATTCGTAGATTTGTTAAAAAAATGGGATCCGTTTTTGGGAACATATTCAACAGAGAATTCTGTAACCGGGGGAAAAAGAAAGCGCCATCCTTGGGGAGTAGTGGGGATTTCTCTAGAGGAAGGTGAAAGTTTGATAGAAAGACGCGAAAGCGATGTAAAAACAGTGCCATTATCTACTTTAGAACCACTTTGTGGCTGGACTAATAAAGAAAAAGAATCACTATCTCAGCATGTTAGAAATCCCTCTAATTACACATGTATGCCAGACATAGAGGGATGGGTATCTTGAACTAGAGGCTCCTCAGTGGTATTATGTCGCTTACAGTACCGGTCGTTGAGAGCTTTGAAACAACGTCAAGAGTTACATGTGTGTCTAGTGGTGTAAACCTCTCCTTTGGGCAAGAAGATGGGACATTAGTAATTGGTAATGACCATCTGAAATTAATTGGCATCACTGATATTGCAGAATTTTCTTGTGGCGATTTATTGGTGGCATGCTCTGATGGATTACATTGTTACAGAGGAGTGGATGAAATTTGGGGACACCCAATGGAATCAGGAGCGGAATCGATTTCAATTAACGGGCAACATGCAGTAGTTGTAGATGGAATTGGAAATGCGCATGTATTTTCTTTGGATGGAAGTCATTTGAAATTAAAATCTTCTTCAGTAGTACATTCAAGCGTTGCAAATAATATCGCTATAGCGACAGATTCTGGCGATGTAATCACATACTCACTTGATGGTGATCAATTGTGGAAAAGGCCAATGAGAGGAGAAATTGGTGAAACAATAACAGCAATTGGATGGGATTCAAACAATTTGGTAGTAGCTCGCGAAGGCCATGGTTTGGTTCCTGGTGAAGAAGAAGCACTTGAAGTGGAAGTTTGGTCAGATGGTGTGCTATTGTCCCGTTCCGATACTAGATCTCGAATTGTTGCAATAGACGGGGGGTGGAGAGGATTAGATATGGGTGGTGTAATGTTAGATGATGAATTAGTTGCAGAATTACAACATCCTGTTCATTTGATTATAGATTTTGGTGAATACTGCTTAGCAGGAAGTTGGTTCCATCTTCATCGAATAAATAAATTAGGAATAGAATGGTCTGTTGAAACTGCAGGAATGGTTGAATTTATTTCTTCTAATAGTGCCGGTAATCAAGTATTAATTGCTGGCGAAGATCAAAATGATTTCACAGATTCAGAGCCGGTAATATTGATTGATTCTACTGCGAATGCAGTTGCTTTAGTTGATGAAGAGACTACTATAGATGATTGGGGAGAAGCACCTGCAATAGAAATTTCAGCAGATGATCTATATGGGGAAGAAAAGAGCATTGAAGAGTTAGCAGGAATTACTGAAACAAACTTAATTCAAAACGAAGGAAATTTGCTAGAAGCACTTAATGACGAGATTGAACAGAACAATGAGGAGACAGAAGAGGAAGATTTGATGCTGTCACTCTCATTAGATGCTGAAACTATAATCGCACCAACACCAGATGCAGGGGGAGATCAGCAAGTATCAGTTTCAGAAGAGGGCACAGCAATAGTAACTCTAGATGGGACCTCAACAACGGATCCACAAGATAGAATTCAAGTTTGGTCATGGGTTGACTCCACAGGTAGGGAAATAGGAAATACTAACAAAATAAGAGTCAAACTGAAATCTGGATTACACAAATTTGAATTACGTATTAGAGATAAAGATGGTCGTTGGTCATCAGATTCAGTAGATGTAAGGATTGGTTGAGATGGTAAAAAACCCATCGATAACTCATTTCTATGTGACTGCTTTAGAACAAAGATGTTCGGTAGTAACTAATCCAAATAATGGCGAGACTGTAATCATTGACGGAGGAGGAGATAGTGATAGAATCATCTCATGGATTGACTCAAATGAAGGGGTTCCTGATGCTGAAATTGGATCCTTTACAGGTAAAAGGAAAGTAGTTGCATTATTGAATACTCATGCACATTTTGATCACTCGGGACATATACCATTTCTCAAAGAACATTATGGAGTTGATTGGTGGATGCACGATGATGATGCATATTTACAATCATTGGCCAAAGTTTCTGGAGAAAGATGGGGATTCCAATTACCAGAACCCGCGATTGCAGATTACAATTGGAATCATGGAGAATTACATACCTTTGCAGGAATGGATTTTGAGATTATACATACTCCAGGACATACTTTGGGTGGTTGTTGTCTGAGATTAATTGTAGAGGATGGTTCAGATCATTTGTTTGCAGGAGATACATTGTTCCAAGGGTCAATTGGACGTACAGATTTACCTCATTCCGGAGGAGACATGGATCTATTGTTGAAAATGATAAGAGAAAGGCTATGGCCACTAAATGATGATACTATTGTACATCCAGGGCATGGGCCATTAACAACAATCGGGTATGAGAAATCTCACAATCCTTTCCTAAACGGCGAAGGCTACATTGGCCGCGGTGCTTGGTTGTAATCACGACATCATGGAACTCAATGCAGCTTCAAGTATGGGTAGCGTTTCTTCCCAGGTAGATACTATTCCATAGTCTGCATGTGAGAAAATCGGAGCATCGGCATCTTTGTTTATTGCCACGATATATTTTGAAGATCTCATTCCAGCAAGATGTTGAATTGCACCAGAAATACCAACCGCAATATACAGATTTGGATTCACTGTTTTACCAGTTTGTCCAACTTGCATGTTATGTGGAATTTCATCCCAAGTGTCTACAGCAGCCCTTGATGCGCCAACAGCAGCCCCTAATACATCCGCAATACGTTCAAGATGGCTGAAGTTATCGGGACTTCCCATGCCTCTTCCGCCAGAAATAATTACATTAGCTTCAGAAACATCAAGGCGTGCAGAAGCCCTTTCCATTATTTCTTGTACAGCAGTTGCAACATCTCCAGATTGATCAATAACAGAAACATTAGCAGTACCTTCTGAAGCACTTTGAAAGATATTAGCGCGCACAGATATTACAAAATCACCTGTTGCAGATACAGTTTGCATTGCTTTGCCCGAAAATACAGGGCTTGTCAAATTCTTTCCATCAATTTTCACAACATCTTGAACCACTGCAAGGCCTCTTTTTGCAGCAATACGTGCAGCTAAATCCTTGGATTGTGGTGTGGCTGCAACAACGATACTCCCTGAAGGCATAACAGCATCTATTGCAGATGCCCATGAAGATGCATCATAATTTGTAAAGCAGTCTCCCTTTATTGCGATTGTTTTTGCAACGCCATCATAACCAGCGCTATCTGCAATTGAAGAATCTGTACATGGTACAATAACGGTAGGATTTGTACCTAGTGCAATAGCTGCAGAAACTAATTCTGCGGTTACAGGGGATACTATGCCTTTGCTTGTTTCAGCTATAATCATACTTTCACTCATGTTTACACCTCAAATTACGTTTGCCTCATCACGAAGCAATTTTGCAACTTCATTTGCAGAAGAAGCCCCTTCATACTTTTTCCCTGCAGGTTTCGCAGGCGGAGGAGAATGTGATACAAAAGTAATACTTGCAGATGGAGCAGAAGCACTCACAACATTAACTTGAGATCTCTTTGCCATCATAATACCCTTAACATTTGGTTTACGAACCTTTACACTACCTTTGTCACAACTAATTACAACATTAGTTGGAAGCGAAATCTTTGCAGAACCTCCATCAGCAGGCGCTGTAACGGTAACTCCACCATCAAAAGAAACATCACTTATGTTAGATACACTGGCCCATCCAAGGCGTTCTGCAATACCGGGACCAGTAGAACCAGCGCCAGTATCAGCAGCGTTTTTGCCACAATATACCACATCAGCATTTAGATTTGTAATAGCTTCAGTGAGTGCTATTTGAACTCCATTGGAATCTAATTCTCCCCATGAATCATCCCATACACGAACAATCTCATCAACACCAATTGCTTTCGCATCTTTCAGCACTTTGTCAGCATCTGATGGGCCCAAAGTTAGTGCAGTAACAGACCCACCATGAGCTTCTCTGTGCTGTAATGCATTTTCAATTGCAAATTCGTCATATGGACTAATTACCCATTTAACTGCAGACAAATCTACTTGATTTCCGTTTACCACTATGCGTGCATTTGTATCGGGTACGCGCTTGACTAATACAACGATGTTCGCCATCTAAATCACTACTCCAACAAGTTGGGTAGCCAAAGCCATTCAAAACCCGTTGATGAACCTTGTTCTTCATTTGGTTAGTTCAGTAACACGGCTTAATTTTTCAGGATTGGCATCAAAATAATCGGCAATCGATTTTAGCCCATTTGAAATACCAGCAGCAACTCCCATTTTAGCATCAAATGGATGTAAGGTTCCATCCGAAACGGCAGTTCTGAAATTTTCAAGAGATGTCCATTTAGAAGGTTCTCCAAATTCAGGTTTAGGCGTAACCATTATCTCTCCAAATTCAGGCATTATAATATGTTCAATCAACTCATATATTGGGGATTCAGGATTTTCAGGATCTAAGTATGCTTTACGCATTTTCTTAGAGAGAATATCAGGGCTATCATGCAACAATATAGCACCATTTGGGTCAGATTTACTCATTTTGTGATCAAATGACTCCATACGAGCACCACTTGATTTCAACCCCGAAATAATAGGTGTATGCAGACATGTTGCTTTGTACCAACCCCATCTATCAGCAACATCTCTCATGTACATGTGTGCCTTTCTTTGATCCATGCCTCCAATCGCAACATCAATGTCCATTTCAAAAATATCTGCTGCCTGCAATGCGGGATAAAAGAATCTTGATAAATCTCCATCAGAAGAATCTTCACTTCTTCCCATTATTGAGAAGGTTCTGCGAACTCGCGCTAAACTCATATTTTTCGAGCATCGTAATACGCGTGCCCAGTAATCTCCAGATTCCATTATGTTTGATGCCCAAACAAATCTTAATTCACCTGGGCCATCACCCTCAGGTGGGTTGCCAAGTAATGTTCGAAAGCAATCTTCCATATACAGTGCAGTAGTTTGAATATCTTCCATTTTACCTTCGAATTTATCATTTACCCAAGCATGCCAATCAGCTAAGAAAATCATAACATTTGTTTTCGCATCTAGCATTCTCTTTAGCTGCAATGATAGAACTTTCCAACCAATGTGTGCTTTTCCAGATGGCTCAAATCCAACATAGCATCTGATAACGCCGTCACCTCCCGCCGAAGTACCATCTGCCAAACAATTTACAAGATGTTCAATTCCAACTGATTCATCAACATCATCAATCATCAAGTGCAATCTTTCTAATGAAACATCATCGAGATCAGCGACTCTTGCACACCGCTCGACTAATTCATCCATCCAAACACCTCAACTGAATAATTTGTTTAATTTCTCAGATAATGAAAGTGCCCTTGTAGCATTCTGTTCTGCAAGTTTACTTTCAATCTCTGCAATTAGTTCCTCTGCTTGCTGTTTCTTTTCATCGGAAACGTTAGTACTAACTTCCATGAATTTACGAGCCATTGAAATTGCAGATTTTGATTTTGAGATCTTTTTTGCACCTTCTTTTGCTTTGTCGCCTCTTTGTTTGGCATTATATCCAGTAGCACTATCTAAGAATGTAGACCATCGTTTCCTTGCTTCCATTGCCTTTTCTCTTCCACCATCTCCTGAAAGAAATGAACTCAATTCATCTCCTTTCATTTGTTCAACATCAACTAGAAGTTTTCCATCATCAGTGAATTGGCCTTCTACTTTGGTCATTATACTGAAAGAACCAGTAAATATTCCCTCATTATTTACTTCAACATCATCGAACTGCTCTGCTGCTAACTTAGCTAGGCCTGCATTTCCACCTAATGACTTGATTATTCCTCGCTTGACTTCGAAACTCTCCATGCAATGCCCAAGAGTGCCCCGTCCATAAGGCCTACCGTTGGAATTGCCTATTTGAGCGGGTCCTTTTTCAAGGGTATTACATCGCCGAAACATGCGCAGGGTTGCAATCCTACTGGCAATCATCCTCTTTTGTCCAGGAGTTATTGCTGAAACAGAATCAACAGTGCATATAGAATTGGAAAGAAGAATTGCAAATACTGATTTAGGACTTGAAGGAGGGGAGATTTCTCCTAACGGAGCATCAATACTTGCGTACGGTTCTGATGGTTTTGCAATTATCATTTCTGCAAATTCAGCAGGTACAGAAGAAGGTGATGTTTCGTTAGAAAATGAAACTACAAATGTCTATAGAGATGCATCCTGGCATCCACAAGGCCGTTCCGCATTGCTAGTTGGAGATGGCGGTACAATATACAGGTATAATTCAACGACTTACGCATTAGAAGATGTAACTCCATCATCTACATTTAATCATAGAGATCTTAGATCAGTTTCATGGAATTCTGCTGGTTCTGCCGCATATATTGGAGCAGAAGATGGTACATTATGGAAATATCAAGCTGATGAAATAACATTGATTAACAACACTGCAGTAAGTAGAATCAATGATATTGATTGTTTGAAGAACAAAAATTATTGCGTAGTGGCCTCATTAAATGACGGTGCTGCGGTTATTGATCCAACACACAATGTGGAATGGATAAGTAGTACAGGTCACATAACTTGGATAGGAGTTTCATGTGTAGATCCTTCTAGAAACGCCTGTACACTCTTAGGTAGTGGCAAAAAAATAGGAGACCTTAGGGTCGACCTCATAGATACTAGTGCTTCATATCTATCATCTACAATAGGAATTGATGATTTACAAGGGGATTTCATTGGAGAATCCGATGGTTCTGAATCTACTACGTTAGTTGGTTTAGCACCAATTGGGTTAGTAAGGTGGACACAATATGAAAATGAAGCAATGCTATTGTTTGATAGTAATCTCGCTACAGAAGAAGAAGTAATGCTGGGAGGCGACTCATTTGTTTGTGCGTGGGAGGTTGAGTTGAGTAGAGGTTATGTCTTAACAGAAGATGGCAGAATTGTTTCTTTTATTCCTGCTGAAGAAGCGCAAGAAACTTCAACTGGTGAAATAGTATTAGCATACATAGTTGCAATCTGTGTGTTAGGCTTACCGCTTGGTATGATTTATTGGAATAGTCCTTGGCTCCAAAGAAAGTACAAAGAAATCTTTGTAAAGAAATTGAAATGAGGATACCAACCTTCATTTGGTATGTCCAACCGCCAAGACTCATGGAGCCCTTTGAAGGTCTCGACTTCTATGATATAGAATCATTACTTACTGAAGAAGAAGTAATGATACGAGATATGGTTAGAGAATGGGTGGATGAAGAAGTATTACCAAAGATCGAGCATGCTTGTGAAAAAGGTATTTTTCCAGATGAATGGAGAGTTGCTTTGGGAGAGATGGGTGTGCTTGGTGCTCCACTGAAGGGCTATGATTGCCCAGGGCTTTCTTATGTCGCATATGGGTTGATTTGTCAAGAACTTGAACGTGGAGATTCTGGATTACGTTCGTTTGCATCTGTCCAAGGGTCACTTGCAATGTATCCGATATGGGATTTTGGAAGTGAAGAGCAGAAAAACAAGTATTTGCCAAAGATGGCTTCAGGCGAATGGGTTGGATGTTTTGGATTGACTGAACCTGATTATGGTTCTAACCCTGGAGATATGATTACGAAAGCAGAAGATAAAGGAGATCATTACTTACTCAATGGTGCAAAGATGTGGATCACAAATGGCACTATCGCAGATGTTGCAATAGTATGGGCTAAGCTTGATGGTGTAATCAAAGGCTTCATTGTTGAAAAGGGAGATGAAGGTTTTACTGCTCCGGAGATGAAGGGCAAACATTCTCTAAAGGCATCTGTAACAAGTGAATTAGTATTTCAAGATTGTAAGATACCAAAAGATCGTATGTTGCCCAATGTGAAAGGCCTACGCGGTCCATTTTCTTGTTTAAATAATGCCAGGTTTGGAATTTCATGGGGAGCCTTAGGTTCCGCCATGGCATGTTTCCATTCAGCGAAAACATATTCATTGAGTAGAATACAATTTGATGAACCTATTGCAAGTTATCAATTGGTCCAAAACAAATTAGCATGGATGTTACGTGAAATCACAAAAGGTCAACTTCTCGCTTATCATTTGGGAAGAAAGAAAGATGATGGCACTTGGTTCAACGAACAAATTTCCTTGGCTAAGATGAACAATGTCGACATTGCATTAGAAATAGCGCGCGTAGCACGAGATATTCATGGCGCAAATGGAATTCTAGATGAATATCCTGTAATGAGACATATGGCTAATTTAGAATCTGTAAAAACATATGAAGGTACACACGATATACACAATTTGATTATTGGAAGATATATTACTGGAATTCAGGCTTTTACTAGGAATTCTTAATCAATTACCAATCCATGTTTTGCAATATTCATATTCATTGCTATCCAAAGGATTTACCCAGGTTTTTATTTCATTAACAGGGGTCCCATCTTCCCAATAACCCATGAATCTATTTTCGTTACTATCAATTAACTTTTGATGTGCTTCGGTAATTTCTTCTAGATTGCCATCTATATTTGCATTCAACCAATCTGCTTGAGATGCAATCCTTCTATAGAAGCCCCAATCTGCTAGAGAATCATGAGTTTGAGTTGCTTGGAGGTAGTGACTTGCCACTAGCCTTGGAAAACCATGACGATCACTCGGTATTTTCAACATCAGTGCCTTATCTCCAAGGATTTCACTATGATACACTGCAAAGCAATCATTCACACTCATATCATCTTCACTAACCGCAATGTGGGCAATGAAATTATCAGGAAGCCCTGTGAAATTAACTTGCAAGTGTGATTGTACAGGCCTTGCATAAGGTGCTTCTAAATCTATGACTAGTGATTGATTTGCCCAACCACGTTCAAGTGCTGAATCAAGTACTAATAATGCATAACCTGCACCTAGAGAATGTCCTGAGACTAACAGATTAGAATAGTCAACATAGTTTGGCGTAATAGTAGTAAGATAATCGAGTGCAGATTCTATTGCAATTGCTCTTGGTACGTGATAAGGATGGTTAGACATACCTTGTTTTTCTTCTAGAACATATGTGTCCCATCCTTCTGGCATGACATCTGAAGGGTATTGTATGAAAGCTACTGCCATTCCTTTTGATGCTAATGTTTCAATCCAATCTTGGTATGAAGCAAAATCCGGATTTGCAAATCCGTGTAATATTATTGCCAGAGGTATTCTTCCAATAGATTGAGAAGGAAGTGAGAGATATATTGAGAAATCAATATCACCTTCAATTTCTCCTCTTATATCTTCAACTTCTACTGGCATTGGGTATTGATGAATTGTGGTTTCGAATTCAACATCTCCTCCTAAATGAGAGGGATAAGCTGGAGGTTCAGGGGAGATTCCAAGAAATGGCCCAATGCCTGGTGTTATGAGATATATTGCAAAAACAATTAGCAACAAATTACCAATATTATTCAATGACCAATCTTTATTTTTAATGTCTATTTTTGGAATACCATTTAATGCAGTAATAATGTTCAAAATAATAAATCCGTATATTGATGGTAAGAGGACAAAAGCCCCCCTTAGGTAAGCAGCGTCTAACAAGAAAAACACGCTTAGGAAACCTAGCACTGATCCGATTATTCCAATTCCTAACATACGTAAATATTTGTTATTTATTTTGCCAATTGAGATAATTAATGCTAGAGAGATGATACAAATTGCAAAATATATCTCTCGATTTTCTCTTAGTATGAAACTCCATTCTAGAGTGTCAATAGCAAGAGGCCATAATGCATTTGAGATATTATTGCCAGATACTAGTTTGAAAATAGGTCCGATCCATATTAGAAAGAAACCTGAAAATAACGAAAGCATTGCTTTACGCTTAGATAGTTCACTCATGAACTACTCCCCACTCAAACATTAGGAAGGATTCCAAATTTGGATAGACCTGACCAAACAGGGTTTAACCATCCTGGAATAAATCTGTGACGTAGATATACTGCTGCTGCTAGACTTAATTTTTGTATTTTGTTTAACTTGACGCGCTTTGTAAATACATCACCCTGTTGTCTTTCGATTTGCCTTAGAATCTTATCGTAAAAAGCAATCATTGCAGCTGGTGAATATCTACTTCTTCTTGGTAATAGTGGTAGTAATTTTTTTGCCTCTTTTAGATAGGTCCTTGCTCTCTTTGCATAATGGTGAATATATGGTTCCCATGTAGTATTAAGGACAACATTACCATCTAATTCAGATTCTTGTATGCCATTAGCTTCTAATTCATCAAGCGGAAGGTATACGCGGTCTCTTTCAATATCTTCTCCAATATCACGAAGAACATTTGTTAATTGCATGAAAATACCCCATGATTCAGCATACTTCTTTGCCATTGGGTCTTCATATCCATAAATTTCTATGCACATGAGACCGACAACAGATGCAACACGGTAACAGTAAAGGTATAATTCATCAAAAGTACGATATCTGTTGTTGTATAGATCATCTTCCATTCCAGTAATTAGGTCATCGAATACACTACGTGGAATGTTGTATTTATTTACAGTATCTTTGAGTGCTAAAAATACAGGATCTGTACTGCTAACTTCAGAGTAGCATGTTGAAAGTTTCTTTCTGAAGAAGAACAATTGCGTAATTTTTTCTAGGTACATTTCTTCTTTCAAAATTGTATCTTTATTCTGAAGACTTTCCAATTTTTCACGGTACGCTACAGCTTCAGGATCAATTTCACCCATAGATCCAGGGAATCTATCTTGCCAATCACCATCTGCTATGTCATCTGCACGGCGACAGAATGCATACACTGCACACATAGCTTGTCTCTGCTCGTCTGGTAAATACTTGAATGAGTGGTAGAAGTTACCTGCCTCTCTCATTGTCAACTCTTCACAATATGAATATGCTAATCGGAGCAATTCAAGTGGCGGGTCACGTGCCCATATAGGGGCATCAAGGTGGTAGAATGGATCAATCAGTTCATCTTGCTCTCCAACAATACCAACAAGTGCAGCACCTTCTCTTAATGCTTCCATTGCAGTTAAGCTAACGGCTTTAACAGCATCTTTGGTTAGAGTTACAGCGGCACGTAACCTATCCAAGTGAGAGATTCTTTCTCCGTCAACACCGACCTTTTTGCTTGCTCCTCCTTCTAAGGGAAAGAGAAGGTCAAGTGGTTTTCGGCGTTCCAACATGTCGCTCGATATACTCTTGGAGCATCCTCATTTATCAGTTTGAGGGTATTTTGATTACTACGCCCTACGGGCGATAATAATATTTTGAACAAAGTACATGATATAAGAATACAAGTTTTCAATTAATAAAATCAAATGCAATAAACGGATTATACATCTTTGTTTTTCTCTAATAAACGACGCACCCCGCCGGGAATTATCAATGCACGAAGTAATTTCCTTGCGTAGGATTTTATTTCATCCCTTGTAACTTTGATTCTTTCATCTGAATTTAGAATATTTCCAGTTCTTAACAAAGTAACAGTACGTTGTCCTATGAGTACAGGTAGCATACATGAAGCCTTCAGTCTGAATTGCCCCTCGGGTAACATTCGAATATAGTCTACAGCATCATCAAGGTAGTCATTGGTCAAGTCCAGATATCCATCATATAATGGTCTGAAACGGTCGATGTTTTTGTGGTCTAACAAGTCTTCAGGTGTCAAACCATGTGCTTCTAGTGATTGTCCAGGTATGTAACATCTACCAAATCGTAAATCTTCAGGTATATCTCTAAGGATATTTATCATTTGGAGCGCTTTGCCAAATCTAATGCCCTTGTAGAAAAATTCCTCTTCTTTCTCGGCAGGTAATGAAATGACGTGATCTAATGACATTTTGCTCCAAAATACACCGACGCTTCCGGCCACTCTGTATGCGTAATCATCCATTTGGTCATTAGATTCTAGGGATGAAATTTCTCCCCCTTCATTTGCCGGGCCAAATCTTTCCAAATCTAGTACTTGGCCGCTAACGATAATTTCTAGACACTCCAATATTCGTAGCCTATCCCTTTCATCATAAATCTCTAATCCATTCACCACTTTCTGAACATTTCTAAGCAGTTCAGCTTCATTTTCATTTCTCTGAATATCAGCGAGTTCAGAAAAATTTGGTAAATCAGTAGATCGTCCTTGTACAACATCATTGTATTTTTGAAGAAGATTCAGCAAAAATTCAGTCTCCCCATGCTTTGAATCAGCAATTGTGTCTGCGACTCTGGCGAGCAGATACAATAATCCAATTTGCCCACGTATCTTCTTTGGTAGATATTTGAGAGTAGGATAAAAAGAGCGTGATGTAGACTCAAGTAATGAATCAATTTCCGCATTGATGAGTACAGCCAATCAATCCCCTCAATCTCCGGGAATAGCGCTTCACTCTTGACTCTGTGGGATGAATGATGAGACTCAAATTAAATACAATTTAATCAATTAGAGTTTGTTTCTCAATAATTTCATTCATTGCCCACAATCAAAAACAAACTCAATCTATCATGATGTGTCAGTTTGATAGCAAGACTTTATTTCACATCCACCCAGCCCCTCTACGAGGGGATGGACATGCAGTGTGGCTCTTGTACCGAAGAAATCCCCGAGGATAGCATATTTTGTCCAGAGTGTGGTTCACGACAGGAAATGAGTCGTGCCGGCGGACTCCCCGGTGTCGGAGGGGTTGGTTTAGGTGGCCAAGATGTTAGTGGCGGACGTAATTTCGGAGTAGTATCTGGCGAGGCTGTCATGAATCAAAATGTCGGAATTCCTGGCCAAGGACTCCCACCTGGAGCTATGCCAAATATCATGGGACAAATTGTTCCTGGTATGCAACCACAACAAACACCTCCTGGAATGCCACTTCAAGGTGCACCTCCAACAAATATTGGTGATTCTAATTTACCACCACTAACTGGCGGGATGAATCCTTCACAGGTTATTGACAATGATCCAAATCTATCCGGTGGTATGTCCATCTCAAACAACCCTTCGTTATCACCTACTGATGCTATGGTCAATCGCATTGCTGAAGCAGAGAGGGCGGTGAAGAACGAACGTCGAAGTCAATGGTTGCAAATGCAAGAATCAGCTGCAAATGTTCTTACTTCTATTGGAGGAGAATTACCTTCACATCTAAGAGGAAATGAAGGAAATACTGCAGAATTCCTTGCAAATGCGATTGGAACAGGAAAAGATGATTCAGGTAATGATGCGCTTTATCGTAGAATGAGTGAAGTTGCTATCAGAAGAGTTGCTCGCAAAAGAGGAGTTGCAGTTGAAACACCACAAATTAAGTCAGAAGGCGGGATATTGACAATCAATGTAACATATGCTGATGATGGCCGCGTACTTGATACTCCAGATGACTTATCTCAAGCATTTGAGCACGCAATCACTACTGAAATTGCTCTAAAAGGTCTTGATTTAGTTGTTGAAATGAATTTGTTTAGATCAAAAGATGGAGCAATAGAACAGGTAGTTGGATCTTCATCAGGATTTCTTCCAACCACTTCTGAACCCCAAGAAGAAATGTTTGCGTGTGAAGTCTGTGATGGTTTGGTAAAAGAATCCGACAACGAATGTCCACACTGTGGTGCAATGTTTGAGGACGATGAAGCTTCAAGCCCACCACCTTCTCGAAGTGGACCACCTGGTCCTGGTCGCGGAGGCCCACCTGGCCCTAGTCGAGGAGGTCCACCCGGGCCTAGCCGAGGAGGTCCTCCTGGCCCTAAGCGAGGCGGCCCACCGAGTGGTCCAAAGAAAGAATCACCATCAGGAGGAGGCCCGCCTAAAAGATCAGGGCCTCCAAGTGGAGGTCCAGGTGGAGGCCCCCCTAAGAAAGGAGGCCCTCCAGGAGGAGGAGGTCCGCCTAAGCGAGGCGGCCCACCCGGAAGTGGAGGTCCACCTAAGCGAGGAGGCCCACCCGGAAGTGGAGGCCCGCCTAAGAAAGGAGGCCCTCCAAGTGGAGGTCCAGGTGGCGGCCCACCTAAACGAGGAGGTCCACCGTCCGGACCAAAGCGTGGTCCGCCAAAGTGAAGGTTAAGATCTCATCTTAGTCCTGCATTTTTCAAACTAGATAGTAGAACTTGTCCTAATTCACTAGGATCTTTTGCACATGCAATTCCTGCTTCTTCGAATGCTTTGAATTTTTCTTCAGCGGTCCCTTTACCACCAGATATAATCGCTCCTGCGTGACCCATTCTTTTCCCAGGAGGAGCTGTGGCACCTGCAACAAATCCAACTATTGGCTTTGAGCAATTTTCCTTTGCCCAAGCAGCAGCTTCTTGTTCCGCATTACCTCCAATCTCTCCAATCATAACAATGGCTTCAGTTTGTGGATCCGCCTCGAATGCTGTTAAGCATTCAATAAATCCAGTTCCATTGACAGGATCTCCACCTATCCCTATGCATGTAGATTGGCCTTCGTCGATGCTCATAGTTTGCGCTACTGCTTCGTAAGTTAGTGTACCGGACTTTGAAACAATACCTATTCGTCCTTTTGCATGAATATGGCCCGGCATAATTCCAAGTTTTGCTCCGCCAGTTTCACCGGGAGTAATAATCCCAGGGCAATTTGGACCAATTAATCTAACTCCAGGCTTATTTTCTACATATGCTGTAGCTTTGACCATATCGATAGTGGGTATCCCTTCTGTAATACATACAATAACTCCTTCTCCCTTATTCGAATCAAAAGCCTCAGCAGCTTCAATTATTGCTTTACCAGCAAATCTAGGCGGGACATAGATTACTGTCGCATCAGCATCAGTTGTTTTTATAGCTTCATCCATGGTATTGAATACGGGAAATTCCACTCCCTTAAATTCAACTATCTGTCCACCTTTTCCGGGAGTACATCCTCCAACAAGATTGGTGCCATATTCAACCATTTTCCCAGAATGAAACATTCCTTGTTTTCCAGTAATGCCCTGCACTAGGACTTTAGCATCTTCTTCTATCCATATGGCCATCTATTCACCCCCTCCTATTAGTGAGACAATTTTCTTTGCTCCTTCTGCTAAATCATCAGCAGGATGGATATTAAGTTCAGACTTTGATAAAATTGCTTTTCCTTCATTGACATTTGTTCCAGCAAGCCTTACTACTAATGGTACATCAAGACCCAGTGATTTTGTTGCACCTATAACTCCTCTAGCAATTATATCACAACGCATTATTCCTCCAAAGATATTTACCAAGATTCCTTTGACATTTTTGTCTTCTAAAATAATTGAAAAAGCAGTTTTTACTTGTTCTTCGTCAGCCCCGCCTCCGACATCAAGGAAATTAGCAGGTTCACCACCGTAGAGTTTTATCACATCCATAGTTGCCATTGCTAATCCAGCACCATTTACCAAGCAACCGATATTTCCTTCTAATTTAACATATGATAATCCCGCTTCTTTCGCTCTAATTTCAGTAGGTTCTTCTTCAGAAACATCACGTAATCCAACGATATTAGGGTGGCGGAACAATGCATTATCATCAAAACCCACCTTTGCATCTAATAGTACGATTTGGTCATCATTTGTTCGCACCATTGGATTAATTTCAACCATTGCACAGTCATTTTCAACAAAGAAATTGAATAGACCAGACACATTTTCGACAAATGAAGAAATGGCTTTGCCAGTAAGATTAAGTGAATTTGCTAAACCTTCTAATTGCTCTTTTTGCAAACCAGTTTGTAAATCTACATGAATCTTAAAAATCGCTTCAGGAGTATTTTCAGCAACCTCTTCAATATCCATTCCTCCTTCACAAGAGGCCATAATTAGGGGCATTTTTTCTTCACGATCAACTAGGATGGCTAGATAATATTCGTGTGCAATATCACAACCTGCTTCAAGGTACAAGTTGTTAACGATCTTTCCAGAAGCTCCAGTTTGTTTCGTTATGAGATTGTTTCCAAGTATATTTTTAGCGTAAGTTTCAACTTCAGACTCGGAGAATGCAATTTTAACTCCACCTTCCATTACAAGTTCTTCAGTTTCAGGATCATATAGGCTACCTTTACCGCGGCCTCCGGCGTGGATTTGACTCTTAACAGCAACTACTTTTGACTCAGAGAGTTCATTTCTATAGTATTGCAAAGCCTCTTGTACAGTAGTACAGTGATATCCATCTTGTACATTAAGTCCAGCTTCACGGAATAGGGCTTTTCCTTGATATTCGTGGATATTCATCAGTCTCTCCAACCATTGCGACAAAGAGCCCATCCTTGAATGATGCGATGCAATATGAGTAATATGGGGATGCGTTCAAGTGCCAAGCCGGGGTCGCCTAAATATGCAGGTCGTGGTCCTTGCCGGAGGTGTTGGATCACGCCTTAGGCCTTGGACAAATACAATTCCAAAGCCATTGTTGCCGATGCTTGATTCTACTTTGCTGGAGAGAGTTGTTGAGGGAATACCAAAAAACTTGGTTGATGAATTAATAGTTGCAGGCGGATATAAGATTGAAATGATTGAGCAATATTTCCGCAATACTGAAGTAGATTTTGAGGTTACAATAGTTCCAGAAAAAGAGCCGCTAGGTACAGGAGGTGCTCTTGGGAATTGCAGGGATGTAATTTCAGGAAGGTTTGCATGTTTCAATGGAGATATCGTATCTTCACTAGATGTGGGGGAAATGTTGAATCAGCACATGAAAATGGGCGTAAAGGGTAGCTTAGCACTGTGGGAAGTAGAAGATCCAACACGATTTGGAATAGTTGGAATTGATTCAGAAAATGTGATTACACGTTTCAAGGAAAAACCAAGAGTAGATGAAGTATTTTCAAATTTGATTAATGCAGGGTCATATATTCTAGAGGATGAGATATTTGATATTATGCCTAAGGGTAAGCACAGCCTTGAAAGAGATGTTTTTCCAATGATGGCCAGTGATGGTTTACTCGGTGGATTCCCGTTTGAAGGATATTTTATTGATGCAGGCACACCGAAGTCTTGGATGGATGCAGTACGCCGCTGTATAGAAGAAAAGAGATTCAATAATGGAACAATTCAGGGAGATTCATGGGTTGAAGATGGAATTATATCTGCATCCTCTTCGATGATTAAATCGGGATGTGAAATTTCAGGTAAAGTAAAATCTTCCACTTTGCTACAAGGGGCGAAAATATTAGACAATGCAATAGTAGAAAATTGCTTAATTGGTGAAGGAGTTATTGTAGGTAAAGGTTCACAACTTAGAGAAGTAATAGTAGATCATGGCGTAATTGTTCCAGAGGGCCATATTCAGACTGGTGGAGTACTATAGTGCCGTAGGCATCAAGTGTAAGTTCCGTTTCGACAGATACATGGCAGAGCCACTAGTAGTAGTCAATTTCAAAACTTATACTACCGCATTAGGTCTTCAAGCAGAGACTTTGGGTAAGGAGATGGCAGCAGTAATTACAAATGCTAGAATGATTGCAGTTACTAGTGCATTTGATCTTTCTAGTGTTTCAAAAATAGATGGTCTTGAAGTTTGGTCACAACATCTTGATCCAGTTGGACAAGGCTCACATACAGGTTGGCTTGAACCTGAAACTGCTATCCAAAGAGGAGCATCAGGGACAATAATCAATCATGCAGAACACAAAGTCTCTCTTGAACACGTAAAACAATTAATGGAAATGCTTCCTGAAGGTTTCCCAATTTGTGCTTGTGCTGCAGATGTAGAAGAAGCTCGTAATTTGGCTAAGTTAGGGCCGACCTTCATTGCGGTTGAACCTCCAGAGTTGATTGGAGGGGATATCTCAGTTACTACTGCAGACCCAACAATTGTTAGTAATACAGTTGATGCAGTTAAAGAAGTAAATCCTGCTGTAAGGGTACTTTGTGGTGCAGGTGTAAAGAATGGTGCAGATGTTGCAAAAGCGATAGAATTAGGCGCTGAAGGAGTACTTCTAGCCAGTGGCGTAACGAAATCAAATAATCCTTCAGAAGTTTTAGCAGATTTAGTTTCTTTATTGTGACTGCAATTCAAATTAGTCCAATAGAACTAGCATTTAGTATTGCATCAATTGTCACCCATATCGAAATTGGAATCAATGCCCAACCTAATGCCTCTGAAAATGGTCCAGAGCCAAATGATCCAAATGCTCTAGAAAGTGGACCTCCCCATGAAGCAACAAATCTGATAATTAGAGTTAGAATTCCAGCTGTAATAATATGCATTATGAGCATAAGGGGTCCGAAAACCCAGTTGAAACCACCTGTGAGAGTTGCTGCAACAACACCTTGTGTCAATAATGCAGGATGAGCTAGCCAGATAAACCAACCTAGCCAGAAACCAATAAGTAAGTCCCTCTCTACATCCTGTACTTCTCGCCATTCTCTGAAATTATTTGGATAAATAGAATGTAATTTAGACGCGAGATATTTCACCTCAATGGGCGTTCCATTTATTGCAGATCTTAGTGCTGCTGTCATAAACCAAATCAGTAATACAAGATCAATCCAAAGTCTGAAATCATTATCAGTAGGAATAAATGAAACGAGCATTGGGATGATATTTGTAATTGTAAAACCAATCCCCCCTGCAACAATTATGCTAGCCCAAAGTGAACCAGGCATCAAGGGTTCTTCGGGCGCTTCATACTTTTTCCTAGGTAACGCTACTAGTAGTAGTGCAAGGCCAGGCCCCCAGAATAAGTCGAGCGTATCAAATATGGATTGTTGGCCTCCATAACCGATTTCTTCTACAGCATCAATCAAATCTTCTGAACTTGAAGTTCCTACAGCATGGTATGTAATGTGCCCTGATGAATCAATGATTACAATAGAGTCCGATGCTCCAAGTGGCATTCTGTTTGCAAATCGGTTTTCGCCATCATCTTTCAATATAGGCCAACTAACATTCAATGATTCTTTGAGGAAGTAAACATCTTCCATTCTTGCATCATCACCTGTAATTATTTGTGCTGCGCTAACGCGCCCATCTAACCGATCAACTGCATTTTCAATTTGTGCAGCTTGATCCTTGGCATTACTTGATGCTGGCATTGATATACCAATAATCACAGCTTCTTTACCATCTAATAATTCATCCAATGACACAGAACCATTTTCAGATTTATGCAATATGAAAGATGGCGCTCTAGCATCATCTGCAACAATTGCTTCACCTCCTATGTCAGGAATATCTGATGCAAGAGGAATCATCAACATGGCCATTACAACTAATGCTGCAATAAGCGGTAAGGGTAGTAAAATACCTTGCCTGATTAGGAAATACAGATAGGCGATGACTGAAATGAAACCAGAAATACTTAGCCATAGTTGTGCACTAGCAATTGGCTCATCCTCTCCTTCTACTTCAAAACGAATAATTCCTTCATGGTTACAATTCTCTTTCGAAAATTGGCTATCAACTGTTTTCAAGCATATGATTAGAACATTGTCTCCAGTTGGCAAAGGCACTCTTCCAGTGAAGACCTTAGCCTCTCTACCCATTTCATCAGTTCTAGTGATGTATGTGCTAGTTGGTGTGAAACCTTCAGGCCTCATATCTTCGTCATATACTCTCTTTTCATCAGGTTCAACAGGGCCATAAATGTTCATAGTGGTATAATCCTGGTTTAGATCTTCAAAGCCCCATGGCAGAGTTGCGACAAATTGTATGTGTGCCAATCTAGCATCATCTACTGTAACGCTTGCTTCTGGTGTGAATAGATTGCCTTCTATTGTAATTCCACCACTGTTCTGTTTACTCCCTCCCCAATGGATGTATATCGCATTTGGACAGGCTGTATTTGCTTCTAAGCTAAATGAAATGATATCTCCTTCTCTTGCAGTTATGTTCATCATTTCAGTTTGAGTAGTCATATTAATTGCATCTGCAGAACCTTCGTCGATGTAGTCATTTACAGTTCCAACATATGTTGAGTCACCAATTGTCACAGTCGTTGTCACTTCTAAGGGCCACTGCGAGCGACATAATGCTTGATTGACTGTTCCTGGCCCTAGGTATGCTGAGACAAAACTCGATATGTTGAATGTGCCACTAAATCCCATTTCTAGGGGAGGCATAGTAAGTGGACCCAAAGATCCGGATTGACCAGCCCTTACCATTACAGTACCTTCATCAGTTGCTTCATAATCTCTGGTCAGGTTGACATTATTTCCATCTCCTGAGATGTAAATTCGATGTCCTTGTCCTACATTCCATTCTACAAAACCGGGCTCATATGTTTCATCAGCAGCACTAGCTTCGAAAGCGATATCAGAAAGTTGGGGCAATGTCATGCACAGGAGTGCAATAAACAGAATTAGACCCCGGCGCATGTTGTGGGCAGCACATAGGGGTTGATGAATCCACATCATAGATGTGGAGTTCCAAGGTAACACCACATTGTTATGATTCCAAACGTAATTGCAGCAGCATTTACTGTGCCTTTATTCATGAAACCTCTGTTCTCCAAAAGAGCACCTAGGACGCTATCAACTTGGCAACCCAGCCATCCAATTAATGCTACCATGGATGCCAATTCGACATTCATTTCTACAGCAAAAGCAGCAATAGCAATCAGACATGAACCTGCAGCAGCAGCGAGTTGACCATTTGGCGAAAATCCACCATTAATCCCGGCTTCACATTTTTTCATTGTAGTAATCATACGTACTCTATCATCTAAACATCCGATTTCACTTGCGAAAGTATCTGCAGTAGCTACTGCAACAGAAGCTGTGAATACCCATAACCCAGTTTCATGATCATCAAGCAAAAATGCGATTATTGTGACTAATCCTGGTAAGCCACCATTTGCAACAACATTCCCCCAACTTCTATGTCCATCTATTGACTCGCAAAGACCCTTTTCAGCTTTTTCTTCAAATCTCCATTTTGTTGCTTTATGCGAGGAACCAAGGAACATGAGTAAAATAACGAGCCAGGTCCAATGCCCTAGAACTCCTACAAGTAATCCTAATGCAGCAGCAGCATAAACACCTGTGCGATCTAGTACACGGTATTTTTCTGAAATAATAATCAGTACACCAACAATAGAAGTTGTAACAACTACGTTTCCGGTTTGAAGACCATGCTCCCAAATCTCCATAGGCTCCAGCAGCATTTGGATCTTCTCCCCTATTTACTTCCCACGGGAATCAATGCCTATATCTTACCCCTAGTAATGTTTCATTAAGTTCGTTTGTTGAATTCTATCTGAAAATGCGGAATATGTAGTACTGAAGCCAAAACCTGTCTGGCAATAAACCACAAACCTGAGATTAATATTCCAATCCAAACTAAATTGATGATCAAGTGACTAATCAGACTCATATCTTCAGTAATTTTGGAAATAATCCATGAAGAACCATTCCATATTGAATGACCACTAATAGCAAACATAATTCCAATTATTGGCTCTTTAGGCAAACTCCATGTCCTCTCAACTGGTTTGTACAACCATCTTTTTAATTTGAGTGAAATTGCGGAATCACTACTATTGACATCAACCAATTGTCCACTATTTGAATCAAACACCATCCAATTTTGTTGAATCTGCCTGTTTTCACTATTGATTACCATTCCACGAGTTCGGCAAAGCCACCATCCTATAGACAATCCTGAAAGACTTGTCCAAAAGGCATGACCTGGTATGGATCCAATACCTCTTATTATGGCAGTTAGAGAATAGGATATAGCAGCTTCTTCGTTTAGTAATGAGAATAAAATATATTGTAAATTCTCTAACATTGCAAAGCCTAATCCAACTGAAAAACCAATCTGAAAACCTCTTCTTGGTGAGTCTATAAGTCTGTAGAGTAGTAATACAAAACCTGCCTTGCATAATTCTTCTCCAACTGGTGCACTAATAGCAAGAATTAGTAGCTCCCCTATTGATCCTGGGCCATGATCAGTAATTCCAATAAAATTCAGAGTTTCAGGGAAAATTAGTGAATTGATAATTATCGCTGGAATGGTTGATAGCATACCTGCAATCAGCATATTTTCAGCAGCATATCTTGTAGTCATAATTTCTAGATATCTTGTTGAAAAGGCCCACCATGCATGAACTGGCAATGAGAATCCGAATAACCAAGCGGGGATTCCAATCATTAGTGCTAAAACTACGTATAATGGGTTGCTATTATCCAAAAACACAGGTAATAATCCTAGGAATGAAACTAGTACTGTGACGCCAAATACAAACCATAACGTACTTGTTTTGG
Organism: Candidatus Poseidoniaceae archaeon; assembly: GCA_030747695.1. Lineage (GTDB taxonomy): Archaea > Thermoplasmatota > Poseidoniia > Poseidoniales > Poseidoniaceae > MGIIa-K1. Next base: position 173,528 of record JASLKG010000001.1, read on the forward strand.
GAAATTCTACTGGTTCAGAATTCCTGACAAGATGATGTTCAAAGGTTGTGGGAATAGGAGTTTGTAACATTCTATTTTTTGTAATCATGTGCTGATTAGATCCTTCTTGATTAGGAGATGCCACCAATATGTGAGTTAATTTCGGACGAGTTACAAATAGATGCAATGCAAGTAATGGCAATAAACAAATCCCTCCAACTGCTGTCAAAAATGGATCGTTTTCATACAAACCATAAACCACAATTACAAAGAATTGTGTTAACAGGTATAGAAGAATGACAATACCAAGCATTTTCCATATTACTTTCCATGGAGATGAAGAGCTTGCCAATTTCAAATTAGCAGGGGGAGGGGATAGTGGAGAAATCCCTCTCTGCATAATTATTCATAACAGAGACATCATACAAACTTTGAGATAATAATGGTCCCGCTCAGTTCGCCCATCAATCGTCACTGAAACAGCAGTCCGCTCTCAAGCAATCATCATCGCGGGGTTGCTGCTGTCACCGATTACTCATCAATGCACCGATTCAGAATCAATATTTCTAGTCATTTAGGAATCCATACGTCCAATCATGTGGTGGAGCAAATGTTTCCTTTATCGATCTAGGGCTAACCCATCTTAGTAGGTTTAGAGGGCTCCCAGCCTTATCATTAGTTCCACTTCCTCTTGCACCACCAAATGGTTGTTGTCCAACAACAGCACCTGTTGGTTTATCGTTAATGTAGAAATTACCCGCACTATATCGTAGTGCACTCATTGCAGTTTCAATATTCACACGATCACTTGCAAAAATAGATCCTGTTAGTGCATATTCTGAAGTTTTGTCACAAACCTCTAGAATACGTTCAAAGTCATCATCTGGATATACATGTACTGAAAGTACTGGTCCAAATATTTCTTCAGCCATACTTTCATATCGTGAATCTTCACAAACAATAGTTGTAGGTTCGACAAAGTAGCCAACGGAATCATCATAATTTCCTCCAGTTATAATTTCACATCCGGGGTCTTCTTTGGCACGATCAATGTATCCTGCTATGTTATCGAATGATTTTCTATCAATAACCGCAGACATGAAATTTGTAAAGTCTGTTGGATCACCCATCGTTATTTTGCTTACTTCTTCACAATAATCATCCTTTATTGCTTCCCAAACGCTTTGAGCAACATATACTCGACTTGCAGCACTACATTTTTGGCCTTGATATTCGAAACCACCTCTTAGCATAGCAACCAGTAATGCCTTTCTATCACAATCAGGATGTGCAACAATGAAATCTTTGCCACCAGTTTCGCCAACAATTCGTGGGTATGAGCGAAGATTTTCTAGGTTATTAGCAACATCCTTCCACATTTTTCTGAACACAGCAGTAGACCCAGTGAAATGAATTCCTGCTAATTCTGGATGAGAGATACAAATGTCACCAACTAAAGCAGCTCGGCCTGGTATGAAATTGATCACACCAGCTGGTAAACCAGCATCCATCATTAGTTTCATTAATCTATAGTTCGACACATAGGAGTTCCTTGAAGGCTTCCACACACCAGTATTGCCCATTATTGCCGCAGAAGAAGGAAGGTTTGCTGCAATACTACTGAAATTGAAAGGTGTAACGCTGAAAACAAATCCTTCTAGAGGTCTAACTTCACTAGAATTCCACATGCTAGACGGAGAGACAGGTGGTTGCAGATCTTCGTATATCTGTCTACAATAATCTGAATTAAATCTCCAGAAATCTATGAGTTCGCAAGCAGAATCAATTTCAGCTTGATGGCATGTCTTTGATTGATTGAGCATAGTTGATGCATTGATTTCAGATCTCCTTGGCCCAGCAAGTAATTCACTTGCCTTGAGGAAAATAGCACAACGTGCCTCCCATGGCATAGTTGACCACATCGTGTGTGCAGACAAAGCAGCATCAATAGCAGCATTGACTTCATCTTCTCCTGCCATGTGTACCTTTGCAATAACATGAGAATGATTGTGAGGCATTACTTGTTCAACAATATCTCCTGTATAGACTTCTTTTCCATTAATGATGCATGGTATCTCGATTACTTCGTTTTCCTGACGAGTTAATTCCGCTCTGAGTTCTGTACGTTCTATGCTACCTGGAAGGTATCCTTTGACAGGTTCATTTACAGGGGTAGGTGGAGTCACTACGTTGTTGACCATGTTCACCCCGAAGGGGTGCCCCTCAAAGAATTGCCTGCACAACTTCAATTTCTTAAAAAAGCATAAATTCACCATTTGTGACAGATAATCATGGCAAGAGCAGTATTAGGTGCTGGCTGTTTCTGGTGTATCGAAGGAGCATACAAGAATATGCGAGGTATAGATTCAGCATTGCCATCTTATACCGGTGGTTCAGATCCTAATCCTACATACAAAGCAGTATGTGGAGGAAATACTGGTCACGCAGAGACTGTTGAATTGGTGTTTGATGAATCAGTCATTTCTTATGAAAAAATAATTGAAGTATTTTTTGCAATACACGATCCAACACAGATGAATCGACAAGGAAACGACATAGGTACTCAATATAGGTCAGCTATTTTCTATGAAAGTGATAATCAGAAACTAATTGCTGAATCAGTTAGAGATAGATTTAGCAATTATTTTGATAAAGAAATAGTGACCGAGATCACCTATCTGAACAACCACCATATTGCCGAAGAGTACCATCATGATTATTTCAACAATAATCCAGGTAATCAATATTGCCAATTTGTAGTTGCACCAAAGTTGTCATCGATAAGACAGAAATTTTCAGAATTGTATTGATAGTCAAAATCATGTCCTTTGACTTAATCGGTAGCATGTGCGGGCACAAGTCATTGTAGCAATATTGCTCCTTTCTTTAGTTCCAGTGGCATCTGGTGTTGAAGGTAGAGCAATGACCGCATCAGTAGTAATTTCAGATCATATTTGGACTTCAGATCAAACAATTGATGCAGATGTATATGTTTCTGGAGCGCCTTACAATCAAAATATCACTTTGACATGGACACTAAGTGACGAAAATGGGGTACTTGTGAGCAATCAAGTAATATTCCAGATGGCTGGATCAACACAAATAATACCGATAGAAGTTAGTCAATTCTTTTCAGGAGAGAATTTTTACGAAATTGAAATAGAGGTCAGTGTTGGTTCTACTACTGTAATTGACTCGGTTGCATTTACAGTCTTAAGGAATACAATATTGCCCTCAATTAGTAATATCTTGGTTTTTGGAGACTCATTATCTGATATGGGTAATGCAAAAGATTCCATCTTAAATGTTCCAGACGTACCACCTTACTGGGCTGGAAGATTTTCAAATGGAGAAGTATGGATTGAACACGTCTCGGCAGAGTTTGGATTGAATACAACTCATGGCTCTGGCACAGCACAAGGTGACAATAGAGCATTTGGAGGGTCACAAACAGGACAAGGTTACTCTTACTTATTGTTACCAAATACGGGGACACAAATTAACAATTATTTGGGAAATGTACAATCTAATATTTCATCTTCTGAGTTGGTATTTTTGTGGGCTGGAGGAAATGATTTTCTTTATGGTACAGCCAACCCTGATTTGATTAGCCAGAATATGGCATCGCATGTAAGGGCACTTGCATTGGCAGGAGCTACACAATTTGTTGTAGCTAATTTACCTCCATTGGAAGTAACACCCGAGGGGGCATCACGTTCAGCACAACAAAGAGCTACAATGGCTAATGATGTGGTGACATACAATAGTAAATTGACACAAGAAATGTCAAATCTATCTTCCTCAATGAATATTGAAATTACATTAATCGATGCCTGGACTATATTCAATCAAATCGTATCTAAGTCGCAACATGTGGGAATTACAAACACTCAAGACCAGGCATGTATCACTTCTGGAACAATTCTTCCCTTACCAATTTGTAATGCAGGAGACACAGTAGTATCAAATGCGAATGAATATTTGTTCTTTGACAAAGCACACCCTACTGCAACGATGCATCGAGTAATTGGCGCGTTTGCAATCGAGATTATTGGTGAACCGGATACAGATGGCGACGGTATTATCGATTCTGATGATTTATGTGATTGGACTGATGATTTATCTACTGTCAATGTAGATGGTTGTGATTGGTCACAACAAGATGAAGATGCAGATGGTGTCACAAATGGTATTGATGATTGCTTGGAAACTCTAGCTGGATATGATGTTGATTCAAACGGTTGTGCTGATTACCAAAGAGATACAGATGGAGATGGGCTAACTGATGATGTAGATCCTTGCCCAGAAGATATCCCCTACAATGATCATGATTCTGATGGTTGTGTAGATTTAGTTGATGATGATGATGACAATGATGGAATAGATGATGGTGATGATAATTGCCCATTAGGAATGTTAGGTATTCATGATTATGATTATGATGAAGATGGATGTCACGATATAGAAGATGATGATGACGACAATGATGGGTTATCTGATCTAGATGAATCTGAAATAGGAAGTGATTCTAATGATGTGGATTCTGATGATGATGGCGTTTGGGATGGAGTCGATGCATTCCCATTAGATCCTACAGAACACAAAGATAGTGATTCAGATGGATACGGGGATAATTCAGATGAATTTCCAAATGATCCGAATGAATGGTTTGATTCTGATTATGATGGAGTGGGCGATAATTCAGATGCATTTCCAGATGATTCAAATGAATGGGATGACAGTGATAGTGATGGAATTGGAGACAACGCTGACGAGTGCCCCTATATTTACGGAGAAGCTTGGTATCCAGCAGGATGCCCAGATATAGATGGTGATGGTTTCGGAGATGAAGTCGATATCTTCCCAGAAGACCCTAATGAATGGCTAGATTCTGATTATGATGGATATGGGGATAATTCAGATTTGTTCCCTTCAGATCCAAATGAATGGCATGATAGTGATTCAGATGGATATGGTGACAATAGTGATGCATTCCCACTAAATCCTTCAGAGTGGCTGGATACAGATTTAGATGGTTGTGGTGACAATTCAGACCAACTTCCACTAGATGGTACAGATTGTTTCGATTCTGATAATGATGGAGTGGGTGATTCAACAGATCCTTGGCCAGATAATCCGAATGAATGGATGGATTCAGATTATGATGGAGTAGGAGACAATTCTGATTTTGCACCGTATGATTCTTCAGAATCAAAAGATACTGATGGCGATGGAGTAGGCGATAATACTGACCCATGGCCTTTAGATCGGACGAAAAAGAGAGATAGTGATGGTGATGGAGTAGCAGATTCTGCAGATGCTTTCCCAGACAATCCAAACTTAGATTCATATCTCACAATTATTCTAAGTCTTCTTTTCCTTACATCATTAGTTATTGGCGGTATAGTATTGTTCCTGAGAAAGGATAGTAATTCAACTAAATCAGAAGAAGTTTGGTCGTCCGGCGTTCCGCAAGAGGCCCCATCATTCGATGATTGGGACTAAAAACACTGTCGATGCTAAATAGTGAGTGCTAGCGGCCGGTTTTGGAGGACGTGCAATGGGGATTCGATTTGCTGATTTAGGCGTAAGCCCTCAACTCAATCACGAACTCAAAAGAGCAGGTTTCGAAGAGCCCTTTGAAGTCCAGCGCGAAACGATTCCAGATATGCTACTTGGGAGAGATGTTTGTTGTCGAGCTCCTACTGGCAGTGGTAAGACTCTAGCATTTGGGATACCAATGCTTGAAAGAGTAGGAAAAGGTGAACCAAGCCTCCCTAGAGCATTGATATTGACTCCTACAAGAGAATTAGCGGAACAGATCCATGGAGTATTGGATCCAATAGCGTGGGGTCTAAATCTCAGGGTTATGACAATTTATGGAGGAGTCTCATATTCTAAACAAATTCGCCGTTTAGATAGAGGTGTTGACATTGTAGTTGCATGTCCTGGCCGTCTACTGGATTTAATTGATAGAGAAAATTTGTTTCTTGATGAAGTCGAGATTGTTGTTCTAGATGAGGCAGATAGAATGGCAGATATGGGGTTCACAGAATCTGTATGTCAAATTTTGGAAGAATGTAATCCAGTAAGGCAGACCGTTATGTTTAGTGCTACTCTTGATGACGAAGTTGCACACATTCGTAACAAATACCAAACTGATCCAGTTACTATAGAAGTTGGGCCAAAAGAGATTTCAGTTACAGAAATGGAACATCATTTTTGGCTGATGCCGAATTCAATGAAAAGCAAAATAACAGCAGAGGCAATTCGCAAATCAGGAAGAGGGTTCATCTTTTGTCGGACAAGAGCAGGAGTTGAACGTGTTGCTGAAGATATAGAACGAGAGGGGCTACGTGTAACTTCTATACACGGAGGCATGGTTCAAAATAAGCGTCAAAGAGCCGTCACAGATTTTGCTGAGGGCCGCAGTCATGCAATAGTAGCAACTGATGTTGCAGCGCGTGGCCTTGATATCAAAGGGATACATTGCGTAGTACATTATGACCCTCCTGAAAATGGTAAGGCGTTCAAACATCGCAGCGGAAGAACGGCTAGGGCTGGCGGTTCTGGCAACGTGATTAGCCTAGTACAGAATCCACAGAAGGGTAAGTGGAACCGAATTCAGAGAGAAGTTGGCCTGAATATAAAATTCAAACCACCCGAATTCAATGATTTATCACAACATGAAAAGATACCTTTCATCCCACCATCACGTAAGGGTAGATCTGGTTCAAGAGAACGCAAAGATAGACGAGGTAGACCAAATGATCGTAATGATAGAGATAAGAGAAAGCATTACGGTAAGAGGAATAGAAGAGGTTCAGAGGGTTCCGAAAATAGATCATCAAGGGGAAGAGGTAAGCCTCGCTTTGATAGGAATAAAAGGCCACCAAAAGGCGCAGGTAGAAGTCGCGGAAGAGGTGGAGACAATAAGAGAAAATCTCGTAATAAACATTCTAGAAATTGAGCGGGCGTACGGGGATTCGAACCCCGGTAATCGGCTTAGAAGGCCGAGATGATATCCAGGCTACATCATACGCCCAACACATGGCTGAAGTATTACCTCTATGAGGATTACAGTTGTCTAGCACATTTGAAACAGCGCTTGGGCTTACGTATTGTTGAACGTTGCCAAACATATCCACAATGCGAGCAAGTCCAATTTTTAATACGCGTATCTGAGAGGAACTCTTCCCTTTTTTCTTGTAGTAAATTACTATCTGATATGGCAACGCCAGGGGCTATTTTTTCAACGGCGTCATGTAATTCATTAGTATGTTCTAGAACCCCACTTGCATGTAGTAGTTCATGTGCGAGCGTATGACGTAGTAGTTTTGGCTCATCGATTAATCTGGGGTGTAAACCTATTGTTATATTACCAGGATCAAGCTTTAGCCTTCTTCTTCTAACTAATTCTACAGAACCTTCTTCAAAGCGAGTCATTCCTAATCTGTCATCATTATCATCGAGCCAAATCAATTTTACTCTTTGTTCTAGCCAGTTCGAAAAGACATTTTTCGGAACTTGAGGCATTAGTTCAGACAGCACTGCCTCCACGTTCATGAAGAGCCGAGAGGCTAGCCATTGACAACTGTTATGATTGGGCGATTAGTGGACGGATTGCTTCAAGCAACGTATTGGGCGCTTAGATCAGTTGGAAGATCGCTTGAGTGGCACTCAAGAGGCCGGGGGTTCAAATCCCCCAGCGTCCATCTTAACCTTGCCATAAATTCCATTCTGAATTTGTATTTGGCAATCTGTAGTAATTTTGACCATTGTGAGTTAACCATTCATATCCATCAGAACTCACAGTTCCAGAAGTGGTAATGTCTGGAACTGATTGGACAGGCTGCTCTACGACTTCTTGAATAATAGGATCTTGTTCTGTAATTACTTGTTCAGTTTCAACAGTATCTCTAATTTCAGGCATTTCTTTTTCAACTAGTTGAGTTTGATCTTCTCCAGCATATTCAAATGAAGCCTCATACTTTTCGAAATGGTCATCAAGCTCAGCACGTAATCTCTCTAAGCGTATTCCTTGGTGTGGTCCAAGCATTCGCAACATTAGCGAGTATTCCCATCTCAATGCAATTCGATGTAATTCATCTCTCGAACGGGCTCCATTAAGCATAACTTCGTATTTCGCACACCGCTTATTTCTTGTAATAAATCCAAACATAATCCAAGAGAAAAGAGGGATACCTCCAAACATTCCAATTAAATCCCATGCCCCGAGACCAACATTCGTTCCAGGAATCACGATTTCAAAACTTTCTACAGGCACATCATTTTTGTCATAAGGATCAGTTTCTTGTCTAATCTCATCAGTGTCTGCATAACCATCACCATCATCATCAGGATCTTCGTTATCCCCTTTACCGTCGCCATCAAAATCAGACCATTCACGATAATCAGAAGGCTTCCAATCTAACTCATCAGGAACCCCATCATTATCTAGATCTCCCGGAGAATAGAAATTAGGTAAAACGTCAATACTGTCATTGTATCCATCATTATCAAAGTCGAATAAATAAGGATCAGCTTCAGTACCGGTCAAATTGTCACCTAAACCATCTCCATCTTTATCCTCCCATTGAGTGGGATTATCTGGGAATAAATCAGCTCCTGATCCAAGAGGATTGTCTCCATAGCCATCTCCATCTCTATCGGTGGTCTGTGTTGGATCGAATGGGAAAGCATCAGCATTGTTTCCTACGCCATCTCCATCAGTATCTTTCCATTCTGTTGGATCATCAGGAAATTCGTCAGCTCTATTTCCAAGGGGGTCATCTCCGTAGAGATCTCCATCTCTATCTGAGGATTGTGTTGCATCATTTACGAAAGCATCGTCTTCATCAGCGACTCCATCTCTATCTGAATCAGCCCACCTTTCTGGGTCATTAGGAAACCAATCACCTTCTGTACCGTATTTGTTGTCTCCATGCCCGTCGCCATCAGTATCATTCCATTGCGTTCCATCGGAAGGGAATTGGTCGACAAATTCAGCACCCGCTGATTGATTATCTCCCCAACCGTCACCATCTCTATCTGCCCATTGTGAATCTGCAAATGGAAACGCGTCACCATTATCAGACCATCCATCTGAATCAGAATCTGGGCATCCATAAACATCCTTTGTACTATAACCTTCTAATGTTGGACAAGAATCTCCTCTTGTTCCAAATTCATTATCTCCATATCCATCACCATCTGTATCAAACCATTGTGATGAATCTAGAATCCAAACATCAGGTGTAGTTCCATTTGGATTATCTCCATATCCATCGCCATCTGTATCCTTCCATTGTGTATCATCATCATCGAAAGGATCGATAAGATCTGCCCACCCATCACCATCTGAATCAGGGCAACCAATGTAACCTCCAAGTGTAGAAGTTCCTGCTTGACTTGGACAATTATCAAGGCTGTCTAGATTGCCATCATCATCGTCATCATAATCTTCAGCATCTGGTATTCCATCACCGTCAGTATCACGAATTACAGCGATTGTTATTTCGACAGTTGCGACGTAAGGACCCGCGACAGCTGAAATATTGTGTCTACTCACACCGAATGTTGAGTTTCCAATTGAATAAATAGTACCAGTGTTTTCATCAAGTTCAAATCCTTGTGGTAATGTTGGTGAAACAACAAATGTGTAATTCCACCCTGAAACATAATTTTCATTTTGTTTTGTTTCACCTTCAAGATAAGTTAGAATTGAAGATGGAGTTGGTAAATCCATGTCAATGAGTCCAGGATATGGGTTTTGTTCTTGCGTTCCATCTCCGAGGCGCCCATCATTATTATCTCCCCAGCATTGTATTGCACCATCAGATGTAGTAGCACACTTAAACGTGGAACCAGAGGCTATCGAAGTTGCAGTAACTCCTCCATCTAGTTGTATGGATATCGGTGAATAAGTATCGCCACCAATTAGGCCGGTACCAATTTGGCCGTAAATGTTAGACCCCCAACAATTTAGTGATCCGTCATCATGTAAAGTACATGTTGAATCTCTTCCAGCACTTAGAGAAACTATCGGGGAATAATATTGCATATCAATTTTCACAGGCCTTCTAATTATTTGTGAATTAGAATTAGAAACATTTCCTACTCCAATTTCTCCGTATGCATTTCGCCCCCAACACCATAGAGAATCATCAGTCATTACTGCACATGAATGGCGCATACCAACAGACATGAATGAAACTTCATACCCTCGAGGTAGATCTACAGGTATAGGAGTGTGAGCATATGACGCAGTACCACTTAAGTGCCCACTCCCAGTCCCCATATTTCCATAAATTTGGTTGCCCCAACAATACATGGTACCATCATCCATTACTGCGCATGTATAGGATTCAGTGGAGTCTATTGAAATTGCAAATCTGTCTTCAGGTAGCATTACAGTTTGAGGTAATCCTGAATATGATGGAGATGTACTACCAATTCCTAGTTGTCCGTAACTATTCCATCCCCAACATTCGACAGAACCGTCATCCATCAGTGCACAAGCAAATTTGTCTCCAGTGCTAATCATCGTGGCGTTACTCGACCAAGGTAGAAGTACTTCTCTGGGATTCAATCTATCGTAATCTGTCGCATCAGTATTCCATGAACCTTGCCCATTCTGTCCATATTGACCATCGCCCCAGCACATTACTCTATTTCCTTCAGTAAGTATGCATGTATTATAGCGTCCTACTGATACCTGTTTCACTACTGGATCATCTCCATTAAACCTTACAGGTGTGGGGCTTCTACGTACATTGGTAGAAAGATCTCCTAATTGTCCATCTCCATTGTTTCCCCAACAGTATAATTTTCCTTCTTGATCAATTCCACATGAATGGCCATAATTTGCATCGACAGCAATCATTGAAACTTCTGAATTAGCATCCTTGTATGAGATTGAATTTGTCCAAGCAGGTGCAGAATTTTGTTTACGATCAATTATCATTGCATCATAATCTATTGTTCCCTGATTACTTGCATCTAGTGTGTTGACATTCCACAATAGTAATCCACTTTGATTTGCATTTGATGAAATTGTTAGAGTAGATCCATTCATTGACATTCCTTGAGGTAATTGAGTCACTGAGTAGTTATTTATTCCCCATCCTATCGGTTGTATGATTTTGGTATATTCTTCAGAAATCACATAACGGAATCTATCCGAGTTCCCCTCATTTAAGCTGATTATTCTGCCAGCTGAATCGTAACCCCAACATGTAATTTCAGCATTCTCTGTAATGCCACAAGTAAATAGATGCCCTATGCTGATTGAAACAAATCGATGATTATATTTTGATTCTACATAAATTGGTGAATAAACATTTGATGGCTGTTCATTGTTAATAGAACCTTCAACTTGGTTATAATTATTGTAACCCCAACAATAGGCAGATCCATTTTTCAAAACAGCACAAGAATGATGTTCTCCAGTAGAAATTTGGACAGCAATTGATCCACTTGGTAACTCAACGAATTCAGGAGTCCATGCATCTCCAGCCTCTCCTATTCCTAGCTGTCCGTAATTATTCCGGCCCCAACAATAAACTGAGTTATTGTCCAATATTGCACACGAATGGCTAACTGCCAATGAGATGCCTATTGCTTTCCGGTTTTGTGGTAATTCAACATAGATTGGTAAGTGGCTGTTTGTTTGGCTATTATCTCCTAATTTACCATTGCCGTTATCTCCCCAACAGTAAACCGAACCATTATCAGTGATTGCACAAGTGTGATAATTTCCAAGTGAAATATCAGTTGCTCTTTGATTACCAGGTAAATCTACAATGTATGGCCGATTATAGCTAGATTGTGACCCTATTCCAAGTTGTCCAGCGCTGTTATATCCCCAACAGTATAATTCTAGATCTTCAAAAATACCACAACTATGTCCATAACCAACTCCAATTTGTAATGCACGGGTTAGATCATTTCCATTGGAATCAACATCTATTTTTTGTGGGATGTCGTATTTGGAGTTACCATGTGAGTATCCGTTACCAATTTGTCCGTAATTATTTCTTCCCCAGCAATACAATGTACCTTCATAGTCGATACCACATGTGTGATCCTGGCCTGTTGACAAACTTTCCAACGGTTCTTCGAAATTGTATATCTTGTAAGGAGATGTATAAGCTCCAGAATAGGAACCAGATCCTAATTGCCCATAACTATTGTCGCCTTGACAATAATTGTACATATTGGATGTAATGAAACAAGTATGCCCTCCTCCGGATTCAATTTGTATTGGGATCAGAGAGTTTTCTCCTAATATGGACATTCCGATGGAATGTGAAGCAACACGATTACTCCATGGATCAATGCGCTCAATTATTTGAAAACTAATCGTTACTGTGATATTCTTAATAGAATTTGAAAATACGACTGATGCACTGTGGTTTCCAACTGTTAAGTTACCATTTAATTCCATCGAGTAAGTACCATTATTCCACGCAACACCATTCGGATATGATCCAATCGGTGTTGAAATATAATCCCATCCAGCAATATGTATTGGTATTGAAATTTGAGTTCCATGAATGAATTGAATTGAATCATTTAAGCGCTCACCATAATCCTTGACCAATACTGGAACAGAATTACTCGAACTTACTCCACTCCCCAATTGCCCAGAAGTTCCTATTCCCCAACATCTTGGTGCGCCATCATGGAATAAAGCACAAGCAAAATTTGTTCCTACAGTCACCTGTGATGAATCTAAGTGTGAGATCGCAGTAAGTGTTTGAGGAGAATTTTGTTGACTATTGCTGCTGCCACTACTCCCGAGACCAAGTTCGCCATTGTAGTTTGAACCCCAACACTTTATTTGGCCGTTATCGAATAAAGCACATGTTGAAGATCCTCCTGCTGAGATTTGAATTGGATTATTTAATCCAGATAATATTACAGAAGTCGGCGAATTTTTATCATCAATATTTCCATTGCCAAGTTGCCCGAAGGTATTTTGACCCCAACATTTTATCGAATAATCATCTAATATTGCACATACGTGGTAATCGCCTGCTTCTATCGCCAAAGCATAGCGGCCATTTGGTAAGGATACTTTTGTTGGATAGTTTTGATCAGTCAAATTACCTACACCTAATTGCCCTTGATTATTACGACCCCAGCAGTATATGGCACCAGTATCTACAATTGCACAAGAATTAGAGTAACCTAAAGTTAAACTAATTGCAGATAAATTATTTGGAAAATATACTTGCTTTGGCATGATTCCTGATGAATAGATATTGCCATCTCCTATTTGCCCATAATTGCCAATTCCCCAGCACCAAGTGGTAGTGTCGAACTTAATCGCACAAGTGTGTGCGCCTCCAGCAGAAACACTTGCTAATTTGTGCCCGTAAATATCAGAATCACTTGTGTATTCTCTTGGATATTCAACATGTCCTGAATTTGATCCATCACCCAAGCGATAATGTGCACGAGAGCCCCAGCATAGTAATTCAGATTCATCGTTTAGGGCACATGAGTGTACTGCTCCAGTAGATACTGTAGAGAAGTTAGTCTGTTCATTAACATTGGACTCTCTTGGATAATTGTAATTTACATTGCTACCAGTGCCCAATTGTCCAGAATTTCCTATTCCCCAGCAATACAAGTCACCTTGATGTTCAACAAAACATGCGTGATTATGGAATGCATTAATCATACTAATTTGGTTGTTTTCATAGATAGAATTAGCAGAGGCATTACCCAACCATGGCCCTTCAACTCGCCCTTCCATAGAATTTATTTTTACAGATTTATATGCAATTTGTATATTTCTTGTACCAAAAATATCAACAGTTTGCAGATTAAATGTCCCCGGAGTTAATGGCGTCCCATCATATGACAAAATTCGTGTGGATGAATTGAATGTTATGCTATTTGGCAAAGTCCCAGAAATAGAGAAATTGGAATTCCATCCCACATCTATAATGGTATTATTTATTTGATTCCCCTCAACGAAATTTAGATGTGTAGTTAGTTTGACAGAACCATCATATTCTTCAGTTGGGTAAATGAATGTAGAAGGTTGGTATCTCGTAGTTTGTGTAGCATCACCTAATCCATAGTAGGAATTGGCTTTGCCCCAACAACTCACAGCACCATTGTCATATTGTGCACAGGTTTGGTAGGCACTATTGTCCATTGAAATTATGCCTATGTCATTGTTAGATGTATGTTTTTTTACCCAAGTTGGTGTAGTCATTTCGGTATTATTTCCATTACCAATTTGCCCATATGCATTGTCACCCCAGCATAATGCCGAACCATTTCTAAGCCATGAACAGGTGGTGCCTTGACCGGTAGTCACTCCTACTACCTGGTATGATGAATCTAGGATCTGTATTGGTGTGAAAATATTGGTCTTGTTACCGTTTCCGATTTGTCCATTATTATTAGATCCCCAGCAGTACAAACTGAAATCATCAAAAATAGCACATACATGCCTCCATCCTGATGATAATGATATTGCTGATTTACCCTGAGGGAGATTTGGCCATCTAATCACATTATGAGTCTCTGTTGATGAACCATCGCCCATTGCGCCCAAATCTGCTCTGCCTAAGCAACCTATAGTGCCATTCTCAAGTAGTATGCATGCATGTTCTCTTCCTGCGGAAACCATAATTGGACGTGAATCACCTAATCCCGTAATCTGTTGAGGTGATAATTGATTATTGCCGACTGAGTTCCCGGATTGCCCATATGCATTGTCACCCCAACAGTAAACTCTCCACTCAGAATTTAATGCACACGTGTGATAAGCACTTGTACTCACTTGTAGTGTATCTGTAAGTTCAGTTACACGAGTTGGATAACTCTTAGTAGTTGTAGTAGAATCTCCCAATTGGCCTTGGCCATTGTAACCCCAGCAGTACAATTGAGATTCATTATCAATTGAACACACATGATATGTTCCAACATCCATAGCTTTTGTTGATTTCATTTCAGAATCGTAAACATTCACTGGTGTACTTTGGACCGATAAACTTCCGGAACCAGATTCTCCATGGCCACTATATCCCCAGCATTTCATCTTATATTCCCATGTAACCAAACAACTGTGTTCGTATCCAGCACTTATTGCAAGAGCATCTTTGTTACCACTTTCTCCAAATCCCGCACCATAAGATAATGAATCAACCCTACCTTCAATGTAGTTGTGTTCGAAATTGTTTAACACTAAGTTTTTTGAATAATTCGACATGCTATTTGAAGCAAATAATGAAATCTGATTTTGTCCAATCTGGCCCAAACCACTATATTGAATAATTTTGAGGTTTGAATCTAAAGTATAGCCATTTGGTAATTGTGAGGATGAGTAATCAATATCTCCCCATCCTGCAATTACAAATCTTTTACTCATAGAATATCCTATTGTACTGTATAAGACAGACATGGAATCGTTCCTGTTCCAGTGTGTTTGGTTATATGAACGGCTACCACTGCCCTCTGTAGAATCCCCAAATTGTCCTAATGAATTTGAACCAATACAGTGTATTGCAGAATCGTTTGTTAAGATACAAGTATGTGCATTACCAACAGCAACAATTACAGCAGATTTGTTAGAAGGTAATTGTGATTGTACAGGGATTGATTGATGACTTGAATTAGTGCCGTCCCCAAGTTGCCCATCAGCATTCAAACCCCAACAATACATTGATCCATCATCCATTATTGCACAAGTATGTGATATTCCAACATCAATCATTATTGCATTCTTAGATGAAGGCAATTGGACAATTACAGGAGTTGCTTGGTCATTGAGTGAACTATCTCCTAATTGGCCCATATTGTTTTGACCCCAACATGCAACTTCTCCAGTAACCAATATCGCACATGAATGTGATTTTCCCGAACTTACTGTTATTGCATTTTGACCCAGTATTGTGTGTTGACCAGGTTGAGTGGAATTTGCATTTGTACCATCTCCCAATTGCCCTAAATCATTACCCCCCCAACAAGTTATTGAACCATTGTCTAATACGGCACAACTGAAACTATCACCTACAGAAATAGCAACAGCCATTCTATTTCCTGGAAGATTAACTTGTGTTGGATGCCCCTGGTTGCTGCTTTTGTAGCCCATACCTATTTGTCCATCAGTATTGTTCCCCCAACAGTATACCTCTCCATTATCAGTAATTGCGCAATTATGAGATTCATGAGTTGCAATCATTTCAACGGTTCTGTGTGCAGGGAAAGGTGCCAATTGAGGAGAAATTTGATCAGAAGTAGATCCATAACCTAAACGATTATCTTCACCTTCCCCCCAACAGTAAACCTTACCTGAATTTGTAAGTGAACATGTGTGCGATGTAGCTGCAACTACGTAATAAGTATCTCTAATCGGGTTATATGCTGTAGATCCCTTAGATGGCTGAGGGACAGTGGCGAAGTAATTTGTAGATCCTGTGCCTAGTTGCCCATGACTCCCATCGCCCCAACAATATATTTCACCAGTTATTTGATTGATACAAACATGATTCTTAGTTGAAGATAAAGATGCAATACTTGAGATTGAATCATCTGAAAAAATAGAAATCCCAGCTAAGTGGGAACGGATTCTACCAGGATAAGGCAGAGACTCTTTTACAACAATTGAAATTGGTGTTGTTATTTGGTCCTCTCCTGCTATAAATGTTAGATTATGGAATGTAGTGTTTAAACTACCAGTACCATCATGGGTAATTGCACCAGTATTTGGATCAAGTGTAAATCCTATGGGTAATTGTGGTGATACAGAAACAGAGAAGTTAATTCCATCTACATATGGAGAAATTCTTAATTTCTCAGATATAGGAAACAATAGTCTAGAAGTTTCTTCGCCGATTGTTACTTTGTTCACATATGGAGCTGCACGTGAAGACGAAGAACCATCTCCATGCATACCATGAGCATTCCACCCCCAACAACCAACTCTTCCAGAATCAAAAATACTACATGAAGTGTGATAACCTAATTGAATATCTACTGAATTATAGAAAGAATCTGAATTGTATGATTGTAAAACTTCTCTGTGGAGTCCTTGATCGTTATTTGTATTCATTCCAGTGTTAGTTCCATCACCTAATTGGCCATATACGCCATTACCCCAGCACCAAATGGTTTGAGTTTTCAAAAGAGCACATGTGTGTTCATAACCTAAGTCAAAATCTATTGGTTCAATTGGTAAATCAAGTACTGAAGTTGGATATGAGTAAAAGCTTGGGGTTTTACTTTTAACACCCAATTGGCCGTAGTTGTTGTACCCCCAGCATTTCAAATCCCCACTTTCCAATAGAGCACATGTGTGACGATAACCTGTAACTACTGATACAGCAGGATCTGAATATGGCAATATTACTTGTACCATTTTGTCCCTATTTGTCTGAGTGCCATCTCCCAATTGGCCTTGGCCATTGTAACCCCAGCAGTACACTGCTCCTATTTCGCTCAATATACAAGTGTGCAAATCCTTTGTGCTAATACTAACTGGATTTACATTCGTGGGTATATCAATTAATGTTGGCTTAACGATGTAACCATATTTGTTGGTATCAAAATGTGTTTGGCCGTAATTGTTTTGACCCCAACAATAAATTTGTTGGGAGTCGGTTAGTGCGCATTTGTGATTATTCCCTATTGCGATTTCAATGATGGTTTCATTTTCGTCAATTAGTACTCTTTCAGGTGAGTAATAATAGCTCTGTGTATCTCCCACCCCGGACTCCCAATAGCTATTAGATCCCCAACACCAAAGATGGTTATTAGTGTCTATTGCACATGTTGAGTCATGTCCAGCAACAGCCTTAGCAATTTTTACACCTGCAGGGAAATCAACAGGCAGATGTTCTTTCTCAGAGTGTGGGCTAGGTGTCTGATAACCAATTCCTAACCAGCCATAGGCATTGTATCCACTACATGTCATTGTTTTATCATCATAAATGATACAACTGTGATGCTGACCAACTGTCATTGATTCTGCTCTAATACTGCTAAAGAAAGAGGCGTCTTCGACAAATGTACTTGGGTTATATGGCGAACTAATATTAAGTGATGAAGATGAAAACTCAGTATTCTGATTATCAATTATTTCTGTAATGTCATTACTCGTTTTAGAAGTGCCATATTGTGACTGGGGCATCATCAACATCAATGATGCGAGAAATATTGAAACTAGCAATTGATAATGCCTAGCCATGTTTGGCGGAAAGTTATCAAATTATTAACAATATTTATTCTGAAAATTTATTTATCATTCCCTACAGGAAATGGGTTAAGCCGAATTTACAACTTTTCTGGTATCGATCATTTTGTATATCCACCATAGAGCAATTCCAGCAAAAATGTGTTTCAGTGTGTGACCACTAATGATTCCTAATGATTTATAGATTTCAACATCCAAATTTTCAACAAGTGTTGCAAGCATGATAAACGAAATAGACCACAAATAATATTGGGATTTATCATATGAGTTCTTTCCATATATTAGAAGAATCATTATCAGAATTAATGGCTGATGTTTGAATATGAAATAAGCTCTCAAGTCGTCTATTATGGCCCAATAAAGAATAGTTGAAATACCTATAATAATTATTGGAGTATGCATTTTTTTTGCGAGATCTACGCTAATGAAATCAGAAATCAACAATGAGCAATAACATGCAATTACTATTGCCATCCCAAAACGATCCAATATCAGTGTTGTATCTGTTGGATCTAAGTGGTACAAAACAGATCCAACAAATGTAACCAACATACCTCCAAAAAGGTGGTAATGAATTAGTGATTCAATTCCATCTCTATATTCAAAATCATCTTTTCTTTCGTTGTGCAACATTAGTCCCAATAATCCAGGGTATAAGATTGCTAAATTAGATATTACATCTAATCCATTTTGTATACCTAAAAGCGTGCGATTGTCAGCAAATGCATGATAAGATTGATCTTGTTCAATTTTACCATATGCTATTGCAATGATTAGTAGTGAAATTAGAGAACCAAAATAGAGGATTTTGGCATTCCCACTGTTATCACCCATTACCAAACCTCTTTCTTGTCGACGAATTAGTCGTACTTAGTTTCTAGCACGGCATTTGCATACTAACCGTTATGTCATGTAACTTCTTAGTATGCATGTGCCAGCAAAGCAATATCTTGTAGTTGCCGTTTTGGCAATGATGTGTTTAGCACCGTTCCAATCTGTTGAAATCGAATCTCTTGAATCCGATTCAGGCAATAAAATGGGGCCTGGAGGAGGCCCAGGGCAGGGCCCTGCAGATATTCTATTGATGGGTAATAGTTACATTTCATCTAATTCATTGGAATCTTTACTCGGTGGTGTGATGAGTTCAGCATCAAATCAAGCTAATGTTTCAAGCCTTACAAGCGGCGGAATGAGGCTATCACAGCATGCGAGTAATGTTGCTTCTTCTGGACATCAATGGAATAACACTCTGAATAATGGGGATTGGGATTGGGTTGTATTACAGGATCAGAGTCAAGTCCCCGGATTCCCTCGAAGCCAGCAAGAATGGATTGCAAGTAAAGATGGCGCAGTACAACTTGCTGAAATAATTGAAGATAATGATGGAGAAACAATTCTAATGATGACTTGGGGAAGGCGTAGTGGCGATAGTAACAATGCTTGGCGCTTCCCAGATTTCTCGACTATGCAGGACGAGTTAGCAAGTGGTTACTTAGATTATAGGGACAATATTACTGCTAATGGCGACACGGTATGGGTAGCCCCGGTTGGGCTTGCATTCGAGCACATACATGACAATGTTTTAGCAGATGGAGATGATCCTACAAGTTCTGGAAATTTGTTCTATGATCTTTATTCTAGTGATGGAAGCCATCCCTCTTTAGCGGGTTCTTATCTTGCAGCTTGTGTATTGTATGCTACAATTACAGGAAATAATCCTGTAGGATTGTCACATGCTACCAGTCTCTCAAATTCAGTAGTTCTTGAATTACAACAAGCTGCTGCTGCAACTGTATTCAATGGGACTAATAACTTGGATTATCCATGGCAATCAATGAATAATCAAGGTGGTTCAAATCCTAACTTAACAATTAGAGATTCACAACTAGGATTTGAATGGGTTAATGGTAAACCCCATTGGGATGGCGAATTTATATTTGAAAATGTTTTAACTTTGAACAATGGCGATTTGTTGTTGAGTTCAGTATTCGAAGACCATGATCCAATATACCAATACCGAAATTGTACTTCAAGTTCCTACAATAACAACTCAATAACAATAATCTTTGCAATATTACACTTAAGACAAAATGGCGATTGTATAGATAATTTAGAGATAAAGGACATCTCAACTAATAAGTCACAAAGTATGGGGATTTCACGCCTCAGGTCAATGGTTTCTGATAACCAAAATAACATTTATATTTCTGGATCTATTTCTACATATGATAGTACTTTAATTACAACTAGAACTATTCAGTTTGGAGATGAAATAAACTTCACTATAAACTCTGAAATAGGTTTCAAGGGAGTTGGTTTTGTTGCAAAAATAAATTCAAGTGGTGATTTTGAATGGGTCAAAAATGGTGGTAATTCAGCTAGTCATGAGTTTATGAGTATGGATTTTGATAATAATGGTAATTTGGTAGTTGTGGGTAATCAATATGGAGACAATCTCTCGTTTGGACAACATAGTGTCATCAAATATGATTATAATGGTGTTTTTGTAGCATCTATCTCTCCTTCAGGTATTTGGAGATGGGCCTCTAAAGGAGGTTCAGATTGGAAATCTGTAATGGCATGGGATCTCGATACAGATTCAAATGGAAACACGGTGATTACAGGACAATATTGGTTAGTCGATTCCAATATTACAGGAGTTAGTTTTGGCAATTATGAGTTGCCTAGTGGAAATAGTGTTCCCGGAATGTATCTTGCCAAAATAGATAACAATGGCATATGGAAGTGGGCTAAAGCATTCAATAGTACTGTTTGGTCTGTAGGGAAGACCATTTCTATAGATTCTAATTCAGATATTTATGTTTCAGGAGAGTTTTACTCAGATTCAGTAGGAAATAGCACAATGATTTCGGCAGGAGGTTCACAAAATGGATTTGTAGCAAAATTTGATTCAAATGGTAATTGGACTTGGGTAAAGCATATTGATTGTTCATGTGAAATTGCAATGTCGTCATCAATTATAGATTTAAATGATAATTTGTTACTAGGGGGTAATTACAATGGTGTTATACAGCTTGATTCATTAAGACAGCCTGTTGTTGTAGGCCAGGTTGATATATTTGTGGCAAAAATCAATTCAAGTGGAGTATGGAAACATTCTTTTGGATTTGGTACTACTGAAGAGTTTGATCATCTTTTTCCAGGAGGAATGTCAATGGATTATTCAGGGAATTTGTACTTGACAGGTTATTTGGGTCAAGATGATGGTATGGTTTCAAAATTCGGTATAATAGAGAAGACAAACTATCACTGGTATCTCGCAAAATTATCTTCAGATTATGATGGAGACATGAGTCCGGATTCCATTGATGATGATGACGATAATGATTTCATTAATGATAACTCAGATTTGTGCCAATATTCTCCTATAGGATTCCAATCGTTTGCGGCATTAGATCATGATAGTGATGGCTGCCGTGATAGTGATGAAGATGATGATGATGATGGAGACACATTAAATGATACTATTGACCAATGCCCAAAAGGAAATACGAACTGGGTCTCAAATAATCTTACAGATTTTGATAGTGATGGTTGTATGGATGCATTAGAAGATTATGATGATGATGGAGATGGTTTTCAAGACTTTGAAGATTATTGTCCTCGTGAGATTGGCAATTCAACATTTGATTATGAGAAAGGTTGTCCAGATAGCGATGGAGATGGTAGGGCAGACATACTTGATCCATTCGAAGATGACCCTGATGAATGGGCAGATACTGATGGTGATGAAGTTGGAGACAATTCCGATGCATTTCCATTGGATGCTACTCAAAAGTATGACACTGATGAAGATGGATATGGAGATGAAGAATTTGGCAATAATGGAGATTCATGCCCCCTAATTCCTGGAAATTCAACCATCGATAGGAAAGGATGTCCAGATAGCGATGGTGATGGTTGGTCAGATGATGGCGATGATTTCCCTTATGATCCAAGTGAATATTTGGATTCGGATAATGATGGATTCCCTGATGATATAGATGCATTCCCATATGATCCAACTCAATGGGAAGATTCTGATGGGGATGGATATGGGGACAATTCTGGAGGAAGTTTAGCAGATGCATATCCGAATGACCCAAGTAGGTATGCAGATTCTGACCGAGATGGTATCGATGACCAAGCTGATGCATTCCCTTATGACCCAACTCAATGGGAAGATTCTGATGGCGATGGTATGGGTGACAACCCTATGGGTATAGGAGCAGATAAGTTCCCAGATGATCCTACACAGTGGGGCGATATTGATGGTGACGGTTATGGAGACAACAGTACTGGTAACAATCCTGATGCATTCCCTAACGATGCAACACAGTGGTCTGACCGGGACGGAGATGGATACGGAGACAATCTAGCTGGAAGATTGTATGACATGTTCCCTGATAATCCAACTCAATGGATTGACGATGACGGAGACGGCCTAGGAGACAATCAATCTGGAACCAATGCAGATCCATATCTCAATGACTTCGACAATGATGGGTACAACGACACGATTGACATCCTACCTCGCCTCTCATCTCCTGGAGATTTGGATAACGACGGATGCATGGATGAAGAAGATGAATTCAAAGACAATTCGCTTGAGTGCATAGACACTGATGGCGATGGAATTGGCAATAATGCAGATGCTGACGATGATAATGATTTGGTGACTGACGCAGATGAGATTCGTGCCGGAACAGATCCTCTAGATCCATATGACACACCAGTTGACAGTTTTGAGATACAAATCGGTAATATTGGTCTTGGTGCTTGGGATTTGATAGGAATGTTTGGGGGTATTCCAATTTTCTCTTGGTTACTATTTGGATTTGCAACAAGAAATTCACGTTGTGCGAGATATGAAGGAGAACTAGAGAAAGCTAATTCCCGACAAGAACTTGAAAAAGTAGCATTACGTTGGGAATATAGTTTGATGCTTCGTTTGCTTGGACCCCATCAAGGAATACGTCTTGAGAGGTTAAGGTCTGAACTTGATGATAAGTTTGAGTATGCAGAGAATATGTTACTAAGTGAAGATAGTGAGCCAATTACAGATATCGATCAAACGCCTTTAGTGGAAGCTGAGGACAAAGAAATCCCGGAAATAGGCTCAGCCCCTCCAATTGATTCTATACCTGACCAAATCGATGAAAATGGTTACTCATGGTTGAAGTACAATAACCTACAATGGTATCGAACAAATGATGAATCTGAATGGTATCATTTTGAAGGTTAAAATGCATCTGGCGGTGGTGGTAATACTGGTGCTGAAGGCACAGATGAGTATTGGTCATCCATTGGTTGATATCTAGGGTTAACAAATACCGATTGTTTAGAGATCGGAGGTTTCTTCTTTTGGAAAAATAGAGTGATTAATAGAATAATTACTAGTAATCCTACACCTGCAATAATTTGTTCTTTAGTAGAAAGATTGAATTTTTCTGTAGCGTCATCTATCGATTCTTCTTCAACCGGAACCGGAGGGTGCCATACTTCGTAAGTGACGTACCATGTAACATAGAGATCTTGTTGATCATCTGATATTATGGCATGAATTATCCATGGTCCAATAAATCCAGTATGATTGCATAGAATAGAACCAAGGCCTGATGTTTCATTGTTACAGGACCATGAATCTTCATAGAAATAACTAGTATTGCTAACTTCAGTGTTATTTCTAAGCCAAATTATTGAGAAGTTGAGATTATCTATTTCTTCTTGTGTGAGATCTATTTGAATGGATAAATTCAGAGGCTCAAATGTTGCATTAATAGCTACATTTTCTCCAATAGGGTTTCGGACAATATATTCTATACGATTGACATCATTGTCTACAACATCGTCGCAATTATCATCGATCCCATTCCATCTTTCTACTGCATTGGGATTAATTTCAGAATTAGTATCATCACATTCGAGGAACCAACGGAAACCATCTCCATCATTGTCTAAATCAGGAACTAATGGGTTTGTCATTGTTTGAGTTACTTCCACTCCATCATCCAATTCATCGTTATCAGTGTCAGCGTCTAGAGGGTTTGTTGATAGATTGTTATACTCTTCTCCATCACTTAATCCATCGTCATCTGAATCATTATCCAGAGGGTTTGTTGATAAGTTATTGAATTCAAACAAATCTAGTAATCCATCAGAATCGGAATCTAGTCCTATAAAATCTTCATCGATTCCATCTCTGCAATTATTGTCAATACCATCCAATACTTCAGCAACGTCAGGATTTATTCCTGGATTACTATCATTGCAATCTTCAAACCAATACCATCCGTCAAAATCTGAATCATTATCTTTAACTAATGGGTTTGTGAAATAAATTAGAATTTCATCGCCATCACTTAACAAATCACCATCGGTATCGTAATTGGTCCAATTTGTTCCATAATTATGGTATTCAGAGTAATCTGTCAGATTATCTATGTCCACGTCAGTTTGATTGAAACCTTCGTCCCAGAAAACGTCACAATCATCATCGATTCCATTCAATATTTCTGGAGCATTAGGATGAATATTTGGATTAGTATCATTGCAATCTTGGAACCAGTAATATGTGTCAGAATCAGCATCAGGGTCTGGAACTAGGGGATTTGTGTGATATTGGAATACTTCCTCTCCGTCTAGTAATCCATCGTCATCTGTGTCATTGTCAAATGGATCAGTATTGTTTACATTGACTTCTATACCATCATTAAGTAAATCATCATCTGTGTCAGAATCTGTAGCATTAGTTAGAGTTGTAAACAATTCTACTGGGTCACTAAGGCCATCTTGGTCAGTATCAGAATTATATGGGTCAGTGCCATAAACATCAGTTTCATTTGAATCAGTTATTCCATCATCATCACTATCCAAGTCAACTTGAGTTCCATGAATAATTAATTCCCAATGGTTCCAAGTACCTACATCTTGATTTCCATCATCATATACTTCTAGTGTCCAAATTCCTTGAGATGTTTCACCCCAATGCTGGACACTGCTAAACATCCATTCATTGTAGTCGTTACCACTGTCTCGATAAGCGAAGTAATTTACGAGCTCAGATTCAGTACCATCAGGTGAAATTAGTGTGACATCAAGGTCACTTCTGTATTGGTGGTCTGCATCGAATAATATTTCGACAGATTCTACTATCAAGCCTTCAGTAACTGTGTGAGTGGAAACTATTGGGTTATTTGGATCGTCATCTGGTATCGATTGTGAAACAGTAATTTGTCCACTTGTAATATTTACTTCAGGTTCCGCTGTGTTCCAATTTTCTGCTAAACTTACTGCATGTCCCGCATCAATTACGCCAAATCCATACTTGTGATTGAATTCGTGACCAGCGCCATTTGTATTCCATCCTGAATCATTAGGGTCGTTTTTCCTAGAGCTCTCTACAATGATATGCTGAACATCTCTCCAAGTGAGATTAGAATTAGTTTCGAGCATTAACGCAATAACTCCTGATACTAATGGTGTCGCACTTGAAGTTCCACCAAAGTTGCTTGTATAATCGCTATTTGTATAACCATTACCTCCTTCCAAATCAGTAGTTGTAATTCCAACACCACTTCCATCTGAAGGGGCTGAAACCAATACATTTGCACCAGGTTCTCCATATGTGGTTTGATCTCCATCATGATTAACAGCAGTCACTGAAATAGTAAATCTGCTGTTCGCGTAACCATCTAAATTTGAATCATCATCATCATCGAGACCATTTCCAGCAGCCCATGTAATTATATTACCCAATCCATTTCTTCCATTGTAGGCATCACTTTCAAATGCAGCAAGCATCAAAGGACCAGGTGCTTGAAGAGTTTCTCCATCATCTGAAGGCCCCCAACTATTACTGTATATGTCAATGTCATCCTTTAGATGAGATAATGCACCTGCTTCATCATTGTCAGAATTGCTACAAGCAATTAACATGAGTCCAGCTAGAGAAGCATCTGGCGCTGCTCCTGAGACTCCAATTCCATTATTTCCTGTGGCGGCAGCAACTCCTGCAGCGGCAGTACCATGAGCATCCCATCCATTAGGCATAGGGTCTCCATCATAGTTACAGTAATCATAATCAAGACTTGATTCATAATTTGTGGATAAGTCTTCGTGATCCCACTCTAAACCATCATCAACGATTCCAATCACAACGCCATTTCCTTTGGCTGTATTCCAAGCACCTGTGATATTGACATCTTCTCCAGATACGCCATTATCTTGACCAGTATTTTCTAGATGCCATTGATTGGAGAAATAGGGGTCATTAGGTGTCCACTTTGGAGTCATTTGTCGTTTGACCAAAGGGTAGCCAGTTTCAATCACACCTTTAGCATGTAATTCTGAAATTTGCTGTATAGATTCAGAGGATTCTAATTCTATAATCCAAGTGCTTGCAAGTAAGTTAACACTCTTTCCTAGAGGTTTACTACTGACCACAACCCACTCCTCAACTTCTTCCAATTCTGATTGTGAATATTGTGTTAAATCACTTACTCTTGCAAATGCTGAACGTACAGCTGGAGAAAACGAATAAGTAATCGGTGCATCTTCAGGATTATCGCTTAATGGTGCACCATATGAGGAATATTCAGCAATTTCAGATGCGGATGCTAAGGGTAACATACTGCTAGCAAAAAGCAATAGAACAACCACAACACCTCGCAAACCCATACTCTCCTTCATGCACTAATCAATTATGGTAGTATCTCCATGTTGTCCGCGTCATTAACTGTGCTCCATTTACCTAAAGTGTGTCTTAGACAAGATTCCAAATCAGCATTTACGAATTTGTATCCTGAATCAAGTAATTTCTTTGGGCTGACATTTTGTCCTTCTAGAATCAGGTCCTTACCCATTTCTCCAAATAACAATTTGACCACAAAACTTGGCAACGGAGCAAATGCAGGCCGCTTCAATACCTTTCCAAGTAATTTTGCAAAATCTTTCTGATTGATTGGATTTGGTGATGTAAGATTGAAAGGCCCTTCGCATTCTTTGTTCATAATCAAATGATGAATCGAATATATTACATCATTGAAAGAGATCCAAGATTGCATTTGTTTACCTCCTCCAATAGGTCCCAGTGCACCAAATTTCGCAGGTAGTAATAATCTTTGCAGCATACCACCCTTGGCAGTCACGACAATTCCAGTTCTCATACTGACCACTCTAATTCCAGAATCTTTTGCAGATTGAGTCGCAGATTCCCATTTTGCGCAAATATTAGGAAGAAATCCTTCTCCTGGTTCAGACTCTTCGGTGAGCACTTCATTTCCACGACCTCCGTACCATCCTATAGCTGATCCAGAAATCAATACTTCAGGTTTATTTTCACATTCTGACAATTTTTGAGAAAGTATTTCGGTAGGAATTGTTCTACTTTTTTCAATCAACATCTTTCGCCTTTTTGACCAATTCTTGTCACCTATCCCGGCCCCGGCTAAATGGACAACTGCATCGAAATTTTCTAATGAACCAGAAACGATTTCACCTGTAAGGTCATTCCATCTAATTACCGAATCAGGATTAGCGTAAGGAGGTAAATTACTTTCAACGCGTAATAATCTGAAAACATCATGTCCTGCTGCAGAAAGGAATGCATACAGTTCAGTTCCAATTAATCCGGTCGAACCTGTGATGAGTATTCTTTTTCTCTTTTGGGTAATGGTTTCAGATATTTTTGATAAATCATCGCGCACTGTGTCACTTCTGTATCTGAACATACCTCTCAATCTTGGCATTACTGTTATTGGAGAAGTAAATTTGGAAGCGAAATGTAGTGGTAAGCGCCATTCTAGTTCATCTCTGATCACACATCCATCCTTATTGGGCGTAAATTTCCTTGAATGTATCCATTTGTTGAAAACTCCCTTGATCATCGTATCGTCAAAAGTTCTGAATCTTTTCACATTATGATGTTCAGCTATCCACTTTCTTGGGAATGGGCCTAATTTCATTTTAAAAATAGTTCTCTCACCATCTTTGAGCGCGCCAATTTGTTGAGGCTTTATTGGTTCCCATTCAGGGGTTAATCTAGTAAAAGCCTCTTCAGAATCATACCAGTCCCACACATTTTCTAGCGAATAATTGAAATGTGATTCATGGACAAATCTCGGCAAATCATAACCTCCTATTAACTGACATCAATTAGGACTAAATGGGCCCAAACCACCATTATTATTCAGTATAACTATCGGTTAACTGCTATGTTGTTTATATCGTTGAAGTTTCTGCGACAGTTCCGTGTCAAGTAATCAGAGTGTGATTATTGTTGGTGCTGGCCCGGGAGGTTTGGCTGCAGCACTACTTTTAGCCAAAGCAGGATTAAAGGTCACAATATACGAGAAACACGACGAAGTAGGAGGCCGGACTAAGATCATAGACAGAGATGGATTTAAGTTCGATTTAGGTCCTACATTTTTTCATTATACTGAGGTTATTGAAGAGATATTCGAAGCGATTGGTCGTGATGCACACGAAGAGTTAGGATTACAAAGACTTGACATGAATTATCGATTAGTATTTGGTCAAGGTGGGCAACTTGATTGTACTAGCGACTTGGAAATGATGAAAGATAGAATAGAAGAATTATCTGGCCCAAGAGATGCAATAGCATTCCTTCAATATGTGAAGGAAAATAGAAGGAAATTGAAACGCTCAAAAGCTTGTTTGCAAGAACCATGGAAAGGACCTCTTGATCTATTTTCAAAGAGAGCATTGAGAGTTTCTACAGTATTGAGGCCAACACGTACAGTTGCTAAGGATCTCAATCGTTTATTCAATGATGAAAGATTATTACTTGCAATGTCATTTCAAACCAAGTATCTTGGTATGTCACCTTTTAATTGTCCATCATTGTTTACAATACTTGCATTTTTGGAATATGAGCATGGTATTTTCCATCCGATAGGTGGCTTGGGTAGTGTTACAGTAAGAATGGCTGAAATTGCTAGGGAACTAGGGGTTGAGATTAGATTAAATGAGGGAGTCGAGAAAGTCATCATCAAAGAGGGTAAAGCCAAAGGAGTTCAAACTAATTCAGGTAATCAATATGCTGATGCTGTAATAATTAATGCTGATTTTGCTAAAGCTATGAAAGAACTTGTTCCTAATGAATCTAGGAAAAAATGGACCGATCGAAATTTGGAAAAGAAAAAATATTCTTGTTCGACATTTATGTTGTATTTGAGTGTAGACAAAATTTACAAAAATCTTCCTCATCATCAGATTTATGCTTCTGAAAACTATATTGAAAACTTGAAGGATATAGAAGAAAGAAATGCCGTAACCTGGAATGACCCCTCTGTTTATGTGCAGAATGCTTGCGTTACTGACCCCAATCTTGCTCCAGATGGATGTTCTACAGTTTATGTCTTAGTACCGGTTAGCCATGAGCATGAAAACATTAACTGGTCTGAAATTAAAGATGAGTATAAAGAGGTCATTCTTAACCAGATTGAAAGCAAACTTGGGTACGAAGGGATTAGAGATCATATTCTAGATGTGGCAGTCACCACACCTGATATGTGGGGAGATTATTGCCATAGAGGTGCAGTATTCAATTTGGCACATGGGCTAGATCAAATGCTTTGGAGGAGGCCTAAAAATAAATTCGGTGATGTGCGCAATATGTACCTTGTAGGAGGTGGAACACATCCGGGTTCAGGTTTACCTGTAATTTTCGAAAGTGCCAGAATCTCCAGTAAATTAGTTCTTGATGACTTCGGAATAATTCCTGATTGGAATGGAATAGATTCATGGTTTAGTGATAGAAGAAGAAGTTCTAAAGGACGTAAGGCACTGAAGAGAATGAAGAATCAAATGGAGTCGAGGTGATTTTTTGTTCAATCTTAAATCGGCAATAAAGGAATGCGAAAAGCGCTGTATCGATGCATCCTCAAGTTTCGTAGCATCATTTTCAACACTCCCCACAGAAAAGAAAAATGCAGTTTCTGTAGTTTACGCAATGTGTAGATGGATCGATGACATTGCTGATGGGGACTCATTAGAATCTTTGAATGTAGATGATTATGTAGAAACATTTAGCCGAAATAGGCTCGCAAAATTAATTGAAATAAAAGAAATCAAACCTTCAGGAGAAATAAAATCTACATTTAGAAAATTTACAGCATTAAATGCGATTAGGCTACGGATAAGGGCATTTTCAGATGGCGAAGAAACAGCCTCAAATGAACATCCAGTAATGGTTGCAATGCATTGGGTGATAAACAATTTTTCAGTTCGTTTGATTGATCTTGAAACAATAATTGATGGAATGGAAGATGATTTGTTTCCTACTAAGATGCAAACTTGGGATGAGGTGAGAGGATATTGCTACAAAGTTGCTTCAGCTGTAGGTTTGGTTTTGATTGAGATTTATGGTTACAATGATTCTAAAGCTAGATATCATGCAATAGATATGGGAATTCAAATGCAATTAATCAATATCCTTCGAGATGTAAAAGAAGATTTAGAACGTGGTAGAATCTATTTGCCAATTTCTGTATTGAAAGAACATGGCATAAATGAAGATGCATTAAGTGATCCAAATTTAGAATCTGAATATGCATGGTCCTCATTTACCCAGCATTATGTCAATGTTGTACATGAACATCAAACGTCTGCAAAGGAATTACTTCCATTGTTACATCCTAATTCAAGGATGCAACCTGAAATCATGTTCAGGGCATACGAGTCTCTACTTTCGCACATAAATAAAACAAGAGGAGCAGTATTTTCTAAGCGTCCAAAGGTAAGGATTGGTACTAAAGTTACACTTGCATGGAAAATTATTTCTAAACGCGCATTGAATCTATTGATGCTTAATTGAATGAAACAATTGAGTTGGACAATATGCGTTTTTTTACCTTCCTTCGTTTCATGAGGATGATTAGAAAAAAAGGCCCTGCAGACATTGTATGGATTGAAAAAAAAGGTCTATTAGCAGTAAAACTCGCACAAATATTTGCATTGCGTCCAGACATAATATCAGTTGAAAAATGTAGACAGTTACAGGGTTTATACCAACATGCATCTATGATCTCTGCAGGAAATTTTAGAGAGTTAATACATGAAAGGGGTCCTGAAAATTTCAACTCACACTTTTCATGGATTGATGATCAACCTTTAGCTGCAGCATCTGTAGGTCAAGTGCATAGAGCGAAGTTGAAAACAGGTGAAGAAGTCGTAATTAAAGTAATCAAAGGTAAATATGCTGACAAATTTAAGAGAGATGTAAAAAGAATGAAGAGTTGGTTGAAATGGTGGCTAATGCTATCTCCGAAATTGCGTAAAGTAGGAAATCCAATAGCTCTACTAAATCACGTTTCAGATTACACTACTAGGGAATTAGACTTGAGAAATGAAATTAAAGGCGCAAATGAATTAATTGAAATTAGAGATTCTTTGAAAGACAATTTCCCAATGCCTATGCTTCGTTTCCCCAAATATTATCCCGAATTATCAAACGAACATGTCTTAGTATCGGAATATATTGATGGAAAATCATTAGAAGAATTGATTGAATCTAATGAATTAGAATGGGGGAAATTACTTGATTTATTTAGAATTCATGGAGCTTATCTTTTCGGTATAGGAACATTCCATGGCGATCTGCATCCAGGTAATTGTTTTGTTGACAATAGTGGCAACTTTGTTTTCATAGATAATGCTTCAATTTGTCATGCTCCAGATTCGGTGAGTAGGTCGTTGTTCGAATTCTTTGAAAGTCTTTCAAACAGGAAATTTGATTCGGCTTTCAAATCACTACTTGGGATGTCTGAAAAGTTGCCTGAGAAAGAAAAATTGGACAAATATTTTGAGCGTATGTATGAAATATATTGTGACTTTGAAGAAAAGACAATTGGTGAACAGAGTTTAACACAAACGATGATGCAGACAGTCAAAGCAGCAGTTGAATTAGCAGGTGCAGAATTTGGTGAAGAGGCATTCCCAATCATACGTGCATTGATGTATTTAGATGGCCTAGTTGCAAGGTCACATCCAGATGTTAAATTAGTAAAATCAATGGGGCCATATCTCAAAGAATTTCGTGAAGGTTTGGGAATAAATACGCCTATTGATGCTTAATTGAATATACAAAGCCCTCATATACGGGTGGTTGGTCGGCGACTTGTTCATCATGAAGCGAGGTTCTCGGGCATGGAAAAAGGCTGGTCAGCAGCGATGGAAGTGGCGTAAGAAGAAGCTACGCCGTCGTAAGCGTGCTCGCCGACAAGCCAAGCAGTGATTTTGTTTGATGTA
Organism: Candidatus Poseidoniaceae archaeon; assembly: GCA_030747695.1. Taxonomy (GTDB): domain Archaea; phylum Thermoplasmatota; class Poseidoniia; order Poseidoniales; family Poseidoniaceae; genus MGIIa-K1. The sequence goes on from JASLKG010000001.1 coordinate 205,995, forward strand.
AAACATATTGGGAGTATAGTATAACCTGGTAGTATAGCTGGCTCCAGTTGCACGGGAATGACGAGAGGTGAAGGTCTGAAATTGATGATGATCAACTGGAAGACCGACCTGTGAAAATCCCGCCACCAGCCGTACACACAAGAAATACAGTGGCGGAACAGAAGATACCAGCCGGTCGGGGTTCAAATCCCTGTGCTCCCACCATTTGTTTTTAGGAGATCATTCTTCTTCATCAGAAGCAAGTACTGAATCATACCATCCTTCTAGATAACTAATTCTATTTTCTTCTAATCCTAATGTTTTGGCTTGCAGATTGAGGAATTTTCGTTCTTCTTTAGTAACAATCATATCTTCCATGGCCAATTTATATGCTTCTAAGTAATTGTTTTCTGCCTCTGTAAAAGATTCTGGCATAAGACGATTAGAAAATCCATTAATGGCTGTATATATTGGCTTTCTTAATACAATTAATGGTAAACCAACAACAACTCCTCCTAACCAACCATTACCTCCTAGCAATGATTCAACTAATTCTGATGCCATAAGCAATATTACAGCACCTAATGTCGCGAAAATTGCTGTACTGAACGTCTTTCGTAATTTTTCATCTATCCCAAGAACATCATTCTTTAATATTGCATAAGTGAACATAGTTCCTTCAAACAGGCCAGCAAATAGTGCACTAAACAGGAAACCATACAACCCATAGAAGTAGTATTTCAAAGCATTAGATATTTCAACATTCAGCAAATCAGCGGTATTGAATTTTCCATATGCTACCGATATGTAAACCATGAAAAATAACATAGAACCTTGGAAAAATGTCTTCCCGCTAAAGCCAATGAAAATCGCTCTTGCTTCCTCGGCTCGATCTATTGACTCAGTATCTTCTTCATCTTTGAGAAGATTCTTTCTTGCATTTCTCATAAATGCCAATGCAATGAAAGCAGTCAATACGGGCATGAAGAGTAATAATCTTCCGAGATCGGATTGTTCTACAGTAATAAATTCATAAGGAGTGTATTGTTCAAGACAATTTCCAGTAACATCATCGTCGCCATAAGACGTTATGACTATAGCATCTTGCTCACCACTTCCTTCCGTGCATACAACGTGAAGACTTCCTTCGAAGGTTCCATAAATACCTCCAGAAGATGTGACGATAATTGTCATTAATGATATCGAAATAACAGGAAGTGCCCAAAATAAGTTTTTCTTTATGACATCCTTTGTCATAAAATTTAGGAATTTCACGGGATAAAATGAACTTAAGGAAAGGTACATGAAAATCGATAATAGGCACAATGTGTAATATACGACTCTCCAATTTTGTACAACTGGTAAAACATCAGCTCCGAATGGATATACTGCGTACCAAGTAACAATTGTCTTCGTACCTTCAACATAAAGCATTAGAGACATAAATCGATTTTCTGCGGAATTTGGACGCGCTCGATAAATCATTGTTGCAAGTGTAAATAGAAAAATTAGAGTTACTATAGAAAGAAATGCATGGATTATACCCATCCCTACCCAGGCGAATTCAAAGTCAATATTTGAGATGCTTTCGATGTAATAATCTAGGAGGTCACTCACTTCTATCGTTCACCTGTGATACAATAGAGGGCAAAAAGTTAACGCTTATTCCTATGAGCAATGTTGAACTTTTGACCATTAAGTTGATGACAGATGCGCGCCACAACATAATTGGCGACATTTATGCGTAACGTATTCACATTGCTCTGTTTGGTTTTGTTCGTTGCGCCATTAACTGGTTCTATTACACAACCCGCCCCAAATGATTCGATTTGGACAGATACGATTCCATCTATGTCTACAAAAGTAGTACAGGAGATTGATTGGTGGGAAAGAACAACAATGGATCAAAATAGGAATGGTATATTTGATTCTCTTGAAACAATGGAACAACCAGTTGGTATTGGGCTATCATATTCAGAAGAAATAACACAAGAAGATATCTCTTTACTTGAAGAAATGGGTTATGAAGTAAAGGATGTAATAGAATCAGTCGATGCTATACTATTGGGAATAATTAACTCATCAAATATATGGGAGTTATCAGAGATAGATGGCGTAGTAATGGTTGAAAGATATGGTCAGGTAGTTCTTTGGGGAGACATTCAAACTCCAAACATTAAGTCCGAACCATCTGTTGAATATCCTCATGCTGCCTGGAATCATTCACCAATGCTTGGAATGGGAGTTAATATTGCAATGGTAGATACAGGAGTTGACAATGAGCACCCAGGATTAAATCAAAAATTCATAGCAGGTTACGATGCCGTTTGTTACATGCACACCGATCCTGATTGTGTCCTTTCTGGAGGTAGTAGAGAAACTGATGGCTCATTTGATCCTGATGATGGAAATCAACACGGTACTGCTTGTATGGGAATGGCTAGCGCAACTGGTTTAGATTCAACTGGTGCTCAAACTGGATACGAGGGTAGTGCACCTAATGCAAGCTTAATCGATGTTAGAATTGGTACAGATGCAGGCGCAGGTCCTTTCGAAAATTATCTTCTTCCTCAGGAATTTTATGAGTCAGCAATGAATGGTATCCAATGGATTATTGATAACAAAGATACTGCCTGGCCAGGAGTTGATGAATCATTGTATGGAATAGATATAATTTCACTTTCATGGGGCATTACTAGCCATGAAGGAGGAGGCTCTGATGGTGAAGATATGCACTCCCGAATATTGAATGAGGCAACACTTGCAGGAGTCACTGTTAGTGTAGCAGCAGGCAATGATGGCCCTGATAATGATGGGTTTTCGGGAATGGGATCTTCTTCACTTTCGATAACAGTTGGAGCAACTGATGACATGAACACAGTCGATAGGTCAGATGACGGTATCGCCTCTTATTCTAGCCGGGGGCCGCGTAGAGATAATGGAGATTCTAACCCAATAAATGAAATGAAACCAGACGTTACTGCACCTGGAACTAATATTGTACAGGCAGAAGCATGCGTCACTTCAGGAGGCTGTAACAATTTCATAGGAGGAGATGCTTCAACAAATGGGTATACAGGTAGAGGTTCAGGAACCTCATATGCAACACCTGCAGTTAGTGGAGTAATTGCATTAATGATGGAAGTGAATCCTGAAATGGATCCACTAGTAATTAGGGAAGTATTGCGTTCAACAGCCACGAGAATGGGTGCAGCAAGTCAGCCAGAACATGATCCGCATTGGAACAAAGATTTCGGCTGGGGGCTGGTTGATGCACATGATGCTGTTTGGACAGCATCATATCTCAATATGACTGGAATTACTACTACAGATATGAACCTTGATTTACAAGTCCATATTGAAAATATTACATCCGAAGGAAACACCAACACGTATACAGGTTTGGCTTGGAGCAGAGGAAATGCAATGGAGAGGATTGAATATTCTGTAGATGATGGAGATACATGGAATGAAGTCGTATATGAATTGGTAGAAGGAGAATTATCAACTTACGAGACCTTTGATTTCCAATTTACCGTTGATATATCTCAACTTCCTGACGATTATAACATGATTATTGTTAGAGGCGTTGACGCTGATGGCGCATCATCAATGATTGATTGGGATTCAGTAATAGGAGGTGGGCTTTCAACAACCTTCTCCTCCAGCAGTTCGATTGGTAGAATTATGTTCATTAGTATATTTGGACTTGGAGTAGCAGCATTCGGCACATTTGTATTCATTAAACAGAGAGTTGATGAGCCACTCGTATGGGGAGTCATTAATGAGAAATTAGATGCAAAAACACCTCATCCAATTGATGCAGAAATCATTGAAGCAGAGATAATTGAGGATGCTACTTGAAAAGTAGGTAACTCTTCAGCCTGAAATATGCGTCACTTTTCAAAGAGGGCATTGGACATCCAACCAACTGGTGTTCGAAAGATGTTTGATATGGCTGGAGACGATGTGATATCATTTGGATTAGGCGAACCCGATTTCCAACCTCCTAAAGTAGCAATAGACGCTTTTTATGAGGCAATGAAAGCAGGACATAACAAATACACAACAACAGCCGGGCTACCAGTTCTACGCAAACGTATAGCAGAATCATGGTCAGAATTATGTCCTAATTTAGATGAGTCAAATGTTTGCATGACTATGAGTGGAACAAATGCTCTTCTAAACATATTTGCTACCTTAGTTGATCCAGGAAAAAATGTGTTATTACCTGAACCATATTTTCCTCTTTATGGTCCTGATGTAGGCTTGTGGGGCGGTGAAGCTAGGTTTTACAAGTGTCTTTTTGAAAATGAATTTGTTCCAACAATAGAGCATCTTGAGAGTTTGGTAGATGAGGATACAGTTGCGATATTGTATAATTTCCCTTCAAATCCTACTGGTGCGACCATTACAAAAAAGCAAAGAAACGAATTACTAGAGTTTGCCCAAAAACACGACCTTTGGTTAATTACAGACGAAGTTTATGATCGGATTGTATTTGACGGCGAACATATTTCATTCGTAGGATGTGATGATGAACGGGTAATCTTGATCAATTCATTTTCAAAGACATTTGCGATGACAGGATGGAGAATTGGTTACATAATGTCAGCTAACAAAGAGGCTATCAGTCAAATGATAAAAATACAATATTACATCACTGCTTGCTCTAATGATGCTATGCAGTATGCAGTATTGGAAGCATTTGAAAATGCCAGTGATTATCCTGACCAGATGTGTTTAGAATTCAAAGCTAGAAGAGATTTAATTTGCGAGAGGCTTAATTCAATGCCTGGTGTTCAATGTCATATCCCAGAGGGTGCATTCTATGTATTTCCTAAGGTCGATGTGCCCGGGTTAAATTCAGAAGAAGTTGCAATAGAGTTGCTCAAAGGAGGCGTTCTATGTTCGCCAGGTAGTGCATTTGGACCTTCTGGAGAAGGTCATTTACGTTTTGCATATACCATTTCAAGAGAAGATATAGCTCGTGGAATGGATAAAACCGAGGCTGTTCTTAGACGGCTGAGGGGAGAGTAAAATGTGGGACGTATTTGCAAGATTTGCTTTGGGAGCAATAATTGGTCATTTTATGATTAGGATACCAACTCTCTTTTTCCCCAGAATGTATACCTGGAATGATCAATTCCCACCTCATCCAGATCCAATACCACTTAATCCATATCTCACGCAAAGGGTTTTGCATATGCGCAAGTTTTACTGGATGTCGATTGTATTTGCAATAGTTCCTCTTTTCTTTGGTTACAATTCCGTAAAATATGGTGCTTCAGACCTAGGTTTTGGATTGTGGATTGCAGCAGGCTGGACCGTATTGTCAAGAATTACAGCATTAGTTAGTGGAGAAGATGCACCTTGGACAATGAATATGGCAATGGAAATACAGAATGTAATCAATAAATGCGATTCAAGTGAATCTTGTTGTAATCATCCTAGGCCTATGTGGGAAGTAACATCTGTACGTTGTTTAACATGTTTTGCAGTTTTGTTAAACACCCCACGCCCTGATTTAGGCCGTCCACGTAAAGATGGAAGAATAAAGGGCCTCATAAGGCTTTTAATTACGGATGGTAAGCCTTTAGTTGCCGGAAATATAGAATTAAAAGAGGAAGAGTAATCAATCAAACATACTACCTAATCCTTCGAATTCAGAATCTTCTTCACTTGAACTTAAATCTAGATCAGAGGCCGTACTTTGAACATCGCTAGCCTGATCGATGAATGAAAATGCTTCACCTGCATTTGATGCAATATCTGTAGTTGATTTGGCAATCTGTGGAGTTGCATTCGCTGCTGCTACAGCTGTTTGACCTGCAGATTGTGCTTTAGAAGCGATACCGGCAGCTGCAGTTGCTGCTAATCCAATGCCGGCCCCTACTGCAGCTCCTGCAACAGATCCTACCATTTTGCCAGATGCAACAATTATACCTCCATCTCCTTCTTCTTCTGGAGTTTTTATTTCTAATTCATTTCCGATACGCATCCAAACAGGAGGTGTACCTGCTCCGCCTCCCAAAACAGCGAGCGTTGTAAATGCAGCCAATGGCATTACAGCTAGAGCTGTAAGTAGATCGAGGAAAGAGGTATCAGGAACACTTCCTATATTGAGCATTTCTTCCATGAAATGTTGTTCAATATGTAAGTTACTTGTTACATCTGCTCCCATCCATGAAAGAACAATTACACTAGCTAATCGCCCCATTAGCCATAATACTAGAACAGGAGCAAGCCAAGATAAACGAGTCATCGAGATTAGCCATCTACGTGTAAAAGCAGCAACTGTGATATGTTTGCGACTAAATTTAGGAAAAACTCTCATAACAAATATTAGAACGATTAAGTAGCACGCAAGTGCAACTTCTAGTTTACGATTCTCTTTGATCAATGTTTCAGGAGTAAAAATAACAAGAGATAATGGCACGATTACAAGTAATAATTGGAATGGTATTGCTAGAAGTACCAATCCTCCATGGGTAGACAGTAAATTGTGCCCTTTAGATCTGCGATCACTAACCATAACAGTCAGTCTTGCATGTGGTGAACGTGCATGATTCATTCTTGCGTTTCTTAATTGTGCTGCATCTCTTTTTACCCGTGTTAGGCCAAATGCAGCCTTCCAACCTCCCTTTTCAACTACAGAAATTGGTGTAAATCCACCACAAATTAACGCTAGAAGTAGTGCTAACATTCCATATGCTAATGAAGCAGCAACAATCCATGGAATCATTTCGGTTTGGAATCTCATTGTGAAATTTTCATTTTGTAATTGAAAATCAAAAAGATATGTAATAGAAAACGCAGCCATAGGCGTCATGAATATCTGGCAGAAAACCACTACAGTTAGCCATATCCGTGCGGTTAACGGCCCCTTGTCTACAGTTTCACCCACAAACGTAGCCCGCTCTGTTGCTTTCTCAAAGGTTGCCCTTGTAAAGAGCATTTGACGCATGTTTGTGGTGTTAGATTTTCAAAGCGACCCCTGTCCCCTTCGGGGACATGGAACGGGGAGATTCATATGCTGAACGTTGTTCGCATGGATGCTGATGCCTATGCGTAGAACCCTACCCCTCTTCTTGGTCACACTTCTTTTGATACAATCATGTATGTCATTAGCAGTACAAAATGCAGAGGCAACAATGGGACGCGGCGGCAGTTCTGATGATTTTTATGTAAATGAGATTACAATTGACAACGCATCTGCTGTCAATAATTGGATTCAGCCTGATGGCAGTGTTATGGAATACATAGCAAAAGGAGATACTGTTGACATCAATGTTGTCGTAAAGCGAGGCGGAGGTGCTCTACAGGGTTCTAATGCAAAAGTAACAATTGAAATGGTTCATCCAATTGGATTCGTGATGAATACGACTTCATGGCAAACAACCGATATGCTAGGTGGCCAATCATATTCTGGTAGTTATTCATGGCAAGCTACCGTTGCTCATTCATATTTGGATGTTGAAACTAATGAACTATCTGGGGGAATAATTATTCGTGCCACAGTCCTCAATACCGCAGATGATCGTAATGACAACGATGTAATGGAAAAACCACTTCCTGTTGCAATATCACAAGATGAAATGGAAGCAGAAGGTGACCCTAGGGATCAAACCCTCCCTCCTGCTATGTTACCGACTTTCTATGGTGGTGAATATCCCGCAGAAGGCGGAGGTGCAACAGGTCTTGGAATCTGGCAAGAAGATTCTAGTTCTGGATTAGTAGGTTCTAAGCACTGGAGACACGCTAATGCAGATTCAGATTATCCTTCTGCATCTCATAGTCGTTTGATTTTCTCATATCGCAGTAGCAGTTCTCAGTGTGGCTATGGCGCTTCATTAGATGGTGAGTTAAGTCAAGTTTACTTCCAGTATATGTGTAAAATGCAGTTGAACTCTGCGGGGCTAGTTTCTGCACAAATGCATGTTCAGACTTGGGGGCAACTTGGTGCTGGAGACCATGTTGCCTTAGAATTGTGGAGAGGCAATGGTGCGCCAGCGGGCACATTATCACACAATTTTAGTGAAGATTCCCCTTCTTCTGGAGAAAATCAATGGTCTAACATTTCTTGGGACCCTACCGATCTATTAGGTGGCCATTCATGGTCCTATGGCTTGTTGTTTCATTCTGATTCATCTGGCGCAACAAGTGGAATGCATGTAGATGATTTTGCTTTGTTTGGTATTGAAAAGGTTTCTGAATATACATTGAACATATCTTGCGATAATCCTGAGAGTGGTTATACAACTCCTCCTAACAATATCTTGACTATGCATTGTTTTGTAACCAATAATGGATACATGCCAGCACAGGTTAGGATTCAATCAAATGTCTCTAACGAGACATGGATGCACCCCTCTTTGCCTATGATTAGAATTGATAGTGCAAATCAAAATCAACACGGAGTTAATGTGGTATTACCTGTTGTACTGGCTGGTAATACTACAGAAATGTGGATTAATCTTTCAATTCCAGCAGGCGCTGATGTTCAACAACAAGTTTGGGAAACATGGTGGTCTGATGCTGGAGGTACACAGTTGGGTGAAATGGGACGAATATCTAATGATCTCGCAGTTACCGAGCAATATGGCGTGCACATGTCGTCTACAGCTCCATTATTAGCAGCATCTTTAGGTCCGGGTCAGACAGGAGAGGTGCCCTTTAAATTGTTAAATTCAGGAAACCGTGAAGCAGGATACACGGTCACTTCAAATTTCCAGGAAGATGGATGGACTTCTTTTGTCACAGATACCAACGGCACTATTGTACAGATGCCAATGCCTCTTGGCAAAGGAGAGGAAGTAGAACTTATACTAAATGTGACAGCTCCAAGTGACTCTTCTCCAGGAGAGATACCTTTCTCCTTACGAGCAGTATGTCCCTCTTGCGGCCAATCACTTTTCGGAAACGATGTTATTTCAAAGAAGGTAGAAGTTCCAACAATTCGAGATTTTGAACTCGTTCCTGAAGCAAATACAATCGTGGCACCTGCAAATGGTGGTATGAAGGTTGTAATGATTGATGTTCTAAATCTTGGCAATGATGATGAAGCATACTCGCTTGAATTAGTTCAATCTAATTGGAAGTTGCAGGCTTACATTTCTACAGATGAAACACCAATATTGGATGCTTGGGATGGAGAAACGTCAATCGCCCTCAATTTGCCAATGCCTGTTGGACTTGCTCCAGGGCTATACACTGCAAGAATAAATGCAGCTAGTATCGATGATCCCTCAGTATCAGAATTCATAGTAATCAATGTTGAAGTAAGTGATACATCTGCTGTTTGGGTTTCAAATGAAGAAGCCGATCAATCATTTATTCCGGGAAGCGCATCGCAATCAATGAGATTTGAAGTCCGCAATGATGGAAATCAAGCAGATCGCTTTGAAATGAGTATGGACTTACCTGATGGCATGAATGCTATATTTGAACAACTTGGAGATGGAAATATGACTCCAATGTTAGACCCAGGTACTTCTTACAATGTGACAGTAACATTTGACTTTGATGAAGGAACAAATGGTCAACTAATATTGAAAGTGATTGCTACTAGTGTGAATGATGGTACAGTTTCTGCTAATGGGTTATGCACTTATCGAGTTGGATCACAAAATTGGATCAGAATTATTTCAACAGAGGCTACAATAATCGATGAACCTGGAGAATATGAAGTTACAGTTAGAGTGCGTAACCAATACACAGAGGGCCAATCTGTTACAATGGAAATCGATCAAATGGGTTCAAACAAATATTTCCGTGCTTCAATAATTTCAGCCGATAGAGATTTCTGGCTTGCTGATGAAAATACGGGAGTTGCTGAAAGAGAAGTCACACTCATCTTCACCGTAGAATCTACAAGTTTACAAAATTTGGATGAAGACTACGTAGAAACTAGCATTATGGTTTGGGCTAAGTCTAACACTGTGTCAGATGCGGCTTCACTTGAAATGATGGTTACATTGAAGCGAATGTCTGCTGATGGCGCAGACTCAACCACAGACTCACAGAGTTCAATGGATTGGGTTGGAATTGCTACTTGGATAGTAGGCGGTTTGACCATAATTGCGCTGTTAGCCATATTGTTAGTTGTTCTAAATGGAAGTGAAGAGGAAGAAGAATCTTGGGCAGAAGATGAGGGGTATGAAGACAATATTTCGTCAACATATGGTTCTGTTGCTGCTGCTCCGACTATTGGCGCCGGAGGAATTGTTGAACAAGTGAAAGCGATTCCAGATATCTCTCCTCCGCCACTTTCACCAGCACCCCAACCAGTTGTTCAAACGGGCCCTCAGGTGCCTGCTGAAGGACTTCCAGAGGGCTGGACAATGGAACAGTGGCAGCATTATGGACAGCAATGGCTGGACAATCAGAGGTGATTGTCCTTAACGATGGGTTCAAGTCTAGCCCCTCGTGCGGAGACTTACTGAGGAATGTACATGTATGGAAATGGACAAGCACCGATATTCATTTTGAAGGAAGGCACACAGAGAACGCGTGGACGCAGTGCTCAATCAAACAATATTGCAGCAGCAAAGGCAGTTTCTGACGCAGTTAGAAGTACACTTGGGCCGAAAGGTATGGACAAAATGCTTGTAGATGGAATGGGTGATGTCGTAATCACAAATGATGGCGCTACAATCCTCAAAGAGATGGACATAGACCATCCAGCAGCTAAAATGATCATTGAAGTTGCAAAAACACAAGAGCAACATTGCTACGATGGTACAACAACTGCAGTGGTCCTATCGGGTGAATTGTTAAAACGTTCAGAGGATTTAATTGAACAAAATGTTCATCCTACTGTAATTTGTGAAGGATTTAGATTAGCTGCTGAGAAAGCAATTGAATGTCTTGAATCTCATGGTATCGCTACTGATAATCAAGATACGGTGTTGATGGAAGTTGCTAAAACAGCACTTACTGGAAAAAGTGCTGGTGCTGTAAAATCATTCCTCGCAGATATATGCGTGCGAGCTGTAAATTCAGTTGGTCTGATTGAAGATGGCGAGAGAATGGTTGACTTGTCTGACATCAAAGTCGAAAAAAGGCAGGGCGGTTCAATAAAGGATAGTACATTGGTTGATGGTATACTCCTCGATAAGGAGAGAGTACACGCAGGAATGCCCCGTTCAGTTAATGAGGCAAGAATTGCATTGATCAATAGCGCTATAGAAGTTAAGAAAACCGAAGTAGATGCAAAAATACAGATTACAGATCCAAATATGCTTGCATCGTTTTTAGAAGAAGAAGAGAATTACATTCGAGGCTTAGTTGAGAAGATACAAGAGAGTAAGGCCAATGTCGTAGTATGCCAGAAAGGCATTGACGATCTTGCTCAACATTACATGTCAAAGGCTGGCATCTTTGCAATTAGGCGCGCAAAGAAGAGTGACATGGAAGCACTTTCAAAAGCTACAAGTGGACGTATTGTTACCAATATAGATGATTTAAATTCAGAAGATCTAGGAAATGCTGCAAAGGTCGAAGAAAGACGTATCGGCGAATCTGATATGACTTTCATAACTGGATGCCCTGAGGCTAAATCAGTATCAGTATTGCTTCGTGGAGGTACTGAGCATGTTGTCGATGAAATCAGAAGAGCATTTGACGATGCAGTAGGTGTTGTATCTGTTGCTTGGGAAGATGGAGCAGTATTGACTGGTGGAGGTAGCGTATTAGCAGCCCTATCTAGAGATCTTCGTTCATATGCTGAATCTGTAGGAGGGCGTGAACAAATGGCAATTGAGGCATTTGCAAGTGCATTAGAAATCATTCCAAGAACACTTGCAGAAAATGCAGGGCTTGATCCAGTAACAACAATCATACAATTGCGTAAAGCGCATGCTGATGGTTCTAAGTATTCGGGAATAAATGTTGAAGATGGTGGCGTGATGGATATGTTTGAGGCAAATGTTTTGGAACCTCAAAGGGTTGTCGAACAAGCAATACAATCGGCAACTGAGACTGCAATAATGATTCTTAGAATAGATGATGTTATTTCTTCAAAAGGCGTTTCTGGCGGAGAGATGATGGATGGAATGGATGACTTCCACATGTGAAGTCGGCATTTTTTCATCTGCTGTTATGTCCCTCTCCCTAAAGGGAGAGGCAAGGAACCTTCAAAGACTATATGCGAGTCGACAGGTTTGCTCAGCGTGAGCATTTGGTGGAGTCATGCCAACCGTTGCAAAGGTCTGGATTGAAGAAGACTGCATCACTTGTGATGCCTGCGAGGACATTTTGCCGGAAGTCTTTGAGGTAACAGATGAATCAAGTCTGATAAAATCAGAAGTCCGCGAAGACGGTCTTTTTGATAGAAATACAGGGTTTTCCGCGATAAAAGCAGAATTCCGCTCAGAGTTTTCTGATTTGATAGAGGAAGCAGCTGATGCTTGTCCTGTTGAAATTATAAAATATGAATTTGAATCTGCTAGCTCGGAGGAATCCGCTGAAGAAGTTGCCCCAGTTGCTGAAGAAGTTGTAGCAACTCCAGTTGCAGCAACTACAGAATCGGTCACAGATAATGGTGTATTAGCGAATATACTTTCTGGCGATCGAAGTATTGCAATATTCTTCGGCTCACAGACTGGTAATGCTGCAGAACTTGCAGAAAAAACAGCAAAATTAGCTGTGGCATATGGTTTGAATCCAACAGTACTAGATATGGATGGATATGATCCTGCAAATTTCAATATTCACAAGAGAGTATTAATCATAACATCAACTTGGGGAGAAGGCGAAATGCCAGATAATGCAGAAGAACTTTGGAATGCCACATGTGGGTCCAATCCAGCATTAGCAGGTGTACACTTTTCTGTGTGCGCAATAGGAGATACTTCTTACGATGAATTTTGTAAAGCAGGATTAGATTGGGATGAGAAATTTGCAGCCTTAGGCGCAACTAGGGTGCACGAAATCAAGTTGTGCGATGTGGATTATGAACCAGAATGGAAAAACTGGGTAAATTTGGCATTGCCAAATATTTCTTGTGTAGATTCAGATGGCGTCTTCCACTCTGAATTGGTAGAAGCAATGATTGCTTATGGAGCCGGAGATGAAGAAGATAGTGCTGCTGATGGTGATTTCACACCTCCAAATATAATCCAAGATGAAATCTCAGTAACTTTGCGTATATTCCGTTATGACCCTATTCGTGCAGAAAGCGGATGGGATACAGTTGCTTGTGCTTTGCCAGGACATGCCACTATTGAGGATGCTTTAGTAGCAGTACAACAGGATTTAGATGGCTCACTTACTTTCCGTAGAGGAGGAGTCTCTGGAATTAATCCACTAACAGGTGTCAAAGCAAATGGAAGAATTGTTCCTGCCGACACTGTTAGAATTTCAGAATTTATTGAAGATGGGGGTACACTTAGAATAGAACCAGTACCTGGATATGATGTGGTAAAGGACCTCATGGTTTCTTATGACCGCTATAATGATGCAAGGGCTATGTCTAATCCATGGATGGATGCTGATCCTCGACAAGGTGAAAGATTGGTTAGTGGCGCTCCTATGGGATCTATGAGTTCTAGCGAAGCAACATCCTTGCACACTATGGCTGATGTGGGTTCTCTTCAATTAGTTAATTCAATGTCTGATACATATGATGTAGATTCTGATTATGAAGGCCCCGGCATAGCATTACAACGGTGGGTGCGATCACAAGATTCTAGATCAGGGCAAAATCATACACGATCAATGTTTGAACTATTACAAAGAAAAGGTGGAGTTTGGGACGAGGCAGATATTTCTTCTATACATCGTCATGGAATAGATGGGTCACAAGCAGCAGACTCTATTTTTGCAGCTAGAGCAAGGTTACTAGCAGAATATAAATTCACAGGAAAGCCAGGAAGGCTTGTAAAGAATTATTCGCGTTCACTAAAGTCAAGCGGTAATGTCAATGAGACTACTTTGTATCGCTCAGTTTTGGGTCCCTTGGGCCTTGGATCTAATATCATGAATGGAGTATCACTACGTATGGTCTTAGGTTTTACTAGAAACGGAGGCCCAATGATGAGAGGTTTCCAAGGAATGCTTGTGCCTCCTGCAGGAATCGGAAAAATCCCAAATATGTTTAATTCCAAAGTTGTAAATCATCATGAAGTAGTCGCAATTTTCAATGAATTAGATAGGAGATTTTGAGGTGAAGGCATGGTAAAATATTCATATTTCCCTGGCAATGTTGCACGTCAAGCTTCACAAGAGGTAGAAGATACAATGCAACCACTTTGCAAAAGTTTGGGTATAGAGTTAATCGAAATGGTAGGATATAACGGAGATGGAGGCGACATTGTAAAACAAGGAAATAAGGATTTACAATTGGCACTGAATGCTCGTAATTTTGCAATTGCTCAAAAAAATGGCCATAGCATAATTACTCCTTGTGCCTCCGCACAAGGAATTATGCACGAATCGTTATCAAATTTTAAAACAGATCCGATCTCTCTAGCTAAGGCCAATAGAGTATTAGAAAAAATAACCGGTAACTCATTAGATGTCGAAGAACTTGAAACAAGCCACCTATTGCATGTTATAGTCGATGAAATTGGATTGGATAAACTGGAAAAAGCAGTTGTAAACCCGATTGATCTAGATGTTGCTTGCTATTATGGACCTCACATGCAGAGGCCGGGTGCTTGTGGTGGAGATGATCCTTGGAATCCATCATACATGGAGAAAGTAATTACTGCTTTAGGAGGCCGTCCTATAGAATTCAACACAAAGACATCGAGTGTTGGAAATCCTTCAGTATTGTCTTTGGGAGACAGTGTCATGAAGATGACTGCGAGAGTGTTAAATGATGCCAAAGTTGCAGGTGCACAGATTTTAGTTAGTGCCTGTACACTTTCACATTCTAATCTTGATTCATACCAAGGAAAAGCTGGAAGGATTGCAGGTAAAGATACAGCAATACCTGTAGTTAATTTTACTGAAATTGTGGCATTTGCTTTGGGTCACCATGTAGATCGATATGCTCAATTGAGAACACGCGTATTGGTTATAGGGTCCTGAATGGGAATTGTTGATAGAATGAATGCAGTTACTATGTCATATGACATGGTTATCATGGTTGGCAAAGGGTTTGTTCAGTGGGGCAATAATAGTTGTAGCTAGTGAAGTTGCAAAGAAATCAACAATCTATGGAGCATTAATTATTTCAATACCATTTATGAGTATAATGTCACTGATATTGCTATATAATGATACAAAAGACCCTTCTAGAGTTGCAGATTATGCAGAAGGAATCTTGTGGTTGGTTTTGCCTTCAATGCTATTATTTATTTTATTACCTTATTTGTTAAGAAGAGATTGGAGTTTTGAAGCGGCATTAACACTAGGCATTGGAGTCACAGTAATGGCTTATTTCTTAGGGATTTATTTCTCAAAAATATATACTAGTGCAAGTGTCTAAAAAGGATGCTTATTCCGCCGCCCAATATGACCAATATTGGCGAGCCACGCGAAACCGAAGAAATTCGCAGTATGTTAAGAGATGCAGAAGAGCGGAAATTATTGTGGGAAGGTCATTTTAATAGCGCAAAAATGGATAGAAAATCAAACGCTGAAGCAATTAGAAATATCACAGCACTAAGAGGTGTAATCAAAACATTACGTTGGACACTAAATCTATCTGATTCAAATGGTATACCAATACAACATCCATTAGATTAATTTCTACCAGTTGTCAATCAAAATCAATTAATGTACGTTGGTTCTTCGATCTCGTAGGGAG
Organism: Candidatus Poseidoniaceae archaeon; assembly: GCA_030747695.1. GTDB lineage: Archaea > Thermoplasmatota > Poseidoniia > Poseidoniales > Poseidoniaceae > MGIIa-K1. The sequence goes on from JASLKG010000001.1 coordinate 221,731, forward strand.
ATCTTTACCCGTTTCTGTGATCTTATAATTTTGATTAGCCGTAGTTCCTTCAGTTTCAATTTCGACATATAATCGTTCAATTTCAGTGAGAATAAAATCACCAGCATTTTTCGAATCCACCATGAAACTACTCAATATCTCTTTACTCGAAGGCGATCTACGCGGCAATCTCGATTGTTTTTTCAATCTTTCAAGTGCCCTATACATGGCAGTCTCGCGTCTTGCAGAAGCATGCTGTACAAATTCATCTCTGGTATCTTTTGCAATTAACACATGAACGTCTCCATCACCTCTCCTAGCAGTTCTTCCTCTACGTTGAATGGCTCTTATTGCACTTGGAACCGGCTCATACAATATTACGCAATCAGCAGCAGGAACATCCAATCCTTCTTCTCCGACCGATGTGGCAACTAATACGTTAATTTGCCCGGATCTAAAATTATCCAATTGTTCGAGTTGTTCTTTTTGTTTCATACCGATTTGTTTTCCTTTACTACTTTGGCCTACAAATTTGCCAGGTTTGACATTACTTATGGTGGACAGCATATCAACAATCATGTCTACAGTGTCTCTATATTCTGTGAAAATTATTACTTTACCCCTAGATGAAATCACTTTTTTTGTTAGATTAGAGAGGGTTCCAGGTTTGGGATGAATCTCTTTGTTATCTTTGTAATTCCTGTATAGATCAATTACTGGTGACAAGCTTAAGAAACGTTTTGTTTTTCTATCTTTGTCATTCAATGCTCTTTGTAAGTACTTGATTGCACAAACCAGACCCTGTGTACTAACAAGGTCAATCAATCTGTGTAATCTTCTTAAATCAGCAATTCTCTTGGCAGCATCATATCCGCGAACGTTACCTTTGCCAATTGCAGCACTTGCTCTTTTGTGTGCCTCTTCAATTGCTGCAGTTGTTATGATTCCACTTCCCGGCAAGAAGCCACTTCTTCGCAAGAATTCAGCTTCTTCATCTTCAAGATTAATTAGTGGCTCAATTATTGATTTTAAAAGAGCATTTAATTCCAAGTGATGGTACTCAATATCCATAGATGTAGCATATGGCGAAACGAGGTCATCATCTCTTTTTGTTACGTGTAATTTTTCGATACCTAAACGTTGAATAATTTCGAGTATTTTATCATCCCTTACTCCTGGTGATGCTGTTGCAGCAAGAACCATGCCTTGTGAGTTAGATTCAAGGTAAAGATCTCCTAATACGGCCATTGAATCTGATCCAGTAGCATGATGAGCCTCATCAAAAATAAGCAAATCAACTTCAGACAATAGTATTCTTCCATCCCTTGCATCATTTCTTATTACATGCGGAGTTGCAATTACAATTTTTGCATTTTTCCATATTTCTTGACGCTTGGGTGGCCTTTGTTGACCAGTTAGTACAACTATACGATCTGGATTAATGTTAATCATATTCCTTGCCATACGAGCTTGTTGATCAACAAGTCCAGTTGTTGGAGCAACTAATACAATTCTCCCATCCCCATTCAAGTAATGTGCCATCGCCATCCATTGAACAGCTGTTTTTCCTAGTCCTGTTGGCATTACCAACAATGTAGAGCAACTCAAAGCTTCCTTTGCAGCGATTAGTTGGTAAGCTCTAGCCTCGACTCCATCCTTTAGATTAGGGTGGGATAGAACCGGAGCCATATCCCATACTGTAGGGCGGTGGGTCAAGAGGATTTGCACTGTTTACGGTGTGTAAACTTAATGCATTGGTTACCATATTTCGACTAATACCGCAGCGGCTCTATGCATCATTCACAACCGAACCACTCATATATGGGTGGCAAGTCGGCGAAATGCTCTGAAGGTGAGTGGCCAGACATTGTGGGCAATGCACAGCATCCCGTTACTCTCGATTCCATTCGTGGATTGAGAGCCGGTGTCACGGCCTCTCCCTAGCCGGATGAGCCTCTGTACGCCTCTTATCGGGAGGCCTCTTCAGGGAAAAAAACATGGAGGCCGAAAAATATGGCAAAACGTAGTCACCCACGACGTGGTAGTATGGCATTTAGCCCGCGTAAGCGCTCTAATCGTCATTTCGGGCACGTCAAATCGTGGCCAGAAACCGATGCAAGTGAAGTTCGTGTACAAGGATTCGCCGGATGGAAAGCTGGAATGACACATGTCATGGCCCGCGACCTGAATCCAAGATCAACTAGTGCTGGACAAGAAGTTAGAGTTCCAGTAACAGTTGTTGAAGTTCCTAAAATGATAGTTCTTGGCGTAAGAGGTTACAAGATGACACCTTATGGTAAACAAGCTGCTGGTGAAGCTTGGCTAGATGCTGAGCAGATGGAAGAATCATTCCCGCAAATAACTCGTAGAGTTGGAAAGAATCATCACAAAGATCACGAAATGGATAAGCATCTAACTGCTCTTTCTGAAGCAGATCTATGCGAAGTTCGAATTATTGCAGCAACACAACCTCATTCCATAACTGGAACACCTTCAAAGACTCCAGAAGTAATGGAATTAGGTTTAGATGGTGGCGATTCTAATGCGAAATTAGAGTGGGCAAAAGAGCACCTCGGTCAGGAAATTGGAATTGCAGATGTTTTCGAAGAAGGAACATTTGTTGATACTGTTGGCGTCACTAAAGGATACGGCTGGCAAGGTGTTATACGCCGTTTTGGTGGAAAACTACAATCTCACAAAAATTCAAAGAAGCGTCGCCAACATGGAAACATGGGAGATTTTGGTACAGGATATGTTCGAAAAACAATCCGTCAAGGAGGACAAACTGGATACCATCAGCGCACAGAATATAACAAGAGAATTCTTTCAATTGCTTCTGCAGAAGACAAATCAATAACACCTGCAGGGGGATTCCTGCATTATGGAGAAGTCAATTCTGAATATGTTCTTGTAAAAGGAAGCCTTCCAGGGCCAGCAAAGCGCTTGGTTCGCTTCCGTGATGCAACACGTGGGTCTGAAAAAGCAGCTCACCCATACGAAATTACCTATGTTAGTACATCTAGCAAGCAGGGGGTCTGAAGATGAAAGTTGCAGTACACAATATCAACAATACAATTGAGCAGGATGAGCTTGATGCTGGACGCCTTCAAGAAGTCTATGACATAGGAGTGGAATTGGGCAAAAAACTCCAATTACCATCTGTATTCACATCAGAAGTTCGTTCTGATATAGTAAAACTAGCAATCGCTAGTGCACGTGCTAACCGCCGACAAGCATACGGTTCACGAGAACATGCTGGAAAACTTCGACCAATGGCAGGAATGAAGCATTCTGTTGAATGGTGGGGTAAAGGACGAGGTGTGTCCCGAATTATGCGCCGAACAGGACAGCGCCGTGGTGCACAAAACCCGCACACATTGGGTGGCCGTAGAGCGCATGGTCCGAAAGTCGAGAAAGACTGGTCACGAAAATTAAATCGTAATGAGCGAAGAATTGCGCGTAATTCTGCTTTAGCGGCTACAACAGACATTGAAATGGTTTCAGAGAGAGGTCATCGTTTTGCAGAGGAAATAAAGACTCTTCCAATTGTTCTAGGAGATTATACAGAAAATGGTAAAAAGATAGATCTTGAATCATTTAATCTGAATGGTGGTACGCGAAAGGTTAGTGCAATTTTTGAAGCACTTGGACTTGGCGATGATTTAGAACGTGCACGTAATGGTAGAAAAATACGTGCAGGAAAGGCTACAATGCGTGGACGTGTACATAAAGTTCCGAAGAGTGTTTTGCTGGTCGTTTCACAGAAAGATGGTTTGGCAAAAGCAGCACGTAACCTTCCAGGTGTAGATGTAGTTGCAGCTAGAGATTTGTCAGCTGAGGATCTTGCACCAGGCGGCGACTTAGGTCGTCTAACTGTATTTACTAAGGCAGCAGTGGAGGCACTGAATTGAGGAGGTGTGATGAATGGTTAATCCGTATGATATAATTATGATGCCATGGATAACTGAGAAGTCTATGCAGGCCCGTGATGATCATAATCGCATGGAATTTGTAGTACGCCGTACTGCGACAAAGAGCGACATAGCAACAGCAGTTGAAACTCTTTTCGATACAGAAGTTGCTAAAGTTAATGTTCGAAATACAAAGCATGGCAAGATTGCATCTGTGCGTCTTGCTGAAGGCTATCATGCAGATGAGGCTGCAATGCGTCTTGGTGCATTTTGATGAGGTGATATTATGGGTAAGAGAATTCGTGCACAGCGTAAAGGAAGCTCACCACGCTATCGTGTGGCGAGCCATAGGTTCCCTGGTTCCAGTAGGATGCCAAGAGTCAAAGATGTAGTTGGAGAAGTCACTGAATTAGTACATAGTCCAGTACACACTGCTCCTTTGGCACGCGTGAAACTTCCTGATGGAAGTACAAATTTAGTAGTTGCAACAGAAGGACTTGCAATCGGATCTTCAATAGCAATTGGTGATAATGTTGCATTAAGGCCAGGAAATATTACTGAGATTAGTAACATACCTGAAGGTACTGCAATAAACAATATGGAATTAAGGCCTGGAGATGGTGGTAAAGTAGCACGTACTGCAGGTAACTCAGCGTTGATTGAAGCGCATCTAGATAGTGGTAAAGTCCGTGTAAGGCTTCCTTCGGGAGTTTCAAAGGATATGCCTGCAACATGTAGAGCTACAATTGGCGTATTGGCAGGACATGGTAGAAGTGAAATGCCACTAAGGACCGCTGGAGCTGCATATTACAAGGCAAAAGCACGTGGCAAATTGTATCCACACGTTAGTGGCGTTGCTATGAATCCAGTTGACCATCCACACGGTGGAGGAAATCATCAAGCAGTTCACGGACCAAACTCCGTTGCTCGTGGTGCTCCACCAGGTTCTAAGGTGGGGCACATAGCTCCAAGCCGCACAGGTAGAGGACGCGGCAAGAAAATATGAGGTGAATTAAGATGGCGAAAAAGAAGAAGTCATTCATGACCCCAAAAGCAAGTCGAAGAAAGGCTCGTAAGAAGCGTGCAACAGTCACCGGTCGTAAGAAGAAACAATTCACTTACCGTGGATACGAGGTAGAAGAACTCAAATCTATGCCTTTGTGGCCTTCTGAAGAAGATCCTAGTGCACCTTCTGTAATCACTCTGCTAACAAGTAGAGCTCGTCGAACAATAGCGCGTGGCCTATCTCCAGAAAACGAACATTTCATTGAAAGAATGCGTCGTTCAACAGGTAGAACAGTACGCACTCATCGAAGAGACATGCCTATTCTACCTGAATTTGTAGGCCGTAGAATCGCAGTACATAACGGTCAAAATTTCGTTGAGCTTGAAATTAAGCCAGAGATGATAGGTCATTATCTGGGAGAGTTCGCCCTAACCCGCAAGAATGTAACACATTCAGGCCCGGGTGTTGGTGCGACCCGCTCTTCTTCCCACGTGGCATTGAAATGAGGTGATATGAATGGGATGGAAAAAATCTGAAATGGATCGTAGGTCCAAGCGTAAGGAACTACCTCAGAAAGGTTATACTCAGTTGCTACAAGGAAGCCGTTTGGCCACAGCACGTGCAAATAATCTAGATGTTCACGTTAAGCATTGTTTTGAAATTTCACGCGCAATAAAGCATCGTACTGCTGGTGAAGCAGTAGATTTCTTGAATAATGTATTGAAAATCGATAGTGACAGACCAGATATACGACGTAAAGCATCTGCTGTTCCATTTAGACTTGGATCTGGAAACAAAAAGAGAAAGCGCTCAGGACCTTCAATGGTTGGACACCGCAGAGGTGGAATTGGCCCCGGACGTTATCCAGTAAAGGCTAGCAAATTAATGATAAAATTAATTGAAAGTTGTATGGAAAACGCTCGGCACAAGTATGAAGACATAGATCCTGAAGAAATGATAATCACACATTGTGCAGCACATAGAGGCCAGATCAAGCGAGGATGGATTCCAAGGGCACGTGGAAGCGCATCTCCAAGCAATCATTACAGAGTAAATCTTGAGATATTCCTTGAGGATTTCAACAGTGAAGGAGATGAATTGGAGGACGAATTCTGAGGTGATTTATCATGAGTGAAAATAACAGTACATTAAGACGTATTATTGATCGAAATGTTGAACGACACCTTGTAAAGGAGTTCTTGATGAACAATACAAAGAAGGCAGGATTTGGAGGCTTAGAGATTCGCCGCACCCCTGCTGGAACTGAAGTAACAGTCAAGGCAGAACGCCCTGGAATGGTTATTGGTAGAAAGGGTAAGATTATCAACGATTTACAAAAGAGACTAAATGAAGAATTTAGTTTGGAAAATCCTAAACTGAAGGTGGATGAAGTAGAAGATCCAGCATTGAATGCACAAGTAATGGCAGAAAAGATAGCTAGTGCTATGGAGAGAGGTTGGTATTACCGTAGAGCAGGACACTCTGCAGCTCTAAACATCATGGATGCTGGTGCACGTGGAGTAATTGTTACACTTGCAGGTAAACTAACTGGCAGCCGAAATAGAACTCAGAAGTTTATTCGTGGCCACGTCAAGTATTGTGGAGAAACTGCATTAGTACATATGGATAAAGGCTATGCTCAGTGTACTAAGAAATTAGGAACAATTGGCGTAACTGTTCAAATCATGAGGAAAGGAACAAAGTTACCACACGAGATTACAATTTTTTCAGATGAAGAGTTGCGTGCTAGGGCAGAAGCAAATGAACCTGTAGAAGAACCAAAAGAGGAGGCTTCAGAATGACTCATGTTTCAAACCGTGAAATAGCTTCTATGAGTAAAGAAGCGCTCGCAGATCGTTTGCAAGAACTGCAAGAAGAGATGTTACAATTACGTGCAGAACAAGCATTGGGTGGCAATCCTTCTAGCATGGGCGAATTCAAAGCTACCCGTCGTTCTATAGCGAGAATAAAGACTAAGATGATATCAGAGTGAGTAATTCAAAATAACGTGAAGGAGGTGAGAGATTATGGCTGCAATTTGTAATGTATGTGGATTACCTGATGAATTGTGTATTTGTCAGGAGATTGCAAAAGAACAACAAACAGCTACAATTTCTACCGATAGGCGTAGATATGGAAAGATTGTAACTAAAGTAGAGGGAATCGAAGATTCGGCTATAGATATCAATGAACTTGCTAAGTTGCTAAAGAACCGATGTGCGGCTGGCGGTACAGTGAAAGGCCGTGTAATAGAACTTCAAGGTGATCACAAGAAGAAAGCCGCAGTAGTACTTTCAAACAATGGATTCAATGTGGAGGTCCGCTAATATGTCATCAACTTTTAATGAATCATGGATTGGTCGCAAGATGGTTGTAACTAGTTCAAATGATGAAGGCCTAGTAGGTCGTAAAGGGATTATAATCGATGAATCCCGTGAAACAATAACCCTTCTTGAAGATAACACAGAAGTTATTCTCGGAAAGGCATCTATCGAATTCAATATCGTTGGCAGCGAGTCCAACATCGTTGGTGCGTTGGTACGGCAACGTGCTGAGGATAGAATAAACCGTAACTATAGGAGTGAGTGATTACAATGCGAGACATCGGAGTAGATGTGAAACCCCCTACTGCTGAGTGGGATGGAGATGAAAACTGCCCGTTTTATGGGTCCTTGCGCCTACGCGGCCAAGTTTTAGAAGGGACGGTGGCAAGTTTAGGAATGCAGGGCACAATTGTGGTAGATCGTGACAATGTTCGTTACATGCAGAAGTATGAGAGATATGAAAAGCGCACTAGTGCTTTGTCAGCTCATCTCCCTTCATGTATTGGTGAAACGTCAGTAGGAGACAGAGTCAAACTAATGGAATGTAGGCCTTTGTCAAAGACGGTTTCATTCTGTATTATTGAAAATAATGGAAGTGTTGCTTGATGCGTGGAATTGCAGGAAAACAAACTCGTGGTTTGCCTACCATGGCAAGATTGCAAGTTGCTGACAATACAGGAGCAAAAATTGCTCAAGTAATCAATGTTCGTAAATTAGGAGGTACAATGCGTCGTTATCCAGCTGCTGGAGTTGGTGATTTGATTAAAGTCTCCGTTAAGCGCGGTACACCTGAAACACGTAGGCAGATGTATAATGCGGTTGTAATACGTCAACGTCGTCCATTCCGTAGAGTAGATGGCACTTGGGTTCAATTCGAAGATAACGCTTGTGTTATTACTAGTGACAAAGGAGAAGTTCAGGGTTCTGACATAAAGGGTCCAGTTTCTCGTGAGGCAGCTGAACGCTGGCCTCGTATTGCTGCAACAGCGAAACAGATTGTATGAGGTGAATATTATGGTTAAGAGTAGTAAACCAGGAAAACAGCGTAAGGCACAAGCTAATGCGCCAATGCACGTTAAGCGTAAGCGAGTACGTGCTAGAGTATTGCTTGACAAACCTGACGCAAGATTAGCAGGCCTACGCACCGTTACAATTCGTGTTGGTGACACTGTAAGGGTAGTAAGAGGAGATCATGCACATGGTGGTAAGAGAGTTGGTGGTAAGCGAAAAGCAGATCCAGTTACAGGTAAAGTCATCAATGTAGATTCTAATTCCAGTCGTGTCTTTGTTGAGGGCGTAACTTCAACTAAGGCAGATAATCGTGAGGAGGCAGTTCCGGTCCACTCCTCTAATGTAGTCATAGTCAAATTAGACGAGACTGACAAGTTGCGAATGCAACAATTGACCGCAGAAAGGAGTTGAGATTTATGGGAAGTAGTAGTCATCTAAAGCGTTTAGCAATTCCTCGAAGTTGGCCATTGCCACGTAAAACTACAATTTGGGTAACACGCCCTAGGGCTGGAGCCCATACTCTTGAGCGATGTATGCCTGTTAACATCATTGTACGCGACGTATTAGGTTTAGCACATTCAACAAGAGAAGTCAGAAGGATACTTCATGATGGATTGGTAAAGGTCGACGGTCGTGTGGTCAAAGACACACGCCGAGGCGTTGGTATAATGGATGTATTGACTCTTGGTGAGGAAAACTTCCGTTGTGTACTTGACACAAAAGGGCGTCTAAGATATAGACCAATACCGCCAGAAGATGCGTCATGGAAAGTCTGCAGAATTGAAGGTAAGTCTACAATTAAGGGCGGTAAGACACAGATTCATTTGCATGATGGTAGAAATATCATCACCGATGATGCTGTCGAGCATAAATCAGGCGACTCAGTCAAAATTTCACTTCCTGAACAGGAGATTATGGAGCATATTAAATTCGGAGAAGGCACTAGATGTATGCTTATTGGCGGAATACACGTCGGTAAATTAGCAGATGTAACTAATTTCATTGTAAAGCGTTCAAGCCTTCCTAATGAAGTTGAATTTGATGGTTTTAGTACAATCACAAATAATGCATTCACTGTTGGAAACTGTTCCTTGCCAGGCGTGGAGGTGAACCAATGAGCGAAACCGTAAATCCAATGTCTATTCCAAAGATTTCCAAGGTTGTAGTCAATATTGGTGTAGGTGAAGGCGGAGATCGCCTTTCAAACGCTGAGAATGTGTTGAAATTGGTTACAGGTGTAGAGCCTATTCGTACTTTAGGTAAACAGCAAAACCGTGACCTGAAAGTTCGTGTAGGATTCCCTATTGGTTGTAAAGCAACAATGCGTAATCCCGAATCGATAAAGAAATTCTTGACAGATGCATTTTGGGTACGTGAGAATACTATTCCTTCATGGAACTTTGATAAAAGTGGTAATCTTTCATTCGGAATTCCAGATTATACCGATTTCCCAGATCAAAAATATGATCCTGATATTGGAATATTTGGTATGGATATCAATATCGTATTGGAGAGGCCTGGCCACCGTGTTAGCAGACGCCGACGCCGTAGTGCTAAAGTCCCTCAGAACCACAGAACCACAGCTGATGAGGCTAGAGCTTGGTTTGTAGAGAATTATAGCCTTAAAATCCTGGAGGAGTGAAAATGGCGCGAGACCATGGTGAAGAGATTGGAAGAACAAATGGTTGCCGTAGATGCGGTCGCCGCAGAGGGATGATTCGCCGACATGGCTTACGTCTATGCAGACAGTGCTTCCGTGACGTAGCTCCATCAATAGGATTTAAGAAAATGAATTGAGGTGATTATGGATGCAGTTCGATACATTAAATGATGCATTGTCAAAAATGTTCAATGCAGAGCAAGCAGGAAAATACAATGTTGAATTATCCCCGGCATCAAAGTTGCTAGGATCAGTTCTAGAGATAATGCAAACTTCTGGATACGTCGGAGAGATTGAGAAAAACGAAAATGGCCGCGGTGGTACTTACAACGTTCAATTGAGAGGTGCTATAAACGAATGTGGTGTTGTAAAACCAAGGCATTCTGTCCGCCGTCAGGAATTTGATAAATGGGAAGGTCGCTACCTCCCAGCACAAGATTTCGGATTACTAATTCTGACTACAAACAGTGGTGTCATGCATCACAAAGAAGCTAAACAAAACCGCATAGGTGGTAGATTGTTAGCCTATGTTTATTGAGGTGATAAAATGGTAAAGTTAGATAGAATAGAACACAATATCATTGTCCCTGAAGAGGTATCTGTTTCAGTAGATGGTGATAATGTTACAATTACAGGACCAAAGGGCAGTCTCTCTAGAGAATTTTCTAGTCCTCGCCATAATATTCTCCAAGAGGGTGGTGGGATTCTAGTAAGAATTGACTTACCTCGTCGTAAAGAAAAGGCATTAGCGGGTACCTGGAATGCACACTTGAAAAATATGATAAAAGGGGTTACTGAAGGATTCACATATACTCTAAAAGCATTGTATTCTCACTTCCCAATGACACTTAATGTGTCAGGAAATAAGTTAGTTGTGAACAATTATTTCGGAGAAAGAGTGCCTCGTGAAGCAGCAATTCTTTCAGGTGTTGAAGTTAAAGTTCAAAATAAGACAGAAGTAGTTGTCAGTGGAATTGACAAAGAAGCGGTTGGCCAGACTGCAGCGAACATTGAGCGTTGCACCACTGTCAAGAACCGTGATCGTCGTGTATTCCAAGATGGCATTTATCTGATAGAGAAGGTATGAGGAGGAATTGAGATGAGTGATTATGAGAAAATGACTGTCGCTGAACTCAAAGAGTTACTTAGAGATGCAGGATTGCCCGTTTCAGGGAAAAAGGCAGAATTAATTGTCAGACTTCAGGACAATTCAGAATCAGATGATGTAGTAGAAACTACAGAAGAATCTACAGAAGAAACTACAGAAGAAATAGTAGATGATTTTGATGATGATTATGAAGATGACGAAGACTGGGATGATGATTATGAAGAAGAGCACGTAGCTCGACAGAAACCGGTACTTTCAGATGACATAAAAGCAGCATTGGAACTTCGTGCAGCACAGAAGAAAGCCACTCCTTCATTCCGTAGAACTGAATGGTTCCGCTACAAGAGACTTTCACGTTCAGGCTGGAGAAAGCCACATGGTATGGATAACAAGCAACGACGTAACTACAAGTATCGTGGTTCACTTGTTCGAATCGGACACGGTAAGGTAAATGCTGCTAGTGGATTACATCCATCAGGATTTCAAGAAATAATGGTACAGAACACAGAAGACCTAGAATCTATAGATCCCGAGACACAAGCCGCAAGAATAGGCGGGACAGTCGGTGGCCGTAAGAGAGAGGGAATTCATTCACGTGCCGATGAATTAGGAATTAGAATTCTTAACCGAAGGAGGAATCGTTGATGCAGATTACTAATCAGAAAAAGATGGCAGCACAAATACTCAAGTGTGGCGTTAACCGTATTTGGATTAACCCTTCATATTTAGATCAAGTAGCACAGTCTGTTCAAAAAGAGGATATACGTGAAGCTATAGAAATGGGATATATCAAGGCAAAAGCAATTCAAGGAACCTCAAGGGTTCGGGCATTAAAGCGTGCTGAGCAAAAGAAGAAGGGTCGCCGTAAAGGCCAAGGAAAGCGTTCAGGTTCAGCTAATGCTAGAAATCCAAGGAAGAAACAATGGATGGCCACAATTCGTGCACAACGTCGTACTTTGAAGGACCTAAGGGAAGATGGAACATTGGATCGTTCACAATATCGTCACTACTATCTCAAAGCAAAAGGAGGATCATATAGATCAATATCACATATGATGTCTCAGATGGGTGTAGATGGTGTCGAGACTGGAGGTGAACAGTGATGTCACAAGGTCCAAGACAACGTAACCAATATCGCCGTCGTAGAACAGGTGAGACTGATTATAGAAGACGCCTGAAGTTGCTAAAGAGTGGCAATGCTAGAGCTGTTGTACGTGTATCAAATACACGGACAATATGTCAGGTAGTCAATTGGAATAGAACTGGGGACAAAGTAGAGACTTCAGTAACTGGTGATGATTTGGTTTCCAAGTATGGATGGCCAGAATCAAATTCAAGAAAGAATATTCCAGCATCTTATCTTGTTGGCTTCGCATTAGGTAAATCTGCAGTGTCTTCAGGGCATGATGAGGCCGTATTGGATATTGGTCTGGCGGCTACAGGAGGGCGAGTATTTGCAGCATTGAGAGGAATGATCGATGCAGGTTTAGAAATCCCGCATGGAGATGTCCTTCCAGATGATGATCGAATCAATGGCATGCACATTGATGATAAATATGCTTCAGCAGTTGAAGCAACCAAATCGAAAATAGAGGGGGCGTTCTGATATGAGTGATGAAGTAACTCCAATGGCACCAGGGCTAATTAAGGCATTTGCACCAGTAGAAGAGGAAGCGAACGAAGGAGGAAGACGTCGTCGCCGAACTTCTTCAGATGAAGCCATTTCAGCACTAAGATCTTGGACTCCTAAAACAAGGCTAGGCCGCGAAGTTATGGCTGGTCGAATTATTACATATGAGCATGCACTTGCTTCAGGATTGCCTATTAGAGAAGTGGAAATAGTAGACGCATTGATTCCTAATCTGGAAGATGAAGTAATCAAAGTTAATATGGTTCAGAGGATGACTGATTCAGGTCGTCGTGTAAGATTCAATGTAATGGCTTGCGTAGGCAACAAGGATGGCTATGTTGGCTTAGCAATGGCAAAAGGAAAAGAGGTATCTCAAACGATACGCAAGGCACTTGTCGCAGCAAAATTAAATCTTATTCAGGTACAGAGAGGAAATGGTTCTTGGGAATCTTCTGTAGGACCTGGTACTTCTGTACCCTTCAAAGTTACAGGACAAGCAGGTTCGACAAGAGTTACTTTGATGCCTGCTCCTTCAGGTAAGGGCCTTGTTCTCGGAGAGACAGGAAAGCGTGTATTGAAATTAGCGGGTGTAACTGATGTCCTTTCACGAACAAAAGGACAAACTCGTACAACTATTAATTACGCAGCAGCAACCTTCAACGCGCTTGCAGAGATTAATCGAACTCGTGTTACTGAAGCACAACGTGCTGAGTTATTTATCCATAAAGGGAGGTTATTAGAATGAGTATTATTGTAGTACGTGCACGTTCAGATGTAAAGGTCGAGAGATCAATTCGTGAAACTATGGGCATGTTGAATTTAACAAAGGTAAACCATGCTGTAATAATACCTGAAAATCCCCAATACAAAGGGATGCTTCAGAAAGCTAAGGATTACATCACATGGGGAAATGCTGATGCAGACTTGGTTGAAAAGATGATTAGTGAAAGAGGTCGTCTAGTTGGTGACAAACCTGTAACTGATTCAGATGTTAAATCTTCCACAGATTTTGGTTCAATTAAAGAATTCGCAACAGCTATTGCTTCAGGAGATGCAACTGTGAAAGATATGCCTGAGATGAAGCGAGTTTTCCGTCTTCACCCACCACGTGGCCCTAAGGGCTGGGGTGGTCTAAAGCGCACTTATGTCATAGGTGGCGCTCTTGGTCCTAGGGGAGAGGACATTACTGCTCTTGTTGAGCGTATGATTTGAGGTGATATTATGGGTAGAGCAAACAAATTCAGAGGCCGTTGTCGCACACATGGCCGGGGACATAAAGCCGGTCGTGGCGCAGGTAAGCGTGGAGGCCGTGGCAATGCGGGCATGAATAAACACCGCGTAATGACTAGGATCAAGTATATGCCCAAGCATTGGGGTATGCATGGTTTCAATCGAGATCCATCACTTAGAACTGTATACGTTACTTGTAATGTCAGTGATCTTGAAGGAATGGCCGATGGTAAAGATTCAATTGATTTAACCGAAATGGGAATTGACAAATTACTTGGGTCAGGTAGGATCACTACTGCTCTTAATGTGACAGTTGAGGAATGGTCTGCCAAAGCTGCAGAAAAAATATCAGCAGCCGGCGGTTCTATAGAGGGCGATGAAGAGGAAGAATGGGAGTAACCATTAGTTATATTTTCAAAATAGGTATGGAGGTGAAAAAATGGGCAAAAAACCAATTCCTTGGGCAGTTGCACTAACTGGTATACTATACTTCGGAATGTTATGGTATTGGCAATATGATGCATTTTCTGAAGCATTTGGATTAACTAGTGGAGTAGTTGATGCTGATGGAGTCGAAGGTGCCTGGGTTGGTATGATTACAGGTGTAATTTACATGGCATACATGGTTGCTTGTTTTAGAATGGATCTACCTGAAGGATTGAAGAAAGTACCATTTATTGGACGTTATGGAAAGCTAATGGGTTGGCTAGTATTTGCAGCTTTCTCAACATGGTATGTGCGCCCAGAATCAATGGGTGGTTCCCATCAGGATTTGGTAGGCTTCTTTTTAGTTGGAATCCTCCTTCTAGGATTTGGAGCAGCAGCATCCCTAGTCTGTTTCATGTATGGCGGTGAAAAATCTAGTCGTTTGTATGCAGTGCACCGATTCGTAGATACTTATCCTACAATTACTAAACCAGAAGGACACGTTCGATTCAATGAGAAATTATGGACTACAACACTGGTCTTGATTATCTATTTTGCAATGACGAATGTAATGCTATGGGGTCTATCCGGAACAGCTCTTGATTTGTTCAGTGGTTTCAGATCAATTATGGCAGGTGCATCTGGAACAATCATGCACCTTGGAATTGGACCGATTGTTACTGGTTCGATTATAATGCAATTATTCGCAGGTGCTAAAATTATCCGTTTAGATTTACAAGATACGGAGGATAAGGCAATGTATCAAGGTGTCCAGAAACTTCTCGTATTGTTGATGATACCTATAGAATCCATACCTCAAACATATGGTTTCTTAGATCCTACTCAATCATTAATCTCCAATTATGGAATGGGCTGGGCTAACTTTGTAATTGTCGCCCAACTCTTTGCAGGGTCATATCTTGTATTCTTATTGGATGAACTTGTCAGCAAATGGGGTATAGGTTCTGGTATTTCTTTATTCATTGCTGCAGGTGTAGCTCAATCGACATTTGTAGGAACCTTATCTCCTATGCCAGCGAATTCAGCAATGGAATATTCATTGCAAAACCCACCTTCAGGAACGCTGCCAATGATATTTTACATGTTTAGGGAGGCTGGTAATGGCGAAATGATATCGCAGAATGGATTTGAAACGATTCTGTTGACGCATGTAAATCCTGTTGCAGCACTTCTTTCTTCAGTGATTGTATTCCTTGTTGTAGCATATGCTGAATCAAGCAAATTGGAATTGCCATTGACTCATGGCAAGGTTAGAGGGCACAGAGGAAAATATCCTATTAGGCTAGTTTATGCATCTAACATTCCGGTAATTTTGATGGCCGCATTACTTGCAAATATCAACATGTTCACACTCCTATTCTGGAATCATCCAACGCTCCAGAAAACACCAATATTAGGTAAGGATGGATGGAATAGTATGTCGGAATATATTGGTACGTATGAAGTAGGTTCCTCCACAGCTAGTGGAGGATTTGCATGGTACTCTTCAATGGTGAATGGTGTTAATGATTGGCTAATTCCAATTTTGGATCAAGAACCTGATTTGTATGGCCATACCTTATGGCAAATTGGAGGGCACGTTCTCTGTTATGTTACTTTGATGACTATAGGGTCCATGGTTTTCGCAAAGTTCTGGATTGATACAACAAATATGGGTGCAAAAGATGTTGCTAAGAACATAGAACGCACAGGTATGCAAATACCAGGTTTCCGTAAGAACCCAGTGGTTTTGGAACGGATCTTAGAACGATATATCCCTCCAGTGACTTACTTCTCTGGTGCATTCGTAGGTTTGCTAGCAGCTGGTGCAGATTTACTCGGAACAGTAGGTAATGCCACTGGAACAGGTCTCTTGCTAGCTGTTGGTATAATATTACGTACTTATGAGCAAATACAGAAAGAACAAGCAATGGAAATGCACCCAATGTTAAGACAATTCTTTGGTGCCGAGTGATAATATATTATCTCTTAATTAAGCGCTCTAATATGTGGCGCAGTACCTCGATTCTAACACTTGCTCAACAGTCACCTTGATATACGGGGGGACGTTCGGCGAGTTGCTTGCGTTGTAAGGGACGGCGTTGGCGGGTGAGTTTCTTAGGAAACGATGACTACCGCCATCTACCCTAACGCAATGCCGAAGCATACAGCGGCCCCGAGAAACCACACCATCCCCATGGATTGTGCCCGCTCGAGGCCAGGTAGGTGATTAGTGTTCACGACACAATTTTGCAATAATTGTGTGCAAGAATAGAGCAAACTCTAGTGCAAAGTGAACCTGTCAATTCAAATATTTAGGTCAGCAAGTTATCAAAAAAACAACAGCGACAAGTAGCCAAAGGATCGAGACAAGAGAGATGCGAATCTAGCATCAAGAAATCTGGTTGATCCTGCCAGAGGCGACCGCTATTGGAGTTCGATTAAGCCATGCGAGTCGAGAGTCTTAGGGACTCGGCATACTGCTCAGTAACACGTGGATAACCTGCCCTATGCAGGGGGATAACCTCGGGAAACTGAGAATAATACCCCATAGACCACAACGCCTGGAACGGTGTGTGGTTGAAAGCTCCGGCGGCATAGGATGGGTCTGCGGCGTATCAGGTCGAAGGGGGTGTAATGGACCTCCTTGCCATCGACGCGTACGGGTTGTGGGAGCAATAGCCCGGAGACGGATTCTGAGACACGAATCCGGACCCTACGGGGTGCAGCAGGCGCGAAAACTTCACACTGCAGGCAACTGTGATGAGGGAACTCCAAGTGACTGCACATTGTGTAGCCTTTTCTTGAATTTTAATAGTTCTTGGAATAAGGGCTGGGAAAGACCGGTGCCAGCCGCCGCGGTAATACCGGCAGCTCAAGTGGTCGTCGCTTTTATTGGGCCTAAAACGTCCGTAGCCTGTTTGGTAAATCTATGGGTAAATCAATCCGCTTAACGGATTGAATTCTGCAGAGACTGCCAGACTAGGGACCGGGAGAGGTATGAGGTACTCTGGGGGTAGGGGTAAAATCCTGTCATCCTCAGAGGACCACCTGTTGCGAAGGCGTCATACTGGAACGGATCCGACGGTCAGGGACGAAGCCTGGGGGCACGAACCGGATTAGATACCCGGGTAGTCCCAGGTGTAAACGCTGTGGATTTGGTGTTGGGGATCCGCAATGGGTCCCCAGTGCCGGAGTGAAGATGTTAAATCCACTGCCTGGGGAGTACGGTCGCAAGGCTGAAACTTAAAGGAATTGGCGGGGGAGCACTGCAACGGGAGGAGCGTGCGGTTTAATTGGATTCAACGCCGGAAAACTCACCAAGGCCGACTGTTAAATGAAGACCAGCGTAATGAGCTTGTCGGATTATCAGAGAGGTGGTGCATGGCCGTCGTCAGTTCGTACTGTAAAGCGTTCTGTTAAGTCAGATAACGAACGAGACCCGCATCCCTATTTGCCACCCTTTTCTCCGGAAAAGGCGCACCATAGGGAGACCGCTGGTGTGAAACCAGAGGAAGGCGCGGGCAACGACAGGTCAGTATGCCCCGAATGTCTTGGGCTACACGCGCGCTACAAAGGACGGGACAATGGGAAGCTAGGCCGAAAGGTCGCGCTACCCCGAAACCCGTTCATAGTTCGGATCGAGGGCTGTAACTCGCCCTCGTGAAGCTGGATTCCGTAGTAATCGTGTTTCAACATAGCACGGTGAATATGCCCCTGCTCCTTGCACACACCGCCCGTCAAACCAGCTTAGTTGGGGGTGGGTGAGGCTACGTTTTAATGGCGTATTCGAGCCTGCCTTCGACAAGGAGGGTTAAGTCGTAACAAGGTATCTGTAGGGGAACCTGCAGATGGATCACCTCCTAAGAAAAACCCGGAAGCGGGGGACTTCGGTCCCCCGTTTCCACTTTTTTTTTCAAAAATTTCATTCGAGTAAGACTACCTTACTTCCTTCCATTTCTAGGCGAACAAGACTGTTGAGCGGCCAATCTCCGTGTTTACGTACGAAATCCATTCCTGGTCCCTTTTCGAATACTATCCAGCAATCTTCTACAACTGCTCCAATTGAATCTATCGCTTTCAATACAGGTAGTAGGGTTCCTCCAGTTGATACAACATCATCAATTACGAATACTCTATCGCCATCTGATATGTCGTTAATGTAAATTGCACCCTTTGAATATCCAGTTGATTGATCTACTGGAGTTTCACCTGGTAATCCATATTCTCTCTTTCTACCAACCACTAATGGCTTACCTGATTTAAGACAAAGGGCTGCAGCCAATGGTATACCCATGGCTTCAATTCCAAGAATAATGTCTACATTGTCCCAATTTACATTTTCATACACTAAATCTCTAGCAGCGGATAATAATTCAGCACTTTGGCTAGGAACTCCATCGGTCAGAGGGTGAATGAAATAAGGATATTTACCCTTCATTATAACTGGCGCTTCAATTACACTTTGTCTAAGAACCTCAACACGCGGGTCGACCATGAACAGCGTGTCCGCATCATGCACATCAATCTTCTGAAAGAAAAAAAGCAACGACAGAGGCCGAAGCCTCTGCCGTTGCAATCTCTGTAAAATACAGTTTCTTCAATATCTTGTATCAATAATTGCTACTCAAATTAGTGGTAGTAAATATATCAAACAGAAGATGTCAATGACCCATACAGCCATTGGTACTTCATCAGATTTACCTAATCCTGCCTTAATGATTGACCATGTCAAGAATCCCCATACTATTCCATTTGTGATAGAATAAGTTAGAGGTATCATCATCATTGCCATGAAAGCTGGCAATGCATCTTCCATGTCTCCCCATTCGATATTTAGTATTGGTTTCATCATGAAAACACCTACTAGTACCAATACGGATGCAGTTGCAACTGCAGGCACCATTGTCAATAATGGACTTAGGAATAAGAACGGCAAGAATAGCGAACCTGCTACAACAGCAGTCATACCACTTCTTCCACCTTGTTCAACACCGGCAGCAGATTCAATGTATGTTGTTCCACTGCTAGAACCGAATAGTCCTGAAATTGTTGTAGAGATACCATCAACGATCAAACTTTCTTTGAT
>JASLKG010000002.1 GCA_030747695.1 Candidatus Poseidoniaceae archaeon
TGCAATTTCATCCACATCCAGAACTCCATCATCATCTAAATCATAGTCACAACTACCATCTTCATCAGTTGCAGTTGGATTGAAATTATTAGCCGTTGAATCCGTACATCCATCTATCTCATCTACATCCAGAACTCCATCATCATCTAAATCATAATCACAACTTCCATCTTCATCAGTTGCCAACAGATCGAAATTGTTGGCAATAGGATCAGTACATCCTTCAATTTCATCGACATCTAGTATGCCATCATCATCTAAATCATAATCACAACTGTGGTTGTTTACTCCTGCATTGCTATCGTAGTTGTTAGCAGTTTGATTTGTACAACCTAGAATTGGTGGCACCATAACTTGCCATGCTCTGCTTGCACCAGCAGTCCAAGGGTTAGAATCTGCTGCATCATAAGCTCCAGCGCTCAAATTATCCAATGCTGAATTTATAATTGGCCTGAAATCAAAATTTCGAGGATCGACTAACATTGATTCAACGGAACCTTCTGTCTCCTGATATCCGTTATAATTACTAGAATATGTCCCTGGAACTGGATTAGAAGTGTATGAGTTTGAGCGGTGAGCCGCAATAGTATCTGCAGCGTTATTTGCCGTGGTAGAATTTTCATTACCTGCACTGTTTTCATACAATATAATAATCTGATTCTTAGTCAAACCACTATCATTTCCAAAGACAGTATTGTTATGAGCATGATGATAATTTCCTTTTACCATTATTCCAGTCTTTATGTCCCACAAAACGTTGTGATGTACTGTTGCATTATTTCCAGTATTGGTTCCACCTGCGGGGCCATCCATTCTTATTCCATATTTTGCAGTATTATATATCCAATTGTAAGCAACTTCGGCACCAGCTTGTTCCGCCATCATCATTTGCATCACAGCACCATCACTTTGGACAAAACCTGTTTGAGATACTTTGTTGTGGAAAAACTGTGGTGCATCACCGATACTTATTGTGGCTGATGCTCCAGTTTTATGAACGGTATTATTTGAAAATGTGTTATCCTTTCCACCATCGAAAACAGTAACCATCAATCCTGGTAAATCGGAACAAGACCAATCGATAAACTCGAAATTCGTATTGTTAATTGTATTATTATGAGATTGTAGAGCCGCACCATGGAATTCAATCGCAGAACCATCTGTATGTGCGAAAGAAGAATTATCGATTAGACAATTGGAGCAACGATCCATTCGAGACACCCAGCGGTCTTCGGCATCTTCTCCAGCAATTCCAAGTCCTCTCTTCGATGTACTTGGGTACATCAAGTCTGAATCCAAAACAGAACAACCATCGCACTGGTATGAACGGAATGTTGTAGCAAAAAATTCCAAACCCATTAAAGAAACGTTATCGCTATTAGTGATGTCAAAAGCATAGGCTTGAGTTTTAACTCGAATATCTAAATTGTTAGGATTTGTTCCATTTGGCAACAACATGTGAAGTCTGTCAGAAGTTGAGTTAATCCACCATTCACCTTCCACATCAATCAATTCTCTTTTACCTTCAAGGAAGTAATGATGATGCTTATTTTTCCAAGTTGGTACTGTATCATAATATATTGTTGCATTAGTAAAATCATAATCAGTTATATTTCTACTGTATGTCCGAAATGAACCAACATTCAAAATTGCAATTGCTCCAACTGGATCAATACCGCTTGAGGTCAAATTATTGTTTGCTCCTGTCGTCCCTCCGGCATCTTCTAGCTCTCCATTAGAGTATGACCCCCCATTACCGATCGTACCGTGAGCCCAATAATGTGATTGATTCAGTACTGAGTAATCACTGAAGTTAGCATTAGGCCATCTCGCTGGAACCTGCTCTTCATAATCAATGAAAACTTGCCACGCATCTATTCCAATATCGACATAGTGAATTCCATCAGCAGAAAGATTCCAAGTCCCGCCTAAATCATTAGCAACACTTTGGGTTCCATCAAAAACAACTCTTTCATTCAAAGCAGATTTTATTGTCAAATTTTGGAATCCAGAAACACTCACAGCCTCATGATAAACACCCTCATGAATAATTATTTCACTTCCGTCTAAGGACAAATTAAGGGCACCAGTTATCGACTCTAAAGGGCAATCAAAAGTTCCTGGATTTGTATCATCTCCTAATTGATTATCGACGTGAAACGGATCTTGAGAATTATGTGTTTGGTTTGAACAATCAATTGCAGATGAATTTCTAAAGGTGACCGCATCATCTAATGCAACATGATTTGTTGTAATCGAAATTGATATGCTAGAAAGACAAAGAATTACGATAAGCGATAACGAAGATATTCTCCCCATGTTTGGTGCTATACAATTAGCAAATAGAATGTTATCCTTTAATCAAAGGTTAAACACGCTTGAAGATTGTAGAAATATACGGGCGTTCGCCACCAAATGGATTAATGTGAGTATGTCTAATAGATTCGATTAGAATCCAATCATCTCCAAGCAATTCAATCAACATATTCTCATCATACGTATATAAATCCAAGCCGCAACAAATCTGCGCTCCATCTTTTGAAAAGGTCTCAATCACCGCAAAACCACCGCTTGAAATACACGATTTCATATTAGCAAGATATGTTTGCCTCTCACTTTCCTTCAACAGGAAATGTAATACTGCACGATCGTGCCATATATCGAAATCTCCTAAATCTAGTTCTTCAGATAAATCCGCTTGGACATAATTCAAATTATCTCCATGACGCTGTTTCATTATTTCCAATGCTTTATCTGAAATGTCAAGAGCTGTAATTTCATACTCCTTTTCTAGCAAAGAATCGATCAGGGTCGTAGTTCCAACTCCAACATCGATCAACCGAATTCCTTTGCATGATGAAATTAATTGTAGTGAAACTGAATGTTCCTTTTGGTACCACCCTAGTTTTGTAGTATCCGCATCACTATATGCGGCATTCCAATGAATCACATCGCTGGGAATAGAACCACCTCATTCGAATGTTACATCAACTTCCATGCTCTCACTGACTGAAACACAAATAGGACAATTACAGCCTTCAGTAATCAACCATGCTCTGTCTTCGATTGGAATTCCATTAGGGAGTTCAATTGTAATATCCAACTTTGCAATTCTTCTAGGATCAGAGGCCATCGATTTCTCAACACTTCCCTTCATATTTTTCACATCAATATTCCGAGAATCTGCCCTAATTGCGACTATTGTCATAATACAAGTAAGCATTGAAGTTGCTAGCAAATCTGTAGGAGAGAATGATTCACCTTTACCCACATTATCAGTGGGCGCATCGGTAATCAGTTCGGCACCAGAGGGTGTGTGCGTGGCAGTACATCGTAAATTCCCATCATATCTTGCGTTAATTCTAACCACTCACTCACCATCCAATTCAATATCGTGCCCCATACGCTTGGCCTTGGTTTCCAAATAGTCTCGATTGCCACTCCCTACACCTACAATTAATGGCATTCTTTCAACAATGTTTATGCCATATTTTTCTAGTTGTGTTGCTTTATCAGGGTTATTTGAAAGTAAACAAATATCTTTCACTCCTATTGATTCTAGCATTGTGCGAGCAATACGATAATTACGCGCATCACCAGGCAGTCCTAGCATCAAATTTGCATCAAGTGTATCTGCACCTTTATCCTGTAAATGATATGCTTGTATTTTTGCATGAAGACCTATACCTCTTCCCTCTTGTCGCAAATAAATAACTACACCCCACCCCTTCTCAGAAATTGCGCGAAGTGCAGCATCTAGCTGTGGGCCACAATCACAACGAAGAGAGCCGAATGCATCGCCTGTTAAGCATTCAGAATGCAAGCGCATCAATACTGGATCTGGACCCATCATATCCCCCATAGTGAGTGCAACATGGTCCAATCCAGTTTCGGATTCATGGAACACTCTTATTCGGAAATTACCATGTTCGGTGGGCAGACGTGCGTCGCTTGGAACCTCATCTATACTCATGGCTTCACCTCTATAATGATTCGGAACTCGCCCGCAGATTTGATTACATCGATTATTTGATGCCCCAATCTGTCGATTAGAATTGGAATATCATGAAGTGCCTCTGGATCATCTGATAAAACCTCCAATACATCACCTGATACTAATTCTACCAAGGCTTTTCTTGTTTGGTGCACTGGTACAGGACAAAAATGTCCCAACACATCAAGTTGATAAGTCGGCTCCACGTTTAGGGCAAGGTATTGACTTATTCAATCTCTCGATAAAGTGAGACTTCATCAATGAGAGCATATAGTCCACCGTATGGGCGAGGGGCAAGATGATAAATTGGCTCCAAAATCGAATCCAAGTACAAATGAGATTGATGACCTGTCATGGTCAGAAGTTGGAGTCCTAGCCAAAAGCTACCTCCGAATTCCAGTTGCGCTTATTTTGGTTGAGATGTTTTACTGGTTCATTACTCAACCAACAAATACACTGGGCCTAATACAAGAATCTGAAGCATGGATTTGGTATGAGCTCACTGAGCTCATTTATGGATCCGGCACTGCGACTCTATCTGAATATAATGGTTGGACTACAATGGTGACTTTACACCATGCTGATTTTTGGGCAGATCGTATTAATCTCTATGTTTCAGATGAATGTGCTGGAGTTCATGAAATGATATTCATATCTGTACTAATGATTATGACAACCGGTGTACCACAACGTCTGAGAATCAAGAGTGCCCTCATTGCTTGCGGGGTTGTTTATGTAGTCAATATCGCTCGTTTATTGGTTCTTTATCCTATGGCTGTTTCTGGTTGCAATGAGAATCCCAATTTATTTAATTGTGAAAAACCAATGCATGATTTTCACACATTTTTTTATGAATGGGGTTTCCTACTTTTGTTAGTATTAATTTGGCTATTGTGGTTCAAATGGGTCAATGCTGGTAATCTTATTCAAAGAGAAAACAATCGTAGTAAAGGAAAATGGAAATTTATTTATCGCAACAAATGGCAAGATAAACATAAAATTGCACTAGTTATTTCAGTACTACTAATAATTGGTGCATTTGCTAATGTGATGTTAGATAACAATGCTATGGATGCAAAAGAAGCTGTCGATACCTGTGAATTTTATTCAAGTGTTACTGGATCATGTGGTGATGCAAGGGACATATGGGCACAAGAGATTCAGTCATCCTGGTCTCTTGCTACTCTTGGATTCTTAGGCTTAGTAGGCACTGTAGTAACAATCGATAAGCCGAAAGAAATTGAAGAAGAGTAATTAATTTTCAATAACTGATGCATTGATATTGTTTGAATTAAATGATTTTAATGCTAAACTTGCGTGCTTATTGTGGACTTCAACAATAGTACAATCACTATTAATTACAATATCACCAATTGCTAGTTCACTACAATTCAATGAAGATGTTATTTTATTTACGAGTTGATTCTTTGAAAAATTCGTTGCTTCTAATCTTATTGGTACCATTCCAAATACATCTGCAGCTTCTGTATTGTCTTCTTGTTTTCGCACAGGGTCTCTTTCCATACCATCAGGTAGATCGGGAGCATCTGAGGGAATTATGTTAAGTGAATGTGTTGCAATTATCTTGTTTAACTGTGGCACATCGTCTCTACCTACAAGCATCCATGCTTCTCCCTTGCGGCCAATTCTTCCAGTTCGTCCAATTCGGTGAACATAATTGTCTACATCATCAGGTACATCGTAATTTATCACTAGTGTTATCCCATCGACATCTAGGCCACGTGCTGCTACATCTGTAGCAATTACAACTCGTGAGTTTCCTTCCTTAAAATTCGCAATAATTTTTTCCCTTTGATTTTGAGACATGTCCCCATGTATTCCTTGAATATCAAATCGGTTTTTCTTTAATCTTTGTACTAAAATATCAACCATTCTTTTTGTATTTGTAAATATTATTGTTTGATCCTCATCGCTCATGTGTGATAGCAATCTTCCTACTACCCACAATTTATTTGCTCGTCCAATTCTAACACTAAATTGATCAATAGGAGGAATATCTAGTTTCTCAGTACTAGTTAGTACAAATTCAGGCTCATCCATGAACTCATTGGCTGCATCAATAATTTCTTGTGGAAATGTTGCTGAAAATAGTAAGGTTTGTTTTCTGTTAACCATTCTCTCAATTATCCACATAATATCTGGAAAGAATCCCATATCTAGCATACGATCTGCTTCATCAAGAACGAACATTGATGGTGCAGACAGGTCAATATGACCTCGCTTACTCATATCCATTACTCTTCCAGGTGTTCCAACAACTATGTCTACACCCGCATCCAGGCTTTTTGCCTGCTTTTCTAAATCTGTTCCTCCATATACAGTAATTATTTTCAAGCCCTTTTTTCCTTGAATTGAGTTAATATCATCTGATACTTGGTTTGCTAATTCACGTGTTGGCGCTAATATTAGAGCTTGTAAATTACCTGTTGGCTTACAAGAGTTCAAAACGGGTAATCCGAATGCCGCTGTTTTTCCTGAACCGGTTCTTGCTTGACCTATTACATTCACTCCCGAAATTGCCAATGGAATAGTATCTTTTTGGACTTGGGTTGAAAATTCCCATCCTAATTCATTGAGTCCATCAATCAGATCATTACTCAAGTCCCAAGCGGTGAATGGAGTTGTGGTAAACATTGGTCTCCCTCTTCCGCCCCTCCCATAGTATGGGTCACCGGGACGGGGGCGACCCCCGTGTCACGTTCAGAATCCTTCGCTATCTCTTGCTTCTATTTTCAGGATACCCATCCAGTATTTCAGGGCATTTTCCCTATTAAGAGGGCGCTTCATCTGGCGAACATGCTCTAGAATGTACTGGCGGAACTTCAATGATTTAGTGCGATTAATTCCCTTGGGAGTTACTCCATCCCACAGGTCATTGAACTGCTTCTCTTTATCATTAAAGGTTTCATCGGTCATCAAGTACGTCTCCTTGAGCAGTTCGGCGACCAGCCTACCCCTCTTAACCATGTCGAGAGGAGGTATCCTTCTTCTTAGGAGGTTCTAACTCTTCCATTCCCACTGTATGTCCTTGAGATTCTGCAACCTCTCGATCGATTTGCGGGACCGCTGGTGCTGGAGCTAAGAACCTGTTTTTCTGTTCCTCAGTCCCTTGTATTTGAAGATCGATACTCATTTCCCTTAATTCCTTGATAACTCGAGGATCCTTTTCTTCACGCAATAATGCATCGCAATGATTTCTCAAAATTTCATCACCCATTAATCTAGGTAATATCTTAACACATGCTAAACGAACATTAGCATGCTTATGGCTACATCCAGCTAGCACAAGTTCCCTCGCTCTTCCGTGGTCTGTATCTAATGTCTCGATACATTTGATCGCTGAAAGCATAACCTTTGAATCCCGATCTAATATTGCGCGTTCTGCGAGTATTGTGGCAATTCTATATTCCTTATGTGCCAATGGAACAAGGCATTTTGCTGCTCTCCTTCTAGTTTCTACATCTTCATCATCGAGTGCCCACCCTATCAAATCCCAAGAGGCAGCACCACCTTTTGACAACACTTTTCGAAGTAAAGCTGCGGCATTGCGCCTTAATTCCAGGTTTTCTTCCTGTAATAATTCATCTAGGTGGTCGCAGGCCACTTCTGGCCATGTTAAACATAATTCTCCAAGTCCAGAAAAAGCTGCATCTCTCCTACTGCGAACTGCATGACGTAATTCATTTGACAAAGTGATCTCTGTTGCACTAGGGAAAATCGCTGCAACTCTCTTCAAACACTCGCTTGCTGAAGTCCTGACACTCCCATCCTTATCATCCAATAACACAGAAAGATGGTCGAACAACTCATCTGGGCAGGTTTCAGCAACCACGGGCAATGCAAATAGTGCTGCTGATCTTATTTCTGGACTCTCATCCATAAGGCAATCCAATAGGACCTGATGTCCTTGATGTGCAAGGGCTCCTGACAATATAGATAATGCCTTTATTCCATCGATTTGCTCCAGATAATGATATTTTTCTTTCCAAGTTACCCTTTGAGTATCAAGTTCACCCGTAGCTAACGGTATCACTGCTTGGTGTGGAATTGCCATCCATGGCCCACTTTCTATTTTCGCACCCTTGCGCTTACGCTTACGAGTCGATACGTTCAGAGGACGTCCCGTTCTTGGGTCGCGTGCGACATATTCTCGTGCCATAGCGAACCGGGCATACCGCCAAAGGTCATGAACCCTCGCATAAAATGGCTTATCAATTAGGGTAACCCTCAAGCCCTTAATACTCAAGCGACAATCATGACGCGAGCCAACTACACCCTCGTTCTTCTCGCAGTCATTCTACTTGCACCATGGACAAACTACTCCACACAACTATCCTCAAATGTCAAAACAAATACTGTGATTTCTGATTCTGATTTTAATTCCACCGGCTTCCTTCAAAGTCAAACATACCAAACATCTGATGGTGAAATGCATGTTTCCCGGCCTGACATTTATTGGAGCCAAGCAAATTCTGGACTTGTAAATATGAGAACTGGTGCTTGTTCTGTAGCGATACCCGAACTTGGGGAAATGTGGGTGATGGGAGGAATGGTGGATGTCGATCCTCAACAAACTGGTGATGAGATGTCAACAAATATGATTGAAAAATTGTATAATTCAAATAAAACATGGTCGCCACCAGATGAATTTGTCATGGTATATGAGCAACAATATTGTGAGGCTGAATATGTTGATGATTTTATTTACGTAATTGGAGAATGGAACAAAAATTCTAATCCATTTCAGGAAGCAACCGGTGTTGTCCAAATATACAATATGTCAAATCAAACTTGGTTTGAAGGAGAAAGAATGCCTGCATCATCAGAGCGTGGTCTAGGGGGTATGGCTGCGCACAATGGTAGCTTATATTATGCAGGAGGAATAACTAACGCAGGGGCAACTGATCATTCGAATCAAACATGGAAATATGACATCAGTACTAATACTTGGTCAAGAATGGCAAATATGACAAATGCTCGTTCCTCTTTCCCATTAGTAAATTATCATGACCAATTATATGCAATAGGTGGCATGACTGGAACTAGTACGTGGAATCGTTTAGCTATTGATTATGTAGAAAGGTATGATCCTATCACTGATACATGGACCAATTTGTCATCACTACCTGTAGGAATTTTTGGTTCTGACGCTGTAGTTTACAATGATGAAATTGTAATTGTGGGCGGTTATAATGGTGGCCCAAAGAAGACTGTTTATCATTGGAATCCCATTGATGATACTTGGAGAAGTGGTCAAGATATTGTTGGTTCTGGCCACTTTGACATAACATTGGAGGTCATTAATGGTTCAATAATTTGGGCTAGTGGAGATAAATCATCATACGCTTACTCTAATTGGGGACAGCAATATTCTTCAGATTCTGAATATCAAAACGAAACTGTGACTCATTCGGGGTGGATTACATCTCCTATAATCGATTTGAGACCACTTAATCATTCACACGCAACACCAGTTGAAATGGAACTGCTGGGCACTGATTATAGTGGAGGAAAACTTGGAATCCAATATAGAACTAATAACGATTATAATTTGATTTCTTTTACAGATTGGCGCGGACATGATGGGACAATAAATTCAACTTATTCGCTAGGGCAAATAATTCTTAACCATTCAGAAAACTCAAATTTCTTTCAATATCGTATTGAAATGGAAATAACTGATTTAGAAAATTGGGATGAGCCTAATTTAGATTCGGTAACTATTGTTGCTGAACATGCTGGGATTAATTCTATTGTTCCAACACTTATTCATCCTAGATCTGAAACAATGAATTTTATGACATCTCATTATATTCACGATAATGGTACGATGGGATTGGCTTTCGCCATGTGTAACTCAAACGGATACATTACGGGTCCTTGGTCCAATCTAACATGGAGTGAGTCGAGTATGAATATCGATGATGTCCAAGGTCTATTCATCTCAGCTTACGCATCGATTAATGGTTCCACGGAAAATCACACTAATGTTTCATGGCAAATCGATTTCAATGACCTTGTTGGAATTTCATATCTCTGCTTGAAAACAACGTCTCAGGGTAAGGTAACAACTTCATACCTGCATCCTACAACTATGGAAATAGACAGAAATCTTGAGGTTATAATTGACAACGTTTCTGGTCTAAATTCAAGTGATTCAATAATAGGTGATGAAGAAATTGAGATAAATATCTCACACTATTTTTCATCAACTGGTATGTCAGTGAATAGTGGAAATATTCAGGCAAGGTTGACTTTTAGTATCGCTGTTATTACTGCTGGTAGCGATCACACTTCGAATTGGACAAATATCACTACAAGTTGGAACAATTTAACCATTGGAACAAGTGATACCATAGTTTGGACACCACCTAATGATATTTCGGGAAGGGTTGATATTCTGCTTGAAGCACGTAGTGATCAGCCATTTACGATAGCGGCTATTTCTAATTCGACATGGTTAATCTTGGACAATGAAAATCCTATTTTTGTCTCGAGTATTCCAGTTTCTGGAACTTATATTAACAGTCAAGACGACAGAGAAATTAGCGTACAGATGGCAGATACATCTGGATTTATTTTGGAAAGCGTATTTGCCAAAGTATGGGTGCAGGGTCTTGATGACGGTAGTGACGGGACTATCCCAGACGCAGTTCCCCAAATTTCAGAATTTCGAATCGTAAACCATACAATGGAAAACGAGGGGACAATATGGTGGTTCAACATAACTCAATCTGATTCGATAAATGCAGATCATGACGAAGTACATTTCAAACTTGAACTCACAGATACTGTTGGTAATTTACCTGAACCATTGATAGAAATTTATTGGGAAACTCGTGATTCACATCAATCTGTTATTGAACAAATAAGTAACGAAAATTCAACCGTTTTTTGGGAAATCTCACGTGATGTAAGTTGGGGACTAGAGATTAGTGATGAAAATTCAATATCAGACGTCATGTTTGTTGAAGTTCTATTTGGTAATGATACGCAATTTGGATTTGTTTACGAAATATCTGATAGCACCTGTTATGTTCATGATGATAGAATTAATCAAGAAAGTTTGGCTTGCTCCCACTACATTTATAATAATCATTTATACTTCAATTTCACTGTATCAGTAGGTTGGAGTGTTGATCTATCATTACTTGAAATTGGGAAAATTGACGTATTTGTTACCGACATTGATGGCATAGCTAAGAGTACTTATCAGGATATGTGGATTATTTCTGAAATATTTGATACAGCAATCAATTCGGTCGATGATATCACTGGTGAAGTTACAGGAAATATTTCCAATCAAAGTATAGTTATGAGCGGAGATACAATACAATTGATTGGAACTATCTTTCACGACTATTCTGGTTTGCCATTTGAGGGCGAATTATCAATGAGCTGGTATGGTACATTGCAAGGTATTTCTTGGTATGGGGGAGCAACAATTTCGGTTGTCAATGGAGTGATTAATAGTACCATTACAATGCCGTTGACTGGTGGATTAATCGATTTTACAGTGTTAATAATGGATCCATTTGAGTTAAGAACATTAATCACATACGATATTCCAACATTTGTAATAGATTCGGTACGGCCAATACTTTTGGACAACAGTGTACAAACTTATTCGAGATACCATCTCGACAGCATAAGTATTGGAATCAATATGGATGAGAATGTAGGTTACAATGGTAATTTAACATTAACATGCCAGGTGCGTTCGACAGAAATTATGTGGGACAAAGTCACTCAAACCAAATATAAAGATACTATTTTCCAAGGTATTACACTATTTTCATTTAACCTTGACATGAATGATTTAGGCGATCCTTCTGAACTTTCACCGGAAGCAAGAATTGATTGTTGGGCTAATGGAATTGATGATTCTGGATGGAATCTATTAGCTTCAAATCAAAATACAGAAAATGAACCATGGATATCCTTGCCTCTAAACAATATTGGACCCAATATTCAATTGGTCGAGGTGAATTTAGAGGGAAATGCACTGCCGGGGGATGATTTACGCATAGAAATTGTGGTAAAAAATTCTGGTGAGTCTTTGACAACATCATTCAGTGTAACGGTATATGTTGTAACAGAAAGTTACAGAGACAAGGTTGGAAGTTATACACAAGGGCAAATAGCAAGTGGTCAAGGAATTGTGAAAAGGGTTCTAATTACTGTTCCAAATGAAGATTGGACTCTCGAAGTACTTGTTGATGAAGAACAGCAAATTTGGGAACTAGATGAAAATGATAATTATTACTCGGAAACTTTCACTATGACGGAAGAAGACAATAAGTCATTGATGCTGATTATAGGTGCAATATCGATTTCGTCAATTATTACTATTGCCATACTGATAATGAAAAAGAAAAATAGATCAAATGAACCAAAAAACATGCCTAAATTAGAAGATCTACCAAGGGGTGGAGATCCTGTCGATATGAGGTCCAAGAGTCCTCGGAATAATGAACAAAAAGCAAAGAAAGGACCTCCGCCAAAAGCAAATATCGAATCCACAAAGGATAGTAGCACTCCTGATATCGGTGATGCTATGAACAAATTAAGTCTGGAAGATTTGCCAGGAAATAATGAATTAAAAGTGACGTCATATGAAAAACTACCCGGTGGTGGCGATTACCAATACCTCGCTGAAGGTACGTTTTACATAGTACAAGATATTGGAAAATGGAAACTGGAAGAAGACGGTTCATTCTCAAAGGTGGAATAAATGCAGGATAATGATGTGTTGGATATAAAACGCGTTATTGCAATATGTTTTCGCATGGGGGTACCTCTATCTCCCGATGATTTAGAACGCATGATTTCATATGACATGGATTGGATGGATACCGATAAAGCTCATGATTCAATCAAAGCATTGGTATTTGCAGGATGGTTGCTAGATAAGGATGGTATGCTAGAGCCTAATACAGATTTCAAAGGTATTGAAGCACCACTGGGCTGGCAACCAAGACCAAATCGCCTAACTGACCCAATTGTCAATGAAGAAAAACTAATTAAAAATAAAACTGTAGAAATAGCTCCAATTAAAGAAAAGATTGTACTACCTTTGGATGAAGAGACTGGAGATCCAAGAGCTCGTGTAGAGAAACGGTTGAAACGTTTCATCGCAAAAGAATCTGGACTAGATATAGAAGAAATTGAAAGGCGGATTGAACGCAAAGTTAAATCTCTAAAAATTTGTACAAATTGGCTTGCTTTGTGTCTATTAAGTCGAGAACAAGGATTAGAAATGGAACCGATTATCCAATCCCTAAGTGCTTCGTGACTGATTTTCTGACATGATTAGCAAAACTGGTAAGACAAGGACTGAAAGTAGTAGTGAAAATGTTACTGTTAGGGCTGTTACTAGTCCAAATTGTTGCACAAGTGGCATCGGTGAAAGTAATAGTACTAAGAATCCAAGAACTGTTGTACCTGCAGAAAGTACCAAGGCAATACCAGTTGTAGATATCGTCTCAGTTAATGCATCCCAAATATTATCATAGTGCTTACGTTCAGATTCAAATCTTCTCCACATATGTATAGCATAGTCAATGCCAATACCCAGTGATAGAGCAGTTACCATAACGGTTAGTACATTCCATTTCAATGAGAGTACAACCATGGACCCAACTACCCATATTGTTGCAAGAACCACTGGCGTGAGAACAACCATCGTAGGAGTAATTTTTCTTGTCAATATTAACAATACAATGAATGAAACTCCAAATGAGATTGCTGTTGATGATAATTGGGAAGAATTCAATCCATCTAATACGGTCTGTAATGCTACTAAATCCCCAGTAACATGTACTATTGCTATACCCGATAAAGAATATCTTATCTTTCCTGAATCATCCTCTTGGCCCAACATCTCTTCAAACCAACTTACAACTCTACTAGACTCGGATGATGTCGATGCATCTACACGTATTTCTATCCTGATATGCTTTATTTCACTACCATCCAAATGGACAGTGGAACTTACCCTATCAGCCCAGGTTTCACCGGTAAATGGATCTGCAATAGAATAATTTGTATTTAGATTTGATAGTGCTGCTCCTAGATCAATATTGCTAGAATTCAATAATTTTAATTTCCCACTATTTGTGCTCAGACCATATTTTACCCCAAAGGATTCATTGTTTTCGACAGCATCAAACAACACATTGTATGGCCCCTCATATGAAGGCGAAGAGTCACATGAGACGCCACCTCCTCCGACTACATCATGATTATTAGCTAAAGCACAATGTATTATTCTCAGATTATAAAGTAGAGTTTCATCATTATCTATAGCGTCTCCAGATGCTGGTTCCATATGCACATAAATTAATTTCCATCCTGCACTTTCATATGAATAATCTAATTGTTCTCTAACTTCCATTATCGGCATATCCTCATCTAGGAAATCTGCCAAATCAAATTCAGTTTCAAGACCTAAGGCACCAATTACAGATGCTCCAGTCAATAATAATGCGATTAACAATATTGTGACCTGCTGACTCTTTTGTATTGAAACAACCTTTGCTGAAAGGAGAGGCATTAAAATTGGTTCTGCTCTTCTTTCAGGAAGTCGTGAATCTAGCACAATATGTAATGCACCAACTACAATTGTTGCATTGAAAAAGGCTGATAACACTCCAACTGCTAATGCAATACCAAATGTTTCTAGTGGAGGTAACGGTGAAACAATATTAGCTAAGAATGCTGCAACAGTTGTAATTACTGCTAAGCCAAGTGGTGTCGATAAACGCGCACATGAAGCCAACCATGATTCGGCAGCATCATCGATTTTGTTACGGAACTTGACATGCCGTCTTTGCAAATGTATAGAATAATCTATACCCAAACCAAGTACTAATGGAGCCACTGCAACTTCCAATGCTGTGAAGCGGGCTCCAGTTAAATTTAGTAATCCATATGTCCAGATTAGAGCAAATGAAAGCCCAACAAGGGGAAAAACAACACCTTTGAAACTTCTAAATGCTATTGCTAGAAGAACAACTACTACAAGCACTGCCAAGAAAATAAGTGTTGCAAGATTATCGAATGTACCCTCGTCAATATCATGTGAGATTAAATCCAATGAGGCAACTCCATAATTTAGTTCACTATCTTTGCTTAACTGAGAAAATAAAGTTCTGAGTTCGTTTTGCTTTTCCTTACGGTCTTTAGAAGAGATATTTGGATCAATTTCTAATATCCAAAGTGTAGATGATGAATTGACCTCTGGGCTTCCATTTTCACCATTACTTTGAATCCAAGCACAAATCTCATCACCGTCAAAATCCTTATTCAACATACCGTCAAGAATAAATTGTGCAACTTCACGCTGTTTTGAAATATCGCCTGGACAGTCAGTGTCTTCGATATCCTCTATTGTAGAATTTAGCATGTATTCCCAATTTTCAATACTTGATAGTTCGGTACCATTTGCCTGTTCATCCAAAGCCACTTGCAGTATCGAAGGTGCAGTTATCCAATTTACCACTAGACCTCCCATCTCATCACTCTTATCCTGTACAAGTTGTAGATGCTCATTCATCAAATGTATACTTGACATTTCAAGCACATTTCCACCATTATCATTTGTAACATGTACAAACATCGGTCGCGTTTCATTTCCGAAATATTCTGAAATCCTCTCATGTGCATCGGCTGATTCTGAATCAGGTGCAAAATCTGCTAGATCTGTATTTACTGATGGTGTATTGATTAACGCTAAATCAACAACTAATCCGACAGTTAAGAGAGTTGAAAGAATCAATAATGGCCAAGCCATTTTTTTGAATCGCGGTGCCTGCGCCCGCATTGAATCTTCAAAATTGGAGGAACCCACGGACCCCCTAGGGGTCCGATTCAGTACTAAAGCGAGATGGTTAAATCATCATTTGTGTAACGAATTCAAACAAAATTGAGTGCTTCCGAAAGCATGTTTGCTGCATAAGGTTCATCAATGGGGGGCTGGACGGCTCACTGGTTGATATGCCAGTAAAGCTACTTGCTCGGGACAAAAATGAATTAAGAGTTCGATTCATAGGTGAATCGCACACTTCGTTGCAAATTCTTCGTGAAAGACTGAATAGTGACAAAGATGTAGACTATGCAAATTACTTTCCAGGACATCCAGATTTGGATGAACCAGAGTTTTTCATTCGCACAAATAAGGGTGTAGATCCAGCTGACTTACTTATGAAGTTAGTAGGAGACATCAAGGGCGATTATGATTCTCTTTCAATTTGAAGCGGGTCTGCCTAATGACAGGCAATGATACTCTTGCTGAAAGTATTGGATTAGTAGGTTATTCTACTATTGGTGAAGGTATTGGTGGAGTATTGAAAGCTCGTGTACAAGATTTTCGTGTTGAAGAGATTTCAGCCAAAATATCTCTTGACCCAAAGGGAAGATTTACTGCAGCAAATATTACTCTAACAAATTGGGAAACAAATCGATTTGTTACAAAATTAGCTGCTGCGTGTGGAATCTCACGTAATCGAATATTTTTTGCAGGCACAAAGGACAAAAGGGCTGTTACCCGCCAAGTTTTCATCATCGATGCGCCACAAAAAAAGGTTGCATCTGTAGAAATGCCAGATGTCGAAATTGAAATTATTGGACGGACCCATCAAAAAATTGGCTTTGGTAATCACAAGGGAAACCGGTTCACAATCGTAGCACGAGGTTGTTGCCACACAGATGGTAAGCCAATGAATGATTCTGATGCACTCCGGATAATTGGAGAAATCGAAACCGAAATGGAAGGCAAAATTGGGCCAAATCTATTTCCTAACTGGATTGGCCCTCAGCGTTTTGGTTCTGGTAGACCTGTTACTCCAATAGTTGGTCGCTATGTTGTTTCAGATGACTGGGAAGCGGCAGTAATGACCTATATTTCAATGGAAGGTGATGAGAGAGATGATGTTGCTAAATTCAGAAAACACGTTAGAGAAAATGGAATCACAAGTGAATCTCTTGAGATAATACCACACTGGTTAGGATTTGAACGTGAAATGATTAATCATCTTTTGTCTAATCCTGAAGACTGGATTGGAGCCTTTAGAAAATTGCCAAATAACCTACAATTAATGACTGTGCATTCATTACAAAGTGTGGTTTTTAATCGCACAATAAAGAAGAGAATTGATTCAAATGTTACTCTTTCTAAACCGATTGCAGGAGACCTAGTAGGCAGAATTGATGACAATGGGCAACTTGAAACTTCATCTCTTGTTGAAGTTGAAGAAAGGACACTTAATCGAATTACGCGTAATTGCGAAAAGGGGAGACTTACTGTTACCGGCCAATTACCTGGATCAACAGTGGGAAAACCTAGCGGAATACCTGGTGAAATTGAACAACAAGTTCTCGAAGATATGCAATTAGCCGATCAAAATTGGAATGTTGAGGGAATACGAAGGTTATCGACAAAGGGAACTAGGAGATCCTTTGTTACAGGTTTTAGTGAATTTCAATATGAACCTGTTCCAATTGCTGGAGATGAAACAATGGGTGATGAATGGAACAAAGGAGTACCTGAAGGCCAATTATGGCATCCCGAGGGCGCATGCATACGGTTTCGATTTACACTACCATCTGGTAGCTATGCCACAACACTGTTGCGTGAGTTCATGCGTTGTCCATTGAAGCAGTTGTAGATTCTTCATCTATTGAATCTACTACTTTTCTCGATTGCCTATATCTTTCAAGTGCTCCAAATATTGCTAGTGCCACCATAGTATATGTTAGAGGGGTTTCTACTCTGTAACCACCAGAATATCCATAATTACCACTACTAATTATTATCACTTCGATAACATAATCAATCAATCCTACCACTATTGAAATTAATAATGAATATGCCGCAATTTTTTCATCTGAAAACTGTGAAAATCCCCACAAACCCAGTGGTACTGATATCATCAATAATGTAACTCTATCACCATTAATAGCCCTCAGAACATATACTAACAATCCAAGTATTATCATGAAAATAAATACAAAATCAAGAGGCATATTGATCTCTAATTTTGTCAAACCATAATGGATAAATGTTAGCGTAAATCCCAAACTAAAAAATATAGGTAACAACTCAATTGGGACTGCACTATTGATGAAAAAATTTGAGTCACCGTACTCCCATTTACCGATAGATGTGCCAACTAATTCTACTGCTAAGTCCATAAAACAAAGAATCATTCCAAACGCAAAACTACGCTTCAAGAGATTCTTATCTCCAAAACCTCTGCCTACAATAATCAGAATTAGGCACAACAAAATTCCAGATATGGATATCCAAGTTAGTCCCCCTCCATCCATATTGGTCACTTTCCATTTGCATCGTGTGCAAGATAGACTATAGGTTTTGAACAAATGATGCAGAAATTAAATTGAGTTCCAATCAAAGAAGTCCCATGGAAAGTACTTCTACTTCTCCAGTTCCTCTAATGGATCTCATATTTTCTTCAAAAACATCAGACAAACCCGGGCCATCATTCATAACAACGTGGACTTGTATGAATTTCAGACCAAAAGCTAATGGTTTCGTTTCACATAATTGAACATCATAAATATCATCCGCAAGAGAAGATATCTGCTCTACAATATTTTCTGGCGAAACATCATCTACATTAGAATCAGGCATCACTTTGTACGTTATTGCAACCATACCCATGTTATCACCTAATCAAGGTCCTTGGAATCCGCACTTGCACATATATGGGACTCCTTGATTACGGCATCTAGGACTCCTTCCAATTGATTCTTCTCCACAGCCTGGGCACAAGAATGTTGTTGAGCCCTTTTCTACTAATGGGACTCCTGAAGCGGTGCAAACAGTTGCTCTCTCGGACATTATATACACCTCAGTGCAGCACGGCCACGGCCTCCCCCTCTTTATGCTTGCGTGCTGTAATTTTGATAAATAAAGCAAAAAATAGTCAATTATCATTGCTACGTCGTTTTCTAATTGAAAATGTTGTTTTAGCAGGCTCTATGTCTTCATTTGGCTCCAGTCCGCCTTTTCTTTCGTTTAGTGATTCTTCAAAAGCAGGCCTTATTTTCCAATCGGGACCCTTTTTTGGCCCATGATTCTTACAAACAAGATATAC
Source organism: Candidatus Poseidoniaceae archaeon (assembly GCA_030747695.1). GTDB lineage: Archaea > Thermoplasmatota > Poseidoniia > Poseidoniales > Poseidoniaceae > MGIIa-K1. Next base: position 19,135 of record JASLKG010000002.1, read on the forward strand.
TTCGGATGAAGAATTACGACTCGCCATCGGAGAGAATCTTTTGACAGTTTGAAAATGAGGTTTTACTAAATCAATAAGTTCCTCTACACCAACTCCTTGGAATATTTTTGTCACAAAATTGCCACCCTTTCTGAGAACTGGTAAAGCAAAATCGAATACTTCAGCAACAAGCATCAAAGATACTGCCTGATCAATGTCCCATTTCCCCGTAATGTGTGGAGAAATATCGCTAACCACAACGTCTATTGTAGAAGATTCAAACGCATCGAGCACAATTTTCTGAGTGTGTTCATCAGTGATGTCGCCCACAATCAAATTAGCGCCATCAACTGGGACACATGATTGTAAATCAACACCTACAACTTTCCCATTCTCTCCAGTTAACTCCACTGCAACTTGTGCCCACCCTCCTGGATGGCACCCTACATCCAATACTAGTGAGCCTTTTTCGACAATTTTGTGGCGCTCTTGTATTTGTTTCAACTTGAATGCAGACCTAGCACGGTATCCGCTGGCTTTAGCCTGCTTACGCCATGAATCTCTTTGGTGATCCTGAACCCAGCGGTCAACCATTGTGCTCCCTCTGTTCATGCGGTGAGCCTTTTCTGTGATAAGTTCATGCACATGATGCACTGCCCCCCGGATGATGCGGGCAGCAATTTGGGCAATTGCGTTAGTTCTGTGTATGTCACAAATTAATATTGCACTAGCTGCATCAATTAGTGGAAAGGAAACTTATTCTCTAAGTAGAAGTGTTCTGATAGAAGAGAGGACTGCAATATGGTGTCCTTCGTGTGCAGAAATAGATCCACAACTTAACGACGTGCAAAGAAGTCATGGAATGCGCATTGCTATGGTTGCCTTGCACGTTGGTGATGAATTTGAAAATGATGCATCGCGTGAACGAATGGAATATCAAAATAAAACTCACACTGGAAATTTTGGAACTCCTAGCTTTTTTGTTGATGGTTTGATGACTGCTGAGGGTTATGATTCATGGAATGACGTACAGAGGAAGATATTGACACAAGAACTTTCACGCGGCAATCCTACTCAAATTAACGTATCATACAATCAAGAGATAGAATACGAAAAACCACCTCATGGACAATTGTCAATACTCATCCTAGAGCATGAAAAAAAAGTTCCCGAAGGTGTTGAAAATCCTGGAGGCGTGGACAGAGATCGAGTATTAGTCGGGTACATTGTCGTAGATGATAACGGAACTGAAGTTAAATCCCTAGGAGTTACTAATCCAAGTCAAATAGAAAAATGGTCTTTAATTTTCATACATGAACCGGTAAATGGAGGAGAACCATATGGGGTTTTTGAACTGTCTAATAGAATCCTGACACAGGAAATATCAGATCTACTATTTGAAATAGTTTTTATTACATCTATGTTGGGTGCAATATTGATATTTATGCCGAAAAATAAATTTCCGGACTCAGAAGAAGAATAAGTTATTATTTCCTTAAATCGGTGATTTTTTTCCTTAAACCGGAAGAAATGGAGAATATATTTACCCAAAACACCGCATCATTCATATGCCTGCAAAACAAGTATTAATTATGGAACCAGCAAATGAGGCAACCGACGAGTGGGAAATGAGTACTCTAAGATCTTGGATGGTAGAGTATTCCGTACATATTGATGAGGAGAAACATAGACATCTATCGATGATTTCAGCTGCAAATGTTTCCGAAGTACACCATCGTTTATTAGCAGAATTAAGAAAGAATTACCATAGTAGTGAACGCATTGATGTTACAGTGCATAGAATTGAACCGGTTACAACAAATACTGATGCACTCTATTTTGAAGGGATTTACGCACCTTAATGTAAAGATTACTCATGTGAAGTATATGTGATAATTATTTGTTGGGCGTCCTCCAACAGATGGTTTTGATAATCATTACTTATTTCTCCATCGACTTTCATTTCAATATCTCCATCACGGTAATCAAAAATTCCTGTTTCATCAAAATGAACTCCCCATACATCAAAAAAAACCTCTAATGGTACATCAACTACTTCAGTGTGTTCAACATGTAACTTCCCACTATCATCATGTGTGTGAGTAACATGCATTGCAGAAGGACATATTGTTGTGTCTATCCCTGTGTTTGATGGTATGGGTATTTCTTCATCATCAACAATAATAGTTAGATAAGGATGGAAATGCATTGCCATACCATCATGACCATCAAGGCAATCTTCCCCAAGCGGGTGTACCGCATCAGAAGTGTCAAACAACTCTAATTCATCCTCGTTAATTTCCTCAGAATTATTGAGCATATTATCAAAATATCCTTGCTCAATACTGACAAATATCAAAAGTGTTAGAGATAAAATGAAAACAATCACTGAAGAGTTGTTTCCCTTCAAAAATCATTCCTCCGAGTCGTCCTTTATGGTTGGTGCAATGTATCCTCTGGTTTTTCTACGTTCCTTTCGAGCTGCTCTTGCATCATCCATCATACCAACGCCCCATTCAGAAGTCCCATGCATTTTTGATAGGCTAAAGAATCCATATGTTGCAATCAAATGAGAGACGTGAGCTGTGGAACAGTACTGGCACAATTTCCCTATCTCTATTTCTGCATAAATTAGGTACATTACTATCAAAATTCCCGCACCGCCTAATGCCAAACCATACCTGATATAAGCCGAAACCCATGTTTCGGCTAATCCCTTTGAAATGGATATCGTAAGCCACAAAAAGACACAAAATGCAAGCATTCCTGCTAGCCCCCAAGGAATGTCTACGAATGGCATTGTATTCCACTCATCATTGCCAATTACACTAGAACAATCCCAGATTCCTCCACCTGCACAAAAGTCGCCAGATCCAATTTCCTTTGCCTTGTTGTGTATCCAATATGTGTGTGCTGAAACTGTAAAACCACCAAACATTGCAAGAAGCATTCCTCCAATTGTCCGGCCTCTCTTTGTTTCCATACTAGGCCATTTAGCTGATATTGATCTCCCTAATGATTCACCCCATGGAGACATTAATGTCAATCCTAAAAGGATAGGTATCCAATGAAATAGCAATTGTGTATCAGCACTAATTGCCATATTATTGGCCTCCTGACGGTATGAGGTCATCCATAGCAGCCCAGACATTTTCATAAGAACCACCTTCAGGTGAAGAATATTTCACAATCCCATTTGGTGCAATTAAGAAATAAGAGGGTGTCCCTTGTACTTCCCATATGTCACGAAATACATTGTCTTGGCCATCCATATAATTGAATTCGTGCGAATATTGACTTCGGAATTCTTGTATCTCAGGTTTGCCATACTTCCATCCAGGATTATCTAATTTTATTGAAACTGCCAAGAATTCCACATTTATCTCTGCGGGCGCAGGGCTAGATGACCCAAACCAATAGTCTTGTGCTGGCGGGAAATTATCTTGTGCCGCTTGCTGACAATGTCCACAATTTGTATCCATGAATTCAACCATAATCCAAGTGCCGGGAAGACCTGGCTCCCAATCTGTATTTATTCGATCTTCTAATTTATAGACGGACCATGATTCACCATCCCAAACCGAACCTTCTAGATCAGGCGCCATATCACCAACAGATGTTCCTGTGTAGAAGGGATTTGTTGTCATTGCTATGATGCTGTATGCTGCTACAAATATGACTGTAACAAACATCGTTGCATCGGCTCTCGCACTTGCTTCCTCAGAAATTTTTCTCCTGTACAATATTATTCCCCCATTATTTCTTTAATTAAGGCCCTAGTAGTATATGCCACAGCGTCTTCGCTTTCATATTTGACGCTGAAGCCAAGTTGTTTGAGCCTATCTATTGACAAACGAGCTTTCGGAATATCTCCTGCCCAACCTCTATCTCCGCCAGTATATTCTATAGAAGCCCCTTTACAACCAGTTTCTTCTATCACAATTTCTGCAATTCTTCTAACACTGCATGTGTCGTTAGATCCTAAGTTGTAAAGATTGAATGGTTGATTTGTAGATTCAATCACATGTAATATTGCATCAACACAATCACCAACTTCCATATACGATTTCTCCTGTAATCCATTGCCCAAAACTTCAAGTCGATTAGGATCTGATTTCAATTTGTGTATGAAATCAAAAATTACTCCATGAGTACCTCTGCGGCCAATTATATTAGCAAACCTAAAGACCCATGCTTGGAAACCAAATGTTCCAACCCATGAGCCAATCAATCCCTCTCCACCTTGTTTTGATGCACCGTATAACGAAATAGGTATGCAAGGGCCATGTGTTTCAGGTGTTGGCATCGGTGCTCCTTCTCCATAGACAACACTCGATGAAGAAAATGCAATTTTTGATACCCCTGCTAATCGCATAGCTTCAAGAACATTGTAGGTAACTATTGTTCCTTCATTTAGATCTGTGTCAGTTATTTTTGTTCCGAGTCTAATATCTGCATTTGCTGCTAAATGGTAAACCATGTCGATCTCATGCATTAATGGTTTCAGATCTGATAAATTTTTCAAATCTATATTATGGAAAATTATCGAACCATCATCCACATGTTTTCGAATAAAATCAAATACACCGGAGGACAAATTGTCAACTACAGTGACTTCATCTCCCCGGGACACTAGTCTGTCTATAAGATGGGAACCGATGAATCCAGCACCTCCAGTAACCATAACTCGCATGAACGGCCGTTACTATTCACTCGTTTCAAGCCATCGCGTACAAACTCAGAGGTTTACGATAAACCATACATGATGTGAAAAGTAAGCGATGGTCATATAATCAACCGTTTTCGCCCCGTGTACATGGAGAATGCTGCCCAACCTCGTATACGTGTGGTTGCAGGCCTTCCTATGTACAACGAAGAAGAGACCATTGGAACTGTCATTACCAAAGTCTTGGAACACGTTGATGAAGTAATATGCGTAGATGATGGATCATCAGATTCCAGCGCACGAATTGCTGAATCATGTGGAGCTAAGGTCCACAGGCACCGAATAAATAGAGGATATGGTGGTGCCCTCAAAACTTTGTTCTCTGTGGCAAAAGAAATGGATGCTGATGCTTTAATTATTCTAGACAGTGATGGACAGCACGATACTGAAGATATACCTCAATTAATTAGTCCAATCTTGTCAGGAGATGCTGACTTTGTAATCGGAAGTAGGTTCATCAATGGAGGTAGCAGTCAAGAGATGCCCGCCTATCGTCGTTTGGGAATTAAAGTAATTACAGCAGCATCTAACCTTTCTAGTGATTTAGACATAAAGGACACACAATCTGGATTCCGTGCCTTTTCTAAACTTGCATTAGACCGTTTGAGATTTGATGCAGAAGGTATGGAATTATCATTAGAGATGCTTGAAGATGCACATGAAAAAAATCTGAAGATCAAGGAAGTTCCTACGATAATTCGTTATGATGTGCCAAAAGGTAGTAATTTTACTGCTATATCACACGGTTTTACTGTTTTAACTTGGGCTTTATTATCACTCTCTCAAAAGAAACCATTACTTGTTTTGGGGCTACCCGGAATGGGATTGTTTGCAGCAGGTGCTGCAATGGGCCTAAATGCAGTAAATCAATTTACAGATTCTGTTGATTATCTTGTTGGCCCAGGTTTGACCGCAATATGGGTTGGTGTTTTGGGATTATCACTGATCGCAACTGGTCTAGTATTGCAATCCGCTAGAAACTTTATCCGCCACTTGTTAATTAGAGAGTTTGGCTTAGATTGATACTATCCGCAACATAGTATTCATTTCCTAATTCGAACACGGGCATTCATGTCCGATGAAGACTCGAAGTTCAGTCTCATCCGTAATCGTGTTAAATCTACCTTCGAGGATTCGATAGATTCAATGTACTCACAACTCTTAGCTCAGCCCAAAACAACTGTTGTAATCATGCTTATCATCACCGCTTGGTTTGCAAATGTTGGCTCAACTTTTCAAAATCAAATAGAAGATGATGTAGAGATATTCTTACCTGAAGATGCTGATTCAACGGATTTATTGCTCGAAGTTAGAAGCGAATGGTCAACTGATATCGCAATAATATACATACAAACAATGAATGCTGAAGATCCTGTCAACTATGGAAATAGCAGCAACATAAGCAATGTACAGATAATGCACGAGATAAGTTGGATTGAAGGTGATAATGAATATGTTAGCCAACCTGATATGAAATATCATGGAATCGATTGGGACAAAGAGGATCATGGACGTAATGATGGAGTACTATGGGTGATTTCGTTTCCTCAAATTGTGAAGGAAATCAATTCAAGTGATGGTCGTTTTTACAATGCTTCTTGTGAAGGACCAGGTGAGAGGATAAGTCAACAAATTGTAAATTGCGAGGCACTGCAAGCAATTCCTGGAAATAAAGGTGGTTTGTATGCAATCCCCGATGAACAGTCACGTATTGATGACATTGTATCGAGAGCAGATGGTGGATTTGATTCATTGGTTAGGGACACAAATGGCGATGGGGTGTGGGATACAACAGCTGTAATAATTGGGATGACTCATGATATGAGTATCACTCCTCATTGGAAGGATTACAAAGGATTTTTTGCGCATGTTGATGAAATTATTTCTGAAGAAAATAGACCTCAAGAATATAGACAAACAGAGATGACTCAAACAGGGCTTTCAAAAATACTTGAAGATGTTTCTGATAAAATATATTTGGACTTACTAGACATGTTACCTATCTCTATGCTGTTAACTGTTCTAGTAATTACTGCAATACATCGTTCATGGAAAGTTGTAGTTATTACTGGCACACCAATTTTGATGGCACTGTCATTCACATTTGGAGCATCTGTGTTGCTCAAATTAACACTTACTCCAATGATTATTGCAACTTTTCCGATATTGATTGGTTTAGGCGTAGATTATGCATTACATATGGTGAATAGAATTGAAGAAGTTCGGAAAAAACGCCTTGACAAAGCAGTTGAAGAATCTGAAAGTAATCGTAGAAAGGGACAAGCAATAACACCTATTCCAGAGATGTGGGATCCTGAATTTTACAGATCATGTGTCATGGAAATGACTAGAACAACTGGTGTTGCTGTAATGCTTTCTGCCGCTACTACTGTCGTTGGATTTAGTGTATTAATTGCTCCAAATATTGTCTCAATTATTCCAATCAGATCTGTAGGAATGACACTTGTTTCTGGAATTGCAGCAACTCTATTATTTTCAATTATATTAGTACCAACATTGTCATGGTTGTTAAAATATTCAAAACGAACAAACTATGATTCTAAATGGGGGAAAATATCACGAGGACCAATCAAATATTTTTATGTGACAATAATTGTAGCGTTATTGATTACAGCTACAGGACTTTACTATAATGATGAAATGTCAAAGCCAATAACTGGGTCTGATCAGACTCCAGATAATATTCCATCTATGGAAGCAATGGTAAAATATTCTCGTACTTTCAGTGGAGGACAGACTTCACTATTCATTTTTGATGCCACCAAACACTCAAACACTGAAGAATTTAAAATTAGGGATTTATCTGTATTAGATTCAATGGATGCACTGGAACAAAAAATTGCTGAGGTCGAACATACAAATACAACTAGTGTTATCACATTCCTAAAGGCAATACCTGTTTCATTAACTGATCCTAATACTAATCTTAGCTTATATGAAGGGACCTTATGGGAATTGTTACATGAAGAATGTTGGGAATCTAATGAACCAAGTTGTGCTGCTTGGATAGCCTTAGATGCTACTAGTCCTGATGGTAAGGGTAGAGAACATTTACGAAAAGATATGGTTAATGTCGCTTACGATACGCTCTCAAAAGAAGTTCAATGGATGCTGACTAACGAAGGAGGCAATAAGGCATTAGTTTACGTAACTCAACCATACATCAACCTAACTGCTGCAAGTGAATTAAGGGATGAGATTGATGGTATGCTTAACGAACCAATGGACGAACCCGGAATCAGAGTTTCACCATTAACTGGAGGATTGCCTGTATCTCTTGACATAAACAAAGGTATACATGATACACAAAATTATACTACACTGCTAACATTGCTAATACTGACAATTGTCCTGTGTATAGTATTCAGATCTCCTCGAATTGGAATATACACCATGATACCTGTAGCCACAATCATCGTTTGGCAACCTCTACTCATGAAATCGGGAGATGTTAACGTTAACATATTTACGGCAATGATTGGTACGATAGTGTTTGGAATTGGTGTCGATGATGCAATACATGTAATGCACAGAATCCAAGAAGAAGGTGAGACCGCTATTGGTATTTCACACACAATCGAAAAGACTGGACAGACTATTTTCGAAACAACAGCAACAACGGTTGCTGGTTTAGGAGCTGGTTTCTTTGTAGCATTCCCTGGTCTTGAAAATTTCTTTATTCTGATGATGACATTGATTTGTTTTGCATTCTTGACAAGTGTTTTCCTATTACCAGCATGTATCACTTGTGATCATGTGGTTCGAAATATGATCTCTAGAGAACGTGGAATTAGTGATAAAAAATTCATAGATTTTGGAGAAGTTGCAGTTTTCACTGATGAAAATATGGAAGCTGTTGATGCCATTATCGAATAAGGAGAGGGTGCAGGGAGTAAGCCCCTTTCTGTTACCTTACGGCGACTGCATTCAACTAAGCATCCTACCTGTCCCTATACGTGCCGCATTTATGGGACTGTTTGGACTTGCTCCAGCGGGGTTGCTCGTCTCATTGACAAAATGGTAATCTCTTCCTTCCGGATTCATTGTACACACCACTAATCATTCGTTTCTGCACCATTAACCGACCCATCTCTGTGTCTGACTTCTGTCATCCGCCTGCACTATGGAGAGGGGACTTTCCTCAGACTCGAAGTCTGTCAGCAGTCCTCCTGCACCCTCGAACACTCTGTGACGGGTAACCTTCTTGAATGGTTTGACTGAAGTATCATTCAACATCCATGTCATATTCACGCTGTTTTGAAGGACCTGACATCAACAAATAACCAAGTAATGTTGCTAGCAGTAATGCTATTATTACAAATCCAGTTAGCATACCTCCGTCTGCATTTTCAAGTCCACCAACTATGAAAGTTGTTTCACCCTTGTCAACTTGCTCAGGTGATGTTCTTACTAGTGTCCCATCGGGCATTGAAACTTCTATCCACGCCGTACCTGCTTCCTCAGGGTACCAATATGTTTCAAAGGATGCGGATTCTCCACCAGGAATATTTACTTCTGCAATTTCCAATAATCTTCTAGTTCCACCATCCTCAATGGCTTCAACACGAACGCTAGATATGCCAGTTGCCTGGCCAATATTGTGGACCGTGATATTCAGATTTACCTTTTGCCCAACAGAAGGTTGTGGGTTTGAGAGTAAGACGTCACCAGCATCTATTGTTAATTCTGGTTGTCTATTTTCTAGAGTTAATACAGCAACTGGGCTCTCCCTACTGTTAAATGATGATTCTATCTGCTGCCCTGCTAGATCATTTCCAGTAACCCACACCCATAAGTCCCAACTGTTTTGTCGAGTAGTCTCCGGGAGTATGGAATCAAGATTTAGTATTGCTTGAGATGGGATTGAAGAACCAGAACCAGTACCTGAAATAATTTCAAGAGAAACATTACCCCCAAGTAATGCCATCTCGGGTATCATCATTCCGTTTGGCATGATCAACCAATGCATTCGCAATGAATCTAATTGCAAACCTTCGGTTTCTTCTAAAACAAATTCAAATGGGAGATTTTTCCAGTCTCTTTCCTCTATCTTTTCATCTAAAGATGGGGAAACTAATTGCGTAACTCTTGGTGGTGATGCATCAACTACCAACCATGCAACTACAGAATCACTATCGGTCCTATCAATACCTCCTGCAGGGAGGTTGATTACATCAACCTGGACCGTATAAATTCCTGAGGAATTTGGCGAGGTTATTAGTACATCTATGAGCCCATTATGAGAAAGTCCATGATAATCCACTCCACTCAAAACTGCCACAATTTCTATGGTTGTTTCAACCTTACCTCCGCCTTTGGCCCAAATTAATTCCCCAACAAGATTTGTAGTTGAAAGCGGTGCGATATATGCAACTCCATTCATGAATCCTATGGTATTAGTATCAATTTCAACTTCGCCAGAATATCTCCACTGTTCATCTGGTAAATCGACTCTCTGAGATTGACCAGAATCATCTGAAGCCATGACCATTATATCCCGCATAATTGATGAATCTGGGTTGAAATCCCAATCAAGGGATATTGTTACAGACAGTGTAAATATTTCATCAAAATGGCTAGCTTCACCAAGTATATCGCATGACTCAACACTAAGTGAGGGATTACTAGAACTACAACCAGAATGTGCTGACCATATTACAGTAAGATTCTCTGAAGAACCAGATGAGAAATCAATCAAGACTTGTTCTATATCGCCATATCCGTTTACATCACTCATTGGAACCAAGAATGAATAATTTGAGCCAGGATGAAACCAAGTATTTTCGTCAGCCCAACCTAACCCCTCAGCCAAAATATTCGGAGCACCGTCTTCTTTGAATTGCAACTGGAATAACGGATTCATACGAGTTCCCTGATTGACTAAATGATGCCCAGCAGGATCTACAACCTCTAACCATCCGATGATTACATCACCTTCATTTGCACCATATGTATCGAATATCGTGTGATATAATCCCTGGAAATTGTTTAGGTCCTCTGGCTGTAATAAATCGATAACATGATCGCCATCCCATGAAGTTGACAAATACAATTTTGAATGCCTTGGCAATACAGGCCTATCTCCAATTGTGAATTCAAAAGACAGTGGTTGGCCTGGAGTTCTGTGATCAAGTGGGGCAACATTAGAGGACAATAATACTGGAGCCACATCATCAAGCAAAAACAACCCTTCAGAATCTACCATCCAGGTCACTTCTTGACCTCCTAAACTAGTTACTGTTAACGACAAATGGACATCGGTTGCTTCAGTATTTGGAGTAAATCTTAGAGTTGCAACACCATTGTTTAATTCCTGAGTTGAATCAACAGATTGATTGTCCATAAACAACTTTACATCAAACGAACCACTTCTGGGAGTATCATCAAGATCTGTAAATCTGAGTTGAACACTAACTATATTTTCACCTGAAGTATCTATATACAATGCATCTGAAGGAGATTTAGAATTGTTAAAAGACAAGTACCAGTCCTCAACAACAATATCTTGTTGGACTCCCATTGACCATCCAGGACCAAATCTAATTTGAGCTGGAGCGCTCAATTGGCCCCCCATCTCAATCGATGAAGAAACTGTCAAAGCAGTTTCATCAGGCCACATTGATGAAATTCTAATTCTATGACTAAATGTAACAAACGAACCGGAAAAGGTGTGTGAAAAATGTGACAATAGTATCCCTTGTGCGTTTGTACAAGAATGATCTATTATTGAACATGTTATTCCTCTCGACCAATAACCACCTATTAAATCAAATTTAGATGACCAACCTTCATCATAGAAATGAGCTGCAGCATCATTAATTCCTATATTTGACAAATCAAATTTACTTTCAAATTCGTACCAATCATCACCTGCAACCAATGTATCTGTTTGATTCGTCATAGTCAAATATAGTGCTACTGGAGATGGTCTTGTATTCATTCCATGATCATGTATTATGATTTTACCCTCTGAATCCATACGGGTTGGAATTTGTATTTCGTGATAGCCTGATACTGCCTGTGTTGATGGTAGATAAGCATTAATTGCAGCAATCAAATCTGATTCATCATTATCTAATTCCAAAGTGCTATGATATGGTATACTAATTCCGCTAATGGTTGCATGTTCTCCTTGTGTTGCTGTTATTTGAATCTCAACAATTTGAAAATCTAAATTATTGTCAAATTCAATTTCTGGGTTACTAGAATCCATGGCACTCAGTAACGCAACTTTGTCAAAACTATCTAAATTAACTTCGGAAAAACCATCAACATAGCCCACATTCTTTGTAACTACTATTGTATTATCTACAAGTAAATTTGCTATTACTCCATCCAAACCAACTTCGCTACTAATATGAAAAGTCATTTCACCAATTTCATCCTTATGACTATTATGAGGATGTAATAATTCTACAACCTCTCCTGATGACAGATTTAATTTTTCACTATTACTGCCATCTGCAAGTTGATTTTGCCAACCAAATGGTCCAATTCCTTCACCGGAAAAGGCGAATTCAGAAACACCATCGAAACCTACATCTAATTCAAGATTTAGCGGGTATGATTGCATATTGAGAGTTAAATCAATCCGGTCCATACCCCACGAAGAAGCTGAATTCCAACGCAACTTTGTGCTCGTTATTGGTAGTGGCAATGTAATCTCACCACTTGAAGGTATATCCATCCAATTTCCATCAAATAAACATTGGAAATTACCAGTACCACTTCCTGAATAATCAACTGTCAAACCTGAAAATGGCCGGTTACTGGTAAATTCTGGAGATTCAAATGTAGAAGAACCATAAGCACGACCATTTGAATGGGAACTGTGTCCTGACCATCCTCTATTTGTTGGATTCTCATCGAAAGATTCCGAATAACCTCCAAAATTGATTGAATTAATTACTGGACTATCTCCTGCTGATTCCATTCTTACTGTAAATTGAATCCTTGGATATACATCAGGATCTAATGAAGCCAAATTAGCAACAAAATCCTGCCTACTATCAAAGCCCGGAATCGTTTGTCCTGTATCGAAATCAATCAAAGACCAGAACATTATCGAACCGATGGGTGTATATGCATCCAGTGACATAACAGAGTAAGGCATTTTGAAATTTCCAGCTGCACCGGGTCCAAAAGGTTGGCTTGTCCAATTACCAACACCTGTTCCAGTATTGCCTCTTGGCTCTAGCAGAACGTCATCTACATTCCAACCCGTATATTGGATCGAACCATCTGAACTCCCTAATCCGAATCTGACCTGGAACTGACTGTTGCCATTTGCATAAGAACTGACATCATGTGACTTTTGTGTAAATGAACCATCATTTACTGTACCATAAGGATTTGAATATACATTAACCCAAGCTCCATTGGTATTTTTAACCGCAACATAAGCATGATCAAAGGATGCTGATTCTACTCCTAATCGACTCCAATACTTGAAATCCCAAGTACCCTGGCATGAAGAGCAATCAATTACTGGAGAGGTTGCCCAATAGGGCCCACCCATGTATGTTGGATAATTTCCAGTGTATGTATAAATTGCCGATGAACCTGAGTGCACTCCCCCAGAAGCACCCAATGTGGAATCATATCCATGAGCCCATCCCCCGCCGGGCCCAATTGTCCAACCCTGACTTGATCCTTCAAAATCCCATTCATGGCTCATAGGAAGTATCTTCAATCCAGTACTATTGAAATCTACACCATCAAAAACAGATCCTGATGCCCAATCAGATTTTTCTGATATCGAGTTAGTTGCCTCTAAAGGCCAAATTCCTGGTTCAAGTTTTAAATCCAATCCCGTTACAATTTCGCCCTCTGGTACTGATACAGAAAATTCAGTTGACATACCGTTTGGAGAGGTAGGGACGACAATAGAAACTGACCTATCAGGTGTCTCTCCTGCATTGGCAATTACAGGTAACATTGAAGAAAAAACGAACAACGTAACGAGAAATATCGCTTTAGTATGCCCGGCCATGCCTACGGCATGGAGGGATAGCACTTCAGGGATTCGCTTCAAATTACTTATTGACCCGGCGCATTTGTAAGCAAATATGGGAGATGTTGAATCCATGAAAAAGCAGGCCGGAATTGCGGCTTGTGAATTTGTAAAAAGTGGCATGAAGATTGGGCTTGGCACTGGTTCAACAGTAAAACACACAGTAATCGAAATTGGACGTAAAATAATTGATGAAAATTTAGAAATTGTGGGGGTGCCAACAAGCCTGGCAACTGAAAAATTAGCACTAGAAGTGGGAATACCATTAGTTGAACTATCTGATATAGATGGTCTAGATTTAGTCATTGATGGTGCTGATGAATTTGATCCTAATTTTCAATTGATAAAAGGGGGCGGTGCTGCCTTATTGAGGGAGAAAATTGTTGCTCAAGAAAGTCTGGCAATGGTGGTTGTAGCGGATGAAAGAAAAAAGGTAGAAACATTAGGAGCATTTCCGCTGCCAATCGAGGTGACACCGTTTTCACATGAAGCCACAGTTCGTGCGCTTGGTAGATTATTAGATTGTAGAGTTAACATTAGAATGTCTGGCAATGGGCCAGTCATAACTGATAATGGTAACATGATTGCTGACGCTCACACAGGCCCAAAAATCACCAACCCAATTAAAACTGAATCAGAAATATTGATGATTGCTGGTGTTGTACAGGTAGGACTATTCAACAATATGTGTGATGCAGTAGTACTTGCTGGATCATCTGGAATTGAAACTTTCGTTAAACCAAATGGAAGACTCTCGGATTAGATTAAATATTGATGCCCAAACCCAGAACTGGGCCTGTAGCTTAGTCAGGTAGAGCGACGGACTCTTAATCCGTCGGCCGCGGGTTCGAACCCCGTCAGGCCCGCTATGAAACAATACGAGTTCCTGCCTGTCCTCTAAGTGCTTTTATTGCATCACCAGGTTGGCATAATATTGCCTTAGTTTTAGGCAACTTTTCAACCACATCACAAAGACTTGCAACCTTTGGCCCCATCGAGCCTACAGGGAATTGTCCACTCTCTAGATTTGAATATGCATCTTCCAAACTGATACTAGTAAGTGTTTGCTCACTAGGAGTATTAAAGTTTAATTTTAGAGAATCAATAGCTGTAGAAATGATCAGTGCCTCTGCTTCTAATTCAATTGCCAATAGTGCTGAAAAGCGATCTTTATCGACCACTGCTGGAATTCCTCTAAAATGATCTTCCAATCGCAATATGGGAATTCCACCTCCACCTCCACAAATTACTATTGCTCCAGCCCCTACTAATGCCTTTATTACTTCAATATCGATTATCTCTCGAGGGATTGGGCTCGCTACAACTCTTCTAGGGCCACTTGTAGTTTCAGCAATATCCCAATCTAGAGACATTGCATCACTATCACTTAGTACAGGGCCAACTGGCTTGGTGGGAAATTCAAGCCCCTTATCATTGGAGTCAATTTCGACCCTTGTTAGTAATACAGCTGTTTTCTCAGGCCTACCTCGTTTCCTCAATATTGAATCCAAATTTATTGACAAATCATGACCTATCATCCCTTGTGTTGCAGCAACCCATGAATCCATTGATTGTGAATTATCTAATGACATCAAATGCCCAACTTGTGGCCCATTACCATGTGTCAGTACTACTTTCCAACCAGATTCTAGCAAATCTACAACGTCGCTCATTACTTTAGCTAATACTAATGCTGTTTCCTCATCACTTGGCCTTGTAGGAGAAGATAATGCATTCCCACCTAAAGCATAGACCACAATACCGGGCATGTCCATCGTACAAACTTACTCATGTTTCATGCTTTCTCAAATTATACATTTGAAGCGAGGCATTCAAGCGTTATGCCTACTACGGCGTGTCATGGCGAAGGAGATCTGGATAGCCGATGTCCAGTCTGGTGCCCATGATGGGGACGAGATTGAGTTAAAGGGATGGGTAAAAAGAACTCGCGGCTCAAATAAAATTCGTTTTGTAGTATTACGTGATTCCACAGCCACAATACAATGTGTTGCCAAACGTGATTCTATTGGTGATGAATCCTTTGAAGAATTGAAGGGTGCTCTTATCGAAGCCTCTCTCGAAATTAGAGGAATTGTAAATCCTGATGATAGAGCTCCTGGAGGTCATGAATTAATCGTAACTTCAGTACGTGTTGTAGGTGGCGTCAGACCTGATTCACCATTCCCAATAACTGAGAGTGCAATGGAATCTGCAGATGGTGGAGAAACTGAATTTTTACTAGATAATAGACACCTTTACCTTAGGACTAGTAGGATGACAAACATGCTTAAAATTCGTTCATCTGTCTTTGGTGCAATTCACTCTTACTTCCGTGATCTTGACTTTACTGAATATCAGGCTCCAAACTTTGTAGCTGGTGCTGTAGAAGGGGGTTCGACACTATTCGAGGTTCCTTATTTTGGTAAAAAGGCTTACTTGACACAATCATGGCAGTTGTATGCCGAAGCCGCAATGCCGGCACTTGAAAGATTATACACAATTGCTCCCTCTTTTAGAGCTGAGAAAAGTAGAACACGTAGACATCTTACTGAATTCTGGCATGCTGAAATGGAAGTAGCGTGGGCATCTAACTCTGAGATTATGAACCATGGAGAAGGAGTTGTGCGTCATATTGCAAAGAGATTGTTGAATGAACGAGAAAATGAATTGAACGAAATTGGACGAGATTTGGATTTATTGGCAAGATATGCTGACAACCCGTACCCTCGTATGCGTTATGATGAAGCCATAGAAACACTACAAAGTATGAATGTAGATGTCGAATGGGGACAAGATTTAGATTACTCTAAAGAGAAGGTTTTGACTCAAGACTTTGATGTACCTCACTTCTTAACTCATTATCCCAAGGTCGCTAAACCATTCTATCATAGAGTTGATCCAGATGATGAAAAATACGTACTTTGTCATGACCTCCTAGCACCTGAAGGATATGGAGAAATAATTGGTGGAGGAGAACGTACTTGGAGTGAAGAAGAAATTCTTGCTAGAATAGACGAGGAAGGTGTTCCGCGAGAGCCATACCAATTTTACATTGATACACGTACTTACGGAGGAGTCCCCCACGGTGGATTTGGGCTTGGAGTTGACAGAGTATGCAGTTGGTTAAGTGGAGCCGAACATATTCGAGAAGTTATTCCCTTCCCACGTGATAGTAGAAGAGTTACCCCTTGATGTAACTCTTAATTGCTGATAAGACATCATTTAGATCTCTCGACCTAATAGTGAGATCTGCTATTTCTACTGGCTTCTCATCCCATGGGTTAAAACAAATTGATAGTCCAGATTCAAGAAACATACCAATATCACCAGCAGAGTCTCCAATAGTGACTGTGTTTTCTTTAGGTATCCCTAGTCTCCTTTGTAGCATTTTAACTATTGAGCCCTTACCATTCATTTGTACCATGTACCGTCCAAAATCATCAATGCTACCATCAATGGTCCTTAGCCAGCCATTTGTAAAAACATGGAAAACCGTATCTCTGCCGTCATGTCTGTCAATTCCTCCCCAGCGACGTGTCCACTTACCCCTGGGATACATCAATGCAATTTCCCGTGCTGTTTGTTGCATTCCACCACTAATTATTGCTAATTCATGCCCGGATTCCACAAGATAGGATAGGCAATTTTCGATACCTTTCATCAGTGGTGTTCCATCACATAATTGTCGTAATTGATTATCATCAATATCTGGATAAGTTTCTTTCATCAAAGCTATATCCATTTTTAGCCAATCCCATTCATTTAGAAGTCCTTGATTATATAGATCGAAAGCCTGCTCATTAGAAATATCCAATTTATCATAAACATATTGCCATGTAGACATATGATCTACCAGAACTCGATCCATGTCAAAACAAATTAAATGTGTCATAATAACCCTCACATTTTTTTGGGCCAATCATCATATTGCGATTGTATTTGCTTGACCTGTTTTCCCATTATGTAGAGAATCAATCCTACCATCATTGCAAAAAGACCCATCAATGTTACTGCAATTACTGCAAGTCCAACGCCGATTGTGGTTTCATTCCACTCTTGGAAATTATCTAACACATTTCCCGATAACTTGTAACCTACAAAAAATAGTACGACTCCTGGAATTCCAAATAACAATAATGGATGCTTAGATTCTAACATCCAATAGAATAGTTGAGCAAATCGAGATGCCGTTGCTAGTGATTCTCTTTGTTGAACCTTAGGAACTGGTTTTGAATAAAGAACGCGTACCTTAAGATCCTCAGGTAAATCGATAGCTGATTCTTCATTTGAGGCTTTAGAAAGGGCCAATAGACCCTCATGTGAAGCTGCCATATGAACAACTTCTGATTCTGCATAAATTGCTTCCTGGGGATTGGATAATTCAGTTTCTTTGGCACTGAATGCCATATGAACGTCCCATCTTTCCCTTGCTCTATTTATTAGCAGAGGTAAGTCACGTAATTTAAACCTGGAATCGATCTTTACAATTAGTGTTGATTTACAACCCGGTAATTCAAGTGATTTTTTGGCAAGTGGTATTGCTCTAGATTCACCATCATATTCAACCACGTCGCAGTCAATCTTTTTTGCCAACTCAATTGTGCCATCATTACTTCCCTGGTCAAAGATTACTACATGATCACTAACTTCGAGAGACCTTACTACTAAAGATACTAAACGCAATTCAAAATTTGCGCCCAATAATATAACCCTAAGGCCCTCCATAGTACCTCCTGTTAGTCCGATGTCCATGAAGTTCATGGCTAGTCACTGTGTGGGAGTACTATGTTCGAAGGCTGGAACATAGGCGTCGTGGTTCCTGCAAGAAATGAAGCAGAGCACATTGAACTAGTTCTAAAAACAGTTCCAGATTTTGTTGATAAAACCGTAGTTATTGACGATGGTTCGACAGATGGTACTGGGAATCTAGTGGGAAATGCAGATTTAGTGACACTTACAGGAAAAGGTGTTGGTGCTGCAATCGATGCTGGACATAGGCATTTGTTGTCAGAATTAGAAAAGCCATTTATCTCTGTAGTAATGGCTGGTGATGGTCAAATGGACCCTGATGATATGGAATCATTACTGAGGCCTATAATAACTCGTGAGGCACATCATGTGAAGGGTGAAAGGTTTGACCGTGCAGAAAAAATGCCTTTTACTAGGAGGTTTGGAACATTCTTACTCTCAATATTGACTAACCTTGCATGTGGACAAAGTATTCGGGACCCGCAATGCGGTTATACAGCAACAACTAGTCAGGTGCTAGAGTCATGGGATTGGAATAATTCCTGGAGAGGTTATGGATACCCAAATTGGTGGTTAATGCGCTTATCCCAGAATGGATGGGTTATTGCACATGCGCCTGTCAAGGCTATTTATCAGGGGCAAAAAAGTGGAATTAAGATTACTAATTTTTTGTTTAAGACCTCATTGATGCTTTTTCTAGGGTTGCATTTGCGAATTGTTGACAATACAATGAACAGACAAAGTTTGGCTATTCCATTAATTTGGATCACATACATAGCTGGTTGGTTCTACAGTCCTATAATCTGGATTGCAACTCATTTATTTGATAGGTGGCACGTAAGCAAAATTAGGAGAGTTACAAGATGAAATTGCCAGGGAGATATGCTAATGCTAGACACATACTAGTAGGAAGTAAAACACAGGCCCAAAGTATCCTAGATGAAATTAGTAATTCAAGAAATAAACTACGTACATTCAAAAAAATGGCTAAGTTATATTCGTCATGCACTTCGGCTGAGAAAAAAGGAGATCTTGGTGACTTCCATGAAAAGCAAATGGTACCTCTCTTTTCAAAGCAGGTTTGGTCACAAGATCTAAATCAATGTGACTGTTTCATAAAAACACAATTTGGATATCACTTAATTTGGGTTCATTCTCGAGATGAATAAATGGACAATTGTTGTACACAGAGAGTAAAGAGGTGGGTCTGTCCAGATTTGAACTGGAGTCCAAGCGTCCCAAACGCCCGAGTATAGGCCAAGCTAACCCACAGACCCTCAAAGCAGGGGCCAAGGTTTCCCTTCTTGAATGTCACTGTAATAAAACAAAATTTTCTTCACCACAATCAAATAGTAATCCCTGAGAAATTGCTTCCTGTATTACATAGGAAACTTCAATCATTATTCCACGAGACAATAGTGATGAGGACAACATTTCGGTAGTTAATTTACCATCGATAGAAGCGTCCTCTATTGCCAGTAATAAGTCTCCAGGAGAAGGTTTTGATATTACTTCGATATTACGTGGCATTTTTCTTGCCATCTCATCTCTCAACTCTGTTGGCATATTGGCTAATGCAACTGCCCTTTGTAGATCACCAGCACTATCCATGGTTCCTACTACTTCTGAATCTGAAAAAATTGAACCACAATGTGGACACTTTTTTGCACGCCCTTTAGAACCTGAATGGCGTTCACAATTTATGCACTTAATAACATAATACATTTTATCACTTCAGAGGGAAAAATCAGTCCCGCCGTCAGTGTTTTGTCTTCTCTGTCCAGGCCTCATTGCTGGCGCTGCTGGTGCCTTTGTATCTACTCTCTTAGCAGCGTTAGCCATTGCATCAGTGGCTTGTCGTGTTAATCCACCACGAACACGTCCTACAGAACCACCACCGCTTAATTTGAGAGATTCTGGTAAAATCAATGCCGCCATAGCAACACCAAAATGCTCCTGAGCCGCTGTCACTTCATCAACTGCGACATCAAATGATTGAACTTCCAAATCTCTACTAGCTAATCTTCTTTGCAAATTACGTTTTAGCCTCGATTCCGTTTCTTCATAATCAAGTTCTGTAGATATTTTCGCAACTATAGCACAATCTTCCCCCTCTGGTGTAGTGCATGCTGCCCATGCAACACCTGCACAAGCACTTGAACCATTATAGGCATATGCAGTTGCCAAGTGACACTCTACCAATGAGCCCATAGGCAGTGCTTGAGGAGGAGTTGCCTCGAAACCCATTGGCAAAAAAGCTCCATGGACTTCAATCAAACGTGAGTCGCCTAATCCCATTTCAACTAAGCCTTGATCGTATGCATCTTCAGCGTTTTCACCCCATGGTGCTACTGCTGTCATTAACCACCCTGGACAAGCCGCGGCCGCTGCTTTTGGAGTATTGCCGGTTCCGAACATATAGTAAGCCAAGAGGGGTGAGGTTCATCAAGGCCTTGGTCTTAACCACTGGTATGGCGATGAATTCGCGGACATTGTTATTCGTCGGAGCCATAATGATCTTGACAATTACATCGGGAGCATTTCTAAGTAGCGGTTCGGGATGGAAAATGCCCATGACTGTCATATTAGTCGGTCTGTTTGTTGCACTAAATTTATTTGTTTTCGGAGTATTCCTAGATTCAAAATCAACTGGAAAAGGTTCAACGCCTCTTCAGGTAAAAAAGGCTACTAAAGCAAATAATTCTGATATTGAATCCAACGAAAACCTTCCCAATCCTGAAGAAAGCGGAATTGAACTGCCAATTTTATAATCAACTTAATCTCACAGTTTCAAGATTTTGTGGTGCATAGGTTCTAACTTTGAATTTTTCTCGAAGTGTCCTACCTAATTCATTGCACTTGAAATAATCACCATGGTGACAAATAACATTCTTAGGCCGTGGACTCATGTTTTCTATAAATTCAAGGAGTTGCCTTCTATCAGAATGTCCACTAAAGCCGTCAATTGTAGCCATTTCACATCCAATTTTGACTATTTCTGTTTTACCTTCAATTATCATTGGTACTTCACTAAATCCTTTTTGCAATCTACGGCCAAGAGTGCCTTCTGCTTGATATCCAACGAAGCAGAGTGAATTTCTATTTTCATGTGCCCAATTTTGGAAATATTGCATGACAGGCCCTCCATTCATCATACCACTAGTTGCTAGAACAATACAAGGTCTACTATCCATAAGTATCGATTCTCGCATCTCTCTCCCCTGAACTGGCCGGAACCAATCAGAAGTGAAGGGATTGTCATCATCATCCTTCAACAAACTCTTGCGCAAAACCTGTGTCAGATAATTAGGATGGGCCGAATGAATTGCTGTTGCTTCCTGTATCATCCCATCTAAATACACTGGAACTGGATTTACAGTACCTGATCTAAACAATTCATCTATAGCAATCATGACCTCTTGTGAACGACCTACAGCAAACACAGGACATATCAATTTACCACCTCGTTTTATTGTTCGACTAACTATGTCTTGCAACTCTTGATTTGCTTCTTCCCTACTTGGTTGAAAATCACCTGATGCTCCATATGTGGATTCTATTACCAGTGTTTCACACCTCGGAAAACGCGTATTTGCGGCATCAAATAGCCATGATTTCTCATATTTTTGATCACCACTAAAGACAATATTATGCTTACCATCTCCTACATGTAGATGTACAGATGATGATCCTAAAATGTGCCCAGCATTATGCAGTGTCAGCTTAATATCCGGTGCAACATCTACTGTTTGTCCCCAATCCACATCAACAACGTGACGCATACAAGTTCTGATATCTTCCATATCATATGGAGCTCTCTTGCCCTCTGCCCCTCCAACTTTAAGATAGTCTGATTGTAATAATAACATCATATCCCTTGTAGGAGGTGTGCAATAAACGGGTCCGCGATAGCCATAACGAAATAATACTGGCAACATACCTGCATGATCTAGATGTGCGTGTGTTAGTATTACTGCATCCAATTTGTCCATTGGTAGTGCTTCGGGCGCAGTGAAATAGGGCATTGGATCTGTGTCTGATGCAATATTCACGCCTACATCAATCATCACTCGGCTTTCATTTGTGGTTACCAAATGGCAAGCTCTACCAACTTCTCTATATGAGCCAAGACCTGTAGTCCTTACCCAAAATGAGCCAGGTCGTTGTGGGCGGTATATGTTTAGACCGAAATCTTTCAACATTTTCCGTCTTTCTTTAGCATGTGCTGCTCGATAGCCTCTGATATCATGAACCGTTTTTGAATGAATAGGAGGTGTTCTTTCAAATTTAACTAGCCATCCGCATTCATCTCTAATTGATTTAGCATTAACGCCACGGCGGCCGACTGCCTCTCCAGGATTGCCACAAACTACTGTTACTTCACAATAACATCCATCAAAATAAATTGCCTCGACACCAGCCTTTTCATCCAATAGTTCTCTGATAAATATCTCAGTTTCTTCCTCTGATTTCATTATAGATTCATGTGGCCTCAGTACTATTCTTCGCTTTATTTTCTTAGCAATTTTACCAATTAAACCATCACCAGATCCAAAAACTTCCGGATTAGGAGTAATTATTGCAATGTCTCCAGCCTCCAAATCAACATCGTAGTCCGTCCCCTTAGGGACTATCTTAGCAATTTCATCTTTCATCTCTTTGAAACTTAATCTCATAGTTAAGCACCTCCAAACCCAAGAACTGACATGGTGAACCCCTCAAAGGGATCCACGGGTCAAAGCCCGCGGGTAGAGTTGTAATTGGTTACTTTTTCAGAACCTTGTTGATTTCGCTCTGTTCGACAGGAACGAATCCATCTTTTGAAGTAATTACAGCTAGGTCCATGCCGTTTCCAGACGCTGCATCACGCTGTGCGGAGGCAGAAAGGGATCGTGCTGCCAAGGCAACGGCTTCATCTCTTGACATTGAATCGCTAAATCCATCCTCTAAGACACCATACATATATGGTGAGCCTGAGCCTGTTGCACAATATGAATCCGGTATTGAGCCACCCGCTGAATCAATAGAATATACTGAACCACCATCATCATCGACACCAACTATCAACAGTTGTACCCAATGTGGTCTTCCAGAAAGTATGTTTGCAGTTAGTGTTGCTGCACCCTTTACAGTCATCTTATCATCTCTCTTTAGTTCAAAGAGTGAAACTTCTGCTGCTAGCGTTCTAGCAAGAGATTGTGCGTGTCCAACTAATCCAGCAGTTGTAAGTGCAAGATTATCTCCTATCTTGAATAGTTTCTGTACGCTTTTATTTGCAACGAAATGGCCCATTGTAGCCCTGTGATCTGCACCAACAACGACACCACCTTTGAATGTGATTCCTATGGTGCTAGTACCGGTTTTGAATGCTCCTGGACCCTCATCGCTCATCGATAAACCCTCTGACATAAGATTCCTCCATATTCGTCGGAAACAAGCCTCCGTCTCGCGGGACCCTTATCAACCAACCGTCACACCAGCCCCTCATGACGGAGGATGAGGAGCGCCAAACCTCGCTCGACACATTCAGTGGCGCACCGCCAAGAACCCTGAATTTGCCTTCAGAACAAAATCTCAACGCTGTTGTCGATGATTCACAATCTTCAACATATCATGACCTTGATTCTTTGTATCCTAATGCACCTGTACCCAAACAAAGTGGTGGCTTGGTTTTGCATAGAGCTACACTGCATGATGTTACAGGTGTAAATACACTACTAGACTGGCTTGCTGATGGTGAAGCTGTGATTGTTGAAATGGAGAGGTTAATGTCTAGAGGTGTTGAATTAACAACCGCTTTAGAGCAATTAACTAAATTTATAGAACTCGACACAGGAGGGCAAATTGTAAGGTTAACTGATACAAGATTGATGTTGTTGCCTCCTGGATGTAGAGGCGTACGTGGAGTTGAAACTGAAGCATTTGCCTCTGACATGGATGATTTGTTGTGAGGGGCATTTATGGATGAAGTACCTATTGCGACACCTTGTCCTGTCTGTGGTGTGGAAGGACATGTCGGAATGTTAACACATATCGATGAGATACCATACTTTGGCGAGCACACACAAGTTACAGTTCTGTGCCATGATTGTGGATGGAGACAATCAGATTTTATTCCTGCAGAGGGGAAAAAACCTGGCGCTTGGAGTTTAATCATTAACAAGCCAGAGCATATCAGAGCGCGTGTTGTCCGGTCTTCTTCTTGCACAATACGTATTTCTGAACTTGATTTAGAAGTTAATCCAGGGACTTCCTCTACTGGATATGTTTCAAATGTAGAGGGCGTAATTGACAGGTTCATGGAGATCATCGTTATGGTTACGAGGCAAGCCTATGTTGATGATTCTGAAATCGAAGTAATAAATCAATTACAAAAAATGCATACAACACTTCTCGAACTAAAAGAGGACCCAATTCCTAATCCAGTTACACTTGAATTTCTAGACCCTCAAGGCCACTCACAAATATTACACGAAGATTCTGTTAGTAGAGAATTAGAACCTGATGAGTTTGAACAATTACCTACTGGACCTGAACCTGCTGTATTTGAGAAAAATGATTTGTAGACCATTACTCAAAGAACAATTCCACAAGATGCTCTGTTTCATCTCGCTTTTCTTTAAGGTTAGAAAGCCATTCTGTTGCCCTGTCAATGCACATTTGTTTCATTTCCCCTGCCAAAATCTTTCCTGACCGGTACCCCTGATTTATTTCTTCAAGGAAAACATCATCCTTCTCAAAGAAATACATCATGTACTGGTAGGCAACGTCAACATCCGGGTTACCCCCCAATCTTCTGTGCTCTTCAACTGTTGCTTGACCTCCGGAAAACGATTTCTTGATTTTCTTTTCAGTTGTCTCTTTATCATCAGTTAAGAAAAGTGTAGTTTTTGGTTTAGATGATGACATTTTGTCTCCTGTCATCCCAATTGCAAATCTGTGATATGTGCTAGATGGTGCTAATAGACCCATTCCGCCAAGGCTGCGTTCCAGAGAAAGTAGGGCCAAACGTATCGAAGCCTTATCACTTCTAGTAGCTGAAGGGACATTCACAGTTCCATGTTTTGGGTTTGACATTATATCTGAAAAACCAAGATTTTTTATTGAATTTACAACACCATCAAAAATTGCTTTTTGTTTCTCTTTGTTTATCCGTCCATTTGGCATTACGCCCATTATTTCTGAGTTTTCTTCCTGTAAGGAGATTCCAACTTGTAACCCCATTTTTGCTTCGTTTACATTGAACCAATTTGTCTTTGACGCCAAACCTCTAGTTAATCTCAAATGTGGATCTTGATCAACTCCTACTGGCACTACTATTGGCCTCAATCCTCCATAATCTTCCAATTGTGGGTGTAATATGTCACCTGCCTGTACAAGTGGAGCCTGTATATGAGCCAAATTTGTAGCACCATCGAAACCGTATATTGATTCGAATTCCGACATATTTGTTCTTTTACCTAGTTGGAAACCTAATCTTTGCACAATACTCCTTTCAGATTGAAAGTATACATTTGTATTCTCAGGATTGAGTCCTAAGGCAGCATAGTTTGCGACATATTCCTCCTTTGCAACTCTACGGCCCTCACTAAGTGAAATGCCTCTTGTTGCATTTGATTCGAGATCAGCAACCGCGATTGTGACATCGCCACCAAGTTTTTGGAACCAATTTGCCTGTTCGATAACCATTGAATGACCCAAATGCATTCTTCCCGATGGCATTAGACCTGTTAGCACCCCGAAGGGATCTCCTTTTCGGTTTGAATCTATAACTAAATCAAGATCTCTGTGCGCAAACACGATTCCCCTTCTATGTAAGTGACTGGGGTTAGGTAAATCGATACCGTCAAGTGATTGCAAGCCAAAATGATCTATTATTCTTGAATAATCTGTAGACTGTGACGAGCCCCACGGATCTATGCGCATATCATCCGCCATTATTCTTCACCGTATCGATGACATCCAAGTATTCTTCGGCTCTATTATGCTCGTTAGAGTCCTTTTTCAATACAAGGAATACTAACGAGATGGTCCCTACAAGTGTTAGTAGACCTACGTATGGCAACCATGCCAATCCTTCATCTAGACTTCTAGGACTAATTAGCCATGTGAATTTCAGGTCTGGATTATCATCAAATCTCGATGACCATTTGAATAAATCTGTAGTTGAATGGCCTGCTATCGTCACTGCAGTACTTTTGTTATTGAAAAATTTAGTTCTTCCAAGAATATCATATTCTGTTCCATTAGACAATTCTAATGTTACTTCATTTCCTCTTTGTACGCTCACGTATAATTGTGAACCCTCTTGCCTCCAACCTTCTTGTGTAGTACGCGTAGATTCTGAGATCATGGGTAAATTAGAATCTAAGACAGATGAATTACCTATTTCAAATATCCATGTTACAGGAATATTCCATGCAAAAGGTGCTGCTGAATTACAAGCTTCAGTGTCTTCATGAATGAATAATAAAGTTTCATTAATGATTGAATGATCAATCTGATAGCATCTTTCCACAGTCCAACGTGAATATACTTCACCCCAGGTCGTGAACCAAATATCATCACGCGATTCTAACAATTGAACAACATCCTTGTCATGCCTTATAGTGATATCATCAATCCTTCCTATCCAATACATGTTAACTAAACCTCCCGAATTCAACTCACTAGTTAGCATTTCAATATCTGCAATCCCCTTTTCAAGAGAACCCCCTCTGCGGCCCAGATCATACCAGTCATATTCCCATTCAGGCTCATCTTCATAATCATGCCATGCCGTAGAATTTTGACCAGTATAATCTCCATGCACTGTAAATCCTTGTTCTTTAATCGTAACATGTTCAGCAGCCGTCAAACCATTTGGAGTAAAAGTTGAAAGTGGGTTATTCCCCCATTTTGATGCTTCAATACGCTGTTCTATATATTCATAACATTCCATAGCAGTAGCACCTGGATCGCCTTTCCAGGAAAGATTTGGCATGCCATAACACCCAAACTCATCGCCACTGGAGAGGTACTCTTGTCCAATCGTTGCCAACCAACCATCTTCTTCCCAATCCATATCTGCTAAAACTGGTGAAGCGATGGTTGCTGTTAGAAGCATTACTAGCACAAGCACCCGCATATCCGCTGCTCGATTAAACTCCTCTTTCAGCATTACCACAACAAAATATTGGATAATCATCAAAGGTAATCGAGGTCCGCAACTGATTGATGGACGAACTCAAAGAGGCGTGGTATGCCCTTGAGGGGCACTGGAAAATTGAGCCTTCAAGGAAACGCATTTCCGGAGACAAGTCATACGGATTTATGCGATGGACCTTAGCTCCTCTTTTCAGAATGATACTGAGAGTAAAGATTAGGGGGATTGCTAATGTTCCTAAATCTGGACCTGTAATACTTGCAGCTAACCATCTTTCACACGTAGATCCTTTGGTAGTTATACTCGCTAGCAGAAGAAAAACACATTATTTGGCAAAAGATGGTCACTTTCGTAATTTTGCCCTTGCAGCATTTATGCGTGCAACTGGGCAAATAAAAACAAACAGAGAGGCTGGTGGTTCCGGAGTTTTATCTAATGCCGCTGTAGTTTTACATGCAAATAGAGCTCTGGGGATTTTTCCAGAAGGTACTAGATCAAAGAAAGATCAACCCCCCTACCTGCTTCCAGGAAAAACAGGAATCGCAAGAATTGCTGCATCTAATCCAGATGTCCCAATCGTACCAATAGGGTTGATGGGGACTCGCGAATTCATGACTCCCTCGAAACATAAAATTCCACGCTTGTGGAGGGCTGTAAATATTTCATACGGCAAACCAGTTACATGGTGGGAATGGCTAGGGGAAAATTCCAGTGTCAACGATTTGCAAGCACTAACTAACAAAGAGGACCATGAGGTTATTTCAGAACTTTCAGGACTTTACAGAAAGTTCACTGATGAATTTATGGAACTAATCAGAGGACAAGGTGCACCGTGAAAATCCTCAAAGGCCCAATTGCGTAGTAGACACGATGCAGGAATACCTTGACCTAATCCAGCGCATCCTCGATGAGGGTGAACAAAAGGGTGACAGGACTGGGACTGGTACGATTTCAGTTTTTGGTCATCAAATGCGTTTTGATTTATCAAAGGGGTTTCCAATGGTTACAACAAAAAAACTACATTTAAGATCGATAATTCACGAATTGCTGTGGTTTCTAAAGGGCGATACTAATGTCAAATATCTACAAGAAAATGGTGTCAGAATATGGAACGAGTGGGCTGATGAAAATGGTGATTTGGGGCCAGTATATGGGAAGCAATGGCGTGAATGGAAGACCGCAGATGGTCGCGTGATTGATCAAATTAGTGAAGCCATTGAGATGATAAATAATAATCCAAATTCGCGTAGAATAATCGTAAGTGCATGGAATGTTGGTGAATTAGATCAAATGGCGTTGATGCCTTGTCATGCATTTTTCCAATTCCATGTTGCTAATGGAAAGTTGAATTGTCAATTATACCAAAGAAGTGCTGATGTTTTTCTGGGTGTTCCATTTAACATTGCATCGTATGCATTGCTTACACATATGGTTGCACAGGTTTGCAATTTAAAACCAGGAACATTTGTTCATACCATTGGTGATGCTCATTTGTATTCAAACCACTTAGAACAGGCAAAAATGCAACTTGGTCGCGAACCACTGCCATTGCCAACATTAAACCTTAATGATAATATTGAAGATATCGATGAGTTTACTTTCGAAGATATTGAGGTTCATGGTTATGAACATCATCCACATATTTCAGCTCCAATTGCGGTGTGATTGTATGCTAGGTATGATTGTTGCATGTGACAGGAATGGTGCAATAGGTAGAAATGGTAAACTGCCTTGGAAACAGTCTACTGATCTGAAGCATTTCAAGAATATAACACTTAATTCAAACATAATTATGGGTAGGAAAACATGGGAATCATTACCAGGTAAATTACCAAAAAGGCGTCACTTTGTTCTTTCAAGGAATAATGTTGAAAATGTTGAAACAATTTCATTTGATGATGCATTAAAATTGGAAGGATGGATTATTGGAGGAGGGGAAATCTACAAATTATTCCTCCCACATGTAAAAACATTGCATCGAACTATAATTGATACCAGAATTACTGGTGCCGATACATTTTTCCCGGATATTACCGGTATGGGTTTTGAATTAATTGAACAGAAACAAATTAGTGCAGGAGAAAATGATCAATTTGATATGATTTTTCAGCAGTGGGAACGCTAATTTTGATACTCTGTCACTCGAATTCCAAGTCTGCCTGTAATCGCAGATCGTTTCATTATCCGTTCATATTTAGATTCAAATGCTGCCTTTAGATCAATTTCCATTGCTAGTGAATGCCCCATTAGCAAGATCAGTATATCAGCCATCTCTTCTGCACATTCTTCAATTGGTTTACCTTTGGTAATCGCTGCTGCCAATTCTCCTAATTCTTCCACGGTTAATGCAATTCTATAACCCATATCATGGCCATTTTTGCTGGCAAAATCATGCTTGTGATGGAATGCTGCAACCTTACGCATCATGCAAGACCATTCATCATTTTCATTGCTATCCAACCACTGCTCAACATTGCGACCCATGATTTGGGCTCTTGTCGACAAGCGTTAGTTATTGCGTAAGTGCTTTAATGCATTCAAACACTGGTCCTAGTCTACTTTCAGCATTTGAACTAACTTCTTCGTGATTTAAATCCTTAGAGGAATCTCCAGGTTCGCGGCCAGCAGCCCAATTGCTAGCCACTACTATTGCTGAATATGGAATTGATAACTCAGCAGATAATTTACATTCCCTGGGCATTGTCATTCCGATTACATCTCCGCCCAATTTTTCTATCGCATTAATTTCGGCTTTGGTCTCATATTGTGGGCCTTGTGTGAGCCAATAGGTTCTTTCAAGGTTAATATTCGGTTGTATCTTTTCCAGTACTCTAGAAATTTTTGTATTCATTACTGAATCGAAGGGCTCTGTGACCGATGTAAATTGTGCTTCGGACTCAAAAAAGGATACTGCTACTCCAGTGAAATCGATATATTGAGTAGCATATCCTATACTTCCAGGTGGGAAATTACTAGAAATTGTTCCAACCGAACAGATTGCAAGAATCTTTTCCACGCCAGCTTCCTTCAGTGCCATTAT
Organism: Candidatus Poseidoniaceae archaeon; assembly: GCA_030747695.1. Classification (GTDB taxonomy): domain Archaea; phylum Thermoplasmatota; class Poseidoniia; order Poseidoniales; family Poseidoniaceae; genus MGIIa-K1. The sequence continues at coordinate 49,808 of JASLKG010000002.1, forward strand.
ATTGGCACGATGATTTATCATGTGAGGTACTTTCATTCCAGCACCATGATGCCTCTGCAAGAATATCAATTCGTTTTTACCTGTACTAACACAGGTTAAAGGAACTTCACCATATTTTGTTGAAACTACAACCTCGTCAATTCTAGACTCATCGTAATCATCGGCCAAACGTGTCATTGCTGTGCCGCCGATGAGGCCAATACGCATCATAATTCAACTCACTCTAGAAGACGAGCGACAATATCTGCCTTAGTTCCCGATGATGAAACGCCTGCAGCTTTAGCCTTCTCAACTAATTCCGCTTTCTTTAATTTCATTAAGTCATCTTCGCCTTCAGTTGATTTTTCGCTTTCATCTGAAACTTCTTCAGTTGATTCTTCTACCGCTCCATCTCCATCGGCTTTCTCGGAAATTGATTCCATAGCTTCTGCTGCTGCAAGTAAATCGCCACTAGATTCAGCTTCTTCCTCTATTTCTTCCACTACTTCCCCGGACTCTGCTGCAGCTATTGCTGCGGCCTTCTTTGCAGCCATTTCCGCTTCCGCTCTGGCTTCCTCGGCATGTATTTCATCCAATGTCGGGCCTTTTTCAGTAACTACGCCAACCTGTAAAAGTTGACTCTTTCTAATTACTACAGTTTTACAAGGATAAATTACTTTGACAGCATTACTAATTTCTGTTTCCAAATCTCCACCAAGCATTGCTTCTTGTATTTTTGAATAAGTTGACTTTGCAGCGAATGCACGAATCAATTCAGCAGATTTCGCTCTAATTGCTTGCTTTACGGAAGTTTGTACCCTACGTTCTGTAATCATCAATGGTTTCAAACGAATCAAATACCCATCGGTTGAAACTACATCCACAGCATCATCAACCTTACCTCTGTACCTGCGTACTTGACGGCGTGTATGATCTGATTGATGTGCATGGCCAACGAAAGTTGTTAGAGCATCTTGCCCAACGACTTCTGTGACACGGAATCGTAAAACGACATGCATCTTTGTGAAGTCGCCACTGAATTCTTGTTGAGTCATTTCATAGACTCTTCCCATAATATGATCTTCAGTTTCTCCGAGAGTTTCTCCTATTTGCTTGAAGTTCCATGGATGACGTGGTGCACGTATGGTGTACCATCGTTTGTTCTTCCATTTGTCACGCTGTTTTCGTGCTGCAACACGTGCTTTCGCACTCATCTTCTTCGTGGCCATTAGAATCAACTCTCAGTTTGCGGGGGCTACCCCACTAGCAGGCATGCGACCAACAACCCCTATTTGAAGGGGCACGCTGAGTAATTTTGGCGTTATTTTCGTAATTACCAACCACGTTGGTCCAATCTTACTTCAAGAGTTTCCAATTCATCGCCCTTCATCGGCTCTCCCAACATCATTCCCATTGCTTCTGCAACTTTATCTGGGTCGTCATAATGTGCAGTAGCAAGTACTATTGCATCAGCCATTGTTTCGGGATCTTCTGATTTAAAAATTCCAGAACCAACAAAAATACCATCAACACCCATCTGCATCATCAAAGATGCATCAGCAGGTGTTGCTATTCCACCTGCACAAAATGTCACTACTGGTAAACGTCCCATTTCTGCAACTTCAACAAGTATCTCTCGGATTTTTCCATGCATTTCATCATCTATATTACCAAATGGTGTAACTAAAGATTTACCTGGTAGTTCACTTGAATTAGCCAAAATGCTGTATCGACTCATTATTTTAGAAGCAGCAGAATCGAGGCCATCATCGTCTAAATTTTGTACCTGTCTAATTTCTTGATCTATCAATCTTGCATGTGTCACTGCTGCTACAACATTGCCTGTTCCAGCTTCGCCTTTGGTTCGGATCATAGCAGCACCTTCATAGATTCTACGAACGGCCTCCCCTAGGCCAGTAGCCCCACACACAAAGGGGATATCATGTGCATTTTTATTGATATGAAAATAAGGATCTGCAGGTGTTAATACTTCAGATTCATCAACCATGTCAACTCCAAGTGATTGTAAGACTTGTGCTTCTCCTTCATGGCCAATACGGCTCTTAGCCATTACAGGTATTGAGGTACATTCGATAATTCCAGTAATCATTTTTGGATGTGATGTTCGTGCAACTCCACCTGCTTTCCTTATATCGGCTGGAACCCTTTCTAACGCCATCACTGAAACCGCCCCAGCTGATTCAGCGACTGATGCTTGTTCTGGTGTTACAACATCCATAATTACACCGCCTTGTAACATACGCGCAAAGCCACGCTTAACTAATTCTGAAGCATGTCGAAAGGAGTTTACATCAGCATCGCGATTCATCGCCATCAAACGGGGGGAGTGTCTCCCCCTCATCAACGTTGGTCAAAGAATAAAATTTCAATCTGCAAGAACTTCTGATTCGCCAGTGGCTATTTCAGCATCGATTGATTCATCCTCATTCCTTTGTAGCCATGATTCTTCACCGTCTGGTATATCTGTGTCTGCAAAAATTGCATCAACAGGACATTCGGGGACACAAGCTCCACAATCAATACATTCATCAGGATCGATTACCAAATATGTTTCTGCTTCTCTAAATGCTTCTACAGGACAAACTGCTACACATTCTTGATATTTGTGATCTACACATGCTGTTGTTACTACATGGGTCATAGGTATCTCCGCATGTAGTCGTAACGAATAACCATATAATTACTTGTCCTTACTTTTCGGGTAACCTAAGATGCAGTGCGTCTTTTATTGCCTTTTTCAGTGTTTTATTGGCAACCTCCAAAACATCATCACCCGGATATACTTGGAGTTTGGTTTTTCCTTTAATTGTGGGTCGATTTCCCACGTCTGCCAAATTTATTTTCCCAGAAATAAGATCATGTAAATCAAGACGGATGTGGATGGTTTTTTCATCATCAATTCGTTGTTCCAAAGTTGACAAGATTTCTTCCAAAGCATCTGGACCTAAACGTTGTAGTGACTTTGTAGCGGCACCCTTGCTTTTTAATTCAGCGGTTATTACATGTAAATTAGAACCATAATAGGAACTTGTCTCTTCAATTTCAACAATTTCGTTATTGCCTACAAGCCAAGACATGGCATCTGCTATCACAAACTCATCCTCTACACCACTAGCGGTTGCATGCCAAGCAATGTAGTGTACACCCATTATGCAGGCGTATACAAAACAGGGTCATGAGCATTTTCAATCGAGAGGATGTTCGACACCCTCTTCACCCAACGTCCATTTCAGTGTTTTTATTACGCCATCGAGGGCCTTGTGGTTACTTGCTGCCTCCTTCATACCATCACGGTCTTCGTCTCTCTTGCACTGTTCAAACCACTTTTTCCACTGTGCTCTGCGCTCAATTGCTTTGTTTAGCATTTCTTCGATTTCGCCCCAAGATCTATCGTAAGTCCTGATTGGACTCGCATCATCACTAGTGGCCATGTTTCCTCGCCAATTATCGGGGTATAATAAACAGATGCCGGCTTGATTTAATTATGGGCGTCTTTCATTTTGTAAATCGATAGATAATTTTTGATTATCTCCAATAACACAATTTAATATCCGTGACTCGATAATTGTGTTTTGTCCAACTATACTCTTTTCTGCGACTCCACTTATACTTGAATTCGCCATAACTACAGAATCTACTACTGCTCCTGTTACTGAACCACCTTCAAGTACAATACTTCTTTCGATATGCCCGCTAACAGCTGCATATTTAGAAATAAAAGAACCATCATTGAGTATTTCTCCTTCTGGCATGGGGAAGGGCAAATCGTTTCGTTTTGAAATTAATGTCATCTGGGCTTTGTGCAATTCAAATGGATGGCCCACATCAAACCAAATACCCTTTACAGTTTTTGCATACATAGGTAAATCATTAGAAAGAATCATTGGAAATAATTGCTTCGAAAAATCAAATTTCTCATTTTCTGGCACAAGGTCCATGACCTCTGGTTCAATGATATATAATCCAGCATTTATCAAATTAGAAAAGGCTTCATCCTCACTTGGCTTTTCTTTGAATTTACGAATATAACCTTCTCGTAAATTAGATTTAATTTCGCCATTTATTGATTCTGAAAGTCCCACTATTCCAAATTCAGTAGGATCCTCTACTTCCCATAATGCCATTGTGACCATTGCACCTGATTTCTTATGTGAAGATATTAAATCTTGAATATCAAATGATGCAACACTATCTCCACTTCCAACGACAAATGTCTCTGTTAGCTGGTCACTCAACAACTTAACACTACCCGCAGTACCCATGGGGACTTCTTCTTGATTGACTCTTGATTTTATGCCCCAAGAGTCAACATGTGAGATCAGTTGTTCACCCTGATATCCAGTAGTAACTACAATTTCTGTTAATCCAGCAGCTACCATAGCATCTTTGACATAATCAATTACTGGGCGTGATAAAACAGGGACCATTGGCTTGGGTCTGTCTTTGGTTAGTGGCATAAGCCTAGTTCCACGGCCACCGGCCATGATTACGCCTAACAATCAAGTCACTTCCTTCCGCGGGAAGCTGTCATATCAACTCGACGCATTCCCTTTTTCTTTTGGGATTGTGTTCTTTTGGCACTCAAACCACCTCGATCTCCAGACATAGTTCCACCAAACGTCAAATTACCAGCGCTTAGCAAATGATCAACCATTGATTCAGCTACTTTAGAATCCTCAGCGCCTGTTTTCATTTCTTTCATGACTGAAGCGTTGTGATCAGTAATCCAAGATTCTCTTTCCTCTCGGGCCATTTTGAGTTTGTCACGTGTTTCATTAACTTCTTTCATTAATTCAACGATTTTCTGATGAACTTCATCTGCCTTTTCTTTACAACCTACAAATTCATTGTGGAAACGTTGTTGCTCTCCTTTTAAGAAATCTCGATGTGAGAACAATTCCTTCATTTCTTTGGACATACCCTTGGCTTTTTCCAAGCACTCAATGAATTGTTTATGTGCTAAATCTGCTTCTGCCTTCAAAGTTGCAATTGCTTCGTCACGGTTAGATAAGTCGACCTTAATCATTTGAAGTTCTGCAATTTCTGGCTCTAATTCCTTCATTCGTCTACGCATGTTCTTAATCTTCTCAATGGTTTCTTTCTCCTTCTTTGGAGACATTCCACCACGAGTTTCATAGATTCGTTCCATTGTATCTACTTCACTAGATAGTTTATTGAATTCAAAAGTGGCGGATTTCTTTGTATCCGCATCTCCTCTCTGAGACTTTGCTTGTCCAATCAAATCTCTGATTTGGGCTTGTATTGCATCCCTACGTTCTTTATGCAAATTTTGTTCAGCACGTACTGCCTTAACCTCTGCTAATGCAAAATCTACTTTCTCCCGATGTTCTTTGTACTGACTTTGTATAGAATTTCGTTGATCTGCAAATCTCTTTGCCTGTTCGTTATGGGCGCCACGCGCATCACGTAACTTACGAACTTTAGACTCCATCTGGTGTAAATGATCTCTCAAATCAACATCAGGGATTGTATCCTCCCCCGAGCCTGCAGTCATGATACGCCCACAGCGTGGACGTTTTCAATGCTACTATCCAATCTCAGGTAGTATATAGCACTGATAATGCTTGCATAATTACAGTTGTAATGAGGCCAAAACCACCTGCAAAATAGCATATCAATGTACCTGTGTGTCTAATCCACGAAAAGAATTCTGGACGTACATTAACATTAATTTGACGTCCATATAATAGATCACCACTTACATCTTCTATCCGAATTGAAACACTAGCATCACCCGTTTTTTCAGGCAATAATGTTTGCCATGTTACTGTACCCTCATTGAGCAGTTTAGACATCAGGCTAATTCTATCACTGTCACCATCGTTTGATAATGGAACTGGCTCTATGGGCCACAATTCACTATTTCCGGCTGGTATAAGATATCTTAATGACAAATCATTTGGTCGGAAATCCGGAGAATTTACTCTCACTACGATTTGTCTATCCTCTGCGGAAAGATTATGGAAAAAGCAAAACATATTTGCTCTATTTTTTACGACATTTTCAATATCTGCATCGAATACTAAACCATCAATTTCAGACTTTCTACCAGCAGCTAAATCTTGTTCTAAACGATCTATTAACCGGTAAAATGCACGACAAGATTTCTCTGAACGATCTATTATTCGCCGCCAGATTTCTTCGCTAAAGTCTGAATGCTTGATTACAAATTGTACACCCTCATCAGTTAGTATCTCAGATAGTTCAACTTGTGATGTTGCTGTATTCAATCCCCCTCTACGTCTTCTATAAATTATCATCAATAATTTCTCACGCGCAAACTTGGGTTGAACTCCTGGTTTCAATAACTTATCAAATTCCGATATAAAATCATCAAAATTGCTGCGTAATATTGGATCCATGTGTGTCCTTAACAACTCTGTAAACGCTAACTCCAACGTTGATGGGTGATAAGGAGGGTCGTATGCATAAAGTAAACCATCTTTACTCGTCATTCTGAATTTATGCTCACGCGTAGACATATGTTGTCCAAGTGATAATATGACCAAAGAACTTGTAACTAATATTGCTTTTTCAGTTAATTCTGATGTTGGATCAATGAATAATATTGAGAAATTAATCACTAAAGCAACAAAACTAATCCACATTGCTTTCGTATGTGTTGATTGTGTACGCGAAATTAAACTTTTAAGAGAGGCATAGCCATGCATTGAACGTAATGGTTTGTGGCTTTCATCTGCTTGTTTTACTATCGCATCGAATACAGCACAAGTCCTGATAACTCTTATCCTATGTAAGGATAAGGAACCACTATATCCTAACAGTATTGCAAATGAGATTAATAAAAGTAGAACTGACAAACTAAGTCCTATACTAGGTTCAATGTTATCTAGCCACCATAGAGGGCTCTGATCTTTGTATGCCCATGCTCCAAATAAGAAAATCAATGAGGAAGCTGGCAACAAAAGTACAAGTCTGAGTGTATTGCTAACCAATTGATCAAGATATTGTGCCTTGCGCTCTTTTGCCATCAATTCTTCTACTAATGACTCCTTTTCATCCAAGATTAACACCTCAATACTATTTGATTTGAAAGATTTTCATCTATTGATATTAAATTCCCATTGCAATAATAATCATCATCCTTTCTTTCAATAAATGATCCAATTTCAAGTCCAATAGATTGTAGAACTTTCCTTGATTCACTGGTGTGAATTATCAGCAAAATCTTTCCCGAATTACCAGATGATAATTTGTTCATTTTACACATATCATTACTTGATTTGTCTAATCTTTTTGCTATACGTTCACTAGGCTGCGGGATGTTTTTACCCGAGGGGTCCAATATTGGATTACCAAGCAAAAGTGAAATACAAACTTCAAGATCATCATCAAACGCATGCTCTAAGCGACATGCTGTCTCATGAATATCACCATCAAATGGCAACGCAGATAGTAACACCTCGGCCAGTCTATGTCTTCTCTTCATCATTTGACCATGTTCTAATCCTTTTTCTGTAAGTAATACACCTTTGTAAGCAACATAATCAACAAACCCATTGCGTGCCAATCTTTGAACCATCTCTGTAGCAGATGCTGGTGATATATTGAGATAATTAGCTAAATCTCCATTACGCACCCTTTCCCCAGGTTTTAGTTCATGGAAATGGTAGAGGGTTTCCAAATATTCATCTTCGAATTCCTGAAAATGACCTCCGCCCATAAATAGCCCACCACTTTATCCAAATTCAAATTATCTAATCCTTTCTTGCTTCAAAAATAGTCTCACAAGCAGGACATCTGGCATTAGCAGGCCTTCTATCATATGGAACCTTTAGTTTACGTGAACACTTGGGACAACCCAAGATGTCGTCTGATGAAGAAGACCACAATCCCTCTTCCACCTTTTCATCGACCTCTGGTTCCTTTGTTTGTTCATTAGTTGGTTGTTGGTTTTCTACACCTTTTACATCGAAGCGTGTTTCACATTCAGGACAGCGTACTGCACCGGAATAAGTTGATGGGACTTTCAATCTCCTATCGCATGAAGGACATCCTACCTCCACTTTTTCATTGTCTTCCTTCGGTTGAGAAACGTTAGTTGGTTTGGCCTTTTTCTCTTTTTTAGGACCTGATTTTAATCTAATTGCTAAAACTAAGAAAATACCTAACGAAAGACCACCCAATATGCCACCCCAAGGTATGACAATTGAGTCTTTATTATCTGATATTTCTTCAGATAGTACACTTTTTCTTGCATCTACTTCATATGATTCAACAACCCATATGGCTGTTAATGAAACTAATTCACCTTCAGGCCAAATTATAGATGTGCTAATAGTCTGAGTCTCAGTATCAAACGATGGTGTCTCTGAAAGTGACAGTTCAATTCCAGAAGGATTTGTGATGATTAATGTTCCACTTGGTACTGTACCAGGCCCACTATTTGTTAGTAAGCAATGTATTGTAACAACATCATTTACTGAAGGCATTTGAGGCTGTACTGATTCAATGCTTATTTGCGGAATTATAGAATTGTCAGGTATTATCATTGACTTAAATAATTGTGAATTAAGGCCACTAGTCCAATCATCAAATTCGATTGTAACAAATATCTCTTCTCCATTTACATCACCTAAGGAAATACCTCCAGTTGTAATTCCTGGTTGTATCAATATTGACTGCTGGATTAGATTTGTATTTATTCCATCTAATGTTGATCCATATGTTAGTTCGACCATACGTGATTTTCCATCATCAAATTCTATATCCCATTCAACTTCGATACCCGTATCACTATATGCTAATGATGTAAGATTAATTGCAATATTTTGAGCTGGCAAAACAGGGATTTGAATTAATCCAGAGAGATTCTCCTCAACTGCAGAATCCATACTCTGAATTGACCAATTGACGTAATGTGTCCCTGGCGATTCAAACGTTAACTTGTGAGTTACCTCACCTGCTTTACCTGCATCTAATGTGATTATTGGGCCAATAGTACTATTGGTAGAAATATCTCCTAAAATACCTTCATATTCAAGGTGAAGGCTTGATGTCCCTTGGATATTACCTTCATTCCTCAAGAGCAAAGAGACTAGTATCTCATCTCCAACGTGCCAAGGACCCTGTAACAATGAAGGTGTAGAGCTCCCGGCGCTCATAAAAATACCAGAGTTCATAGAAATTGTATCACTTGCTGAATTATTTGTGATCGTTCTTGATCCATCATGGCTACAAATCAAAACTCCCGGCCTAGATTGTATGCCAACATTAACTATAGTAGAGGCATTAACCTGTATCGATACTGCTTCCCTTGAAATTTCTTCACCTTCAAATGTGCAAAACAATTCTCCATTGAATACAGCCATGCCATCATTTGAAGCACTAAGATTCCACACAGTGTTATTTCCAGGTGATGGTTCAACAATTTTATCCAAAGAGAGAGTTAATTCAGGGAGAGGAGGGGGATTTACTGAAAATGGCATTGTTCCAGAATTATCAGACGTGTCCGCATCATCATCACCATCTAATGATACTGAAATTGTATGTGATCCTTCACTTAATGCCATAGTTAAAAAGGACACTATAGATGTCGAATCACCTAATACACTAACGTTTTGTGATGTTAAAGAGGTCCCGTCAATTGACAAATTAACAGAACCTGTCCAATTTACATCTCCATCATTAACCACAGGCACATCTATCCTAGCGTGATCGCCATCATTTACGGTCAAATTTCCAGTTTCATTTCCACTGGAATCTACTCCTGTGATTGTCGGTTGGGCAATCGAAATATCTAGAGGCCTCAAACGATGAACTATAGTATACCATTCTACATACTGATTTGCACCAGGAGTTCCTACATCTCCACTTAACAAGACACTTAAATTTGAATAACCAAGTGGTGCATCACCTAATGTCGTTTCAACGAAAACATTCACTCCATCTTCAACTAATGTATTTCCATTGTCAGAATCTATTACTACTCCTTCCATATTTGACAAAGTAATTGTCCAATTAACTGATGAGGAAGTCGCACCACCTACTCCGACCAATGTCAGATTAACTGAAACTGGACCAGCTCCTATTACACCACTTCCATTAATGGAAACTGAATCGATTACACCCCCCGTTGCAGATGCTGGTGGTACTGACGCTAATGCAATCAACATCACCAACAAAATGGCCCGGCGCATGTAACTCCGGCGACGCAGGGGGTTTTTCACCTTCACCCACCCTTAAGGGTGGGTCGAACCCTTTATCGAAGATGTACAGGTGGCCGCAACGATTCAGATGAATGCAGACGACCTGCTGGCGGTAACTCCTAAACTACTCGCGCAAGCAATATTGCATCGCAGAGAGCGGTTAGCAGACCTGATTCCAGATGAATTAGATGCTCGGAAAAATGAGCAGCATGAGGCCGAACCATTGGCGAAATCCGCTCGCGAAGAAAGAGATAATATCAATTCCAAGGTTGCAAGCTTAAAAAATGAGAGAAATACATCACAGAAAAAGGCAGGCGACCTATTTGAAAAGGCAAACAATATACGTGAACAAATTTTTGCAGAAGGAGGAATAAAGACTCCTGATCCAAAATGGGCGCAAGAAAAATTGGCAAACAAATTGAAAGAAATTGAGAACCAATTGGAAACTAGCGCTGGCACACACAAAACGGAAGAGAGATTCATCAATGAAATGAAAGCACTGATTAAGGAACATGAAGAATGGGTCGAAGAAAGAAGTTCCTCGCAACCACTTGTTAAGGAGATGCGTGATGCCCAAAAAAAGGCTCGGAAATTAATTGATTCAGCCCAAAAAGCACATGCTGCTATGGTTGAATTAGCAGAGGCAAATGCAACACGGCATGATGAATTTGTAAAATGGGAAGAAGTCAGAAGACGTTCTACGTCTCGTGCACAAAAACTAGAATCTGCACAGAAGAGTAGTCAATTAGCACTTGAATTCTGGAAAGAAAGAATAGTCGCAGATAATTTTGAAGATCTTCTCACAGATTCTACAAGGGTCTCTGATGGCGGTATGTCCAGCAAGGCAGTGGCAAAGGCGAAGCGGCTTGAAAGAGACTTAAAAAACGGAGGTGAAGAAGAATGAAGGATAACTGTGAAATCACAGGATTAAGTCCTGAAGATGCATCTCACTGGTCTGATTTTCATGCAATAATTACCGGCAAAAGTGATATTTCTAAACCAGAAAAGGGATCTTTAGATTCATATGAAAAGGCATTGAGTGCAACATTTTCTAATAACAAAACACACAAAGGTGATCAACGTAAAACAGAAAGTCTAGTTACTCACTTGGAGAAATCGATATTGAGTAAATTCAAAGATTCCAAATTAATCCCATTTGGTTCTGTGAAAACGGGGTTATCTTTGAAGGGGGGGGATCTTGATTTATGTTTCCAACAAAATAATGCAGACGCAAAAAAAGTCATTAAGCGAATAAGTGGTATGATGAGGGGGCAAGGTATGGAAAAGGTACAAGCCTTAACGCGTGCCAAAGTTCCCATCATAAAATTCATTGATCCAAGAAGTGGGATACACGTTGATATTTCTATAAACAATAGCCTTGCACTATACAATACAAAGTTGTTGGAAACATATGCTGAGATTGATGAAAGGGTCAAAAGGGTTGCATTATGTGTGAAACATTGGGCACTACATAGAAACATTTGTGATCCATTATCTGGTACACTTTCCTCATATGCTTGGTCAAATTTGGTGATAGCACACCTCCAATTGGAAGGTTTACTACCTAATTTGCAAGAATCTGAAGACAGAACTATTGCGAAAGTTGACGGCAGAGAATATGATTTGACAATAAATACTGAGGCTATTGTAAAAGAAATCGAAACTTCTGCACATGAACTGTTAGTATGGTTCTTCTATCGATTCGCAAAATGGGATTGGGAAAATGACGTTGTGTCAATACGTAATAATGGGAAAATTAGTCGAGACGAGAAGGGTTGGAATAATGAAAACCCAACGGCATTAGAAGCTAATAATTCAGATTCAAAACTTAGGATGGGTTTACACCATCTCCCAATTGAAGATCCTTTTGACCTCGAACATGATTTATGTCGTGTTGTGAGGGCTGAAGGTGAATTATCAATCAAGAATGAATTAATTAGGGCAGTAAGAATGTTCAATGAAGGAGCATCATGGGAATCAATATGCGATACAGTTTCGCCGGAAAGGTTGGAACATTTAGAGCCTGCAGATCTATTTCATGACTTACGCACTCAGGACATGGAAAGTATTCGAAAAAATCGTGAAGAAATTTCTAAGGAGTTAAAGTCAAATGAAGAATTGATTGTTGCTTTGGAAGAAGAGAAACAATCATGCATCAAAATGTCGAAAGCAATGCGTGGAGTAATTGATGAAACAAGTGGACTGCGAAAAGAGCACAAAGCTGTAGTTGTTGAACTCAAAAAACGTAACGCAATGATTGATCAGGCAAAAAACAAGCGGGATGAAATCAATTCAAACATCATATTACCTCTGCATATGATTGAAGAAGAATTAGCAAAGGTTTACTCGAGATTAACTGAAGAAATAGATCTACATAGAGTTCCTTCACTCGAAAAAGAAAAATTACAATTTTCCTGGTTTATGGAACTGCAATCTATGCATTCTAAAGCCAATGAGGCCTCAGAATTACACAAAGAATTTATTAAATTAGTAAAGCAACAAAAGGAAGATATTACTAAATTAAAAATATTTGAAAATAAGCATGATGATACCACTAAAAAACTACTGGATTCTGAACCACTATTAAAAGATAAAAATGTGTCACATAATGAAGTTAAATCGCACGATAAGCAGATTCAGAATGTACAAAAAATTCTGCGTAAAAAACGTGGTCAAATACATAAGTTGCGCCGGGAATTAGGGCGCTTGGATGCCTGGATTAGAAAACAGACGCAACCAAGATCAGGATCTGGAAAGAGATATGACAAAAGAAAGGGTGGCAGAAAAAATAAACCTGTAGACCACAATATGCCAATTACACTTGGTGATATATCAGGACTATTAAGTGGAGAAAAAACACAATCTATTTCTTCGAAAAAAGAAAAACGGTCTTCGTCCAAAAAAGCTGGGATGAAAAAACTTAGCAACTTCGGCGCACATCGTGGTAAACGAAGTTCTTACCAGAAAAAAGACTAACCTAAATTGCACACTGATTGATATGGCAGCAAGTTGGATCTTAGGACCTAGCCCCAAACAGTTAGATTCGGAGATGGTCGAAGTAATCAGGCAACTATTCCTTGACCAGACTGGAGAAATATATATTCCAGAAAGTGTGAAAACTCTACCCATTCCTGAATGGTCAGGAAATTTGTTACTACTTGACGAAAACAAAATGATAAGAGGCGTCATGTGGGCAAAACCATTCAAAGAAGATACAGTTAGAGTTGTTGCTTTTGCCATTGATTCAGACTATCAAGGAATTGGGCTTGGAAACCAAGCATGGAATCTCTTAGTTGATGCTGCAAAACTTGAAGGTAGAAATTTCATACAATTAGAAGTAAGGGGAGACAACAATTTTGCAATTGAATTCTACAAAAAGAGAGGTTTGAATATTGTGCAAGACCTTGTTGGATACTATTCAAGCGGGATTGGATACATGATGCGTGGACAAATATAAGCGCAATTGAGATAATCCTTCCACCATTACGTGATAATGTGCGGAGTAGTGTAATCAGAGATTTAGCAGCCGATGATGCAATAGTTTCTGCTGCTTTGCTATCGCAAGATGGTTTTGTGATAGAAAATCACGGACCTGTTTTTGACTTTAGTTCCCTAGTTGAAATACTAGAAATTAATAATGGAAACAAATTAATAACAATTGTAGGTGAAAAAAACACTGTTATAGCAGGTAGGATTGATTGTGGTGATGTTGTGTGCATTATTTGTGAATCCGGTGGAAATCTTGGAAAAATGAGGCTAATGATTGATGAAGCTATTAACTCAATTACGGAACTATCATGATTTGCCTCCCTACGGGAGGCTTCATAGGGAAGTTGGCATTCGCCGAGGTGCTGAGGAGTGGGAACTGCCAGCGAACAGGTGCGAATACGAATGAGTGACATCAAGGTAATGCTGGATGAAAGAAGGAAACTAGTAGACCAAAAAGCAACAGAATATAGAAGCACTCGCGATGAATGGAATACTCGCACAAAAGAGCACACTGTGTCACGTAATGAGCTCAACGCTGAAGTAAGAGAACTTATTCAAAATGTTCGCGAACAACGCGAAATTAGAGAACAAATGAACGATCTGGTTCGTGAAAAGAAATCCATCAGATCAGAGGCAAATAAAAAGGTTAAAGCAGCAAAATCACTCCTTGATGAAGAGAGACGTGAAAAGGACACTGGTCAAAAGGACCGTAGAGGTCGCAAGGAGAAAAAAATCACTGTTCATTCGTTACGTAGAGAACTTTCACGCTTGGAAAGTGAATTCGAACAAGGACGACATACTGGGAAAAATGAGAAAAAAGTCATGGAACGTATGAAAAAATTGAGTGCAGAAATTCGTGAAAAGAAAAATGCCGAAGAAGGTAATGTTGATCTTAAAGAAGCCCGTGGAGAATTACGTGCTGCAATGGAAGAGCAAGAAAGTGCACACATTGAAGTCCAATCTGCAGCAAAGGCTGCACAAGAAGCACATGAATTAATGCTACAATGGAACAAAGAGGTTGATCGCCAGCGTGAAAAGGCTGAGTCTTCACATAGAGAATTACGACGTTCCAAAAAAGAGGCAGATAAAGCACATCATTTCTACATTGTAGCACTAAGGTGCTTGCATTCCATACAAGATATGTTGCGAGCAATGCGCGGTGCTGTCACTGGAGAAGACCAACGCGAGTCTCGTGTCGAGGTTCAAGATCTAATGAGCAAATTGATGAGTGGAGATACGCTATCCACAGAGGAGTTAATGCAACTTCAACGCTTTGAATAGATTGATGAGCCCGCTTGATTACCCCCATGATAAGAGATGATTCGATGATTGATAAAGATGATATCAATGCAATCATTGAAGACTATGATAGTTTGAAATTACGCATAGGTATGACTGCTAGCCACTCTGCTTTGGATATCTGTGATGGTGCAATTGAAGAGGGTTTTCCGACTGTGGCATACTGTCAGAAGGGACGTGAAAAAACATATTCTAATTACTTCAAAACTAAACGAAGTTCATCGGGACGTGTTGTCAGAGGTATGGTTGACAAAACTGTTGTCATGAATTCTTTCAATGACGTAATGAAACCAGAAATGCAGGAAGAAATGCGCAAACGTAACGTAGTATATATTCCAAACCGTTCATTTACATCTTATTCTTCAATAGATGATGTTGAAAATAATTTCCATGTTCCAATGTTTGGTTCTCGTAATATGCTACGCATGGAAGAAAGAACAGAAGATCAAGATTATTATTGGATTCTCGACAAAGCAGGTTTGCCATACCCTGAAGCCATCGAAGACCCACAGGAGATTGATTGTTTGGTAATTGTGAAATTGCACCATGCACAAAAGAAACTTGAACGTGGATTCTTTACTTGTGCCTCATATGATGAATATGTTGAAAAAAGTCAGGCACTACTTAAGGAGGGTATTATCGACCAACAAAGTCTTGATGGTGCACGTATCGAGAGATATGTTATTGGCCCCGTTTTCAATCTAAATTTCTTTTATAGCCCTATTGAAGATGAAATGTCAAAACTCGAACTACTTGGCGTTGATTGGAGATTTGAATCGTCACTCGACGGGCATGTACGTCTACCAGCACCACAACAGATGACCATGCCAATACATCAACAAATTCCAGAGATGACCGTTGTTGGGCATAACACTGCCACGATAAGGGAATCACTACTTGAAAATGCATTTGAGCTTGGTGAGAAATTCATTACTGCATCGAAGGAACATTATGACCCAGGGATTGTTGGCCCATTTTGTTTACAAACTTGCATAGATAAGGACATGAATTACTCTATCTATGATGTAGCACCAAGACTTGGTGGAGGCACCAATGTACATGTTTCCGTGGGGCATCCATATGGAAATGCAACTTGGAGGAAACCTGTTTCCAGTGGCCGGAGAATCGCAATGGAAATACGTAAGGCCGCAGAGCAAGATAGGCTTCTTGAAGTTCTAACATAAACAGAGGTAAGAGAATGGATTTAGTTGTTCTATTCTCTTTCTTGCTTTTCATGTTAATCTTTGCAGGTGTAGGGTTATCCTCAGTAATGGTAAAGGAAAACAATACTGATGACTATTTGGTAGCAAGCAGAGGAATACATCCTGCACTAGCAGCTCTTAGTGCTGTTTCTACTTGGAACTCGGGCTACATGTTCATTGGATTTATTGGATTTATGTGGTTAATGGGTTATTCAGCAATTTGGATTGCGACAGTCTCAACATTTGGTCAATTATTTGCTTGGATTTGGATTTTCAAACGTATACAATCTGAAGGCAAGGAACGTAACGTGCGGTCTCTTTCAAGTTTGGTAGCTAAAATCAAAGGTGCGCCAGAGGCAAAACTTGCAGCATTTCTCTCTGTGGTTTTTCTGTTAATTTATGCTGCAGCACAACTTTCTAGTGGTGGAAAGGCACTTTTTGCAATGCTAGGATGGAATGAAAGTGTTGGTATCATTATTGGATATATTCTAGTCATACTATATTGTACGGCAGGTGGAATTCGGGCATCTATTTGGACAGATGCTGCACAATCCTGTGTAATGATTGTAGGATCAAGTATACTATGCTATGTTGCTATGAGTGAAGTTGGCTGGTTCAGTGGACTTCATGAAACCCTAAAAAATACTGATCCAGACTTAGTATCATTAACACCAAAGGGTCTAAGATTGGGATTATCTATGTGGATTTTTTCTTTCTTTTTGGGAGGCATGGCAGTTGCTGGGCAACCACAAGTAGTATCTCGGATAATGACATTGGAAAGTGACAAAGATAGAAAACAAGCTTGTATATGGTTCTTTGTTTGGCAAACCCCATTCATCATATTGATGGTTTTAATTGGACTTTCGAGTAGAGCGATTTTTCCCGTGGAAAGCGGTTTTGACCCCGAATTAGCCCTTCCAAAATTAGCGATGGATATCCTTGACCCTTTTTGGGTAGGTGTAATTCTTGCTTCGATTTTTGCTGCAACAATGTCTACAGCAGATAGCCAAGTATTAGCTTGTACTGCAGCAATCACTGATGATTTGTTTCCAAGCTGGGCTCAAGATCACAAAAAGGCAAAACTTACGACAATCACAATGGCAATGATTGCTACAGCAATTTCATTGTTCGCATACCTCACAAACAATAATTCTGTATTTTCATTAGTGGTATTGGCAGTATATGGTTTAGGTTCAATGTTTGTTCCATTATTGATTTTAAGATTCCTAGGATATCAACCAACTACTGCGCATTCTTGTATTATGATGCTTGCAGCATTAGTAGGAGTTGTAGGATGGAGAATCCTAGGTCTGAATAATGATGTATTTGACACAGTGCCCGGAATGAGTGCAGCAATAATTGCACATTTCACAATGCTAATTGTCAACAAAGATCCGTGGCTAGAGCATATTAAACCTACAAAAAATCAACTTGTAACATGGGGCTCAATTGTTTTATCAATAATAGTATCAATGGAGTTATACTACTATTTCAGATGATAAATCTCATACCTTCTATTCCTACTTTCCAACCTAGGCTCGAAACTGGATTTGTATCATAGCATAGTGGGTTGGTGTGGTTCAAATGTATGAACACTATTTCTGGATCTCCTTTTTGTCTTTGACCTAACATCTGCAATGTTTGTTTTACTGGAGGATGAGGTATTTTGGATTGATCTCTATTTTGAAGTTCATCCTCTGACATGAATGTACCATCAATTAGTGCTATGTCAACGCCTAAATCTGAAAGCCAAGTACGGATATCTTTACCCTCTAATGTTTCTGACCAAGTATCATGATCTGGTAAGAAAAGTAGAGTTTTATCACCGCGTAATAGGTAAGCATGCATGTCAGAAAGCTCTGAACGATGAGGAATTTTTAGTGACTCTATCGAAACTCCTGGGAACTTTACTTCTGATTCAGAATTTAGATTGAATACACCATCTGTCAATAGCAATGACCAATTTGGAGTTCTCTCTATCAATGATGACATTGATTTTGAGCAATAAAGGTTTATTCCTTTTACGCCCATAGTTTCCTTTCCGAATAATCCTAAACCGTCTACATGTCCGAAATGTGCATGTGTCAAAAATACTGAATCCACTTCGGTTACACCCCATAACCGCAATTGTTCTCCAAGATTGCGTGTGGCTTCAAATAAATGTTTACCACCATCAGAATCACTCAAACCTATGGATACAGGATATCTCTGCTTCAAATCAATACAGCAATTACAACCAACCTGAGGAACTCCACCATCCTGCGCTGAACCAAGCAGGACAACTTCAATCATGCTGAACCCTCAAATCTTTCGAATCCATTGACGTGATGTTTGATCCCGCATATACCAAGCACCTGCTCCAGCAGGATATTCTAACCATTCATTATTATCTGAACGCATACTTCCAACCATATCGACAGAGGGGGCTGCGGGTGCAGCACTCGGGGTAGGCATCAATACTGGCTGTACTTGTTGGTATTCTGTACGACCATTATCTTGCTGATTATTCGTCTGTGGAATTGTTTGTTGTACTGGCTGAGTATACGTTTGTTGTACTGGTTGAGAGTATGCTGGTTGGGTGTTTTGAACAGGTTGCTGGTAAAATTGCTGACCAGCAGGTTGTGCACTCATATCAGGCATTGTAGGAGCTCCTCCCCAACTCTTTTCCGAATCATCATTAGAGCGACGCATTAACACTAAACCAACAATTAATCCAATTACTAGTAGTATTCCTCCACCGCCAGCAACCAAAACTGTAGTTGAAATTGAAGATGCTTCTTCTATTACCTCCTCACAGCCATTTTCCTTTTCAACGCCTGCTACTAAGGGGCATTCATCGGGATTTAATCCATTAAAATTATCTCCAAAGCCATCACCGTCAGTATCATTCCATTGGGTCATCTGATCTGGGAATGCATCCATGACATCTGCCCAACCATCTCCATCAGAATCAATGCAGCCATAATGATCCATCATAAATGATGTGCCAAATTCTTCTGGACATTGGTCGGCTAATGTTCCAAACATATTATCTCCGTAATTATCTCCATCCTGATTAGACCATTGGGTAGGATCTAGAGGTGCCCAATCTGCACCATCAGATACATCCCAGATGCCGACTTCTGGATCAGACCAACCATCTGAATCAAAGTCCCCACATCCTTTACGATCTTCAGTCGAGTTACCTGCCAAATTTGGACAACCATCATTTCCATCTGCGTAACTATCTCCATCACTATCCCTGTACTCATTAGGGTCTCCAGGGAAAGCGTCCATACTATCAGCCCAACCATCACTATCACTATCGGGACATCCAAAAATATCTTCCTTCCATGAGTCTCCAGCTAATGTTGGACATGCATCTTGGTTTTGTGCATAGGAATAATACTCACCAGGCCATTGTGATGGCCTATCTTCCCAACTCAAATTTCCATAATTGTCACCAAATCCATCCTCATCCCAATCTGACCATTGAGTCTGATCCAAGGGGAACGCATCTGCACCATCAGAAATGAGCCAATTATCATCAGCAGTAGAGTATCCATCATCGTCTTGATCGGGGCAACCGTATCTATCTAAGACTGATTCCCCTGGAATATTAATACAATCATCTGAATTGTTTCCATCTGGATTATCACCAAACCCATCACCATCATAATCTTCCCACTGCGAAGAGTCGTTTGGTAAATCATCTTGCGTATCTTGCCACCCGTCACCATCACTATCCGGGCAACCTAAAGATCCACCAAATGTTGAATCACCTGCTGTTAAAGGACAACTGTCTTCTACATCTGCATAACCATCACCATCTCTGTCTAAACAACCATTGTAAGAACCTAGATTGGAAGTACCATATTCCTTAGAACAATCATCTGATGCGTCGTCAAATTCATCATTATCATCATTCAAATCTTCATCAGAATCTCTACAACCGTCCCCATCAACGTCATTTCCAGAATCTGATGTCCACCATCCACGTGGAGGTGTATACGAAGTAAGACAGGAGTCATCTACATCTAAGACTCCATCATTGTCATCATCTAAATCTTCAGGAGAATCATCTTTACATCCATCATTATCAAAATCTGTATTTTGATTACTTGTCCAATTCCATGAACCACCCCTCGGGCAATCATCACCGTTATTGTCAGTTATTCCATCATTGTCATCATCATAGTCACATTCATCACCATCTGAATCTAGGTCACTGTCTATTTGCAAGGGGTTATTATCATCAGGACAATTATCCTCTTGATCATTTACTCCATCATTATCTCTGTCGGCATTTTGTGCTGGATCAATTGCCCAAATGAATATGTCTAGTCCTCCAGATGAAGTGATTGATTGTGTTCCTTTGTTTATTGTAGATTGGTATGATCCTGTCCCAGAATAATTACCAGTATCATTGACTGCGACATCTGAAAAGATATCATAATCTGGCCCTCCAATACTCTCAACCCAGTCCCAATTACCCATGTTATCAAGTTGGGCTATGAATCCATCACCAGAGCCTGCTGATGTGATATAATTTCCATCAAAGGAGGCTGTACCGCTATATTGGCCGCCTACTACATAATCTCCATCTTTATTCTCACGTACAGAGGTGGCCCAATCTAACTGGCCACCAGAACCTGCTGAAGTAATCCATGAGGTTGCACCATTTGAACCAATTTTCACAACAAAGGCATCTCCATTACTTCCCTGATCTGTAACTGTTTTCTGATTACCTGCATCTAACGTTCCGATGAACACACCAGCAACTACTACATCATTTGTTGATGTTACAACTAAATCATCAGGTATACTGAGCATACCTGAATTACTTGCTATTCCTTTCACAATTGAAACTTGTGCGCCATTATTGAATACTGGAGTCCATTTTACTACAACCGTATCCTGTTGGCTTACTGCCTGATGTGATTGACCATTAGCGGTGAAAGTTCCACTAGTGACGCCAACTTGCCAAATATTTCCATTCGAGTCAACTCCAATATCATATCCAATGTCAGTTCCAAGACCTCCTGCCGATTCGACCCAGTTAACTAAACCGGTAAATGGATCTATACTAACTACCAAATATTCAATATCTGTATTATTTAATTGGTGGGTACCAAATGTGGTTATTCCAGATTGTGAACCACTCGCTATTATTCCGTTGGAGTTGCCAGTTGCATCAAAAGCTAAACCTCTTACCCAACTACTGCCATTACTCTCTGGGGTTGTAGAAAACGCAGTTGCCCATAACCAATTACCTTGTGGATCTAATTTTGCTACAAAACCGTCGCCTCCTCCATTTGAGGTTGTCAGTATTGTAGATCCAAAATCAACCTGACCCCAAATAAGACCTCCAATGTAAATATCTCCATTCGTATCTGTAGTCATTGCATCTAAGAAAATAAGGCCTGCTGTGGCATCAGGCATTGTTGCCCACATCCAATTTCCATCAGAATCAATTTTTGCAATATATGAATCTGCATCATTTCCACCATTTTGTGAAGATGTCGCTGCCAAATTAAGTGGCCCGAATTGCATGTTATTCCTAGTATCTCCACTAATTATCCAACCATCCATTGCTGCTTCAATAAATGAAGAATTAACATGACCAGATGATGAACCTGCACTCTCTAACATTGTAGGTTCAGAATCTGCAAATGATATTTTCAAATCTTCTTCTAATACTGAAATCTGTTCCGATGGAGTGAATCCAGATAATAACATCAAGGCTACTATACTCATGACAAGATGAGAGCGCATGACCTTCGGTCATGCTCAAGGGTGATGAATCCTTTGTTCAAATGTTAGTGTGTAAAGTCTTGGTTAAATTGTTAAAAATCCATGTTTCCCCATAACCATTTTTACCCATGTGAGCAGGTACTAACACGTTGTATGTTTCGACTTTAGCGCTATCGTTTTGAAATCTCCACCAATGTAATAATGACCCAAAGCCATCATCATGTGCACGTCTTTCAGACAATGAATCCGTGAAATCTGGATTTGCCGCTAAATTCATTTTCTGTCTTCTCAGCATTGGTGCTCTTTGAAATAATTCCACATTATCAACCTTGAACAAACCCTCGCAATCTAACACCCAACTGTCAACAGTTTCTTCTTCTGGTCCTTTTATTGTACCAATTACTCTATGAATTCTTGCTTCCAACAAAATAGGACGGGAGGAAGCTAAATCTAAACCTGCTTCATCAACGACAGTGAAATCTGCTTCTGCTTTCAAAACAAAAGGCCCACTACCAATAAACAATATTTGATCTTGTGATTCATCATCAAGTTCTGTTTCTAATTTTTCATCACTCAAAAATAAGGTTCCATCTAATACTGCTTTTCCTACAAAAGCCGCGAGGTCATTTTTAGACCAAACTATAACACTTCTACCTTGTCTTATAGGAATGTCTGAGATATCCATTGAAAGTTCCCGGAGTGCGATTAATAGATGATCTCCTCTCGGCGTATCAATCAACCAAGATTCGACTGATGCGAGGTCTAGGGGTGCAAAACCTTGTCCTGACGTCCAGACTTCCATACCTGGGCTCAGACCATTCTTCATTTGCTCAGGGGTTACCTCTTTTATTCGCCCAAGCCATGATATTACACCAGGTGAAGTTAGTGGTATTGAGCCACAATCAAGACTGACACCGAGGCTATTCAGCAACGGTAACAATTCTGGCCCCATGTCCAGGTCTTGATAGAGCCCGTCCTTGAGTTTCACTCAACATTAGTACGCAAAGACAACAATTCTGAATCACCTGCATCAAGCACAGTGATTGTAGATACGCTAAATGGCTTCCCAGATGCCACCCCTAGATCTCTATTGACAATGGTTGTTTGGTGTACGGTTACTTCAGGGTGCTTCGCTGCCAAATTATCCACGTAATCTTGTGGACAATTTGCTGCTAAAATAATGCATTTAGCATTTCCCTTTGTACATGCATCAATAGCTTGCCGCTGTCCAAATAACAGATTTCCAGTTGTACTTGCAATTTTCAATTGTCTACTTATGTCCATATTTCATTCCTCCACATATTGCTTCTCAATGTTAAATATTGAATCATTCTGGTATGTAATAAAGTTCAACTGAACCTGTACCTAATGAAATTGGCTGACCAACAATAATGTTCTCTGCCACGCCAGTTAAGTTATCCTTTTCACCAATTATACCCGCCTTTAGCAGATGGTTAACAGTAACTTCGAATGCTGCACGAGCCAATATAGAATGCTTTGTTCCAGACACACCGTGTCTTCCTATTGCTCTTACCTCTCCTTCACTAGTCATTACATCTGAAACCATCAGTAAATGCCTAACATCTACTTCAAGGCGAGCACCATCTAAAGTAGATTGTAATTCATTGATAATTGCCTGTCGAGCAGCTTCAATTCCAAGATAATTGTATATCTCAATAATATTGTTAGTATATGTTCGAGACCTATCTATGCCGTCCATGTCAGAAATTCTTGCGAGATTAGATCCAATTGTAGAAAGGTAATACTCACCAGTCTTGTCATCTAATTGCAGATTTGCACGTTCAACATTAGGAACACCTTTCAATCTAAGGTCTCTAATTTTATCCTCTAACTGTAAAAGTTCAGTATATGACGGTGGATTCTCAGCCAATGTTTTCATTTCGTCCTCGGATTGAATTCCTGGGATTAGTGTCAAATTTGAAGGATTCTTTTCTTTATCTGCAGAAACATAAAGCCTCAAAGCACGTTCTAATTTATCCTTAACCTCTGCCCCTGTCATTCCTTTTTGTTTCATAGCGCCCTTCTTCAATTTCAATACCAAGCGTCTTTGAGCTACATCGGTTTGAATATCTGCAATATTTACAGTTGTTGTTATCTCAATCGATGCTGCTAATTTTCTAGCTTCAGTTGCGTTATCATTCTTACCTTTTTCTAGATAAATTGTCATTGTAGGTGTATCTGGTACCTTTCTAGCATCGACAATCTCTATAATACGCGGTAGACCTTGAGTGACGTTTACAGTAGCAACTCCAGCATAGTGGAATGTACGCATGGTCATCTGAGTACCAGGTTCACCAATAGATTGTGCAGTAATTATTCCTGCTGCTTCGTATGGATCAATCATTGCCATATCTTGGGCCTTGGCCGCTTCTTTGACTAATGATTCTGCTTGCTTCTTGGTTAATTTCTGCTTATCACGGTTATGAACTGCAGCAGTTAAATCATGTATTGTTTGCTGACTAAATTTATGTCCTGCATCTTCTGCAGCCTTTCGAATTGCTACGTAAACAGATTCTTCTTCTAAATCATCTCTGTATGAACTTAGTTTGGCTTCAGAATCATAAGGTTGTAATTCTTGTGCTGTTTTTGCGGTACGACGACGTCTTGGTCCTCTACGCATACGAACTGATGTTGTTGCAGAATTAGCATCTCCTGTGGAATCTCTATTTGAAGAATTAGCTCCAGTAATTATTCCATGAAGTTTTGCTGCAGTGTCGGAATCTGTTTCACACAATTTTGCTATTTCTTGTGCTGTTAGGATTTTTACGTCATCCCATTTACGATCATCTGCCAATTTGTGAGCATATTCTTCAGGAACTAGCATATCCATGAGTTTCTTTTTTGTTGCACTCTTAACTACCATCAGACCTCACCTCCTGCAGCTGCTTCAGAATCTCCTTCGCCATAACCGAGATCGAAATTCTTATCTTCTGAATCTTTGTATTCCATATCCTCAACCTTCACAGGTCCATCTGTACCTAATGCTTCATCAACTACGACATCAATATTGAATGGTTTACCATGCACACCACGGCTTGGATCTATACCATCTTCTCCATATGAAAATTGTATGATTCGATTTGCAGTATTGCGTACAGAGAGATTTTCATCATTGAAGACTTTCAAATCATCCATAGCGTTAATCAATCTCCTCTGCATGTATCCTGACTTACTTGTACGTACCGCTGTATCAACTAAAGACTCTCTACCTGAAACTGATAACATAAAGAATTCAGTAGGTTCAAGACCACGCTTGAATGAAGATGAAATGAAACCTTTCTCTTGAGCTCCAAGACCTCCTCTCTTGAAATGTGGTAAAACACGCTTATGATATCCACGCTCAAGACGTGCACCGCGAACTTTAGCCTGGCCAATAGATCCTGCCATCATAGTCAAGTTATCCATTGAACCTCGAGCGCCAGAGATTGCCATTCCTACAGCAGCATTGGCAGTTCCTTCTTGATTCAAATAGTCTTTAGCAACATCACCTGCTGCCTGCTTACCTAGATCAAGAATAACCATGATATTCTCTTCAAGTGTTTCTTGAGGAGTTCTACCTGGCCTAGTTTCATAGCCTCTTCCATCCTTTCCGAATTTCTCGAGTTCCTTTTGCACTTCTTCTCTTGCATCTGCATTATGCTTTTCGATTGCATCTAACGCCTCTTGAGGTAAATCTTCATCATCAATTCCAGTAGTAAATCCAAGAGAAGTACATGCACCTATGGATAATCGTGTAAATTCATCCAAGAATTTTGCTCCATTGGTAGAACCGTTGGTTTGAACAATCGCATCAAGAAGGCGACCGTCTTCTGCACCAATTGCTCTCTTATCCAAAGTTCCAGTTACTTGTCCCTTCTTAACAACAACATCGTCATTTGAACGACTTCTAAACCTGAGGTGTATATTTTCAGGTATAATTACTGAAACTATATCTTCGCCATTGAAATATTCAAACTTACCTTCTTTTCTGAGCTTTGGTAATTTTCCAGTATAGCCAATATTACCTAACATTTCCAAAGCATTGCGTTTGGAAATCTTAGTTCCTGGCCTAGATAACAAGTAAGCTCCTGAAATGTGATCGTGTATGCCGCCTATTACAGCACCACCATATCTTGGAGTCAATATATGTTCTTGAACACGCATTAAGATCTTAGCTTCAGCACGTGCTTCCTCTCCTTGTATGACGTGAAGATTCATTTCATCACCATCAAAATCAGCGTTATATGGCGTACACACAGCTAAATTAAATCTAAATGTATGTCCGGGAATAACTCTTACTTCATGAACCATCATGGACATCCTGTGCAATGAAGGTTGACGATTGAAAATTGCAACATCTCCATCAATTAAGTGTCTTTCAACTAGTAATCCTGGTTTTGGATTACCCTGTATATCTACTGTTGCAAGTCTATCTTCAGTGCGTGTTCTCTCTCCCCACTCATTGTCAGGGCTTCCACAGTGTGGACAAGAAACTTTCAAATTATCTGGATATTCAGTATCTGGATTTGCTAATTCCCACTTCCAGCGATGGTGAAGTATAGCTCCAGCATCATCTTCTGGTAGAGGGTGTCCATTTTCGTCTTCTCCTCGGAGATTTGACAGAGTAGCCTGCTCATCTATCGCATATGTTACTAATTCTTCACCGCCCTCAACTGCTTCTTGACGTGTGATGAATTTCTTGATGACCAAGCCCGGTAAGAAATTAGGAGCAGGTAGTACTTGATGAATATCAAAACGTGTGGTAGTCTCTTCAGAACATTCAGAATTATGACAGCGGAAACCAGCATTAATCAGTCTACTTCTCTGATTAATTCTAACTCTGCGCCCATCTCCTCTGATTACATAATTTACACCAGGATGTACATCAGGCCCTCGTAATATCATCTGCCTCATTTGTTCACGGTTTCTGGTTGTAACTCGTATTGGTACAGTCAATTCTTTCGCTATCTTAGTAGGGACTCCAACTTCGTTTATACCAAGATATGGATCTGGTGAAATTACTGATCTTGCACAGAAATTAACACGCTTTCCAGACAAATTTGATCTGAAACGGCCTTCCTTACCCTTGAGTCTCTGTGTAAGAGTTTTCAAAGTTCTACCTGAACGGTGCCTTGCTGGAGGAATTCCGCTTGTCTGATTGTCAAAATAAGTAGTTACGTGATACTGTAGCAACTCCCATAAATCTTCCACGATTAATTGTGGAGCTCCTGAATCCCTATTTTCTCTTAACCTCTGATTAATTCTCAATACATCGACTAATTTGTGAGTTAAATCATCCTCAGAACGATCTCCAGAATCAAGTGTAATTGATGGCCTTACAGTAATTGGTGGCACTGGTAAAACCTTTAGAACAATCCATTCAGGACGATTTGCTTTATTCATTCCTATGAAAATAAGGTGTTCATCTGGAACTCCAGCTAACCATTCCCTTATATCACGAGCATTCAATTTTCTCTCTGTGGCTTTACCGCCGCCTTGAGCTGCAATATTTTCCTTGAATGTTGTTGGCTTATCAAGTACAATCTTTCCTTGTTGAGCCTTACAATGCATACAAATTGTTCTCTTGGTACCTGATGTAATCTTTTCAATTTCCTTAATTATTTTAGCAAATTCTGTCGACCCCACACCGTGTTTAGTAATCAAATCTCTAACACGTGCACGGTAGAAGTCTTGTTCTGAAAGTTCAGGGTTTGATGGATGAGTTCCTGCAGCATCATGAAGCAATATTTTACTACATGAATTACATGTTGCCTTCAATGCAGTCTTGATTAAATTCACGAAACCAATGTGTATAACAGGTAATTCAAGTTGGATATGTCCAAAGTGACCTGGGCTTTCGTCATACTTACAATTATCAGTAGGACAAACCAAACCCGGCTCTATGACACCCATATGAGGGTCCATCAAACCTTGCCTAAACGCGTGTCCATCGTCCTTGTATGTATCTGCTGTCTTAACTTCTACAGACGACATCTTACGAATCTCAGTTGGATCCATAAGTGCAAATCTTATTCCAGCAATCCTTTTTGGAATCATTGTAGTACTATTTCGATTCATCTTCGGTCCTCCAGTTCTAAGCGCATTGCAACCCCGAGACTCTTCATCTCATCTAGTAGCAATTTGAATGCATATGAAGTCTGTACTTTGTAGACTTCTGCACCATCACCATGTATCGGTGAAACATATGTTCTCCGTTTAGGATCAAACCATGCTATATGTCCAGATTGGGCACACACGAATAAGTCAATTCCATCCGACTCGTCAAGTAAACGGTCTTTAATGACCATCGAAGCTCCATGAGCAATCAAACAATCACGCTCCATCTCTCCGAATCGCAAACCACCTTGGCGTGCACGGCCTTCTGTAGGTTGTCGAGTCAAGATCTGAACTCTTCCTCTACTTCTTGCATGTATTTTTCCTGAAACCATGTGGTGCAACTTTTGATAATAGATACAGCCAACGAAAATATCGGCTGGATATGTTTCTCCTGTTTCACCGTTAATCATTGCTTCACGGCCGGTGTGATCGTATCCATTACGTACTAATCCATCTCTAAGGCTTCCTTCCTTTTCTCCTCTGAAGGCTGTACCATCAATTCTACGACCTTCTAAGGAACCAACCTTTCCACCAATCATTTCCAGAACGTGTGCAACTGTCATCCTTGAAGGAATAGCGTGGGGATTGATAATCAAATCCGGAACAATTCCGTCCCTTGTAAATGGCATATCTTCAGCATTTACGAGCCTTCCAATAACACCTTTTTGTCCATGTCTTGAAGCGAATTTGTCACCAACTTCAGGCACTTTGTGAGATCTTACCATACACCTAACCAATCTGCCTGAATCTAGTGATTCTGTTACATACACATTGTCAACCCAACCTTTTTCGCCGTGTCTAATTAACATAGAGGATTCTCTACGTTCTTGTGCCTGTAAGAATGCACCTGCGCCAGTTTCTTCCAAAAATCGCGGAGGACTTGTTTTGCCTACTAAGACATCTCCTCCCTCTAAGTATTTCTCTGGATGAGGCAAACCATCACCTTCAAGGTGATCGTATGCACCTACTGGTTTGAGTCCTTTTACTTCCTCAAGTCCAGTTCCAGGAATTTCTATTTCTTCGACTTGTCCACCAGGGAACCTTCTGCGCTCTGCATTATATGTTCGATTAAATGTAGAACGGCCAAGAGCACGCTCTATACTTGAACTATTCATAATCACTGCATCCTGCATATTGTAACCATGCAAGCTCATTACAGCTACTATGAAATTTTGACCTCCAGGCCTTTCATCAAAATTAGTTGTATCCATAGCAGTAGTGTGTGTTATAGAACGCTGCGGATAATGTAACACGTGAAGTCTTGTATCTGGCCTTAGGCGATAATTTGAACTTGGCAAACCTAGAGATTGTTTTACCATTGCAGTTCCTCCAGTAACACGCGGTGTTGAATTGTGTTCTGGATAAGGAATTAATGATGCACAAACACCCAAAACTAGTTGTGGATCTATCTCACAGTGTGTATATTCTGAATTATATAGAAGTGGCACCTCGAATACTGCATCTCCTTGCTCTCCATTAGGCATGTTAATTCTAGCTTGTAATTTTGCAGTTTCCGCACCAGGTTGTCCCAAGTTAAGCCATTTTACTGCTGAGCTACTTACTGGACGTCCTGCATACTCATTACCTTCAGGAACCTTTTCGGGTAGAACAAATGGCTTTGGTGCTATGTATAGGTCTTCTTCTTCTTCAGCATCAATCCACTCAATAACTCCTTCGTTTACAAGGTCCTTGAATGTTAATTCTCCAGAAGAAACATCTGCAAGATGTTCTTGAGTTAATCTGGGTGCTCCATCATAAAGAATCAAAACAGGTCGAAGGATTCGTCCCTTGTCTGTATTGATAAATACATCACGATTTGCTTCGTCATAACGTACAGATACCTCTGATCTTATTGCTCCTCTGCGACGTGCATTCTTGAATTGCCTAACTAGATTTTTACCACGCTTGTGGATACCATATATATCTCCATTTACGTGTATTCTATCACCATCTGTCCAATCATCAGGTTGGAATACATCCATCTCATCAAGTCTAGATTGTATCTCTATTTCAGGAACCGCTTCAGAAATGTCTATCATTTGCGCAGCATTCTTCACAAGACCACAATTCTGACCTTCAGGTGTTTCGTTTGGACATAACCTACCCCATTGTGTAGGGTGTAAATCTCTTGCCTCGAAATGAGGTTGGCTACGAACTAGAGGGCTTGTGACTCTCCTCATATGTGAAAGTGCAGATAGGTATGTTGTCCTGTCCAATAATTGACTTACACCACTACGGCCGCCTACCCAATTACCAGTAGCCAACGCATGCATTATTTTACTAGTAAGTACATCTGGCCTCAAACAAGATGTAATCTTAAGTTCACGTTTACGGTTGTGATGACGTTCTAATTGGTACTTCAAATCACGTGCTAACTGTCCCATTGAAACTCTGAATAAATCTTCTACTAAATCTCCTGCCAGACGTACTCTCTTGTTTGCATAATGATCTTTATCATTTGGCTTACGATTTGTTATTGCCATTTCAAGAACTTGCCTTACGATTCTCCCAAGGAATATAGCCTTCTTTTTACGGTGTTCTGTAGAATCTCCTAAGTGTGGCAATAATTCACGATCAAGTAATTGATTAACCCGTGCTTCACGATATTCCTTCTGCTGTCCTGCTGCAAACTTTTTCTCCAACCATTGGTGTGCTTCTTCTAGAGAATCAACAGCGTATTCCTCATTGTCCTTAACTTCATTAATATTAGCTACAATATACTTGAATGTCTCTGTAGGTCCAGCGATTGCTTGGAACAATTCTTGATCGTTTTCAATACCAAGTGCTCTCATCAAAAGTACAACAGGAATTGCAGTAGTTCCAGCAGTGCTAATCTTTACCATTAGCATTCCATCACGGCGCTTTTCAACTGTTAGAGGCTTTCTCATTCCATCTTTTTGTGAAAATATCTTTGCAACTTCTGTACGCTTTGCATACCTCTTATTGATTTCAACAGTAACACGATTTGGTGCTAAATCTTCCATTGAAATTAATACTCTCTCGGTTCCATTAATTATGAAATAGCCACCAGGATCTAACGGATCTTCACCCTTATTTCGAAGTAATCCATCCCATAATTTACGATCTTCTTCACTGGTATTAGGGTGCAAAACTTTGTCACCTGCAATATGATTTGCGTGTAAATTACATCTGCGACTCCTGACCATAATTGGCATATTTCCAACTTGAACTCCCTTTTCCGGTTGGCCAGGAACTCCATTGCGGTAAATTGTGAAATCCATTTTCACAGGGGACATATATGTTAATTTTCTAAGTCTGCATTCCATGGGTGTTGAAGGGTGATCTGAACCATCAGCTTCTCTAATATTTGGTTCGCCAAGGTTTATGTTTTTGACACGTATAATGATGTCTTGGTCAATCACGTCAAGTTTGATTAACCCTCCATTTTCATCTTCAACTTCTTCATCTGTACCTACGCGTATTGCGCGAACAATTTTCTCCATACGTGACAAGGAATTGTCACCTGAAGGTATACAATCGTCATATGATGCTAGTTGGTGATTTACCAAACTGCGCTCTCTAAAAAATGATTCAATAATTTCCTTCATAATATCACCTCAAACTCAACTGCCCTCCACAATCAGTCGGTATGCAACTGATACGCCTGCAGAAGGTGATTTACGTACAACTTTCAGTATACGGTCTGATAGCCATCCTGCTGGCAAAGGAACATGGTCTTCATCTTCAGAGTTCTTGTTGACTTCTAGTTCAACAGTTTCCTTGATTACTTGGATAACTGGATCTGTAATTAGAATCTTAGGCAATAATTCCTTAGCTAACCTTGTCTCACCAGTTTCATCATCAACAATCATCAAACCCCATGGTTCTAATTCACTTTCCTCATCTTCTGGTTCGACTAATTCCTGATGTGGAACTAAATGGTGATTTAGTACATTGAATTTGATACTAGAGAAATTGAAATCATCATCATCTAAAGCCTTCTTAGAAATAGTTATTTTACGGCTTCTACGTTTTTGTCTGCGGTTACCGAGCTCTGCTAAAGCATTCATAGCTCCTGTGAAAATTTCATCATCTTTTGAAACACCTAAGACTGATGCAATTTCATCCGCCGTCAATGACTTTATGTCATTCATATTACGGTCTGTAGCCAGTTTATGGGCGTATTCTTCGGCAATTCCCATCTCCATTAAGCGCTTTTTTGTTGCTGATTTAACGACCATTACCCACACACCCTTAGCCCGCAGTGCATTGATTCCGTGCTTGTCAGGCGGGTCTGACGGGGTTCGAACCCGCGGCCGACGGGTTAAAAGCCCGTCGCTCTACCTGACTAAGCTACAGACCCAAATGCAACTGTTGGGCTTGCTGGCCGACCGGTATACCATTCATAAAGGCTTCGACGGGAAAAAACAACGCTAAACGCCAGACTATGCGGATGTGGCGTGTGGAGCCACTTATACCGCTCTAAACACCAAGAGGCATAAAGGCTTCGGCTGGAACCGATTACCAATCATGGCAGATAAAGAGTTGTTCTCTGAGCAAGATGTTTTAGATGAAATTAGCCGTACTAATCGGCCACCTAAGAGCATTTTATGGGAGTTAAAAAATAATATAAAATTTAATCTTACCATACCTCCAACTGTTTATCCGCCCAGAGAGGATACAAAATTAATGGGAAATCGTATTTTGTCATTGGGAGCAGGCAGAGGAAGGAAATTCTTAGAGATTGGTTGTGGATCTGGAGCATTGTCTATTTGTGCATCTTATCTAGGATGGGATGTTTTTGCATGTGATATTAATCCATTTGCTGTTGCAGCAACACAGGGAAATATGGAAGAAAATCGACTAAAGGGTACAATAGTTGAGGGAGGAGTGGGACCTGATGGATTTCCATTCAATGAAAAATTTGATCTTATAGTTTGGAATTTGCCATACATACCTGCAAGTAATTCAGAAGAGGAGATTCTTGGTCCGCTCGAGGAAGCCTCTTTTCTTGATAATGACATATTAGGTCTTGATCAGCGTATGATTAATGCAATTGTCAATAACAAACTGTTAAACAATCATGGTAAAATATTAGCCCTGAGTAGAACAGAAATTAGTGGAAGAGGTTTGGCCCATAGAGTCTGGGACAAGCTAACATTTGATGACGGTGAAGAGTTGGTTCTGACATGCCTTTGGAATCCCTGGGATGGGGCATCAAACAATTATATCGAAAAAACAGGTTCAACCAACTCTGACCTTTTGAAAATGGAAGGAGTTGGAACCCATATTAGAGCAGGTATTCAAGAAGATGCCCGAGGGCGTAAATCTCGAAAGTGGACCTCTATAGAAGGTTCTTATGCAGGCTCATGGATTGTTTCAAACTCACCTGATATTAATCCAGGTTTTCTCCAAATTTGCGGAGCTTTAGCAGTGATAAATTCAATACCAGTTCCTGGATTAAATCTGAAATGGCCAAATGACATAATCATAGATGGAAGAAAGGTATGTGGAATACTTGCAGAAAGTCAGTCAATTGGAGATAATATAAATGTGGTTTTAGGCATTGGAATAAATCTAAAATCAAGTGATGATGATTTTAATTTTGATGCTGCTTACATCGATGAATTAATTCCTTGTAATGCCGCTATTATTGATCCAATAATTACAGCAGAATTAGCTTCATTAATAGAACTGAGAGATGATTTGCCTCCAATCAATATTGAAGTAATTAAAAACGATGCCTTGAGAAGAATTACTGGCTATGGTAACCCCATATACAAGGGTGAAGAATATTGTGATTTTTCTCTGGATGATTCCTTTCGATTAGTATTAGGAGATGATACAATTATTGATGATGGAGAAACAATAAAATGGAACACTGAAAAATCCTAATCTTCAAGGACTGCATCTACGATTTCTTCTTCATTATACTTCTTTTTCCATATTCCAAATCCAAGTATTAAGGCACCAATAGGATAAAGCAAAAATGAGATCGGCAAGCTCCTAGAAACTGTATAACTAAATTTGGCAACTGACTCCATAGACGATGAATCATCACTATTCGTCAATGTGAAAGTGTGTGCGCCATCTTGATCGGCGGTATAGGTGTAATCTCCATCAATTGCCCATTCATTAATCGTTAAACCATCGGGCGTCATTATTACAAGGTTTAACTCACCAGTTTCAACTTCTATAGAGAAATCATCACCTTCGCTCATCTCAAAAACTTTCGACCAATTTTCTGATCCCGAAATTTCAACCGGATCAACCCATGTATGTAAAATAAAAGTTACAAGGAGTATCGAAGAACCTACAAGAATCATCACATCGTGACCTTTGACTGGAGGTGCTGCGCCGCCGGCTCCCATATTTAATGCGAGAGAGATTAAGCACTTCAACGCTTGCGAAATGATTTATCGATCTGAAGTCTGTCTCTAACCAGCTTAATTTTACCACTAGAGGTGATACTAACTACTCTACCATTCTTCAAGCACTCTAATGTTTCTCTATAATCCGTTAAACCAACTTTAATTATGCATTTATTTTCAGACATATCATACAAATTAACTGGTAATCCAGAAAGGAAATTTTTCAATTCATCCCGATTTGAAAATCCTTCTATCC
Organism: Candidatus Poseidoniaceae archaeon; assembly: GCA_030747695.1. Taxonomy (GTDB): domain Archaea; phylum Thermoplasmatota; class Poseidoniia; order Poseidoniales; family Poseidoniaceae; genus MGIIa-K1. The sequence goes on from JASLKG010000002.1 coordinate 84,426, forward strand.
TACAACCTATCCAACGATGTTTACCGCGAAGAGCTTTGGAAGGTTTCTTCGCCATCAGGCAAGGGCAAAACGACATCTCACTTAACAAAGATGATGTTAACGCGTATGCAGGTGCAAACCTTGACTGAGCAAGAAGATATGCAAATTGAAAAAATAGGCATTATACAGTTAGTCACTAGGATGTTATCTCTGCGCACTCTCCCTCACATAGTCGCAGTAGCGCTATTGTCATCAGTGCTAATGTTATTTGTTAATAGCAATGAAGAATTTGTTGCAATGTCGTTTATTTCATTGGCTTTGTCCTATCTTTTTATTGGGATGCTATCCAATAATGACCGTGTTACAAACCTAATTACCTTGGATCATGAATCTATAATGGCTAGTCCAGTAAAAATGACATTTATGGGGTTCAAAATAACAATTCTGCCACTTGCATTGTCGGCACTTATTTTGATTATAATGTGGAATTTACTTGGAGGGTCTGAAAATAAATGGATTTCCCCCGGGCTTGCTATGCTATTTATTGGATGGTCAATAGGTCAGGCAGTTTCCTTTCGAACTGGTATCGTAGAATGGTTGAAGAATGGACTCGGCGATGCTAAATTACATACATACAGAGAAAAATTATCAATAGCATCACAAGTAATTATAGTACAAGGTTTTGCCTTGATTATCATATGGTTGGGACAAATAGCATCAGGAAAGGAAACTACATTTATTGATGCCCTAATTAGTGGCATTATCTTCATAATAATTTCAATTGCACTACAGATGCTGACTTTGTGGCTGACACGCGATGAACGTGAATCGGCAGGTGCAGAAAAAGGTTTAGCAAGTTTTTCTTTCAAATGGATGATTGTTGCTCAATTATTCATCACATGGCATGCTTTTTCAGCATACAGAAGATACTTTATGGAACCTTCAACAATTTCTACACTGATTGAAGAAATCACACTGATGGCATTCACTGTTCTATTCGCAGTATGGTCTCTTACGACATATACAGTTGGCGATGGTAAAAGGTTAGTAAGTGAGAAGGCGGCACTTCCGATAGCAATTTCTTTTGGATATGCATATGCTGGTTCAGTATCGATGCTTGCGGGGACTTTTGGAAGCTTGAAAGAAGTAATATTGTTTGGTCACTTGTTAACAATAGCAACAACAATTGCAATAATTAATTCAACGCTAAGAAAAAGCAGAAAAACTTCTGGATTCATACAAAAAGCAAAAACTGTGGAAATAAGTCGTGAAGATGCTTCTGATAATGAAAAAACAAATCCGGAAAACGATGAAGAATCCTGGCAAGAACAGAAGGATGTAGATTGGGAAAAAGGAGACGATATTGGGGATGGAACTAATTGGGAAAATGATATTGAAGTTCTTGATTAGACTAAACTAATACCTGTGATCTCTTCAAGCCCAGATACTACTGCAACTACTCTGATAATCCCTTGAAGATCATCACTTACTCGTGCACCTAATATCACTTGAGCATCTTCATCAAATCTAGATGTAAAGGCATCAGCAACAGAACCGACTTGTCCAACGGTCATGCCAGGTCCTCCTTCGATTTGCAAAAGACAAGCCTTAGCACCATCAAATGATAAGTCTGCTAATGGGGCTGACAAAGCATCATCGAGCAATGTTTGAGCATCTTCAGGGCTACCTTGCCCCACTACTAGAGTAGAACCACCGGGGTGCCCCACTATTGTTTTCAAATCCATCATATCAAGATTAATCAAGCCCAGACGCATTAAAGTACGTACCAATCCATCTACAAATTCTTCAACCCATGAAGCACCAAGTCTCCAATCAGTACCCCTTTCTCTTGCTTGCCAAGCAAGCCGATCTAATTCAAGTCTAACACAAACATCGCTATTTGCCTCAAGTTTTGGAAGTCCTTCTCTGCAGATTTTCGAACGTGTTTCCTGTGCTTCGAATGGCATTGCTGCTATTGAAATCACAATTGCACCAGAAAGTCGAGCTTGTCTAGCGAATTCAGGTGAGGCACCAGTTCCAGTCCCTCCTCCTAAACCAGTAAGGAGAATAACTAATTCAACATCCTCAAGTAATTGCCTACTTACATCGGATGCTTGTCGCATTCTTTGTTCCCCTAAAGGAGTCAAAGCAGCACACCCTGAATCACCTGTGTCATTACCCAATCTGATGATATGAGATTTTGAAGAAGAAAAACTAGATTCATCAGCATCAATTAATACCAAATCAACTTCAAATCCTGCACGTGAATGCGCTCTTGATGCCCAAGAACAACCTAGCCCACCGACACCTGCAATCAGGATTTGTGCGCCATCCATGCCACTTGGCTCACGTGGAGGTTATTCAATCTCTGCCTACGTAACGCAAATATCTGCGTCTAGCATCTCTAGCCCAAGCATTATCTGGCTCTAACAAAAGTACCTTATCATAAAGTTCGACTGCTCTTTCGAAATCAGAAAAATGACGTCCGTATAAATGTGCAAGATTATTTAGGACAGGGATACATTGATCGTTTTCTTCCAGCATAGCTAATAGAATCTCTTCCGAACGACCAAGATTATTTCTCAACATCTCCTCTTCTGCTTCTTCGAGTTGTTCTAATTCTTCACTTGAGAGATCATAGGTATTCTCAAACGAGTGGTTGGACATATTGCTCGCTTGAATCAATCGATGATAGGATTTGCCATTAGTTGTTCACTGATTTAGTTAAAGAAAAAAGTTGTGCTGCGGGCCTCCCTATCGTAGATAGGGAAGGAACGATTATAGGCGAAATACAATTCGCCCGAACTATTGGGTTTGTTTATGCGCGCATCATCGGCAACACTCAGAACTTTGATGCTCGTAGGACTAGTTACAATTACATTATTACCAGGCCTTGGAGAAGCTTATCCTGATGGCATAGGAGGTTCCCAAGATGATATTGACGATGTCGCAAAAGAAGGTTGTTTATGTCACGGAGAAGTTGCTTCAAACGATGTACAAATAATCTTGAAATCTGTACCGCACACTTGGACCTCAGGCGAAACTTACGATATGACTCTAGTAATTATTGATGGAAGTCAACTAAGCGCTGGAGGGTATTCAATTCGTGTTAGTGCGGGATCTTTATCTGGAGATGGACAAAATTGGGAGGATGACGTTCAAACACTAACTCATCAAAATTCAGTCACACGTGAGTGGGCTGTCACATGGACTCCTCCTGAATCGGGTTCGGGACAGGTTGATTTCTGGATTACAGGAAACGCAGTTAATGGTGCTGATGGAAATCAAGGAGATTATTGGAATCAACTTGTCTTCAATCTAGTTGAATCTGAAACTATCGACAATAGAGGTACAAAAACTCTGATTGCCGGAAGTGGGGCACCTCAAGCACCTGAATCAGCAGCAGGACATGTGGATCTACATACAATGGGAGCGCCATTTAGAGCACACTGGCTAGGATTGCTTGGTTTTGGCGCTGTTATTAGTGTGATTGTGTTTTGCGGATTATTGCTACGATATGGTTTCTCAACCTCTTACAAGGGCCGTAGCAACGTTCTACGTCTTCGATACAAAATTAATAGGAGAGGTGATCAGTGATGGCAAAGGACACAATTACTGATCTGTTAGAGAGGGTTGCATGTGGCGAGGTAAGTGTAAAGGATGCTCGAACGGCACTTGAAGATTCATCACTTACAGAAGAACAAATGGATGCTGCGATAAACCATGGAGTTTTCAATCCTGCAGAACCTGGAACGATAATATCTGCGTCACTGGCACCCTCAGGTGGTTCTGCTCTTGTTATGTTGTTTTTCACATGGGGTATTTTCTGGACAATATATTGGATAGGGAGTATGCTTTACGGCCTACTCAACGGTTCTGCATGGGATCAGCAACAACTATCATACCATCTATCAATGGGCTTAACTACGATTATACTAATGGGAATTGTTCAATTAAAGTGGGTCCTACCAGACAAGTTAATTGTCAAACATAGAAGACCAAAACATGTGCCAGAACACCAGAAGGACTGGAGAGAATACAAGTGGTGATTTATCATGAGTGATATGAGATTAAGACCAGCTCCAACTTCTGATGAAGAAAATAAAACCACAAACGACGAAACCAATATTAATCGTAGGAGATTTATGAGATATGGTTTCAATGCAGCTGGTGGTGTGTTAGCTGTAAGTTTAGGAGCACTAGGATTTGCATCAATATTACTTCCTCCATCAGGAAGCAGTGGAGGAGATGCTGCTGTTAAATTCTGGGCAAAGGGAAGAGAGGAGGAGGCTTGGTACGGTCCAATGCATCTACAATCAATGACCAAATCGGTATTTGTTGATGCAGCAAAAAATTCCAACATAGGAATGTCTGGTGCTCAAGGAGTATGGAATGGTTTACCTGTTGTCGTAAATTATGTCCCGCATGCCGAAAATTCAAATTCGCCAATTGCTGACAATTCACCACGGTTTCAAGAGATGGCAGGATACGACATAGGTGGTAATTATGTTGGGCATGCTACAGAATTTATGTTAAATTATCCCGAAATATTTTCTCCTTCAAACAATTTAGTAATGGCGTTTGCAAGATGTACTCATCTTTGCTGCATACCTGGATGGCAACTTGTCTCCAACTCATTTACAGATGATAATTGGACTCCTGGAGGTGGCGATGATGGCGGCAGTAAGATGTTCTGCATATGCCATTCAAGTAGATTTGATCCTACTGCTATAGAAGTAAATAGAAACGCAAATCGTTCAACAGGTGAATCTTTCGAATACTTAGGAATTCGTAGAGCTGGAGGCCCTGCTCCCGTTGGATTGCCCATCATTCCAATAATTATGAATGGCGATACGATTGAAGCTTCGACTGAATACATGGGCTGGTTGACCTACTGCGATTAAGGTGATTATATGAGTACAATATTTTGGGTTCTTTGGTTCTTTATCGCCTTTGTAATAGTACTTGTTGCATTTACTTTACGAAAGGAGAATGAAGACCTTCCTAGAAGAGAAATCTTACGAGCCGTAGAATCAACAGGATCAATGGGTTTTGCTGAACGTACATTCCTCTGGGTATTCAGTTTCCTAGATACACGGTTCAGAATACAGGATTACTGGAACATGTCAAAGGGAGCATATTACAATATGCACAGGCAAATGCCTTTAACACACGCTGAAAAATATAAATTAAGGATTATTTGGTACTGGTATCCTCTGTATTGTCTAGGAGGGATATCATTCCTTTCATTCATAATTCTTGTAATTACGGGAACCGTTCTTGGAATCTATTATGTCCCGGGAGGTGAAGGTGATCCTTCTCCAGCATATGCTTCAATGACATTTATCATGTTAGAATTACCATTTGGTTACATAATAAGGGCCGTTCATCATTGGGGTACACACTTTATGGTTGCATCTGTATTTTTGCATATGTGCCGTGTTTACTTTACAGGAGCATATAGGAATCCTCGTGAATTAAATTGGTTAATTGGTGTAGCACTAATGGCTTTAACAATTGTATTTGGCTATTCAGGGTATCTACTGCCATGGGATAGTTTAGCCTATGGTGCCGCAGTTATCGGTATTAATCTAGCAAATTCAACTCCGTTAATTGGTAAATATGTTGCAACATTATTGTTTGGAGGTTCATCTCTATCACACAGAACAGTTACTAGAATGTACTTCATACACGTATTCATATTACCGGTAATAGTAACTTTACTAATTATCATACATTTGTTTATTGTTTGGGTACAAGGAATTGCGGAGCCGCATTGATCATGAGGAGGTTATAATATGGGTCTAATAGAAAATTTTGGCGCAATTGCATCTTCATATATGGAAGAAAAGGAAAAATTGCAAACTGCTGATGAACGTCGCGTTCGCACCATGGAGGGTCATGGTTTTTGGCCTCATGAAGTTCTAAGAGACTCTCTTATCTTTGCATTCATGAGTGCTGTATTACTTTTCTATGCCTGGCTAATACCTCCTCCGTTACACAGTGCAGCAGATCCATTTGCACAAGCTGGGTTCGTTTTCCCTGATTGGTATGTATTGTTTTCATATGGGTACTTAAGATGGGGAGAATATTTACCTCAATTTGACGTGCCACTTGGACCTGTTGGGGATTTCTTTGGACAACCATCTTTCCCTTGGAATGCAGCCTGGTGGGGTGCTTTCTTAACAGGAATACCTGTAGGAATATTAGCACTTCCTCCATTCTTAGGAGGGCGCGAGAAAAGACCTGTAGAAGACCCTTGGTTCGCAAGTGCAGGAGTTGTTTATTTGGCTCACATTTGGTTTATTTCTGTATTTTCAATAAATATATTCCTTGAATTATATGGGAAAAACCGTTCTGATTATTGTAAGTTAGATTCACATGGAGATTTACTGTGTGGGACTCGTGATCCTTGGGTTGCGGATTTGTTTAACGCGATTCCTTGGGTACTAACTGGAATATTACTATGGATTATTATCTATTTTGGAGCCAGATGGTTATTTGTTAATGCCTGGGGTGCGAGATTTACTCCTGCACATGGCAAACAGTTGATAATTGGCGCATTGGTTGTTGCTACTGCAGCATCTGTAGTTTCTTACCCTGTTTATGATAATGGCTTCTGGGGTGCTAAAGGATTGTTGACAATTGCAGATTATGATGAATTAGAGGATATGCGTTCTCAACCTGCTGACATCCATGTTCATGAAACAAATGAGTTCATGACTGCACAAGGATTCCATGATGATGTTGTTCCTGCATCTGCTTGGATGGATTGGATTATTTATCAACCAGCTAGAGAACACCTGATAGATTTTAGTGACAAAAATGGCCATCAAGATTTAGATAATGGCGTTAATGGAGCTACTGGTCAAAACACGTATAGTGGTCAAGAAACTATCTTCACAGGTGGTGACTTCACCATTACTGATGACTATTGGCCAAATGACAATAATTTTGATACTGTTCCAGTTGATGCTACCTGCTCAACAAGAGCTTCCGAAGTTGTAATTAATGGAGGACAATCAACCTCTAAAATGATTGAAACTAGTTTAGTTATCACAGATTCTAACGGAGACAAAATAGTTGATACAGACTGTAGCACAGGTGCTTCAGGAATTGAATTAGAAGCAGGACTGTATAGTTACGAATTCAGAGTACACTCCACTGGTGCTTTAGCATCTAATGACACTGTGACTGTTGAAACTGAGTTTACATTACAAGCCTTCCAACCACTACTACTCTACCCTGACGGAACTGGACAAGGTTATGATGGCACTGTAGTAGATCTTACAGATGCGTTTGCAATCGAACTTGTAGGTGATGGAGATGTTGTAGAAAATCCATCATACCATGTTAATCCTAAATCCCTAGATGCTAAATTAACATATGCAATGTTTATTCCATGTGTAACTTTAGGAGCCATCGTATTTGTTCTACTAAGAAATATGGCACGAGGATATGAATTCGAAATGAACAAATGCTACGGATGTGATCTGTGTGATGATGCCTGCCCAGTTAGACTTTTCAATGCAGGTGACAAATTGAATATTATTTACAATTCATGGAATAATGAAGATGATGGTGTGCCACTATATTCTTGTTTAACATGCACCGCTTGTACAAATGCATGTCCTCAACTTGTAGATTATGATTCATATGTAGACATACGTCGTTCATTGATAGTAGGTGGGCCTTCGGCTGAAATCCCGCATACTGTATTACAAGCGGTATTATCCGCAGAAGCAGAAGATGAAGCTGACAGTGACTTTGTTAGCATTGAAGACTATCCTATTGATTCAAACATTGGATATTATCCTGGTTGTGTTGATTACCTAGACCAAGAAATGGTCTTTAGCCATCTCAATGAAGGCAGTATGGATCTTGGAGATGCAACTAGTGCTGCATTTACTCTATTTGAAGAGATGGATGCTGAAGTTTCTTACCTTGGAAGAGACTTCTTAAAATGCTGTGGGCATGATCAGAAATGGCAAGGCCTCGACGAAGTTTTCAACAAATTAAAATCCTATAATCAGAAGAAGATTGAGGCCAGCGGGATTGATACACTAGTTTCATCATGTGCTGAATGTTTCCGCACATTTGCACGCGATTATGAATTGGAAGGTGTCAAAGTTATGCATACTACTGAATTCCTAATTGAAAATGGATTCGATATGGAAATGAAAGCAGAAAACGATGTAACTGTAACTTACCATGACCCTTGTAGATTAGGAAGACAAATGGGGATTTACGAAGAACCAAGAAAATTAGTTTCAAGTGTTGAAGGCGTTGAATTAGTTGAAATGGAACATCATGGAGAAGATGCAATGTGTTGTGGTGTGTCTAGTATGATGTCTTGTAATGAAAATGCAAGGGCACTTCGGATTGAAAGAATGGAAGAAATAAGAAATACTGGTGCAGATATGATGATTACTTCATGTCCAAAGTGTGTTTCACACTTCGAATGTCTAAAATTCGAGGGGGACGAGCGTCATGATATCGAAATACTTGATGTTGTAAGCTTCCTTGCACGACAAGTAGAAGCAAAGAAATCTAAAATTGAAGTTGAAAGCCCAGTTTCAGAATTTGTTGAAGCATGAATACTACTTCAGATTCCCTCATGGTTTATCTTCAGGTGCAGAATTATCATCCATTCCTCTAATTTCATAATTAGAGGGAAACAGTGCTATAATGACTCCAGCAATTAAGAATAAAAGACCAGGTAAGAAATTTTGCTGTACAAATAAATATTCCAATGAAATCACAACTAGCAGTAACCCACCAATATTTGAAACCCAAACGAGGGTTTTGAATGTCGATAGTGAAACGCCTGTAGCATTTTGACCTCTGCTTGGACCAAATTCTCCTCCAAACCTTTGTGCGCCTTCGTGATCTTTTTCTTGCACCATATTATCACCTATCAATCATCTTAATTGCATCTGTAGGGCATGCTAGAACACACAATCTACAACCAGTACACTCATCCTTCAGTATTCTTGCTTTACGATTAGACGGTACATCAAGTAGCGGTGATTTCATTTCCTTACTATACAATTCGATTGCATTATCATCACAGACAATAGTGCACTGATCACACCCTATGCACAAATCCTCAGTAACCCATGCTACTGTTTCATCCCCGCCTTTAATTTCAGAACGCATTTCACCCTTTTGGCGAGCCAAAGAAATTGCAATGCGCTCGGCTTCGATAGCACGGCGATTTGCCAGGTCCTCTTTGGAAGTCATTCAGACACCCCGAGAGGTTCCCTGAATTCAAACCTCTGTACAGAAAGATTGACCAAAAGGTCTCCCAAACAATAAAATGCACCCACAAGTAATGGCGGATTCCATGCTGTAAATGGTGTCCATGGAACATTATGTTCCCACATCCAATTTCCAAGGTAAGTACCCCATAATTCCATTACCAATGCAACCCATGCCATAGAAGCATAAAGTGCAGGTTGAGGGCCCCATTTTGTAAATGCAACTACCATCAATAACAAGAAAATGCCAGAAGTGTCGCCTCCTGTGTAAATACCATAAATTACCAGAGGAATAAATGGAGTCAGAGACATTAGTGAGTAATTACTAGGCAACAGCTTAGAAAGACGTCTGCCAGTATCAAAAACAAACCAATGTCCAAATGGTACAAAAATTGGCATTAAATCTCGCTGATACTCATATATCAACCAAACTTCACTAAAAAATAACTCCATAGGAGTTGCAAATACTAGTACGGTTAACATTTCTATCCTTTCCTTTCTTTTGGCTGTCGCAAATAACCAACCAAAAAGAGCAATGCACCATATATTTACGGGAACCTCAGAATAGTTTGCACTTACATAAAGGCCAACAAATATTGTCAATGAATATAGTATGACTCTCTTCATACATTTACCTCATTAACCATTTACTACACTTATAGAAATTCCTTCAGAAGATAATAATTTGATAATTGAATCAATTACCTCAATAGGTAAATCCTCAGGAGCATATACACCTGTTCCAAACATTTGAGGCCGATCTAACCAAGTTATTGCGCAATATGCAGTAACCAGACCTGTTGTTCTGGCCATTGATGAATCACCATCCATTCCAATATCCTCTACAGTCCATATCCTCTTATTACCCTTAGAGATTAATGAAACTTCCATCCATGTGAATTCATCCTTACTCGGATCATACATCCATGCATCTACCAAATCTTCTGCTGTTAAATCACACTGTTGATATTTTTCTATATGTCCAGGCCATCTTACTGTATATTCTCCCATATTTTTTACTGGAATATTTAGTAATGAACGTAATCCATCTGTAAGAAAAGCCTCCATTGTACGCCCATTGGCATCAATTTCATGAAGTCCGCTCATTGCCGGCACATCGGTTTTCTCTCCGTTTCTAATAATTCGAGCAGGCCTAGTATATTCGGCAATTACATCTTTCGGAGAAAATGGGGCCATGTATGACCATTCTGAATCGGGTTCTGCAGGATTTCCTCCCACTTTTATTGTTACTTCTTCCAATTCTCCCCACTCTCTTACAGCCTGTGCAACAAGCATGTTGGAAAGTCCAGGAGCTATGCCTACATCCCAAAGAATTGTACTTTTTATATCACTCAATGAATTTGGAGTAATTTCACTAAAGGAGAGATCTACTATCTTTTGACCTGTGTCCTTGAGTGATTTTGTAGCAATATGTCCTACTTCACCAGGCAACATATTTACTATCAAATCTGCTTCCACATGATTGGCAGAAAGTGCATCTCCCAAGTGGAATTCTGCTTTGGTAATTCTTTCCTCAACATCAAATAGATGTACGTCATGACCTGCCTCAACTAACTTCTTTACAACAAAAGAGCCAACCAAGCCCCCTCCTAGGCAATGTATTCTTGGCAACTCTATTTCTCCTGTAATATAGATTCTGAACCCATTGCCAGCATAGATAATTCTGCTACTAATGCATGCCACCCATGTGCATGCTCCCCATATTGCTCGCTGGATTCGCTAAATTTCTCAAATCTTGCAGACGGAGAATTCAAATTCTCAATATCTCCTTTTGAATCATTAATACGGTAAAACCATGATGCTGCCTGGCCATCAACAAGGTAAACTACAGGTTCGACTGGTGCATTTTCTTTACTCTTTAACGTAGTAGGAACTCCCTCTTGTATCAAAAAATTTTCAACATCAACTCCTCCCTTTGAATACATTAATCTCTTAAATTTTCGATTTGACAAATTAAGTAATTGACTGCCAGAGGTTACACTCATTATTCCTAAACCATAAGTTCCTCTATCGTTTTTTATGAAGGCAACTGGGTCTCTATCAATGCCTTTTTCTTGATATTTGAATTTAATTTTTGCTAAAAAATCATCGATTTCTGTAGCCAACATTTCTCTGCAAGATTGTTTTTCTAAGCACTTATCTTCACTAACAAACCAATCTGCCATTAAATGCCAGGGATCTATTTTCAATAATTCTGCAATTTCATTTACATACGGTTCTAAACAACTGTAATGTTCTGACTTACGACGACGTTGCCAACCCATATGCGGGGGTGGACTGACATTATGTGTTCCCAAACCGTCAATCATCCCTTCAGTTAAATCATTATTCAGTAATACTAAGCAAGGCCTTTTACCATTAATTTTCAATTTGCTGTTTTCAAGAACTACGTCATGTAAGATAAGCGGTCCTGTAATTCCCTGTAATGACCCATGTCCTTCTAATTCGGGGGAACCAACTGTACATCTAAATCCAGCTTTTTCAATTAGTCTTTTTATCGTTGATAAATTTTCAATATATCCTTGATTCCTCGTATGAGACTCTGGAAAGATATGTACCCATGTGCAATCTTTATGTTTGCGATTTATGTGATCTTTTAACAACATTGACATATTCATTTCATCATTCTCTGATATGTTATTGAATCCAGCAGGAAAATGATTTGCATCCACAACAGATACTTTCCATCCAGAATCTCTGATATCTACTGACCCATAAATTGGAATTGGTACCTCTTGCCTTTTTTGGTTCATCCACGCTGTAATCAGATCTCGATTTGATTCAAGTAAATTAGATAAATTATGGATGTGCAATTTAGATCACCTCATCAAGTAATTGACTTATATCTCCAACTTTCTTTTTGCGACCCTCATCAATTATGTGCATGGCTTCGAATAACCCGAGGCCGATAGCTATCTCTGGTTGCTTAAGTAATGCTTTTTCCATCGAATTATAATTTTTTGCGACTTCAGCCGCACGTGGTAATAACTCAACAAGCATCTCATCAATCAGATTGGGTGTTGTTGCACGGCCTGCAGGCAACTTGGGCCTATTCACTATTTCTTTCGGCAATTGAGTCAAGTCTGCCGCTTTACGTAGTGCTAATTTTTCATTCATTTTATCTGGTAATTTGTAATTCATAGGAAGCCTATTTGAGGCCAACCTATGTGCTCGACCCAAAAAAGGTACTCTTACTTCTAAACCATTTGACATTGAATGCCGATCAACTAACCTTAACTGGAAATTTGATAATTGGCCATGATCAATTTCAAACTGTAAGAATTCTTGTAAAGAACTACAGTGGTTTTCTGGCATGTGGTTTTTATTCCACCATTGATTCCCATCTAGATTAGACAAGGAGCAATCTAAATCTCTCAACCTCGAATTGATTAGGGCAGCATGTTTTGACAAATTTCTGTATCTAGGATAACCTGCATGTAATTCGTCTGCTCCTTGTCCGCATAACCCTACTTTTACTGAATTCGACATTTCAGCAAACAATGGTTGAAAGAATAAGACTGTAACATCTAAATCTTCTCCATGCCAAGATAAATCAGGTAATTTATTATGGAATGTATCTGAATCTAATATTTTTTGATTGTGTTTTAGATCTAATTTTGATGCAACTAATTCTGCTGCTATCCAATCAGGATTCTCTTCAGATTCGGCAACAGTCCAGCATTCTGGGACTGGTTGATTGGCGCGCTGTGCAGCCTCTCTTGCCACAGCACAAACGAGACTTGAATCTAAACCTCCTGAAAGTACAATCCCTAAAGGTACATCTGACATCAATCTATCTTGGACTGATACTACAAATGTCTCCAATAATTCTTCAGGCCTATTCCATTCATTACTTGGGTTGATATTTTGCGATTCGAATCTGGCATTGCTAGTCATTGTAGGGACTCCTTCAATCAATTCCCAAACTTCTACTGAACCTGGTCGAACCTGATGCACTCCCTCTAAGAGTGTTGTAGCATCCAATGAATATTCCCACGCAATGCGCGCCCTTAATGCAAGATCATCAATTACCGGAATATGCAACTCATGTGCCCTTAGGGCCTTATGTTCTGATGCAAAAATTAGACTGTCCCCTGCTATTGCTCTAACCAGAGGTTTTATGCCAACAGGATCTCTAGCAAGAATCAATTGATTGTCAGACCAAATTGCAAATGAAAACATCCCTTCTAAAAGCCTAATCCATTGCGCATGCTCACTTGCATTACCTCCTCTAGATTGTGAATGTAATGCCAATATAGCTTCACTATCTCCAGCGGTGTGATAAGGATAATTTTCAATTATCAAATCTCGGAAGTTGTAAATCTCACCATTAACAATAGCAACACTGCCTTCACCATAAAGCGGCTGTTGAGACCCGTCTAAATCTACAATTGCAAGTCTAGTATGTGCAAAACCGCAATTCTCATCAATAAATATGCCATTACCATCAGGTCCACGATGATTTAGAAGTTTAATCATGTCCTTCAATACAGCCTTATCCGGCTGACCGAGCATGCCTCCAATACCGCACATTACCTAACCTCAATATGAAGTTCTATATGAGTGGACTTATGGATTAATCTCACCAAAGAGGATAAACAAACATTGTCACTACAAGTAAAACAAATGAAAGTAAAAAGGTCACAAGATATGTGCTTTGCTGAGGTTCGCGAATTGGCTCTTCATCACTCATAGTGGCTCACCTATCATTGCCGAATATTACAAGGGATTTCAACATAATGGTCAAATCCATGGTATTGCTATCAATATCCCAGCCAAAGGAATTAGCAACATAGTTGCATTATCATCTATCCATCTTAACCTAGGCCACTCAGCAGCAACACATAGCGGAGCAAATATTGGAATTAACCACAGTGGCGTGGAATACAAAAAGAAACAGCAAAGCCAAATTATCGATATAAATACAGAGCCTGAATAAAATACAGTTCGTGCTTCAAATCCCTTACGACGCATCTCTCCAAGGAAGGGGTCGCCAAGTGAAAGGGACCAAATTAATGGATATACTAAATCGGGTGAATTTGGAAGTAAAAGGAAGGTTATTGCAATTGCAAATGCTCCCCATGCCAATGCACTAACTTGTTCAGATTCGTAATCTCTTTGCCCAAAAATTGTAATTTTGAATTTTAATCGGGCAGATTCGACAACAATTAGAGAAATAATTAGGGCTGAAACTAATTGTGAAGGGTACAAATTTACATATTCTGAAATTTTCTCAGCATATTCGAAATAGACCCAAGGTATTATCGTCATCGATAGATGAAAACCTCTTCTGAATAAGTGACCATTTATGCCGCCAACTGAATGATCAATTGGATTTGTAAGCTCTACTTGATCACTCATACAACCGCCTCAAAGCTTCCTCGACACCTAATTCTTCTTGAGACATTCTGTCTAAAATAGAATCTAGGTCAGGATTTTGCGTGATTTTACTCTCATGCGCCATGAATAACTGTTCTCTGAATCTTGCGCGTTTAGATGAAAGTCTAACTGGAATTTTCAATACTGACTTTGCTAAATCATCTATCCCTTCTCCTGTAAGTGCACTTACTTTACTGATAGGGGTCTTTTCTTCTGTAATCGTCAATGACATTGTTAGATCATTTACGACTTTATCTGCTCCATCTAAATCACACTTGTTTACAACAATTAGATCTGCTAATTCCAAAAGTCCTGCTTTCTCTGCCTGAACCCCATCACCCCTAGCAGGTCCTTCCACCACAATTATCCTATCAGATATTGCAGCACAACGCATCTCAGATTGCCCTGCACCTACAGTTTCAACAAATACTATTTCGAATCCATTTCCTAACAAATGATTAGCAAGTGATTGAACTATAGAAGGTACTGAACCACTAGATGAACGTGTTGCAATACTTCTGACAAAGATTGACTCTGACTTTGAGTCGTCATCTAGAACACTCATTCTAACACGATCACCGAGTAATGCACCACCAGAAATGGAGGAAGACGGGTCTACTGCTAATACTGCGATTTTGTGTTCTGGAGTTAACTTATGCAATAAACAGTCGATCAAACATGATTTACCAATTCCGGGAGGACCAGTTATTGCAATTACCAATCCATCTCCTTCAAGTTGTGATGACAGATCCCCATTTTCTATAGCTGACAATTGTCTTGCCAACTCAAGCCTATTCAATTAATCACCCCAATGCCAAGAATCTTCAGAACCTACACCACAATTACGCATTGATGCTACTTTGACAAAATCAAGAATCTCACTTGAAGTTGTGCCTGGCCCAAAAATAGCTCTTACTCCTGACGAATATAATGCTGAGCGGTCTCCTTCTGGAATTATTCCTCCTCCGAAAACAATGACGTCACCAAGACCAGATTCTCTCAATAATTGACAAATCTTAGGAAATAGATGTTCATGTGCTCCAGAGAGTGATGATAAGCCAACAAATTTAGCATCTTCATCCATTGCTGTGCGCACAATTTGTTCTGCAGTACGTCGAAGACCTGTGTAAATTACTTCATGCCCTCCGTCCCTTAAGGCCCTTGCAACAACCTTAGCTCCGCGGTCGTGACCGTCTAGGCCGGGCTTGGCTATGATTATCCTGTACCTCTCGCCCATGTTCGGACGTGTGCAGTGACGTCTATGAAGTGGTTGCGGTGTAGAAATGCTCACACAACCAATAAGGAGGGCCTTTGATTCAGGCGTACTGGCGAATGTCCATGACCACCGAAGAAAGACTGCAGGACCTCCGGGCTAGAAAGGCCAGAGTTGAGGCTGGAGGCGGTCAAGCAAGAGTCGATGCACAGCACAAAAAAGGGAAGATGACTGCCCGAGAACGCCTTGAAATGTTGCTTGACGATGGTTCATTTCAAGAAATTGATGCTTTAGTTGAACACCGATGTCGTGACTTTGATATGGACAAGAATGTTATTCCTGGCGATGGAGTAGTCACTGGCCATGGCACAATAGATGGGCGTGAGGTTTTTGCATTTGCACAAGACTTCACAGTATATGGGGGGAGTTTAGGTGAAATGCATGGCCTAAAGATTTGCAAAGTTTTGGACATGGCATTGAAAACAGGCCGTCCCGTAATTGGCCTAAATGATTCAGGTGGCGCACGCATTCAAGAAGGTGTGGCATCTTTAGGATCCTATGCTGAAATATTTTTTAGAAATGTTAGAGCAAGTGGTGTCATTCCACAAATAAGTGTGATAATGGGGCCTTGTGCCGGTGGCGCAGTATATTCTCCAGCGATTACAGACTTTGTAATAATGGTCGACAAAACTGCTCATATGTTTATTACTGGCCCTGAGGTGATTAAAACTGTCACTAACGAAGAAGTCAGTTTCGAAGAACTTGGAGGTGCTGGGACACATGGGAGCAAATCCGGAGTTTCACACTTTACAGCTAGTGATGATGACGATGCCATAAATATGGCAAGAGAACTTGTTGGATTATTACCACTAAACAATATGGAACGGGCTCCAGCAAAAAAGAGTAGTGATCCGAAAAATCGCATCTGTGAAAAACTTGATTCAATTGTACCGGAAGATCCAACTAAACCATATGATGTAAAGGATGTAATCACAGAACTTCTAGACGATGGAGGATTCCTTGAAGTACAAGAAAATTGGGCTCCAAACATTGTAGTGGGCTTTGGTCATCTAGGCGAGCACACAATCGGAGTTGTTGCAAATCAACCAAAAATGCTGGCTGGTTGCCTAGACATTGATGCATCAGATAAAGCGGCTAGATTTGTTCGCTTTTGTGATGCTTTCAACATACCATTGCTTACTCTGGAAGATGTGCCTGGATTTTTACCAGGAACTAATCAGGAATGGGGAGGAATAATCAGGCATGGGGCGAAATTACTCTATGCCTATGCTGAAGCAACTGTACCTAAACTAACTGTAATCTTGCGGAAGGCCTATGGTGGAGCATACGATGTAATGAGTTCCAAACACATACGTGGCGATTATAATGTTGCATGGCCAAGTGCAGAATTAGCAGTGATGGGGGCTGAAGGTGCGGTGCAAATTATTCATCGTAATAGATTGCTTAATGCAAGAGATCCTGATGGTGAAAGAGAAAGATTGATTGAAGATTTTGAAGAAACTTTTGCTAACCCATACAAAGCTGCAGCCCTAGGATACCTCGATGATGTTATCGAACCTAATCAAACAAGAGATAAGCTATGTAAAGCACTAGAGATGTTATTAGACAAAGAAGAATTGAGACCAGCCCGTAAACACGGAAATATACCACTTTGAGGAGAGAATATGACTGATATCAAAGTGCTCAAAATTGCTGCAATCACTGCAGTTATAGCAACAATTGGGAATAGCGATGATCCTTCCCAGATTGGAAGAAAGATGGGTGAGTCTTGGGCACATGATCATCGAAGAATGAATATGGGAATGTCATCGTTGATGCACAAAAAAAGTTCTCGTTCTACATGGAGATGATTTAATGTCTGAAATCAAAAAGGTCATCGTTGATGGAAAAGAGTTTGCTGTCGAATTAGAAGTTGATGGAGATGTCTGGAAAGCAACTGTTGAAGGTGAAACATTTGAAATCGTCATTCCTAACTCGGGACCAAATCCAAAACAGCGAAGAAGTTCGGGTGGTAAATCAAAGAAATCTGGTAAAGTAAGTGCTAACATCCCCGGCAAAGTAGTAACTGTTGAAGTTAGCGTAGGTGATATTGTTACTGAAGGACAAGTTGTAATGATACTTGAGGCCATGAAAATGCAAAATGAAATTCAAGCACCTATTAGTGGCACTGTGACTGAAATTCACTGCGCAGAAGGGCAATCAATAGAAGCAAATATCCCATTATTGATTATTACTTCACCAGATGAAGATAAGTAAACAAAAAAATGCAATGGTTAAAGCAATACAGAAGTTAGGTGAAATTATGGGAGAAGAGGCCGTTTGTGATTATCCTGGTTGTGGTTCAATCGGCGATATTATCTCAAGACTCTCCCCGGAAGGTTACTTAGTAGCAACTGGCAAGAAAGCTTATTCATTCCGTGAAGCATATCGCCGGTTCCACTATTGTGGTCCACATCATGATGAACTAATGGGTGGAGTTTGGTCTCGAGTTCGAAAACCTGATGACAAGGATGATGGACATATTGCACCAACTGCAATTTAAATAACTAAATCGGTGAAGATCTTTTGATCTATTATTAATCAAATAACGCCTTGTGCAAGCATTGCTTCAGCGATCTTCAAGAAACCTGCAACATTTGCACCAAAGACATAATCTCCATCACGACCATATTTCTTTGCGGTAGAATATGCCTGCTCATGAATTGATACCATGATATCATCTAATTTCTTGTCAACCTCTTCCCTTGTCCATGAAAGTCGTAATGAGTTTTGACTCATTTCTAGACCAGAGGTTGCAACTCCTCCTGCATTACTAGCTTTTCCTGGAGCGAATAAAACTCCACCTTTTTGGAAAACTTCGACTGCTTCAGGAGTACATGGCATGTTAGCGCCCTCTGCAACTGCGATTACATTATTAGCAACTAACATCTTTGCTTCTTCGCCATTCAATTCATTCTGTGTTGCACAAGGTAAAGCAACATCTACATTTACACCCCATAATCCATTAAGGGATGGTTCCGGTTGAGATTTAGTAAATGTGACACCTTCAAAATGCTCAGAATATTCATTGATTCGACCTCGACGAACGTTTTTCAATTCCATTATCCATGCCAATTTTTCACGGTCAATTCCTGCTGGATCATGAATCCATCCTGAAGAATCAGACATTGTGACTGGTTTTCCGCCGAGATCTAGAACTTTTTCACAAGCAAATTGTGCAACATTACCACTGCCGCTAATTGCAACTGTTGCTCCTTCTATGGATTTTCCTTGAGCGCCCAACATTTCACGAGCAAAATATACCAAACCATATCCTGTTGCTTCTGGGCGAATCAAAGAGCCCCCGTAGGATCTACCCTTGCCTGTCAATACCCCTGCTTGAAAATCATTCTCCAATCTTTTGTACATTCCAAAGAGGTATCCAATTTCTCGGCCACCTACTCCGATATCGCCTGCTGGAATATCACAATTATGTCCAATGTGACGCCATAGTTCCATCATGAAAGATTGGCAGAATCTCATAACTTCAGCATCACTTTTACCCTTAGGGTTGAAATCAGATCCACCTTTTCCTCCGCCCAATGGTAATGTAGTCAAACTATTTTTGAATACTTGTTCAAATGCTAGAAACTTCAAGATTGATGCATTTACCGAAGGATGAAATCTCAATCCTCCTTTGTATGGCCCTATTGCGCTGTTAAATTGTATTCTATATCCGCGATTAGTCTGAACTGTTCCATTGTCATCAACCCATGGCACACGGAAATGAATTAATCTCTCAGGCTCGACTATTCTTTCAATAATCCCTGCTTCAACAAACTCAGGATGTGCTTCTAGAACTGGTTCCAAAGATTCCAATACTTCCCAGACTGCTTGATGGAACTCTGGTTGATCAGGATCTCTACTCTTGACATTCTCAAAAATTTGATTAACGACACTCATGTATGCACCTTCGTTAACTCTAGGAGTTAGCCGGTCCACCTATAGGGGCTTTAGAAACATTCCCTACTCTAGGATAGCCTAGCAGTATGGACATACAACATTGAATCTAGCCAGACGTTCTAATCTACGCTCACCGTTTTCATCTGTTTCTGCCATTGCACGAATTGCTTCTTCAATCAGTGCATGCTGGTCAGATTGAATTCCCAACAAATTCCTCAATGTATCCACTAGTGCCCATTCTTCTTCAGTGATAATCTCATCATCCAAAGCTGCAACCAATGCTGTTTGATAGATAGTCGCATCTCCAATGTGATGCCCTGAGAACTGTGAACCATCTTCAAATGGAGAAGGATCGATTCCTTTTGCTACATCCATAGCCATGCCTACATCAAATGGCGACACACCTAGTGAAGTAGCTAGAACTTTCATTATTGACGCTTCGTCATCTGTGACAATTCCATCATCTAATGCTGTCTTCATTAACTCGAGATAAAGGTGTAATCCGCGACTTGGTATTAGCGCCATAATTGCCGTTGATGGGCTATACGGTTTGAGGATTGCCATTGAATGAAAATATTTTTTAACACATATGTAATCAACTGTATTTCAATTTGTATTACAATTGTGATACATTTATGTACTTGAGGTTGGGTGGATACTCTACAGGAGACCTACTGATGAACACTCCAAGCACGCTCGTTTCGCTAAGAATAACCGACGAAGAGTTGGCACTACTTGATGCACGCGTAGGATTAGATGGGACAAGGAATCGCAGCGACGTCATTCGTTCAGCGATTAGAAATTTATTATCTGGGCAACCGCTACTTCCTGAAATGGACAGTGTTACAATCCCTATTGGCAGGTCTATGAAAAATAGACTTGGACAGTTGTATGAGTTACAAGGCATTAGCCCTGAGCAGGCAACACAACAGGGATTGCAAGATTATGTTCGTCGCTTAATAGCAGAAGAAGCTGTACTAAATGATATACTCGAAAAAGATCTAGAGAATTCAAGATCTAAGACAATAGGACGTAAGGAGTTCACTGAGTGAATACTGGGTGAGAGCCACATAAGGAGGGGATGGGAAAATGCGAAGGAATACAATCCACAACAACGGAAATGATTCCTCCTTCCAAACCGATATTGCAATGCCAGGCAGTATCAGTTTCGTTGCACTACGTCTTCGTGCAAAATTTGCACAAACTGGCAAAAACCCAACACACGTCCCCCTGGATTCCGACCAGGGGGACTCCGATTCCACTCCTGTTTGCTGATAGGAGTTGTACCACACGCATCCGGGCCCCCAAATTCCCGGGTGCAATTTAGATGACTAGTGCGACCGCGCTTAATCCTCAACCTTAAGGCCCTTCGACAAAGGCAAGCGTGTATGCACGCCAATGAAGTTACACATTGGCTGGCCCATCCAATTCCAAGAGAAGGACAACTTGACATGGTTACTTCGTGCATAGACACTATGTTGGAGGGAAAAACACATTTGGCTAGTGCACCAACTGGTGTTGGAAAAACAGCTGCTGCATTAGCAGCAGCACTAGATATTGCTCAAAAATCAAATGAACGTAAAACGATAATGTTCGTCACACCAAGACAAAGTCAACATAAAATTGTAGTAGATACTGTTCGACAAATAAACGATCGGAATCCTGAGAATAAACTTACTCTTGTCGATATGATTGGCCAATCGGGAATGTGTGTTGAGCCCTTTGCAGGAAATTCAGGTCCAGCCTTCTCATTAATGTGCTCACAGCATCGGAAAAATAAGCAATGTAAACCCTGGTTGACCAATGCTCCTGACTTTATCAAGCGAATACTGTCAGATCCCTTGCACGTGGGTGAGCTTGTGGAAATGTCCAAAATACATCGTGAACATGGTGAAAAATTACAAACCTGCCCATGGAAAGCAGCAAGAACTGCAGCAAAAAGTGCTGATATTGTTGTATGCGATTATAATCATCTCTTCATTGATGAAGTACGTACAGCTTCATTGAAAGCAATGGAATTAGATTTGCAGGATTTAATTGTCATTGTTGATGAGGGACACAATTTACCAGATAGAGTGCGTATGGGTATGAAGAGAACTCTCACTCCAACAATGGTTAGAAATGCTGCCACTGAAGTTGAAGAGCACCTAGGCCATATAGAAAAATCATCTAGAATAAATAGCGATGCAGCAGAAGCTTTACAACTAAAAAGGTGGAATTTTGAAGTTTGCAAAGAGTTGCGAAAGGTTTTGAATCGTGAATTTAAAAATTTACTTGGAGAATTAGTTGATTCAAATGAACTAAAGGTTGATGCCAAAGATATCATCTCATGGGTTGATGAAGCATTTGATGCTGTTGCTGCAATAGTCAATCAATCCACACTAACAGGCGAAGGACCACCATTCACGCCGCCTCACAAAGATGAAAGATGGTATCTGATGAAAACACTGTTGGCCAGTAATGAAGTTGATGTAGATGAAAATGGGGAAAATGAGCCGTCTGCTCATCTACTTGCTGATTTATTTGATGTAATATTACGCTTTGGAAATACTACTGCTTTGTGTTTAGTCTTTGAAGGAGAAGGGAGAGATGGAAGAATTATTTCTCATCTACTTGATGCAGGCCTAGTTGCTGGACCGATTTTTGAAAAAACATACTGTGCAATGATGATGAGTGGAACTCTTGATCCGCCCCATATGTTTGCTGATTTACTTGGAATTGAAAATGAGAAACGAGGAGAAAGCGTCCACCCCTCGCCATTTGCTAAAGAAAGAAGACCGATTGTGGTTGCAACTGATGTAACAACTCTGTGGAAAGAAAGAGGTTTCGAAAATACACGTAAGATACGAGAACATATCATCAAATTATCTCAGTCAACACCTGGTAATGTTGCTGCATTTGTACCATCATACAAAATTCTTGAAGAGATTTTTACCGATCTACATATTCCTGGATTAAAAAAGATGACTGAATCAAGAAAATGGAGCAA
Source organism: Candidatus Poseidoniaceae archaeon (assembly GCA_030747695.1). GTDB lineage: Archaea > Thermoplasmatota > Poseidoniia > Poseidoniales > Poseidoniaceae > MGIIa-K1. The sequence continues at coordinate 107,230 of JASLKG010000002.1, forward strand.
GCAAGATATTGACTCACTACTAGTTGAACTTGAAGATTCTAAAAAAATAGGATCACGCATACTATTGGCAGGTGTATTTAACGGGAAATTATCAGAAGGTATTGATTACAAAGGAGGGATGTTGGATGCTGTGATTTGCATAGGGATTCCAAACGCTCCACCCTCGGTATACCATAATGCCTTAGGTGATTACATTAGCCAAAAATTTGGCTCAGAAAAAAAATGGAGATACACAACCATACAACCCTCTGTTAATTCAATATTACAGGCAATGGGGAGGCCTATACGTGCCATGGGAGACAGAGCCCTTATTTTGTTACTAGATCGTAGGAATTCAGAGAGAACTTACAAAATATGCTACCCCCCTGACACAATGATGAATCCAGTTTCTAACGCAGACTCAACTGCAAGATTTGCAAAACGTTTCTTTTCTAAAGTGAAATGGGAAGAGTCGTAGAGTTCATTATACTCCACCGTAGAGGCCCGTGCATGCAAGAGTGGGATGAAGTCGAAATTCAAACTGTTTCAGATGGCCTTGATGCATCTCCGCGGGAATTACATGCATCGTTTGAGATTACTGGAGATCACCTTGCAGAGGTTAGAGATCGACACACTATGATGTTAGTAGCATCTGGAGAATTACCAGAATCTCACATTGCAGAAATCGCACCAGAGAGGCGCCTTGATTGGATGATTGAAGAATTGAATGGAAGAAAATTTAGCGATGGTTTGTCTATTCCACTACATGGTGCAGATGATTCAATCATAGAATTATCTCGGGGAGAAATCGAGGGTCATAGCATTTTACGACTTAAAGTTGGATCTGACTTTGAGCGCAAGTTACCACTTCCTAAAGATATCGAGTCAATAGATGCTACATTGGAAGATGGCATCCTAAATGTCAGATGGTAATTCAACGATTAGGTATTTCTGGCATCTGTGTGATCTCATCTGCAACACGTGTCAGTGCTCTTTGCGCATTGACCTTATGTGATTCATTCATTTCATGACGACTATATCTCGCTTCTTCGAATACTGAATCTAACGCGGTTAATGATTCTTCAGAGATTTGTGGCAATGCTTGACGTATAGCCATTTCGAACTCTCTTACGGTCTCGAAATCACGGCGTAAGAATCCTCTTTGCATTAGTACATGGACAAGACTCTCATAGCAATTGAAAATTGCTTCCCTCATTGCATCACCAGCAGCCAATAACTCAGCCGTATATGAGAATATATCTGCAAGTTCCTTTGCCGCTTCTGCAGCTCTTCGTCTTAGAATAACAAATGCTGCTAAAGCACCTGCAACAATAACCACGAGTGCATACATCCACCAAGGCACTCCAGACCCTTCATCATTGTATGAATAACTTAGTTCCGTACCGACACTATATTCTGCATTGAAATTAGTAACAGATGTATCTGATAGAATTCCACCACTAGATGTTGTAATAATTATGGTTAATTCACCCCATGTAGATGTGTCCCCATATGGCGGATCTGAATTGAACTCAAAGACGGCAACACCATCTTCATTTGTAACGATTCTTTTGTTTGCAAGTATAGTCTCATTTTCGTGTTCAATGAATACTTCAAATGCAATATTTGCAACACCTAGGCCAGTATCTTTAGCAGATACAATGATTTCACCCATAACAACTTCTTGTTTATCTTCAACAATTGGTTCAACTTCAACATCGATTGAAGCATCAATAGTAATTGGTATCTCATCTGTCCATATGTCACTTGCTCTTAGGAACAGTGATGTATTTTCAGGAGTGTGAACATTTAGTGATATTGCACCGGGTTCCAACCACGAAGGTGCAATTGCAGTCATGGTAAATTCGCCACTATTCCACAATATGCTGCTCGCAACTATACAACGGTAATCGCTTCCTGTTTGTGAACAATATGGGCCTTCTCCAAGTGAAAGTATTGCATTATCTATACTGATTTCTTGCCCTCCAACTTCAGAAACCCGACCAGTTATGACAATTGGATAATTGATTCCATCACTACGCACTACTTCGGTCGAAATTTGATTTATAGTGATAATAACATCTGCCCAAACACGTACAGTTTTTGTGTCTTCAACAGGAAGATGTCCTGAACTACCATCAAACTTGAATGTCAAGTTATGCAAACCTCGAGCATACGTAGATTCTGCTCTTATTGAAGCACTCCAAGCTCCTGTTATGTCAGTTTGAGCATATCCAACCTGTTGCCCATCCAAGAATATGTAAATGGTTTCACTGGACAAACCATCATTGTTAGCTGTATCAAGATCATATAGCGTACCACTTATCTCCCAGAAATCATCTCTTGTAACATCAAAGTCTACTATATTTACATCTATTCCAGTTCTATGCGCGAGGAAGAAAGTAGTATTACCTTGGCCTGCCCTATACCATCCTTGTGTAGGAACACTTGCAACCACTGTGTGTGTACCGTCAGTGAAAATGTTAGGGACGGTCCAATTTATTGTGAAATTACCATTTTCATCTGTGGTACCATTACCAATCTGTATTCCTTCTACAGTAATGAAAACTGTCATTCCAGACAAAGGTGATAATTGATTGTCTCCCACAAATCCATCTATTACAGTGTTATCTGCAACAGCAAGTTGTTCAGGAATATGTACTTCTACATAGATTCTAGAATAGATATTCCAAGTTCCACTATCGTTACTTGGTAAGTAATATTGAGTTCCAGGGAATGATGCTTCCATGACTAATGGTCCAAGAGTTGCGTCTGCAGGCATAGTATGCACTGCAGTAAATCCTCCATCCGCACTTGTAGTGACGTTTGTTATCAAAATTCCACCAAGATAAATCTGTATTGTTTCACCCTCAAGTGGATTGTCAACTAAGTCAAGTAATCTGCCTTGAATTGTTAGAACATCTTCACGATTCACTTCTCCTCCACTTGTTAATAGCAAAATCTTAGTTGGCACAGCAACTGAGAAATTTGAAACATCGCTACTAGGATGATAGAAATCAGGATTTGAACTGTCTCCAATACCTATTGGATCAACCCAATCTCTTCCGCCTGTAAATTCAACTTGTATGTCATGAGGTCCTGCTGAAATACTGGAAGGTGAGGTCCATGCAAATCCGAATTGTCCTGTGGTTGCATTTGATTCTACGCTGGCAATAGGAACACCGTCGACATGAAGATAAATAACAGCCCCTGAATTCTCACCATTCTCTTGAAGTGGCAAACCTAGATCATCAAGTAGTGTTCCATTAACATATAGTGTATCTCCTGCAACGATAGATGTAGAGTGTTCTAATATCGTCATAATAGTTTCTGCAAGCACTACAAATTTCATTTCAGCATCATCGCCGACCAAACCAGTTGTTCCAGGAGTGCCAGAGAAATTTGCACTAAGATCATGGAATCCTGGAATCAAATCTGATGGAGATGTTAATGAGATGTTAGCAAATCCATTAGAGTCAGTGCTGCCTGTTCCTGTAACTATGGTTCCATTTAACACCACACTAACTTGTACACCACTCACCGGAGAGCCAGTATTATCGATTAATAACAAACGAATATCAATATCATCTCCCCTGTCAACACGATCGTTTAGCGAAGGTTGTCCTGCGCCATCAAATACAGGATCTAGGAATGTCAAAGTAGTAAATCCTTTACTGTCAAAGCTTTGATTGGCTTGAGACCCTGAATAATAATTGACCGAAGGAATATAGCTTGCCTCAGCCACATGGGTACCTGCTGGGAAGCTTGAATCTAGAGTAATTATAGCAGTCCATGTTCCATCCGGTTGCACAGAACCATTAGACAATTGGAATCCTGTAGCAAGACCATCAATTGTGAACAATATGTTTGCCTGTAAAGGATTACCATTTCTTATCTCCAATGAACTTCCATTATCACTTTCAATAGTACCGTTTACATTGAAAGATTCTCCAGCAACTGGATTGGCACTGATTGAATTGACCACAAGTATAGTCGTGGAACGAACAGTAATAGTGGATAAGTTTCGTTGGCATGACAGAAGATCAATACTTCCATTGAACAGGTATGATACTGTAATTAATCCTAGAGGTTGATCAAATGGTATTGTGTGTGAAAAATTAGCTCTACCATTTTCATCTGTAGTATTAGAATTGAGCCATGTTTCATCAAATAATACATCTATAGTATAATTGCCCAATGCTTGCCACATATTTGAAGACTCAACCATTTGGAGACTCAAATTGACACCTTCTCCTCGATTTACAATTATTGGATTTAGAGGTTGCATGCCTTCAAATGTAGTAACACCCATAACTTGTATTGAATGATTACTGATATCAGAAATGTAGAATGGTGATGAGTCTTCAACGACAGTTATTACAAAAATTCTCGGACCTCTTACGGTTCCATTGTTTAGTATATCTGTTGGAACTGAAAGATTGAAACTTCCATTAGTAGAAGTAAATACGCCATTGATTAAAATCTCATCTGGATTATCTTCCCAAAACATTTCCAAAGCAACAGCTGATACTAATGGTCGACTTTGATTGTCTCCATCTTCAATTTGGCCAATTACTTGGAAATTTACTCCTGCTGTGATTACTGAAGGAATACTATCAACTCTTATGTTTGAAGGTGCTTGTATTGTAATGTTTATCTCAGTATAATTTCCTAAATGTCTTGTAGAACCTGCGGTTTTAGGGTCTGTAACATCATCTTGGATTTCCATTCTCATAACATAAAGTCCTGGGTCAACTCCACTTACAAGCCATTGGAATGTAGTATTACCATCAGCACCTGAAATCGAAGTTCCTATCGAGAGGTTGGCGCCTCCATAATCAAAAATATAGTCAACGGAAGATCCTGAAACATTAGACTCATCAGCAATATCTGAAACAAATACTGGAAGATCTACTGTAGAATTGATCTCTGCAACCAAATCAGAAGTTGTTTCCAACTCAATCCAAGAAGGTCTTAATTTGACCTCTGACTCAATACCCCAAGTTACCGAGGGTATATTTGGTAAGGCAGGAGGAACTGCTGTATCCACCCATTCCCAATAGGTCCCACCTTCAGGTGCCATTGCATTAAAATCTGCTAGTACTTCGATCGTATATACACTAGAAGGAAGAGTTGTTGGAGCTGTTATAGTTATGTTGAATGTGCCTGTTGTATTGTTCAACATTGTAGTTCCCACATCAAAGAATCCTTGTTCGGTGACTAGTGTAGCTATGATTACCGAATCATTATTCAATACTGCAGTATTATGAACAGCATCTGTTATTGACCCAACTATCCATGTTGTATTACCCAAATGCGTCCAATCATCAACAATAGTCAAAGCAACGTCAATATTTCCTTGGATTCTTAGCAAGGATGTACCTGATGATACTTGATACCATCTGTTCCCACCAAATGCCATATCAAATTGATAATCACCTGCAAGCAAATTAGAATTTGTTGAAAATGTTGGAGATAATGTAGATGTTGAAGGATCAATTGTCTGATTTACCTGAGATCCGTCGAAATCAAAACTAAATGTGCCATTCAATATTAAATCAAACATACTTCCAAGGTGATCAGTCACTTGTACTACAACTGCTGCAGGATTACCACGCAATTGTGGTGTTGCTTGTAATTCAAAGAATAACAAACCTTCCAGCCACCACTCGGTTCCAGAAGTGTTTAGTGAATCTGTAGCATTTAATGCATCAGGGTAAAAGGTAAGTGATAGTTCAATCTCACCAGCCTTAACTCTCGTTATATTGCTAATCAATTGCTGTGAAATTTGGAATGAACCTGTAACCGAGACATTGAATAATTCAACAAAGGTACCTCCTCCGTTTAATTCCCTCATTCCAAATGATAAGTTACCAGATAATTGTGTTGGACTTAATCCAAAGGACATTGCAGACCCATTTATGTAAACCATCTGGCCAACTTGTAAAATCGAATTATTGAGTCCCGGTCCTTCTATTGTAGCGGTCAGATTTGGAGCATCCCGGACATCCATTGTAATGTTATGTGTTGAAGGTCTCAAATGATATAGAGGACCCCCCACACTCTGAGAAGTATCTTGCCATCCATCGAAGCCAATGGTTGCTGAAATGTTACCTTTAGATTCTAATTCATCTAATGTGACATTAATTTCCCAATAGCCCCCAGAACCTACTACACCTGTAAGATTAGTAGACCCAGTTACAGAAGAGGTAAAGTCTAACCAGACCGTCAAATTACCAAGTTTTTCAGAACCTTCTGTTTCATTGTTCTCAAATAGTAGCTTACCCGATATTACAGTTGTAGCCCCTGCTCCAAGCACAGGAGCATCTATTGCAGATGGTGATTCATGCGTGATGTTTGAATCATCTGTTATATTTACAAACACACCAACGTCAATTGCGTCATGTGAGACATAACCGCTTTCCATATGTTCAATCATTATTGCAGCATAACCAGGCAATGAGGGAGTACCAACGGTTCCGTTCATCGTAAATGTTCCATTTGCATCTGTGGTTGCAGTACCAAATAGATACTCTCCGCCACCGGCAGAGCCAGGGACATTAACTACATCTGCGACACTAACCATGTGTCCAAACAAACTAATATCTGGTATTACAGTACTATTTTCCACGTATCTCAAAACACCACTAACTATAACTTCTGTAGATCCATTACGATCATATGTAGTTGGAGTCCAAGTAAGATTTACAATTTCTACTTCTTCTGGAGGTGGACAAGCATCAAATGGAATCCATCCTAAATCATCACCGCCACTTCCTTGACTCATCTCTAATCTAACCTCTCCCCATGTAGAATAGTGTTCACCGAACACATCGTAACCATTACCATTCCAATTTCCTGATGCATAACCATTAACATATCTGGCAGGTAGACCTGCAGTTCTAGCCATTGTCACAAACACTGTAGTAAATTCAGCACACGTACCTTCATGAAGTATATCCAAAAATTGGTACACCAAATCATCTGATGGATCAGAATTGCTTCCATTATAATTACGTTTGAAATCTATTGTCGCATTTCCTTCGCGCAAGAATGTTGCTATTGCTTCGGCCTTAGAATATGCATCTGTAGCTCCTGCAGAATTTATTACTTCATTTGTAACATTACTTACCAATGATGTTGGTTCACTAACGTTATTGTACAAATCTGGAAGTATAATACTGTAGCTAGAATTAGTTCCCGCTATTGTGTTCGCAGAAAGTGTTGACCAGTCGAACCAATACTCATGTTGTTCGACCCAAAAATTATCCAATGATCCTGTGATAAGTTCCCAAGTATGTGTATCATTGGTTCTAGAGATTTGTGAATTTGCGTCCTGCCACAATGTGATATTGTATTGATAAGCAGGCAGAGGTATTTTTGATCCAGGTGTCATAATTGGCAAATTATAACTTATCATCCATGAAACAGTATCATTTGCATAATTTGATGAAGCAAGGTGTGTGAGATTAGTATATGGAATTGTCACCTCTTCCTCAGTATGTACGCCTGTAGCCAAACCATATGCTGCACCTGTATAATAATCGAAGGTGTTTAATCTCCAATAATGGATCTTATTCTCATCAACAACTCCACTAGTATTGTTGGCCCAAAATATAATCTCATTAGGGGTTAGGTCGTCTGATGGATCCCAAGGATTGAATGGAGCACCTGCACACTGAACAAACCAAAATAATTCAGGGCATTCCTCTCCATCCATAAGACCCCCGCCATCAGTGTCAGGATTACGCCAATCAGTTCCTGTCATATTTTCTATGATATCTGGAATTCCATCGCCATCAAAATCGTCAGGTAATACGTCATCTGAAGCATTACTTTCAGGATTAGTTGAATCGAAATATTCCTGCTTATCACTTACTCCACCTCCATCGGTATCTGTATCATTTTCCGAAGTGGACCAAATGTCCTGTGAGCCATTTGTAATTCCAATCCATGCATTGTCACAACCCGTACTTACTTCGAAATAATCATTCAAAGCATCTCCATCAGAATCAAGTAAATTATCACATGGCTCTAGCGGATCTGTCGAAGACATAACCTCATCGTAATCAGTTACACCATCGCCATCAGAATCAACAAGTGTAGGATTTGAAAAGAATCCGTATACACCTAGGGTTTCTTCCCAATCTGCAAGGCCATCTCCATCAGAATCACTGTAATCATCATCACAATAGTTTGCGAAAGGCCCTCCTGAAGCATCATGACACCAAGAACCATTACGATTCATTGCTATTGAGGCAGCACCGGGACCATTTGGAACACCTTGTAAAACATCATTCAAAACTGTGGCATAAGTAAATGAGGTCAAGGTTCCAGAATTATTGTAATACCCAACACCCCCTGCAGATGAAAAACCACTTCCGTCGAGTACTGTTAACTGATTTGTACCGCTATTGTATGACACTATAGATGTCGAATAATCTATCATCGAGTCACACGGATCGGTACCATGAGTAACATTTGATTCGTCTCCATCATTGACTCCACCGAAGTCACTATCTGCCACATTCCATAATGAACATGATAGATTCTCTTGCCAATTTTCAAGACCATCATTATCGAAATCACCCGAATCTTCTCGACGAGTTGGATCTGTTTCGTTTGCGTCTATCAAACCGTTGCCATTCTTGTCTTCCTGACCGTCATCAAATTCATCACCATCAGTATTGTTTGAACGTGGATCTGAAGCTTGTGGAGGATTACCATACTGTCCTGTTACTTCCACCCCATCATCAATTCCATCAGAATCTGTATCTGGATTTGTAGGGTCTGTAAGTAATGTAAGGGCTTCATAAGAGTCGTTTAGGCCATCATTGTCTGTATCTGCATCATTGGGGTTAGTAGAAGTTATACTATCAGTTTCAGCAGTAAGTGTAAGACATCCACCAGGACCCGCCCCAGTAACTGGGTCACAGGGTGATACAGTTTCGGTAAATGAACCATCAGGTCCAGGTTCGTAACAAGGTTGCCCTCCGCAAGTTGTAGTCCATGAAGGATTTACATATTCATAGAGGTTGATTAGTCCATCGCCATCAGGATCGCCATCTTTGCCATCAGCACCAGAAGGTGAAGTAGCATCAAGACTGTTTGAAGCTTCCCAGCCATCAGGCATACCATCGCCGTCTGTATCCCAACCCATCGGGTCTTCGTCGATTAGCCCATCACCGTCATCATCATCGCTGAGACAATCTGCATCTCCATCGCCGTCATTATCGCCTGAATCTACCATGCCATCCTTGTCATTATCGAGTCCATCAGTACAGATATTCCCCATGGGGTCTTCATCACATAGAATTGTATTTCCGGTTCCATCCGAACCAGAATCACCACAACCTGGCTGATTATACTGCATTGCATTTTCTTCATCCCAGTTATTTACAGGCACTGTTCCATTCCACCAAACGCCATTGTCCAAAACACTAGGTGTTGATGACAAATCCCAATTTTGAGGAGATTTGTAAGTATACTCTTGAAGATTAGAAAACCCATCTCCATCAGGGTCGCCTATTGCTCCATCATCGTTCGATGATGAAAGCGGGTCAAGCCCATATTGCCATTCCCAACCATCAGGAAGTTGATCATTATCAGAATCCCAATCATTTGGTTGCGTATTCATAAGATATTCCAAACCATATGTCAGACCATCTCCATCTTGATCTGTAGCTGCTAATGCATTGAAGGAAACAAATTCTATTGAAGCTAAAGTAGATAGCAACATAAGCACAGAAAGTGCCAACGATGAAATCTTCTTTTTGTCTATTTCGCGTAGCAGAATTGGACGCGCCGCAGATGGGTTAGATTGCATATTCAGGGCTGACACCAATCAATCGGCTAATTTCAAGCCTATTAAGGGAAATGGAACGATGTTCATACATTGCTCGATATTTTGAGTCTCCCCTACGGGGAGAAACCGGGGTTCAGAGGTCCTCTAATTCCTCTAATAGCTCTAAATCATCCTCAAGATCTTCTTCATCAAATACAGGATCAGGAATCTCGTCCATCCACACACCTACCTGATCTATCATACTGTCTTCATAAATCAGAGCATTTTTGATTCTAGCAGAAGATTGCCCTCTACGATATACTGCAAGGAAAATTATCAATATTATGCCGACATACAAGCCAATAGTCTGTGGATTGTCAAAGTCAAATAGTGCATTGGTTAAACAAGTAATTCCTTCACAATCAGTTGCAAAAGGTACTTTGTACTCTTGAATCAAAGTACTATCTTGAACTTCAGAATCCATTGGTTGTACTTGCAAAGTTACAATTGCGTCTTCCCCACCGACAAGATCTTCTGATGCCCTCAAATTCATAGTGAATTCACTTGTTGAGAAAGCTGGGATCTCCAGAAGAACCACATTCCCAACTACACCTTGATTACCACTCGTGGACATGGAAGCATCCCATCCAGTAGGTAAATCAGAAATTGAGATAATGACATCTAAAATTACGTTGTTTGTATTTTCAACACGGAATTCAACTTGTTGTTCTGCACCTGCCAAAAATGGCACCAATTCCGTTGCCCTCTCTACCAATATATTTCCGGCTTTAACTACTTCATCGACGTTAATAATAAGCGGTAAATCAAAATAACGTGGTTCGTCATCTATATTTTCCTCTTCTATCCTGAGATAGATTGTATGATTCCCGGCTTCTACAGAATCTCGCATTTCAATTTCAACTTCAATATCTGATGTTTCTCCTGAGGACATACGCAAAGCTACTACATCTGTACCATTATCATCTGTAATTGAATACTCCCAAGTGCCATATGCAGGATCATTATCGATATTTTTCTGTAATGATCCTGGTGACTTTACTCTCCAAGTGTTCTGACCTGAACCTACATCCGTGCTATCTGTTATTCTAACATCGAATGAAACAGTGCTTCCAGGATTTACTGGCCCAACAATTCCTATATCTGGGCCATCTGAATCTGAAATTACTTCAGCAAGTATTCCGAATGTCCTATGTACCGTAAATGCGACTAAGGAATTCTTATCAGAATCACCAACACTAGAACACCTAACCGATACCAAACCGATATCAACATCATCTCTTGATGATGGAGGATAGATCTTCATTACTACATCCAAAATTTCATGCGACCCTATGTCTGGAGTTATAGCATGTATTCCTTCAGTGACTAATTCAGCACCTGTATCATTGTCATAGAAAACATATTGCCATCCCTCTGGCATGTCTTCGACTTTCAAACGGAATGTGTCAGTATCAAAACCTGCATTGAAAACTTCTACGAAAAATTCACCAACTTCAGCTTGATCTATATAATGAGATATTGAGGGGTCAAATGCCTCTGGTCTTTCTGAATCTGCAATCTGTAATTGATGTTCGTAATCTTCGTATACATTCATCCTTGGAGGTGCGAATACACCAACTTCTTCAACAGATAGTGTTATTCTTTCAATTGCTACTTCCTCTACAATACCTTCATTGTTTTCAGCATATGCTCTTGCAGTAACTTCCAAATTTTCGGGAGCATCTGTCAAATCATTGGGAGCTTCTATGCTCAGTATAGGCTTCGCAAATGAACCTCCTCCGTTCAGAGTATAGCCGCCTGGTTGATCCCACACAGGATCTGACCATTCTGGATCTAAATTGGTATCTAATTCAAACTCAACATCCATTGTGATACCGGCGGATCCTGTATGTTCAATCATAAATTCAACACTACTAATTTGCCCTGGCGCTATCAAAACAGTATCTGGTTGTTCGGAAGGCAATGAAAGGTACATTCCATGTTCAACAAATTCAATTCCCTGATGAGTATACACCACATTGTGACCTTGAACATCAACAATCTCTAATTGAAGAGGATATTGTCCTGCGGCTATACCTGCATCATATGTCCAAGAATAATTACCGACCAAACCATTGTTATCTAAACGTAAGTCGTCATCTTCAAATTCCTTGTCAAATACTGCATTTGTTCCAGAAGGAGTAGACAAAATCAAACTAACTGAGTGGATGTCATCACGTCCAAAAGCATCCCTAACATCAACAGAAAACTGTATTGTTCTATACTCAGGACGATGGTTTGGCGACCACTCGAGGACTTCATCATCAGTCCACATCATGCCAACAGCATGTACCCTAACACTTGAATCTGACAAAGCATTTGCTTTCAATTCTAAACGCGAATAACCGTCTGTTTGTTCAACATCCCCATAAGCGATTAAAACATCACAATCATTGCCCTGGCCAATTCCTCCTTGTCCTTCACATGATGCTGAACCATCAATTTGTAAACGTAATTGTGCACCCTTTTCAACTGTGAATCCATCCTCAGGAACATCAAAAAATACTTCGTTAACTGTCCATGAACAATCATTGTTCAAGAATCCAGGATTACATGGATCGTCAAGTGTCTTGGTTTCAGTATATGTCGAACCTCCAACAGCATTCAAAGTAAATGTCAAATCTGCAGTGGATTGATCTTGGCCTTTGAATTGAAGGTAAACTGAAAATCTTATTTTTGAAGCACTTCCTTCGCCATATATTGTCAAATCACTAATCAAATCCATTGAACGAAATTCCACACCGGATAACACGCTAGCTTCCTTATGCGCACCTGAAGGCTCAATCGTAGTTATTGAACCATCACCTCCACTGCTACTCGATTCATCAAGATACAAATCGTAACCTTCCAAATTTGCAGGCACATTGTCCGCAGAAAGTTCTCTTAATTCGCTTGGCACATCGACCATTGGCAATGTCGAAGTAGTTAGGAGCATCAATACGAAAACTGGGATTAGACGTGTTCGCAACATACGCACCATGTTACCCCTCACCCTTCGGGTGTTAAACGGTTTTGCACATAATGTGTACGAAATAAGTCACCCTACGGGTGAAATTATCTACGCCGGAAGCGCAATGATAGCATCAATCCTAGCAAAACGATTCCAATGACAAATGGTTCATACAAAATGTATGAGATTTCTTCACCGAATGCTTGCTGACCAGATCCTCCTCCACAACCAGGAGGAGGGGGGCCAATACCAGGACCCCAAGTCTCACCATATCCGGCACAAGGATCTTCCCCCCTACTGTCTTCTGGAACTTCACCATGGTAACAAATAAGGAAATATGGAAAGCCCATATCGCCATCGCCATTTTGCATAGTTGAATGATAGTGATAAATCCCTTGAGGGAAATCAGGAGTTGGTCCAAAATGGCCATTGCATACGTCTAAATGTCCAAGTCCTTCTGTATATTTGTAATCATCAATACCGTTGTAACCAGTTTCCCCTTCCTTCAATTCATATGAACTCTTCATCTCAACAACATTCATCTGGTCGTCGTAACCCCAAAATCCATAGATAGGATAACCATCAAATGCCACACCTATTACTTTGGAATGGTTGCCATCATAGGTATTAGGAGCTACTTTATTTGGAGCAGAATCATCATAATCATCTTTGATATTTTCACCTTCATCTGGGTGCCAGTGCATGCAATTTGCATCTGCATGGTAATGATATGTACCTCCTTGAGCAGCATGACCGTGGCATACTCCAAGTTCAATCGGTTGTCTATCTTCATTGTATGCTCCATGTTCAGCTGATACTGCATCGCCTCCAGGGCCATCTTCTGGCCCATAGAGAGGTACCCCATTCAGTGCTATCGCAATAGAACCTCTATCTGGAGCACAAGCATAGTCGCCATTTGCTTCGGGACAATTTGTACTATCATGATTACCAGTTGTATCATTAGTTGGATTTCTTGGAATGGACCAAGTGTAATCCTTTTCCGAGGTACAATCACCTCCTTGAGAGCATGCCAAAGTTGATTCAAAGTCGTGATTTGGTATCCCATTTGTATTGATCAAAAGATGAGTTTCATTCAAGGTAATAGTAATTTCACACTGTAGTGTTTCTTCGCCCGAAGTAGTAAGGTCATCAACAATAGGACTATCGTCAGTAGTTTGACAAAAGAAGAAATCCAGCCAAAATTGTGCTAAATCAGTCGGATCATAACCTGATTCAATAACTGATAATGTAACTATTGCATTTACTGAACCTGCAGAATTGTTGGCATAAATTACAAAATCAGTTTCATCCATATTTTCGGTGGGAATACCACTCAACTTACCAGAATTTGTATCAAAAATTATCCCATCAGGCAAACTACCTACTATTTCCCAACTTGTAATTGAACCCCCTAAACTCAAAAATGTTATTTCATCCATTGGGTTGTCTTTGTATATTTCTTGGGATATACTTGTAGGAGAAATTTCAGGTGGAGATATTATTGATGTGTATGTCACATTAGATTTGCAATAATCTGTGCCATCATCAACATAAAATTGAATTGTATAATTACCAATAACATCAGGATTAAATTCTGCAATAATGTTTGAAGGATTGGTTATTTCCGAATTTGAATCTTCAGGTTTGTCAACAAATGTCCACAACGGATTTTCCAGATTATCACCATCTGAATCTGCACTATTCGACGCATCCAATACAACAACTTGACCTACTTCAACTGTTGAATCAATACCTATGTCACACACAGGAGGATTATTTGTACTATTTTCACTATTTGTTTGGTTATTTGAATCTCCTGAGTTGTTATTATTGTCGTTATCAGTATTATTGTTGTTATCTTCTTCATCATTATTATCCTCGTCAATGACTTCATCTGCTTCAATAATGAATGTCAAATTTTCTGACCAAGTGTCTTCAGGTAAATTGTGGGCTCTAAAGGTAATCGTAATATTTTCACTTCTGTCTTCTATTTCTATCTCGAAATCCCAAGCCCCTTCCATATCTGTTGAAATCAAATCCGAATCTTCGCCCTCTGCAGATATTATCGAAACTTCTATTCTTACCTCCATCGGATGATCATGAATTACATTACCTGAAATAAATTGATCCCCTTCAAATTCCACTAAGAGGGCTTCTAATTCTGGAGGTTCATGAAGATGTTTTGAGTGATCTACTATCTCCTCTTCTCCTTCAACTATCTCTTCAACTTCATCATTAGAAGAATCTGAATATGAATATACAATATAACCCATCGGTCCCAATACTACTATAGCAGCCAATATGGCAGTTGCAATCTTATCCATGACACGCGTCTATGCAATATAGTACATAATAGATAGGTGTAATTGCACCGCCTTATTGATTAACAATCAACATAGCCGCCAAACCAAGCAGGGGTTGCCGAGTTGGTCAAAGGCGCCGGGCTTAAGATCCGGTCTCGATGGGTTCGTGAGTTCAAATCTCACCCCCTGCACCACTTAGGTTAACGACCAACCACCATCTACTGGAAGAATATAGCCCGTAATGTAATCTGCGTTGTATAAAAATTCAATCGCTTTTGCAATGTCTAAAGGATCACCAGGACGTCCCAATGGGACTTTCCTTACGATTTCATTGAATCTCTCTTTCTCCCAAGATGCTGCAATTATTGCACCCGGAGCAATGCCATTTACTCTTATTTCTGGAGCTAATTCACCTGCTAAATTGACAATTAATTGCCGCAAAGAACCCTTTGTCGCAGTATAATGTGAAAGATCTTTCCAAGCATGATTCCAACTAGTATCTACAATACCAATAACGCAACCTTTTTTCTTCTTTAATTTCGGAGATAATCCTTGGGTTATGAAAAATGGTGCATCCAAATGTATCCTACTAAATCTACGTAATTCTTGAGGAGTTATTGTCGAGAAGTCCTCTTGTTTATAGATTGAAGCATTATGGATTAAGAGATCAATTCCACCTTCACTTTCAACCAATTTGTGTCCATCAATTTCTTCAATTATTCTGAACAAATCATCATCATTTGAAAGGTCTCCTTTTACCAATCCCCCTCTCCCTTTTTGCAGCAATTGTTTTGCTTGTACTACACTATTATTGCAATGTAATATTACTATCCAACCTTGGTCTAGTAAATGACTCGTTATTGCAGCTCCAATTCTTCGAGCACCGCCAGTGATTACTGCAAGAGGCATGTTAGTGCGAGTAGGGTTTACTGCTTGAATCCTCGTACATAACATCCAACCCTTTTACGATACCATCCCTTCGGGATGGTTACAGGGGGGGCATCATATTGACCGTTAGAAAACTCGCGATGGCCGATAAAAGACCTAGACTCCCTGAGTGGTTTCGTACAAGATTACCTAGCGGAGAACTCCAACAAAAATTCAATGAGACAAAATTAACTGTCGAAGAAAATATGCTAAATACTGTCTGCCAAGAAGCAAAATGCCCCAATATTCACGAATGTTGGGCAGCAAAAGATGCCACTTTCATGGTAGCTGGCCAAGAGTGTACACGTGGTTGTAGATTTTGCGCGGTTGGAACAATAAAACGACCTCCACCCTTGGACCTACAAGAACCTACCAAACTTGCGGAGGCTATTTCAAAAATGGGATTACGTCATGCAGTTATTACTGTTGTTAATCGCGACGACTTACCGGACAGTGGTGCATCTCACTACAAGGAATGTCTAATCAGAGTTAGAGAGTCATGTCCTGATGTTACTCTTGAATTACTATGCTCTGATTTAGCAGGTGACCATGTTGCACTTGCATATTTATTGGAAAATCTCGAGTTAGAAGTTTTCGCACACAATGTAGAATGCGTTCCCAGACTTGACAAGATCGTCAGAGATTCAAGGGCATCGTTCAAGCAATCTATTGACCTCCTAATGGAAGCTAAAAGAATTCGTCCAGATATTCTTACAAAATCATCGATAATGGTAGGACTTGGTGAAACAGATGATGAAATAACTGAAGCATTGATAATGCTTAGAGAAGCAAATGTTGATCTTGTTACAATCGGGCAATACCTTGCCCCTAGTTCTAAGCACCTTCCGATTGATAGATTCCCAAATCCTACACAATTTGACGATTGGGCTGCCCAAATAGAAAAATTAGGATTCTTAGGGTGGGCGTGTGGACCCCTAGTAAGATCATCATACCGAGCAGGTGATTTGCTCATCAGAGCATCGGCAAGGCTTAGAACAGACGGGGAGTGACAGCACCATGACGGAAGATTCGAGGGGAGGTTTGGAACCATACTCTGTGCCCACAGCACCTTTCCGTCCTGGTGATGAAGCTGATTTCGGAGGTGCTTGGAAAGAAAAACCTGGTGACCTTTCTAGACCAGACCCAGTAACTTGCGAAGCACAGGAAACTCACAAACATGCCCATGGACTAATACGTGTTCTAGATGATGACCATTCCGCAAGTGGGGAGTGGAATCCACAATTAAATGCTGAAACATTAATTGAAGGATTAGAAATGATGATGCGTTTGAGAATTTTTGATGATAGGATGATGAAGATGCAAAGGACTGGTAAATTATCATTCTACATGCGATCTTTTGGTGAAGAAGCAATTGCTATTGCACAAACAATGGCTCTCGAAAAAACTGATTGGATTTTCCCTTCATATCGACAGCCTGGAGCTCAATTTGTACGTGGGCGTGACATGGTTAGTATGATTTGTCATTGTATAGGCAATACCGAAGATAATGTGCGTGGACGTCAAATGCCTGTGCACTACACCTGGAAAGAAGGGTATTTCATTTCAATTTCTAGCCCAGTAGGAACCCAATTTTCACAGGCAGTAGGTGTTGCAATGGCCTCTGCATACAAGGGTGATGATCAAGCCACAATTACTTGGCTAGGAGATGGCACCAGTGCACAAGGAGATTATCACTATGGATTGAACTTTGCATCAGTTTTCAAACCACCTGTAATTCTAAATGTAGTAAACAATCAATGGGCAATATCTACTCATCGTAATGTTGCAACTGGCGGAGATAATTTTGCTGCTAGGGGACTTGCATATGACATACCCTCTTTACGGGTGGATGGAAATGATTTCTTGGCGTTATATTCAGTAACAAAATGGGCACGAGAACGTGCAAGCGCTGGTAAAGGTGCAACTCATATTGAAGTTTACACCTATAGGGCTGGAGCACATTCTTCATCTGACGATCCAAGCCGTTACCGCCCTGGTGATGAATTCAACTGCTGGCCAGGTGGAGATCCAGTTGATCGATTAAAACAACATCTGATTAAAATTGGTGCCTGGTCTGAAGAAAAAGATGCTGAATTAGTAGAAAAAATTGACTCTGAAGTGATGGCTGCTTACAAAGAAGCTTGCACATATGGAGATTTAGCTAGTGGACCATATCCTCCATCATCAACCATATTTACAGAAGTTTATGAAAATGTTCCTTGGCATGTTCAAGAACAACGTGAGGAACTTGGAGTTTGAGGTGATCATGATGGCTGAAATGAACATGATACAATCTCTGAATAGTGCGCTTGATACACTATTAGAAAAAGATGACAATGTGGTAATCTTCGGAGAAGATGTTGGATATTTTGGTGGAGTTTTCAGAGTAACTGATGGTTTACAAGAAAAGCATGGTGACCATAGAGTATTTGATGCCCCACTAGCAGAAGGGGGAATCGCAGCAATAGCTTTTGGTATGGGACTAAATGGTTTGAGACCTGTAGCGGAAATACAATTTGCAGATTACATATTCCCTGCTTACGACCAGATTGTAAATGAAATCGCAAAATTAAGGCATCGTAGTGGTGGAGAATTTTCGACACCAGTCACTATCCGCACACCTGCTGGCGGAGGAATCAAGGGAGGACATCATCACTCTCAATCTCCAGAAGCGCAGTTCACCCATACTCCTGGTTTGAAGGTTGTTTATTGTTCAAATCCTAGAAACGCCAAAGGATTACTTACAAGTGCAATTGAATGTAATGATCCTGTTATTTTCTTTGAACCAAAAAGATGTTACAGAGGTCCTTTCTATGGCGACCCTCATAATGTTCCAACTTGGAAAGGGCACAGAGATTGTGAAGTTGAAGAAGGATACTATTCCATACCTCTTGAAGAAGCCGAAATTGTGCAAGAAGGTGACAGTTGCACTGTTATTGCTTGGGGAGCTATGGTCCATGTTGCCGAACAAGGAATAAAAGATTCTGGGATAGATTGTGAATTGATTGATTTACAAACACTTGTCCCATGGGATAGAGATACTGTAGTCAAATCCGTAAACAAAACGGGTAGATGTGTAATTGTACATGAAGCGCCAAAGACTAGTGGTTTTGGAGCAGAAATGTGTGCATCTATACAAGAAAGGTGTTTTTGGCATCTAGAGACTCCAATTGAAAGAGTAACCGGCTGGGATACACCATTCCCTCACACAACAGAATGGGATTATCTTCCAAGCCCTGAAAGAATTTCAGCGGCTATCAAGAAAACACAGGAGGCATAAATATGGGAGTTTTTGCATTTAAATTACCAGATATAGGAGAAGGAGTAGTAGAAGGAGAAGTAGTAGAATGGATGGTCAAAGTTGGTGACTCGATTAATGAAGATGAGCCAATTCTATCAGTGATGACTGACAAAGCGACTGTGGAGATACCATCGCCTGTGGACGGTGTTGTCAAATCAATCGTAGGAGAGCCGGGAACCATACTAGCAGTTGGACAAGTTTGTATTGAGTTTGAAACTGATGGTGAAAGCACTCCTGTCGAATCCAAAGAAGAAGAGGAAGAAGTAGATGAAGAATCTGTAGAGGAAATTGTCGATGTTGAACCCGAACCGGCTCCAAAAGCCAAACCTAAATCTACTCCCGTAGTAGTCTCAGCGCCAGGCACAAGACCACTAGCATCTCCTGCGGTTAGACAACGCGCTAGAGAAAGTGGAATTAATCTTTCAACAGTTTCTGGTTCAGGGCCAGCTGGTAGAATCACACATGCTGACCTTGATTCTTGGAAAGATGCCGGTAGTCCAGTCGCTGCTGCAGGTCCATCTAGAACTGCACTTACTGGTACCACTGAAATTCCTGTGATCGGACTTCGCAGAAAGATTGCTGAGTCGATGACTGAATCATACAGTACAATACCTCATTTCTCATACTTCGAAGAAGTTGATATTACTGATTTGGAAACGCTACGCTTGCACCTTAATTCTACTAAGAATGAAGATCAACCTAAGTTAACTTACTTGCCATTCATTATGCAAGGTCTTGTTAAGGCACTTGGAGAAAATCCAGTATGTAATGCACTTTATGATGATGAAAAAGGTGTTGTTACGCGCCACGATGCTGTACACTTAGGTATTGCCACTCAAACTGAAAGAGGTTTGTATGTACCTGTGGTAAAACATGTTGAAGCACAAGACGTTTGGGAATCTGCTTCAGAAATGCAACGTGTTAGCCAAGCCGCACGTGATGGTACTGCAAATTTGGATGAATTATCAGGTTCTACATTTACTATAACAAGTCTGGGAAGAATGGGTGGACTTGGAGCGACTCCAATCATTAACAAACCGGAAGTAGGGATTCTTGGAGTTCATAATGCAGTTGATACACCTGTAGTGCGTAATGGGCAGATTGTAGTTCGCAAAATGTTGCGTCTTTCATCGTCATGGGATCACCGTGTTGTTGATGGATGGGATGGCGCAGTTTTAGTTCAAAGACTCAAAACTTTGCTTGAGAACCCTGCTACTATCTTTATGTGAGGCTGAGACAATGAAAACTCGAAAATGTAAGGTTCTAGTTATTGGTGCGGGACCTGGTGGATACGTTGCAGCAATACGTTCTTCTCAACTAGGATTAGATACAGTAATTGTAGAGGGAGAAAGAGCTGGCGGTACTTGTCTCATTAGAGGATGTATACCTTCTAAAGCAATGATTCATGCAGCACACAAATTCCACGATTTAGCAGCACACGCAAAAAAAGGAGGACACATGGGAATTTCAATTCCAGGCCCAGCGGAACTTGAAATGGCTGCGCTGAAGGGTTGGAAGGACGATATAGTCGATAGATTGAATAAAGGTGTAGAACATCTACTGAAATCATCAGGTGCTGAATTAATTACAGGTTGGGCTGAATTCAAAGATGCGAAAACTGTAACAGTCGGAAATTTGCAAATAGAGGCAGAATTTGTCATCCTTGCTAATGGAAGTGTACCTATAGAATTGCCATTTATGAAATATGGAGATGGAGTTATTTCTAGTCGAGAAGCTTTAGATATCGACAAAAAAATAGAGCATTTGGTCGTTGTTGGAGGAGGATATATTGGCCTTGAATTAGGTATTGTCCACCGTATGTTAGGTGCTCAAGTAACAGTTGTTGAGGCAATGGATAGCGTACTTCCAATATTTGATAAAGAATTACGTAGGCCTCTCGAATTATTCCTAAAGAAAAACAAAGTTAAAGTTCATACTGGAGTTTTTGCCAAGGGTGTTGAAAAGATGAAAAATGGTAAACTAAAACTAAATTTCATTGATAAGAATTCAAAAGAAGATTCTGATATGCAATCTGTTGAAGCAGATATGGTTCTTGTTACTGTTGGTAGGCGACCCCGTAGTGAAGGCCTTGCAACAACAGGAATTGCACTAGATGAAAGTGGGTTTGTCAAAGTAAATGAGCAATGTCAAACCAACATGAAGGGCGTTTATGCAATAGGAGACCTCACAAACATGGGTGAAATGTTGGCGCATGTTGCCTCATTCCAAGGAGAGATGGTTGCAGAGATTATTGCAGGTAAAAACAGGATTTACAATCCTGTTGCAGTTCCAGCAATTGTTTTTACTGAACCTGAAATTGTCTCTGTAGGAATGTCTCCAGAGGAAGCAAAAGATGCTGGTCACCCAGTACTTGTAGGGAAATTCCCCCTAGCAGCAAATGGAAGATCACTAACGCAGGAAGCCGAAAGAACTGGTGGTTTTGTGAGGGTTGTTGCCCGTGAAGATGACCATAGAATCCTTGGTATTCAAGCAGTTGGCACACATGTTAGTGAATTAGTAGGCGAATGGACTCTAGCTCTAGAAATGGGAGCTTTACTGGAGGATATTGCTGGAACAATACATGCACATCCTACTATGACAGAGATGACTCATGAAGCCGTATTAGCGACTCTTGGGCATGCAATACATATTGCTTGATTAGCAATTGGTTCACGAACCACACATAAGACAGTCATCTGGAGCGTCTAGGCTACATGCTATTGCTTCCAAACTAGTTGCTTCGTCGGCACGACTAGCTAAACCTTCGACTGTTTCATCGTTTACTTTCTGTTCAACTGTAAATTGTATAGCGTCTGTAGCAGCCTTAGTCCTTAGATAGTACATACCTGTCTTTAGGCCTTTTCTCCAACCATAAAAGTGCATTGATGTAACCTTAGCGGGATTTGCATCTGTCATGTGAATGTTTAGCGATTGTGATTGGTCTATATATGCACCTCTATCAGCTGCCATATCAATGACATGCCGTTGCCTTATTTCCCATGTAGTCTTATACAATTCTTTGATATCTTCTGGAATTCTTTCAATCGCTTGAACTGAACCTCTTTGACGTAAGATCTCGTCCTTCATTTCAAAAGACCACAAATTGCGTTCAATTAAATCACTAACTAAATGCCTATTTGGCACAATAAATTCTCCAGATAATGTTCTACGCACATATAAATTCGAAGTAAAGGCTTCAAAGCATTCATTGTTTCCGAGTATTTGGCTAGTTGAAGCAGTGGGCATAGGGGCAAGTAGTAACGAATTTCTCATTCCATTCTCTACAATTTCCTTCCTTAGAGTATCCCAATCCCATCTCCCTGAATGTTCGGTCATGCCCCACAAATCAGGCTGTAGTATGCCTTTACTTGCAGGTGATCCCTCGAAAGTAGAATATGGTCCTTCTAACTTTGCAGCATCTAAACTTGCTTGGCATGCTGCGAAATATATTGTTTCGAAGATTTCTTTATTCAACTGCTTGGCCCCATCGGACTCAAATGGTAATTTCAACATTGCAAATGTATCAGCCAAACCTTGAACACCAAGTCCTATTGGCCGATGGCGCATGTTAGAATTTCTTGCTTCCTCTACTGGATAGAAATTAACATCAATTACTCTATTCAAATTACCTGTTGCATGATAGGTTACTTCATACAATTTTTTATGGTCATATGTCATAGATGCTAAGTCAACAAATTTTGGAAGTGCTATCGATGCCAGATTACAAACAGCAACTTCATCTGGTGCAGTATATTCAATAATCTCTGTGCAAAGATTTGATGAACGTATTGTCCCTAAATTTTTCTGATTGGATTTTTCATTACAGGCGTCTTTATACAACATATATGGCGTTCCTGTTTCAATTTGTGATTGAGTTATTGCATCCCAAAGATCTCGTGCTTTAACCGTCTTTCTTGCCCTACCTTCAGACTCATATTTTGCATATAACTCTCTGAAGTCATCTCCATAAGTGTCGTGTAGTCCTGGGCATTCATTTGGACAAAATAGTGACCATTCAGCATTACCTTCGACTCTTTCCATGAACAAATCAGGAGTCCAAAGAGCATAGAACAAATCCCTTGCACGCATTTCTTCCTTTCCATGATTTTTACGCAAATCCAAAAATTCAAAAATATCTGGATGCCAAGGTTCTAGATAAATTGCAATTGAGCCTTTTCTCTTGCCTCCTCCCTGGTCAACATATCTAGCTGTCTGATCAAACACCTTCAACATTGGAACTAAGCCATTCGAAGTCCCATTTGTGCCCTTAATATACGAACCTTTAGACCTTATTTGGTGCACTGAGAGGCCAATTCCTCCTGCTGATTTTGAGATTCTTGCACATTGATGAAGTGTATCATATATTCCATCAAGTGAATCATCTTGCATAGTTAGCAAGAAACATGAGGACATCTGAGGAGTAGGTGTACCTGAATTAAATAGTGTAGGTGTTGCATGAGTAAACCACCCCTCACTCATCAGATCATAAGTCTTGAGAGCGTTCTCAATGTTATCATGATGTATCCCTACAGATACTCTCATCAGCATGTGCTGAGGTCTTTCAGCCACCTCGCCATTAAGTCGGAGCATATATGAGCGTTCTAGAGTTTTGAATCCAAAATAATCATAATTATGATCACGGTCATAATCTATGTGATTATCTAGAATTTCTTTGTTATCCATTATTATTTTGTAAACTTCTTCTGAGATTAACGGTGCATGCTTACCTGATTCTGGATCTATATAGCTGCGCAAATCTTCTGTGACATCACTAAACTTATCTTTAGTTGATCTGTGAAGGTTATCGATACAAATACGAGCTGCTAATTTTGAATAATCTGGATGATTTGCTGCTAATGATGCTGCTGTTTCGGCTGCTAATTCATCTAATTCCGAGGTAGTGACACCATCATATAGCCCCTCAATAACTAATTTTGCCACATATCCATGGTCTACCCAATCTGGATTAAGTCCATGAGATAATTTTGCAAGTTTTTCCTGAATCGCGTCAAATCTAACATCCTCTTTTTCGCCATTTCTCTTTACAACTTGTAAGCCCAAATTTATCCCTCCAGTATGTGTCATGTAAGCGCGAGTAACCGTCTTCGTACGCGGACGGTTTAGAAGTCTTCCTCCATGGAGAAGCGTTGTTGTACCGCTCCTAAAGAGGAACTAGCTTTTACGCCCGCTTTTTGATATTCCCCAACTCTCTTTTCAAAGAAATTGGTTTTACCTTGCATAGAAATCATTTCCATCCAAGGGAAGGGGTTTTCAGCATTATACAGCTTAGTAACTCCCAAAGAAAGTAATAATCTATCGGCAACAAATTCGATATATTGATTCATGTGTTTTGAATTCATCCCAATTAATGAAACCGGTAAGGCCTTAGTCACAAATTCTTTTTCGATTTCAACTGCTTCGGAAATGATCTGTCTAATTTTCATTTCTCCAGCTCCTCTAACTAATTTTGAATGTAAAAGGCATGCAAAATCACAATGTAATCCTTCATCTCGACTGATCAATTCATTAGAAAATGTCAAGCCTGGCATCAGGCCTCTTTTCTTGAGCCAAAATATTGCACAAAAAGATCCAGAAAAGAATATTCCTTCAACCGCAGCAAATGCCACTAACCTTTCTGCAAATGAGCCTTTCTTACGCTCAAGCCATTTCAATGCCCAATTACCTTTCTTCTTAACTGATGGTACCGTTTCTAGTGCTTTGAATAGGTGATCCTTTTCAATGGGGTCTTTGATGTATGTATCTATCAATAAGGAATATGTTTCTGCATGAATATTCTCCATCATAATTTGGAACCCATAAAAGCATCTGGCTTCGGGCCACTGAACTTCATTTGAAAAATTCATCACTAGATTCTCATTCACTATGCCGTCTGATGCGGCGAAAAAGGCCAATACATGCTTGAGGAAATGTTGCTCATCTGGCGTCATTTTTGCCCAATCTTTTGGGTCTTCTCCGAGATCGATTTCTTCGGCAGTCCAAAAAGCAGCAGCATGATCCTTGTACATCTCCCAGATATCTGAATGGACAATTGGGAATAGGACGAATCTATCGAGATTCTCTTCAAGCATCGGTTCTACGAACTCTGCTGAAAGGTCTAAATTGAACCCGTCTGTACTTTCTGTTTCTGGCTGCAATCATCTCCCTCCCTATCATTATGACAATCTCACACTCGCGGTGGAGTTTGTTGGCCGTTCAAAGTAGCCTATAAGCATACACTATGGTAACATAGTGAGGATGTGAATTAAGCTGCACTTTGAAGATGGTTCGGCTCGCATAATACCAGTGTCAAGGGTTTATGATTTCTATCAATAAATCAAATGACTAAAGTAAAAAAAAGAACAAAAGTATTGAGTGCATCCTTCACTTGGGTTACACTATGTCCAGAGATGAGGTTGATGTTCTCTTTGCGAAACTAGATCCTGAAGCACATGCACCAACTAGGGGTTCAAATGCTGCGGCAGGGTGGGATCTTAGAGCATTAGAAGAAACAACTGTCTTAAAGGGTAAATCTACCAAAATAAGAACGGGTTTGGCTGTAGCGATACCAGATGGCTGGGAAGGTCAAATAAGATCACGATCATCATTAGGCGCTAAAGGTATGATTATGCCAAATGGAGTTGGGACTATTGACTCAGATTATCGCGGTGAATTGTTAGTCCTAGCTACATGGATTGGAGAAGGTGAAGCCTTCACTATTGCAAAAAATGAACGGATTGCTCAAATGCTTATTGCACCTGTTCCAATAACGACCTATACCGAAGTTGATTTTGAGAGCCTATCCAACACCGAAAGAGGAGATGGTGGTTTTGGCTCTAGTGGTCGGTTTTGAGGAATAGATATGCGAAATATCTCCATTAATAAAATTGGCCTAATAGAACATTCAGAGGCTGATAAACTAATGCGTGATTTACAGAAAAAAAGAATTGATAACCGAATTGAAGATACTCTATTAATTTGTGAGCATCCAGAGATAGTTACAATTGGACCTAGAGCAATTAATGATGGTATAAAGGCTCCTCTAGGTTATGATTCCACTCCAGTTGACAGGGGAGGAGGTTTGACGTGGCATGGCCCTGGACAATTGATTATCTATCCAATAATTAAGTGGGATTTAGAAGGTGAATCAAATGTTAAATCTATAATTTCATTAATTGAGCAGTGGGTAATCAATGCATTAGAAAAATTGGGGATCAAGGGAACCAGAAATAAAAAAATGCAAGGTGTATGGATAAATCAAAACAAAATATGCTCAATAGGATTATCTTTCTTAAGGTGGACAAGTAGACACGGATTTACAATAAATTGCAACACACCATCTGGTAGATTAGAGGGAGTTAGCGGTTGTGGTTTAGGTGCTGAAACAACAACTAGTCTTTCAGCTCTCGGGTATGAGATAAAAACTGAAGAAATATGTGAATCGTTAATTTCAACAATAGACACAATTAACAGGACGGTAAAGAATGACTAGTTTTCATCCAGAAGTTGGTGCTGCGGCGAAAGGCGAAGAGATACCACCAGTATCTTATCTAGATTGGTACATACCAAAAATAAGGGAAAATAGGCCATATGATTTATCCCGAAGCGGTTTGCAATTTGAGTGGGATCTGTCTGAAGTAAAAGAGGCTTGGAAAGATCATAGAAGGTTTGGAGGAGACGAACGAAATTTAGTTGCAAGTAGATATGATGTCGATGTCGACAATGTTCAATTGTGCCATGGTGCTACTCAGGGATTGACTCTGGCGATATTAGCCGCATCCAAGGGAGGGCGTGTTGCTGTAGAAATGCCCTCTTATGGTCCTGTAAGCCAAACTGCACGCATCTTGGGTTTAGAGACAATAGCAATTAATCGGGTTCCAAAAAAAGGCTATTGGCCTATAGAAAGGGAAACATGGGCTAGAATAATACCTGATGTTGACATGGTAGTAATCACATCTCATCTGAATCCAACAGGGTGGCCACTAAGTCTTAATGACCGTGAGTGGTTGAGCAATTTATGCAGGGAAAATGATACAATAATTGTATGTGATGAAGTTTATGCTG
This sequence comes from Candidatus Poseidoniaceae archaeon, assembly GCA_030747695.1. Taxonomy (GTDB): domain Archaea; phylum Thermoplasmatota; class Poseidoniia; order Poseidoniales; family Poseidoniaceae; genus MGIIa-K1. The sequence continues at coordinate 134,595 of JASLKG010000002.1, forward strand.
ACGCTGATCCAAAATGGACACCTATGCATCAAGAAGGTGAGCATTGTATTACAATTAATTCACTAACCAAGGTTCATGGTTTAGGAGTTTTACGATATGGATGGATTATCGGAAGTGAAGAGATTATTATTCGCGTCCGTAGAGCTTTCCATAATTTCGAAGGAATGATGGCTTCACCAAGCATACAATATGCTGAAATGGCTTTCCAAAAACTTGACAACACAATTGACCGTATATTGCGCTATAGAACAAACAACTTAAGCAAGTTAAACTCAATGTTAGAACGCCTTGAAATCGACTGGATTCCCCCCCCTTGTGGAGTTTTTGGGGCTTTTAGATTACCTGGTATTGACACTATGGAAATGATCGAAACAATAGGAACTGAGAGGGGTTTTCTAGCTGTACCGGGGTGTATGTTTGGAAAAGGCTTGGAAGATTGGCTAAGAGTTGCATGGTCGGTTGATGAGACTAGTTTCGAAAAATCACTAGAGGTTTTGGAATCTGTGCTACGCACAGCAATGAACATAACTTGATACGATATTGCATCCGGGAGTATATTGATGGGCGAGACCGTTCTAGTGATATCTGGTGCTTCTGGCGCCATTTACGGTGTAAGACTCGCTGAAATATTAGGTCCAAAAGCACGACTTGTAGTTACTGATGCTGGCAGACTTACATTAAAACATGAATGTGAAGGTTTAACTCCTGAAGAACTTGCGGAAAGAACTGGTTCTACTTTAGAATCTAATGATGATATTGCGGCAAAATCCGCGTCTGGTTCTGCACAAATAGATGCAGTTGTAATTTGTCCATGCAGTGGAACAACACTTGGGAAGTTAGCATCGGGAATTGGTGACAATTTGGCTACAAGGTCAGGAATCGTTGCACTTAAGGAAAAGAGGAAGTTGATTATAGTGCCACGTGAAACACCATATGCAACTGTGCATTTAGAAAATTTAACAAAACTATCTTCATGGGGAGCTATAGTTTTACCCGCATCTCCTGGGTTCTACAATCTTCCAAAAACAATAGATGATATGGTTGATTTCGTGGTATCTAGAATTCTTGATCACTTAGGACACAATAATGATTTGTCAAAACGTTGGACTGGGGAGGAATTAACTTGAGTGATGAACCCTATGAAGCAGAATTAGTTGATTTTGAAGTAGCGGATTTGTCAAGAGAAAAGGATCTCTTTAAGCCATTGTTCGATAGGATCTTACTTGGCACATTTGTTGTATTGTTTCTTACATCTGCAACGCTATATTATGTACTTTCAGATTCCGAGATGATAAATTACTCACAGCCTGATTTCGATCAAGAAAGCGCACGCACATACGCAGAAGATCTGATTGCACTTGGGCACCCTGACTGGAAAGGTAGGATGTCCGGATCCGCAGAAGAGTTAGCCACTGCTGAATACATAATACAACACTTCGAGGATTTAGGGTATCAGCCCCAATTAAACACTTACCAAGTTCCTATGCACAGCATAGATGGTGAGCCTAGTTTGAGTGTGTGCACCCCTGGAAGTACTTCTGGTCTAATAGTTCCCTGTTCGCCTGCTGATTTTGGAGCCAATATTCAAACATTCAATCACCGTATGGATTATGTAATACAGGGATTTTCAGGTCGAGAGGACATAGGATTCGGAGACAATGTTGATGTTATACACTTGGGTAATGGAAGTGATGATTCGCTTTGGGCTGCGGCCTCAGGTAGCGTAGGATATATCGTTGGCGGAGGTTCAATTGGAGGTAACACCCAAATCATGACTAAAGCTATTGAAAATGGGCTTACTTCCGTCATACGTGTAAACAAGGATTACAATTGTGGAAAAATAGAGGGTAATGATTGTGTACCAATTTTCAAAGGAACAAGCATCGATGCAATGAAGGAAGCAAATGGTGGAACTATTCCAAATGATATTGCGTTTATTGCCATGAGTAAGGATGCTGGAGAGATATTTGAAGAAATTGTGATTAATGGGTCAGGTAGATTAGAAATGATGATTGATGTTACCAATGACAATGATTTGACAATTAGAGTTCCTTGCGGTATAATGTATGGCACAACTGAAGAGTTATTGATTGTTGGAGGGCACCACGATACTGTTTATCATGGGCCTGGAGCAGTAGATGACACCTCTGGAACTGCCAGTGTATTGGAAATGGCGAGAATGTTTTCAGAAATCTTTGCGGAGAAAGGCATACCTGATCGTACAGTTAAATTTTGTACATGGGGAGGTGAAGAAGAAGGTTTGTGGGGAAGTACTTACTACGTTAATGATAACAAAGAAGACTTAACAAAAAACTTGAGACTTTATGTTAATTTAGACATGAACCATGTAGACATAGACTATTCTGAAAGGGGCAATACTGTCAGACTATTTGCAAACCATCCTGAAGATTATCAACACATAAGTGACATTACAGTACAATACCTAGATGATAATCCTGATATTGCCTCGAAATATGAAATACTATTGTATCTCCTTGATGGCGACCAAGGTAGTGACAAAGAAATGCCTTGCAATTCAGATCACTGCCCCTTTGTATACCAATTAGATGATGGAAAAAGAGGACGAGCAGCAGTTTGCTATGGTAGTGGTTCTTGGGAATATCACACATATCTTGATGATATTGATAGATTTAATGAAGAAAGTTTGGGTATTTCGGTTACAATATATGGAGCATATATTCAATATTTAGCCTACAATATCGAATCCTGAGGTGATTTATGTGGTCAAACCAAGTGCTCATGCTAGTCACATACTGGTAAAAAGTAAGGGAGAGGCTTCGCAATTAGCTTCTAATATTTCGAAACTAAAAGACTTTCAAAAATACGCTAGGAAAAAATCTGAATGCCCCTCAAGGCACAAAGGCGGTGACCTCGGTTGGTTTAGGCAGGGGCAAATGGTTTCTGCATTTGATCAAGCTGTTTGGTCGACTCCTGTAAAAACAGTATCTTTACCCATAAAAACTCAATTTGGATATCATTTGATATGGGTTCATGAAAGAGAAGAGTGATAATTATGGTTACACGTGTAGGGCTTGAATCATATGAAGTTCTAGCTAAGCATGGAGCATACGATTTTGAGCATGAAAATAAGCAGCCTTTTATTGTCAGTATTTGGGCAGAATTAACTGACAACATAAGTGAAGATGATCTTAATGCAACGCTTAATTATGCTGACTTACAAAAAATAATACACAAAAATATTGTAGATTCAAAACCAGTAAAATTGATGGAAACACTTTGCAGCAATATCATAACTGACCTAGTTTCAAATAAATTAATTTCCTCAATTTCAATACGCATTGAAAAACCAAATGCAAAATTGCCCTTCACTGGTGGATTGGCAGTTGTTGAGCATGAATGGGCGAGGGATTGAAGGGCCTTACCCCCACACGCCATTTTATGAGTTCACCAAAACGTGTATTCGTTCCGTCGGTTACCGAGGAAAATGGAAACACAATTGGATTAGGTGTCTTTAGTTCTGAAGAAACCGCTTGGAATGTTTTGAGGAGGTTTCTCAGAAAGTCACATCTCATGGCACTAAAGAGGTCAGATGTAGTGATCTGGGACGTTGACATTGTAGGTGAAGATGGTATGACTGTTCTTTCTAGTATGCATTGCAGAGATTGTCCCGTCTGCGCACGTCGGACATTTTGGATAGACCTAGATACATTTTCAGCAATGTGCACAGGTGTTGCATGTGAAGCTTGGATTGAGGATTCCACTATTGAACCTGGTAAGATCGATCTTGGTTGGCCTCCTACTCGATTCTTAAAACGTGTAGAAGATGTAGAAGATGCATTAAGAGAACTGAAAAACCTTGGTGCTGAATTACAAGCTGCAGGTAATACCCCTTCTGAGCCATCACATGGATTCTAATGGTATAACTCCAAGAGCATTCATTCCTTGTTCCAACATTACTCTCGCCCTTTCACTAATGCAAAAGTTGAATTCGTTTACTACACCCTCATTGATCACGTGACAATCTCTGTAAAAAGCATTGTATGCGGTTGCTAATTCTAGCATTTGCGTTGCATAAATGTGTGGCTTGTTGCCATTGACTGCCCTAGAAAGACGATCATGGTTTATTGCCATAATTCGAAGTAATTCATACATTGAATCTCCAATCTCTCCGATCTCACATTCTGAAGGTTTTCGCCCTACCTTTTTTGCTATAGAACATGCCCTTGTATGAGAATACATGACAAATGGTGCGGATTCACCTTCGAAGGATAATGCCTCTTCCCAACGGAATGTAAAACCCTTATCTGGACTTACCTTGATAATATTAAACCTAACTGCAGAAACACCTACTGCTTCAGCAATATGATTTATTTCTTCTTCACTTAAATCAGAACGTAAATCTCTAACTATTTTTGCTGCGTGTTCTTTAGCTTCCTCTAACAAATCATCCATGTAAACTACATTACCACGTCTCGTACTCATTTTCCCTTCTGGCAACTTAATGAACGCATAGAACATTACTTCTGGGACTTTATACCCTAACTCCTGCAATGTCAATCCTACCTGTTTAGATTGTAATTTGTGATCTTCGCCTAAGACATTTATCAATTTATCACATTGTCCCCATTTCCATATATGGTAGGCTATATCTCTGGTTGCATATAGTGAAGATCCATCTCCTCGTCTGTAGAAAAATTCTGTTTTCCCCTTTAATCCTCTTTGACCTAGATCAAGAAATTTAGCGCCATTGTCCGCAGTACCAACAATTTCTAAATTTTCAAATGCTTCCATTAGTCTAGAAACGCTACCATCTACAACAAATTTAGATTCCTTAGTAAAGGTATCAAATTCAATTCCAAGCCTTGAAAGTGTCGCTAACATGCCATCCAATACTGGCGAATATGAATCTTCAAATTTGCTCAATACTGTGTCGTCTCCGTTTTCTGAAGCATGTACCATACGACTAATCTCTGATTCGATTTCCTGATCCCCTTCCTGTCTTAACAGTTGAGCCGCCTGGTACCATTTGACTGTCTCGTGATCAGATTTACCTTCCCATCTAGAATCTGAATCGGTGTTAGAATTAAGAATTTGATCTACTTTCTCTTTTGTTAAATTATCCAAAGCCCAAGCAAGTACTCCTACTTGCTTACCCATGTCATCAACGTAATATTCTGACCGTACAATATTCCCATAGTACCTGTGTAAGCGAACAAGTGAGTCACCCAATATCGCGTTCCGTGCCCTTCCCACATGGAATGGGCCATTTGGATTAGCGCTTGTATGTTCAATTAGTACATTGGATTCTCCTGCATGTTCAAATCCTTTGATTACTTCTGCTGCAAGCCATTTTTTGTCTGCCCTGAAATTTAGATACCCTCCTACGGAATGAACATTACATTTGTCCGATAAGATTTCAGCAAGCTTTTTTGCGATCTCATTTGGGTCCTTTGACATCTCCTTAGCAAAAGAAAAACAAGGCAATGATAAGTCACCTTGATCTCTTTCCCTACTTTGACTAAGTGATTTTTTCCAGTAGTCAGTATTGATCCCCAATTCTTCAAGGGCATCTCCGAGTAAAGGTTCGATTACTTTTCGCAATATTTCCATTCTCTCACCTCACATTATCGGATACCTTAATACAGCTGCTAAACCACCAAATCCAGCCATCAATTGTGTCCCTTCTTCAGAATCCAAAGAAATAAAATGGACTTCAGCACGACCTTTTGCCGCGAGCATTGAATATTCATCAATCAATGATTTTGAAGAGATCTCTTTGATGTTATCTCCTTCAGCATTGCAAGATGGGCATTCAGGTAGTGCTGATGTGCGACCTAAACTGGCCTCCCAGTCATTTGAACATGAGTTACAGTGAAGTTGAAACAAAACCTTTCGCATACCCTCACTTATCAACAATTTTGAAACTGCACCTTGATTCAAAGCCTGCTTTATCATCAATTCCCCATAGGTTGCCTTTGGACTTTGCTTTACCAATTCTTCAAGGAATTCGTTAACTTTATCGCGTTCGGCTTCAAGTTCGATTTCGCCCATCAAACCGCCTGCATTACCCACTAATTCACGCACTCCGCTTTCGTTAGAGTATCCTACATCAAAAGTAGTCTTAGCAATTTTCTTTGCTATTTCATGGTGGAAATAGTCATTTTTCACAACGTAATCCTTAGTGGCACCTGGTCCGCCGATAATTATTGCCTGTATATTTTGTAATTCTGGCAACCAATAGGAACTTGCATGCTCCGTCGCTCGTTTGTAGAAATTATGTGCTGCTTCTTCAATTAGTCTTTCAAAACGTTGCGCGGATTGGCCTCCTTGTCGATGCTTACCCATTATATTGGAAACAAGGTACTCCTGAACATGTATTCTTTTACCTGATGCTATGCCATATGCTGCTTCAGCACGGTCAATAACAAAAAGTCCGTATGATTTTTTATCAATAAGCATGTCTTGTAGTTGTGTCAACTCGAATACTGAATCACACCTATATCTGAATGATAACAAGGGTTGAGGAAGATCATCAACTACAACTGTTACATGACGTGTTTTATTGTTACCAACAATAATTGCACCAGTGAATAACGCAACACCATTAGCACCAGCATCTCTGTACTTTGACAATGCCGAGATTGCAGATTCTATCGCGCCCTGTACATTCTTCTTTGTCGATTTTGATTTTATGTTAGCCGCCTGGCCATGTTCATTCTGTAATAACTGACGCGCATCAGAGATTTGACGATCAGGTGGGATTATTACTGTGACCAATTCAGTACCATAACCCTTCATTTCACTAAGATCTTCTAATGAAAGTTTGAGCTTTAAACGGCGGGTTGCCTGCTCTTGATCTTCATCCATGTTGGGTCCTCCGGCCCAAAGGGCTGAGACGACGACTTTCAAGGCTTTGGAGTGGTAACCATCATCAACGGCCCAGTTCTAGCACCAATTGATGACAACCCACATTGTAGCCTTGGGAGGTTCTGTTCTACGCCCTGAAGGTGATAATGCAGCTTCCGAAACATGGTTTGGCAAATTACGGCAATTGGTGGTCCACATTGAAGGAAATGGAAGGCGCATGGGTATAGTTGTTGGAGGAGGATCGCCTGCAAGGGAAGGAATAATTCTTGCAAGAAATTCTTTTACAGATCGCTATAGACTAGACAACGTGGGGATTGCGGCTACAAGGCTAAATGCAACAATATTACAACAATCGCTACTGGATATTGGATGTGATGTATGTCCAATAATACCAAAATCTACAGATGAAGCTGCTGAATTACTCACAGAGCACCACATAGTCATAATGGGTGGAACTAAGCCTGGACACACAACAGATGCTGTTGCAGTAGCTTTGGCAAGAGATTCTGGGGCTTCACACTGTGTCATTGCTACTAATGTTTCACATGTTTATGATTCGGATCCAAATAAAAATGAAAATGCAAAACCATTCGACATTATGACGTTAGGTGAATTGTCAAAACTCACAGGGGATACTGCACTCGAACCAGGAGGTTCTGCAGCAGTAGACCCAATAGCTGTAAATTGGGCTATCGAATCATGCATAAATTTAGCAATAATCGATGGTAGAGATTTGAAAATACTGGAAGATGCAATCGAGGGTAGGCCCTTTGTTGGTACTTTAGTTAAGGTGGAGTGATATAGATGGTTGATGCTAAGGCAGTTAAGGAAAGAGTTGCGAAAAAGAATAGTAATAGTCGTACGAGAAATAATAGTGGAAACAGCCCACATAAACACTGTCGTATTTGTGGAGTAGACATAAACATCAAATCTGAATCAAGGGTTTGTAATGATCAAGACTGCAATAAAAAATTGGAAAAACAAGAAAAAAATGATCGCATGATGAGAATCATGTTCTTCATTTTCGCTTTTGCAATCGCCGCTCCCATATTGCTACAACTTATGGGTTACGGGAAATAACTAATCACGATGCCAACCTTCTGGCAAAGACATCGGGTCGTTTTGCATATTTTCTTTGCATCTCCTTACCATTTCCAATCTTAATGCAATTATCCCGACATTGTTTATCGCAGAAATCGTAACACACCCTTCTTCATCAAGTAATACCGGTAGTAATGGCTCTCCCTCTCCATCCCAATTCGCCTCAGCATCGGAAACTTCATCCCAATTATTAGGCAATGGATTCATTAGGTCACCTTTACTAACAACTACCATCATGTCGATATCTGGTAGTAAACGTTTAATCTCTTCTAACAAATTATGCTGCTCATCAAGTGTAGTTCCACAATCTTCGGATAAATCCATTAAGAATATACACAAATCACCGACATTTTCTATCGCCGCAATTGCCTGCATCTCAATAGCATTTCGCGAATCCATTGGCCGATCTAACAAACCAGGAGTATCTACCATTTGGTGAGGTACTCTCCTATGTACAAAGTGTCCAACATGCAACTGTTTTGTTGTAAAGGGATAATGATTGACTTCCATATTCCCACTAGATAAAGAAGATATGAATGCGCTTTTACCTACATTTGGAGCTCCGCATACAACTATTGTGGGGTTTACCTGATCAATAACTGGTAATTGCCGTAAGATCATTCTGCTTTCATGTAGCCAATCCAATGAAGATCCAACTCTCCTCATTATCGAGGAGATTCGACCATAAGCTTCTTTCCTAGCATCATGCATTATCTCAAATCTAGCAGTGCGTATGATTTTTGCAGCATTCTGTTTGGCGATTTTTCGCATTTGTTTTGCACCCCAGCCCAACATTGAGAGATGATGGCGATAATCATCACAACCAACGCATGCATCAACCATTGCACGGTCAAATAAAGGCATTTGATCTAAACTTGGCCAACTCTTTCCAGTATCTTCAAGATATTGACTCATCACATCAGAAGCGGTCTGCACCATTCGAGTCAATTGTTTACGGACACGGAAAACTTTGACTGGGTCATCAACCCTATCAGCAGCTTTCTTTGCACGACTAAATCCCTTATCTAGGACTTCTTCTTCAGTGAGAACTGTTGTCAAATCACGCCATACAACCTTCAAAGCCTCACCTCTGTATCATCCGTCACGCCTCCCCCTCTTCAAAGGAATGGGTTCTATTGTATCCGTCAGACCTTAGAAGGAGGAGTGTTAACAGCGGCTCATGGCGGAACTACCGAAGTGGGCAAAGAGCATGTGGGAAGAACTTGGATCTCCCGATTTAGAAGGTCTCAAAAGCAAACACACGGGAGACCTAATGGATAGAAGACATGGACTTCGTAGAGATGACCTCATCGAAATACAACTTGATTCAAGAGCACTTAGTGAAGGAGAAGAATGTTGGACAAGAGGACGTCTTCTTTCATCTGGAAAAACCTCTATAGAATTGCTAACTGAAGGCGGCAACCACACATACATAGCACGTGATGTTATTGTCAGAGTGATACTAGTAGCTCATACTAGGCCTGCATATATTGATGATAAAGAATTACTCAAATTTGAAAGGGCGGATCAAAAAAGAAGATCTAATCTGCACGAGAAGGTGGAAAAACAAACCAAAGGCGATGATGACTCACATTTGTGGGGATGATTATTTGGTTTGGACATTAATTGATTCTCACCATTTGGAGAAACGTTTTGAGTTTCCTGATTTTGCATCTGCATTAAAATTTGTAAATGAGGCTGGGGAGATTTGTGAAAACGTAAACCATCATGCACAATTTATCTTAAACTGGGGTTTTGTAATTGTTAAAACATGGAGTCATGATGTTAACTCAGTTACTGAACGCGACCATAAATTATCAAAATTAATTGATGAGTTGATTTCATGAAAGATCCAAAAGGACGAATTGAACCAGGATATGTCATGCATGCTTTCGTATGCGGGCATAGTAGGCCTGAAAATTCTGCAAGACCGTCTTGTTCAGCAAAAGGTAGTCTTGAACTTCTAAGGAATTTTAAGACATTAGCATTAGAACATGGCTTAACTGGCATTCGAATCCAAAAATCAGGATGTTTAGATTTTTGTGAATTCGGACCGAGTTGTGTAATTTACCCACAGGGAGAATGGTTCACTATTAGCGAGGAGTCCATTCCTTCGTTGATTGAATACCTAGATGGAGGATTATTGCCAACTAAATACTCTATGAACATCTGCAACCAAACACCATTAGATGAGGATTGAGATGTTACTTGTGAATTGAACATGAGGAATAACTGATGACCAAGGATTTCGACTCTAATGATTTCAGTTCCTTTGTTTCCTCACGTCGATCGACAAGAGATTTCCAATCAACTCCAATTCCAGATAAATTGATTGAGGAAATCATTGCTGATGGACTCACATCTCCAAGTTGGAGTAATACAAGGCCGTTCGTAGTTGCAGTTGCGAAGGATGATGTCAGAGACAGAATTTCAAAGGAGTTTCTTAGTCGCTTTGAAGCAATCAAAAGTGCTCGAGGAGAAGGTTTTTTCGCTAAAATAAAAGCGATATTACGAAGAAAGGGTCTGCCCACTAGCAATTGGTTAATCATCCGGCCATATCACAAAGATTTGGTACCTCGGTCAAAACGAGTAGGAAAAGAAATGTTGGCCCATATTGGAATCGAACGAGGTGACAAGGAGGGAAGAGATGCCTTCTGGGCTAGGAATTACGAATTCTTTGGAGCGCCTGTAGAAATGTTCGTTTTCACGCATAAAAGTCTGGGTAAATTTGCCACCTCAGATGCTGGACTTTTTATGCAAAATCTAATGTTATCAGCCCATTCAAAGGGATTAGGTACCTGTGCACAAGGTTCAGTAGCTGTTTGGGAAGATGTGGTCCGTAAAGAGTTCTCAATCAGCAAAAAATATTCCTTGCTATGCGGCATCTGTTTAGGATATCCAAGTGAGGGTAAAATAAATTCTTTTAACGCGCATAGAATCGCTCCTTCGGAAATAATTGCTCCAGTCAAAAAATAAAACAAGTTGTCAACTCACACTATCAGAGTTTGACCGGGCGTGTTGCACCACAAGCCTGGCACTTCAGTAGCGTAGTTCTATCTTGTTTAATGAAATGTGTATCTGGAGCATTACATTGCACACATTTGATATATGTATTAACATAATTGACTATTGTCTTCTTTAGCCTTTTAGGAGGAATTCTTCCTTTGAATCGTACACGCGGGCCGTCCCTGGATCCAGATGTACCAAGTTCATTGAGCATGAATTGGTAGACATGATTGTCATCCCTTTCCATGTGGTTAACTACTTCTGAAAAGTTACGGAATATTGTATTTGAACCTTCAATCAAAATTTGCGGTTCGGGTAAAGTCCAACGCGCTCGATTAGAGATTTCTTCAGGGATATTCGAACGCGCTCGGTCCAGCAAATCCTCGTATCCAAAGTCAGCCATTAGTCACGACCCCCGTGCCCGTCACTTTTGAGGGTTTCCGCACTTAGAGGTCAAAGTTCAACGATGGTTTGATGTCCTAAGGACATTGCAGGTGTAAGTATGGAGACCGGAATGAGTATTGAAGAGTTGCGTGCTTTAGCGACTAATTTACGTAAGGAAGGATTGAATACGCAACAAATTGCAGATGAATTATCCCTATCTCAGGACACTATCGCATGGCTCCTTGCAGGATCAAGCGATGAAAAACCAAAAGACATACAAATCGGCTGGAGGACAATAGGGGTAAGACCTAGTAGAATTGCTGCCATAGGACATATTATGGCAGATGTAGCAACTGAAGAATGTGGAGATAAATTAGACACAGTAGTTGGAATTTCAATTAACGGAATATTATTCGCAAATGAAGTTGCTAGCCAACTGGATTGCGATGTTGCAATTCATCGCAATGTAGATGGAGGTGCAGGACATGGTTCTTTGTCAAACAAATATGGACAAGTTTCTGGTAAAAGAGTAATGATAGTTGACGATGTGTTATCCACAGGTGTTACAATCAAGCGTACAATTGAATCTATGCGAGAAGCAGGCGCAGAAGTTGCACTCTGTGTAGTCTTAGTAAACAAAACTGGACGTAATGAAATCGAAGGTGTGCCTCTACGAGGTATTATTCGTGCAGCTGTAGTTTGAGGTGTAAAAATGCACTGGGCCGACTTCATGGCAACTAAACTTGCCGAAAGAGGAGGTAAGCACATCATCGCTTCGGGCATCACTCCAAGTGGTGAATTTCACATAGGTCATCTACGTGAAATCTTAACGGGAGACATGATTGTAAGAGCGTGCAAGGAAGCAGGAATGGATGCTGAATCAGTATTCATAGTAGATACTGCTGATCCATTAAGGAAAGTATACTCATTTCTTTCTGATGATTATGAAAAATACATTGGCTGCCCACTAGCCGAAATACCTGCTCCAGATTCTGAAGGTAAACCCTCAACTGATGGGCGCAATTATGCAGAGCATTTTCTTGAACCATTTCTGAATGCATTGGAACAAATTGATGTTCGTCCAAGAATAATTGATAATTACTCATCTTATGCAAATGGAGAGTTTGCAGTTAGATCCAAAATCGCATGTGAAAAAGCAAATGAAATTAAGGAAATTATTGAACGTATAAGTGGGAGGGAGCTTCCAGAAAATTGGTTTCCATACAACCCTTACGGGCATGATGGTTCACTAGATGGAGTGACTGTTACTGGATTTGAATGGCCATTTGTTCATTGGGAGCAAAATGGTGAATCTGGTAAATCCGATTTGCGAAAGGCCGAAGGGAAGTTACCCTGGAGAGTTGATTGGCCAGCTAAGTGGGGAGGGATTGGAGTAACTTGCGAACCATTTGGAAAAGACCACGGTGCTGCAGGTGGTTCTTACGCTACCGGTAAAGAAATATCTCAACTTTTTGGAGACAACCCTCCAATGCCTCTTGTTTATGAATGGATTTCACTAAAAGGTAAAGGCGCAATGTCATCATCTACAGGTAATACAATTGGTCCTTTAGAGGCATTGCAACTAGTTCCTCCTGAAATCCTGAGATACCTTATTGCATCTACAAAACCAAAGAAAGCAATAGAATTTGACACTGGAATGAGCCTAGTAGAATTAGCAGATGAATATGAGAGGCTATTATCGAGAGACTTTGATCTTGAACTTAGTGATGAAACTCTCTCACGTAGACAAAAAGTAGCAATTGAAGATGCAAGAGGTGCATTACGCATGAGTAGAATAGGAGATTCTTCACAATCATCAATAAGTTTCAGACATCTTTCAATGTTAGCTCAAGTAAAAAACGATGAAGAAATTATTTCTCTAATTGGGGAGAGTATTTTCCAGAGACTAAAACAAATGAGAAATTGGATTAATGGACCACACTTTCCTGATGAATTAAGGATCTCTGTAAATAAAACTCCAATGGATGATCTTGATTCTAATATAACATCTGCACTGAGGTCAAGTTTGAGTGATTGCGAATGGAATGCAAATACAATCAAAGCAACGATTTCTTCGACATTTAAAAATAACGGCATTGAAATGAAAACAGGGTTCCAAACGCTGTACTTGGCAATACTTGGTTCGGAAAAAGGACCTAGACTGGCACCAATAATTGCCGAATTAGAAAGAGATCAGGTATTGCATCTACTCGGAGAACCTAAAGATTGCTAAAATTAGCACAGATACAAATTATCTGACCGGTCGATTGAAAGAGGCAAGGGGGGTTTGCGATAACATGGGCGGGGTATATTGTCCGGGTTGTGAGGCTTTAGTCGAGCCAGCAGCAAAGTTTTGTCTCGCCTGTGGTAATGACCTTACAATACATGGTCCTATTACTGCAACTGGACACGATTTAAACCAGTTGAAGGATGTAATTAGGACTCGTGATGACCTTTCTATGGCCGAAAAATTTGATATGATTGCTAAGGTGGAAGATGGTGCAAATCCTATACTTCTTGGCATTGCTGCGCCGGCAGATGGAGATGATACGGAAATAGAAATCACATCGGAAGGTGACGAAGATTCTGCTGATGATTCTTCCAATGTATTCAAACACTACCAATTCGGTGAATCTGCTGCTGCATCTGCCGCGGTAAGAGCAACTGTCAGAGGAACAGATGGGTGGGTGTTAGTACAAAAAGGAACTCTAGATTTATCCGAAGGTATGTTTAGAGATGCGATGAACCTTGGAATGGAGGCAAGTACGCATATTCATGATGTTTCAAGTGGTGAACATGAAGGCATAGATCCTGAAGCTATGAGATCAATTCCTGTTCTCAAACCACCAAAACGCAGCTTCTGCCCAAAATGTGGTTCAGATATTCATGCAAACACGATGCTACAATGGAGAAAGTGGAGAGATTCCTCTGGAGATGTTGTTTCAATGCAACTTGAAGCATCGATGGAAACTGCTCTAATCCAAGTGGCATCTCATTACTTGACTGTCATTGACAATATTAAATCGGAAAATGACTCTGTCGATGAAGAAGCAATTAGGAAGAAAATTGAGAAAGAAGTACGAGCAGAACTTGAAGAAGAGTTTGAAGGACGCGGGGTGGCGCAAAAGAAAACTACTGCTACTAAATCTTCAAAGCAATCTAAATCCAAGCCTAAAGAAACTAAAAGTAAACCAAAGAAAGCAGGTGGATTATTTGGTGCAAAGAAACCAAAAAGAACTTTTGAAGGTGAGCCCGGAGATAAAGCCGATTGGTTCCTTGCAGACGCATTGGATACGGTTTATGATCCACATGGGACAGGTAAGGTACTGAAACCTAAGACTATTGTTGCACGTTCTAGTGAAGGGAACGTTAGAGTCCAAGATATTGTTAGAATTTACCATGCTGATGGAAGAGATGGAATTAGTGATTTAGCATGGACGAGCCCACTTACTGAATATATCATTGAAGCTTTTGATGAATGTTGATTAGTAATTAACTTCCAATTTTACTGGTTCTAATTTACATTCTCTGTTTGCTCTGATTGCATTAACTTCCATAGTTGCACCACTCATTGTAGTTACAAAGGGGATATTCATCTCAACAGCAAGTCTTCTCATCATATTTCCATCTCGCACTGCACCTCCTGAGATTGTGGGAACATTTACTATGAAATTTACAAGACCTTTTCTCATCAAATCTAAAGCATCTGGATGCTTTCTTTCTGCGATTCTATATACGGTTTGTACTTCTATCTGATTTGCGCGTAAAACGTCTGAAGTTCCAGGTGTTGCATAAAGCGTGAAGCCCATTTTGTATAGTTCCATAGCAACATCAACCAAATTTTGCTTATCTTCATCACGAACTGTCAAGTAAACACCACCTTCCGAAGCAACTGGGATCTCAGTAGCAAGTCTTGCTTTCAAATAAGCTACATCAGGACTTTTGTCAGAACCATAAACTTCTCCTGTTGATTTCATTTCTGGCCCTGGAGCAGGGTCTAATCCCTGTAGTTTTATGAATGGGAATACAGGTGCTTTCACTGAAACATGGCCGCTTGTCGGTTCGGGTATTTCCTGACTAGAAAGAGGTATACCAAGTGTAACCCTTGCAGCAATTCTAGCCATTGGCACTCCTGTAGCCTTAGCCACAAATGGTACTGTCCTACTACTCCTAGGATTAACTTCCAAACAGTACAAATTTTCACCTTGTATTGCAAATTGAATATTGAAACATCCTTTGATCCCTAATCCAATCCCTATTTTTTTGGTTTCCATTCTTACTCTTTCAAGCATTTCTGCATCTATATTTTGCGTTGGTATGAAACAAGTAGAGTCCCCTGAATGAATTCCTGCTTCTTCCAGATGCTCCATTATTGCTCCTATTAATACATCTTCTCCATCCGATGCAGCATCTACATCTAATTCAATTGCATGACCAAGATATTCATCCACTAGTAAGGGTTTATCAGGTGCAAGGTAAGCCTCTTCCAAATATGCTTCTAATTGCTTTTCATTAGAGAGAATTTCCATACCTCTACCTCCTAGGACATAAGATGGCCTTATCAAAACTGGAAATCCAATTTCTTCAACTGATTTTCTAACATCATCTGAACTAGTTCCAGTTGAACCCCTTGGCATTTTCAAATTGATACTCCGGGCAAATTCTTCAAATCTTTCTCTATCACTTGCTTGATCGATGGAATCACAGGATGTACCTAAAATCTGTACATCCAAATCGAGTGAAGGCAGTCTAGAGTGAAGAGGAAGTGCCAAATTTATTGCAGTTTGACCACCGAATTGTAATAAAACCCCATGAGCCCTCTCTCTAAGCAATACCTCTGTTACATATTCCAAGGTCAATGGCTCGAAATAAAGGCGATCTGATGTGTCAAAGTCTGTCGATACTGTTTCGGGATTGTTATTCATCAATACAGCGTCCATTCCGGCTTCACGGATCGCTTTAACAGCATGTACACATCCATAATCGAACTCAATACCTTGTCCTATACGAATTGGGCCTGACCCAATAACGACTTGCCTTGTTTTTGTACGGCTTTCGATATCAGGAAGTAAATCAATTTGATTAGCGCCATTTGGTTCATAAGTCGAATAATAATATGGAGTTTTGGCAGCGAATTCAGCAGCACAAGAATCTACCATCCTATAGATTGGATGGATTGAATTTGCATGCCTAATAGTCATAACTGCTTTTTCACCGCGATTCGCAGGTATCTCCTTCAAACCTAATGGAGGGAAACCAGATAACGCATCTGCAATATGCCCATCTGTCATACCATGTGATTTCCATCTTCTTACCTGTTTGGCTGTTAACTCAGAAGGCATACACCCTGCTTTTACTACTTCTAACTCAAGATTCGCAATCTTCTCAAATCCGTACAAAAACCATCTAGTTATTCTAGTAATTTCATGTACTTTCTCAACCGACCATCCTCTTCTAAATGCCTCAATCAAGGCACCCATTCTTCGATCTGTTGCAATATTAAGCCAATCTACCAATACGCTGTCAGGTAACGACTCATGAGCTCTTTCAGCCATTCCTTCTCCTTCTGATTCGTCAGCCTTTGTAAGTGGCCTTGGATGCGGAGAACCTTGCTCGAGTGAAGCCCATGCCTTGAGGAATGCTTCTTCAAAACAACGCCCTATAGCCATAACTTCGCCTGTTGATTTCATTGAAGTTCCAAGAGTTCTATCTGCGGTTCTAAATTTGTCGAATGGCCACCTTGGTATCTTAACCACACAATAATCCAATGTTGGTTCGAAAGCAGCTGTAGTTCCCTCACCTGTGATTGGATTAGGTAATTCATCTAAAGTATAACCTACAGCAATCTTAGCTGCCATTCTTGCGATTGGATAGCCTGTAGCTTTAGATGCTAATGCAGAAGACCGTGAGACTCTTGGATTAACCTCAATAACTCTCACTTCACCTGTTGATTGGTTGACTGCAAACTGAACATTGCAACCTCCCTTAATATTCAATGCTCGAATCAATGATAGAGACATATCTCGTAACATCATGTGATCCCTATCTGAAAGTGATTGTACCGGCGCTACTACCGTGGATTCACCTGTATGCACACCCATCGGATCGATATTTTCCATTGTACATACTATTGTACAATTATCTGCAGTGTCTCGCATTACTTCATACTCATATTCCTGCCAACCAAGAATACTTTCCTCAATCAAAACCTGTCCAATTCTACTATTCCTTAGACCAAGGGTTGCAATTTCAACCAATTCTCCTGTATTCCAGGCAGTGCCTCCGCCTAATCCCCCTAGGGTGAATGCTGGCCTGATCAAGATTGGCCAACTACCTATGTTCTCAGCCGCATCAATTACTTCAGACATTGAATTACAGGCTATTGCATCCGAGATAGGGAGATCTATATCCAAGCATACTTGGTTAAACAAATCTCTATCTTCCGCTTTATCAATTGCGTCTAAATCTGAGCCAATAAGTTCGACTCCAAGTTTTTCTAAGACACCACTGTGTGCTAATTCACTTGCTATATTTAATGCCGTTTGGCCACCCATTCCTGCTAGAAGAGCATCCGGTCTCTCTATCTCCAATATTCGTGTAATTGAATCAGGTAATAACGGTTCGATGTAAACCACATCCGCCATTTCTGGATCATTTTGAATTGTAGCCGGATTAGAATTAACCAAGATTACCTTGTAACCATCTTCCCTTAATGCTTGAACAGCTTGTGAACCTGAAAAATCAAACTCAGCTGCTTGTCCTATTTTTATAGGACCCGAACCAAGAACAAGAATCGATTCTATGTCGTCACGACGAGGCATTTTCATAACCTCCAAGATGTGTATCTACTGTGTCCCTGAATCTTCTAAAAAGGGGATAAGCGTCATGCGGCCCAGGAGCTGCTTCTGGATGAAACTGTACTGTAAAAACTGGTTTATCCTTGATGTCCAAACCTTCTACTGTACGGTCATTAGCATTAACAAATCTAACTACTGCTTCACCACCATGCATATTTGGACCGGGGTCAGAACATGCACCAGAAGGATGAGCTGCAAGCATTCCAGAATTAGGATCTGCTACTGCAAACCCGTGATTTTGACTAGTTATCCAAACTCTTCCACTTTGCAAATCGACACAGGGTTGGTTTGCACCTCTGTGACCATATTTCATTTTGTAAGTTTGCAAGCCACTAGCCAATCCAAGCAATTGGTGCCCTAAACATATACCCATCACAGGCATACCTGATTTTATTGCATCTGCAAGTGTATTACGGGCTAAAGTGGCTTTTCCAGGATGGGCTGGATCCCCAGGCCCATTTGAACAGAATAAAGCCACAATATCGTATGACTTCGCTTCAGTAAAAGATGTGTTTGGTGGGCACCAAACTACTTCAAAATAACTACATAGAGACCTCAAAATGTTATATTTTATTCCACAGTCTAAGGCTGCTATACGAGGAAGTGGGTTGCCGAAACTATCTTTGGAATTTGGATTAATTATGACCGGCTCATCTATTGAAACTTCATCAACGAGATCTTCCAACTCAGGCGAAGTCATTGTCTCTAGATGCTTTCTCAAATCTTCTTCTTCTTCTAACGGACCAAATACACATAATACACAACCATGTTCCCTTACCCTTCGTGTAATTGCTCTTGTGTCTATATTCTCAATCCCAGGAACGCCATGAAATGAAAGAAAATCTGAAATGGAAGCTATAGAATCTCTATGATCTGGATTTTTCATGGCATGCCTTACTACAACACCCCTTGGCCAAACGTTGGATGATTCACTAATGCCTTGGTGTATACCGTAATTACCAATCAGGGGATATGTAAATGTCAAAACTTGACCTGCAAAGGAAGGATCGGTTAGTGATTCCTGATAACCGGTCATACCTGTTGTGAAAACTAATTCCCCTGCTCCCCATGATTTTGCTCCAAAGAGTGTGCCTGTATACCGGCCGCCATCCGCCATCAATAATACGCCTTTACCTGATGCAGAATCAGGTATTTCGCCACCAGATATTATCTCATCAGTTGCATCTGGAAATACGATATTATCGCCGCCAAGAGTATCTCTTTTCTGAGACCAAGCAGCCGACATCGCCTTTGCTGAATTGATAGGGGTCATAATCATTCGCAGTAATGCACAAAGAATACACGCATTTTTCTCGCGCACACACGCACGTGAGCAATGAGGGTACTTCTAGTTAGTAAGTAGTATTTTACTTATTTTGTATCATCGGATAAGTCATGTACAACCTTTCCATTATTCACACCTTCAATCACAAGCCGAGCATCTTCAAATTGCCGAACACTGGCCGCCTCTCCAAACCATGCATCCATGAACAATGCTAGAGCTGCTACTTCAGAATGTGGTTGATTACCAACTGCTACATTGTGCTGACATAATTTGTAAACGTCTCCTGGCACTTTTGCACCTCCAACTATAATCAACACTGATTTATCCCTGCGGATCTTTGGAATAGCTTCCCTAAATGGTTCTCCATACATGGTTAGATGGATTGCTACACCACCATTTTCTACATGTTTTCGAAGATAACTCATACCGGAAACATGGTTGCAATCTAGCTTACCTCCAAACCTGTCACTGACAGAACCCAAATTAGAAAATAACTCTTTGTCTTCATCACCAGATAGAAAGAAACCATCGGCCCCAAATGCACGAGAAACTAGCCCAAGATGTGTTGTAATCCTAGGATCTCGTCCCTTGCGGTAACCCAAACGAAGCACATCTAGACGTTCTGGCATGATTCGGACGAGAGCGTACAGGATTTCAAGCCTCGGTATCTGCCACTAGTGCCTCTTCCTCGATAATTTCGGGTTCTGAGAAATCTAATTCGGGATATGATTCCATTAGTGCTTTTACCCATCCAAGTAGCCATGCATCGATGAGAAGTTTTGCTGCAAACCATGTTGTAGAACACAAAATCAACAATCTTACTGTCATCCATAATGCAGATGAAATTGAAATGTCGTCTACCATTCCAAGTACCGCTGGCTCACAGACATACAAGACTGCAAATACAAACATTACGCCACTAACTAAGCCAGGGAACAACTTGCCCATTTCTCTGCTGAAATCTGACAATAATGAACCCATAAATACCAATAAGGGAGCTAATATTGAAATCAATAAAAAGTCTGGTCCAAAGAATATAGATTCAAAGCCATTATCTCCAGCCTGTTGGACTGTTAACCACCAAAAGACCATCCAACCAGCAATTATTGATCCTACATATTTTGCTTTAGTGTGTATCATTTTAGGAATAGCAGCTCTATGAGGCGGATTTAACCGTGCAATAATTCGCTCCGCCAACTCAAGCTGTTCCTCATTTGGAAGCAATGATAATTCTGAAATCTCCTCCTCTACGACCTCATCAATCGTAGCGTCGGCCTCAGACATAGGGTACCGTCTCTCTCCACATCTCATAAAGGCTGCCGCAGACAGGAGGTGCAATATGGCGAATCTAGGGGGGCGTGTTGAAAGCCGAGTAAAAGTCATGGGCATAATTAATGCGACTCCTGATTCCTTCCACCCAGCATCACGTTTAGGTGATTTTGAGAGAGCAATGGAAATGATTGAAAATGGTGCTGACTGGATTGACATAGGTGGAGAGTCAACTAGGCCTGGCGCAAATACTATTTCTATAGAAGAAGAGACTTCAAGGATAATACCCCTTGTAGAGAAGGTTTCCAAACACTGCAAGGTATCTGCTGACACTAGAAATGTAATTGTTGCAAGGGCTGCATTAGATGCTGGTGCTATGATGATTAACGATGTTAATGGATTACGCAATGAAGAAATGATTGAATTGATTTTGGAAAAGGAATGTCATGTTTGCATAATGCACATGAAAGGAGAACCAGGGAATATGCAGGATAACCCTGAATACGAAAATGTGACTTCTGAAGTATTACAATATTTACTTTCTAAGGCGAATTATTTAGTTTCCAGAGGCCATCCTGTAGACAAAATTTTCCTTGATCCAGGAATCGGTTTTGGCAAGAATCTAAATC
This sequence comes from Candidatus Poseidoniaceae archaeon, assembly GCA_030747695.1. GTDB lineage: Archaea > Thermoplasmatota > Poseidoniia > Poseidoniales > Poseidoniaceae > MGIIa-K1. The sequence continues at coordinate 155,975 of JASLKG010000002.1, forward strand.
ACAATATTGAACTATTGAAATTAAGTTCTGAATTACGGCCATACTCCATACTATGGGGTGTTTCTAGAAAATCAATGATTGGACAGATTTGTGAACAATCATCAAGTGACAACCGGCTTGCAGGTAGCCTTGCAGTTGCAGCATACGCATTTGATCAAGGAATAAATATGATTAGAGTTCATGATGTAAGAGAACATGTTGACTTATTCAAAGTATTAAGAGTTCTAAAATCTCCTAGAGGTGTAAATGATGGCTGAACCAATTGTCGACGTTGATGAAAATCTACGATTAATTGGAACCGCTCATGTTGCGACAGCATCTGTAAAACTTGTTGAGGAACAAATTGATGAATGGAAACCTGACATCGTTGCTGTTGAATTATGTGCCAGCCGTTATTCTGCACTGACTCAGGAAAGACGATTGGACCAAGAAGGTCTTCTGAAAGTAATAAAGGAGGGGAAGGCTCCTATGGTTTTACTACAATCATTGCTCGCAGCTGAACAAAGAAGACTAGGAATTGATGAGGGGCAGCAACCTGGCGCGGAATTGCTTGCAGCTGTTAATGCAGCAAAAAAATGTGACATAGATGTTGAATTGGTAGATCGAGACATACAAGTAACTTTGAGAAGGGCCTGGAAAAAAATGCGTCTCAGAGAACGATTTAAGTTGATTTGGGCATTATTGTCTGAAGATGATGATGACGAAGAAATTGATCTTGAAACTATGCTTGATGACAAGGATCTGTTGACCTCACTTATGGAAGATTTGAGAGAATTGTCACCAGGTGCAGGACAAGTATTGATTGATGAGAGAGACGAATACATTTCAAGTAAAATATCCCGAGTAAGAGGAAAGGGTAGAGTTCTTGCAGTTCTTGGTGCAGGACACTTATCGGGAGTTGCTAAAAACCTGGCAACAAATAATGGCTATGTTGAATCTCGCATCACAAAACTATCAGAAGTGCCAGCATCTGGTAAACTATTCAAAACAATGACTTGGATGATTCCACTAGCCATTATTGCACTTTTAGGCTGGTTTGCATACAATGGGGATCTTGCTGCAATTAAAGAAAATGGTATCTATTGGATTGCGGGTAATATGATTGCTGCTGCGTTTTTCTGTATAATTGCAGGTGGCCATCCAATACCAGTAATTGTAGCAGCCCTAGCAAGTCCCATTACATCATTAAATCCAGCACTAGCTGCTGGATGGTTTGCCGGCTATGCTCAACTAAAGATTAAGGAACCCTCTGGTGAAGATTTGACTGAATTCTTAAAATTAGATTCTGTTAAATTATTCTGGACAAATAGAGCTGGACGCGTCCTATTAGTGACCGCACTAACCAACTTGGGCTCCATGACTGGAGCGTGGATTGCAATGGCATTGATTGCGATTGGACTTTAATCAAAAGAAATTGCCACTGCTTCACGCTGTACAGGATCATTAACTTCGAAAAGGTCACTTCTGCAACAATTTTTCATTCCTGCAACAATATTAGTAGGTATCATCTGTATTGCTGCGTTCCAATTTGTTGCTGAAGCATTGTAAAACTCTCGGCGATCTGAAACCTGATTTTCAATTGCAACCAACTGGTTTTGTAAATTCACAAAACTTGTATCGGCCTTAAGTTCGGGATATTGCTCAGCCACCATGTTAATTTTTGGTAGCATTCCTGTAAGCATACCTTCTGCAGCGCCTAATCCTTTAATATCCCCACTAGACAAAGCGCCTGAAGCCATCATTCTTGCTTCTGCAAATTTCTCAAATAATTCACTCTCATGATCAGCATAACCCTTGACTATGTTAACTAGATTTGGTAACATGTCATACCTTTGCTTCAATAAAACATCTATATCTGCCCAAGATTTGTTTACATTTTCTTCAAGCCTAACCAATCTGTTCCAAGTACTAATGAACCATATTACAACAACTAGAAGCAAAAAACTAACTGCGGCTCCAATAATTAACGCGGCGCTCATGCCTCACCGACTATGCATTCACTCTTCAAGCATTCCGGTATACAAAATGATTAAATTAGATAGTCAGAAATATCTAAACAATATTTTATTAATACCAATCCCAAAACTAAAACAAAAATGTACATGACAGCTATATCACTAAATCTCAAACCAAATTTAGCCCCAATCATTGAACCCATTAATACTGCTAATGGAAGTATAATAATCACAAATAGTGATGTAAATTCTCCATCCAGTAACATTGCATGAGTAACAAATGCCACGGGTATAACAACCATCATCGTTGCATATGAACAACCTATTGCTACCCGATGTGACAATTCAGCATATGTGCGATATGTAGGGACATATATTGCGCCAGAGCCCATTGCCAGTATAGAGCATAACATCCCGCCTATTCCTGAACCCATCTGTAGTTTTGCAATATTGTAACCTAATTTTTCTTCATTCTTTTCAAGACCAATTATACGGTTATACATCTTCCATATCGCCCAAAAAATTAGAATCATAGCTAATAATTTAAAGATAATATTCAAATTGTCACCTGCCATATTGACAATAATTACTCCGATTATTGAACCTGGTATAGCTCCAAATAACCCTTTACGGATTATCTCATTATTCCACAAACCTTCTCTTCTATGTGTAATTCCTGATCCATATGCAGTCATTGCTGTTAAACAAAGAGAGATTAGAAGCGTAGAGGGCGTAATTGGCAATTCTCCGACATAATGCAATATTGGGATAAAAAGTAATCCTCCTCCTAATCCCAGTGGCGCAAAAAGGAAACCTGTGAAAAAAACACACGTAGCAACAAGCCAAATATCTTCCAAAAATACACCTCAAATAGACTCGATTACCATTGCAATGCCTTGTCCGCCGCCAATACATGCTGTAGCAACGCCATATTTGCCACCACACCTTTTCAGTTCGTGTGCTAATGTCAATACTAGTCTCGTACCAGTAGCTGCTAATGGATGACCAATACCTACGGCACCTCCATTTACATTTACCTTACTAATATCCAATCCTAAATCCTTGATACAAGCAACAGCCTGTCCTGCAAATGCTTCATTTATTTCCCATCGATCTATATCAGAAATGGTCAATCCCGCTTTAGTAAGTGCCAACTTACTAGAGGGTACTGGGCCGTATGCCATTATTGCAGGATCTAATCCCACAATTCCCCAACTAACGATTCGAGCTAAGGGTTGGTCTCCATCCTTCTTCGCCTTATGTGATGATTTAATCACAATAGCTGCAGCGCCATCTACTACTCCAGATGCATTGCCTGCAGTAACCAAGCTATCAGGTCCGAAAGCAGTACGTAATTCTGAAAGTGATTCAACAGTGCATCCTGGGACAACATGATCCTCATCTTTATGGCCTATTTCGCCTACCTTGACAATCTCTTGTTCCCAAACATCATTTTGAATTGAAGTCAAAGACCTTGAATGTGAGAGGGCTGCAAATTGGTCTGTTTCTTCACGTGTGATCCCTTTACGTTTACAAATTTCATCACTGGTTTGTGCCATAAAAGAACCGCAAAAGCTGTCAAGTAAATTTGTAAAAAGATAATCTTCCATATCCTTCTCCAGTTCAATTCCTGCTTTCGGAGGACGGGCTAATTTGTACGTATCTCTCATTCCACGTAAAACGTGAGGAGCTTGTGACAAATTTTCCATGCCACCTGCAACAACTGTAGATGCTTCACCCAATTGTATCATTTGTGCACCAGATACAATTGATTGAATTCCACTACCACAAATTCGAGAAAGAGTAAGCATTGGGACTTCTTGTGGAATTCCTGCACCTAACCCCGCATGTCTTGCACCAAATATTGCTTGATCACATGTTTGTAATGCATAACCCATGACTACATGATCAATAGATTCCGGATCTGTTTCTGTTTTTTCAAGAGCGCCTTTAATTGCTATTTCTCCAAGTTTCAATGCACTAGTATCTTTGAGAAGTCCGCCTGGTTGCCCATCGCCCCGCTTACCACCTTGCCATTCACAAAAAGGGGTTCTTGCCCCTCCAAGAATAACTACATCCTCTGCCATGCTACTGCCACCCTGATTAACCAAATGAACTTCATGCCAACCCAAATAGGGCAATTCCTCCAAGCAACAACAATGCTGGAAGGGCAATCAATTCAAATCCTGAACGTGATTTTGCAAGATTTGATAGTTCTGTGCCTCGTTGAATTGTGCATCTCACACCTGGTGCATCTTGATCTCCCCAAACCTCAATTATGCTGTTTCCTAATGTCCCATCTAATCTTTCTTGAGTGATCGATTCTCGTGTGCGCGGTTTTGCTTCTCCTAGCAAATATACAGGATGGCCTAGCTTCAGGCCATATAAAGTCCATCTGTGATCTCTTGCTCCGGCTAAACTTGATAAAAATTCTTCACCAAGATTTCTTGCAAAAGCACTATCCCATCTTTTAAGATATTGACCCCACTCTTTTCTCTTGAATGTTTCAGTTAGAACTCTAACTCCTCCTGTTCCATCATGCAAGATGAAGGGACAGCCTCCGGAATCAGAACGAACTGTTACCCAATGGCATTCTTCACGTGTACCATCTTTTGTATGTACGGTACGGCATCTATATTGTTCATAGGTCCAACTATATGCCACCATATTGTACATAATCATACTTTTATTGCCATCAACAACTACTGTCAATACCCCTTCGGGACTAGGTCTTACTTGCCCTACCAATTCAGAATTTCCTACTGACATTGACCTTACGAGGGAGGTTGGAGTATCTACCATCTGTTGTAACATTCTTGTGCGGAAATATCCAATCACGGTTGAAATTAATCCAATTACAATTACAGCTGCAGGTAAGTACCAATAGTCTGAATCCAAGGATTCTTGTCCTACTCGAAAAAGGTCTTCCATTAATGCAGATGCTAATAATAGTAAGAATCCAACAAGAAAAATACCATAAACTCCATACAAAGTAATTGTTGCAGGAATAGGAGTTCCTACTTTAACTGGGTGTTCAGGTAAAGGTGAACCGTCTCCGTGAGGGCCGTATCTATCTTCTTCATTCCAAGAAGCAGGACCTGGTGCAGGTAATATCCAATCGTTTGCATCAGTAGTGGGGACGTATGTAGTCTGTCTAAGAAACCAATTATCAATACTTAAACCGCTTGCTTTGGCCTTAGCTTCTAATTCTTCAGGATCTATAGAACTCTTACGGACATTATGTAATTCAGATTCAAATGATCCAGGGCACATAGTCATTAATATGATCAAACCAACAATTGGTATTGAAAAAATCCCAATTTCATCAATACCCATGAACAATAAGATAATTCCTACAATAAACATCAACAGACCAAGGCCGAATGAAAGCCATCCCCAAAATGTATATGGAAGGGTAAGGCGGAATAGTCCACCATTCAAGTTGAGACTATCTAGCGCCATGATACTACCAAGAGTGGAATAGAAATGAACATTTTGACTATTTCATGCTATCTGGTTTGTGATCCCATATCGCCCAAACACCTGTGGCTGTAGCGATTTTTCTTCCAGAAGAGACACATATATCCCCTGCTAAATGCGCTACATTTTTACCTCTTTTAACCACTTTACCAGTTGCAATTATTTCTTCACCCGGTTTTGCTGCAGAAATAAATGAAATATTTAGTTGAGTTGTTGCACACCATTCTTCTACTGGTAGAATCGAAACCAGAGCCCCCCCTAATGCCATATCAAGCATCATTGTGTATAAGCCACCGTGTGCGACACCTGCCTTGTTACAATGAGATTTGGAAACACCTAGCTTAAGTGAGGATTTACCATCACCCCAACCCAAACGTTCTATCCCCAAATTAACTGCGATTTTATTCAAAGGTGCTGCTTTGGACAAGGTGACCATTAAACAACACCTACCACTTTCACCAGTATTCTTTTGCGACGCTGCCCATCAAATTCAGCATAGTGTATTTGTTCCCAATTTCCAAGATGTAGTCTCCCTTTCCTGACTGGCATTGTAACTTGTTGTCCCAGTAATTGACGCTTTAGGTGGGCGTCCCCATTATCTTCCCCAGTTTTATGATGATGATATTCTTCACCATTTTCACCGTCACGTCCATAATAAGGTGCCATTTTCTCCAACCATTTCATAATATCATGATGTAGTCCGTATTCTAAATCATTGACATAACATGATGCCGTGATATGCATCGGATTAACTAAGACTAAACCATCTCTAATACCACTTTCAGAAACTATCTTCTCAACATCCCTTGTTATACAGATAATCTGATAGCGTTCTTCCGTTTCTATCCAAAGTTCTTCAACGTAAGTTGCTGCTTGTCCAGTAATCAGCTCGCCCATCTTAAGACCTCACCCAAATAGAGATGTATCGTCTAATCCACTATTCGAGACCATCAACGGAATTGCAATTATTAAGCCGCATATTCCATTGCAAACTACAATCATTATTGCACCGATTCCTGCAACAAGGCCTGAGGCATCTACTAGTTGCTCCCTTTCTTGTTCATTTAACCCTTCATCATCAGCAATTTGATCCATCATGTCTGGCATCATTGTCAGAGAAAGTACACCTATAATTGCACTAATCACGACAATTAGCAGTGAAATATGAATGCCTCGTTTCTGATATTTTGAAATCATCGCTCCGCCAACAATTAGGCCTCCATTGAGTACCAAACTTGTAAGAGTGAATACAGCAAACAAACCACCATATAGGATCCCACTTGTACCCACTGCAAGATTATAAAATTCTCCAAGTACGCCGAATGCGCCTCCAATTATTACCAAAATTCCAACAACTAGAGGTGCAGAAGACCGTTGATTTATCACAATTACATTAGAAGGCATTCCTGTATTAGGATCAATCATTACGTTATATGGTTGGCCATATGGGTCATTTTGGGGCTGCATAAAATTCCCCAAAGGATGGAAGAAGTTCAATGTTTGGTAATAACCATACTCAAGAAGGAGCGCCTTTTCGAAACATCATGGCCGATGTATTACTCGTGTTCAAAAAGAACTTTGAGGAGGTACATGACAACTCATTAGAATCAATAAAGATGATTCTTCAAAATTACCAACAGCGAATTCGTGTCGATGTTCGTGCAAGAGAGAAAGTTAGGCGTGCTGATTTTATTGGACGTGACCTTGTTATTGTTCTTGGCGGTGATGGGACCTTGACTTCTATATCACATAATATAGATTCTAACACGCCTGTAATGGGTGTAAATTCACACCCCAGGAGTGGTGATCCTCTGGGTTCCTTTGGATTCTACATGGATAGCGACATAGATACATTTGAAGAAGATTTTATTGTAGCAATAGAAGGTAAAGCAATTGTTAACCATTTACCAAGACTTCAAGCCACAATAGAGACTACCAGTGGTAACAGAATAAAAACAGACCCTGCGATGAATGATTTGCTTATTGCAAACACCCATCAATATGCACCTTCGAAGTATCATTTAAGGCGAGGCGATTTAGATGTCATACAACATTCTAGTGGACTATTGTTTTCGACATGGCTTGGACAAGGTGCATGGTTTAACCAAATAGCTCGTAAGAAAAAGTTAGGAGATATTGGTCAAAGCGACACACACTATCTTGTAATTACTAGGGATATTTCTACAGACATATTAGGTCCTGAATATTTAGATTGGACTAGTCAGCCAACAGTAATTACTAGTGACATGCATAGGGGTTATGTTGTTCCTGATGGATGGGATGAATATCAATTCAACAGAGGAGCGACAATTACAGTGGATTTGTCTGGCCCTCCTCTAAAGCTTCTGACTTTTAGGAACAGCATGAAAGACCGAATCGCACTTTGAAGGTTTAATGGACCTGAAAGAACACATTAGGGGGATCCCTGATTTTCCAATACCCGGCATATTGTTCTACGACATCTCAACAATATTAGCTAATCCTGAAGCATGGAGTCACACAATTGATCTAATCGAGAAATTAGTATTAGATTTGAAACCAGATGTAATAGCAGGAATTGAAGCAAGAGGCTTTCTGCTTGCATCAGCAATAGCAGATAGGACTTCAATACCGATGGTAATGATTAGAAAGGCGGGGAAGTTACCGGGTGATGTCATTAGTCACACATATGAGTTAGAATATGGCTCGGACACAATAGAGATGCAATCGGATGCTCTCAAAGAAAATGAATCTGTACTAATACTCGATGATTTACTAGCAACAGGTGGCACAATTGCCGCTAGCATAAACCTGTGTGAAAAATTCAAAGCAAACATCTTAGGTTGTTGTTTCATAGTTGAATTGGATTTCCTTAAAGGTAGAGAAATGTTAGAAATTCCTGTGTTTTCTTTAGTTAATTACAACGAATAGTGGTGCCGCAACGGTGTTAATGAAAACACCTTGTGTGATAAAAAACACATGAAAAGCATCATAACCTGACAGTTTTCTCTTTCAAGCATCCAAGGAGATGGATTAATGAGTGATATGGAAGAAAAAATGGCAGAGTACTTCGATTTTGAAGGAAATGAAACAGATATGAAAACTGAAGTTATAGCAGGTGTGACAACTTTCTTGGCTACGATGTATATTATCATCGTAAACCCACAGATGCTATCGACTTGTATAGAAGGTGTAGTGTGCACAGGATTAGATCAAAATCAACTTGTAACTGCTACCGTTCTAGTTGGAGCCTTTAGCAGCATAATGATGGGTGTTTGGGCAAAGAACCCGTACATAATGGCACCAGGCATGGGCCTTAACGCGTTCTTTGTGTGGACTGTAGTGATAAGTGGAACGAGTGCACAGGTTGCACTTGGAGCAGTATTCCTTTCTGGAATAATTTTCATCATCCTATCAGTGCTAAACATCCGAACTGAAATCGTCAAAGCGGTACCTGCTTCAATGCGTAATGCAGTAGCTGCAGGAATTGGTTTGTTCATAGCATTCATAGGATTGCAGGACTCTGGTTTCATCGTCGATAATGGTGCGACCCTAGTTGGGCAAGGTCAAGTATTTGGCAGTGGAGACACACTACAGGATTACCTGAATGGAACTGACATGGGGATATTCCTATTCATGGCAGGATTAATTCTGTGCACCTTATTACTAAAGAGAGGAGTAAAAGCTGCAATGATAATCACGATTGCAACAATCACTGTATTGTCAGTATTCCTATCCAGTATTGACATTATTCAGGAAGGAACTGCAGCATACGCAGTTATGCCCGATAGCATTACAGCAGACCCGGATTTCGGACTAATTTGGCAATTGGACATCGTAGGAGCACTTGCATTGAGTGCTTTACCAGTGGTCTTTACATTCCTGTTTACAGATATGTTTGATTCGATTTCTACATTCGTAGGAGTATCTGAAGTAGCAGGGTTGAAAGATGAAGATGGTGAGCCACGAAATATCAAAGAAAGTTTGATCGTTGATGGTATCTCTACAACAATTTCAGGACTATTCGGTTCTAGCAGTGGAACAACATACATTGAATCTGCTGCCGGTGTTGAACAAGGTGGAAGAAGTGGTATGACTGCTGTTGTAGCAGGT
>JASLKG010000003.1 GCA_030747695.1 Candidatus Poseidoniaceae archaeon
GACTCCTATGGCAGTTACTGAAAGTGGTACTCTTTGAACTTAAGCATTCAAATGGTGTGCTGAATCCAGCAATACACTTTCATTTCACTTTTACTGCGGCCGAGGGTTTGTTGCTGACTCAGCACCTTCTGCGTATGCAATGGTGACGTCATTGTTGACGTTTACATTGTCTCCTTGTGTGACTTCAACATTTAGTGACCATACACCTTCTACAACAGCCCTTGTTGTGTATGACCATGTTTCAGTTTGTCCATCACCAATTGTTCCAGATTGACTTGCAGTTTCGTTACCACCGGGATCGTTTAATGACCAAGAAACTTCAGAAGAACCTCCTCCAATGAATGGGTTTCCTCCAGTATTTTCCGCCGAGGAATCGAAAGTAATTCTATCTGGAAGTGGATCTCCATCTTCGCAGTCAGGTGTAGCATCAAAATTCATAGAAGCTGATGCAGTATTGGAGTCTGTCCAAACAATATGCATATCGATTTTTACCTTAACCACTATTGAATGCTCATTGCCTGCTGAATCTGTTGCGCCAAGCATTGCAGAAAAGACTCCATGAGTTAACCAAGTATAGGTTAGAATTGCATTGTCTGCAGGGTCTTGTTCAATTGTATCTGAGCCATCATCTGGCATGATCCAAATTTTCTCAATATCTCCGTCATTCGAATCAGTTGATGCAAAGTCAAAGGAAAGTTCAACTCCTGTGGTTGGACCTGCTTGACCATTGTTTGAGGATGTTTCAACCACACCAGATGTTGTGTCATAGTACACTACTAAGTCGATAGGCCCACTGTATTCCTCAGTACTAGAATCATCTCCTCCTAGGCACCCCGAAAGGCTAGCAGAAATCATCACCAGTACCATGGTAAGCACGCGTAGATTGGCCCTCATCATACAACCGTACACAGTCATTATCCAAAAACCCCCCCTTTTATCGCATCAATATTAGAGATTTTCAGGCAGTAGGTTTCAAGAAGAGGGAGTGCGGCGGACAGAGTACAGCGGGATTGTCTAGCTTGGGTCGGGCGCCGGGCTCATAACCCGGAGATCGGTGGTTCAAATCCACCTTCCGCTACCAATTGAGACATCAGTTTGTACTGTAGCTATGATAATCATGTGTAGGTACTAGAGAATCCATTGCTGCCTGCAATTTCACATTTGCTGCTTGCTCCCCTGCAGCAATTGCAGCAATCTGGCTGTTAATTTCTGCTTCAATATCCCCTCCTAGTGCCATTCCCACTCTAACAGCATCTGCAGCAGGCCTACCTTCTATTTCTAGAACATATGTCCCGTTTTTGCTGATTACCGATCCTGCACGTGGATACAATTTCCGGAGTATTTTGGTTGCTCCACATTGTTCAGCCATATCTAAGGCTGATGCGAGGTGACCAGGTAGACACCTTTCTGCCTTTGAAAATGCGCGCTTTGCTGCACCGTTTTTGCCCGCATTGGCATGGATAAAACCCGCCAATCTGTAATCTTCGGAAGCCTCTTCTAAATCGAGACCTATTTTTTTCCCTAGGCGATTCCGTTCTTTATGTAATACTTTGATAGTAGTACGCGCACGTTTCTTCTTACCTCGGCTATTCAGTACTTTTGCAAGTATGCGAATACCTTTGACGAGTATCAATTGAGTTTCATCATCTCTCTTTTTGGTCGCCATTAATTGATCAACTAGAGCTGAAGCCATTACTTCAGCGCGTTCGGACCTCCCCTCAGAATGGTAAGCCTCCAATTGCTGGATGGCTTGATGCGGATCGGCGGCTCCAAACATGTTACTCTTTACCTGACACTATACCATGGGGTTTAACACTTGGGCAAGTTTCACGGATGAATAATGGGGGGCAAGAGAGTTTTGTCAATTGGCGTTACCGGGACGCCTGGGTGTGGAAAAACAACACTCGTAAAATCTCTAAAATTCCCAATAGTTGGCGTTAATGATCTTGCAATTGAATTAGATTGCGTAAGTCATATTGAAGGCGATGAAACATCAGTTATTGATGTTGAAATGATGGCTAAGTTATTTGTCCAACCAATTGATTTAACACTCTATGATGGCCATCTTTCTCATTATTTGCCAGTAGACGCAATCATAGTCATGAGATGTAATCCAAGCGAAATAGCCAAGCGTTTAGAATCCAGGGGTTATTCTGAAAAGAAAATAAGGGATAATTGTGAAGTTGAATTAATGGGTGGTCCTTGGAATGATTTGTGTAGTGACGAAAGGCCGATTTGTGAAATAAGGTCTCCACAGCAAGGATTCGAGGAGGCAATTGATTGGATTAATTCTGGTTGCCCACCACATACTACTCCAGAAACCGCTCTTGATTGGATTTCTAGAGAGTAATGCACAATAGTCGTCGTTTATGTCGTAACGTTATGGCATTAGAAAAGGGGAGGGACTTATTCAAGAAAATGAGTGACCCCCTTGTCACTAAATTGGAAGGCGTAGAACCTGCAGTTCTTACTTGGCTAACCCTGCCCACAGGTCTTGCTGCAGCATGGTGTATGATGAATGCGGGAACAGGCAACGAGGGGGCATTATTATTCGTCGGTGCAGCATTTCTCATGAGTATGGCAATGGCACTTGATGGGCTTGATGGAAATTTAGCTAGAGCGACTGGAAAAGTAACTCGTTGGGGCGATTATTTAGATCATACTTTTGATAGAATTCTTGACACTGTTTGGATTCTTGCATTAGGATATAATGCAATTTGGTTTGGACATGTAGAATTAGCTTGGCTTGCAGCAATGCTAACCATGTTTGGTTCTTACTTAGGAACACAAGCTCAAGCAGTATCGGGTGCTCGTAATTATGGCGGATTTAGTAGAGCTGATCGTATGACTTTAACATTGATAGCACTTCTTTCAGCGGCTTTAATGGCTTGGATGGATTATGATCCATTTGGCACTTGGCAGGGAATAGAAATCAATCCGATTTCAATTATTGTAGGAATTTCTGGAATTGGGGGATTGTACACATTCATGATTAGATTTGTCAAAGCAAGGTCAGAAATCCAGTCCTTGGACAAATCCGAGCCTCTATGAACCCCGCATGCTATTGAATTACCCGATGCGCGAGTTGATTTGTCCGGAATTGCCGAAAAATGTGGAAAGTGTGCCCGTAGGGCACCCACTTCGGCGGCAATATCATAACCGAATCACCGGAACCGGCCTCCTGATGGCTGGCGACACGCTGAACAATGGCAACCGCAGAATGACCTTGTTTGTCTTGATGGTTCTACTAATTTCATCTATGCCAATGGTGCCTAGTGCGAGTGCTGATTTTGGTTCTCCAGAGCAACTACAAGCTCAAGATATTTCAGTATCATTTGATCCAGTTTCAGAGACTACAACTGTTACATGGCGCAACATTGAGTCAACTGGTGGAAATTTAGATTTGTATGAAGATTTGTGGGATGCTACTTACTATGTTTACAGGCATAATGCACCAATCACAACAATGAATGTTGGAGAGTTAATCCCGTGGCATAGCGTAGTTGCTTGCGATAAGAATGATTTAGGTGAAAACCCGTTAGCCTGTCGCGGCCAAGGTGGTTCAAACCCACATCCAGGGCATACGGCGATATTCCAAGTGGGAGCCGGCACAAACGGCTCATTTTATTATGGAGTCATAACTGAGTTTGCGAATGGCTCGCTTTCCCAACCACTAGATTTCAATGCAAGCAGTTTGTATGATCCAGTATTGGAGATTACAACGCCGATTCGTACCCCTTACAATATCGCAGCATCATTCAACCCATCAACTAGCAAAACAACAATTTCGTGGATAAATTACAATACTATTAATCCAGTATTGCCTGAATTTGGTGCCGATGCCTTCTCAATACACATTTGGCAAACAGATTATGCAGTGACACGAGACAATGGCCAAAATATGATTACAACAGAAACACCGATTGCAACACTCGGACCCACAGAGTCATCATATGAATTGAATATTCTTCCGAATACAAATCGCGAGGTATATTATTCAGTAACTTACTTCTTACCAAACTGGACAATGGAAGGAGGAGATTATGAAGATTCAAGATTCCTTTCGAATAATGCTATGGCGATAGAAGTCCTTGAAGACAACACTCCACCAACTGCAGTTGTTGATACTACAGCTTTCTTTACACCTGATGAAAATGGTACTGGCATAACAACAATTTCATGGACTGATGTTCCTGGAGAAACTGGAGAAGTATACAAGATATATCGGCATGGTGATTACTTCACCAATGTATCTAATCCATATGTTCAGTTGGTTGGTACAGTATCTGAAAATGTAAACATGTATGAGTATAATATCCCATTCAATACGTTTGGCGATTTCGTTTATTGTATAGTTGTTGAAGATCAGTATGGGGCAACAGACACCATGATCACTATGCAATCATGCGACCAAGTAACTGAGGATGCAGATGAAAATTGGGTTAAGGAGCCTACAAACGTTCAAGCTAACTTTTTAGGAAACGGTATAACAAGAGTTACTTGGAGCGATCAGGTTGGAGTTGAAGGTGAAAGGTACCACATTTGGAGAGCACTATTCCGTGTAACAGGGTCCCAGTTTACTGAGAATACTGAGAATGCATCTATGTATTGGATGGGTAGTGTTCCTGACGGTATAGAAAGGTTCGATGTTGAGTTACCTGAAAATACATATACAGACAGCGCTCATTATTTCGTTACTACTGAAGCACTATACAATTGTCCAGGTTGTAATGGAACTTCGACATATAGGGAGTTAGTGAATAATTGGGATGGCCCAATTATTGAAGATACCGAAACCCCTACAATTGGTCGAATCTCTGATGTGCAAATGATTGGAGGATTAAATGTAGTAAATTTGGAATGGATAGATTCTTCAACAGAAACTGGAGAATCCTATACTATCTATCGGCATTTTGACGATCCATTTGGTAGTTCAGAATTTGCAACAAGCAATTACACGGATGAAGGATGGGAATATGTGGAAGGCCCATTCACTGAAGATCAAGTTGCAGGATTCTCAACCTTTGTAAGACAAGTACCAGTGCCGGAAGAAACTGAAAGAGACGTTTGGTATGCAATAATTATCGCTGATTCATTTGGAAATATAAATCCCGAAATATTACCAGGATTTGGAGGAAATGCAGTCCAGATAAGAGAAGACACACTTGCGCCAAGTGTCACTTGGGAAGTAAGAAATGAAGAGAGTGTTCCAATCGCTGCATCATCATTAGTACGTGGAGATTATACAATTCGTGCCGAAGTTAGTGAGCAATTATTCTCTTTCCCTGTAATTTGGATAAATTCATCTTCAGGCTCTGAAATCATTGCTGAAAGTACAATGATTTTGATTAGTGACAATATGCTAGATCCTGAAAAGGGTCCAGAATTCTTCCAAGCATTTTCAATAAGTTCAGCGGTTCCTTCAGGAGAAATGACGTTTGAAATTGAAATGGTAGACATGTCCACAAATTCGGTCACACAAACGATAAGTGGATTAGCTGTTGATGCTAAATCACCAACAATTGACATCTTCTCCCCTACGGAGCAAGGCGATGGTGCAAAATATCTGTATGGTGAAGATATCAAGGTAATTGCAGCAGCATCTGATGATGTAGGGATTATATCAATGAAAATGCGATTCATACAAAATTATGGAACAAGTTCAGCAGTAACCGAACCTTGGAGAAATGTAACAGGGCTCGAAGTATCCGATGATGGGGATTGGATTATTCAAATGTCATTCTCTAGTGGCAATTTCCTTCCAGGACTGCATGAAGTTTCTGTGAAAGCTACAGACGAAGCAGGAAATGAGCGAACTGAGAGGGTCAAATTCATCACAGATTTCTGTCGTCACCGTTGGGATGGAGAGACAATCTGTGAATATTCAAACCCAGTTCCAGATGAACCAGAAGTAATCTATCCAGAATTGAATGCAACAGATCCTCCATATATGGTTGGATGGATTTCTGCTGGTGCATCTGGATTATCGATGTTGATTATGCTGTTAGTCATAGCATCAGCAATGAAAGGCCCTAAGAAGAAGAAGGATGATGATGACGAAGATGACAACAATTGGATGGCAGAATTCATAGGAACATCTTCAGATCCAGACATGGACCTCATTGCAGGTGTATCAAAGCCAGAAGAGGAAAAGAAATCCGAATCAGCCATCGAAGATGATGAAAAAGATGACCCATTTGCAGTAAACATCACACAACCTAAACGTCGCAGAAAGAAATCAAAAGATGAAGATGAAGATGAAGATGATGATGACGAAAAGGAATCCAAGAAGAAACGCAAGAAGTCTCCTAAGCGACGTAAACCCGCACGCCGTAAGAAAGATGATTGAGGTGAGAGGTAATGAGTGAGAACCAAACTCACAATACGGGCGTATTGCAAGCATTTAGCCCAGTTTCGAACAAGTTGAATTGGTTACTTATTGCCGTACCTATAACAATTTATTATTCATTATTTACTCATGATCCAGCAATGAGTTTTATATTTTCAATGATTGCAATTATGCCTTTAGCATTCCTTATGGGGCATGCTACCGAAGAGATTGCCCTTAGAACTAGTGAAAGCTTAGGAGGATTGTTAAACGCTACTTTTGGAAATGCTGTTGAATTTATTATAGCAGTACTTGCAATTTACACTGCAGCAACTCATATAGATCAAGCTGAAACAATGATAACTTTAGTTCAAGCGAGTTTGATTGGTAGTATTATCGGGAATATATTGTTAGTGTTAGGTCTTTCACTACTTTGGGGAGGATACAAACATCAAACACAGACCTTCAATCAAGACGCCCTTTCTTCTAATGGTAGCCTTTTGCTTCTTGCAGTTTTGGCCCTAATTATTCCTACTGCTTTCCATCATGGAGGCGGCGCAGGTGACAATATCATCAACCTATCTAGATGGGCTTCTGTTGTGTTGTTAACCATGTATGGTTTATCCCTATTATTCCAATTGAAAACACATTCACATTTATTTGCATCAACAGGACCGAGCGATGGCCATGATGACCCAACAATGACAAATAAAGGTGCTTGGATTTTATTAATATTAGCAACAATACTTGTGGGTTGGATGGCGGAGATATTGGTTCATAGTGTTGATGAAGCCGCAACAAGTTGGGGCCTTCCTGCTATTTTCATTGGTGTGATCCTTCTTCCATTTTTTGGTAATGCTGCAGAACATTTTACCGCAGTCCTTGTTGCTGGGAAAAATAAGATGGATCTTAGTTTAGCAATAGCAATAGGTAGTAGCGTGCAAATTGCAGTATTTGTTGCACCATTAATGGTTGTATTTGCTTGGATAATGGGTGTAAATTTAGGGTTAGAATTTGGAATATTAGAAACGGCTGCAACATTCATGAGTGTTCTAGTAGTAAATTTCATTCTTGGCGATGGTAAAACAAATTGGCTTGAAGGAAGTATGTTATTAGCCTGTTATACAATTCTAGCACTAAGTTTCTACATGTCATAATCTAATATGATTCTATATCAGAATAGTAATCTTCAATAGCATCATTTAGATTGTTGATAACATTAGTTTGGTCCAACGTTATAACTTCATTATCTTTCATCAAGGGTTTTCCATCAACCCAAAGATCTAGACATCCAGCACCATTGTAAATTAGATTTGAGATGTGTCTATTATTATCTCTACCGTATGGAGTCATACGTATATCATCAAGATTCCAAACAGCCCAATCTTTGCTTCCATTGGTTGCCATTGCGAAAGCATCTTTTGCAAGTAGTGCTGCTGCATCCCAATGATCATGACGTTGTACTAAACAAGCCATTCTAGCTTCATGTGCCATGTCTAGGCCTGAGCCATTAGAGGCGGGCCCATCAGTTCCGAGTCTTACATTTACTCCCGCTTCTTTGTATGCAGGTAGTGAAAGAGTACCTCCACATGCCAATTTCATATTTGAGGAAGGGCAATGTACGACTGCAGCCTTATGTTTAGCTAAAGTCCTCATTTCCGATTTTTTTACCCAAGATCCATGAGCACAATTTGTTTTGTTAGGGATAAAGTAGTCAATAGAATCAAGATATTCTACAGGATACATTCCCGTTTTGTCATGACATTCAGCCACTTCTTTTCGGGTCTCTGAAATATGTATGTGGAGCATAGCATCATGTTTTTCTGCAAGCTCCTTTCCAGAAAGAAGAGTATCTTCTCCGCAAGTATAGACTGCATGCGTAGCAACACCGTATTGTACATTATTGTCAGGATTATTTGTGGAAAGTAGCCGATCTAATTCACGTTTAACAGATCCATCATCATTATCCTGAGGAGGCCAGTGAGTTTGAGGACCACATACAAAACCCCTCAATCCTGCTTCATTGAGGCCATTAGCAATTGCTTCAGGGAAATGATACATATCACAAGCAAACGTGGATCCGGTTTTAATCATCTCTAAAGCAGCAGCAATAGTTCCTACTTTTGTAATATCAGGAGTTAGATTCATCTCCGTTGGAAAAATACTTTTTTCTAGCCATTCATCTAGTGGTAAACCATCCGAGAAATCTCTAGCATTCAATTGCATAGGCAGATGTGTATGCCAATTTTGAAACGAACGAGTAATCAAACGTCTAGTGCCATCAATTGTTTCTACAACGTCTTCATCACCATTTGATTTGGTCCAAGATCCATCTGAATGTAGTAAGAAATTACCTAGATGGCGTTGTTGATAATCATCTATGAGAACCGCATTTGTGTATAGAACAGCGGCGTCTGCCATATACCTCCGAGCGGTTAGGCCGTTGTGAAGTCTTCTCTATTGATGGTCAATAGGTTTTGAAATAGATACAGCAAACTGTTCAGCACTTGCTTCAAGACTAGCAACACCAGGAAGAACTCTACCTGCTAACAATTCAAGACACGCCCCTCCACCAGTTGAAACATGTCCCATTTTGTCACTTAATCCTCGTTGACTTACTATGGTTGAAGTATGGCCACCACCCATGACGGCATATCCATCCGATTCCGCACAAGCATTGAGAACCTCGATAGTGCCAAATGCAAAATCCGGTAATTCAAATACACCAGCAGGCCCGTTAAGTATTATTGTTCCAGCAGACTTGATTGCTTTTGATAACGAACGTATTGAAGTTAAACCAAGATCGAATAATGGTGCTTCAATAGGCAATTGGTGAATCGACATATCTACACGATTGCCTTCAACATTTGCAGCAACATCACTTGGCATAATTATGCACTCTGGGAAATCTTTGAGAAGAGAAGTTGCTATTGAAACAGTTGAATTCCAAGAGCGCCCTAATTCATTTTTTAGGAAATCAATATTTACTTTACCTAAGTTTATTCCTGAAAGATGTAAGAACATATTTGCAACACCGCCAGTAACCCAAATGTGATCACAGATACCTTTTCTTAGCATATTGTCAGCAACGATTACACTGTCATCAACTTTTATTCCACCCAATACTGCAATACATGGGCGGATTGGATTTTCTAAAGCCCTTCTTAGCTTTGTTAATTCATAATTCATCAAGTCTCCAGCAATGCATGGTAGCAAATGAGTAAACCCAACAATAGAGGCAGATCCGCGATGTGCACAAGCAAAAGCATCATTCACAAAAGCATCAGCAACACTAACCAATCTTTGTACAAGTTTTGTTTGGGAAAGAGTATCAAAATCACCCTTTACAGACACTTCTTCTTCATCCATTCGAACATTGTTAAGCATCAATATATCGCCATTTTCCATTTCATCTATTGCTTCTAGCGCCTTTTCTCCATGGATATCTTCAACCCATCGAATCGTTTTTCCAAGCAATCTTCCTAATTCTCTAGAATGCCCCAATGTGGTAGTAAAGTCCATTTTCCCAGGTCGGCTTTGATGCGCTAGTAAAACAACTTTACATTTTGATAATTTATTCAAGGTGGGAATTATTCTTCGAATTCTAGTGTCATCTAAGAACAAATTACTACTAGGATCAAGTGGGGAATTAATGTCAACCCGTACCAACACAGTACGGCCGTCGAGGTTAACCTCGTCGAGGGTTAGTACCCTTGCCATCAATCACTCCGACTAGCCTACGGTTTTTGATACGACCGGTTCAAACGCGCGCCTAATACTTAACAAAAACGCGAAATCTCATATACCGATATGAAACAATATGGGCATGGCGCGCGAATCTTCATTCGAAGGTACTAGAAAGCGGGCAAAAACAACAACTTCTTCCTTTGGAGTATCAAAGCGTGAAGGTCACGACTCATCAATCTACTATAATTCAAAAATGTATGACGAACTAGTCGCACAAAAGGATGTAGGAGATACGAAAGAACTTCCAGAAGAATTCAATAATATTGTAATTAATGGTGATAGTAAAAAAATGCCTATGCCAGATAATTCCATACATTTGGTTGTGACTTCTCCTCCATATAATGCTAGTAAATCCTACGATGAAGATCTTTCATTGTCTGATTATCTCAACTTATTACATGATGTATTCTCAGAATGTTATCGTGTTCTTGCACCAGGAGGGCGTATGGTAGTTAATGTTGCAAATCTTGGAAGAAAGCCATACATCCCATTAACTAGCCATGTCAATCTGATAATGCATGAAATTGGATTCATGCACAGAGGCGAAATTATTTGGGATAAATCAGCAAGTGCAGGTTCAAGTTGTGCTTGGGGTTCATTCCAAAGTGCATCAAATCCTTGTTTGAGAGACATACACGAGTATTTACTAATATTTTCTAAAGGAAATTACAAATTGCCTAGAACAAAATCTGAACGCGCAGATGGCCGAATAGATACTATCGCCAAAGAAGAATTCATTCAACATACCAAATCGATTTGGTCATTTCCTACTGAATCAGCTAAGCGTGTAAATCATCCAGCGCCTTTCCCTGTTGAATTGCCAAGGCGATGCATAGAGATGTATACCTTTGCAGGAGATGTTGTTTTAGATCCATTCCTAGGTTCGGGCACTACTGCTGTGGCAGCAAAATCCACAGGACGTAGATATATTGGCATTGATTTAGACCCAAATTATTGCAACATAGCCGAAGAGCGTATTGCAATAACTGAAAAGCCAGAATTAATAGAAATCAACTAGTTTTCAAAGACCACCTTGTGGAGGTTCAATTCCAGTCTGAGGTGGTGCTTGATACGTTTGTGGTTGTTGATATACAGGTTGCGACATTTGCGTTTGCATAGGCTGATTCATCATCATTCCTGCAACCTGTGGCGATTGTTGAATAACTACTTGCTGTCCTCCATCTCCAGATTTCAAAGTTAGGGCTAAGATGCCTCCTATAACTAATAGTGTAATTCCACAACCCAGTATACACATGCTACCTAATCCTGCCATGAATCCACTTGCAACTTCACCAATATCTCCAATAAATTCACCAAGCGCCTTATCATCATACTGTACCCAGCATGCGGTTGCACATGAGACAGTAGCTGTGCCATTTTCGTATCCTGAGGCAGAATCACCTATTTTTACTAGATTTTTATTGCCTTCTTCGCGTTTGTCCTCTCCATACCAATCCATGTCACAAGCGTAGTAAAAACTGTTTTCGGAATCGTCAGTATGCGTGGTTGTAAAATTTGTTTGATTGCTATTTTGATCATATGATTCACAATGGTCCCAAACTCTATTCTCATTGTCATCAGAATATATGCCTTCAATGTAAATTGTAAACCCAAGTTCTCCCATACCATCATCATCAACAATTTCGATTTCACCACCAGTCGCATCTTCAATTGCCCAGTTATTTTCTTCCATGTCATCTACTGCATTATCGACAGTATCAGAACTCCAAGCCATAATGGCTCCACCAATAAGAGTAATAATTAGTCCAAGAATCAGTAGTACTTTACCCGCTGCGTGCATGTTTTGCCCACATAGTACATCTATATCTTAGTTATTAATTAGCAATTAAACAAAGGGAGTCGTTTTGAACTATTGACTACTAGTCCTGTCTAATGGAAGAGCTTTCGGCATTGGTTGGGCCCGAGGGGGAGGACTGGCGAGTCCCTGTTTCAGAATTAGAATCAAGGCAAATCAATTTACAAAAAAGCCTTCAGGAATCTGGTTATTCAGGAGCATTAATACAAACTCCAGTTGATCTTTATTACTATAGCGGGGGTAGACAAAATGGAACTTTGTTTATTCCAGCAGAAGGAGAATCAAGGTTGTTTGTCCGCCGTTCTCTGTCAAGGGCAATACACGAATCTGGGGGTGAAAACTCACCACATATTATCGAAAAATTTCCCCGTATGGCAGAATTTTCAGAACAAATTAACTGTTCACCAGCAATGCAATTTTCTGATTTACCAAATGGATTCGCTACACATTTCGCTAGTAAAGTTGGAGCAAACCAAAATTGCTCTCAAATCATTCACAATCAGCGCGAAGTAAAGAGTTCATGGGAACTAGAAATGATGGAAGATGGAGCTCAAATACAGTTAGCAATGTTTGATGCTGTTGAAAAATTGGGTGGTTTAGGAGTTAGTGAATTGGAATTAGTTGCAGCCGCTGAAGCAGTAAGTCGAGCAGCAGGTTTTGGTGGAAATGTGCAAATGCGTCGTTTTCCACTTCAGTGTGATAGAGGAGTTATCGTATCTGGAAGAGCAGGAGGGATTCCTTCATTTTTTGATTCTGCAATAGGAGGTACAGGCCCTCACCCGATGTCTTCAATGGGCTCAGGGTTTTCAAAAATAAAGGCTAATGAACCAGTATTAGTTGATTTAGTACATGTACATAGAGGGTATGTTGTTGACACTACGCGTATGTTTGTTGCAGGAAAACTGTCACAAGAATGGCAAGAAAGATTAGATGATATGGTTTCAATCAAAGAAGTAGTTGTAGATGTACTTGATCAAGGGCTTGACTGTAGTGAAGCTTGGCGACAAGGACACGCATTAGCAAATGAATTAGGACACGAATCACATTTGATGGGAATGGCCCCAGATCAGAGCAGATTTTTGGGCCATTCAGTTGGTTTACAGTTAGATGAATCCCCCGTAGTCGCCGAAGGTTTTGATAGGCCATTGCCAATCGGCGGAACTATGGCAATTGAACCCAAGGTTGTTCACAGCAATGGTTCAATAGGTACAGAAGATACATGGATTCGAGATGAAGAGGGGATGAAGCCAATTACAGCAGACGGCGCAATACCCTGGATTACAGAGTGGTGAAAAAATGAGTGAAGAAGTAATTTTTGATGAAGACTACACGGAAAAACTAGTAGATTGGGATGAATCTGATATTGGTAAGAAGATACCTAAGAGAATTACAAAGAATGGAACTTATTACAATGAAACAGTCGTTCAAGTATTTTGTCAATTTTGCGCTTCAGAATTTATTGGGCCGTCAAGAGAAGCCGGAGGTTTCCTAGGTGGTCACGAGTGTCTGCATGCATGGGAAGTCTCTCAAGCCCTCGGGCGTGAGGACGGATTGGTGGAATGAATGGCAAAGCCCTACGCACCAAGTCACATCGGCGCAGTAGCCGCAACGTTCACTGAAATGCGTATTGCTGGTGCTGTGAAGGAGCAGTTAGTTGAATTAATGATAGCAGAAATAGATCGAATGGTTCCCGAGATGGAAGCAGCAACACAATTAGCTAATCCAGAAAAAAAGACATTGGATGATACTAACAGAACCCGTCTCAATTATAACCGAACCAGAGAATTGATGATTGAAAGACTTTCAACATTAGAAAGTGTTGGCTCTGAAGCAGTACAAGCAGGAATCCATCGCCTAGAATCTTACTTAAAACGAATATTAAATTCTGCAGAGATGGCTGCTTCCAAAGACCGAGTTTCGACAATAAAACCTAGACACTTACAATCAATATTGCAAACTACAGATGAAGAGACAGAAGAATCAATTGAAAAATCATCGGAACCAGAAGAGGATGTATTAGAAGGCCAAATATCTGGTTCAGCCCTAACGCCGATGGCAATTAGGAAAATAGCACGTAGTTTTGCAGGAATGCCAATTACAGATGCTGCAGTTGAAGAACTATTGCTTTGGTATTACGAAGTTGTAGATGAAACCGGGCAAAATATCCGCGAACACGCGCAGTTGGGAGGGAATCCTGCGACATTTATTGAATCACTAGATCGAATGAAAGATTTGATGATGCTTGGTTGGATTCGTAGAATGTTGGTGAGGGCTGGTTTGGATGCCCAAGAAAGAGGTTACAAAAGAATAGATATTGAACAATTAATCCATCTTGATCCATTTGAGTAAGATGGCCGATACAATTTATCTATGCGAAATCTGATGCATTAAATTGTGGATTTTCATCATTATTGGCATCTGTAATAAAACTAAGAGATGCGGTTGTTAGGATCATTGCAGCAATGAGAGAAAGTAAAATCATCAATGCACTAAATAATCCAAAGGAGTTGAACAATCCCATTGGTGAAGACGCGATAATTGCAAAACCAGCAACATCAGATAGTGTAGATCCAACTAACGCTAGTGCACAAGCCCCCCCTATTCCATTTAGTGCTTGTCGATGATCTTCACCAGATTTTCTACCTTCTCTATAACGTTCAGTTACATGTATACAATAATCAATTCCAACTCCTAAGGACATTGTTGCAATTGTAACTGTTACAATGTTTAGTGAATATCCAAACGCATAAATTAATCCATATAGCCAAACAACAACCAACAATATTGGCAATAATGTAACAAATGCTTGTTTGGGTGATCTAAATCCTATACAAAGAGTTCCAAAAACAAATAATGAGCCTAGAATCAAAGAGGATTGCATTTCTGATTGCATTCTATCCGATGCAACAAAGCGTGTTATTGGTTTTCCTGTATGCATTACCCATGTCAAAGGTTTGTCTTCTTCAACATCTCCAGAACCTTCCCAATCACCGCTAGAAAGTTCTGT
Organism: Candidatus Poseidoniaceae archaeon; assembly: GCA_030747695.1. Taxonomy (GTDB): domain Archaea; phylum Thermoplasmatota; class Poseidoniia; order Poseidoniales; family Poseidoniaceae; genus MGIIa-K1. Next base: position 14,899 of record JASLKG010000003.1, read on the forward strand.
TAATGGAGACATGTCTTGTTTTAGCTCATCTATACCAGGGCCAAGAGATTTGAAATCTTCAGGATTAGTTATTCCAAACCGTATCAACATGTAATCATAACTTATTGGCTCACCTGTTGTTGAAAGCCATACCGCGCTTGGGTCAATTTCAGCAGATGGAGAAATGTAAAGATCAACTAATGCAGAGGGTATTTCAGTTCCAGGAACCCCATCTAAAGTTAGCATGCCATAAATGAAAATTATACAATTTCTATCTTCAAGGTTAGGAACATTAAGGGCCCCTTTCAAACTGCATCCAGATTCATTGAATCCACGATCCCAGAATATTTGTCTAGTTTCTTCTGAGCGATAAGATAGTTGAGCAATAATTACGAATTCATCTATAGCCAAGATGTCAACTTTACCATCCGGTTGCCTCGTCATTTTGTCAACAACACCCTTGGTTTTTTGATTGGCATTTTGTCTGAATTCATCTATTGCTGCGAAAACATTTGGATCAGCAACATCTCCTTGAAGAAGCATCATTGCAGGCTCACCTTCATCACTAAATCGTTCATTGATTAAATTCACACCATAAGCAAAATCGCTCTCATCGTCAAGAAAATCTTCTACTGTGAAATCCCCTTCCAAATTTGCCATTCCCCATGCAGATGGGATAGTTAGTAGCAAAGCTAAGGCTGCAATAATTATTGGCGAACGCCCTGTACCTGAAGTCACAGAGATATTTTGCAATAATTCTTTTTTGATAAAATGCCTTTGAATTTCAGGAGTTGTATTTTTACCCCTTTTTTCCATCCACATGTCAAAACTTACTCTGATTAAAGGCGCCCAAATACCAGTTAGCAAAAATGCGGCAACAATCCCTAATGCAGCTTCAATTCCAAACGATCTAAGAGCAGCGACGTCACTAAACAAATTGGCAGTAAATGCTGCAATGGTAGTTAATGATGTGAGCATTATTGCCCGCCCAACTCTAGCAACAGTAATTTCACCAGCTTGAATAGGAGTTCGCCCCAAGTTTCTTTCTTCTTTGTAGCGATGTAAGGCATGCAATGAATCATCAATGCCAAGTGCCAATACTAGAATTGGTAACAAATTACTAAATTGTGAACGAGAAATAATTTCGAATCCCATCCAACTGAAAAGTGAAGCAGTGTGTCCAATCAATCCTTGCATCCACAACAATGCTCCGCCTAGAGCCATTGTTACAATAGCTACGTCAGACCATCTACGTAATGACGCATATAGCAATCCAATAATTGCAAGACCCATTGCAATAATCAGGCCACCTGAATTTTGCAATTCCCGATTTACTTCGACATTTACTCCTTGCCCAACTAGAAGTGTTATTGAATTGTTATCATGGCTACGAATTGAACCTTCAAGATGCATTATGGACCATTCTGTTGAACAGGGATCATCCAAAGTAATGCAATATTCAGAAGTATAATTCGGCGGATGTAATACCAATTCAGTACCATCAAGACGGTATCCTCCTAATCTAAAACCTTCATCAGTCATCGAAACATTTTTTTCTTGATGCGCATCTTTCCATATAATTGTCCACCCTGCTTCTTCAAGAGCGGTCCTATCTAACTGCACCAAGAACCATGATGCTGATGATGACCAACGCCCAGGACCCCATTTAGCTCCAGACCAACTGCCATCTTCTTGCAAAACACCTCCAACAGGCCCGAATACATTTGAATTAGAATCTCCAACAAAACCTCTATCTAAACTCATCCATCTTAAGAAAGCAGAACCGTTCGCCAAAGCCATACGATTTGCTGCGAGATCAATATGCGCTTGAGTTAAATTGTCATCATCGAAAGTCAAGCATTCTAATATTCCACAATCAGTCCAATCTGTGGGGGCAGGCTCTTCTCCTCCTAATGTCATAATTGGTTGTGTCAGAATTGACTTATTAGCCATAAATCCCCTAAAAATATCAGCCAAACTCATAACTCCGGGTGTTTGTAATCCAGTAACATCATTTACGAATGGTTTGGTATAATTTCCTAAAGGATGATCATATGCAATTTGATGTTTAGCATCAATCTCTCGTAGTATTGAAAGATTTAGGATTCCTCCATTTGGAGAAATTACGCCACCCCATTCTTCGCCCGAGTCAATGAAGTCATCTACAGGAGCGATTGAACTCCAATCCGGTGTACCATCAGAAGTTGTAGGAACAGGGACAGGAGTTGAGCCAACCTCTCCAGGTTCTCTAACTCCAACAACAAATCCAAGAATGATTTCAGTTGTAGAAAATTCTTCATTTATTATTCGTTCAGCAGTTAGTTCAGGAGATTCCATATCGTAAGATTCCATATCAATTGGTTCTAGTGCTTTCATAGCACCAGGAATCATCATAATTGTGAGTATAAATATGACTATGTGCACCTTTTTTCTTTGTGGAACTAGCCTGCGGCTTAGTTGCTCAAAGTCAGCCATCAAACTTGCCGGAGACGCTTCTACTCTTAACAGTCGGTTTCATGAGTGTGTTAGAATTCGGCAGTTCTGGGCGGGGGTCGCCCAGCTTGGTCAACGGCGGTGGGTTTAGGTCCCATTTCTTATTGATTCGCAGGTTCGAATCCTGCCCCCCGCATCTATGATAGTTGTGTGTTTGAAAATTAATGAATAACACGATTATCTTACATCTGTTTACAAAAATACCACAATACACTAGCGATGCTATCATTAAGCAGATGTTAGAGCGTTGTTTGTTCCAGTATGGGGGTTGTCCCCCTTCTAGAATGGTGATTTGTATGTCTGAGAAGGATACCGTAAAGGAAAATCCAGAAGATGATGAAGACTGGATGTCATATGCAAATGCGGGTTTTGGTGCAACAGATTATTCATTATGGGATGATGATGGAGAAACAGCTGAAATATTGGTTGAACCAGATTTTGATGATATTCAACTTGATACTGGAGAAGAAGAGATTCCTGCAGCACCGAGGCCAGCAGGTCTCAAACATTTAGTCAGAATAGGCACATGTAATCACTGCCTTGGAAGAGTCGGCGGAAAGAAAAAATTTGGGCAATCCTTTGTTGATTCTGGTAATGAAATTCGAGCCTCAATAGTCGAAAGTGACTCAACAATGTCTAACGCAAGAGAACTGGAGCCATTATGTCAATTTTGTGAAAATTTAATGGAAGAGGCACCACTATTGGCGGAAATAATCAATGAGTCGATTGGTAACAAAGAGTGTAATCGATTACAATTAGGAGCACGTTTTCCAAAAGATCAAACAGAGGCAGAAGATCATCTAAGGAAAAGATTCGGAGCCGGAGGATCAGCTGCTCTAAAATCCACATTAGTTGATGAAGTGGCTTCACATTTACGGAAACTAAATCCTTCTGTAAAATTAGTAATTGATAAGCCTGAAATTTTGGCTTTGATTGATGTGTTGACATTAACAGTAGATTTGGACATTCGTTCCCATTACATCTATGGGAGGTATCGTAAACTTGAACGAGGGATTCCACAGACAAAATGGCCTTGTCGCTCATGCAAAGGTCGCGGGTGTATGAAATGTGATCAGACAGGTATGCAATATCCTAATTCGGTTCAAGGTCTCATTGGGGACCCTTTATTGGACCTATTTGGTAGCAAAGAACATGCTTTCCATGGAATGGGCCGAGAAGATATCGATGTTAGATGCTTAGGGCGAGGAAGGCCTTTTGTTATTGAAATGAAACAACCTATCAAACGTGATATCGAAGGTCAATTATTGATGGATACAATAAACAAAGAAGCAAGTGGAAGTATAGAAGTTACAAATATGCGTCCTTCAAATCGTAGCGAAGTAGTGCGTGTGAAGGACACACCCGCTGAAAAATCCTATACCATACGATTCAAAATAAACCCCATAACGCAAGAGGAAATGGATACTCTTACACAGGTTATGGAAATTCCAAAACAACGTGGAAGACAAGGGAGAAGAAGAAGGCAAAGACACCCCAACAATCAGGTAGTAGAAGAAAAACCTAACACCGAAGAATTGACAAAATTAAAAAAAGCGGACTTGGTCTCAATATGCGAAGAAAAAGGACTCAAAAAATCAGGAACAAAAGAAGTATTGATTGAAAGAATTAGTAATGCTAAACCAAAAACTCTTGAAATGCCAAATGAAGACAAAGTAATGGAAATTATGACTAAATTACAAGGGTGTACTCTAGCTCAAAGAACCCCGGAAAGAGTCGCACATCGTAGAGCTGACAAAATACGTAAACGCAAGGTCGTAGAAACCAGTGAAGCAATAATTGGTTATGATGATCAAGGAAATATGTTTGGACAATTCAACCTACGATGTGAATCTGGAACTTATGTTAAAGAAACAATTCACGGAGATAATGGAAGAACACAACCATCAATTGCATCATTAATTGGTGCAAAATGTGTCGTCGAATGGCTTGATGTCGCTGATATTCACGCTGATTAACGCGTCGCGGGTCTTATATGGGCCGGGTAGGTCGGCGAAATGCTCCGAAGTGTCTTATGACACGTGGAGAAAAATGGAGGCGAACAATATGAAGCGATCCAAAGGACAGCGCCAAGGCACTCGTACAATACTACGTCGAGGCCGTCACGAGCGTAGTCGTCTCAACATTAATCGTGTCATACATGACTATTCAGAGGGAGACCGCGTGGCTATTGTACTAGACGGCGGCCAACAAAGAGGCATGCCCCATCGCCGTTTCCAAGGTAGAACTGGATTTATTCAAAATAGACAAGGTGCAGCATGGGTTGTATCTGTTAAAGATGGTAACATGATGAAGACTGTTGTTGCAAGGCCAGAACATCTTCGCCCATTGGAGTGATTATTATGAGTGATGATGGAATTTTTACAGATTTTTCTACTGTACGTGATTTACTTCTAAATGCACAAGAGCGTCGTGGTTTCTTAACTTATGAACAGAAAGCAGCACTTCAGCATGCAGAATGGGCATCTAGTGACAATCGCAATGGAATAAAGACAGAACCGGGCGTATTCACTGATATGTTTACACAGATTATGGAGATAGAAATTTTCCAAAAATATCCAGAACTAGCTGCAAAACTTGCAGAACTTATGCCAAGGCATGCGGATGATGTACGTGCAGTTATTGCTAGTAGGCGCATCTCAATTGATGCAGAAGACATCGAGTCTGTACTCGATATAGTCAAAAAGAATGTTTGAAAATAACGTTGGTGTTCCAACATGCGTAACGACCGCCGACGAGTAAATAGTGCCGGAGATAAGCAGGATCCTCTGGAATCTGTTGAGTGGTGTCGAGTAATTGATCATCCGGAAGTTGGCGATGCTTTGGTTGTTGTAACAGAGCCAGCAATGCACGTAATACGTCTAAAGCCCAAACCAAATACAACCTTACAAGCAGTTGGTGAAAGATTGTACATGGGAACTGAAGAATCAAAGCGCGAAATAGTGCAAGAAATACTTGGATTTGCACGGATACGCGATTTGTCTTCTAGAGCATTTACTGAATTGCCGGTTGTAATACAAAAAATGATTGAAGACGACCCAGATGTTTTTGTAAATCAGTTCTTTAATCGTGCAGGAAATCTTTCATTGAAGATGCATGCCTTTGAATTACTACAAGGAGTTGGTAACAAAAAGGCAATGGAAATGGTTGCAAAAAGAGGCCGATCAGGTTGGGAAAATTTTGAACAACTCAATGCGGAATGTGGTATTAATGGTCCAGAATTGCTTGCCGCACGCTTTGTTATGGAGATAAATGATCGAGGCCTTCAGCCACGATTAATCGATCTTTTGTTACGAAAGGATGAGTGAGTAGTATGAGGGGTGCAAAGGCACTCATTGACCGCTTAAGGTCAACGCAATCAGCCGATAAGAGCCTAGGTCAACATTACCTACACGACGAGGATGTGTTAGATGAAATACTCAAATTAGCTGAACTTAATTCTGAAGATATAGTCCTAGAAATAGGCCCAGGACCTGGGGTATTAACTGAACGAATTCTGAATAGTGAAGCAAAACTAACTGCAATAGAACTCGATTCTGGTACCTGTGAATTTTTATCAAATATCTTTGATGATTTAGATTTGATCAAAGGAGATGCACTTAGAGTAAATTGGCCTAAAGCTAACAAATTTGTTGCCAATATACCTTACCAAATATCATCACCATTAATTGATATTATCACAAGAGAAACATCGATTAAGACAGTAGTAATTCTCGTTCAAGAAGAATTCGCGGAACGCTTAGTAGTTGATTGCATTGCAGACAGAGGTAGTTTGGGTATGTCTACTAAACTTGATTGGAAAGCTAGTATGGAAAGACGAGTTGGACCACATTGTTTCGCTCCTTCTCCAAAGGTAAATTCTAGGCTAGTAAAATTGACTAGAATTACACCTCCGCCAAATTCAAAATTGACAAAAATGCTCATCCGCCAAAGTTTTGAACAACGTAGGAAAAAATTACGCAACACATTATCTCGTGCGCCAAAGCGTATCAATCGAGTAACAGGATGGCATTCTAAATTATATGGCGAAGCAATAAAACAGGTAAATCCAAACATTCTTGATTTGCGCCCAGAAGATCTTGAAATTGAAGATTGGTTACAAATTACTACTGAATTAGAGAGAGCCCGCCAATCGATGGGTTGACATTCAACCGCCACCTCGGCCTGTCTCGTCGGAGGGGTGCACATGGCGAAGAAAGATACCTATCTTGCTCTATTACGTCGAGGAATTGACGAAACAACCGCTATGCAGTTAGCCGATGCTGGAATAAAGATTGGCGATTTAAAGAAAATCGATAAATCCCAATTAACAGAAAACTATGGCTTAAAGCCAGATATTGCAGATGGAGTATTAGAAATAATTTCTGCAGGCCACCAATCACATGGAAAAGAGCGTTATTTGTCTAAGGTTCTGTCTCCACAGAGAAAACCAGATTCAAAAATCGAAGAATTGAAATTTAAGAGAAAACAAAAAGACGTTTTGGCAGAACTTGCAGAACAAAAAGAACGCCTAAAAATCGCTAAAGTTGAAGCATTTAGGGCGAAAAAGCTAGTTATGAACCGTCTTGGGAAAACAGTTGAATTAATTGTGAAACTGGAAAATAATCTTGATGATGAAGGTAAAGATGACCAGAAGGTAAAGATCCGCGACCAACTTGAGACCCGAGGATTGGAAGCTGCACGTGATCATGAAATGCTTGAACTTGAGGGCACTCCTCAAGACATAGTTGATTTCCGCAGGAAGATAGTTCCGAAATTAATACTACATGCATGTCCAGGGTGTAATGAAGAAATGGACCCACGTTCTAGTCGCAATCCAGAAGATCCAGAAAATTGGTCATTCATCTGTTGGGAATGTGAAACAATATTCATGCCAGGATTGGCCACTACTGTTGATAGTATAATGGCCAATGGAGGTCGAATCACAATCGATCCTGAAGCGCGCCCTCGAAACCCAGTCCCTCCAAAACCCGCCCGTCAAGATTATTCAACGATTAATGAATTAATCAAGGCGGATTTGAAAAAGACTGGGGCAGATGCAGATACAATGACTGTCGCAGCCGAACAATCAGTGTTGACTAGTGGCTTAATGAGTATTGATGATTGGATAGATCAAACACTTGCTGCTAAAGGGTATATACAAGCACAAGAGGATAGAGAAGATTTCATTCTAAGAACAGGTGCGGGTGCTACTAAATTCAACAAGTGGATGAAGAAAGCAGGATTATATTTCAATAAGCAAACTGGACGTTGGTCTCGCTGGGAAGATAGATGAGGTGCCATATATGAGCCTCGTACGTTTTTTACGAGGCTCTAAATTGCTTGGTCAATGTAAAACAATACCTGGTGAAACAATTGTGGAACACGCAATTATTGCTGGTATAGAAATCCCTACAAATTGTACAAGTGGTAATTGTGGGACATGTATGATTACACTTTTGTCGGGTAAAATCAGTCTTCCAGAACCCCTTACGCCAGGCTTAGATGAGGAAATAATATCCGAAGGAGCAAGACTTGGATGTATTGGAGTTCCAACAGGCGATGTAGACGTAGATCTCTTACCCCCAATTTGAAGTGATTTCATGTCTATACCTGCTGAAATTTGGATATTGAATATCGTTGGAGTTGGTGCAATTGCATGGTTTCTTACTTGGCGAATACGTTCGAAATTGAAAGAAGTCGAGGAGCGCCACGTGATGAGCGGAATAAGGCATAGAAAGCAATTGGACGAATCAGAATAATGCCCTAAACTCATATGGCTGAAAGGTTGAGGAGTCAATATGGCCGAGATTCGACTTCAGACTACCGGCGAAGGTGTAGTACCTTCGTCAGAATTCAATCTAAATGGCCTTGTGGATTCTGTTAAAGGAAAAGGTTCAGCTTGGTTAGATATACTACGCCCAGATGATGAGATAAAGGAATTCTTAGAGGAAATAGGTATTGATGAGTTAGCAATTGAAGATATTTTTGGCCATGCAAGTAACACAGTACAACGTTTTGAAAACCATCGTTTCATAGTTCTGAGGGCGCGAGATGCAGATAACCGTTTAGATACTGAACCAGTGGCAATTATTCTGAGAGACAACCTAATCATAACTGTACGCGGGACTAGGATTCCAGCACTTGATGTATTCAGTCGTCGTATGAAGTCAGCAGACAAAAAGGAAGTAGAACTTGGCATAGATTTCTTGTTGTATGAATTATTAGATTCAATTGCAGATGATTGGATACCTATTTTGTCAAAATATTCCAATAGATTAGATGATCTTGAATATCAAGTATTTGATCCAACAAAGTCCTATGAAGGACTTCTTGAAAATTTACATGATTTGAAACGCTTGTTACGTGAAGCGTCAAAATCAATCGAATCATTACAAAGCTCTTGCATGCGTTTGTTGAAGTCTGGAGAGAGAATGGTTGATGAAGATACATTATCTTTGTTTACCGATTTACAACAACTTTCTACAACACTTGTGAAGCGATGTGTTGCATATTCAGCTGGCGCAACCAGTACCCGTGACACATATCTTTCTTACATCAATATGGATTTAGTAAGATCAAATGCTAAACTGACTGAAGTAATGACGACTCTTACGATAATTGGTGCAATAATGTTACCACTTACTTTGATTGCTGGTATATTTGGAATGAATACTGAATTGCCTGCACAACTTAGTGAGATTGGTGGATTTTGGACAATAATGTTTGGAATGTTAGGCTTTAGTGTAATGATGTTATTGTGGTTCAAACGTAAAGGCTGGCTTGGTTGAATACGAACAGAAATCTAAGCATTTGCCCTAAATTTCATCCAATAATAAATTGGTAGAGACCAAAATATAATGGCGCCGAACCAGGAAATTATACTGCCAACAATCATTCCATATGCTGGCAAACTCCACATTGCAATCAAAGAATACACTGAAACTGATGCGCCTCCAAGCATCATAGGACCTGCGGCCCCAATAGGCACTTCATGCCCCTGAGCAAGCCATAATGCAACCATCGAAGTCAAAAATATTGCAGGGAAAACAGCAGCAAGACCAGCAAGTAGTGGCATATCTAAACTCGCTAGCCAAACCCCAATACCAATTGCAATTGCCGCAGCTAATCCCCTGGTCAGTAATATGGTGGTTGAAACTTTATTTTTACCAGAGGGAGTTGGCCTTGGATTCCAATTGAACCAGATGCCCAAACCCGCCAATATGACTAGACCTATGCAACCTAATTGCCAATCTGCAATTATGTTCAAACTCAATTCAGCAATTTTGACAATAAATAAACCAACTACTGTCCATATTAGTAGAGAAATGATGGTTGTAAGTGGTAATGTAGTATTATACTTAGTTGGTATAACAATCCAGCATAAGAGGAAAATCCCATTTAATAGCATACCTAGTGGTATAATTGAAAGAGCAATACCCAAGTCATCCCCTTCGATCATAATGCCTATTGCTGCAGGGATTATTGTTGTTGGAACAGTTCCAAGTATTCCTCCAATTAAACCACCCCACCTCTCAATTGCAACAGTTACCAATATGGCAACTAAACCTGCAAACAAAGCAGAAAACAATATTGATAGCATTAGATAAATCGATTTAATCGATTTTGCAGTCTTTCAAGGCCGCCGCCTGCCCATGATTTCATAATTTCACCATTTATGTATAGAGTATTAAAGGGCAGAGCATCGACATTTGCAACCCATTCATTTGCAATTTTAAATCGTCCAAAACCAGGAGCGTCCAGCATTATTTTCCCAATTCTGACACCATCAGGGATTTGAAAATGGCTAAGTTTCTCACTCCATTTTTCACATGCTGCACAACCAGCTTTCCCTAATACTAAAACAGCAATAGGGGCATTAAGAAATTCTTCCCAATCTTTTGGGCCAAGTATTTCCATGCAATTTCACCAATCAAGCTGCGTATTGGTCTCCCTTTTTCCAATCTGCGCCACAAAGTCCACCAGCCATTGTTGCTTGTGCAGTGCGCAAAACTTCTGCAGGAGATCTTCCAGCATCCATGTTATTTATTGACCACATCTGTACATTTCCTTCATCATCGACCAGTACAGTTCCACGGAAACTACATCCTAGTTCTTTATTGCGCATTCCAAAATGCTTGGATATCTTTTGAGTGCAATCTGCGATCACGTGGTGATTGACACCGCCTGGGAAAATATCCTCATCTTTGAACCATGCATTATGTGAATGCCATGAATCAGTTGAGCATCCAATTACAGTAATCCCATCATCTTCAAAATCTTCTTTCAAATTTTCGAATCCTACAATTTCAGTTGGGCAAATAAATGTGAAATCAAAGGGATACCAGTAAATCAAATACCATTTTCCTTTCAAATCTTCACTGCTAAGATTTTTGCTTTCTCCACTAATGTAAGTTCTTGCTGTCCATTCCGGCGCAGGTTTTCCAATCATGTTGTCCATGGGTATCCTCATGTCGGTCGAAAAGGAACCACATTATGAATATGTTTGCTAAATTATAGGAATTAAATTTTCATAATCCTACATCATTTAGGGCTTTTAGGGCATCTTCTTGGAATTCATCTAATCCTTCGTTTTCTATAAGAATAAATTCAATATCGATATCTTTTACTCGTTGTCTATCACCAACTTGAGATAAAGGAGGTATTGTGATTTTACCCTTTACGCCAGAGGGTAAAGTTACAGTTACTTTACCACCAAGCATTAGGGTGGAATATGCTACCTCGACTTCCTTTACAATACGGTTCCCATCCCATCTGCATCCTTCTCCCGGATCAACTCTAATATTAACGATTAAATCCCCATTTACTCCTTGTGGGTGTCCATGACCTTGATCTTTCAAACGAATTTCTTTTCCATGTTTAGTTTCAGGTTTTACATTAATCTTTAATGTGCGATTTTTCCTATCTATGCTTCCATGCGACCCTGGTGTTAATTGAGTATATGAAATATTGAAATTGCCACCCTTTTTTGCCTCATTTACAGTCAAATCTAACCAAATCGAAGCGTTTTGACCACGTTCTGTAGGCGGCCTTGGCTGATTCCTTGGCATACCACCTTGCCTCCCGCCAAAATTCATTCCACCTCCGAACATTTGTGAGAGAATATCATCCATATTCATTCCACCTGGCATACCGCCTCCGAATCCCCCTCCAAACATTTGTTCTTGTTCGTGCTTTCTACGTGCTTCAGCACTTCCAATGGCTTCGTATGCAGCTTGGACTTCTTTGAATTTCATTTCCGCTTGGGGAGAACCATCATTCCGATCAGGATGAAATTGTCTTGCTAACTTGCGAAAAGCCTTCTTTATTTCCGCATCACTAGCCCCGCGTGACACACCGAGAACCTGATATGGGTCTTTGGCCGCCATAGTGTTATCGAGGCATAGGAATGCTTTGAACCAGTCGGATATCAGATTCTTTTCTGCCGATTGGGTTAAATGAGGGCCATAAGTCGCCAAGACACCCCTGAGGTGAAACCATGTCAGATGAAGAGAACCAAATCCACCCTATTGAAGCGAAAGCTAAGGATTGGCAAGACGGGCTAGAATCCTGGATGAGAGGCGTAGATCGTCGTTTAGGCTGGTCTCGTATTCTACGAATGGCTAGAAAACCAACTCCTCAGGAGTTTAAGCAGACTAGTATTATTTGTGGAATCGGTTTGTTTGTTCTAGGATTTATTGGATTTGTTATATTGATTGTTATGGACGATTTTATTCCATGGCTGATACATGATGTATTCGGAATTTGAGGGGGTTAGAGGTTGACTGAAGCATTCGTAGCATTCGTTAGACATGAAGAGGAATTACTTCTTCTTCGAAGATCAAAATCAGATTCAGATTCTCCTGCACTGTGGGATGGTGTCTATGGAATAGGAGATACCGAAGAAGATGTATTGAATAGAGTGGCTGAATGTACGGGGATACCACTTGAAGACCTAGCATATGTAAGAGCAGGTCCAGCGCTTGGAATTGATATGGGTGGCCGTTTACAAGATATAGCGCCATGCTTGGTTGTATCTTCAAGTAAGGATGTTACTGCATCAGGAAGGTACACAGAATCTACATGGGTTGATCCAGGAGAAATTCAAAATCATAATTGTGTGTTTGCAGATTTAGAGATGGAAGGTAGTGAGAAACTATTCCGTGAAATGTATGGTTCAGTAGCAGCATATTTATTCATAGTAAAAACAGCAATTGGTTCAGAAAAGCGAGTTGCTGACGAAATGCAAGCAAGACTGACAGGGTCAGGTTCACTTTCAGCCATTCATGACGAAATATTTGGAATATTGCACCCCACTGGTATGCGTGGTTATGTAATGGTAGAATCAAGCGCTCTACATCATGTTGAGAAGTTAATTGGACGTTCTGGCGGGCGTGATCCTAAGGCTCGCCGTGGATTAAATCAAACCCCTTTGAAGAATGCAAAGACTGTATTACCTGGCGAAGCACCGTTGAAAGATATACTACCATATTTGGAGCCAAAGGCTGTCACAAGTGGTATTGAAGTAGGATGTATCGTAGAAATCGTTACTGGGGCATTCAAAGGCGAAAAAGCTCGAGTTACAAGTGTATCAGAGACTAAAGAAGAAGTAAGTATGGAATTATATGAGCAACCTATTCCAATGACTTTGAAGATGCGTGGAGACCATGTACGTGTGGTTGAACGTGTAGAGTGACCTGAAAATCCCGCGCGGCGCGATTAAATAGGGGAGGGAAGTCGGCAAGATGCTCACGTCCGTGAGTAACAGAGGTGTACAATCATGCCAAAGCCTTGGACTAGCGAGCTGATAAAGAAAGCTCTTGGAGTTCCTAAGTGTAATGGTTCATTGGAAGCCGCTACTGAGGATTTACCTCTTGAGAAGGCGATGGACGTCGCACGTCAAAAGGCGAAAGACGGACACTTAACCGGAGCAGATTTGAAAGCGCAGACCAGGGAGATTATCGGCACTTGTGTTGCAATGCGTGTAAAAATCGATGGGCTTTGGGCTAAGGACGCATTAAAAACAATTGAAAATGGAGATTGGGATACACGTTTTGCTTGAACTGAATTCACGGACCACGGTAGAGGGGTTAGCGCCCTTCGCAGACCGAAGGGGTGACAAAAAATGGAAGAGAAAATATCTGAAGCAATAAAGAGCGCAATTGAAGGCGCTGCAGATCGTAAGTTTGTTGAATCTGTTGACATAGCATTTACAATCAAAGACGTCGATTTGAAAAATCCAAATAATCGTATTCAGGAAGAGATTCGTCTTCCGTCAGGTCGCGGCCGTGAAATAAAAATTGCAATGTTCGCAGCATCAGATGCAGCACAAAAAGCAAAGGCCGCAGGCATCCATGTTATCGATCCAGCCGAAATTGAAGAACTTGGTAAGAATAAAACAACTGCAAAAAAGCTAGCAAATTCATTCGACTTTTTCCTCTCTGAAGTCCCACACATGGGTCTTATTGGTCGTTGGCTCGGTGTCGTACTAGGTCCTCGTGGAAAGATGCCAAGACCAGTGCCTCCTGTAGTTGACCCAGCAGCAATAGCAGCAGGTCTAAAATCAACTGTAATAGTCAAGTCACGTGACAAGGTTACATTCCAAGCCTCATTTGGAACACGTGCTCAAAGCCACGAAGAATTACTGAAAAACGCAATGGAAGTTTACAATCGTGTAACTTCAAGACTTGAACGTGGAATCGGGAACATTCGTTCACTTTATGTTAAGACAACAATGGGGCCAGCCACCAAAATAGAGGTGATTAATTGATACCAAAAGTAGCATCGTGGAAGAAGGATACAGTTTCTTCACTTACGGACATGCTAAAGGCTGGGGGAACCTTTGCTGTAATTGATATTCATGGAGTCCCTGCTAGTGCAATGCTTGGCATGCGCGATGGGCTTCGTTCTAACATGCAAATACAAGTTGCAAAGAAAAGATTGATGAAAATAGCCTGGGAAGCCACAGGAAATGATTTCAGCGATTTAGAGTCTCTTTATTCATCAGCAGTTCAACCAGCATTGGTACAAACCAACATGAGTTCTTTCGAAGTGTTTTCTGAATTGAAGAAAACAGAAGCAGGAAGAGCAGCAAAACCAGGTGACATCGCTCCATACGATATCGTTGTGGAAAAAATGGACACTGGGATGCCACCAGGACCAATTGTTGGAGACTTAAATTCAGTTGGGATTCCAGCAAAAATCATGAAAGGTTCTGTACAAATCCAGAAGACTGTGACCATCCTTAAGGAAGGTGAAACATTTGAAGGAGATCTTGGAATGATGCTCTCAAAGATTGGAATCGATCCAATAGTTACAGGTTTGCGATTATGTGGAACATTTGAGGATGGAACTAGATTTGAACCATCGACATTGGATATCAATTATGAGAAATTCGAATCCGATCTAATCAGCTTTGGCGCAGGAGCATTCAATTTGGCTTGCAATATACGTTGGTTTACAAACGCAACCACACCAACCCTTCTATCCAAAGCAAGTGGTGAAGCACTTGCTGTGGCACTGGAAGCAGCAATTGTCACATCAGAGACATTGCCGCACTTTATCTCACGTGCACATAGTGGCGCCCTAGGCGTTGCTGGTTCACTGTCTGAGGACGCACTCGACGAAGAGCTAGCCCAACTCCTGGGCGCAGCCGCTACTGCAGCAGTAACTGCAACAGTAGATTCGAGCACCGAAGAGGCCCCTACCGAGGCCGCTGAGGAAGAGGAGGAAGAAGAGGAAGAAGGCGGATTTGAAGGCCTTGGGTCCTTATTCGGTTGAATGAAAAATTTGAGGTGAAAAAATATGGAGTACGTATACGCTGCAATGCTTCTGCACTCTGCTGAAAAAGAAATAGACGACAAAGCTGTAACCGCGGTCTTAAAGGCCGCTGGTGTAGATGCTGATTCTGCCCGTGTGAAGGCACTAGTTGCTTCACTGGGTGGTGTTGACATCGCTGAAGCTATGGCAACCGCTGTAGCTGCACCTGCTGCTGCCGCTGCTGCCCCTGCTGCTGCTAGCGCTGCTGCTGCTGATGAAGCACCAGCTGCTGAAGCAGAAGAAGAGGAAGAAGAAGCTGGCGGATTTGAAGGTCTAGGTTCTTTGTTCGGTTGATTAGAAGGCCAATCTGAACCATAGTACACACTACTCTCATTGAGAGTAGAGTGTGAACAGGGTCCAGTAACGGCTCACAATAACCGGTTCACAGTCCGTGGTTTGCCTCGCCCATTTGATGGGCTGGGGATCCGATAGTGACCGTTTGTTGGACCATCCATATCACCCCTCGTAAAACGAGGGGTGATTATGGCCATTCCAGCCTTCGATTGAGGAAGGCAAATTTTCGATTCATTCTTCAGCAAGTTCGTTTTCGCGAGCATTAATGCTGAAGAGAAATGAGTTCACTTTGGAAGTTTGCACTTCTCCAGTTGAAAATGTGAAATCTCTTCGTGAAACGTTAACTGATAGGGGTTGGCAAATTTCTAGCCACCAAGGAACACGTTTGGTTGATAGATTTGCAATAATTATGCCAATAGCTCAAAGTGCTCGCACCCTAGGACTGGAAATTCTTGATGGGCCATTACGAGGATTAGAAATGCATACTTGGGCTGAAACGAGAGGAAGCGCTGGATCAATCAACATTGCAGCTTGGACAATACCCGGAGGTAAAGAGAATGAAGATGCTATGGCAATAATACGAGAATGGGCCTTATCTTTGCCGAGATGTCCATGGAAATGGACTTTTGGAGAACGTTCCAAAATAGGATATTTTCTACCTGTTTTTAGGCGCTCACGTAAAGCATTTCGTAGTATAGGTTTGCAAGATTGGCCCAAACAGTAGACCAAAAGCCTTGGAAAGCACCACCCCCTACGTCATTATACCCGGAGGAACTAACATGTCTTATTTTGATGACTTTAAGACTAATAGTGATAAGCAAATAACGGTAGCTTGCGTAGCTTTTTTCTTGGTAGCATTTCCAGTATACTTTACGATGGCAGATTCCTTCAAAGATGTAGGTTCAATAGACATGTCAGGTGGTAAAATCGGTAATTATGAAGTAAATGGGACATTCTCATTTCACGAAATTGGTTCGGGTACGGAAGTAATTGATGACGGTACTACAGTAAATATAGGGGCCCATTCTGATGCAGGGAATGTTGCAGGAATGAACATTGTTGGATTTAGAATGACCATACAGCATACTGATGACGAATCAGGAGGGGGCCCTCAATGTACAGGTGTCCAATCCCAAGACGATGAAGTATCAGTTTCTGGCGGAATAAATGAAAATACTACTACAACATCAGGTACTGAAAGTCCAATGGAATCATCACTATATTGGATTGACTCATCAATTCTTGGAACTACAGTTCAGAATATGTCTTCGGGAGAAATCTCTTCAATGTTGGAAGGAGGAACTATTGGGTTTGGTGAATATTCTATGGACATTGGAGTAACAGTAAACAAAGGCCAGAGGCCACTTTGCAATAAACAAGATAGTGGCGAAACAGTAGATTGGACACTCGAATTAATCTCTCTTGAATATACAGCCGAAGTAAATTAATTCAATAATTTGCCAATATCAATTATTGAGGAAACTCTTTGATCAATTAATTCTAATATACGTTTTAATTCAGATTTGTTGACGGCTTCTACTCTCATAACAAGAATAGGTTCTGTATTTGATTTACGAGCAAGAAACCACCCAGTCTGATTAGTGCCATCATTGAACCGCACCCTTATCCCGTCTATTGTTGAAGCTTCATAATCGACAAATGCATTCTTAATGGCCTCTACGGTTTCGATTTTCTTTTCTTCAGGACAAGGAATCTTGACTTCTCCAGTGGTTGGTAAATTTGGTGCCAAGCGATTTAACTCGTCACTGAACTTAAGATCGTCTCTACGCGACCAAAGTTCTAGAATTCGTGCAGCATTGTAAAGTGAACAATCAAATCCATACCACCCGCGGTCTGCCATGAAGATGTGACCACTCATTTCACCAGCCATCAAGGAATTAGGATACTTTGCGAGGACTCTCTTCATGAAAGAATGCCCAGTCTTTGCCATCATTGGTTTCCCTCCTGCTGCAACAATTGCCTTTTCAACATTCATCGAACACTTCACATCATAAATCAGCAAATCTTTTCCTTCTTCAGTTCCAACAACATCGTCCGCAAGAAGGGCAATTAGGCGATCAGGATAAACAAAATTACCATTTTCATCAACGGCCCCAATTCTATCACCATCGCCATCACTGCCAAGACCAAATTCACAACCATTGTCAACCACAGCTTTGGCAAGATCTACCATGTTGTACTCTCTAGTAGGGTCTGCTCCATGATTGGGCTCTGTGTTATCCCAATTACAATACAGATCAACATGCTCAGCCCCAATCATATCTAGAAGGCGAGTCATTGCAGGGCCTGGAACAGCATTTCCACAATCAACAGCAACTTTGACAGGTCTTGCAAGGGTTCCTGTTGAGTTAACAATTGCTTTTAGGTAATTATCTTCATGAGGATTGTTGATATGTTCTCCCACTCCATTTTTGAATTCTCCAGAAAGAAATACTTCCTTTAATTCTTGAATTTCTTCTCCAGCTAAAGGCAATGTCCCACGGCACATTTTGAAACCATTATGTGTTGGCATTGGGAGGTGAGATGCTGTGACCATAACTCCTCCATCCACTGGTAAAGTCCAGCATGCATGATATAGACAGCCAGTTGAAACAATTCCAAGGTCAAGAACCTTCACTCCACTTTCAACTAAACCCTGAATTAGGTTTGCAGAATAATTAGTACTGGATTCTCGAATATCTCTTCCAACCGCAAAAGAAGAACAATCTAGGTATGCCGCAATCGATTTACCAAGCCGGAAAGCAAACTCATCCGAGAGTTCATTTTCAGCAAGCCCACGAATATCATAGGCTTTGAAACAGTGCACAGGCCACTCTCCCATAATTACGTCGGAGAGGTTCTGACGTTTGTATTTCATCGTCTTAGGATTGCAAGACCAAATAGCGAGATAATAGCAAAAATTGACCATTCTAGTAGTAATCCTTTCCACCAAGCAACAACTGTTATGGCTGCAATTGTTGGTATTGAAATGATTAGAAGTTTAGGCCAAGTAAGTAATCCCTGAGGGGGATTTTCTAGATATGGAGATCCAGGCATATATCTCACACGTTGTTATTGGATCCAATTGCTTGAACTACAATTTCAACTTTAGCACCAGCAGGAAGTGCCCCAGCTTCAAATGCTGCGCGTGCAGGCTTAACTTTCATATTTTCAACCCATTTTCCATAAACATCATTCATAGCAGCAAAATCATTGATGTCATCTAAAAGAACTTGCGCGAAACATATTGCATCACGAGTCAATCCAGCAGCATCAAGTAAAGCATCAATTTTAGCTAAAGTTCCAATTGTTTGACTTGTAATGTCATTACCAGAATCCACATCAATTTGACCAGATAGCCATACGATGCCATTAAACTTGACACCAGGCGTATATGGGCCGTATAATTTTGCGCCCGGAATTGTTATCGCTTGCTTCTCCATTATTAGGGCCAATAAGTGGTGGCACATCAAAATAGCCCGAACTATTGGGTTGCAATATGGCGGCTGGTTGGGTAATCGATCATCCAGCACATGCAA
The DNA here is from genome assembly GCA_030747695.1 of Candidatus Poseidoniaceae archaeon. GTDB lineage: Archaea > Thermoplasmatota > Poseidoniia > Poseidoniales > Poseidoniaceae > MGIIa-K1. The sequence goes on from JASLKG010000003.1 coordinate 34,020, forward strand.
GATTATTGGCTCCTATAATGAGAGACATATCTAATCCAAATGATGTAATTATTGCTTGCGATCGTAAGGAAGTAAGACAAATGATCGATCATTCAGATGGTTATCTTCCTCGACGTAAGACGATTTGGGTTCCTAGGCCAATTGGTAAGGGGAGGTATAGGAAAGCATGGAAACGAATGAAAATTTCAAAAAAGGCTCTTAAAAATACGGAGATGGTCGTGAGCGTAGGAGCTCCATTAGAATTACGAGCTGCACCTAAAACCGCCAGACGAGTCTATATTACTGATACAGAAGTAAATCATCTTGCACATAGTTTAGTCAAAGCTACAGACATAATAATCCCAACACATTTCTGTGAAGAGATTTCAGGTAAATTAATGACTAAAAAAGCAACATTCCATCGGATAGATGGATTACATGGCCATATACATCTTCATCCTCAAATTAAACCATCAACAGTTTCTGATCCACCTAAGATTCTAGTACGCGAATTATTAGGTACTGGAATCCATGATGAAAATGAGATATTATCGATTCCAGACAAATGGTTACTTGGATTGGATATACAGCGTGCAGATGAGAATCAGATAGAGGGAAATCCATGGGATTTAGATAAGAGACTTGCTTCTGTAGATGGGGTAGTCACCCAATCTGTTACTTTAGCTAGTGAAGCAGTATTGTTGGGGACTCCTACACTATTAGTTTCTAAAGCAAAAAGGGGCTTCTTAGATCGATTAGTAAACGACGGTTATCCACTTTTCATCGTACGTGAGCACGATGACAAAACATACAGTGAATGGTTGTCAGGTTTACACCTATTAGATGCCCTTACAATTCCGGACTGGCCGGACACACGTTCTCAGTTAACTGAAATACTGATTTCACATACCAGATAGTTCATTCAACCATGCGCCAGCAAGGACGAACATAGCGATGAAACCAATTAGTACTAGATAATTCAGAATTAATCCAGTTATTGCAGCGCCCTTACCAACACCGCTCTTATTGGCACCACTCATGCCAATGTGGCCAAAGATGATTCCCAATAGTACAGTAATTGGAATCAAACAGAAAGTGATACCAATTACAGGAGTTAGTAATGCGAATACCCATGTAAGGATACCCATTACTAGGGAAGTGGTAGCCATCCCATTACCTGCATTTTGTTGAATAATCACAGTTTGACCTGCTGGCGCCACTGCTTGCATTTGCTGCCCATATGGATCTGGTTGCATAGTTATCCTAGTACCATTAAGTGTATGAAGTTAACCGAAGCAATAAATTTTTAATTATTAGCAAATTCTGAAATAATTTCCATGTGGTCGCCAGCTAAATTATTGATTTCTGAAAGAGTATACCATTCAGCATTTTCGGCATCATCACCTGCAACCGGTTCTCCGTCAGCAGTGACCAAATAAGCAATAGAAATAACATGCCCCCGAGGGTCCCTCTCAGGATTTCCTTTTACACAAATAACCCTTTCAACTTCACCAACAATGCCCGTTTCTTCTTTCAATTCTCTTAATACTGCATTCTTAGGATCTTCTTCAACATCTACAAAACCTCCAGGTAATGCTAATTTACCCTTCCAAGGTTCGTTTCCTCTTCGTATAAGCAAAATCTTGCCATTATTGACAACAACAGCATCGACAGCAATTGAGGGCTGAGGCCATTGCCCACATTTTTCACATGCAGGCATTTACTCACCAAATCTACGCTTTCTTGCTTGATATGTTTGAATTGCTTTCAATAATTCCTTTCGAGAGAAAGAAGGCCAAAACACATCTGTGAAGTATAATTCTGAGTATGCCATTTGCCATAACAAAAAATTAGAAATTCTTTCTTCTCCTGAAGTACGAATAACTAAATCGGGATCAGGCATTTTAGCTGTGTATAATCTCTTACTAACTTCCATTTCATCAATTTCAGATAAGGATAATTTTCCTGTTCCATGATCTTCTGCAATACCTTTAATTGCAGAAATCATTTCTTCACGGCTACCATAAGCAAGACATATCGTGAATGTAAATTTGTCATATTCTGAAGTTTTATTTTCAGCGTAATCAATGGAATCATTAACATTTTTTGGTAGCAATTCTCTCTTTCCAATTATCTGAACCTTAACTTCATTGTTATGAATTCTATCATCGTCTGCTATGTCTCTTAATCCTTGAACATATAGGTTGAAAAGACCATCTAATTCTCCTTTAGGGCGATTTAGATTTTCAGTAGACAATGCATACACAGTCAAATATTGAATCTCTAGTTCAAGTACCCAATCCAAGACTTCTTCCAATTTTTGTTTACCCATTCTGTGGCCAACACCAGTTTCTAGAGCCTTTGACCAAGCAAAACGTCGATTACCATCCATTATTATTGCAAGATGATTAACTTGAGCAGGGTGAGATTTGACATCTCGCATTAGTTTAGACTCGACAGCATAACCGAGTACATCCCCCATGCGTTCGCTTATACCCATTGCAACCCGCTCTAAACACCCCATTCGCTTCAACCGTTTGAGTTAATCCCCAGTAGGTTCTCGGCCGGAATGATGGAAGACAGACCTTGGTGGCCGAAAGGTATCGCCATTGAGTATGATTCAAACACGATAGTCACTAATTGGGGGACGAAGTCACTACATTGGAATGAAGAAATTTTCAATACCGAATGGTGGAATAGTCAAGAATCATATTGGGGAGAATGGCCACCGGTAGGAAAAGTAATTCTTGAAAAAGAGGACCAAAGAGGTTTGTGGTTTGATTTAGAGACTCATGTTGCATTAGTAATTCCAATTCCAACAGGCAAACAGAGTTCTAGATTAGCTCGTAATCCAAAATTGAAACAAGCAGTTGAAGATTTTCTTGAGTTACCAGTGTCAGGAATGGATAAGGATGGAGACTATGTGTTGATTTGGGAAAAATCAACTGCAGAAGAATCTGAGAATATTTCTGGAAAACAATTAGCAGAATTGCATTTATCTCTGAAGAAGTTTGGATATTCAACTCCAAATAATCATCCAGAATGGAATAACCGTTTGAAAATTGTAGAGGACCGTTTGAAAACTAGCACACTTTGGAGAGCGCCACATAGTCATCTTACTTTGGGAATTCCTAGAATTGAATTAGAAGGTTGTAAACCGGTACCAATTCCACTGGCAGAAACATTACTTTGTCCGACAGAATACCTTCCAATGTTACGTCAAGCAGTAAAATATGGAGTAGTAAATGAATGGAGAACACAAGTAACTCCGTACGGTGATGAATCTGTATTACGAACCAGTACAGGAGGCGTAGCTCATATGAAATACGATCTGATATTGATGAAAAAGGCACAAAATATTGCATTTGGTATCGAAGATGATGAAGTCGATTTTTATCTTTCAAAAGTAGATAGATTACAAGCTAAGTTAGGAATTATGCGGTTGGTAATGATGGGACTTCCATTTTCAATTATTGGAGCTATAGCAACTTGGTGGATGAAAGATGCAGGTGTAATCCAAGATTCTGAAGCTGGCTATGTTGGGTTTGGGTTGATGTTTATTGCATCATCATTGGCCTACCAATATCTTGAGCCAGATTGGCGTCAAGAGTTATGACGAATTCGGTTATCATGGAATTTCAGTTTGTGCGATTTTGCTAGTTCCATTATTTCTAACAAGAAGTTATCTCTTGCTTCACGTTCGATTTTTCCACTATTAATATCCCAGTAAATATTGCATCCAATTTCAATTGAATCCGGGCCTAGATTAGAAACTCTAGCGTATGAATCTTCTTCTTTTATTGTCATTTTGTGGCTAGCAATCAAATCACCAACTCCATCACAGAAATCTGAAACTTTAGCAGGATCTGAATTGATATCTATTTTGAAAATTGGTTGCCATCGGCGGAATCTACGTTTGCCCCAATTTTCTACTGGAGTGTTGGATAAATTGGCATTGGGCATAGTCACAACAGTATCTAGACTTGTTCTGATAAGTGTCGTTCTCAAACCAATTTCTATTACTTCTCCTTCAACCGAGCCAATTGCAACCCAATCACCGACTTGGAAAGGTCTGTCAAGAAGAACTGTAGTGGCTCCAAAAATATTCGAGATTGTATCTTGTGCAGCAAGAGCTATGGCAATTCCTGTAATTCCTAACCCAGCAATCATTGTAGTCAAATCGAAACCAAGAGCATCAGCAATGAAAACTAATCCAAAGATTACAATTAAAAATCTCATTACGCTTTCGGCAGCAGAAACAACAGTTTTCTGAGAACCATCTAGTATCCCATCATCATCTGTCCACAAAACAAATGCATGAATTACTCCAACGAATCTAAACGCTGTCACAACTAATGCAATTACCATAATTAATTTCAATATTGAAAACACTAAATCTAAATCTTCGATTAAATAGAAGCTAGCCCAGCATCCAATGGCAACTCCAAGTGATTTCCCAGAGCCAATTAAAGCCTCTTTTGCGACATCACTGATCATTCCTAAATTGGAAAAAGACTTTGGAATAATAATGCCAAAAATCTCTCGAACAATTAGAATAAATATCAACAGCAATGTCATTATAATTATGCTTTCTACACTGATTCCATAGATTTCTTTATCATGCCCAGGAATCATGTCAATTACACTTCTCATATTCCTCTGGCACACTTTACGGAAGATGTTGTTTTCGGATAAATCTTCATTGATTTTGCTAATGAGCCCCCTATGGGGGCTTTGTCGATTACACGACGCTTTGAAGAAGTAGACCCTTCTCGGGTAGATGGTTATGATGGAGTTTAAGTCCCGAAAAGGCTCACTTGCAATATTGTTACTACCGTTCTTGTTGAGTTTATTCTCACCCTTGGGTTCGGGCTATGTCGAACCTTTCCCTTTGGAAGATGATAATGAACCAGAGGACATTTGGTCTTACGATTATCGAAACCATGTTTTCCCTTGGGGGGGAGATGCAAATATGCAATTTCAAGAATATCATTCTTATGAAACTATGAAATCTAGAATGATGAGAGTTGCTGCAGATAATCCAAATATTATGGAATTCCATGAAGGCTTAAACGGTGGAACAAATGCGCGAGGTCAAGAAACATCCATTGATCAATATGAAGGATGGTTCTACGGTTATGCTTCTCCTTGGCTAAAGATTACAGGTAATGTCCAAGGCGGAACTTACAATGAGTTTGTAGGCGATAATGGAAATTATCAAAATAAACCGGATGTAATGATTGTCGGTAATCATCATGCTAGAGAATGGATGAGTTATGAGACCCCTCTCCTAGTAATGGAGACAATAGCTTGGTATTACGGCAAAGGGCCAACAGATAATGATGGTGATGGATTAATCGATGAAGATCCATGGGGTGATGCAGATGGTGATGGACAAGTTGATGATGACGGAGATTGTCTTTCTTTGAATGAATCATTACGAGATAGTAATGGTGATGGAAAAGATTGCAATCCTGGAGATTTGGGTGTAGATGAAGATTTCAGTGAGGTCGAATTAACAAATCTGATTAACAGTCGCGAGATATACCTCATACCGATGTTGAACGTTGATGGTAATATCTACGATAGAGAAGTATTTTGTCCAGCTCCAGCATGGGAAACTTGCCCAAGTGGAGGATGGAGAAAGAATCTGAGAGATAACACATTTACTGGTTCTACACCATTCCCTGATCTTGGAGAAGAGGTTGATGAGGACTGTGATGGTGTTGATTTAAACAGAAACTATCAGTTTGAATGGGGGGCTCCACTAGGTGCTACAGGACCTTTGATTCCAGGAACATGTTCTCCCTCAGAAGGAGAATTAGATGGAACCAACAATGATGTTTACAATGGGCCCGTTGATGATACAGACAACGATGGCGATTTTCAAATTAATGAAGACCATGTAGATGGTAAAGACGATGATGCAGATGGCCTTGTTGATGAAGATTGGTGGGGAGGTAACTCCGAACCGGAAACTAAGTTTATCCAAGATCTGACTGAGATGAATGATGATGATGGCGATGGAGCATCAGACTTCAAGGCTACATTGACTTATCATTCATACTCAGAATTAGTACTTTATCCATGGGGACATTGTAATAATTGTCAAAGTCCCGATCACGACCAATTAGTTTACCACGGTGATCAAATGGCTGAAATGACTGACTATACAAATATGCAATCTTCAGATTTGTATCCTACTTCGGGAGATTTTTGTGATTGGCATTATGGTGTTCATGGATCTTATTGCTATACTATGGAAATAGGTACAGCATTCCATCAGCATGAGGATGATGTTGCCCACATTGCTGTTCGCAATCTTGGGGTTGCATTTTACATGGCAGAGATTTCAGATAACCCAAGAGAACGTGCTGACCTTGAAATGACAAATGTTGTGAAAGATCAAGTGCTACAAACTCCAGACGAAGTTTCCATACCTCCTTTAGGATCTATACCGATTGAAATGTGTTTGGATCATGCGTTTTCAATAGATTACCGTCCCCATCGTTCACATGTTATGTACAGGATGGTTAAGCCTTTACGTACTCAATCAGATTATGGCCCAGCAGAATGGTATAGTGAGCCATGGGAACATGTAGGATTTGAATTAGTTGAGGGACAATCTTGTGATTTATTGAATGGCACAGGGCTTGGTTACACAGTTGTAGCAAACGTGCCTATTGGAGACACAGAAAATGGAAAATTACACTATAAGTCAATGATTTCTACACTTGGAGGAACTCAAAAAATAGAATATCCTCCTAATTCACAATATTATGAATTAGAAATTGATTACAGAGCCCCATATGGCACTCTATTTGGTTCAATGATGCTATTTCTATTAGTTGCAACATTTGTGTGGGGTGGCTTAGGTGTCTGTTTGAGATTGATGATGACAGATCAAGAAAATCTTTCGGAATTAGCTGCAACCTCTGAGGTATTGGATGCTATGATTGAGGAGGACTCAGATTGAGTGATCAATTTAGTGGCCGTATGGGATTAATTTTCGCGGCAATAGGTGCTGCAATAGGAACTGGCAACATTTGGCGTTTCCCACGCATGGTTGGTGCTAATGAAGGTGGAACATTTTTGATACCGTGGCTATTCTTTCTTTTTGCTTGGTCAATACCGCTAGTTATTGCAGAATTTGCTTTAGGTAAGAGAAGTAGAACAGGTACAATTGGAACGTTTCGTATTTTTGCAGGAAAGAGATTTGCTTGGATGGGTCTTTGGACAGCGTGGATCTCAACAGCAATAGGATTCTATTATGCAGTAGTATCAGGGTGGTGCCTCAAATATTTCCAGCTTGGATTTTCGAATGGATTGGTTGGTGAATCTGTTGATACACAACTAGTATGGAATGAGTTTCTAAAATCTCCTGGGACTGTAATTTTCTTTCAATTCTTAGTAGTAGCCATTACTCTGTTAGCAATTTGGAAAGGGGCAAAAGCAATTGAAAAAGTCAACGTAATTTTGATGATATCATTATTCGCTTTGCTATTTATGTCTCTAGGATTGTCACTTTGGATGGATATGTCTGATGGCAGATTGGATGGATTTTTGTTTATGTTCACTGTCGAATGGAGTTCTTTGTCAGAACCTTCTATATGGATCAATGGGTTATCGCAATCAGCTTGGTCATGTTCTGCTGGAATGGGTATGGCAATTACATATGCAGTATACATGCGTAAAGACGAGGACACAACTCTCAATGCATTTACTATGGGATTAGCAAACAACTCAATTTCAATAATTGCAGGTTTGACAGTATTATCTGCAATTTTCGCAGTTAGTAGTGATCCTTTGGAAACAGTAACAGGCGGTTCATCAGCAATAACTTTCCTAGCTTTACCTGAAGTATTTGCACAAGCACCTGGAGGTGCTGTTGGTGCTTGGGTAATGATGACAGGTTTCTTCCTTGCACTTTCTTTTGCTGCATTAACAAGTATGATTTCTACTGTCGAATTATGTGTGAGAAATTTTGTTGATCATGGATTTGAAAGAGAGAAGTCAGTACTGTTCACTTCAATATCAATTTTCATATTTGGCTTACCCTCTGCATTTTTGTGGATTTCAATTGCTCCAGATGGCACAGCATTCCCTCAATTTCTTGAAGTTCAGGATCACATTTGGGGATATGGATTGATGTTTAGCGGATTATTTATCGCTTATACTATCTGGATGTATGGATTCAAGAAATGGCGTAGCGAGGTAGAGGCAGGAACAGCACCTGGTGGCTTTTCAGGATATCTTGGCGTTGGTGTTTCAGCATTCCGTGATGATTTCATTAATACTGGCGACAATGACATTTGGATAGGCAGATGGTGGGATATTCTAATGTATGCAGCATTCCCTGTTTTGTTTAGTGTTTTAATCATATCATATTTCGGAGATATGATTGCAAATACTCCAAATGTATGGGACCCTGGAAATCCACATGGGATAACGATAATTCTATTATTTTGGGGAGTGGTTGCTGGAGGATTTATTGCACTAAACAAGAAACTGATTCAGCGCCCATTATATCGTAATATTCCAGAAGGGGCCGATGCAGATATCTCAATGCTACCAGGTGGATCTGATGATTTAGTAAGTGACACTAATGAAAAATTATTGGTTGCAATAATTGAAGACTAAACAAATGATGAGGGGTAATATTGTCCTTTACTTTGTTCCAATATCTTGGAATAAGTTTAGTAGTAGCAATATTATTAATTCCTATTGTTAGATGGTTTTGGAAACGTTTTGATTTACCCAGTAAAAGCGCTCTTGCAATTTTTGCCCAAAGGGAAAAAGACTCAGAAGAGGCCATGTTATGGACTAAGATAGAAGTGCAGGTTGCTGCAGAAACTAAAGAACGAAGAGAATATGAAATGAAGCAACGCGAGAAACAAGAAATGTTAGGAAAATCCCTAACTGAAAGCGAAGCATCAGAAGTTTGGAATTCGCTTGGTATTGATGTACCAATACAACCCGTGGAAAGAGAGGAAGCGCCTCCTGTAATCATTAGAAGTACAAATCAAAACGAAGAACCGGACTGGGAATTAATTGAGAAAATTCGCAAAATCGGACAACCAGTTGAAGGTGTGCCAGAAGCTCCAGATCTTGAATTAATGATTAGACAAAAACAATCAGAAACTGTAGTTAATTCGGATTGGGCTGCAGACTGGTAAAAACACGTTCTACCATGCTTCATCATCCGTTTAAGTGAAATGGGAGTTCATACGCCCCGAATCGATGGTACAGAAGCCAAGAGGTACTCGGGACTTTACTCCCAACTTGATGAGGAGACGTTTGGCCTTCGAGAATTTACTTGAAAACAAAGCCTTAGCCCACGGTTTTAAGCGAGTACAAACTCCTATTTTTGAGAGTTTAGATTTATTTACAGCAAAGTCTGGTGCTGGAGTAGTAAAACAATTGTATGCTTTTCAAGACAAATCAGAACGAAATCTTACTTTGAGACCAGAACTAACAGCTCCAGTTATGCGAATGATTAGTGAAGAAATGCGTAGTGAACCTAAACCTCTAAGATTATCTTACTTTGGGCAATGCTTCAGATATGAAGAAAGTAAGAAGGGTAGGTATCGGGAATTTTTCCAATATGGCGTAGAGTTGATCGGTGCTACAGGGCCTCTTGCTGAAGCGGAAGTAATTTCTCTTGCAATAGACATGTTAGATAGTTGTGGTTTGACTAATTGGGAAGTTAGAATCGGCCATGTAGGTATTCTCAATGATGTTTTGACTGGACTCGGATTGTCTTCTGAAGGACAACCAGAATCTCCCATTGTTAGTTCAATGCGTTTACTTGACAAAGGGGATTGGGATGGATTAAAAGAATTATTTTCAACACATGGAGTTGACTCTTCAGCGATAGACAACCTTCGTTCTCTTTCAGAACTTGATGGAGGAGCAGAAACTTTGTCATCTGCTAGAGAGATATTGTCACACATGAATATTGGCACAGAATCAATAGACGAGTTGTCACAATTGCTTAAAGTATTACACCATCTTGCCCCTAAGGCTCCTTCACTGAAGGTGAACCTTTGCGTAGCTAGAGGTTTAGATTATTACACTGGAATGGTATTCGAGGTAGATGTGCCTGAATTAGGAGGGGAAAGTCAGGTCTTAGGTGGAGGGTCTTACAAGCTGTTACATCTATTTGGCATGGAAGAACTTGATCCTTCGTGTGGATTCGGTTTAGGCTTTGATAGAGTGCTTTTAGCATTAGAATCTCAGGCAGAAAAGGCAGGACGTTCCGAGGTAGTTCCAGGAGAAACAGCATCTCCATCGACACTAGTGTTACCATTTAGGATAGAATCTACTAATGTGTTATCTCTTGTAAAAGAGTTAAGGGGTGCAGGTCATAATGTAGAATTAGATTTACGAGGTAAGAATATTGGTAAATCCTTAGATTGGGCATCCAAGAATGGATTTACTAGTGTTGTAATAATTGGCCCGCAAGATTTAGAAAATTCACAGTGTAGCGTTAAGAATCTAATTAGTGGAGATCAAAACACAGTAAGTCTTGATGTTGAATCGATATCAAGAATCATCTGAATCTTTTCTACTAGGAAGATAAACTGCAGCAACAGTCATTGCAGTTATTGCAGTAAAGAATAGGAAACCAGGTTGCTCAATAGCATCCATTATTTCATCAATATCCAATTGGAAATCACCTTGCCAAGAAGTAGGATCGATTGGCATTTCAACTCTGGTATCTCCGTTACCAGACAATTCAAGTGTGAAGTTTGCAATATCGCCAGTGACAGTAAAAGGAATCGATCCTTGTTGCCTATCCCCCTTAACTTTCATTTGAATTTGCAGGCTTGGATTTGCAGTACTTGCATCCCACAAAGTTTGGCCTTCGGTAATTCTATGTGATATCGTAATTGGATTCCATCCAGTAGAAACTTGAGGTATATGTTGACGGAATACAGTAGTTGCGCCTGCCCATAAGGTTACATTCAACTCTTCACAATCATTTGTGCATGGGCCATCATTATCATTATTGGTCCAATCACCTTCTAGATATATATTCAGTACAACGCGTATCTCTCCATCAAGTGTCATGTTAAGTTTCTTCGACATTTGTGGATTCATTGAGAACCGTTGGTCAATATTGATTACTCCTTGCTCTTTTTCTTCACTCCAATAATTATCATTGGCATTACTATCTTCTGTGGTATTGAAGTGGGACCAAAATGTAGATTGACCATTTGACCACAAATAGAGGATAGTTTGGTTTTCACAAGGTTGCTTTGGATCTTCGGCACAAGGATCGACAACTTCCTCTTCTTCCATAGTAGTTGAAGTGCTTCCAGTTACTGGAATACAAAGTAACATTGCTAACAATATTACCAGTATACTACGTCCTCGCATAGTGTAGCGTTAACACCGGTTGGATTTGACTTTTCCGAATATATACTTCATCTCAATCGAAGCGTTGGAAACCAACATTTCCAGTATTTGCAGCCTTGGAACGTGTTAGTTTGAGAGCATCTCCAAGAGCATCCGGCTCCATTCTAGCATCTCTTAGTTCCATGCCGCCTACACCAGTAATAATTGCCATGACTTTGATAGTGTCTCCAAATCCAGGGTCTTGCCTAGCACCCCAAATGACATTTGCTTCTTCAGAAACCTTTGAAGTCATCAGTTCGACAACCTGAGATGCAGCTTCTAGAGTCATATATTGTCCTCCCGTTACATGAATTAGTACACCAGTAGCCCCAGAAACATCAACATCTAGTAATGGATGATTTAGTGCTTCATGAACCACTTCTTCCGGTCCTCTATCACTTTCTCCATAAAGCATCATTGTGACACCACCATCATTCATTATTGCTCGAACATCTGCGAAGTCTAGATTGATTAGTGAAGGTAATGTGATAGTTTCTACAATTCCTTTGACGATTTCTGCAACTAATTGATCCATTATTGAGAATGCTTCATCAAGTGGTAAATTCGGAACATAGTGTAGGAGTCTATTGTTATCAAGAACTAATACTGCATCAGCAGTTCGTCTAAGACTTTCAAGACCTTCCAAAGCCTTCTTCATTCTTTGTCTACGTTCGACATGGAATGGAGTTGTGACAATCCCAACTACTAGTGCACCAGCAGCCTTTGCTTCTTCAGCAACAATAGGACAAATTCCAGTTCCTGATCCTCCTCCAAGACCACTTGCAATGAATACCAAATCTGCACCTGTGACTATTCTTCGAATCATTTCTCTACCAGCTTCAGCACATCTCCTTCCGGTTGAAGGATCACCTCCTGCTCCTAAACCTCTAGTGATATGTCTTCCAACAAGCAATTTTTGCAAAGCACGAGTGTGATCAAGATGCTGTTTGTCAGTATTAATTGCAACAGTGATTGCACCTTCGACACCAAGGTGAGTAATTCTGTTTAGAGTATTGTTACCTGACCCCCCGCAGCCTACAATTAGGATTCTAGGATTAGGAACGCCAAATGTTCCTAATTCATCATCCAACAGTGCAGTAGCACCCTTTCCAACGGCTTCTTTAGCTAATGAAGCCACCATGTCATTCAGTGCTTGGTCTCCAGGTCTAGCAGTGCGTGTAGCATCGGGTCCCATCCCTTACGCCTCCAAGAAGAACAAGGCCGTTGATTTCATTATTAACCGTGATGCTCGCGAGATGGGTTCGCGAGCCTATTTGACGACCCTAATTTTTGCACCATTACGAGAATTGATATACGCGGGTAATCTCGGCAAGAATACCTCGCTTAGCTCAGTTGGTAGAGCACCTGGCTGTAGTTGGAAAAAACCAAACGTCTCAGCAGACACCAGGGTGTCCCCAGTTCAAGTCTGGGAGCGGGGACCAATGACAATCATAGTATCGGAATTTATTTTATTTTAACTTGATAAAATTGATTTCCATCATTAAGTATCGTTCCAGTTTCTAAATCCTTTGGAATCAAACTTTTTGTTCTGTTGTCCATAACTTTTATTGATTTTGCAAGTGAAGTAGTCATTATTGGTATACTTATCCAACTTATTATGTTACAAATTATGATAGTTGGAAGGACCTTAAATGCGCTCATAGGGTTATTATATACTTGAATTACGATTACAAATTGTAGTATTGCAGGAGCAATAAAGAAGAATAAGCCAAGATTGAAATTTGACAAATCAATAAGGCAAGATTTTCTTTTAGATTTTATATTAGCTATTCCAGCAAGTAGTTGTTGCTCCTTCTCTTTCAAGATTCTGGTTTGATTTGCAACTCTTATTTTCTCCTCACCGGCCCATTGATTATATTGAGATACTTGTTGCTTTACCATTTTTTCTTGAGTAAAAATTCGTGCCTCATTCTCAAACTGTTTTTGTTTTTCCATAGCAATTACTTTGTATGCATTGTTTAATCTGGGAATGTCCCAATTTCTTCCATCTGAAGTTTTAAATTTGGTTGGATCTAACAAAGGATCTCTTTTTTTCAATTCTTCCCACATCTCGGCAGGGGGTATGGCTACTCTACTCCATTCGTCCATGGCCAGTATTACCCCGTTATATTATTAATAACACCAGTCTGGTTTGAACTTTTCATAATCTGATTCGAAATCTAAAGCAGTATATGTCCCTTTATCAGTCAAGGATTCTCTAATGAGTAGTGAGCAAACTGGGCTAGAATAATTCGAACCATCTGATGCTTCAACAGAAGTTTGCGTCCAAACAGCATCACCATCACTGGACATGAAAAATCGAGTAGTTTGAGTTATCCATTCATCTCCTTCTTCAAAATTAATAGTAAGTATATCACCATTTACATCCCAAGAAGCAGTCCAATTATCTTCATCAGCAGAAAAGGCTGCGTTACTAAAAGTTCCATCCTCATTAAGAGTGAAAGAACCTCCCTCAGAATCTACCCATGTTCCAACCATTGTTGCAGGACTTCCAGATAGCAACAAGAATGTAACCACTCCAATTACTAGTAAAACACCACCAATACTTCCACCAATGATCAACATCTTTTTGTTAGAATTATCATTTTGTATCTGTGCACTTGGTAAATTATCTGTAGGCACACCTACAAGCATTGAAGGTGCTGTATTTGATACTGTAAATTCAGGATAGTATTGTTGTGTGTATCCTAGTGCAGATGTAGGGTCATACCCCTGAGTCAATAGAGAATCATAGTAATTCTGTGCGTTCGACATGATTTACCCAAGGAAGGACAAAAAATAAACTTGTGCAGTGACTATACTATTGCGATAATGAACAAAAACCCAATTACACCCGCTCCTATTGCTATGGTAATTGTTTTTGCTTTGCGTTGTTTTTTAATCATTGTAATTCCAATATCAGCCTCATGATTATATTCAACTTTCAAAATCATGTTGTAGATATTTTCCGCTTCTCTTAACCGCTTCCAGAAGTTCAATCCACTCGTATTAGAAAGGATTACTATCGCGTATAGTAAGAGAGTAGGTATGTGTCTTCTATCCCATTGAAGAATATGGTTCAATTTTTGAACTCCCTGGTTGTAATGCATAGCAAATTTACTTTTGTATGTAAGTAAAGGTTCAATTCTCGGCATATGCCTGTAATTAATTATCATTGAATTACAGTAAGATCGGGCATTCTCAAATAGAGCATTTACAATACGTGGATGAAACTCGCCATCATGTAAATTAATGGCTAGGTGGTAATCGATTTGCTTTGCTTTTTCATAGATATTCTTGGCATCAACAAGTCTTCCTTCAACCATTGCATCAATCATCGTACTTAGATGACTTCTAACCATCTTTTCAGAATCCTGTACAACTGTGTTATGCACGGTAGTATTGTGTTCGTGAGTAACTTCAGTTTTGATGTCTCCCATAACAACAGAGTCGCTAATTATGTGTGAGTTACTGTCTGTATTAACAGGAATCCATTTGGAACCATCCCACATCATTGAACCATCAGGACTCAAAATTGGCTGGCTCATAAATTCCTGTCAACAATCATTATTTATCGTGGTTGTGATTTAATGTCGAACATACATTCGGTATGAAAATAGATGTTTACACTGGTGCAAACATCTTTTCCAGTCAAGGGTGATTAACATTCGAACAACTCTCCAAGTTCTTTCAAACATCATGACAATAAATGGTACAAAACCCGGCCACCATTTTTCTTCAAATCCTGATTTAATTAATGCTGATATAAGTGCTGGATGCTTTGTAAATACACATGTTTTTTCCGTACACTTTTCAATAATTTTGTATGAGATATTTTTACCTTGATGAGATGGATCAATAACAACGGTTGTTAATTCTTTGATACCTCCTCTATTAGCTAGTGAATAATGCGCAATTGGAACCTCATTTTCGTAAATGAATCGAGAACTTTTCCTAGAGCAAGGAATCAAATCCAATTCTCTAGATAACTGGATTTTCAACCATTCATATTCTCGCATTGTCGTAACCTCTCAATGGCTAGTGCGCTAACTGCGACTTGCAAATTATATGATGGAACAAAACCTAGCATTGGCAACTTGACAACATCATCAGCCGCTTCCAGAATTTCAGACGAAACGCCTTCATTTTCAGCACCAACCACAAGTAAAACATCACCAGTTAAATCAGAATCCCAGGGTCCTTTTTCACCAATATCTTCAGCAACAATAATTCTTCTATTACATCGTGAAAGAACTTCTTCATTTGATGCATAAACAACAGGGATAAATCTAGTTGCTCTCATTCCAGCTCTACGAATAGTTCTACGATCAGTATGTGATTTTTCTACATTGATAATTACAGCAGTAGCACCACTTACTTCAGCAGTACGTATTGCAAATCCAAGGTTTGTGGCATATTCAACACCATCAAAAAGCCAAATTGCGCCATCTCTCTTGAAAATTTCTTCAAGAGAACCTTTTGGCTCACGACCAATTAATGCTAAGGCATCTTGCTGTCCATCTGCACTCATTCTCCAAAGATCATTTGTTGAACCTTCTTCAACAGGGATTCCTCTTTTATTACATTCAGAAATAATGTTGCTACAATCCTTTGAGCGATCAACTAGTACTAGTTTTACATCCTCTTCATTTTGGATAGCATTTAGTACAGCCGCGGCTCCAGTAATTTGCATCGACACATACATGCCAGATGGCTCTAACACTTGAAAATCCCCCTTTAGGGGGAAATTTAGCGCGTGGACAGCCTCATAAAGGGAAGTCAAGTCGGCGACTTGCTTCAAGGAGTGGTGATGTACTATGGCAAAGGGTCTCTACCAACACGTTCGTGCCACTTGGAATAGTCCAAAGGCAACACAATCTCATCAAGTTCGACAGGATCGTATGGTTAAGTGGAGGCGCGAACCAGTAAACTGTCGTATAGACAAACCAACTCGTATTGATGCTGCACGACGTCTTGGTTACAAAGCTAAGCAAGGCGTAGTTATGGTGAGAACCAGAGTCCGCCGTGGTGGATTGCGTAAAGGCAAGATTCACATGAAGAGAAAACCATCTAAGGCCGGTATCTCAAAAATTACAATGGCTAAGAATACACAAAGAATTGCCGAAGAGCGCGTAAATCGTCATTTCCCCAATTTGGAAGTACTCAACTCCTATTGGGTTGGACAAGATGGTAAGCACAAGTACTTCGAAGTGATTATGCTAGACCCTTCACATCCTGCAATCAAGTCTGACAAAGATTTGGGATGGATTGCAGATAATCATCACCGTGGACGTGCATATCGTGGTAAAACTAGCGCAGGAAAGCGTGGCCGCGGTTTACATAACAAAGGTAAGGGTGCTGAAAAATTGCGCCCATCTTTGAAGGCAAGAGGGAATATCGGAAAGTGAATTTCTTAGGTATTACAGCCGTTGGGTTCATTGAGGAGTTTATTTCTCGTAGGCACGAGGAGATGATTCATGACCAGTGAGCGGCGCGTTTCAGATTTGGTTGGAAAGGAAGTTTTTCTGCCAGATGGTCGCTTATTGGGACGTGTACATGAGGCTGTAATTGAACCAACTCATCTGAGAGCAAGTCACCTTTTTGTAACAAATACCACACCTTCTTTAGTAGAAGGTAGTGTAAACTTAACAGTTCCTTGGCGATGGGTTAGAGCTGTTGGTGACGTCGTAATTTTGCGTTGGTTCCCTAATACACCTATCCCACTCAACAATTGAGGTGTGAGCAATGAGTTTAGAGGTTCACGTTCTTGGTACTTCATCAGGTAGACCTGCGCAAGGGCGCTCAGTTTCAGGATCGGTTGTGGAAACACCCGATGGAACATTAGTGGTGGATTGTGGTGAAGGTTTTCAAAATCGGTTAGTTGAGCACAGAAAATCAATGAAAGAGCATGCAGGCAGGAGAATTAAAATTGGTAGGATTGCAGCAATATTACTTACCCATGGACATTTAGATCACACATGGGGCGTATTGCCTTGGCTGCAAACAATGTCTCTTGATGGAAGGAAAGAACCTTTGTGGATTATTGGACCTACAGAGCCTAATGTGATTGATGTTTTACTTGGTGCAGAAGGGGAACCTGAAGTTACTCCATCAGACCTTGTAATCCAATATGACATGTGGATGGATCTTGGCGCAACATCTGAGATGCTAGGATATCCAGTGAATTGGGTCCTAGGGGATGGTTCGCGGTGGGTAGACATGAATCAAGGTAAAGAAATAGAATTACCACAACCATTTACTTCAGTAATAATTTCAGCATTTACAACACAACATTCAGTCCCCTCTTGTGCATGGAAAATCGAAACAACATCGAAAAAAGGCCGCTTTGACCGCGAATCAACATCAAATTTACCTCAAAAAGTTGTGCAAGAATTAGCTAATGGTAATGACGTGGAGCACGAGGGAGTAATTCTACGTTCTGCGAACTTTAGAGCAAAATCAAAAGAAGGGTTATCATTAATTATTTCAGGAGACACTGCCGAAAGAGCAATCGAGACTAGTTGCGATTTATTAGTACACGAAGCAACATTTCTAGATGAACATTCTGATATTGCTAATGAACACTTACATTCTACTGCAGCAGGTGCAGCCAGAACAGCTGTAGAATGTGATGCGAAGTTTTTGGCGATAACACACTATTCCGCTAGATTAGACAATCATAACGAATCAGTATCTGAAGCTAACAAAATACATAGCGCAGTATTTGCTTGTGGTGATGGTGACAGATTAATTTTAGATGAGGATTGTACACTCACTCATCTGATAAAATCAGAACAAGGCTGGATGACTCTCTAAAGCGGGATGTTGAAATCCCAAGTCATTACCTGTCAATATCATGGGACGTGCTGTTCTATGCGCTATACTACTTCTCGCGACAGCTACTTTACCTTCTATTGCAGCAACATCTGGACGTTCACCCCCTCAGTGTGAAACAATTGACATTTCAGCGATTTCAGGTCAAACAGGTATTGACGCGGGTGCGTGCGTAATTATCAATTTAGGAACGCACACACATCAAACTGTGTTAGATTTTGATTTCACAGTGAGCCTTAATCCTTTGGATGTATTATTATTTGATCAAAATTCAATTCAGAGTTACAATAATGGCCAATCTTATCGAAGTTCATTTGTTGCCGAAGCATCATTTGAGGATTTTCAAGATTCTATGCAATTTGATTGGGCGCCACCAGTATCAATATCAGCAAAAACATGGTATCTAGTATTCGACAATCTAAACCATAGTGGCGATGCAGGACAAGGAAGTCAAGGAATTGCATCTTCAGCATTTAGCGTAGATGTTAGTATAGATCAAGGCCCTGATTTCCCGCTTGTTCATGATACTTGGTTGTTCAGTGCTGGAGAAAGAAATCAATTAGCATTTTTCAATGTGGATGGAGGCACAATTTTGGACTTAGACTTGACTAGGATTTCAGGATCGGGAGAATTATTTGTTCAATCAGAATCACAACTTGGAGGTAATTCCTTCTTGGCAGATTCAAAATTAGAGATTTCGAATACAGATAAGCAATTTCAATGGACAGTGCCTAATTCTCAGGATGGACAAAATCTACATCTAATGGTAGATTCTGGAGTGTCATCGACGTTTCATTTTTCTTTAGAATCAGGCTTTACACCTGTGGTACAGATAGTGGTAAATGACAACTCAAATTCAACAGTAAATATTGGGCAAGAGATATTTCTTGATGTTTATTCAAGCCCAAATGGTATGAATCAAATCGTAGACGTAAATTGGGATTTTGACAATGATGGAATTATAGATTCAAACGGCTTTGATACAGTTACAATGTGGTCAACACCTGGCGTCAAGAGCTTAAGTGTTGAAATTATCTCATTTACTGGGGAAACAGATTCAACAATCTACAACGTCAACGTGATAGATAATATGGCTCCAGTTCCAGTAATTTCTGGTGAGGGATCAAGAGGTTTGAATGGAGAATGGAGATTGTTGCGAACGAGTGATTTAATTTTGTCAGCGCTAAATTCGGCAGATGATCATACAATCGCAAATACGACTTGGTATGTCGATGGAGAACAATTTTCTATTGGTTCACAGATTACATTAAGTTGGTCACTAATCGGGACTCATGAAGTTGAGTTAGAGGTAAGAGACCCTAGTGGTAATAACGCCTCAGTTAATACGACAATAGTAGTATATGACAACACAAATCCAAATTTAGAAACAACCTGGTTATCAGAAATAGAAGAGGTCGCAAATAAAGAATCTGTTGAATTAAGAGTTTCAGGTTCCGATGCTTGGGATGACGAATCAACTCTAATCTATCATTGGGATTTTGATTTAGAAACAGATGACGATGGTGATGGTGACAGTCGAAATGATCCAGATCTAGTGGGTGAAAAGGTAGTACACAAATTTACTGGACTTGGCGAACATAAGATTGCAGTGACTGTATTTGACCAATCAGGCAATTTTGACATGGAAATAATTACGGTAAACGTAGTCGAACCAGAGGACTCAGGCACTATTATCGGAATCATTGCAATAACTGTGTTTGTATTATTGTTAGTTTTGGGACTGGTAGTGTTTGGACAGAGAGCAATAAACAGAAGAGGTGCAGTCCAATTGCTGATTTCAAATGGCCTCCCTCTGAATGAAGCAATATCTCGTGTTTCTGAAATTATCAAAACGCAAAACGTGCCACGATTTGCTAGTGCAGCACAATTAGCAGGTATTACTGAAGGTGGCCAAATAAAAACTCAGGCGCAACTTGTAGCTGAAGCAAAAGCGGAAGAGATAGCTGCAATTTATGGAGACGATGGAAATGAATTAGGTTTGGACCCTAATGCTGGCTTTAGACCATCTTTCCAACAGAGACAGATAGATCCAAAAATCGCAGAAGCCGCTCTTGCAGCGTTTGAAGAAGTTAACCCCCAACCAAAACCAGTTCAACAAAAATTAGGAAGAGTAAAATCAGGAGGCGTATCAATTCCTGAATCTCCTAAATCCAAACCTCAAGTAAAATCACCAGTTTCAAGTATACAATCGCATGGTTTACAGGGGGAGTGTTCAGCATGCGGCAAACCATATTCGATGCAAATACCTGAAAATATTAACAACGCGGTAGTAGCATGTCCAAATTGTGGTGCTGACCAATACTTCGAACGTTGAAAAACAATGTCACTCACGCTCGCGTGAGGGATGGATTAATCATCCTCTGGACGGCCAATCACTAATGATGTCGGGTAAAGGTGTGCGAATTCTTCATTCTGGAGTTCCACATGCAATGGATGGAAAACGGGTTGCAGTAGCATTAGTTTTGGTCATGTTATTGCCGATTTTCAGTCCAGTTAATGCAGATTCAGGCGTTGGGCGCGATGATTTTGGAGTACTTGAATCGATGGCGGATGCTTTGTTAAAGCAAAGAAACTCCGGGGAGGCAGAATATGCAAACGCAACTGCAGAAGCGGTACTTTCAGCATTAGAATCGAAAGGGCGGCCAATTAGTGAAGGAGATGCTTTACTAGCAACAGATGGAATTATTGGGAACATAACGATGAGAGACACACAGCCACTTGAACCCGATCATCCGAGGCCATATGTCTATCTTAATGATCCAAACACGCATCCTGCTGGATGGCCAAATGATTTGGTAGATACTTTGTTTGAATTACCTCCTACTTGGACAGATCCTTTGGCGTTTGGTGCAAACACTTACTCTCTTTATGTCAATTATACATCTCGAAACAATGGGCCTCAATACGAGGCTTGGGATTATGGAACATTTACTGGAGACATATTGACATTTCAAAATGTAGGGCTATTTGAAAATGCTATTGACATCGATGGAGATGGGTCTTCAGATATTGCTGTAGGCCTTTCAATTGTTGGACTTGGCAATCAAGGCGAAGGCTGGGGGGTTGTTTGGGGCGATGGATTAATTCCAACCATAGATTCAATTTGGGTGCGTCCAAATTTCCAATGGCGTGTAAGAGCATTAGATCTTAATGATCCAATGTGGGATTCAATGGCTACTATGGAAGTTGCTATGATGAAGGGAGTCGCATATGATCTGAATGTGTTTTCAGGATCAGGAGAATCATATGCTTTAGTCATTGATTCTAGATTCACACAACCTCCAAATGATTTTCAAGTTAGAGTTGGATTGGATCAAATGACTTTAGATGTAGCAGGTACATTGACTAGCATACTTGACCTAATTAATATCTTCAATAGTGCCGATAACTCTGCATTCGAACTGACTGGAGTTTCAGCTCCTTATGCAATACTTATCTCAAATCCCGATGCAGATAGTTCTAACCTACAAACCGATTGTAGTGATTCTAGTTGGTATGACCCAGAGATACATCATGACGCCACTAGCCGAGAACATAGATGTGGTTACAATATAGGAATTGGATATGTACATTTTGAAGAAAAAGATGAAACTACAGGTGAAAGACCAGTTGAAGAGTTTGGATATATTGATGTTGGTTTACATCCGAGGGAAGGTGATACAAAACTTCCATCAGAAGCCGATCTTGTAATCAGAAATGACAATACAGGAGATAATTCGTTTGATAACATTGAATTATTTAGTGACACAGATTCAGATTTGTTCTTCCATTATTTCGAAGATAGGTCTAATCATTTAGAAGAGGGTGGTAAATATGGCAACATTACAGATTCAAGAGGATGGATTAGAGATTTACCTAAAGGAACTTTACCAACAGATGAAATTGAAGCCATCTTCACAATGATTGGTGAAGCTCCTGGTTCAGTTAATTTCCCTGGACAAATGCCTAATCGATTATCATTGATTGTTTCAATCAAAAATTTCACAGCAGATAATTCGGATAACGTAAATGATAATTCCCTTATCCTAAATCCCTCCGACGAGAGGTGGAATAGTTTGATATTAATCGCAGGAACTGAAAGAATAGCTAAACTTGAATATGTTTCAACGTTCCAAAGACATGCATACGAAGGCGATTCCTCGTCACTTCAGGTATTGATAGAAGATTTACCAGAAGTAGTAGCCATATTGGGTACGTTTGAGATTCCATCATCAAATAGGGTGAGGGTGCAATTTGGAACTGCACCAGATTTATTATCAGAAGTACTAGATAATGTCGTTCTAAATTTAGTTGAAATAATACTTGATCTTGGGACAATATTGAATGGTCTTCCAGAGGCAATTGTAGGTACGGCTGGAGATTCAAGTGGCGAGATAATTTTACAATGTTATAATCAAGTAAAACAAACCTGGTCTGATGGGTCGTCAAGAGTTGCAGAAACCACAGCCTATGTTAGTGCCGCAATTGCCAGTAGTCCACAACCAATTTACAATGGCGATCATATACTATTAGGAGAGGATTTGGACAATTCCCAAGTTGATGGTAGATACGTAACTGGAGATGATCCTTTGGTTCCGATTGGGATGAGTGTTGCCATTTCAGACATTTCCGGGTTCGCATATTCATACGACCAGGATACAGATTTACGGACGATTTCATTGAATGGGCAATCTGATAATAGTCTTGTAATTGGGCATCTTGCACACAATAGTAATACAACTTCAGGTGAAATAAAACAATTTGCAACAATTTCAAATCGTCCATCAAACTTGACAATTTCTCAACAAGGAACAGATATTTCTTATGATGCAAGCAGCGATATTGGTACTATAACTTACAGTGGTGAAGGAGAAGGACAATATAATGCACTTAGATTGATAGATTTACCTTCCAAGTTTGAATTACAACTTGGAGATGAACTTGGATTCCAAGCCGAAGGAGGAGTAGGTGCTATTGAAGTACAAATTTCAAATGCTTCAATACCACTTACTATGGATGGAGACCATGCTAGATTTTGGGTCGATCAGAATTCTGCAGAGGCCAGTATGTCTTTGCGAATTTCAAATCTCACAAATGTACAACTATTCCCTCCCGATGAACCGGGAGCAAATGGTCCAACAGGTAATAGCAAACTGTTAATGAATCGTTCACAGTCTTCGCAATTTGGAATATTGTTAGAGGATTTATCGGTTCGCGATGATGAATTTTTGGGAATGAATGGTAGGATATTTTTGGATCCATTACCCCGTAACGTTGAATTTTCTATACCAACTTCAAATAAATCTAGCATTATACAAGTGCCAGAATTCGGTGAAAAAGAAGGGATTCTTTCACTATCATTTTTCCTTTCAGGGATGATTGATTTTGGAACTTCAATCAATGAATTTGCAATTCAAAGTATGGTCAATTTGGGGGATGCTTCTGATATTGCTACAAACATGAGTTTAGGTTTAGATTTGGTAACAGGTGAAGAGTTTGATCTAACATTAGACGTTAGCAAGGGGGTAAATCTTCCTACAAAACCAGAGTGGGCACATGGCTTATCTGCAGAAGTATTTGAGGCTACAGAGTTAGTTTACAATTATTCTAGAATGCCTTCATTTACTCAAAGTTCAAGAGAATTGGTAGCTGAAGTTTTGGAAGATTGGAAATTAACAGAAACCGAAAAAATCGATCTAAATAATGTCTTTTCATGGAGCGGAATAAACGAAAGCAAGGCCTTAGTTGATGCATTAGAAGATGGTTTTATTTCGAAACGAGAATCTGTATTATTAGATTTAGACCAATTAGAAAATGAAGGAATAACATTGGATCAAAGACGTTCTTGGCATTCTAGAGTCTGGATGCCAGATTTACCACCAGGCAAAATAGAATTGTATTATGAAGTTACATTTAATGAAACCTTAGTTCCTACATTTGAGATACTAGCAGCAATGGATAACTGGACACCTTCTCGAGAGGTGTTAACGGTGATGGTAAAAGGCTTGCAGAGATCGGATAATATGTTGAAAGTTACTGGTCTTGATACTAGTGTGGCTAGAGATATTTCATTACATATGTCGGTATCTTCACAGTCTGATTTGATAATTCCCCGTACAACTATTGACATGACGTATGATATGGGGGAAAGAATGGAAACAGCTCATGTTATGCAAAACAATAGATTACGAGGAATACGTACTGAATTGATATTGTTTGATGCTCCTAATAGTACAGATCTGTTTTCACGAATAGGGGATATCTTACAAGCAGATTTAGTTGTGCCCCCTGAACATAGAATTGGACAAAACGCAGCAGACTCGTTAATGTTGCAGCAATTAAGAAAAGTTGATGATAAATGGTGGCCTTCCACATTGTATCTCAGGGATGTACCAGGTGAGATGCATCTATTAGCAGCTCCAGATGACAATTTCGACATACATGAAGTAACATCTTTCCAAGGCATGTTTGAATTACAATACTCATCGAATAGTGATCAGATGGATATGTTTGTTGAAACAAAGGGCAAATCTCAGAACATTAGGGCTGACAATTTGATGTTAGCAGAAAATTTGCCAGATAGGTTTTCAATGGTTGTTACAGAAGATTATGGTGCAAGCATATCGGCTTCAGGTAATGGCGTAGAAAAATTGTATATGCGCCGTTCAAACAACCCTATGAGGCCTGGCGTTGAGTTGGTCAGTGCTGAAGTTATTGGTGAGGATTTGAAGAGTGCTGATGTACATATTAGAAAGCCATTAGGATATCCAGTAGTCGTTATTGATGGGATTACAGGTGGTCGTATTGTTGCAACTGGTTATGCTGAAGCCGAAGTTAGTGGTTTTGACATTGATGGTAGAGCCGTATTACTTGATGCACAATTCACAGGATTAATTCCTACAGCATCTAGTATTGGTGTAAATGGGCTAGTCACAGATTTGTCATTGATTGGAGGCCTAACAGGTGGAAAGGTTGAAACAACTCATATCATAATCGGAGAACCCATTTCAACAATTGCAGCAACTACGCTTACGGGGGTATTCGGGTGAGTGACGGAACTTTTGATGAGGATATCGAAGAGATAACTGAAGAAATTGGCTTGATGGTAAAAGAAGCCGTAGAGAAGCTACCACCTCTTAGGGTTGCACTGGCAGGAGTAATTGCATGTATTTTGTTAGGAGCTCTAGCTTCTACCTGGTATTGGGTAATTCCTCGTGATGATGTTGAAATAGAAACAGTATACATGCAAAGAACTGGACATATAATTCTAACAGAGATAATCAATGATGGTAGTAGAGCCATCAATGATGTACAATTAGATGTAGAGTTATTATCTCTTGATGATGAAGTACTTGGTAGTATTTCAGTTTCATTCGACTCAATACCGAGCCATACTAGTATATCAGGCAATGAAATGGAATTGATTGTCCGAGGCCACACTGTATGGGCAGACTATGTTTTGCAGATAACAGTTCAATGGACAGATTTCAATTCAAATGAACATATTAAGCAGTATAGGCATGATATTGGTGAAACGGCATATGAGACATTCAAGGATGATCCAGACTCAACTACGTGGTTTCTTTGATTCCCGGAGTACAAACTCCTAAAGCGGTTCTTCCACGGCCTACGGCCGTGCGAAGAGTCTTGTTGATGCTAAGCATCTTGTTACTTTCGAGTATTCCGATGTATTCACCTTCAATCGATTCAACATCAGACGACGGTGTACAATGGATAAGATTTGATCTTCCTGAAGATTCAATGAAGGGACTTGTTGGTGAATTAGATCAATCACTTTCTCTTGAAACACGGCCTGTAATTGCACACTCACGTTTAGGAGTACACGATATATCAGGTGTATTATTTCATCAAGAAATACCGGATGAATTATTGGTTATGAGGCCTGATTTATCTTTGGTGTTGATAGATTCCGAGTATCGGTTTGCCGAAGTAAGATCTCAAATTGATGATATTCAAGGGATTTCTGTTAGAGAATTTATTGCTCCATCGGGATTGCTAGTCCAAGGTACCCAATATGCACTTTCCAAACTATCAAATACACCAGGAGTTGTTTCAATGCAACCAGTACCAATTGCGATGTTAATCGACCTTTCAATTTTTGAAATAGATGTGGGGCAATCAGTAAGAATTGAATCATGGCGTGCTGAAGGTATGCTTCCAGGCGTTGATGAATACGATGAAATGGGAATGAGACTTCATCAAAGTATTTCCAAAGTAGCATCCCAGATGTTGTCAGATTCATATATGGCAGAAACTGGAAAGTTTGACGGCATCATGGTAGAAGAAATAAGTCGTATTGCTTCAGAACCTTCAGTGGCATGGATAGGGCCGCAACCCCTATTCCAATTATTCAATGATCAAGCTCGAAATCATATGAATATCAATGCAATGGTATCGTATTATACTACTGATTTAGATGGCTCTGGTCAGATTGTTGCAGTTGCAGACTCAGGTCTTGATGAAGATCATGGTGATTTTGGTAGTCGTGTTATTGGTAATGTCGATGTTATAGGAGACGGCTCAACAGCTGATGCACATTCAGGCCATGGAACTCATGTTTCATGTTCAGTATTGGGTGATGGATCAAGGGGTAGTTATTCAGGAGTGGCACCAAAGGCTGAATTATATTTTCAAGCAATGGAGAATGATAATAGCGGTAATTTTCAATGGGCCAGCATTAACAATATGCTGAACACTGCTTACAGTCAAGGTGCACGAACTCATACTAATTCATGGGGCTCCCCTTCTTTTGGAGAATATACTTCAGAATCTGAAGATGTTGATGATAGGGCTAGATATTATGACCAATATTACAGTGGTAGAGAAGGATTGACAATTTTATTTGCTGGTGGAAACGATGGCCCAGATAGTGGTTCAATTCATTCCCCCGGAACAGCCAAGAATACGATAACAGTTGGTAATTCACAAAATAGATATTCGGGTGCTCCAAATTCTATAATGGATAGTTCGGGTAGAGGTCCAGTGGATGATGGCAGAATCAAACCAGACATTCTTGCGCCTGGAGGGTATGTAAGGTCTTGTAGGGCTCAAGAAGCAACTGATACGGGGGGTGCATCTTGGTCAAACAATTGGTATTTAGAATACTCAGGGACTTCTATGGCAACACCAAATGCAGCAGGAACTGCAGCATTAATTCGAGAATATATTACTGAAGTAGCACAACGCCCAGAGCCACAAGGAGCACTTGTCAAAGCTTTGATGATTCTCGGAGCACAAGATGTAGGAACTCGTGACATACCAAATATGGATGAAGGATGGGGCAGGATTGATCTAAAAGCAACATTAGCTCCAAATAATGGCCGTGGAATATGGGTTGATGATAGGTCAGTGTTGTCATCAACAGGGAATACTAAATCCTATTCATTCAATATTACAACATCGAATCAACCATTCAAAGTTGTATTAGCTTGGTCTGATGAAAGAGGTTCTAGATTTTCAAATACTCAACTTGTAAATGATTTAGATCTAACAGTAACAGACCCTTCAGGAAATGAATACAAAGGAAATGTGTTCAGTCAAGGAAGATCAACACAAGGTGGTTCATATGATGATTTGAATAACGTTGAAGTTGTATTGGTGGATCAAGCACAAATTGGATTGTGGTCGGTAGTAGTCAGAGATGCAGGACATAGTGGATCAAAGGCACAACCCTTTGCAATAGCAGTTTCAGGTGTAGGAGTAAATGATTTGCGACCAGACCCAGCGCCTGTTGCAGACTCTTTTGAAATTGATATAGCAATACCTCAAGTGGGCGATGATGTCTTTGTTGAGATGAATATAGAGAATCTTGGAAATGTTGTTGCAGAGTCTGTAGAAGTAATTTTTCAAGAAGAGGGAGTACATCTTGACACACAAACTGTAGATATTGGTCCGGGTGGAACACGGGTATTGTTTTGGAATTGGCAACCTCAGACCGCTGGTTCAAGAACACTGACTTTCTTAATTGATAGTAGTGATAACATTGATGAAATCAACGAAGGAAATAATAGATTTGATACTATAGTTAATGTAACAACTCCTGGAGTCCGAATTGAATCTGATAATCCATCAATTTCGTTGATAGACATAGAATCTGAAAGGTCATCATGGCAGGTTGTATTGACAAATACAGCATTACTTACAACAAACGCCTCAATTTCATCAACATCAGTGAGGTCTTCTGATGGTATAGATTTGAGTTGGTATGTTGGTTTAGATGCAACTAATTTTGAATTAAATGGCCAGCAATCTGTATTGATTAATGTTTCATTAGTGCATCCAAAAGGGCCTAATCCAGGAACTTATACAATTTCTCTATTAGGTGAAGATGTAGATAATGGGGTTTCTTCACCATTTGATTTGACTCTTGAGGTAGGAACCTTAGCAAAAACTAGTCTTGAATTAGATTATCAGAAGATTCCAGTTCATCCTAAAAACCCTACATCTATTGATGTTAAGTTGAACAATTTAGGAAACGATGCATTAGGTTATGATTTATTTTTGGAATCACCCCCTGGATGGCATTCTGGATTTTACAATCTGTCTTCACAAGGTGGAGCAAATTCTGCATCTACTGGATTAATGTTGAAAGATGGAGATATAGCAATTGGAATCCAATTCGTTCCACCTCAGGTTATGACTCATGCTGGCACGGAACTTACTGTAAAATTAAGTGTAGTTTCACAGAGTAATTCACAAGACATAGTTGTTTATGATTTGCCTTTAGAGGTTGAAGAATTGAAGGAAATATTGGTAGATTTAGAAACAACAGTATCCTCAGTTATGCCAGGTAATACAGTAGCATTACAATTCACAGTTGAAAATAGAGGGAATATAGATTTAGATTTGTATCCAAGTTTGCAATTACCGTTTGGTTGGACACAGAATACAGAAGTGAATGATTTCACGTTGTCTTGGACACAAAGCCAAAATATTATGATTTCAATTACTGCTTTAGACACTGCACGTAGTGGAATGATGGTATTTGAAATTAATACAGCCACTGAAACATTTAGCGTTGAAAGCCAATTAGATGTCATACAATTGGCAGATCCAGAACTTACATTTGCTACTTTAGAGATAGAGGGCGAAAGCTGGGGCCATCCATTTGGTCCTGGGCAACATCCTTCAGGAGTAGCAATGAATTACACTTGGTTGGTAGAAAACACTGCAGATACAGAATGGATGCCTAGTGTAGCCTTGTTAATGGATGACAATATGTTGGGCGAATGTACACAACTATCAGTAGTTAGGAAAGATGAAGTACAGCCATTAACTTGTACAATAATTATCTCTGCGATGGCAGACCCTGGAAGTGAACCATCATTCACTGTTGCATTAGACGATGGCTTAGTTCGACATGAAGAAATAGTATCAATGCTAGTTGCAGCAACAAAAGAAATAACTTGGAAAATAGATGGAGCAACAAATCTGAATACAGGTGAAGAGTCAATATTACAAGTTACTATAACCAATATTGGAAATACGCCAATTTCACATACATTACAAATCACCCCTCCTAGTGGATGGTCAGTAATTGTTGATGGAGATGATCTAATTTCATTAGAAGCAGGTCAATCAATAAAGTTAAGATTACAAATTAATCCTTCAAAATCGGGTGATGGAGAATTGATAATTAGGCTAACAGAATCAGAAGATGTAATTGGTTCTGAATACAAATTAGATATGTCTTCCAAAGGCGAAGAAGTGATTGAAGAATCTGGAGGAATTATGTTTGTAGTTTTTGGCAGCATCTCCTTAATTGTAATCATTATGCTAGTTAGTTTGATGATAATTAGGCGTAGAGACCCAAAAACAATCCCTCAAATTGCACCAAGTGCCAATTTCTTCCAAAAATCCGCGGAAAATACAGAAACGCCTTGCTGGCATTGCCGACAACCGATTATTTCCGATATGATAGCATGCCCTGCCTGTGGAGCTAGGTATCATTCGGCTTGCAGTGTCCCGAAATGTAAGAACTGTAGTGCTAATAAATCTACGTTTGTTATTGTAAAGTGATGTTACACAACAGCGGGCAGGCTTTTCATGGGAGGACTGCGAGCGGGGTTCATGGAACCCCGTCGAGAACACCTATTACGCAATCAGCGTCGTGCCAGTATTTTGTTGATATCGCTACTGTTGTTTTCATTAATTCCAACGTTTACCGGCTCTGTTTTGGCAGATGATTCTGGAAGAGATGCAAATATCACTGTAACAGTCACCCCATCAGCTCAAACAGTTAATCCTGGTGAAACAGCAGAATATACAATCAGAGTTCGAAATATGGGTTCAAATCCGGTTTCAGTGAATATCGGTTCTAGTAATGAACAAGATTGTACTGGCTATTCTGTAGCAAATGGGCAAATAAGTCAGCCAATAGATTCTGGTGCATATGAGGAAACATTCCTAAATGTGACTCTTGCACAAAACGCTGAAGGTGATTGTGAGACTACAGTTACTGTAAATGCAAATGAGCAACCAGAGCCTCCTGAACAACCCGGAGCGCCGGCTCAAGAACAAAAAACAGTGCTTACTACTGCAGGAGATGGTGCAGGTTCCGCAGTCTTCGGTGTTGATTTGATATTAGAAACACCGCATAAGAATTGGAATGGCGAATCAACTATTGAATGGGAAGTAGAAGTAGAAAATACAGGGCGAGTCCAAGAAACAGTAGATTTGACAATTGACCCAGCATCAGGATCCGGATGTAAGCAAGATGGTTCATTGTCGATTAGTGTAGATCCTTCTCAAGTCCAAATTGATAATGGGTCCTCTGAATGGGTTACAATAACTTTAGAAGTTCCAGAAGGCCAATCTAGCGATAAATACTGCTGGGAAATAACAGGAGTTGTTAGTAATGATCAGAATCCAAACGGCAGTGCCAGCGATACAGAGCCATTCGATCTAAACGTTCCAGAATTAAAGGAATGTACGTTAGATCTATCCAAAACATCTCTGAATGTAGAGCCCGGAGAGACTGGAACACTGACTGCTACCTTTTCGAATGAAGGAAATACTGATTGGAATATCAATGTTAATTTCGGCGGCAGTCACGCGTCATGGGCTAGCGTTGATGGAGCATCGAGTGGAATGCTTCCTTACAGTAGTGGAAATGGCGAAAAAGAATTTACAATTGAAGTCAGCCCAGACGATTCAATCGAAGCAAATTCTCAAAAGACTATAACAATCAATGGAAGAGATGGTTCAGCTACCAAGTGTAGTTCCGATTTATCTGTTACAGTAGGACAATCTTATGGCGCAACAATGTCATTAGGTAATGCAGCACTATACAACATAGAACCGGGAAGTAATGGCTCAACAACATTGACAGTAACTAATCAAGGAAATGGACCTGATACTTTCCGAGTTGCCGCTTCCTCTCCTCCTTCAGGGTGGACAGTATCTCTAGAATCATCTACAATTTCTACGCAATCACGCCATTCTTCTGAAAAGAGTGGGGCAATCGATGTAGATATCTCACTGCCAGAAGATGCTCTAGCGACAGAAGAAATTGAGATTACATTTTCAGTATTGCCAAATGGCGGTGGTGCAGCATATGCAACACAAACTCTACGCGTGACAGTCAAAGCAATCCATGCTATGAGTGGTGGCGCACCTGCAGATGACCAAACCGGACGATCTGACACTACTGTACAATTTCCAATTACAATCCAGAATGATGGTAACACATTGGACAGATTTAGATTTTCAGTAATATCTCAAACAGCACAACCTGGGTGGGGTAAGCACTTTGAATCCGCAGATGGTACAGTGATTACTGAACTTGACATTGATGCAAGGACCTCAGAGATTGTCTATCTTGTAGTTTCTATTGATGGTGAAGAAGAGTTAGAATCATCCAGATTAACAGTCCGTGTTACAAATCTAGGAGATAACAATAATGCTGATGAAGATGGCAATAATGTTCCTGACAACCAATTAGAATTTATTTTCAGAGCAATATTGTCAGACCGCGATTTTGCAATGGATGCTTTAATCATGCACTCTCCAAGTGAATTTTCTAGAGATGCTTTGTTAATACTCCCTCCTGGCGGCACATATAGCTACGATCTCAAAATTATGAATACGGGAGATATGACTGATGAAGCACTATTTGATTTCACAGGATTATCCGGCACAGCAACTAGAACGATATATTTCCAAGGTTTGCCAGTCGATGGAACAATTTCGGTACCAAAAGGCTGGGGGGCATACAATGTGTCTACAGGTCAATTTTACTATGATGGCGACTCACCAATGATTGCAAGTAATAATGATAGTTTATTTGAAAAGATGATTGAAAAGGGTATACAAGATGATTACATTGGAATGCAATATTTTGCAATAGTAACTCTCGAGATTGAAGTATCTAGTGGTGCAGATAATGGTGATGGAGGACTATTGGAGGTAGTAGTAACTTCAGTGTCTAATGCAGCAAATAGAAGCGGTAAAATTTCAATTTCAATAGCTGTACAAACCGTTTTATCATTAGAAATGGGCCTTGATGGAGATGTTGAAAGAGATGTTACACTGGGCTCACTATTAGGCTCAACAACTCGCTTCAAGGTTGGTATAACTAATACTGGTAACGTCGATACTGAGATTATGGTCTTCTCTAGTGGAGGAATGCGAGGTTGGAATGTAATTCTCACTTATGGATCTGCAGATTGTGATAACAATGGTGATCATTTAATCTGTAATTTAGAAGAAGGAGAAACAATTGAAATTACAGTAAAGGTTACACCACCAGGTGGAAAGGCGGCAGAAGTTGAAGACTCCTTCACATTTACAGTTTCAGTTGAACCAACAGATGTTGGTTTAGTTGGAAGGGAGAATTTGGAACTAACAGTAAATGGTATGCCAGAGCAATTTGGATTTAATTCTTTGATGTCTCCAAATGTTCTATTCGGTATGGCAGGAATCATTTTGTTAGGCGTTCTCTTTTTGGTATTGAGGCGCAACCCACGTTGAGTTATTTTGCTGCTAATGACCCCGAAGGGGTCAATCGTATGGCCTAGTTGCGCGCGTACGCGTGAGACAACGCTTATGGATGGACTACTAGTCCCGCAGTTTAGAGAGCGTCTATTCTCGGTGGTGACTCGATGTCTGTGACAGGTTCTTATCTCTCAATGGCATTACTCACATTAATTGGAATAGGTGTTCCACTTGGCGCTTTCGTCACTCAATATTTCTTGATGCCAAAAGTAGATCCAAGCAGGCCTCACATGACAAAATCTTACATCATGCCAGGCTACGAATCGGATCACAGTTTGTATCCTCGCCGACTGTCAACTTACGAATGTGGTTCCGAACCAGTAGGGGAGGCGATGATACAATTCCATTTCCAGTATTATTGGTATGCAATTATTTTCTTAGTATTCGATGTCGCATTCATGTTTTTGGCATTAGGTGGAATACTTGCAATGGATGCTACAGGGACCTCTCCTGAATTTTCTTCAATGAAATCAATAGAAGGAGATTTAGTTGTGCTGCTTATTTTCTTTGCTACAATGGTTATGGGCGTTTGGCATGTATTTAGGAAGAGAGGCCGGATTTACATTTGAGGTGAATATATGACTGACACAACAGGAGAAAACTATACTGCTTTCAATAGCCGTGCTCTTGTTGAAGTTGTTGGTGATGTAACCGATGAAGCACTTAAGGCAACCAAAATAAAACAATTACTTGGGGTATTAGCAGGTCGATTTTTCAATTGGGCTGGACGTAAATCGCTATTCACACTTCATCTTGGAATAAAGTGTTGCGCCATAGAAATGGCTGCTTCAGCAACCCCCCGTTTTGATGGCGATAGATTCGGAGTATTGTTCCGTTCTAGCCCTAGACAAAGCGATGTTTTACTGGTAAATGGACCAGTGTCGAAAAAATTTGCAGACCCTATTGTAAGATTATGGGAGCAGATGCCAGAGCCAAAATATTGCATAGCAATGGGGGAATGCGCAATTTCAGGAGGACCTTATTACCAATCCTACAACATACTGGAAGGAGTAGATACTGTAATCCCCGTTGATGTTTACATACCAGGGTGCCCACCACGTCCAGAAGCTTTAATCGATGGCTTTGGAAAATTGCGTGAGAAAATCATACGCATAGGTGGAGCGCCATCTACAGGACGTGATGGCGACAAACCAATTATCATTGGAGATGAGTGATTATGGGAATGACAATCTCAAAAGAACAAAACACAACTGCTGTTAGTGCAGTTGTGAAATCACTTTCAGACAGGTTTGGAGATGCAGGAATAACTGCAGAAGCAATAGCACATAAATCGGGTAAATGTTTTGATTTTGTTAGAATTATTTGTTTGCCAGATCAGTGGAGAGCGGTGGCAAAATGGTTACACTCAGAAGCTAATGTAAACCATTGCTCAATGATTACAGGAACTCACTTCCCAGAAGGCACTACAGAACGTGGTTGGGAAGTTGCAATTCATCTGCACAGATGGCCAATCGTTAATGTCGAACCACATACAATGACAGTTCATGATGCTAGTAAATTGTCCGGTAATGATGTACCATTGGAAATTGAAGTATTTGTCCCAATCCAATCTGGAGATTCACCTTCTATACCTTCAGTTCAGGACTTATGGGTAGGAGCAGATTGGAATGAGAAAGAAACTTGGGACCTAGTAGGGATTGATTTTGATGGACATATCAATATGCATAGAGTGCTAAATCCTCACGATTCACCAATCGGTTTCCATCCCCTTCAAAGACAACACAAAATTCGCTATCATGATTTCAATGAAATGTATGATGATCCACAAGGATTTGGCCGTAAACCAGTAGACGAGGGTCGTGTAAAGTGAGGTGTTAAGATGGCGGAAATGTGGATTACAATGGGCCCTCAGCATCCTATGACTCATGGACTTTGGACATTGAGAGTAAAGGTAGATGGTGAGACAGTTACCGATACAGAAGCTGAGTTAGGATATATCCATCGAGGCGTCGAGAAGATTTGTGAATCAAGAGATTTTACACAAATCACACCATATTGTGATCGTTTGTGCTATGTTAGTGCAATGACATGGGCACATGCGTATATCATGGCTGCAGAGGATTTGCTTGAAGCCGAAGTACCGGAAAGAGCAGAATACATCCGTTTAATGGCTGCAGAGTTACAAAGAATCGCTAGCCACTTGATGTGGCTAGGCGCCTTTGGCCCAGATATTGGTAATCTAACTTTAATGACATGGTGTTTGAGAGATAGGGAAATGTTCCTTGATTTATTACAGGAGTTAGGAGGCTCTCGTATGCACTATAATTATCCTAGAGTTGGAGGAGTAAAGCGAGATATTCCAATTGGATGGGCTGACAGACTGAAGGCCAAAGTCAAACTCTTTGAACATAGAATAAATGAATATGAGATGTTATTGGACGAATCAACGATTTGGTTAGTACGCCTGCAGGGAGTCGGATATGCAACTGCAGAAGATCAACTAAATGCGGGAGTCACTGGTCCAAATATACGCGCAGCAGGCGTGAATACTGATGTACGTTGGACAAACCCATATTCAGTTTATGATCAAGTAGACTGGGAGCCTGCTGTGGAAAAACCAACTAGCGTTAAGGGTGCAGATTGTTATGATCGATACCGAGTCCGCATGGAAGAAATGCGTCAATCTTGTAGAATGCTTTTGGACGCAATTGGGAAGATACCAGGAGGCCACAATACTCATTATAGCCCCGGTGATGAAATGATCCAATCCAAAGCACCAACGCGTGCACCTGAAGGAGCAACGGGCACTTCTACTTACGAATGTACTAGAGGAGTTAGCCAATTTTATGTTCAAGGAGGCGGAGATGGGCGTGGCAAGTATCCTTACCGACTTTCAATTCGTTCTCCAATGTTTATTACAATTCCATATGTTGCAAAGACAATGATTGGATACAAGGTCGCAGATATACCTGCAATAATGGGAAGTTTCGACCCTTGTATAGGGGAGACAGATAGGTGAGGTGATTTCATGGACGATTGGTTAAATATTCATGATTGGTTATTTGATGGTTTAGATTCAATGTTAGTTTCAGCCACCGAGGATACATTTTTGGAATCTTCAGGATCAGACATAGCATTTTTCATAGCTACCTTGTTAACTTGTTTGATAACATTTGTAGGGATTATGGCTTCGATGTTCATGATTCTCTGGATTGAAAGAAAATTCTATGCCCGTGTCAATGATCGTAGGGGAGCAACTACAGCATTACGTTCTTTGTGGGTAGGTGAGAATGGAGTTACTGCTGGCGAGTGGTGGAATCTTATTCCGTATGGTTTGGGTAAACCAATAGGTGCTTTGAATGGATGGCTGAATAAAGTTGCAGGAAATAGCGGGCATGAACAAGAAATGGTAAACCGTGTTGGAAACAGATCTTGGTATGGAGTGACAATTTTCCCTGGTTTCTTCCAGAATCTCGCCGACGGAATGAAATTTTTGATTAAGGAACACATGGTTCCAAATAGAGCAGATAAAGTAATATTCGAATTAGCCCCATTTTTGGTAATTTCATCTACGGTAATGATACTCGGAATGATTCCACTTTCAAGTGGAATTTATGGTGCCAACCCCGAACTATCGGTATTGTTCGCCTTTGCAATATTTGGAATCGCACCACTTGGAGTTTTCTTCGCTGGTTGGTCTTCAAACAACAAGTATACCTTACTTGGAGGAATTAGAAGTGCAGCACAATTAACGGCATATGAAATTCCATTACTACTTTCGATACTTTCAGTTTGTATAATGGCAGGCTCTTTCAATTTCCTTGAGATAATTAATTTCCAACATGAATCAGGTACATGGTTGTTATTTTTGATGCCTTTAGGAGCAGTCCTCTATCTTGTAAGTATGATTGCAGAAGTTGAGAGAATTCCATTCGATATGCCAGAAGCCGAAGCTGAACTAGTTGAAGGATGGTGGACTGAATATGGCGGAATGAGATTCGGCCTACTTTTCGCTGCAGAATACATGAGAGTGTATGCAGCAAGTATTCTGTTTGCACACTTCTTCTTAGGAGGCTGGCATTCGCCATTTGCTGGATTAATTCCCGGAGGTCCACTAATTCCAGGAATAATATGGACTCTACTGAAAGCTTGGCTTATTTTTACGGTAGTATTTGTTTGGGCACGCACAGCACTTCCAAGAATTAGAACAGACCAAATCCTCGAATTTGGATGGAGAATGCTCTTGCCGCTATCTGTGTTACAAGTCGGCCTTTCAATTATTTACAGATTATACCTCTTTGATGCATCCGCAGTTACGGACAGCAATTCCGGAGGATGGGCATGGGATGCAGGATTATTCCCGTGGGCAGTTCCAGTAATTACTACAGTATTTTGGGTAATGGTATTCATAGTAATGATGAAGGACGAAAACATCGAAGAAAACGAAGAAAGAATGTTCCATGTTAGAACAATGACGCCAGCGGGAACGCATACGGCAGGAAAGGAGTGAGGTGAAAATATGGCATCACATCCACACGGTAAACCAAATTTTAGAAACTTATTCTGGTATCCATTTAAGATTACAGGATTAACTGTATTGAGAACATATTCATTGTTTGGCAAATATTTCGATTCAGGATATCATAACACTCTCGCACCAGAGATTGTTGATGATACGGCAATAACGCGTGCAAAGAAAACAAAACATCTCAATGATATTACTGCTCATCAATATACTCCTGACAGGGCAGGAACTGATCTAACTCCTACAATCTGGAAGCCTCAAACTTTGAACTATCCTTATGAACGTCTAGAAGAGATTGAACCATGGCTATTCGTTCCTGGAAATTACAATGGCAGGATTGGTATCATCTGGGAAACATGTACTGCCTGTAAGATGTGTGTCACTATTTGTCCAAATGCATGTTTACATATGACTACCGAATTGAGAGTTGATGTTCTAGAAAATGCTGAAGGAGAATGGTCTGGCTACGGTTCTGAAATAGAAGTTGGAAAGTATGCAGCAATTGAAAAACCCGAAGTCATGGAAACATTAGACTCTTTCAATTTAGCAACAGCTCACCAAGATGCTCCCCAAGAATGGAAATTTGGAGAAGTTCTTGATTTGTCCGGCGACTCTGTGAGAATGCGTTGGAATGATAGTAGTGAAGAAGAGGTTGTAGCATTATCCGAAGTATACCCTGCAGATGACCAAATTGTATCTGGAAGGATAGATCTTGGAAGATGCATGTTCTGTGGTCTTTGCATGGAAGCATGTAACTTCACATCATTTTTTATGACAAACGAATATGACGGTATGTCCGGATTTACACGTCAAGATTTATGGTTCGATGCGGGAAGAACACGAGTACTTCCTGGTGTACATCAAGAAGCGGTAGATGCTGAACTTGCTAAACGCGCGATTAAGGAGCGAGATAAGAGGGCAAAAAAGGCAGCTAAAGCAGCAGGGGAGGCTTGAATATGGACGCAGCAACAATTACTGAATCTGTTGTATTTTTCATTATGAGCACTATAGTAATCGGTGGCGCATGGGGCTTAATTTACATGAAGCGAGTTGCACATTCGATGATGTGTTTGATTTTCTGTTTCATCGGCGTTGCAGGAATATTCATATTATTAGGTGCAGAATTTTTGGCAATCATACAGATATTGGTTTACCTTGCAAGTGTCATGTTAGTAGTTCTATTTGGCATTATGTTGACAAGACGTCAAATCCTAGAGGAGGACTTTGAATGAGATTACTTTCCTTCCTTGCAAGAGTAGGTTTAGCCTTATTTGGTGTAATCTTAATTGCAACAATATCGGCAGAAGAAGTTTGGGAAAATCCTTCTGACGAATCTATCCAAACAGGTGATTTAGCATCATCATTGTTTAATGAGTGGGCCTTGCCTCTATTGGCTCTTGGTTTTTTGATGGCAATGGCAATGGTAGGAGCAGCTTATCTAGTACGTGACGAGAGATTAGTGAATCTCAAGTGGGAATTAAACGGAGGTGAAAAGGATGATTGATCCATCTTGGGTTTCTGGATTAGCAGCCATCCTATTTACACTAGGGTTGTGGGGTGCATTCCACAGAAAGAATGCAATTGTTGTTCTAATGTGCATTGAATTGATGCTCAATGCAGTAAATTTGCAATTCGTTGCTGCAGCAACTCATTGGGGCGATGTCACTGGTTGGGTTTATGCAATATTTGCAGTAGCAATAGCAGCATCAGAAGTTGCAATCGGTTTAGCAATATTCCTTTCAATATATGGACAGCAGGAGACGATTTCTCTAGATGAAGTAAATCTTCTGAAACATTGAGGTGATGAAATGAGTGGAAGTGGAATTATCGAATATGCCGTCCTCATACCTCTGATGCCAATTTTGGCATTCCCTGTGATTCTATTCTTGGGTAAGATGTTTAATGGCACTCCAAGTTGGGTGAAGAATGTCAAGGAAGGAGGCTTGATTGCCCTTACTGTAATGGGAGCAGTCCTAATCTTGAGTATTCTTCTAATCAAAGAGAATTTGCATCATGGAAGTGCAGATCATATTTTCAATTGGCTAACTTCAAGTTGGTGGGATTCAGATACAGGAGCGATTCAGAAAAAGGTGTTTGGCGTTGGAATTTATATTGATCACCTGACAGTCATGTTGCTATTCGTAGCCTCATTCTTGTGTTTCCTAATCAACGTGTTTTCTATTGGTTATATGAACACAGACCCAATCAACGATAATCGCAATCATCGATTTTATGCAGAATTTGTATTATTTTGTAGTGGTATGCTAGGGATGGTATTAGCAGACAGCTTCCTATGGCTATTCATATTCTGGGAAATAATGGGATTATGTTCATATCTATTGATTGGATTTTACTATGAACGTCCATCCGCAGCATATGCTGCTAAAAAGGCATTTTTGACCACACGTGTCGGAGATGTATTCTTAGTAATTGGATTGGTTATGCTTTGGAATTTATTCGATGGCCATCTCGACTATTCATATGTATTTAATCCTGAAAATATTCAAGCCGTGGATCAAGGAGCATTACAAATTGCACTTGGAATGATGTTTGTTGGTGCTGTTGGTAAATCTGCACAATTCCCATTACATGTATGGTTACCTGATGCTATGGAAGGGCCAACCCCCGTTTCAGCTCTTATTCACGCAGCAACAATGGTTAATGCAGGCCTATATTTGGTTGCAAGAATGTTCCCATTCTTTGCAGAAGCAGAATTAGGAGCATTATCAGATGTTGCAATAATCATTGCAATAATTGGAGGAATTACAGCAGTGATGGCAGCATTAATTGCATTTGTACAAATGGATTTGAAAAAGGTATTAGCGTACTCAACAATGAGTCAATTAGCTTACATATTTACTGGATTAGGCTCTGCACTGTGGTTAGCAAATAATGGATATGACGATTTGGCAAAGTTTGCTATGGGGGCATCATTATTCCACTTGTTCAATCACGCTATGGCGAAAGGCATGCTCTTCATGGCCTCAGGTTCAGTAATTCATGAAATGCATCATGCACACCATGAAGTAGCACATCATGATGATCATGATGATGATCATTTCGATGCACAATCTATGGAAAATATGGGTGGCCTTGCATCTCGAATGCCAATTACAGCTACGGCAATGCTAGTAGGAAGTATGTCGATTATCGGCATACCATTTATCGGCGGATTTTGGTCTAAAGAAGGGATAATTTCCAGTGCATGGCAAGTTGCTTTGAAAGAACCAATATTCATATTCCCTGCTTTACTTATTCTAATTGGAGCAGGTATGACAGGATTCTATATGTCTAGAATGTGGTTCATGACATTTGCAGGAAAGCCAAAAACAGAGGTCGCAGAACATGTACATGAACAGACACCATGGATTCCAATCCCCTTAGTGACATTGACTTTCATGACCCTGTTTGCTATTGTATTGGCGTTTATGCATTCTGGACATTGGCTTGGCGATTTTGATAATGGGCATTATACCTCTGATTTAGTACATGGTGCTGCTGATGAAATGCATCATGTATTTGCAAATGATGATCCATTCTTACTGTTGTTAACTTATGTTGCAATAGGCCTGTCCTTGGTACTTGGGCCTTCTCTTGCAATGGCATTGTATGGAGGACGTCTTGATGAAGGACAAAAAGCCAAACCCTGGATACAATGGGCAATAAATTTGTCATCAAAGGTTCGTCGTTCAAGCCATTTCGATAATAGTGCATGGGCGGAATCGAGTTTTGCTAAATCATTACACAAGCGTCTACACTTTGATGATTGGTATGATGCTGCAATGATGAAAATAGTAGTTGGCTTCGCAAATCTATCAGCATTGTTTGATTCAAAAATAATCGATGGGGCAATTAAAGGAATAGAATCATCTTCTCAAGGAGCTAGTCGCAAGATTAGACTTCTTACAACCGGTTCCGCGCGCGATTACATTATGATGGCTGCATTAGGAACACTTGCAATCTTTTTGATGCTATGGGGGGTGGCCTGAGTGAGTTCAAATTCAGTTATTGATCTAAAGGGCAAAGAGTTCCTCCTTATCGGAGGTCTTACTGTCTCTGTTGCATTATTAGCAGCCTTTTTCCCAGATCTTGGATCCAATGGCGAGGGAGCAGTAGACTGGATTAGTATTCCATTAGTTGGATTCCCAATTATTACAGCAGGAATTATGTTAGCATTTGCTAGTCAAGAAAATCGTTCTCGAAGAAAGATGCTATCTAGTCCAGTACGATTAGCAACGTTTGTATTTTCATTAATTCCATTAGCTATTTCTACAGCATTATTCTTTGATTGGTTAATTGCAGTTAATTGGGATTTGTCATACAATGAATATGCACTTGAAAGCCAATATGCTTGGATTGATTCTATAGGTGTATCTTGGCATGTTGGAATGGATGGATTATCATTCCCAATGGTTTGGTTAACTACTTTCTTAGTCCCAGTTACAATATTGACTACATGGGATGAAAAAGACGGAGCAACTTATCATCCACTTTTGTTAATGATGGGTGGTGCATTAATTGGAGTATTTGTTTCCTTGGATCTATTCCTCTTCTACGTGTTTTGGGAATTAACTCTGATTCCTATGTTCTTCTTGATTCTAAAGTGGGGAGGAAAAGATAGACGTTATGCTTCACAAAAATTCTTCATCTACACTTTCTGTGCATCAGTAATCATGTTACTTGGTTTGATAACTCTTTACTTTATGATTCCAGAAGGTAGCGGTGAAGGCTATGGTACAATTACTGGACGTACTTTTGATATGAAGGCAATATTGTCTTATGCTGCAGCTGAAAATTTGGGAGATGGTGTCTTCCTTGGAATGGGTATGCAGCAAGTATTGTTTTGGATGCTTATGCTTGGCTTTTTGGTTAAGTTGCCTGCGGTTCCATTCCACACGTGGCTGCCAGATGCCCACGTTCAAGCACCTACTGGGGGCTCTATGTTATTGGCTGGTGTAATGTTGAAAATGGGAGCATATGGAATGCTTCGTCTTCCAGTAGCATTATTCCCAGATGCATTGATAGAATTCCAAGATTGGGTGATGATCATTGGTTTAGTGTCATTAGTATGGGGCTCAGTAGTATGTTTGGGACAAACTAATTTGAAGCGAATGGTTGCGTATTCATCAGTATCTCACATGGGAGTAATATTGCTAGGTATTGCTAGTATGCAACCATTGGGATATGATGCGGCTCTATTCATGATGTTCGCACATGGTATTATTTCCCCAATGCTGTTTGCAGTATGTGGTTCCTTCAAACACCATTACCATTCAATGGAGATAGGTTCAATGCGAGGAATGGCAAAGTTTTCACCATATCTTGCAGTGTATATGATGTTTGGATGGATGGCTAGTTTGGGGTTGCCATTATTAGCAGGATTCGTTGCAGAATTAATGATCATGATAGCATATTGGCCAGTATATGGCTGGTGGATTTTGTTACCAGGATTCGTGCTTGCAGTGACTGCTGCATACTATTTATGGTCAATGCAAAGAACAATCTTTGAGGGTGGAGATGAAGGTCAACCGCCAGAAAGTATGCTAGGAGAGACACCTCCAGATATTTCGCTTCATGAAAACATTGGAATGTTTATACTTGCAGTATTTACTGTAATATTTGGAATATTCCCATTCATTGCTTTAGGAATGATGGGAGATTGGAGTACTGCATTCTTCGAAGGCGTATTCAAATTGGGAGGTATCTGATATGATTGAACCATTTTCTCCAGAGTTTTGGAAAGTC
This sequence comes from Candidatus Poseidoniaceae archaeon, assembly GCA_030747695.1. Classification (GTDB taxonomy): domain Archaea; phylum Thermoplasmatota; class Poseidoniia; order Poseidoniales; family Poseidoniaceae; genus MGIIa-K1. The sequence goes on from JASLKG010000003.1 coordinate 77,479, forward strand.
CTTGCTCCAGAAACAGTGTTATTGCTTGGTCTGATAGCAGTCTTTGTTATTCCAAATTTGGGTAATACTACTTTTAGAATACCTTTAACCAAAATCCAAGTTCCATGGTTCCTTGGAGGCAGGCGCTTCCGATTGACAGGAGCAGCACATTTACCAGGATTGATAGGTTGTGCAACATTACTAGGTTCACTATTGCTTCTGGTCATAGGGCAATTTGATGGAAGTTTCAAAGTAGAAACAATTGGAACAGGCGAACTTGTTCTTTTCAGAATAGATGAATTTGCAAGATTATTTGAGATGATATTTTTGTCAGCAGTATTCCTTGCTTCAATGGCTAGTTTGGATAGAGTTCCAGCAACAATATATGAGGAAACAGATGAGCTTGAGGAGATGTATAACAACCGCAGACAAGCAGATCTCTACATACTAATGCTGACCGTTGCTGTTGGAATGTGTATGGTTGCACTTGCTCAAGATTTATTCGTATTATTCGTAGGTCTCGAACTTGCAAGCCTTGCAACCTACGTTCTTGTTGCATTCCATAAGGAAACAAAAGCAGGGGCTGAAGCAGGTGTTAAGTATTTCATTACAGGTTCTGTTGCTAGTGGAATTGGTTTGTACGGTTTGTCGTTATTGTATCTAGAATTTGGTAGTTTGCAATTAAACGATTTAGCAGCTGGATGGTCCGAGAGCGGTGTTTTAGCGATTATTGCTCTAGGTTTGGTATTAGTAGGATTTGGTTTCAAAGTTAGCGCAGCACCATTCCACTTTGCAGCACCCGATGCTTATGCGGGAGCAAATAGTCCTGTGGCAGGAGTATTAGCTACAGCATCCAAAGCGATGGGAATTATTGGATTGATTAGAGTATTGGTAGTTGTGGCGCTTCCAAATACAGAAGGTAGTGCTGTTTGGGTTTACACGTTAGCAGCATTATCTGTAATTACAATGACATGGGGTAATATTGCCGCACTCGGCTCAAAGAACCCCAAACGAATGTTAGCATATTCATCAGTTGCTCATGCTGGATATATGATGGCTGCACTCACAGCTGTTGGTGCTTGGAGATGGGGCCATATTTCTGCACCTGCCAACTATGCAAATGTTGTAATTGCAGCAGTATTGTTCCACTTAGTAGTATTAGTAGCTTTCAAATTAGGCGCATTCCTTGTTCTAGGATTACTTGAAATGGAAGGAGGAGCATCTCGCTTATCTGCTCTTTCAGGACTTGGGCGCAGAGATCCTTTGATTGCAGCTTGCATGTTCATATTCATGCTTGCTCTTGCAGGAGTGCCTCCCCTTGCAGGATTTATGTCAAAATTCCTTGTTGTTGCAGGTATAGTTAGTACAGGAGTTGGCGACATTACTACATCTCGTGGAGATTTATTAATCGGAGATTTACATTGGGTTTGGTGGCTTGCACTTGCCTTGTTCATAAATAGCGCAATTTCAGTATTTTACTATTTGCGCATAGGCGTTGTCATGTTCCTTGAACCTCCTGAAGAGGGTCGAAGAAAACCATTGCCATATGGCGTTTCAATAAGGATGACAATTTGGTTTTGTGTCTGTGCAACCATCTTTTTGGGAGTGTCGGGCGATTTCCTTATTGATATGTGTCATAAGGCTGCAGAGAGCCTCAACCTTGTTTGAACAAGTATTAGACTTCAAGTATGAAGTGCTGCTCGCCAAATCATGGGCCGAAGGCGCGAAGAGAAAGTCGACGAGGAAGAGTTAGCACGTCTAATGGATTCTGGGACTGGCGAGTCTTCTAAGATTAGAGTAAAAATGCCTAATAAAAAAGTTAACGAAATGTTTGCAATTGCCGAACAGATTCTTGGTGGAAGACGTGTAACAGTTCTTTGTGCAGATGGCGAAACAAGAATGGCACGAATTCCAGGTAAAATGCGTCGTAGGCAGTGGGTTCGTGAAGGAGATCTGATTATTGTATGGCCTTGGGATTTTCAAGATTCAAAAGCAGACGTAAAGCACCGATATACAAAAACACAGGCATTTTATCTTTCTAGAAAGGGCGTATTACCAACAGATGTTGATATCTTTGGAATGAATACCACAACAGAAGATTTCGATGATGATGATGGATTATTTTCTAACAGTGGTGAAGATACACCAGAAGAAGTCCCAGTTGAAGAAACAGGCGCAGAAGTAGAAGAGGATGACGACGACGACGATGAAATCGATGAATTATTCGGTTGAATTAGGTCAATGTTGAACATATGGGGACTACTAGCCTGATGCAGGAGGGCATCTAATGGCTAATCATGACTGGGACGAAGAACTGTCACGCGACACTAAGCAACGCCGACATAATCGAAGGCGGAAGAAATTAGATGCAGACGAAATTCATATGAAGGCAGAATCCGCTGAATTTGTGAAATCTTTAGATCGATCTAAAGATACAGGTTGGATGAAAGAATCGAAATATAAGCGAATGTTTAACGAGATTGAAAACAGTTTAGCTGGAGTCATGGGTTCAGGACCGTTTGAATGGGTCGATAGACGAGTATTCGATGCAGTCTTTGATCGATTAACTTTGATGAGTTTATACAAATTAATGAAAAACGGCGAACTTGAAACACTTGACTTTCCTATTGCTAGAGGAAAAGAAGCACATGTTTTTCATGGAACATCAGAAACTGGTCCTGTTGCAGTAAAAATTTTCCATACCTCAAATGCAGTATTCAAGAATTTAGTTCAATATATTGAGGGAGATCCCCGCTTTGGGGGGCTCAAAAGAAGACATCGAGATTTGGTTGACATATGGGTTAGGAAGGAATTTCGCAATCTTTCAAGATTAGCAAAATGGGGGTTGCAGGTACCCAAACCCTTGGCAGTCCACAAAAATGTGCTAATTATGGAATACCTTGGAACCAATAATGCTCCATCACCGAGATTAAGAGACGTCGTAATTCCAGACCCTAAACCTGTGTATGAAAGTTTACTAGAATTTTTAGCAATTGCATGGCAAAAAGCGGAAATGGTTCATGGAGATTTTTCACCATATAACATAATGTGGCATAGTGACAATCCAGTTGTGATTGATGTAGGCCAATCTGTAGTGCAATCCCATCCAAAGGCGCAAGAATTTTTGGTTAGAGATGTTACAAGATTGGTTGAATGGGCTAACAAAGCAGGATTAGATATCGAACTTGCAGAAGCAATGTATGATGTACTTGAGATGGACTTATCTCATGTAGAGATATCTGAAGAAGAATAATTTGACAACCTAGGTATTGAAGAAGGACTGTCCTCCCGGCATAATCATGCGACAGAGTCTACCTCGTGTTCCAAAAGACCGTATAGCGGTAATTATTGGTGCTAAGGGACAGACTCGTCGAGATTTGCAAAAAGCAGCAGGATGCAATCATATTAACATTAATTCAGAAACCGGTGACATAGAAGTTGTCTGGCCAGAAGCTGGAGATTATGATCCTGTAAAGGCATTAAAGTTACCAGATGTTATCAAAGCTGTTGGTAGAGGCATGGCTCCAAAAAGAGCAATACAACTTTTACAGGATGATTGGTTTTTTGAGATAGTAGATTTAAGAGATCATGTTGGTAAAAGGTCTAATCAGCAACGCCGAATAAGGGCTAGAATTATTGGTTCTGAAGGAAAAATAAGAAAAATGATTGAACAACATACCGGTACTGAGATTTCAATATACAAATCTACAGTTGTACTTGTTGGAGAAGGGGCAGGACTGATTAGTGCTAGACAAGCGATTGAGATGTTAGCCAGTGGTAGTGAACATGGTACTGTAATCAAATATCTTGAGAAAGAAAGACGTAAATCAAGATTAAGCGCAAGGTCTCTTGATTATATTGAAGAAAAAAAGGATGCTTCTCCTAGTTCAGAATTTTCAAATTTGGTTCCAGGGCTTGCAGAGGTTGCTGAGAGAAGAAATCGTCGATTAAAGGCGAATCAGGTAAACCCTGAAGACGAAGAAGCAGTAATTGGGATGATGGAGCTTGCTGAAGATGAAGAAGTCAATTGGGAGGAGGAATGAATCTTCTTCGCTGATACCAAGCTATTGCAATTCCAACAATTAGTAGCGCACCTATCGTAGGTGCAAATGAGGTAACAACTCCAATCGAACTTACTGCAGCGCCAGTTACTACAAAGTGAAAATCATTGTTACCTTCGTCTCTTTCATCAATTAAGTCTGAAGAATCAATACGCAACCTCAAATCCCATTGCCCAGTATTCGGAACAGTATAATTCCATACAAGAACTTCAAATTGGTCAGACATATTACCAGCATCGATTACTTGTGTACGCATAACAGTCCAATCTACATCAGCAGAACGATCTGCAGGGGCAGATTCAAGAGTAATTGTTACACTTCCACCGTATGGCTGATTTGAGATTAACTCACTAGTAATTTGTACATTTCCATTTGTATCACCTGGCCTTACAATTATTCTATCAAGTGAGGTTGATGTTGAATTCCACGACAAATCCAATCCTGGCAGGATTTGAAATGATGCCGGGATTGTCGTAATTTCATTACCAGCATTGTCAGCAACTATTGCCCTTAGCATCAAATATTGACGAGATTTTGTTGCCCACGATGAAAGCCCAATGTCTCCATCTAAGCCTGTAGTTCCAACATCGATCCACCTACCTGATTGATCAGGAGTGACCCCCACTCCATTCAAATCAAATCCATACTGGATTTTTGAATTAGCTAAATCTAGTCCAGATCCGCCATCATATGCAGAATATGACATATTTATTGTACCAACATGGCTACTTGTTAATTCATCAACAGTCCATGAAATACCTTCCGGATCTGTAATGTCAACATTAATCTCTACAGTTGTTGTATCACCAATATTACCTACAATGTCAATCGATCTCATAGAAATATTATGATAACCTTCTGTAAGTGTAATTGTATATTCCTCACTAGTAATGTTAGTCCAAGAGTTATCAATCATAATTTGGACATGTGAAACTCCAGAACCAGAACCATCATCTGCAGAAGATTGAATATCTGAAATTAAAACAGAATTGCTATTACTCCAATCACCGCTTTGGCCTATTGTAGGGGCGGAAATAGTTGGTGCTGTACGGTCAATACCTATGAACATGGTTTTAGTTGATTTTAGGCCAGAATCATCCCAAACAGTCAAACGGGGATTGTATGTTCCTTCTGACATATTTCCGCTAGCCCATGTCCATCCATGAGCAAGAGTCCCGGGACCATCATCTGGTGGACTACCCGGCCCTGGTACATTAGCAATACTTGCATGAGTAAGGTCATCATCCGTAGCATTCCAAGTGAAAACTAAAGCATCATTTGAATTAAGATTCATCCATTTTCTATCTAATGCATTATCCCCTGAACCTACACCAGAATTAGTAACTTCGAACGAAGTGATTACAGGCACTTGGTTTGCAATGTTGAAACTACCACTACTATGCCATATTGTGTAATCTGAAACAGATGAATCCCATCCTCTGGCGCGAAGAACCCATGAGCCATTGTCATAGGTTGTAGAATCAAAATATGTTAACCATGGAGTAGAAGAAATGTTTGTTACAGAAGTCCAATTTTCATTATCATTTGAAATATCAACTTCAATTGAATCAATAGTTCCTGTGCCACTAGTAGCAAATGATAGTGTATGCACACCCTTTACAGAATCACCTCCCGTAGGGCCATTAGAAAATGTAATCGAAACGTTACTTGTTGACTCCATTTTGTTGGTGGAATCGTTTAGTTGAGTGGATGAAAATCCACAGATAGTCAGCATGACTATCACTAAAATGGCCGAGACTACTTGCCTCATCAATAACCCTGACAACACGACCCAGCCTTGAATGCTCGCATTCTAAAAGCACTTTCGGAGGGGGTTGAGGGCCCTATGATAAGTCTCCGAAACAGTAACTTTAGTCGGTTGGTTCAAGTGCTCCGGCGGCCTCTTGTACATCATGGCGGAGTGCAGGCTTACAGTCCTCGTCCTTTCGATTCTGGTATTGAGCGCTTTGCCATTGCCTGCTAATGCAGAGGATAGTGGAGGAGTACAGGCTAGTTCTTCTACCGTTTTTATCACACCTTCGGATCCCGTCGAAGGTGGTTCTGCAACCATTAGATTAACATTAACAAATACCAATAATTTTGAAGCAGAAGATGTACTATGGAAAATGTACTGGGACGGAGTAAGCCCAAGCAAACTGTTAGAAGCTAATTCTGTAGATATACCTGCTCAACAGTCAGTTGATATTCAAGTTGTCAAGTCTGGTTTGACTGTTGGTGAGCATAAGGTATGGGTTTCTTTTGACTATGCTAGTGCTGGAGAACAGTTGTTTTATCATGAATTTAACGTGATGGGTCTTGCAGATATTGAAGTAACTTCTATTGTTTCTTCACCAAGTGAGATAAATTCAGGAGATCAAGTTGCAATTTCGGTTCTTTTAGAAAATACTGGTTCAGAAGACGCACCCTCTTCAAGAGCCCAATTTAATTTTGGAACAAATTCAGAAGTCCTGAATGTTACATCTATTCCGGCAAACTCCACATTATGGCTAAACCATACAATGACAGCCCCAGAAACAGGAACTCATGAGTTTAATGTGATAGTTGACTTGGATGATGCAGTTGTTGAAGCCGATGAGTCAAATACCTTCACTCACTCAATTGCTGTTTCTCCGCGTATAGACTTTTTACATGTAGGGGACCTTACAATAGAGATTGATGAAAATTCGTTAAATGGGCCATGGGAGATTTCAGGAGAAATTAAACGAACAGGATCAGATCAAAATGTTACAGTTCCAATGAAACTATCAATCACTGATCAATCTGGTGGAGAATTACCTCTCCCTTTGTTTGATGTAGTGATTTCAGGACAAGATGGAACTAGCCAAAGTTGGTCTTTTTCCTTATTGTATCAGTATGTTTCAACATTGCCTTCTGGTAGCCATGAAGTTACAGCAATTATTGATCCATTTGAATCACTGACACAAGAAACAATAGAGAATGATAGGATTAGCACTTATTTTAACAAATACGAAATTCCTGATGTAGCGGTTGATCCAATTGCTTTCCGTTCAAAAACAGAGGTCAATAGTGGTGAGAATGTTGAGTGGACGGTTTCTATAACTAACGCTGGCGATGTTGAAGTTAAAGGACATTTGATTTATACTTGGGAAGGACTCACCTTTGATCAAAACAGTGAACAAATGATCACACTCCAATCCGGAGAGACATACCTATGGAATAAGGTATTATCAACTGCAAGTGGCACTCATACTGCTTACTTCAATGCAACTTGGGTATCTCTACAAACTTCGTATGATGACAATCCAATGAACTCTATCGCAAGTGGAACCATACCAGTCTCTTCAGAATTAAGGCTGAGTTTCTCTCGCTCTACAATGAGTCTAACAGACGCTGAAGGTTTACCAGTACAATTACCACTTACGGGTGATGAAGAGTATAAATTGTCAATCAAAGCATCAGCACAAGAAGTTGGTCAGGTGAATTTTTCTTGTGAGGATGAAAAAGGATATGAGTTCCAATTAATCCCTATCCAAGTTAACGAAATTGGTGAAATATTAACGATTGAATGTACATTTGTAGCAAGTGCGCCAAGTACTACTGTTAGTATTATTTCTGAAAACTCAAGAGTAGCAGATACACAAACTTGGACTTTAGATACAAAAGTTCCAGAAGGCCAAACCTTTGATGAGAAGGAACAAGCAGCATGGGGTACAGTTACAATTATTGGATTTATGGCTGGTTTCCTGGTATTAGTGTTAGTGGCAGCAATAATCCTGACACGTAAAGTGGATGAAGAAGTTGAAAGAGATATTTTCGATTACTGTCCAGCATGTGATGGAGAACTATCTGGAGGAGAGGATCGCTGTCCTTCTTGTTCATTCAATTTGAAGAAGGCTAGAAAACAGTTCCATGATTGTGATACATGTAATGAATCAATACCAGATCTATTGTCAAATTGTCCTTACTGTGGTGCTACACAGGATGTTACAAAATATTTCGAGCGCAGAGAAAAGCGCGAGGTAACCAAAGAAACAATTCCTTTAGTCGAAGAAGAAGAAATAGACCCAGAAACAATACATGCTGCCGGATATGAAAACTTCGATGAAGCAGTCAAAGAATTCGGTTATGATGCTGAAGATTTGGAAGGCCATTGGGATGAAAATATAGCAGCAGCAGAGGCAGAGATGGAAGCTGCATATGACCGTAGAGTTGCATCAGAAGTAGAATTGGATGAAGAAGAAGCACTGGCCACAGTCACAACTACTCTGAAGTCTGTTGCAGAATCATTTGAAGGACATGATCTTGATGCATTCCTTGGAGAAAAGGATTTGCAGTCACGTATAGATGATGGTACAGATGACGAATTATCTGCAAGTGATGCAGATATCCGTGGAGAATTGTATGAAATCACTGGAGAAGATGGAGTAATGCCTGGTGACGAAGTTCAAATTGGAATGGGAATACAAGATCGCTCCCTAGCAGGTAATGATTTACCAGAAGAAGCAATGGATTTCTCCTTTGAAGATGAGGCCGATGAAGTTAATCCAGTAGCAGCAGCGAAAGCAAATGCAAAGCGTCGTCGCGGAGTAAGGCGACGCGCCAAAGAAGAAACAAAATTAGCAGAATGTGGTGCCTGTGGTGCTGATATTGGACAAGACGCAACAGAATGTGGAACTTGTGGCGCTAAGTTTGAGTGAGTGCCTGTCAGTACTCATAGGGTTCGTCATCGCGTAAGCTCGGCGTCCCTCTCGACTTCATTCAGGCGTTCCTCCGAGTATATTTGCTTCTATCAAACCATCGAGGGGAGTGATTGATAATCATGTGCATGTTGGGCTAAGCAATGAACAGCCGTACAGCCATGTATGCATTTGGGATGTTTAGCATTCTATTAATGTCAAATATGGGTTGTATAGGCTTGGTACCAGCTCGTGAAATAATAGAAGGGATGAGAGAGGAACCAAAACTCGAAGAATTAGAGTTTAAGGTAAATATTAACCACACGTTTGTTGATATCCAATTAACACCATTTGTAATTCAAGAGACCTTTGAAGTTGATAGTCGGGTTACAGAAATCAAAGCTTTCATGCAAGCATCATTAAGAGTAGGTGATTTTGGCGGAGGTACTGAAGATTTCAATTATGTTGAAGCAACACTTAGTGATTCTAATGGAACTACAATTTGGTCTCAAAGATTAACAGAATCAGGTGCACAAAAGGTACCTACATTCACTCCTCCTTTCGCAGATGGAACATGGACATTGAGAATAGAATCTAGAGGTTATGGCGAGGAATTATTAGGGTTACAAAAAGATTCATTCCAAGTCATAATTACAGTAACAAAAGAATGTTGGAAGTACCCGCAAGAAGAAGTTTGTTCATTCGATTAAACTAATGAATCGGGGCAAGCATATCTTCTAGAACATGATTGACATTTTCCAATTCGTTCATGATTTCTTTCAGCTCCACCTTCGACCATTAATCTCTGAACTTCTTTTATTGACGCCATTAGATATTTTTTTGCACTTGAATCCCAGTCAATAGGATGTAGGTTATCCCCACTATATTTTAGGACGCCATATGGAGGTTTTCTATTAGTAGTAGCTTCAACTAAATGAAGGTAAGCCAATAGTTGTAATTTATGTGATTTGTGAGGCTTATTCGGTACCTTACCAGTTTTCTGTTCGACAGGGATAAATTCTCCATCAACAATCACAATTTGATCAGGCCTACCTCTGAGACCAGTTAAGTTGTCAACAAGTAATCCTGCTGTAGCATCATCATCGGAATAAGCAACATCTGTATTTTCATCAATACCTGCATTTATTCTTGCAATTTCCATAGCATTATCAGCTAGTAATGCTCGTTGTAATTGCCATGATGCTAGGAAAGTCCATATCATTGCAATTGTAATTAGAATAAATCCCGCATTTGTTTTGTTTTCAGCCCATGGTAGCGCTAAAGCATGAAGGCCGAAAACTATGGCTAAAATCATCAAAGAGGCTTCAATTCGTCCTCCTTCATACCAACCACCAACAAACCCAATTGGTTGTAGAACAGGTTCAACAGGAACGCCACCTAAGTTTTCAATTTCTTTGAGGTGAGACGTTTTATCAGTTGGGAAATCGATCCATTTTCTCCATGGAAGGAATATTGCAAGTATTGCAATAATTAGGACGCTAATCGCTATTATTGTTAGTAATTTGGAGATAAAAAGATGTTGTTCAGTTTGATAATCCAGATTGATGAAAATGATAGCATCTCCAATAAAAATAAAAATTATTGTAAACCACCATGACCAAATTAAGAATGCTTTACGTAATTCTAGTTGGCGCTCTTTGAAATCTCCAATTTTCTTATGAATTTCGGAATGAGCAATTCTGCCCGCAGCCACAGCTTCACCTTTGCCAACCTTTCCAGAACGGGCGAGAGACCAAGATAGCGGACAGTAAGCATGCCGCTCTAAATCACTTGCAGATACGTGCAATGTTTCTCCGTCTGCATTGCGCCAATAACCATCATCGGATTCGGTTGCAATAACCGTTTTTTCCTGAAATGTATTGGCCATAGAAACCCTCCCGTAATTAGTGTCACAATATCCTTTTAGCAAGAACATTGTCCCTACATGAATACAGGAATCAGTATGATTATTGGTGAATATGACTTATTGTTACTGTACGAAGCGGTTATTTAGGGGGGGCTGGTGGCCCGAATGCCGAGGTCAATAGAATGACTGAACTTCTAATAGATAGGGAAACATACGAGACTAATGCAGTCCACATAGGTACTCAACAAAAGAGTGCAGATATGGCTACCTTTATTCAAGAGGTTCGTGATGATGGATTATATCTAATTGATATTGGAATTACAGATTCAAGAATACGAGCAATTGCTAACTTTGTAAATAATTATGATTCAGCAAATGTAATGGTAGTTAGTGCACGTCAATATGGACAACGCCCAGCAAGAAAATTCGCTGAAGCAATTGGGGCAAATGCTGCAGTTGGACGTTTTATTCCAGGAAGTTTGACAAATCCTGCTCTACGTTCTTATGTTGAACCAGATATGCTTTTTGTAACTGACCCAGCAGCAGATCAGCAAGCACTACGTGAGGCTGTAAATACTGGATTACCTATAGTTGGCATAGTTGATGCTAACAATAATTTGCGTAATGTTGACTTGGCACTGCCAGCTAACAACAAGGGTAGAAAATCACTTTCCTTACTATATTGGTTATTGGCCCGTGAAGTTCTAAAGGTACGTGGAGAGACTACCGATGAAGCATGGGCAGAATCTCAGGATTTAGAAGACTGGGAATCAACCTTCTGAGCAAGAAATTGACTAATACTCATTGCAAATTGGTCACTGGTTTCAGTTTCATGCATTTTTACTCGTGCCGCCTTTGCTCCAGGAAGTCCTTTAGTGAAAGCAGTTGCATGCCGTTTAAGCCATTTTGGACGTAGTCCTGTAGTTCCTTTTGCTAATTCTAAATAACGATCCCATGCCCATTTTCTACTAGCAAATGTTTTTCCTATCTCAGATAAGTTATACCAATTATGATCAACCCAGGGCAATGATTCTTCATCAATCCATCCTAATTCCGATTTAATTTCTCCAAAAACAGTCGGCCTTCCTATTGCACCCCTACCAATCATCAAGCCGGCAGCACTAGTTGTTTCCAAACAAGCAGCAGCACTGGATGAATCAATAATATCTCCATTTGCAATTACTGGTATTTCTACTGATTCGACAACATTTTGAATATAATTCCAATCTGCTTCACCACTATATCTTTGTTTCAAAGTCCTACCATGAACACACAACCTTGCAACTCCAATGTTTTCCAATTCCTTTGATATTTCAATGGCGTTGTTGAATTTGTTACCAGTTCCCAAACGCATTTTTGCAGTAACCGGGCAGTCTACTTCTTGAATAATTGAGCGAGTCATACTAACAAGATCTTCAGGTTGCCCCATGAGAGCCGCACCTGCACAAATTTTGGTTACTTTTGGAGCAGGGCAACCAAAGTTAAGATCAATAATATCAGCTCTGTCATTTAGCATGCTAGCTGCTAATCGCATTTCGGAAGGATCGCCACCAAATATTTGGGGGATGAATGGCTTCTCACTAGGATGGCTTTCCATTCTAGACCATGACCTTGCAACTTCTCTTGTCAGTGCTGCTGATGAGGTAAATTCTGTAATTGTAACATCGGCTCCACATTCTAATGCCAATAATCTGTATGGCAATTCGCTAACACCAGACATAGGGGCTAAGAATAATTCACGAGTATCCCCTTCCCATTCTCCACGAGCAGCTTGAATCATTAATGCACCTCAGAGCGTTTTTTCAAGAGTTTCAGTAACCTTTGCAATTCTACGCAAGATACGTTCAAGATTTTCTGTGGCCCTTCTTTCCATCAGTGCATTATTGCTTCCACATAATCTGTATCCATAAGGCAATCTTCCTCCTAACAGATTCAATAATAACATTTGGTTTCTTGGGCTAATTTTTTTCATTGCTGACTTAACATCTTTTGGAGTTAACTTATTTTTCTTTAGTTTCTTGAAGAGTGAGTTGTCAATGTTTAATCTTTCAAATCCACCTTTCTTTAGCATCCAATCTTCTCCTCTACGCAGGTACTGTGTATTCATTGCAGACCACAGATTAGCATCTAATCTATCAGTGCGAGCAATCCTTTCTACCATACCAGTTGCTCGAAACCTTTCCAAAATTCTTCCAATTCTTGGTTTGGGGGCTTTTACTTTTGAAGCAACCTCATCAATTGAAAGTGGTGGGCCGCTATTTAATAGCAAATTGAAGGCCTTTACACTTATAGAATCAGAATTTATTTCTTTGCCAGGTCTTTCGCCTAGTAGGCCACAATCTGCCATAAATAAACTAAGTTCACTTTGCCCTTCTTCTGTAGGTGCCCATTCTCTAATTCTTAGGAGCAACATAGGTTTTTCAGATTCTTCAAGTTCAATTTCTAGAGTAGTATTATTGCCCCTATTCCAATATTCATTAAGTTGTTTAAATCGCTGTTTCTGGACCATTTTAGCTCTCCCAACCATATTTTCGACAGCATTCGTTAGTGAGCCACCAACGAGATGATATCGCCTCCATCCATTCCCGCTAGTTGAAGTAATCAATCCTGCATTTACTAGTCTTGAAAAGTGATGATGAATTGCTGCAGGAGTTAAACCGATTTCCTCGGCTAATTGGCGAGTCTCAAAACCAATAGATGGATTTGCAAATAAATTTTCTCGAAGTGTTCTGTGTATTGGTGAGAAGACCTCTTCACTAGCTACACCATCATCCCTTCTTCTATGTAGGCACAAAGTATCTATCAACCAAGAGATTAGCATATCTGGGTCTTTAGACCTACCCGGTAGCGCTATTTCTTGCAACCGTAAATCAAACATAGCAATTGACGGGAGCCAATTGGTTTTGAACAATGCGCATTAATCGTCGCTCAGGAGGCGTTTAGTAAATCATTACCTGTCATCCGACCAATCATAATCAATCGTACGTGTATTGGGCCACAATTCATCATCAATTAGATGAGGTGCTAACTCAATTCTATCTTCTCTCATTATCCCTCTACGTCTTAATACTTTGATCGCAGAATGAACTGTTGCTCTAGTTCTACCAATTCTACGCGCTAAAGATGCCTGTGATCTAGGAATTCCATTCTCTCTTACGTCATCAATAATTGTTCTTTGTACTAGTGATAATCCAATTGGTAATCTTCTTGCGGCTTCAGATTCAATTACATCAATACCTCTCAGAATTTCTACTTGAGATGGCGCTCCTGCAAAATAACAAGTTCTTCCATTAACGGAATAAATTGTTATTGCCTTACGACCTTGCAATACATCTAGGTGATGCCTAAGTGTTCCATTAGCAGCTGAAAGTCGATTTTGTAATTCACGATAACATAATCCAGGATTTATTTCTAATGTTCTTAAGATTCTTCTCCTAAGTGGATGCTCTATGTCTAGAAACTTTGTTTTTACACCCTGTTTAGCTAATCCAAAAATCGACAAACTTGCTCCCAGTCCTAGGAAACCACCGGTAGAACCCGCTAATCCAGCAGCAAGCCACGGGCGCTGGTTAATCCATTGGCGGAGTAGTGCCATACCAAACCTTCAGAACTGCTCTCTTGTAATTGATTCGGTCTCTTGTCTATTTATTTGGATTCTACAGAGCCAAGATGAATTTTCAAATGTGCAACTAGTGGGGAAAGCAATCTTCCACATGTTATTCCATGTTCTGAAAGTATGTAATCGACACGTATTGGAGGTCCATCATCCACTTGTCTGATTACTAGTCCCTCATCAGTTAAGAAGCGTAATTTGTCTGAAAGAGTTCTTGAGGATATACCTGAAAGCAGTGTTTTAAGTTGGTTAAATCTTCGAGATCCAGCGATATACAAGGTTGCTAATATTTCGATAGTCCATCTACTGCCAAATACATGCAATGCTTCTACAGCGGCTTCAACTTCCCAGTCCGAATTCCACGTATCATTATCAGAATGTCGAGCGAATAATTCTCGAATTTCTTTACCGTTTGATATTGTATTAGAGATTCGAACCTCAATATTATCCAAAGCCTCTGTTGGTAGTTTCAGAGGAGGTTCGGGCATATTTCCGCTCAGAAGGTGTCAATGATAAAACATAGTGTTGATTATACACTACTACTTGTTTTGATAAGCAGGCTTTCTACCTTCAATTAATGCACTTAAACCTTCAAGTGCATCTGCTGTAGAGAATATGTGTTCTAGGGATTTCAATTCGCATTCTAAGCCCTCTGAAAGGTTAGTAGAACTTGATTTATCAATTAAATCAGCAGCCACTTTCAATGCAATCGGTGCAGTTCTAGAGATTGATCTTAATTGCTTTGAAACATTACGATCCTCGGAATCAAATCCAGCAGGACAATTTCCTGCAAGTATTGTCTCAATGTTTTCATCACTATAAAACGCGGAAGCAAATTTTGCAACCTTTGAATCAGAATTATTTGGAATACCAAGATATTTGTTTGCTGGTTTTCCTATTTGTGCAATTTCATCAATTGTCGAATTAACATTTGAAACATCCACTAAATGACTAACTAGGCCTAAATCAGTAGCAGTTTGAGCATCCATGAAATTACCAGATAATACAGCCCACCGGGCAGAGGGAATACCGCAAATACGTGCAGTGCGCTGTGTACCTCCTAGGCCAGGATAAATACCAATACTAGTCTCTGGGAATCTGAATTGTGTTTTCCTTGTTCCAATTCTGTAATCACAAGCGAGTGCTAGTTCTAGGCCCCCTCCAAGAGCAAGACCTGTTGTTAGTGCGACGGTAGTTTTTCCAGAGTTTTCCAATTTATCTTGAACTGCATGCCCATGTGCCGTAAAATCATAAATTTTTGAGAATGTATCAGAACGAATATTGTCAACAAAGAACTTCACATCGGCTCCTGCAACAAATGCTTTACCTGCCCCATCAAGAACAATCGTATGTATTGAATCATCTGAATTCGCCTTGTCTATTGCCAATTCTAATTGTTTCACAACAATCTCATTCAATGCATTCATAGCTTCTGGTCTGTTTATTGTGATTGTTGAAATACCATTGGAAATACTAGTATCAACATAATTGAATTTGAATTTTTCATCTCTTTTCCATACCTTTGGGATTGCCAAATTAGCTAGTTCACAGAAATTTTCAGCCATTGATTTTGCAATATTAATCCCCACGCGATTTGCAAGTTCAAAGGGACCTCTAGCCCAACGCAACCCTACCTTTGCACCTCTATCGACATCTTCAAGTGAACATATTTCTTCATCTACAATTTGTCCTGCAACAGCAAAAACCTGGCCCATTAAACGTGTTCTAATTATTTCTGATGCCTCTTTTGAACATTCAACATCGTCTCCAATTGCCCACATTTCTCCTTTACTAACCAATTCTCTGAGGTTTTCAGATCCAACATATCTAGGTGTATCAAGTTGGCTTGCAAGGTAATCGGTTGAATGTAATGCAATTGGCGGCCCAGTTAGATTCATTAAAGCAAAGGGGCCCATGCCAATATTGAATGCTTTCATAGCCACATAATCAATTGCTGCAGTTGTTGCTATACCTTCCTGAAGCAACAAACATGCTTCATTTAACCAAGGTACAAAGAATCGATTTACTACAAATCCCGGCCTATCTTTGCAGATAATCACTACTTTACCTAGTCCTTTGCAGTATTGAACTGTACGCTCAATTGTTGATTTTGAAGTATTAATGCCAGGGATTACCTCTACTAGTCTGTTTTTTGCAGGATGATAGAAGAAGTGTAAACCAACAAAACGATCGGTGCGGCCACTTGCTTCGGCTAATTTATTGACGGATAGTGAGGATGTATTTGATGCAAGTATTGTTTTATCACCACATACTTTGTTTAGTGCGTTGAAAACCTCAGTTTTTATGTCAAAATCTTCGAAAACGGCTTCAATTACCAAATCAGTATCAGGAGAAGTGTTTTCAGTTCCAACAACTCCAGTAATTCTTCCTTGAATTTCTTCTACCTTCTGTGGTGAAAAGATACGTCTTTCAACTGCTTCAGAGAGGAAATTAGCAATTATTGATTGACCACGTTCAACCCATTGGGCTTCTCTATCAACCATTTGAACATCAAATTCTTCTTGGGCTGTTTTTTGAGCTATACCTGAACCCATGTTACCTGCACCGATTATTGCTACACTCTGTACTGGCTGCATATTACCTGCCACCCCAAACCCCTCCATGAAGTCAACGGCCAGAATTATAAAATCAAAATAATGAATTATATGCCTGTTTAAGTCGAACAGCCCATTTTTGAATTGAAAACTCTTCAGCTCTAGATTTCACATCTGAACTTTCATCCTTTAATTCTGTAATTGCAGTTCTCCACATTTCTAGATCGTCATGTGGCAATATATGGTGCTCTAATGGAATTTCATTATGCGCTGGAGCATCTGCAACTAATGCAACTGTACCTGCAGCGTATGCTTCTAAAGGTGGTAATCCAAATCCTTCAGCAACTGAAGGAAACAGAAGAGCATTTGCATGTTGCAAAGCAGCAATCATCTCGTTTTGCTCAATTGCACCAATCCAATTTAGATTGCAATTTACTTCGCTAGCAAGTGAGCATAATTCTTTTTTTGATTTTTCTGAAGATTCAGCTCCTATCTTGTGGAGAGTCACATCCATTCCGCCACAAACCTGTACGGCGAAATCAACTCTTTTTCTAGGCTCTTCGCTACCAACAATAAGTAAATTACATCCCTCATTAAACCAAGAAGGACGCTCAGTCTTAATAGAGTATTCTTCAATGTTTATTGCATGAGGAATCCAAGCAGTAGACACACCAGGAAATCGCATTTCACATTCTTGTTGAGTATTCTTTGATACACAAATAAGCAAACTTGCTCGAGACAAACCATTTTTGATTTTCGCCAAATCTTTCCGACGTACAAAAGGTGGCTTTTGATCTCCAATTTTTATACCATCTCTTTTACTTGGAAATAGATGAAATAAATCATGAACGGTTACAACCGATTTTCCATTAATTGGAACTAACCCCCCTTGTTCCTGATCAGTGATGTGGACGATGTCATTTACGGCCTCTAAATTGTTAACTTTTTTTGGACTACTGAACCATCTTCTCCAGAGACGTTTTACTGGATTATTGCTTAGGTTATACTCGTGAACATCTCCAAGTTCATAACCTTCGATCTCACCCGAAATTAATCTGTTAACAAGAGCATCGTGGGTGCTTCCTAACCCGGAGTGGGGCGACATTGCCCCACCTCTAGCAACCATGACTTTCCTCAAATTACCGCCTCATTGTACAATTTTCAAATGCTTAATTGGCTTAGCAATACCTAGGTCTTCTGGAAAGAACATTGTAGCTTCTGGTATTGGAATTGGAACAATTTTATTTCCAATCAAACTAACTCTACTTGGAGGAGAATCATCGAGCAATTTTCGATTTGTTAATGGGGCTAATGTATTTGAAAATTCCAAAATATCTTCGTGTAATGGCATATTATCCCCAGTCAAATTTTCTCGCGAATTACCAACATGGACATATCCTTTACATTCAATCCAATCAGGATCTGCACGATTATCTAAAGCAGCGTATTGGGGTATATGTTCTGAATTCATATTCCTCCCCTTGATAAGTGTGTGCCTGCATACAATTCTAGTATCAAGGCTTGGCAATAAATCGATAGTTTCAACAAATTTGTGCCATGCTCCTGAATTCCATTTAGGCTTGCATATTTCATCGAAAACTTTCTTATTTGGAGCATCAACTGAAACATATAATTGAGTTGGGAGTGTGTCCAATTTTTCTAAAACCTTGGGTAGTGTACCATTTGTAACAAGCATTGTAGTCATACCATGTGCATGACATAGTTCGATATATTCTGAAAGTTGATTGTAGAGAGTAGGTTCGCCATTAAGTGAAATTGCTACATGTTTTGGATTTTGGGCATCTAGAAATTTTTCCTTTGGAACTTTGGGATTTCCGCCAAATCCTGAAAGTAATCTTCTTTGTGCTTTTACGGAATCGTATAACATTTCTAGAGGGTCTTGGTCTGTTAATTCTAGAGTATCCATATGTGGCTCTCTCCAACAATAGGAACATGCAAGGTTACATTGATCAACAACTGGTGACATTTGCATACAATTATGGCTTGCAACTCCGTAAAATTTACCTTTGTAACATTGGCGATCTCGTAGGAGTGATTCTTTAGTCCAGTGGCAAATCTTGACCCCACCATGTTCTCCGACAATGTGGTAACGTTGCTTTTGCAACTTGGCCTTAAGGAGGGCGTCCATTGGTTATCCGACTAATGTTGATGATTTCAAACACACGCTTGAATATGAGGACCATTCTGGCCTTCTTTGATGGATACTCATGAAGAGGGATGGATTCCTCATTTGTTGGGTTTCATCTTGCCGATAATTACTATTTCCAGTTTATTCGTAGGCGGGTATTGGATGTTTTCGGGCTTTGTTTTTGCAGTAGGTATTGGACCATTTTTAGATTTGATATTTCCCGATAGAGCGCCTACACGTGGGGAAATCAACAAGTTTGCATGGAACAGTTTGTTAGCTTCGCATTCCATTTTTGTCTTTATTTCAATTGGAGTTTTACTTTGGAGAGCAGATTTAGATGGATTTACACTACAGGTTGCCTTGGGTGCACTTTCAGTTGGAATTGTAAGTGGGATAAGTGGGATCGTAAATGCTCATGAACAAGGGCATCGCCGTAAGGGTTCGAAACTATGGTGGATGGCTAGACTAAATTTGTTATTAGTATTGTATCTTCATTTCACTACTGAGCATAATAATGGCCATCACAGAAATTATGCAACAGTCAAGGACCCTGCATCATCTCCTAGAGGCAGAGGATATTGGGTCCACCTCTTGCAGACTGTTCCACGACAATTCGTTTCAGCATACAAAACGAATTCACGTAAAGGCGCAACATTATTCACTAATTCCACAATAAGAGGTATGATTATACAAATTGCTTTAGTTGGAATAATTTGGTATTATTCTTCAGCGATGGTTTTTGCGTTTTTAATTAATGCAGGGTTAGCTATAATATTGCTTGAATATGTAAACTACATGCAACACTATGGTTTACGGAGAGAAGTTGGCGAGAGACATACAATGATGCATTCCTGGGAAAGTCGTTCTACTTGGTCTCGGTGGACACTGTTAGAGTTGCCTTTGCACCCTGCACATCATCTCAAAGCGAGTGATCCAATATGGGAGTTAAGAGCATATGAAAAATCGCCTCAACTGCCAAGTGGTTACTATTATTGCCTATGGCTTGCACTTATTCCTCCCTTATGGAAATGGGTAATGGATAAAAAATTGGATTCTTTGATAGCAGAAAGCTCATCGTGAAAGACTTGGTAAAAAGGCATTTGCAGCCTTTTCACAAGAATTTGCGACGTCATCCATCCTTTGCAGAACACGGTACATGTGTATTGCAGCAAGAGGTTCTTCATCACCATTAGAAAAGACGTGTGCTGCAGCGATTGCTTCAATTTCATCAGCTTCATGCTCTTTCAAATTAACTTCACGTATACATTCCAAAAGAGAATCTTTTTCTTTCTTTGTGAACCCTGATTGTGTTAATTCTTTTAATGAATCAACTGCCTTTTCATAACTGTTTACTGTTTCTAAGACTGCAGCGGCCATTTTCATCAGATTTTTTCGAGCAATTTTATCATCAAATAATTCTCTAAAAGATAATTGCTCGGCAACATTTTGTGCATAATCTGCAATTCTATCTTGTCGAGAAAGCATGTGTAGGAACGTGTCTCTGCCAATTGCAAACCTTATGCCAGTTCCTATTTCACCTTGTATTTTGGATTTGATAATATCAGCTTCTAACTCAGATTCGATCGTGGCAGTTATGAATTTGCTTGGATCCTTTCCTTTGGCTGCTGCATTAATTGCATCATTCATACATTCAACAGTTTTTTGAACAGCTTTAGCGTGTTCATGGAATTGATCAAATGGTTGTGAAGTTATGACAGAATCAATTGTTTCATCTTCAACATTATCAGTCTTGAGCATTATGAAGACAGTGATAATAATTGAGAGTAATACTACTATTGCAACGTTTGTTGGGCTTCCAGCAAATAATATGAAGAATAATACAGAACCAAATCCAGCGACAGGTAAACTTGCAACCCAACTCGCTGCAATTTTCCCAAATACTCTGAAATCTACTGCCGCGGCCCCGCCAGCCAAACCTACTCCTACAACAGCTCCAACCAAGGTATGTGTTGTTGAGATTGGTACTGCAAGGAAAGGCATTGAGAAAATCAACACTGTTGTAGCCGCTCCAAATTCTGCAGCAAAACCACGAGAAGGTGTGATGTGTGTGATTTTACTACCTATTGTATCCATAACTTTGTATCCCCAAGTAGCAACACCAATTGTGATTCCAATGCCTCCAATAAGCAGAAGCCAAATTGGCACATCTACCTTTTCAGGAGACAATATTCCTGTGGTTGATGATGCAATATCATAAATCGCTGCCATTGGCCCTATCGCGTTTGCAACATCATTAGCACCATGGGCGAAAGCAACATAACACGCAGTGATTATTTGTAACCAAATGAATACTCTTTCAACACCATCATAACCTTCTTCTTTGAATTTGTAGCGTTTTAGAACATACCACAATACAGTACTTGCCACAATACCAATAGCTAATGCAACTAGAAAACTGTTCAAAGGAATCCATGCACCTTCAGAAAACGGATTAAATGTGTTGCAGGTATATTTGGCAGGGTCACATGGTAACCATTCAACTTTGTTAATATAGCCTCCAGCGTCCAAATTTTTGTAAAACCCTTTGAGTCCTTTGAATTGTAATGCTAAACCTAGTACAAAGAATGTAGGTAATGCAAGAAGTGGCGCAATGCTCCTTGTTCGTTCGAGAGGACTTTCGTGATCGAAAATCACCTTCTTTATTATCCGGAAGGAAATGAAAGCAAGAATTGCTCCCAATAAAGGTGAAGCAACCCAACTAATCACAATTTCAGTAACTTTACTCCAGTTGACAGAATCAGCCTGAATATAGAGGCCCATACCTATTACTCCTCCAACAATACTGTGAGTAGTTGAAACAGGTAATCCGTATTTTGTGGCTATAGTTAACCAAATAGCAGCCGCTAAAAGTGCACCCATGAATCCATACATCAAATCTTGACTTAGTTCTTTAGAAAAACCATCATCGCCAAAATCAAGAACACCCTTTCTAATTGTATCAGTAACATGACTACCGAAAAAGACAGCACCACAGAACTCGAAAACCGCAGCCACAATGATTGCGCGTCTTAGAGTTAGAGCACCACTGCCAACACTAGTGCCCATGGCATTTGCAACATCATTAGCACCAATATTCCAAGCCATATATACACAAACAGCAAATCCTGCAGCGAGTATGATAGTGGTGGGTTCCATAGTGTGTTTGTGCAGTTGGAAGGTATATCACCTAACGCCCCCGTAATCTATATAGAAGTAAATATTGCATGTAATTGAGCAAGATGGCATATGGCCCAGGCGATATCGACATACGAAAAGTACAACTGACTGGGGGCTCAACTTATACTCTAAGTTTACCTAAGCCATGGGTAGATGAAATGGGACTCAGTCCCCGCGATGGAGTAAGAGTAGATTGGAGGCCGAGTGGCGCACTTAGATTGTCCTCTATTAGCAAATCAGATAAACAACAAAAACGAGTTTCAATAGATGCTGACTCTTTACCAGTAGATTCTCTTCATGACCATTTAATGGGGGCCTATTTAGCAGGAGTAGACCATATAATAATCAAATTCCTGAGCACCTCGGAGAGAAAATTCCGTAAGCAGATTAGGAGATTTCTTAGAAATACTAGAGGCTTTGAGATAATGGAAGAATCAGAATCTAGTGTTGAATTACTATGTTTACTAAATGCTGCCGAAATGCCTTTGAATGCAAGCATCAATAGGATGTATTCTCAATTAAGCTCATTGGTAAGGGATATCGCTTCAGTAATCGATGGTGATGAAATAACATTGTTAGAAGACGCTGACGAGAGAGAATCTGAAGTCGACGCTCTTTCATATCTCGTTGAACGACAAGTAAGTATTGCATTGGACATGCACGTTGTTGCAACATCACTAAAATTAGGACGTAATCAAGCAGTTGAATATTCAAATTTAGCAAGGGCACTGGAAAGAATGATGGATCATGCATTGATAATGGCCAATTTGGTAAAGACAGCAGAAAGTACCAATGTAGAACTTAGCAAACCACCTATAACTCAATTACCAGTTTGGCAACAAGCGATCAAACAATTGATGATTAACATAAGAGTTAGAAATTCACACGAAATCGAAGAATCACGGCATTTACTGAAAGCGGCCCAAAATAATCTAACACAATACGAAGAAGAATTGATGAAAAATAAAAAATTTGCAAGAAGCACATTACTTGATTTTAAAATATCAGAATCAATAAGACGTTTATGCGCATATGCAAGAGATTTTGGTGAAATTTTACTCAACATCAAGCTCTATGATGAGATGATTATTGAAAGATAAAACCTATCTAAATAAGTGTAATAATAAACACCTAGTTTAAACAATACACCCAAAATAAGTTATAGGGTCGCTTCCAAAAGTAAACTGGGTGTAAAAATGGACATCGAATTAGAGACCTGGTTAAATCAGGTTATGGAAAAACAGCAATACAGAAGTGGGATAAAGTTGGGTTTTGGATTAATTTCTTTACTACGCCTTTTGCCGTTTGGCTCGGTTGTAAAGCCAGAATAGAATAAGTCGTGTATTAAAGCATAATATACCTCCCTTCGCTACGCCAATTTACCTTAGGTGTTGGCATGGCTCTGTTGGAAATTATTGATTTGACAAAAGCCTTCGGTTCTGGCGCAAATCGTCTTGAGGTTCTGAAAGGAATCAATATGGAAATGAAGTCAGGAGAACTTGTTGCATTAATGGGCCCTTCAGGGTGTGGTAAATCGACTCTTCTGAATATTATTGGAGGATTGCTATCGGGTGATGAGGGAGGAATTACGCTTGGAGACAGAACTTATGGTTTGAAAAATCCATCTTCTGTAGTAGATGTTAGGCGTAATTTAGTTGGCTGGATATTCCAAGATTTCCATTTGCTGGAGCATCTCACTGCTTTAGATAATGTGGCAATGGCTTTGGAAATATCAGGGATTCCTTCAGATGAAGCAGATAAGAGGGCAAAAGAGGCATTGATCAGAGTAAATCTAGAAGATAGGATGGGTCATATCCCAGATCAATTATCAGGCGGCCAACAACAAAGAGTTGCAATCGCACGTGCAATTGCTGGGAACCGCCCCCTACTATTAGCAGATGAACCAACAGGTAATCTCGATATCGCGTCAGGTGCTGAAGTTCTAAAATTGTTCAAAGAATTATGTCACGACAATAAAAATCCAATATCAATCTTGATGGTAACGCATGATCCAGATTTGGCAAGTCAAGCAGATAGAATGTTGTTATTAAAAGATGGAACTGTAGCTGCTAGCGATATTCGTTCTGCCTGGGGATTAGACGGAGGTGAAGAAGAATGAGCGATGAAAATTTCTTGAATAGAATAAAGCGCAGAGTTCGAGATTCACCAGATAGCATCAGACTTGCAGCATTAGGTGCATGGCGGGGTAGAGAACGTGGAATGGCAGTTTTTGCAGGTGTTTTTCTAGCGAGTCTAGTTATCACAACAGTTCTTTCCTATGGAGTGGGGCTTTCACAAGTTTTCTTTGAAACTTCATTGGAGGCGAATACCTTTGATGCTAAAGTTGAATTTAGAAAAGCTCCATCTCCAGATTCAGAAGGATGGAGTAACAATACATCTGATTTGTTGGATGTTTGTATTGAGTTAGAAGAAAGAAAAGAATTTTCAGATTGTACTGTAGTTTTGGGGCAAAAAGGTTTACATGGAGCATTTGACTTTGGTAATGAAGATGTATTCAAAGCGATGCCATTACTTATGCAGGACGCTAATTCCTCTGATGATTTACGTAATTGGGATGAAGATAATCTTTGGGATTATGAATACACAACAGGCCCTCCTGTTGCAACTAAAAGGGCAATATCGTTGCTAGGCCCCGGTGCCTTTGATGGCGTAATTGCAGATCGAATTTCTGGCAACATAATTTATGACATGGGCAATTGGACATCTCCAGAAGAAATGGAGGAAAAAAGAGGAGTATACATCCCATCAGACATTGCTAGTCAAACAGATGCAGAAGTAAATGATACTTTGAATTATATTACATTTGTTTACACATCTGAAACTGCATTACCTGGAGAAATGGAGGAAGAAGATTGTGAGGGGGAGATCTTAATTTCACCAGAAACAGGATTCATGCATTGCCAACATGAAATTACTGTTGAAAATCTAACAATATTAGGAATCTATGAGCCGTGGCCCCAAAGCAATCCCACTTTGGCAGCTAATCCGATTTATACTACATGGACTATCTTAAATGATACAGAAATGAAAACATTGATTGACAACGATCATATCTTTTTTGGAGTAACTTTGGATAGATCGCTATTACCTACATCATCAACTGATGATGCTGCTGATTGGCTAGACGATCTTGGAAGAGATGTGCAATCAAAAACATATACAGATTCTGAAATCAGCCTTTATTATGCAGACATCGTGAGTGGAACAATACTTTTCCTCAACATCTACCTTGGATTAATTCAGGCATTTGATTATATCATTATGATTCCAATTGTCATTCTTTCATTGTCTGTACTAGTATATGGCTTAATTTTATCATTAGAGCAACGTAGACGTGAAATTTCGATACATAGGGTGATCGGAGCAACGGCCGAAGATTTACGCGGAATGGTACTATTAGAATTGGGTGTAATTTCGACAGTTGCTTGGTTCTTAGGATATTTGCTCGCAATGGCAGCAGTACCTGTTGTTCTTGCTAGTGTAGGATTTATGCAATTCAAGGCATTAGGATTTAGTGTAAATCCGGCTCTAAGTTTTGGCGCAACATTGTTTACAGCTCTAACCACACTTGGTCTTGCATTAATATTCGGACGATCAAAAGCTCGAGACTTCATGGAAATGGAAATAGATGAAGGAGTAAGTAAAGTACAGAAAGTAACCAAACCAAAAGTTTGGCTTCATTGGAGTTTGTTTATTGTCGGTTCATTAGGTGCAATAGATACTTGGATGGAAATGAATGGTGATGAAGATGGCATCATTACAAATTGGTTCTTTGAAGGTTTAGTGAATGTATTTGGGCCATTCATGCTATGGATCGGTGGTGCATTACTCTTAGGGAAAATCGGAGCCGCAGGTCCAAGAATAATGCAATTCTTCTTCAGTAGAACACCATTATTATCAGACGTAAAACGTGGTTTGAAAGGTAGCGGTTCTGCCGAATCAGTAAATCGTTTATCAGTCATTATGTTGTTGACATTATCGATAGTTACTTTGGCAGCAGTTCAAGGATACACAGGAACATTAGTAGATGAAAGAACTGCAGACGTAACAGTTGGTAGTGACCTTCAATTAATTTCAACTCAGCAACATAGCGCTAGTGAGATAGAATCAATGATTTCTGAAATTAGTTCAACTAATGTTGAGGTTACAGCATTGCATATTCCTACACTTAGTTTGACTCCAGACGATGGTGATTCAGTGGGCGCATTTGTTTTGTTAGAAAATAGTGAAAATGTACTCAAGTGGCTTCCTCAGGCGATCCCTGGGGATAATGTTGAAGATGCACTAGCTGCTTATCAGGAAGGAGGATTTTCTGCAGGAAGAGATGCGGCTTATGACATGGATTTATGGGGATCAGGAAGAAGCGGAGATGATGATTCAGGAGATATTTTGTTGGATCCAGTTGCTGATGCTTCAAAAGTTGAAGATGTGAATTTTGTATGGGAAGACATCCAACTAAATTTTTCTTCCATGTCGGTTGAAATAACACCGTATAATACGACATTAACTTATATTGGAACGCACGAATTTATCCCTGGTGTTCCAACAGCAGAAATGGAATCTAGTGTAATAATAGGAGAATCTGGTTATAGGGCCTTATTAGGTAATGACCGGGTTGACAATTTGACTGCAACAACCTGGATTGTTAGTGTAGAAGGAGATGAATTCACAGGAGAAGAATTACAAGCATTGAGGGCTAGTATTGAGGCTGATTCAAGATTTGATAGTGCCATTGACTGGGAAACTTCTCATGAAGAAGTAGAACGAAATGGTGGATTGATATATGGTACCCCCGGACTACTGAGTTTACAATTCATAGTTGCAAGTTTGGCTGCAATAGCTTCAGCCTTTGTATTCCTTTCTTTAGTACTAAATCAAAGGCAGAAGGAATTAGCAGTACTTCAAGCGATTGGGGCAAGTCCAAATCAAATAATTAGATTAGTATTATTTGAAATTTTATCCATAGTAGTAGTTTCAATGGGATTAGGCGTGTTGTTAGGAGTAGGTTTGTCAATGGCGTTCAATGGTTTGTTTAACGTATTTGGATTTATATTCCAGTTGCTAGGTGGCGCTTCAGAATCTGCGATTACACGTGAATTACAATGGCCTTGGCTTGAATTAGGATTAGTAGCCTGTGCAGTATTCATTGCTGTTGTAACAGCATTACTAATTACTACACGGAAAGCACTCCGTTCTGATTTATCTAGTGTTTTGAAGGGGGAGTAAGATGTCTGAAAATATTCTACAAGCAGATGGTTTGTATCATGTTTATGAATCAAAAGCAATTGATGGCAATGTAGTTGCCCTCAGAGGATTGCACATTAAAATGAAAGCAGGCGAAGCCGTGGCTGTCGTTGGCCCCTCAGGTTCTGGTAAATCCACTCTGTTGAAGTGTTTGGGTGGATTAATGAAACCAAGTGCAGGATCAGTATCTTTGGCAGGAGAAAACATGACTAGGATTACTGGTAAAGAATTAGTTAAATTGCGTCAAAACACAATTTCTTTCATCTTCCAAGAAGGGAATTTGCTTCCACATTTGAATGCTAGAGATAATGTAGCACAACCATTACGCAATCAGGGCATTTCTTCTAAGATTGCATTATCTAAAGCAGACGAATTGTTAGACAAACTTGGAATGCTACACCGTGCAAAAGCGATTCCAAAGTTACTTTCAGGAGGAGAGCAGCAACGTGTTGCAATAGCTAGAGCATTAATCACAAACCCGCGATTAATTCTAGCCGATGAGCCTACGGGTGCTCTTGATCCAGTTACTAGCAGAGAAGTACTTACACTATTCAAGAAATTGCATGAAGAAGATCAAGTTGCATTCTTACTTGTAACACATTCAAAGGAAGTAGCTGCCTTTTGTAATCGTTCACTTGAATTAAGAGATGGCAGATTTGTAGCTGAACATGGTAAGAGCATCAATGTTGAAGATCTTTCAGAAGGTCGCGAATTGATTGTTGATGATATGGGAACTGTGACATTGCCTCCAGATATCTTGACTCAGATGGGAGGGCCTGGAAGATATTCAGTAGGAGAATTAGAAAGTGGTTTATTGTCGATAGTCGGCGAATCAGTCGCATCCCCAGTTAGCATAGAATTGGTATTGGCAACATCATGCCCTGCATGTAATCATGATTATGGAGACTCAGATGAACAATTGTGTCCGTCTTGTGGTTCTAGTAGACCAATGGTCGAATCTTGAGCATTTCTTCAAGGTATGTTGAAACGATAAACACGTTTAGTATAATCATGGGCAGAGAATTTCGTCGAGATCATCTGCCTTTTGAGATGCCTAAAAGAGCATATTCATTGAGCCAACAATGGCGTTATTTGAGTTTCATGCATTGGGAAATAGATCCCGAAAAGTTAGCAAATCACCTTCCTGATGGACTTGAATTGGATTTGTTTGATGGTAAAGCTTATGTTGGTACAATACCATTTTTGATGAAAGGGGTAAGACCTAGGCTATTACCATCAGTGTATGGGATTTCTACATTTCCTGAATTTAATGTTAGGACATACGTAACAAAAAATGGAAAACCAGGAGTTTTCTTTTTGACATTAGATGCTGAAAGTAGGGTTACTTGTGCTTATGCCCCAAAATTTTACGGCTTACCCTACCGATATTCCAAATGCAAATTAGAGATATCAAAAAACCAATACAAATGGAATTCAAAACGACCTGATGACGAGATTTCATTACAAGGAAAGAGTGTACCTATTGGTCCGATAATGCAAGCAGAACATGGAACATTAGAATATTTTTTATTCGAAAGATATTGCCTATATGTTGAACATAAAGGCTCGTTGAAAATGGCTTATACATTACATAATCCTTGGAAGTTTCAAGTTGCAGAAGCCGAAATTAGTTCGAATTCATTAACAGAATCCTTTAATCTCGGCATAGAGAATCCTTTGAAACCAGATTATGTGCACGTTTCTGAAGGTGTTCATGTTCGAACTTGGTCAGTAGAGTTAGTGGAGTGATAAAATGTCTAATGATCGAGATTATTTGTTACTAGATGGCGATTGTGGGTTGTGTCACCGACTTGCAACATTTATCGACAAAAGGCTAGCAAAAGGAATAGATCTTGGATATAGGCCAATCTTGTCAGATGATGCACAGATAATGATAACAAAACTACCCAAGAAGCAACAAGATGCCGATTCAGTTTACTTGATTAGAAATGGCAAATCATACATTAGATCAGCAGCAGGAATTCGTTGCTTGTTATACATGAGATGGTATTATTCTATGTGGTTTCCAGTGTTTTGGTTGGTACCATTGCCTTTGCGAGACATTGTCTACCGATTGATTGCAAAATACCGACACAAGATATTCGAAAAACCGAAAATTTGTTTATTTAGGATTGATTAGAGATTTTTCCATACGGAACAGTATCTTAGTATATTTTCTTCGTCTCCGTCTAATCTTTTGCAATAGTATTGAATTTCCTTGAGGTTTTGACCAATTGATTGAATAAACAATCTATCAAGTGGCCAAGGTGGCCCATCTACATCTTCACCAAACTCATCAATTCTTCCAATACAGATAAGATGTCCATCTTGTGAGACAAATTTCGCCAAATTTGGAGCAGCATTAATGCGTATATTTTCAGGTATTGCTTGTAATATATGCACTTCGACAACTAGATCAAATTTATTGAACCATTTTTCAGGTGGAGAGGTTAAATCTGCTACTTGCCAATCAATATTCAATTCAGAATAGATTTTTTTTGCCCACTCAATTGCACTAGGGGACAAATCGAAAGCTGTAACTCTCCATCCCATATTTGTCAGATAAGCAGCATCCTCTCCTAATCCACATCCAACAACAAGGGCATTGCCTACTTGATGTTCTGAGTTAATCCATTCCTTTAGGAAGGGATTTACATCACCCTTAGACCATGGTATCCATTCATTATCTCCATTAGCATGTTCATATAATGTTTCAAACCAAGAAAGAGGGTTTTCCGAATCACTAGCAGCGTCAGAGAATTTCTTTAGCTGTTTGCGGATTCTGTCCATGTAGTGCTGAGGAAGTTTAGACACGAGTAACTTGTGGTCATATGCAAAGCAATTATTCTTTCCATAAGTCGAATTTAATCATACACTTTGCAAACTCTTTACTTTCAAGATTTGTTGAAAGCCATTCATGCACTTTTTCCCAATTCTGAGAGTCAAACCATTCTCTATTGTGGTTTGCGAATTGCCTTACAAAGGGGAATATCGCATCACTTAAATGTCCCTTTGGTATTTCATTATTTAGTGATTTAATAAATTCAGATGCCTTATTTCTATGTTCTAAAGGATCGACATTTTCATAACGATTTGGATATTTATAGCGATCCAAATGAAATTTAAATTCATCATCATTATTGCTAATCCATAATTTTTCATTTTCTGTCAAATTCCAATTTAGAATATACTGCATAATATCAAGACTTTCTTCAATTACCGTACCATCTTCTAGTAGCATTACAGGAACAGTTCCTTTTGGTGAAATTTCTAACATATGAGCAGGCCTATCTCGTAAAATTACTTCGCGATGTTCATATTCAAAATTGGTACGAACAATTGCCATTCTAGCACGCATTGCGTAAGGGCAGCGACGAAATGAATACAATATGGGGACCTTCATGCCTTTGCCTCTACACAATAAGGGCAACATTTCCCTCGGATGTAATCAGGGCTACTTACTTCTTCAAAGGTTAATGGCTCTCTGCAAGCCCAGCAAACTTCGGAATCGGTTTCTGATAAATCTCCTTTAACTCCAACTCGTCTATCAAAAACGAAGCATTCACCATTCCAATGAGCCCCTCCAGTTTCTTCAAAATAGTTCAGTATGCCACCGTTAATCTGGTAAACTTCTTGAAATCCTTGATTTAACATTACAACACTTGCTTTTTCACAACGAATCCCTCCAGTACAAAATATCACTACTGGTTTATCTTTCGGAATTTCAGATTGCGCTACTGCATCAGGAAACCCACGGAATGTTTGTATGTCAAAATCAACAGCTCCTTCAAAGGTTCCCATTCTTATTTCATAATCATTTCTCGTATCCAATATTGTGATATCTTTTCCTTCATCTAACCATCTTTTGAATTGTTTTGGCTCGATTGAATCTCCAGTAAATTCATGAGGTTTTACACTTGGATCACCCATTGATATAATTTCTTTTTTGAGACGCACATTCATTCTGCGAAATGCACATTCATTTGACTCAGAATATTTAATCCAGATATCAGAAAAGCGTACATCCTCACGTATATGTTTGACGAATAAATCAATGTTTTCTCTGGGCGCAGATAAGAAGATGTTGATACCTTCAGGCGACAGTAAGATTGTACCAAAAATACCATTAGAATCACAAAATTCCTTCAGAGGATTTCTTAAATCTTCAAAATCAGGCATACTGAAAAATTTGTAAGCAGATATATTTGTCCACATCAATTTCACCTAAGCAGCCTTTACACCTTCTGGCCACAAAACTAGAATTAGTGTCTGACCTCTTGTTCTTGGAGTGTGTGTAGTTTCTCTATCCATCCAAACAATTGAACCTTCTGGATATGTTCCATCTTCATCCCACACTTCACCTTCCAGTACAATGTACACTTCTCCACCAGGATGACTGTGTGGCATGAATGCATCAATGTCTACATCACTTATTACATCATATAGTACGAGTGAAGTAGAATCTTCTCTTGCAAGCCTTCCTAAACGTACACCTGTGCCAAAATCCTTCCATTTTACATTAGCATCAATCCACTCACGATCGATACTCATGGTGAGCCAATCAGATAGTCCGTGCCAGAAGGGCATATGTCACCCCGAAGTATATCGGAGGCATGAACCCTGCGGCCTTTAATTGAAAAAGGAAAAGCCCCAAGACGACTCGTGACGCAGCCTCTTGACTTCGCCCAATTTCCTCCAAATGATGTTTGGGATGCATATATTTGGTTCCTATTTGTTCCAATGATTATGCGATTAATATTGTTGCTGAAGCCATTTTTGAGTGTCACCAAACAACTATCTCCCCACGGTGGATGGATTTTCAAAAGACTCAAAGAATTACCAGTAAGAGGATTCACATTGCTAGCGTTAAATGAGATTTTAGCATTTTTCTTACCGATGCTATTGGTAATAATTTTTAGAGTCATAATTGATCCCTTGGGATGGGGAT
This sequence comes from Candidatus Poseidoniaceae archaeon, assembly GCA_030747695.1. Lineage (GTDB taxonomy): Archaea > Thermoplasmatota > Poseidoniia > Poseidoniales > Poseidoniaceae > MGIIa-K1. The sequence goes on from JASLKG010000003.1 coordinate 109,751, forward strand.
CCTGGGACGAAACAAATTATTTTGGATTAACTTGGATAATTCTTTTTGCTGGGATATGGATATTCTTTGATTTCTGGCGTATAATTAGAGTACGCCGGATGCTTATGGCAATTGAAAAACAAAATATTGATCGATTGAAAAAAGTTGCAGATGCTGGATTAAAAGCGAGAGGCCTTTTGAGAAGGTTTGCGAAAAAAGAGGAACCAGAAAAACAAGATGGAGTGACAAAATCTGTAGCCAAAAATTCATTCAAAACTTGGGCTTTGATGGCATTAAAGGCAAGGAAATTTACTCCCGCAGGATTAGTTAGTGCTGTAGCTACAGGCGCTGCAATAGAAGTTGCACGTAGAGGAGCTGGAAAGGTATCAGACTATATCGATGAAAAAATGCAAGAAGAATTTGAGAAATTAACTATTGCAAACTCAAAAACCCTCCTTTGGTTATTTTTGAGAGACTTGGCTATGGGTATTGCACCGTTGGTAATACTTTGGCTAATCCCACTAAGTTATGTTTGAACAATGTTGAAGGGGGGGATGCTCGCCCCTGAGGTTGAGAGACATGGCTCTTCTCATACTCATGCGACACGGGCAGTCAATGTGGAATGCTGCCAATCTGTTTACAGGATGGGTAGATGTACCTTTGACAGAAAAGGGCATTAATGAAGCAATAGAAGGCGGTAAAGAAATTGCGGATTTACCAATAGATGAGGTACACGTATCTACATTGATAAGAGCACAAATGACTGCAATGATTGCCCTTTCACAAAGATCTGATGGTAAGTTTCCGATTTTTAATTATTCATCGATAGATAACCAAATGAGTGATAATGAATCTCGAATGGCACAGTGGGCCCAATCAAAGAAAGAAGTTGAGAATTCGGTCCCAGTCCATGTGTCTTGGAAACTTAATGAAAGAATGTATGGCGACTTACAAGGATTAAATAAGCAGGAAACCAGAGAGAAGTATGGTGATGAACAAGTCCACATTTGGAGGCGTTCTTATGATATTCCACCTCCTAATGGTGAATCATTAGAGATGACAGCCAAACGAACAATTCCTTATCTCGAAGAACAAATAATGCCGGCACTTATAGAAGGCAAGAATATCTTTGTTGCAGCACATGGAAATAGTCTTAGATCAATTGTAATGAGTATTGAGAATCTTTCTCCAAAAGAGGTAGTAGGATTAGAAATTCCAACTGGTGAGCCAATAATCTATGAATGGTCAGAGAATGGCTGGCAACGAAAATGAATCTCTCTGGAATTATTGGTGATTCAAAATGTCAAATTTAAAATGGCAATGGATGCCAATGTTTTATCTTTCATGTTTGCTGTTATTAAATGTAATAAGTACCCCTTGGGCGATTTCTCAAATGCCTGATGAGTGCCCTGAAGAATCTAGAAATTGTGCACACGTTGTTATTGAATTAGATGTTTCAGATGAAGAATTAAATGATGCTATACGAGAATGGGCCAGAGATAGATCATTTACCACAACTTATTCAGAAGGACATGTTATTGATCGGACATTGTTAATGCAATTTCCTGATGATTTACTGTATGAAAATAGATGTGGTACAGTAGAATTACACAGTCAATCTAGGCTTGGTATCGGAGATCTAGGCGTGAATAATAACCGATTAGAGAATTTGATAGAGTTTCTTGAGAATTTTGATTGGAAATCAACTTGTCAATAAGCTTCTCCATTTTTGTCAACAAATACAACATTGACACCAAGTCCTGCTTTATGGAATGCAATTAATTCTAGAGAATGTATTCTGTGGCCGGTTGGTGCAATTCCGAGAATATTGCGCTTATCATTCCTCTTGAAAACTGATTTTTCTCCAATTATCCTTCTTTCTCCTTCAACATCGTCGAACCATGGTAGTGGTCCTTCAGGAGAGAATTCAATTCCAAGGATCATATCTATTCCATCTGTGCTTTGAGCAGCATCAGCGTCGGCTTCACTAGGTATTGCTGGACAATTAGGATGAGTATGAAGCCAATGTGTAAATCGGCCAGCTCTTGGTCCCCGGTCACTTCCAAAAATTTCGTCAGTCCATTCTTCAGGTAAATGATGAACAGAGAATTCATTTCCCCTATTAACCATAACAGCTTCATTTATTTGGAAACCCTGCCCTGCGAATAGTTTTTGTTTCTCATTTTCACCTTTAAAATCAGTCTCAACAGATACAATATTACGTTTGTTTGAAACATCAAGCCCGACCAATATCTCATCAGGTAGCGCCTTAAATGCCCAATCTAGTATCTTTTCAAGTAAGTGTGATGGGAAGTGTATTTGGGCAACATATTCTTCTCTTCGATTGTGAGATTCATCATTATAGATCGCGAGTGCATCAGACAACCATTCGCTCACCATGTTCTTGCCAATCACTGATATTTGATGAATGAGTCGACGGTTTGACCTAATTAGGAATCTTTGAATACCACTATTGTTGCATTGCTACATAATGGCGAAGAAGAAGGGCGGCTTTGGGCGATTCATTGGTGCTATAACAGGTAGCCCATATGAGCGTCTGCAAAAACAAATTGATAAAGTCGTAGCGGAAGCTGACAATGATAAGTCATTAGCACGTACACTCAAAAAATTGGTCAAAGCAATTGGTGATCAATATGAGGAAGAAAATATCGATGACGAAGAGCACGATTTGCTAATTGAGTCAATAGAAGAAGTAGATCCAAATGGGCGTACATTCAATAAATTAAATGATGACTCAGATGATTTCTATGATGGTGGAGATCTTCCTGATGCACCAACATTGAACCTTGGTAAGCGAAAGAATCTTGATGAGTTAATGAAATCTCAAGGAAATGAGTTCACAGGTTCATTCGGTAGAGATGAATTTGAGGAATACCGAAGAACAATGGCAGCAGATTTCTATGCCGAGTCCGATGATGCTGTCGCATCGGGTGATCACCAACACGAAATAAGAACACAAAATCGTGTTTTTGCTGATGCTGAAGATGGAATTGGCCAGTTGAAAAAACAGATGGCAGAAGAAAGTGGCTTGGAAGACCCAACTTCATCTGATGAGGATGAGAATTACTACACAGACGATGATGGTGTTGAGTGGTGGAAGGATGATGATGGCTACTGGTGGTATCGTGAACCCGGCCAAGAAGATTGGCAACCTCATGAATGATGAGGCCACATTTCTAATTGTGGTAGATCAAATTTGTTGATACCAATATCTGCTCCATTATGCAACATTGAATTGTTTGCCATGCTGGCAGAACTAATTGCAATTATAGTTGTAGGGCGAGTGACCTTTGACTTGTTTAAATTTACTAGGACTTGTAGGCCTTTTGTTGGTGGCATATAATGATCTAATAACAAAACATCTGGTTTGAAATTATCAATTATGTTGAGATGATCAGTAGATTCCCAATATTGTTTGATTTCCATTTGTGAAACATCTACGCCGCCATTAATCAATAAAGCTTCAATATCTACACTATCTTCAAAGATAAGTATCTTCACAAATAATCCCACCAACGCGGGACTTCAAACCATTCATCAGCATCATCACTTCTTTCAATTAGTGGTAAACTAAGTGTTGATGTAGAGTCAATATTGACTTGCATACCCATTGCTGCACAAGCACTAGGAAGGTAATCTTCTCCGGATTCAGTTAAAACAATTTCAATTTCATTTCCTGCTGGTATTATTGCATCTATTGGATTAAATTCCATTTGCATTAGGTATGTAGCGAATGGAATTACAGTCTTTGCATCATAACCGCCATCACGATATCTAACATCCATAGTTGCATGCCCAATTCTTAGGTTTTCTGTTTTGTCAAACATTGTTGCAAAAATTTGTCCACCGTCACATCTCGTCATCACGGATAGGTGCAATGTTGGTAACCCTGAAATGAATCTATCAGATTCTGATGCCGCTATTGTGATTCTAGTTTCAGAATTGGAAGTGACGACATTATTGTCTGCTGTAGATTGATCAAGAGTAATATCTTCCCATACCATGTCAGAAGGTGGCCACGTTGTTTCAACATGCCATCTCCCATCATTACGCTGCATTTGAACATATGATTGTGGTTCTGGACCATTATCCTTCAACCAGTATTCAAACCAACCATAGAGTTCCACTGCCCAATCCATACGACTCATTTCAGGATAAGCTTCAGCCCCTTTGCCACTAGTAAGTTCACCATGTCTATCAGGTTGGTCAGGATAATTGTGGGCCCATTGGCCCATTATGCCTCGTGCAGGAATTCCTCTATCACGCATTAATTGATATGTTGGAAATGCATGGTAAGGGTCTACATTCCAATCTTGCATTCCCCATACAAGATATACACTGCCTCTGTAATTTTCAAGAACATCGGGCAAATGCCTACGCTCATCCCAATAATCATTCCATTCAGCACCACCATAATGGGCCCAAAGATGTGTCGACCATGGATTTAGCGGGCCAACTAAATCATCACTACATATTCTCAATTCATCACTGGTTAAGTCACTTGTTGCTGCTTGATATGCAGCATCATAACCAAGTGCCCTAAATTCACTTGAACCATTACGATAGAACATTTCTTGCACACCTATTGATCCCGAAATAGGTACGATAGTTTTCAGATAAGGACTGGGTTGTTGTGCAGCTTCCCAATTTGTAGTGCCTGCGTAAGATTTACCCATTAATCCAACATTGCCATTGGACCAATTTTGTTCTCCAAGCCAGCTAACTACAGCCTGTATCCCAGTTTGCTCACCTAAGCCCTTCACATCTTGGCAATGTGTACTTTTCCCAGTACCAAATGTTGAAGCCTGTGCGAGAGCATAGCCGTGTGAAATGAAATTATCATAGATCCACTTACCTACGCCTCCATCAGGAACAGTATTTGGACTTGAATCATCTCCTACTCCTGGCATGCCTTCTCCGCCAAAATCGTAGTATGGGTGTATAGTCATAATAACTGGAATTTTTGTACCTTCTGGGACATTAGGTAACCACAATGCGACATGCATAACATCTTCTTCAGGGAAGCCTACATCCTCTTCACTAGGTGGCAAATCTACTGTAACAAAGTGTTCAGTATATGTTAGAACTTCATATGAACCATTTATAGGTAACACTGATCTTGTTTGATTAATATCTAAATCCATAGAATGCCTTTCATGAAGAGGAGTTAACCACCATAAGTCTGTATTTTGATCATTAGTAGAATGCGTAGCTAGGCTACCCAAACTTGTCGCTAAGAAAATGAATACGATTGCAAATGCGATAGTTGCCCCCAAGGTTAGATTGAGCCTAGGGCCATCTCCTTCGGAGATGAGTTCTGCTTCATGAACCTCAGCGTCCATCGATAAAGACGAAGCATATCTTCTTCATGAGTCTTCTCTAATTTCGGTTGTTTGTGGAAAAGCATCAAAGGTGTAGTTACACAGCGTAAATCATGGGAGAAGAATTCAAAGTTGCAGGACAAACAATGCCGACAATCACTATTGGCTATGGGGTTTTTTTAATTATCTGGGGACTAACAATATCATTAATTTCAGAATCTAATTCAATTACCTCATATGCACCTTCAATGGCAGGATTACCTTTAGCCATTTCAGGATACATGGCCAATAAAACGCCTGAAAAAAGAAAATTATGGATGCATATTGCTGTACTATTTGGTGTAATATGTGCAATCGGCGGAACAAGATTTTTCATGGTAATGTCTGATGGAATAAATTACGCCACAGGTTCAATGTTAATGCTTTTAATTACAGGGTCATTATACACTTTACTTTGCGTACAGTCATTTAGGCATGCTAGGATGTCAAGAGAAGAATAATTTTCTAGGTGGTTTCATCATGTTTGAGGTGATGGACGTTACATGCGAGCCGCTGCAATAATACTCACGGTTCTATTTTTGTGCCCAATTGTCGGCACATCCGCAGAAACTGGAGAAGAGTCTTGGCGGAGTAATGAATTAGATATGTCTCAATGGACAGATGGGCCAGTTTTAGAAGGGTCGCCAATGGATAACCCACGTCCTGGAAATGCTGTATTGTTGATTGAAGTTGAATATCAACCAGGTCACTTTTCTAGCGAAGTGTCTGGTGAGATAGTTATTGAGTTATTCGAAGAGTGGGCTCCAAATACAACTGCAAATATGGTTATGCATGTTGAAAGTGGAATTTATGATGGTATCTTTTTTCATCGAGTAATTGATGATTTTGTCACACAATCAGGAGATCCAACTTGCAAAACTACAGGCATATACCCCGCAACAAGTTTCCAGTGTGGAAGTGGAGGAGATGGCCACACACTTGATATGGAACATAATGAAAATTTATCCCACGTAGATGGCGCAATAGGCATGGCAAGATCACAAGATCCAGATAGTGCAGATTCCCAATGGTATATTTGTGAAACAGAAGCTCATAATTTGGATCCCGAGAATCGCGATGATGAAGGATATGTGACATTTGGTATTGTTCGTAATGGCATGAGTCATGTTAGAGCGATTGCAACGGTTCCAACTAGTGATGACCCTACAGGGGAAGAGATAGTTGTGAATCCCGCATCTTCAGCAGGCCGTCCTGTTTACGAAGTTAGAATTAACAATATCGACATGATTGGTGTAATTCCAGGCTCTATAGGTAATCAAGATTCGGAGGAAGAAAACGTAACAATGTTTGAAGAAACTGCTACCCTTTCAATAAAAATTGTATCAATCCTCATTTTGATTACATCGTTGGTGACTGTAGCAGTTGTCTTGTATCAAAAACGTACAGAAATAGAAGAGATAGAAATCCTTGAAGCAGAATTAATTGACGATTAATTTACAGCCTCTAATTTTAGGTCTAGAACCACGTGTCTGATATGCGGGCAATACCATTTCACCTTTTCAAGATTCAATACTGAAGTATCGCGCCCACTTGCAATACTGAACCAATCCTTTGTTTTGCTAACCCATTCCTCAATTTCATTTTCATGTACATTCATATGAATATGTATAATTCCACCTTCGGGCTTGATACATTTGATTGCTAATCCCCATGTTGGTTGTGAAGATGGGATTAATCCAAGTATAACTCGGTCTGCAATTCCATAGAGATTTTTCATTGTTTTGCGATTATCTCCTTCATGTATTGTGCATTGATTGGTCAAATCATTTCTTCTTAATCCTTTATTCAATGCTTCAACACTATTAGGATTAATTTCGCAAGCATGCACATGCTTAGCTCCTGCAGATTTAATCATTGGAATTGTGTAGTAACCTATGCCAGAATATGCATCAATCACAACTTCATTTGACATATTTAAGCCCCCCATTCTTCTACGTTCAGTTATATTGCCTGATGAAAACATCACCTTTGTAGCATCAAATTCATATTCAACGAAATTCTCACGATGAACGACCCATCCATCTATGCCATACACTAATTTTAATCTAGATTCTCGCATAATTCCAGGCTCAATTTCTGCTTGTATTGCAACTCTATTACATCCTAAAGCACTTGCTATTTGTTCCCAATTACGAGTTTCCGACTCAGAAAAACTGTCCTGTGGAAAAATCACCAAATCACCAATTATTTCCCATTTTTTGGGAGGATTGTTCAATAATTTTTTTAGACGGATGTGAGGGTCAGATCTCAGTATTTCTTCGAATTCTAATTCTATATTTCCATTCATTATTGGTATCGCAATTCCATCTTCATAAGGCATGGGCTTGAAATTTAAATTTAGATTCCCTTCATTCTTCAATTTTGCATAAGCGTCACTGGCTTCATCCCTCGAGCAGAGATACGCCCAACTCTTGCCCATGAGGGCCCCTAGAGTCCAAACCATGTTAAATGTCCCAGCAAATGTAGATTTGAAGCCGATGTGGAATAAGTACGTTCCCGCCCTATTTTTTGTACTGTTGTTACCTCTAGTTTCACCAGTTGTTAGTGCCGCTGGAATGCAAGGATGTACAATTAATGGCGGTATTTGTGATGAGTGGGATAAGGCAGATGATCAAACTCCAAATCAGCAAGACTGGATTGAAGGGGTATATGAATTCAATATGGTTAACACCTCAACAATAAATGTACAAATGACATGGGCATTAAGGGAATTTAATCGTACAACCCTTGGACTTGATTATGCAGCTATGAATATTGCATTAGCAGCGGAAGGAATGAGTCCAGTCGATGGAGTGCCTGCAGATCTAATTCGTAACTATTTCGATCAAACTACTGCAGGTCCAGGAACCCCAACTGTTCGGGATAAATTGTTACTTGAGGTAAATGATACAGTTGATGAATTATTAGAGAATGGTTTTGGTACAGTAACTGAAATTATAGCAGGATATACTTCATCAATTAATCAGTCAGGAAATATAACTCAATGTAGTGATGATCCCGATTTTGATACTGCTGCTGAAGCTGGACTAGAAGACAATGTATTCGATCCACCAATTTGTTTTTCAGTTTCGGCCGAGGTTGTAGTTTCACCTTCTACATTCAATCTTGGTTCAGTTGATCCACTTACATTGGAAAGAGTGTATCAAGGAATGCTGGCAATGGGTTCAGATATTTCATCCGAATTTAGTTTGTTTAGCGACCCAGGGCATAAATCTACATTTGTAATCCATCCACCTCAATATGCAACTGTAAAGGGGGTTGATGCGCCAGGACATTCAGTGATTAGATCTGGCCCACCTTCATATTTAGCTGCAGAATGGATAATTTCTCACTTGGATGCATCTGTTGGAGAAGATAGAAAATCAGAAAGTGCTAGAATACTGATTGGATATAGAAACTCCACTCAAACAAGTAGCGTTTCTATTTCACCAGATGATACAGGAATTACATTGAGAGTTATACTAGATTTGTCAGATGAAGATGCAGCCTCTATTGAAATTCTAGCTGGAATTAATCATTTTGATGAAGACACAATGGATGATTGGGGAATAAGTCTTGTGGATGTTACGCAAAATGCAAATGTCCCATGGGTTACATCTGATGGAATTAGAATGGCACACCATAATGGATTAGTTGATTTGAATGAATTCACATCTAACTTTCCTATGGATACTGTGAGCGAAGCGATTAAAGGTGCAGTTTCAGATGCGGAACCAATTACAATGACAGATCCAGTTTGGGTTTCAGACTCTGCAACACAAGGCCTTGATGCAATACCAGGGGGACTAAATTACACACATGGCGATTGTCCTGAAAACTTGCCAGTTGGAATGGAAATTCACTATTGTGTAGAAGGCCCAAATGCGATGGATGGATTCGCACCAATATATCTTCAATCAACGTCGAATACGTTTACTTTACATCTCTTAGATTTGATAAAACAAAAAATAAATGATGACTATGGCATCATGGATATAATTCAAGAAAGTGACTTGGAAGATCTATTAGATTCAGGATTAGAAATAGAAGCAGATCTCGGTCAAAGCTTTGTTTCTGATATGATACCTTCTGAATTACCCCCTACTGAATTATCTTTAGAAATAATCATGCCATCTTGGCTACAAACAGCAACAGGTGAACAATCTTTGTTATTTGTAGATAGGCCCGTAGGTGATGATGAAATGGAACTCTCTATGATTGGGCCAAATGCATATGATCCACGGCATTCAATAATGGATGGAGATAAGGAGATATGCTCTGGGCATGATTCAGAATGGTCATGTATTAATGTCGATATGGAAATAGATGCACAAGATTTGACCATAAATGAGTGGAGTCCAAGTGTTGATTTTACAGGCTCTTTTGAAGCCAATATAGACGTATACCGAATAAAAGTTCCCAATTATCTCAGAGATGATATGAATTCGAATGGCGTCTCTGTAGATTTGGAAGTAATTCCTTCTGATCTGATAAGAGTTGGACTTGATATTTCAGAAAGAGTAGAAGAACCAATTACTCGTGAAGTTGTATTCTCCGATGGGGAAACAGCAAGTGTTACTTTGACAAAAAAAGGTATAGAAGATTTTGTTTCAGATATAGGAGAGAAATTTACTGAAGATTTACATGAAAGGGCAAGGGAGGCAAATGAGCATCCCGATGCTGGAGATGTAAATTTGAACCTAGACAATGTTCAGATAATTACATCATTAGAAAATTTGGGAAATATTGGTACATCAATAGATGATCAAACACCGTTGAGATTGAAAATTGTAATACCAACTGTGACATTAAATGCTGGAGTAAGTAATGGGTGGGGAGGTATCTCAGATGGTAATCCAAAGGTTAGTGTAAATTCTGAAATTGTATCTCCAATATTCCAAATTGCACAAATGTTTGGAAATTTGTTGTTTGATGTCGGATTACAGTCACTAAATATGAGTGGTGATGGTTTTAGGATATTGGATGGAGAAGAATCATTTAATTTGCATATCCAACCTTCGGATTTAACTTTGAATGAAGACACAGATATGTCCTTACGCGGAGAAGTTACACTAAAATTACCCGAGGGTATTTTATTAGAAAATTTCCAAACCGCTAATGGATGGGAAACAGTAGAAATGGTTGATGGACGTCAAGTAATTACAATGTCATTTGACTCCTTTGCGAATGGTGAAGATGTCACTTTTACAATTTTGTTAACTTGGGGATTTGTACTGTCACAGATTTGGATTTATCCAACCATATTGTTGGGATTAATTGTGTGGAGAGTTCGCGCAAGATGGAAGAAAAAGAAAATTAAGCGAACGCAAGATAAGTCTTCTAATACTGCAATAATTGGCAAAGGCGGTTTGTCAGATGATGAATTTGCACAACTAGAATCACGTGCTACAGCCAGCGAAACAGATTTTGATCTTTACAGTGATGATATTTGGGATTACTCTTGAATCATTTTGTGTATTCTGATCGCCAGAGAATTTCCGATTCCAGGTACTGTTTTCAAATCTTCAACACTAGCATGCTTGATGCCTTGTTTACCGCCAAAATGCCGTAGCAAAGATTGCAATTTTTTGGCACCAAGGCCTTCAATATTCTCTAAAGGATCCGATAATCTTGTTCGAGACCGCACTTTTCGGTGAAACTTGTTTACAAATCGGTGTGCTTCATCTCTTGCATGAACAAGTGCTCTACCTTTTTTGTCTAGGACTAAATCTTCTTTTCCAACTCTGTGAATCGTCTCTTCTCTCTTTGACAAACTAGCTAATTGAAATTCATTTTCTAGCCCGTGTTCTTGTAATAAGTTTGCAATTAACGTTAAGTGCGTTTTTCCACCATCAATTAACAATAAATCCGGATATTCTTCGATCCGCTTTAACCATCGTTCTACAACTTCAGACATCATTCTTAGATCATCAATTGCTTTCCCTTTCACAGTGTAAGTTCTGTATTCTTTTTTTGCAGGCCTTCCATTACGTAATGAAATACTTGCTCCAACTCTAGCATCTCCAACTAATTGAGCCATGTCGAAACAAACTATGTGGTTTAGTGAATCCATACCTAGCAACACCGCCGCCTCATCAGCAGCCCGCTGTTCTAGACTACCACTTGTTTTTCTTGAGATAGTTTCAATTTGTATCTCTGCATTACGTTTTGCGAGAGTAGTTAATTTGGCAAGATCTCCTCTCTTCGGGACGTGATTTTTCACACTAACTCCCTTCCTTATGTTTAACCAATTTGTTACAGTAGGAGGCAAGGGGATTGGAGTCAATATTAATTTAGGCGGCAATCTGTTTGAGTAATGTTCACTAACAAAAATAGAAATCGACTCACTAATGTCTCCCCTGTGTACCAAAGGCCAAACCTCTTGCCCTCTTACTACGCCACCATTAGCATGAATTACAACTACTGCAGCTAATTCTCCTTTTACAGCAATACCTATTGAGTCACAATCTCTATACACAGTTGATGAAATCATCCTTTGAGAAGTTACAGATCTTACAGCTCTAATCATGTCACGGTACTTTGCAGCCAATTCATATTCTTCTTTTTCTGAATGTCTATCCATGCTAAAGATCAATTCTTCGATTAATTCAGTTGCTTTACCATCTAGTATATTTGTAACAATTTTCACTTTTTCAGGATAACCTTCCGGATCAATACATGGGCCTTGACACAATCCTATGTGCATTGCCAAGCAACCATCTTCACCCCGACAATCTTTGTCCCTAATGCCAAATTGTGATCTTAACAATTGCATAACTTGCTTTGCAGCACCAACATTGGGAAAAGGCCCCCATATGCGGCACTTCTTTGGGGGCTGTCTAGTATACATGATGCGGGGAAATTCTTCATCAGTCAGGATAAGATATGGATAAGATTTGTCATCCTTTAATCTAGAGTTATATCTCGGTTTGTGTTCTCTGATCAATTGTCTTTCAAGAATCAGGGCATCACTTGGCGAATTAGTCACAATATATTCGATAGAATCAGCCCTTCGAACAAGTTCTGGTATCATAATTCGATCAGGATTATTTGAAAAATATGCTCTGACACGTTCTTTCAAACACGTTGCTTTACCGACATATAGAACTATTTTATGTTCGTTTTTGAATAGGTATACGCCAGGACTTGCCGGCAAATCTACACTACTATGATGGACCGGCATAATTTGAGTCAGGGGTTCTTCAATCATGAATTCATCGACTGAACAACCAAGGGCAACAAAGATGACCTCAAGGATGAACAGGTTGTCATGGTGAGCGGTTCAAAAGCTAGAATACTTGCTCGCCTCGCACAATTCCCTTCAAGTCTAGAAGAGGCTTGGGACGTACCTAGACCACTATGCTTGCCAGGGTTGTCAGAATTTCTTGGCGTAGTACGTTCTGCTTTGCATAATCCATTAAATGAATTAATCGCTGATGGTTTGGTTACTGAACGTAAAGCACATGTGATTGGAGGTGGCTCTCGTAGGAGGAAAGTGTATCACATTACAGATATTGGACGTGAATCATGTAAAGATGTAAAAGTCGAAAAGAAAACAAAAAAGGGTAAATTGTTAGGAAAACCTCCAACTCTTACAACACTTAGCGGACGTGAAAATTTGTTAGAACAACTTTCTAAAGAAAGGAAAATCATATTGACAGGACTTCCGGGAATTGGAAAGACCTCATTACTTCGTGCATTAGCAGATAGGTTCGTTGAAGATGGAGAAACAGTTAGATTTTCTACTGTAGAATCATTCAAAGACATAGTTTCTATTTTTGAAGATTGGGAGTTGGATTTGGTAAGTGAAAAAGCAGTATTAAACACAACAAAAAATGACATATTGATTATCGATGAATTACAAGAAATAAGTTTGCGCCACTTGGGCCGGTTAGAACAATTTTTGGAAAAAGCATCCAATGTTGTGATGGCCAGTAGGGCACCTTTGCCAATAAGTGAAGGTTTTGCCATAGTCGAAGTACTCCCACTTGATATTGAAGATGCAATATGCTTGTTACCTGAACATTTGGAAAACCGTGAAATGATTGCACATAGACTAGGAGGGCACCCTCTTGCGCTCCAGATGCATGATGAAACAGCGCCATTACCGGAAGAAGGATCGGATTTACAGTCATGGATTGAAGAAGTTGTATTGGATGGAATTAGTGAAGAAATTGAAACACTAGATGAGTTAGCCATGTTACCAGTTCCAGTTCCAGCAGAAGAAATCCTTCATCAAGAACATATTCTAGGTCTTGATAATCATGCATTGTTACGTTGGATGGATAATGGTGTGGAGCTACATCATTTGGTTAGAAATGTCCGTTCTACTATGCTTAAAGATTCAAATTATGAATCTGCAATTGCCCATTGGGCGTCAAAAACAGGCGACCTTGCAAGATTAGTAGAATTACATTTGATTCAAAAATCAGGAGGGGATATCGAAGGACATTTATTGAAAAATGCAGAATCGTTGATGGTTAGATCACATGCTGGTTTAGCCACGTTAATTAGTGATGCACTTTCAAGTAAACCATCTCCAAAGTTGCATAGGCTTGCTGCAATGATTGCAATCGAACGTGGAGAATCCGACATTGCTTCCAAACATTTAGAAAATTGCGAAGCACCTGATTTAAGGCATTCACTCACTCTTTTAGAAGGTAGAGTTGATGAAATAGAATCTGAAGATCCAATATTATTAATTTCTGAAGCAACACGCCTTCTTGATGACAAATTACCCGGGCAAAATTCTACCGAAGACGCAGTAAAATTACTTGACCAAATCAATATTCCAGATGTTGATGAGGTAATGAGGAAAGTGATGCTAGTGGCAATTGCCCATGTTAGACATTCTCATTATATCTCAAACAATAGATTTGCCGAAGCAAAGGAGATAAGAGATGATCTAAAAGCAATTTCACATGATGAAGATCCACAAATATTGGCAATGTGTTTACGAGCTGAAATAGCAGAAACACCGACTACAGAACCTAAATTTGACAAATTAATAAACAAAACATTCGCGATGTCAGGATTGAAAGCAACAATGTTGCAATTGAATATTATAGAGAAATTAGAAGGAGAAAAGGCAATTGAGTTGCTAAATAAAGTCACACCTCCTTCTAAGGAAAGTCAATCTAATCTTTCTTCTGCAAGGCGTATTGCAGCAATGATTTGGTATTGGAAGGCAATATTGAAGACAGAAAATCCGTTTTCATCAATCGCTGAAGCAATTACTCTTTGGAGGCAAGCACTTTGTCCAAACGCAGCATCAGAAGCATCAGAATTATTGCATAAAATGGTTTAGATAACACTCATTTGATGCAAACTTGTGAGGGGAACAATCTAATGCCATTGTATTACGTCTTATGTTCATGGTTCACAGTAGCACGACACGTAGTCTTGCTATTCTGTCAATCTTAGTCTTAGCATCTATTTCTCCATTGTTGACAGCTGGTGCTGTTTCTGGACGTTCACAAACGACATGGTCCGGAGAAATAACTCTGAATCAGCATTACACTGTTGCTGTAACTGATGAACTGATTATTTCTCCATGTACAAATATTACGATGGCATTTGCAAAAAGAATCTATGTTGAAGGTAGATTGACAATTGAAGGAACGTCTAGTTGCCCAGTATATCTTGACAATCAGGGTAATGGAGATCATCATGGAATTCAATTCAATTCAAGCTCAAACGGAAGAGGAAGCCAATTGAATAATCTTTCAATTATTCATTCAACATATGGTATTACAATTTATGATTCTGATCCGTTATTGGCAAATATTACAATTTACAACCCGGATGATGTAGGCGTTGATTTATTCAATTCTGCAACACCTACAATTAGAAATTTGGTTATTGATGAAGCGGGACAAGATTGGGCATTCCCTGCATATTGGCGTTATGGAATTGGCCTTGCAGTAGGGGCAAATTCAGCACCAAATGTAGATGGATTGGTAGTCAGTGATGCAGTAACCAGAGGGTTACATCTTTGGGGAAATGCAGGAGGTATCTTTAGAAACTTAACAATTTCAAATGTATCAGGTGCAACTTTAGCCCAATCTACTGGAATATGGGTCAATGATAGTAGACCGCTTATTGAACATGCTTCAGTATCAAAATCAGATCATGGAAGTATAATTCGACATATTGAAGATTCACAAATAACTAGGGCAGTAATTCGTAATATGTCAATTTCAGATTCGATGTATAAAGGATTAATTATTGATAAAGAAGATCATACAAATTATACTAATTACCAAAGTGCAGTAATCGAGGGACTTACAATTGTTGGAACTGGTGGTAATAATGCAAAAACACCAGGGCTTGGAAGAGCCACGATTGAAATTAATGCTACAGGGGCTTGGATTGAAGATGCAATTTTAGAAGATAATGATGCTGTTGGGATTCAACTTTATTTTGTAGATTCTTCTACAACCTTTTTGAATACTACAATTAACAATACTGGAGGAGACGATAGTGGAGCAGATGGTGCAGGGATTTCAATAAAATCATCATATTTTGCTGCGAATTTTGAGAATTTAGAAATTTCAAATTCATCAACGGTAGGAGTACATTCAAGCAGCGGGGGAGCGATTACTGGTTCTAATTGGAATTTACATGATAATGCTGATAGTGGACTTTTAATCAATAGCGCAGCAGCAATTATTGATGATTTAACTGTTGCAAATAATGGGGCTGACGGATTGTATATTTACGATTCTAGATATGTATTTTTGAGTAATGTTAGTAGTAGTGGCAATACAGGATCAGGATTTAGTTTTGATAGGTCTAATGATATTGAATCAAATTCGGGTGATGTAAGTTGTCAAAATTGCACATCTGTAGGAGATGGATTAGGACTTCTTGTTGTAGATTCAGTAGACTTGTGGCTCTCAGGTTTAAACATACATGATCCTTTGTCTGGGCCCGCAATTGACATCGATAATGGAGGTTTGAATTTGGGAGTACAAGGAGGCCTTTTCCATATTAGTGATAGTGAAGTATGGATAAATTCATCCGAACCAGCAGTTCTTATTGACAAGGCAGAAGGTCAAATAAATGGACTTGTGATGAATGGTAATCACAAAGGAATTGTGTGGGATGCTGACCATAATGTCGAGCGCTCAAGTGTAATGTCAAATGTTCAACTATCTGGAAATGGTTGCTTGACATTATCGAATCACGATCAATTATCTGGTATTGGAAATACAATCACAAATGGATGCACAGGGCAACTAAATTTCCAAAATGTCCAATTAAATTGGTCGGGATTAAGTGATCAAAGTAATCATGTTCTAAATGTGGACACAAATAGTCATCTTCATCTCCATCAACCAAGTAATATTGATTACAATTTGGCAAATATTTCAGGTAATGGTTTGATAGACGAAGCTTGGGATGTAATAGTTTGGGTAGTAAACAATCAATCTAATGGCGTTCCTTATGCCAATGTGGATTTAACATTCGATCAACTTGAAAGTCCGATTTCTGTTTCGACAGATGAATCAGGCCAATCAGTAATTCTTGACTTGAGGGGTAAGAGATACGCTAGTAGTGGTCAAAGCCCTTACACAACGATATCTTTTGATTGTACATATGATGGAGTGTCGAATACAACAGCAATCCAATTAGATTCAGATGAGATTGTATGGTGCCATCTTCCATTAGAAAATCAAGCACCATTTTTGTTTTGGGATACACCCATTGATCAGGAAATTTTCCCGAGCAGTGCCCAAGTAATATTCAATGCAAATCGCAGTTGGGACCTAGATGACGATCCACTTTCCTTTGAATGGAAATCATCTATTGATGGAATCTTTGGTACGTCTGAAGAAGTTGAAGTTAATGATGGTACAATTACGGAAATACCACTAAGTGATGGAGTACATGACATCACTTTAGAAGTATGTGATGACAAAGGTAATTGTGCACAAGAGGTACGAACAATTGAATTGTCGAATCAACCTCCAATAATTGTTGTAACTGTTGTTCCGGCACTTTCACCTTGGAGTGAATTGATAACTCCAATTACAAAACCAGTATCTTATTCGTTGAATGGATCATATGATCCAGAGGGGGATTCCCTTACTTGTGGTTGGACTTGGCCAGGCCATTATGTACAAATTGGAGATTGTATTAACGGCACAGGAAATCTTTCATTTACAGATATGACTGAAATGACATTCGATTTAACATTGAATATTAGTGATGGAATTAACTCTCCAAGTACTTGGACAGTTCCAGTTGAATTGTTTAATGAAATGCCTACGGCAGATTTCATAATCGAACGAGAAGCGAATTTGTCAGAGGATTTAGTCACGTTGACATATACAGGTAATGACCCTGAAGGCGATGCAATAGAATTTTTGTGGATGAGCAGTCTGGATGGAATATTATCAAACACTAGCACGTGGGCAGGTTACCTTTCACGCGGGACTCATTTACTTACATTATCAGTAAATGATGGCCGTATGGAACACCTTAACACAACAAGCAGCAATAGCTCATTAATTCAAGTAGGTAATAGTCCTCCAAAGTCAATGATTAGTGGAAAAGATGAACTTCAAGGACACGACTCAAGCTATTTGTTTGAATTTAATTCATCAGGATCAGGCGATTGGGATTCTGCATGCTCTACATTCCCTCTTGACATAGAGTGGCATTGTTCTGCTGATGAGCCATATTCGGGTTCTGAATGGCTAGTCTATTCTTGGGAAAGTGATGTTGATGGTCGATTAACTGAGGAAGGAGCAGATTGGTTAATCTTTGAGACACATTTGTCAAGTGGCACACATAATGTCACTCTCACTATTGATGATGGAATTAACCCACCAGCACACGATATTGTAATGATTCAAGTCGCCCCATCAGCTCCAGTACTTGGACGTATACTACCAGATATTGAGTATGGATATCATTCTAGCGATACTATTTTTGTAGATGTAAGTGAGAGTATAGATTATGATGGTGATAATTTTACCTTTGATTTGTATAGTGATGTTACAGAACAATTGCTATTAGATGATGCAAATCCAGAGGCAGTTCATTCAATCAATTTACCAGCAGGTAATCATAATTTGGAATTTAATTTGACAGATTCAACAGGTCTTTATCGTGTTGAAATAATCCAGTTAACTGTTGTAGAATCTGATCCGCAAGCAGTGATATTGACTCCATCAAACAACCAATTTTATGCCCCAGGTGAATCGATAATATTGGATTCAAATGGAACAATTGATGCTGATGGAGATATTACCAATAGAGAGTGGCGTTTACATGAAGTAGATACAAACTGGCCAACAATAATTTCAAATTCTGAATATTCGGTAATACATTTGCTACCAGGAACACATCATATTTCCTTATACGTAGAAGATCGTAGAGGAGGTACAAATGAGCTACATGTGAATATTACAGTTGGGTCAAGTACTCCTAATTTGTCAAACCTCAGTGTCAAATCGAAATCATATATTGTAGGAGAATTGAATACGATTGAAGTTTCAGTAGAATTAGATGATCCAGATTTGACAACCAATATTGTAAAAGCTTCATTGACTAGAGATTTGCAAAATTGGGAATTCAATTTGAGTGATGATAACAACGATGGGATTTGGTCTGGAGAACTTGAATTTAGGCCTGAAAGAGTGGGTAAAGCTCAGTTAAAGGTAACAGCGATAGATGGTGAGTTTGTAGATAGCCAATCATTGGATGTCGATATTAAAGAACCTGAAGATAACTTTTCGTCATTGATACTGATTGGAGGAGGTATAGGTGGATTTATACTTCTCTCACTGATTGTTGTAATGGTTCTAGTAAGGCGTAGTAGACGTTTAGCAGATATCGAATTAATTGACAACTGGGGTGTATTCGGTAACGAAACAAAGGAAATTGTAGATGAACTACTCGAAGAAACAGAATCAGTTTGATTACTTCTTTTGTTCAGGAATATCGTTGTTTAATGAATCAGGGTTATCATCGAGAGGACCCCATTCAGTACGTGTACGATTTAATCCAAATCTCTTGGCCCAAATGAATCTGAGGTTTTTCCATCCATCTCCCCATGTATGAATCTCAGCTTCACCAACACGTGGCCTGTAGGGAACGGAGATTTCAATTGCCTTCTTTTTTCCAAGAACCCTTCTTGCAAGAATTTTAATTTCTTCAGATAATGGCATTCCATCATTTGTGGGGCGCATTTTTTCATTTTCAAATATCGATTTACGGAATACCCACATTCCAGATTGTGAATCTTTGATTCCATATCCAAATGCAAGTCTTGCATTAAATGAAAGCATCCAATTGCCAAATCCATGTAAGCCTGACATAGAACCATCTTCAGCTAGGGTTAGCCTGTCACATGTGATAAAATCTAAATCTTCTTCTATCAATTTCTTCACTAAGTCAGGAACAACTTCAGCAGGGTAAGTACAATCAGCATCCATGGTTACAATAATATCGCCAGAAGCAACTGCAAATCCTGTGCGATAGGCTCTGCCATATCCCTTTCTAGGTTCAAGGTGTACTCTGATTCCCTTTTCTAAAGCAATTTCTCTAGTACGATCAGTTGAATTTCCATCGACAATCATAATTTCCAATTTATCACACCAATTTTTGGGTATAGAATCGACAGTCGGACCTAAAGCCTCCTCCTCATTTCGAGTTGGAAGAATAATGGTTACGGAGACAGGAAGTTTGTCCGCCATGATACTTCGAATATGGGATAAGATATGAAGCCACGCGTGCGCAGAGTATTTGGTTAAACGCCTGTTCGAGGGCATGATAGTCGTGCACGTGGCCATAGTATCTGGCGAATATCCTCCTCGGTGGGGGGGTATTGGCTCAGTGGTTTTCCACCTCGCAGGCCATCTTGTAAAACTGGGCCACGAAGTGACAATTATCACTAGAAATCACAAAATTAATCCTCCCTCACAAGAAGGCGTAGAGGTCCTTAGTGTGAAATGGGCTCCCTTGCCGATGGCATTTACTAGATCTTATGGCAAGAAATCAATCAAAGCTTTGAAGAAATTACATTCTCGTAAACCAATTGATGTAATTCATGCTCATTTACCATTAGTCTCTTGGAAACGCAGTGAATATCAAAGATTGCAAAAAGATATTGCACCAATCGTATCCTGTTTACATGGATCGTGGATTGGAGAAAAAGAAGGTGTAAAACGCGCTGCAAAGGCAAAAGAATCAGCAACATGGAGAAATCCTAATGATTTAGCAATATTAACAACCGCAGGGTGGTATTCAAGATACGAGAGGGCAGGAATTCTCGAATCAACAATATGTGTTGCAAATTCTCAATCCACTTTGAAAGAATTCAATAAGTGGTATAATCCCGATTCAAATTTCGATTGTGAAGTCGTATTGTGGGGATGTGACCATCGAGTATTCAGGCCTCAAAATATAGATGATGAATCTGAACAATTGGAGCATGAAAGGATTAGGACTGAATACGGCTGTGGAGACGAAGAAGCATTGAAT
Organism: Candidatus Poseidoniaceae archaeon; assembly: GCA_030747695.1. GTDB lineage: Archaea > Thermoplasmatota > Poseidoniia > Poseidoniales > Poseidoniaceae > MGIIa-K1. The sequence goes on from JASLKG010000003.1 coordinate 130,606, forward strand.
TATTCTCCGAACACAAAAACTCCAATGTTACTTGCAGTAGGGCGTTTAGTGGCACGTAAAGGGTATATGACATTGTTGCGGGCAATGCCGAAAATCCTTGAAGAAAATGCAGGTACTAAACTTGTAATCGTTGGTAGAGGGCACATGCGCAAAAGTCTTGAATCAAACGCAAAAAAGTTAGGCATTTCGCATGCAATTACAGTAAAAAGTAGTCTTTCATTTGATGAATTAGCTCAATATTTCCGTTCAGCAGATCTAGTAGTTTACCCTTCATATTATGAAGGACAAGGACTGATTCCTTTGGAATCTTTAGCGAGCGGCACTCCTGTTGTTACTGTGAACCAGGAGCCGTTGACAGAGATGATTGACAATACTGTTGGTGCATTATTTGAAAGAGGTGACTCTGTCGATCTTGCTGCAAAAGTGAATGATATGTTATCTTCTACAGATAGATTAGAGAAAGCAAAATTAGGTAGAGAACGTGTTTTATCAAATTACACATACGAACATAATGCTTTATCTTTTGAAAAAATATTCAATCGAGCAATCGAAAAACATCAAGATTTCAAAAAGGTCTGAATACTCGTGCTTGTAGGCTGTATTCATGTCAGCAGACTTGGTCGATGCCGAGTTAATTGACAATGGTGATACAAAAATCTTGAATGGTTTACTTGGTGTTACATTTGCCGTTGCAATATTGTTTTTGATATTAGCAGCAAATTTCAGTGATGTATTACTAGAAAATGATGATGAAAACTCAGCGCAATTATCACCTGGTGATCAAGTTGAAATCGTATTTGGCGAGCCGATTTATATGCCTCGCCATGAAGAATGTATAGATCCAAATAATGGTCAAGATGCAGACTACATAGGCTATGGTGTTGGCTATGAACCCTCATTGTCTGTTGATTCAAATGGCAACATGCAAATAACCGCTCATAAGGACTTAAGATGGGGTGGAGAAGGTAACCCATTTGCTCCAGTATTGGGAGGAAATCTAGATTCATGGTACGCTTGTGAAGAAGGGCGTATGACGACTTGGGATTATTGGGCATCATGGTTTTGGGTATCTGTCGATAATGGAACAACTTGGGGGCATGGAGATAGTTTTGATCCAACTCCAGGGAATTTGGCAAATTCTGCAGTTGGCTCAGTAACAGGGGGTGGCTCAGAATGCTTGGGTGATGAAGGTGATATTGCAATTGATGCAAATGATGTAGTCTACTATTTGGATACAACACTTGAAGACAATTGGTGGCACAGATTTACAGAGGGAGGCTCTTCATATGAAATGGGCCAAGTATGTCAGAGAATGAATACAATGGCAGCAGATGACCGCCCATGGGTCGCAGCACAAGGCGATGGGATTATACATTATCTTGGTAATTCAGGAGCTAGCCCTCCCGAATGTACAGGTGATTTTGGTAGATATTGGTATTACCACTCTGAAAACGGAGGAAATACATTTTCTCAGTGTTTTGCAATGCCAGGAGGGTGGTCTACAATTTCTTCCCAAAATGATGGCCCATATGTGTTTGTAGCACAGGAAGATCAAGACACATCATCAGGTAGTGTTCACATCAGAATTAGTGATGATTACGGCCGCGGTACAGGGCCGGGCCCTTCTGATGGTAGTTGGGCATTACCAGTAAATATCGGCCCAAGAAATGGAAATTGTCCTGAGGGATATCCAGTTGTGAATAATAACGAAGCAGGTACAGTTGCTGTTGTTTGGGCGGATTGTCCACAAGGCGATGTTGGAGCGTGGGATATGCTAATGGCAATTTCTTATGATAATGGAACTAGTTGGGAAGAGGCTTGGAGCATTGCTCCAAATTGGGGCGACTCAGGGGGTCTCACAATGTATCCGTTTGTTTCAATTAGTGAAAATAATATGGTCTCAGTAGCGTGGTATGGCTTACAATATGGCGAGGACGGTTATACTACTGGAGATGAATGGTATTTGTATGCAGGAGCTGTATTTGAACCGCATAGTGGCAACCCCTTTGAATGGTCAATAGCAGATCCAACTCCATTGCACATAGTTACAGAATACGAAGAATCAAATCAAGACGTGCACGCATTGCATGATTTCTTTGAGACAGTACATGCACCCGATGGAAGTTGGGTAGGAATTGCATATCAACAAAATATTGGCCTACATCCTTTTGAAGCTAATGAAGAACAGAGATATATCAAATTTGTACGTGGTGAGGTGATTAGCCACATCCCCGAACCTTCACTTTCACTTCCTGAAGAGACTGTTTTTGGCACAATTTGGATAGCATCTGACATTTGACATGTCGGCGGCGTCTTGAAAACCACTTCCTCGTGTGCATGCGTATGCACGCGCGCGGCTTGGCGGCAATTTTCCTCGCTGCGAGCTTGCTCAGTTTTGTCCCAATTGCCAGTGCTGACGACGATCAGACTAACGCAAGTGTTCTCACAAATGGCCTCTCAGTGAATGGTTATGTTTGTTATGATGACGGATGTTCGCCAAATGATGAAAAAGATTGGTGGAAAATTAGAGCTTACAAGGGAGATATTGTAGAAATTTCATTTTCAGGCTCAATGAATAATGGTGCTTGGTGGTGCCCCGGCGATGGATGGGAGGCAGATTTTTCAATACATGATGCAGCAGGAACATCCCTTGCTTCACAAGCAATGAGTGATGCAGGTTCTTCTACCGTTTTGTCGACAACAGTGAATTCAGAAGGGTGGATTTATGTCAAGATAAAGGGCAAAGATAGTTGGTGTAACGACGGTGTTGACTACACTCTTACACCTTCTATCAATCAAGATAATCGTGATACTGATGAGGATGGCTTTATCGATAACGAAGATGATTGTGATTTAACTCAAGGTACATCTACAAATGATCGTAAAGGTTGTCCTGATAGTGATTCTGATGGTTGGTCCGATCCTGATTCGGGGTGGGGGCCAAATAATGGAGCAGATGCATTCGTTTTCGAACCCTCACAGTGGATTGATTCAGATAATGATGGTTATGGTGATAATCTAAATGGATTTGAAGGAGACCATTGCCCATATCGTAGAGGTTATTCAGATAATGATAGATATGGGTGTTTAGATTCAGATGGCGATGGTTGGTCAGATGCAGATCCAGGCGGATTAGATGGTGTTGAACCATGGTTTTCACATCCTAATGGCACAGGTGATGCATTCCCATTCGAAGCAAGTCAATGGAATGATACAGATTCTGATGGTTACGGTGACAATTGGGCCGACGAGTCTTGGAATCAAACTAGAGAAAATTGGTCAATTGGAAGTTGGTATGAAAATGCTTCACAACCCGACGCCTGTCCATTTGTAACAGGTTATTCTACTGGAGATAGATTTGGTTGCCCAGACACAGATTCAGATAGTTGGTCGGATCCAGATTACAATTGGACTTCGTCTGACGGAGCTGATGCATTTCCCCTAAATCCAAGCCAGTGGACAGATAGAGATGGTGATGGCTGGGGGGATAATCTCACAGATGGAGCAACTCAATCTGATGCTTTCCCAGATAATCCAACTCAATGGTTGGATACTGATGGTGATGGCTGGGGCGACAACCAGACATGGGGGGCAACACAAGTAGATGATTTCCCATTAATTCCATCACAGTATCTCGATACAGATGGAGATGGGTATGGGAATAATCTCACAGGGTTCGAAGGAGATGTTTGTCCTTTGAGCACTGTAGAGGAAGTAGAAAGTGGCTGGATTAGTTGGGCAGATAGATTTGGCTGTTTAGATTCAGATATGGATGGATATTCAAATCCGGATGATTATTGGGTGTCACATCCTGATGGCTTTGCAGATGCCTTCCCCGATGACAGAACTCAGTGGCATGATACTGATGATGATGGATATGGAGATAACATCGAATATTTCGATGGAGACACTTGGAGGCAGGCCTGGAGAGGGGATGGCTGCATTGCTACGGAAGGGTCCTCTACTATGGATCGTTGGGGCTGTCCAGATAATGATAATGATGGATGGTCTGATCCTACTACTCATTGGTTAGCAAGCCCGGGTGGTAATGCTGACGCGTGGCCAGCAGATCCAACTCAGTGGCATGACCGAGATGGTGATGGAAGAGGGGATAATCCGAGAGGAACAACATCAGACGTATGTCCTGATACGCCTGGTACTTCGGTTGGCCCAACATCTGGTGGTGACCGTTGGGGATGCCACGATACCGATGGCGACGGTTGGTCTGATTTAGGCGATGCGTTTCCACATGAGCCTACACAATGGAGTGATATTGATGGTGATGGATTTGGAGATAATCCTGATGGCCATGAAGGTGATGCTTGTCCTAGTGAGAGAGGGCAGTCCTTTTTCGATAGGTTAGGATGTAGGGATTCAGATGGCGATGGGTGGTCAGATCCAACTCAAAATTGGCGGGCCTCTCCATGGGGTGAGGCAGATGCCTTCCCTACAGATCGCCTACAGTGGCAAGATACTGATGAAGACGGATTTGGCGATGTACCGATGGGGGCAAAACGAGATGATTGTCCAACGATTTCTGGTACCTCGACTCGTGATGTACAAGGATGCCCTGATGCAGATGGCGACGGTTGGTCTGACGCATATGGCGGCTGGAATGCAGCCCTTTCTACAATGGGTGAAAACCCAGCAGTAAGCTGGATATCATATCTTATTCTTGGCATAGTGATGATGATTTCTTCTAGCCTCGCAATGGTATTGCGTTCATCTAGAAGCTCTTCAATTTTAGAGAAAGGACTTCCAGAACTTGAGGACAAGGGAGGTGAAGAAAATGCGTGAATTCTTTATTGCATTTGTTTTTGTTAGTTTGTGCTTTGCACCAATTACTCAAGCCCAAGAAGAAGTAGATCCATTCGAAGAAGCTGGGCTTTCAATGGTCGCTTTAAGAAATGATACACTAGACATTGATCAAGATGGACTTATGGATTCAGTACGAGTAGTAATCGTGTTAAATTCTACACAGAATTGGATTGATTTGACACTATCATTGTTAGGTGAGCATAGTGGTATAACTGTGATTGAAGAAAAAGCTATGTCATTTGAATCACAAGAAAATACTAGCTTGACTTATGATTCGTGGGCAGTAGGAGAGCATCGATTAGTGTTAGAGATTAGTGATGTCGAAGGACGTTTGTTGAAAACAATTTCAATAGGCTCATTTGATTTAACTCCAGCATTAAATGAACCCGATGTTGATTTGGTATTATCTGGTTCTGAAGTAATGATGACAGGTGACGATTGTTCAATTAATCGTGAATTTACTGATGAAACGGGGCCTCGTTGGGGTAAAGGTGGAACTCGTACAATTACGGGGACTCCGTTCAAGGTACTAGATACAGATTACAGTCTAGATTGTAGTAATTGGCCTGCTGGCGAATATACAATTACAGAAACTTACAGTAATGGATTAGGTCAGACTACAAGTGATGTACTAGTAATGGTAATCGCAAATCGTCCACCTCCTAAATTCGAAATTACAGTAACAGGTTCAGGATTTGAAGTAGGCACCCCATGTAAGATCACACTCATGCCACAAGTGGGCGAAAATCATGATAATTTTTTGAAGGAATGGACAATTACTCCATCGCCTTTACCGGTTGGAAATATAAGCTCAATTGATTGTTCAAATTGGGGCTCAGGCGTCCATAAAATTTTGTTAAAGGTTACGAATTTTGAAGAGATATCAACAACTCAAGGTGCAATGTTGGTAAGACTTCCATCAGTAGAAGATGAATTTGATGATGATGCCCCTGTGACTTCTGAAGGCGAAGAAACTGAAACTTCAGATGTTGGAATTTATGGGATTATATTTTTGGCTCTTTTACTAGGGGTCTCGATTTTTGTCGTGATGATGCAAAATGGCCCTACAGATGAGATAATGTCGTCAATGATGGAGGGGGAACCCGACTCTGAAAATTTACCAACACATATTGATGAAAGTGGAATCTTATGGCGCAGGCATGATGATGGGGAACTAGATTGGTGGGATGACTCAACCAATTCATGGAGGCAATGGTAATGATTGAAACAATCGCATTTTGGGTAATGATTGTTTCAGGAATTGGTATTGCATTAATGGTCACAAAATCACTATGGAAAAGGTATCTTCGTTTACAATCTGAAAAACCTAGCTTAGATCGTGAATGGGTTGATGATTGTGCAAAACATGGTTCTGCAGAAATTAAAGGTAACAGAATCTCATTGAAAAACATTAGAGATTTTAAGTGGGAAAGCAAATGGGAACATGATGGAAAGTGGTTAGATACAGATGTAGATGTCTCAAAAATCAAAGATATCTGGTTTGTGATAGATCATTTTCATTCCATTAAGGGTTTGGCACATACCATGTTAACATTTGAATTTGAAGATGGCCAATTCATTACTTTTTCATTCGAAACACGTAGAGAAAAAGGAGAAAAGTATCACCCTTGGACCGGATTATGGCGTGCTTACGAACTTTATCTCTTGGTATCAACTGAAAGGGACGCACTCCACCTAAGAACAAATAAGAGGGGACATAAAGTCCACTTGTTTAGGGTTCAAGCACCTCCAGGGAAAGATAAAGCCTTGTTTTTAGCTCTATGTGATCGCCTCAATAAATTATCAATAGAACCTGAATGGTATCACACTTTATTCAGTACATGTACAACCTCAATCGTAGATCAAGTTAATTTGATTACTCCGGGAAGAATTCCTAGTATGTGGCGTACTCTACTTCCCGGACATTCAGCAAAAGCAGCATGGAAACTAAAATTGATTGAGGATTGGGGTGGATATAAATCAACAATAGAAGCTTCAAGAATTGATGAAAAAGCACAAGAATGGAAAGAAGATGAAGATTATTCACTTCATATTAGGAGACATTTGCCTCCCAAATGAATAACAAATCTCCTCCTTCGTGTGACAGTTTGACATTTTCAGATATAGTTCGGTTACCTACTCCCAATGTACCAGTAGAAATATCTTGATCTTGCAAGGTAAATTCACACCCGTCTATTCTGACTTCTTTGACGATTCCAAATGGGATTATGCCACATCTAGTACCAATTTTTAATTTCATTTCTAAACCTTCACTAGGAATTCTACATGCTCTCCATGTATCAAAATAGATTATTGCGTTTGATTCAGTTTCAAATAACGATGTAAATGTTGCCAATTGGTGATCTAATCTACCACCCTCAACACCTACAATTGCATTTACTTCATATTCGCGAAGAGCCTTTGCTAAATCTGAGTCACATTGACCATCATCTGCTTGGTACTTTTTTGGATTTTTTATAGAATCCATGTCTCCTACAACTACATCCCATTGTTCAAATCTATCTGCCGCACCATCAAGTGCAACAATTTGAGTTGCTTGTTCAAATAATGTATCCATCAACAAATTCGAAGGCCAATTTCCATTTCCCACAACGAGTACGAATCCGGCCATGTTAAGGCCAAATGGTGGTTGGTTTCAAGTGGTTCGCTCCAACGCAATCAAAACGGCCCCCTAATAGGGGGCCGTGTAAACATGTTTTGGCAATAGTTTTGAAGGTGGTATGTCGTGAAACAAATTATGCTATGGCGCAAGTGGGTTCTTCCACTCACAATATTGATGATTTTCGCCATGCAAATTTTGTTACCATTAGCACCTCTCTCAGAATCAGAATCTTATATTCCAGGCCAATCTGAATTCTTTGGATCAGGACACGAGAGAGCAGGTTCACAAGTCACAATTAATGGGCAATCGTGGGATATAAGGCCGGAATCAATCATTGAAGAAGTTGAATTTACAACACTTTCTTCAAACGCAACAGGAGGTATTGATTTGGTACCAGACCTTGACCATGGAGTGCATTTTTGCGCAATCAATGGAGATGAAGTAGTATATGTCGCACCTGACGGAAATCAAATGCTCATAGAAAATTTGAGTGGGCAAGAAGGAGCAGACCACTGTGCAATTGCAAATTCAGATTTAGATAGAATTGTTGTAGTGTATGACAATGGTGATGATTTGAAGGTAGCACGATTAGCGATAGAAAGCATAGTCTATACAAATCCAATTTGGTATGTCCGTACAATTGCAGAAGATGTTGTAAAAGACACTATACGTGTCGATTTTGATTCAGAACATAGAATCCATATTGTGTATAGAGATTTGGATTCAAAATTGTCTCATATGATGTATAACACTGCATATTGGAATCACTCAATAATCGAATCTGATCAAGTTGGCAGTGATGTGGAATTTGAGATAGATGATTTGGGAATTGCACATGTAGTGTACACAAAGGGCGATGAAGTCCATTTGATAAGATTCAATGAGACATATGAAGTACGCCAAACTATCGGTAAGGATTCAAATTTAACAAATGGAATTGGTATGAGTCTAGATTCAAATTTCGTTGAACAGATTGCTTATACTACCGAAGTTAATGGGACTAGTACAGTATCCCTATTGCAGAGTCTTGCTGGGAAAGATATTGGAAGAATTTCACCAGAGGCCAAATGGATCATCAATTATGATGATGATTCACTTGAGGGCATTGTAAAGTTTGGAGATATTGATTCCGATGGCTACGATGATTTGGTTTATACAGATCCAGATGGAAACGGAACAATTTCCATACATGTGGGAAGTTCAAGTGGCCCAAGTATTCTTGCAGATCAAATAATTGTTGGATCACAAGGGGATTCATTGTTAGGTAATGCTATGGCAGTTGGGGATTGGAATTGTGATGGATATGACGATATAGTCGCGAGCGAACATGGGTTAGGATACAACGATTCAGGATATGTCAAGATAATGTTAGGTTCAGCTGAGGGCATTAACGAATCAGCATGGTGGTCATTGCAAGGTAATGATAATGATAACTTGGGGTGGTCAATAGCATCACTTGGAGATGTGGAATTAGATGGGTGTGATGATTTTGCAATAGTGGCCAACAAGTTGGTGGAAGAACATCCTTCAGATCCACAATTATCAAAAAATGGATTAGTTTTAATTTTCAGGGGAAATCAAACATCAATGATACATCAGACAAATATTACTCAAACACTAGACGGCTCAATGTTTGGTAGAGCCTTGGCATCGGGAGACTGGGACGGAGATGGTTACAATGACCTTGTGATATCAAATACTGGAAATCAAGATTCTCCTACAGGATATTCTTCAATAGAGTTTTTCCGAGGAGGACCTAATGGCACCGAATCAACTCCTTATGCTGATTTCCAATTGCTCACCCAAGGAAAGCTCTATGGGACTGAAATGTCATTTGTAGGTGATATCAATGGAGATGGATATGAAGACCTATTAATTTCTGAACTATATGCCTCTGGAAATCTATACCATACTGGTAAAATTCATTTGTGGGCGGGTTCATCAACTGGCCCAACACAGGGATATTGGGATGATACAGGAGCGTTTGCAAATGCTTTGTTAGGAACTACACTATCTCCTGCTGGCGACATTAATGAGGATGGATATGATGACTTCTTGGTAACTTATCCAAGGTATTCAAATAATGGAAATGTGTTATTGTATCTCGGTTCAAGTTTCGGCCCTAGACAAGATACCCAATCCTTCGCACAAGGACTAACTGGTGAATATGTTGGAATTAATTTGCTATCGGGAATGGATTTTGATGGAGATGGAATGGGAGATTTACTTTATTCTTCAAGAGATTTGAAAGAAGACGGGTCTTCATTTACCCCAGCTTTGAATATAATGACTGAACGTGATTGGGAATTCATTGATATTGAAATTGAAGGATCTGTAAATAATATAGAGATGGGCTCAACTTTGAGAGGAGACCCTACAATATTTGTCGATGGTCAAAATGACGTGCTAATTCGACACACACTTGATGGTAGCCCTTCAGGAAGATGGGTAATTTCGACAATAGATTCGAGTGGTACAGTATCTTTTGCTAGTTCTAGTTCTGGTAATTTTGCAATATTGTCGCACACTAATGGCCCTATCAAATATCACTATTCGACTCCTTATCTGGGATTAACTACAACTCTAAATTCAATTAATGAAGCTGGAATGTGGGCAGATACTGATGTCGACTCCAATGGTTTACAGCATATTGTACATGCAAGTACATCCTTTTCTTCAATATTTTATTCCAATGAATCTTCTACAGGTTGGACTTCACAAACGGTCAGTTCATCAATTGATTTAATGATGCCAATCCAATTACACTTGAATTCATCAGATACGCCCCATTTGGTATATACAGAAGATACTGGCGATGTTAAGATTGCAATAAGAGATAGTTCTTGGTCCGAAAATAATTTGTTAAACTCAACTGTTGGAATAGATTTAGACACGGTCATGTGGGATGATGAATTGTATATGGCAGTGATAAATTCTGTAAACAATACTTCTGTATTGAGTGTTATTCATTGGGCCAATTTGTCAGATAACAATTATACTCATAATTGGAATCTTGCAGTAGTGAACGATACAGCACAAGTTGAAATCGGAATGAGTGATGCAAATAACCTGTGCGTTTCGTGGATGGACGGTTCGAGACTTATTGTTAATGAATTAAATTTGTCAGCCGTTACTTGGAATGACACCAATCACTGGACGGAAGTGCAAAATATTTGGTTATTAGGTGAAACAGAAGGATACAATTTAGTTCAAGATAATTCAGTTGTTGTATTCGATGCAAATGATACTTCACAAGGAATGGTATACAAAAATGATGAAGGGATTTGGAATTATCATTCACAAGAAATAATCAATTCGGAAGTACCTATGGATTTGTTAGTCAGTAATGATAGGTGGCACCTAACATCTACAGATTCCAATAATAATATTGTATGGAGCAATGGTCTAATTGGAACTACAAACAACAAGAATTCTGTAGTGTTTAAGGAATTCACTACTGAGCATGTTATTCCAATTTCGATTAACAATCAGGGAGAGTATGTATACCAATTTTCTGATTCATTGAGCAAAGATATGGTTGCAATGAGATTACAGAAAGATACTGATGCAGATTTCTATCCAGATAGTGTAGATGCTTTCCCCACTTTGTCTAATCAATGGATAGATTCCGATAGTGATGGATTTGGTGATAATCAAGATGGGCCATATTCTGATATGTGCCCTTCAACATTTGGGACATCGCATTATTATGAACATGGATGTTTAGATGCTGATTCTGATGGCTATAGGGATGTTATAGATGATTGTGTAAATGACAAGGGAATGTCCTGGTGGGGACGAATTGGTTGTAATGATTATGATCAAGATGGTTGGTCTGACAATGATGGAACATATGTAGGCGGAGATAGGTATCCTACGAATTGGAAACAAGCTCTAGATACCGATAGGGATACTTACGGAGACAATCATGGTCCAGACTGTTGTGATGTGGTAATCTTTGGAAATACAGACTCGTCTGAACCCGATTTGTTCCCGTACAACCGTGCCCAATGGAAGGATGATGATAATGATGGATATGGAGATAATTCAAGCGATCAAGAATTCGGTGACAAATGCCCATGGGTGCAAGGATTTTCTTGGCGAGACCGATTAGGTTGTGTAGATACTGATGGTGATGGTGCATCGGACCCATCAGGACAGGGAGTCAATGAGTGGAACGTGAGTCATGGAGCCGATATGTGGACTAACGATAGTACTCAGTGGGCAGATACTGACGGAGATGGATTTGGTGATAATTCATCAGATGGTGCTACAAATCCTGACAAATTCCCTAACAATAATGCTGCAGCAAATGATTCTGATAATGATGGATATCCTAATGATTGGACTGTGCAGTATAATGGTTCCAATGCAAAGGGATTACTAATCGACGGGTGTCCTAATCAATATGGTAATTCGAGTTATCCGATGCCAGGATGTGTTGATACAGATGGAGATGGAACAGCTGATGTTATTGATGACTTCCCACTTGACCCTACTCAAGTTACAGATACTGATGAGGATGGTTGGGGAGATAATCCTGCAGGAAATGATCCTGATCAATGCCCTTATGTTCCTGGATTAATCAATGGAACAAAACCTGATGGTACTCCGGGAGTTGGTTGTCCAATAATAGATGCTAATGATGATGATGCTGATGGTGTTACAAATGAGTATGATGAATGCGAAAATACAGATCAAGGTTTACCTGTAGATTCAGTAGGATGTGCTGAGAATCAGAAAGATGAAGATCAAGATGGTGTATTCAATTCAGAAGATCTATGCCCCAACACAGAGTTTGGTAGTACTGTAGATAATGATGGGTGTGCGCAAGAACAAATTGAAGTTGATACAGATGGAGATGGAATCAATGATCCATATGACTTATGTCCTGATACTGATAGTGCATTAACAGTAAATGCAGTTGGATGTGCTGGAAATCAAATAGATTCAGACGGTGATAATGTTACTGATGATGTTGACGATTGTCCCGGTACAGCACAAGGAATCCCAGTACTTGCAAATGGGTGTGACGATGAGTCATTAATCAATCAAAATGACATAGATAACGACGGACATGTTGGAGAGTATTCCTTTGATATCAATGCCGACACCGGCGAGGTAGAAAATGAAACTGGAGACGCCTTCCCTGCAGACGCATCCCAATGGTGGGATAGAGATGGAGATGGTTATGGGGACAATTCAAATGGTAATGAGTCTGATGATTGTCCAACTGTTTTTGGAACATCGATGATGAAAGATCGATATGGATGTTTAGATAGTGATGGCGATGGCTATGGCGACGAATTGGGCCATGACCCATTCCCTAGTGATTCGACTCAATGGGAAGATGCAGATCAAGATAGTTGGGGCGACAACCAGACTGGAGATAACCCAGATTTGTGCCTCAACACTACATTGGCAAAGGTCGAACAAGCAAGAGTGAATAACGGATGTGCAGATTATCAATTGGATTCGGATAATGACGGTGTAACAAATGACAGAGATGCATGTCCAGGAACCGAACCAAACGCTCCAGTTTATCCTAGTGGATGTAAAATGGAGATCGAAGAACCAGTCGAAGAAACTAGTGATTTAATATTTGGAATGGAACCAACAATGTTCTACATAGTTTCATTCACTGGTGGTTTATTCGTATTATTACTCATAATATTTGTAATCCGAATTAGAAATAGAACCGATTTTTATGATGATGATGATGATGATGATTGGGAAGAAGATTATTACGAAGATGAAGAGGAAGAAGACTTCCTTTCAACAATAATGAATCAATCGCGGTCCAATAGGCCGATTTCAAATCAAGGCCGAGGCCCTCCTTCAAATTCACCCGGCCCAAGTCGGGGAGGCCCATCAGGGCCACCTCAAGGGACCCCTCCACGAGGGCCTGCTAGAGGTGGACCGTCTCCAAAAGGCCCTCCAAGAGGTAGAGGCCCGGGTGTAAGTTCAAAAAAGAAAGTTGCAAAGCGTAAACCAATCAATAAGGTTGAAATTGATGAGAATCTTTTCTCTGCTGATGATATGGCAGATCGTAAAGCCGCAATAGATTGGACCAAATCAGCTCTGAAGGATGGGGAAAGTGAGAGGAAAATTTTGATGCAACTACAAACTACTGGATGGACAGCACCTCAGTCTAGAGCAATAATAGATTTGTCTAAATGAAGTTAGGTTCTTACATCACAATCAATAAGGAAACAATGTTGGAAACAAATACGGGAGGTTGTTATATTGTCTGAAGAGCCACAAGGTGCATCAATGCCAGATGGCATTGAAGTCGATGAAGCAGCAGCATATTTTGGAGTATATGCCTCTTCAGATGCTCTTTACAAAATGATGGAAATGAGTAGAGAAAACGCATTAGAATTCTTTCTTGAATTATTATCCGATCTTGTACTCAAGCCCGGCGACTTTGATTTCGAAGAAGCTTCAGTGAGGCTTTCTTGTGAGGGGGGTGAGATATATTTCTTGGTAGCAGGACATCTTGGAATAATGTCAATTCCTGAACAATTATCATTGGCCATAGATGAAGGACAATTCGGTAAAAATGATCAAGAGAAATTATCGAGAATTTCTGATCCAATGCGTATTTTGAAAATGTTGGCTATTGCAAATCAAACTGGAGGCAAAGGTGAAGCAACAAAATATCTTGCAGGAATTGAATCTTTGATGAGTAGCCCTGCAGCGAATAAAGATGGATTATTACAACTAGCTAAAGAATTTGATGAATCGTTTGATGTGGCAGGCCATGTAACACCTATAGCGAGCCTAAGTAGTGGAAAAGCAAAAGCCACTGCTGTAGAAGCAGGAGATATCCCTATTCCGAAAACAGATACAGTGAAAACGGAAGTGGAAAAGATACCCTCTTCACCACCCGTTCAAGTCGAAAAACCTGTAGTCGCAGAAACTCCAAAAAAGATACCAGATACAGTACCTTTACCAAAAGAAGAGGATGTAGTTCCTTTACCTGAAATTGTAGAACCAGTAATTGAAATTGATTCTCGAAAAGAATCAGAAAAAACCGAAGATGCATTTGCTGGCGCATTTAATCTCGCAGAACCTGAGCCTGAACCTGAACCTGAGCCTGAGCCTGAGCCTGAGCCTGAACCTGAGCCTGAACCTGAACCCGAACCTGAGCCTGAACCTGAACCTGAACCTGAACCTGAAATTGGTTTGGAAGAAGCATTCGCGGCAGCTGATTTGGATAATAGCGGGGGGCTGTCAATTGAAGAGGTTGCAGAAGCAACTGGTTTAGACATGGGCGAAGCAGCAAAATTACATGCTGAAGCAGATGTTGATGGTGATGGGCAAGTAACTCTAGAAGAACTAAAATCTAAACCTGAAGTTGCAGAAAAGATGGCTCTTCCTAAACCAGTAAAGCCAGTCAGATCAAGTATAGGTCAGACGCAAAATATGCAGCAACAGAATGTACAACAAACACCTCAACAACCCCAACAACAGCAGTGGCAACAGCAGTGGGGGCAACAACAAATGCCACAACAGCAGTGGAACCAACAACAAATGCCACAACAACAATGGAATCAACCAGTACAACCAATGCAACCAACAATTAGGTCGGGAATACATTGCAGAGGATGCCGGATTGGAGTGGATCCAAATTGGCGTTTTTGTCCAATATGTGGCACACAGAATAGATGATTATACAATAAATAATCCATCATCAATTATCTGAATATCATCAAGCCATACTGATGGTTTAGAGATTACACCGGGTATGTGGATTCCAACATTTGCATGACCTCCTAGACTAGAATTATCTCCAATCGAGAAATAACATGTCCCAAGTTGTTTTTCATCTTCAAGAACGTGTCCAGTAAGTCTTGCTTCAGGATTCATTCCAAATCCAAACTCTGCTACAGTCCAGACTAATTCACGATCTTTGCTCTTTAATTTACTAGCAACTTCACCAAATTGCTGACGAATTTGTGCAGCTGTAGAATCTCCCTTGATGTCAATTACAATGCCTTTCTCTATTGTAAGTTCTAATGGCTCATCTAGAAGTGTTGATTCCCACGTCCCATCAATGACAATTGTGCCATTCATGGTACCTTCTTTGGGTAAAACAAATGCTTTACCAGCAGGCAAATTAGTGATCATTCTAGGCCGATTACAGATTCCATGATCATCCAATTTCCAATCTCTCCATGTAACTTCAAATTCAACATCCGTGCCATTAGAATCTTTGACATGGACTAGTCTTCTTCTTCTTAAGAGACTAGATAGATCTGAGATTTTCTTTTTTACTTGAGTGTAATCAGCTTGCATTCCACCTTTCACGAACATTTCAACACTCATTCCAGGCATTGTAGCAACTCTTGCACCATCTCTTAATGCACCTCTAATAGCCCTAGTATGGGTAAGTGAATATTTTGTTGGAGCAATAATCACTTGTTGTTGACGCATTAGATTTGCCACTGGAGAAGGTGGCTCTTCACCGTGATGCCGACCTTTTGGCATCACAATCAAGAGAACTCTATCACTTCTTTCTGTAGCAGCATTATGTATTGCTTGACCGATTTCTCCAGTAGTAGGGTCACATACAATTAGAACGTTCTCACCGCGTCGAATATCCATGCATGTGTTAGTAACTCTCTTTGCAGATTCATGTATTATTAATGACAAATCTTCATCAAGATCTACTCCTTGATTTTCCAAAGTATCATTTGGATTTTCAGCATCTATAACTTCGTCAAGAATGTTATCATCATCCGATTCGAAAGCATCCTCTTCAGTCTTCGACTTACGACGAATTGGAGGAGCCATGTCGCAGACGAAGTGGTACTATACCTTGAAATTGTGCCCGAATTGTGAAGAGTATCTTGAAGATAGTGGGCTTTTTGGCAGGTACATGAGCGCAGAACTAGAATTCATTTCTCGTGTTAGAGACCTATATCGTTTTGAAGCAATACAAAGCCATTTAGGATGGGATCAAGAAACAAAAATGCCCCCAAAAGGAGCTGAAGCTAGAGGTGAAATATTAGCATGGATTGCAACACAAAGACACCAATTATTAACTGACCCAAGATTGGGAGAATTAATCTCAGAACTCGAGGAAAGCGATTGCGATAATTGGTTGATTGCAAATGTTACTGAAATGCGTAGAAAATATGACGAAGCAGTAAAACTTCCAGAAGAATTTGTATCAGAATATACAAAAGCATGCAGCGAATCTTTGGTTGCCTGGCAAGAAGCTAGAGCAAATAATGACTTCAATCATTTTTCATCTCACTTAGAGAAATTGATTCGTATGGTGAATCAAAAAATTGAATATTTGGGCTGTGAAAATACTCCGTATGACGTTTTGCTTGATGAATATGAAGTTGGGATGAAAGTTACAGATTATGACCCTTTATTTGCCGGATTAAAACAGAGAATTGTGCCATTATTACACTCAATAATGGAATCAGAGACGGTAGTGCCAAGGTTACCAGAAGGAATACGCTTTTCGATAGATGAACAGGAGCAATTTTGTTTGAAAGTTAGTAGGAAGATGGGTTTTGACTTTGAAGCAGGAAGAATGGATAGGTCGACACACCCATTTTGTGCAGGATTATGGCCGAGTGATACTCGTATAACGACAAGATTTGATGAATTAGATCCATTTTCATGTTTGTATGCAGTTATGCATGAATCAGGACATGGATTGTATGAGCAAGGATTGCCAAAGCAGCACTCTTACACCCCAGTAGGAAAAGCAGTAAGTTTGGGTGTGCATGAATCACAAAGTAGGCTGTGGGAGAATCAAATTGGTAGAACTTCTTCATTTTGGAAGGTTGCCTTGCCATGGTTCAAGGAACATTTTTCGGATTTTCCTGATTGGGATGCTGAACGATTAGATTTGGTTGCAAATGAAGTAAAACCAGATTATATTAGAGTCGAAGCAGATGAAATAACCTACAACCTTCACATAATGTTACGATATGAAATTGAGAAGAAAATTTTCAACGAAGGTCTACCTGTTGGAAAAATACCAGAAACGTGGAATTCAATGTTTGAAGAATGGTTTGGAATCCTCCCGCCAAATGATACGTTAGGATGTTTGCAAGACGTACATTGGTCAATGGGTGCATTTGGTTACTTCCCAACTTACACATTAGGAAATTTGTATGCAGCACAGCTACTAGAGGCAATGAGTAAAGAGATAGGCAATATAGATTCAATTATTGAAAGTGGAAACTGGTCTAAAATACTAGAATGGCTGAGGGACAAGGTTCATTCGAATGGATCAGTAATGGAGCCCGCTGAATTAATCAAATCAGCTACGGGAAATATACCTAGTCCAGAACCATTCTTGAATTATATCGAGAAAAAGTATTCCAAATTATATAATTTGTAATTATTCATCTTCACTATTGTTATTTCCAGTTAGCATTTTTTGGACATTTTCCATTAAAGTACTAAGTTCACCAAAAGCCTCAGGTAGATCAGAAGCCCGATCTTGACTATTGTTAGTTCCAAAAGTTGTTCCTAGTAGAACCATTATTGCTCCAGATAACATAATGACGGCCGATGCATAAAGATTACCTAATTGAATAGGATCTTCTTGAGCAATCAGTAAACCCCAAAGGGCACCAATTGCAAACACAATTAATCCTATGACAATTTGTTTATATCCCGGGCCTAAATTTTCTTCAAGTCCACTCATGTTTTTCACTCACACATAAATTATACAATGCGGTTGAATAACATATTGAATCATTATCAGAGATAATGGCGTTTTCAATCCCATGGCATCATTACCAAGGGGTTCCCTACGCTGCCTGGTTCAACAAGAACCATTCCCTTATCTCCAGTCCCCTCATTTCTTTCAAAAACAGGGACTCCATTTACGACCGTTAATACAGGCCATCCGACTAATTCAATCCCATGAAATGGATTCCACCCGACCCTAGTCCAAGAATTAGAATCATTTACTGTTCTTATAGTGTCCATATCAACAACAACAACATCTCCATCCATTCCAACATTTAAGCTACCTTTGCCAACCATCTGGTAGCATTCTGCAACATTTGTGCTCATCCAATTTGCAACTTGTTCAATCGTACATAAACCCGATTTAGCATGAGTTAGCATCATTGGTAGTGATGTTTCAACGCCAGGCATACCCGAGGGTGCATTTGGCCACCCCTTACTCTTATCTTCTAACAAATGGGGGGCATGATCAGTTGCTATACATTGTATAGTACCATCTAGAAGTCTTTGCCAAAGAGTTTCTTTATCCTTTGAATATCTGATTGGCGGATTCATCTTTAGTCTTACATCACGTTCAAGGACATCAGTCTCGTCAAATGTAAGATGTTGAGGCAGAGTTTCAGATGTAATTCGGTGATTAGGCTCTAATTGTGAAAGAAAATCAGCTTCTATTCCACTTGTCAAATGAAGAATATGTAATCTATGCCCCGTTTCTTGAGCAATAGAAACAGCAAGTTTTGTTGCATTAAGGGCACATACATCATCTCTCCATTCCACATGTGCAGCTATATCATTTCTATCTTTGAATAATTCAAATCGCTCATTCAATCGATTTTCATCTTCAGCATGTACTGCAATTAATCCAGCAGTGTTCTCGAAAATATTACGTAAATGTTCAGTTTCATGTACTAGTAAATCTCCTGTTGAGGAGCCCATGAAAATTTTGATACCACAAATACCCGGAATGGAAACACCTTCTCCAGGTTTTCCGACTGCGAGTTGTAATTGCTTTACATTGTCTGGAGTTGCACCTATGAAGAATCCAAAATTTGTAATACATTTTTTCTGAGCAGAATCTATTTTTGATTGCATAGATTCAATTGTAGTTGCTGCAGGATTATTGTTTGGCATGTCTAGGAAACTTGTAATTCCTCCACTTGCAGCAGCAGCAGATCCTGATTGTAAATCTTCTTTGAATTCGTGACCTGGTTCTCTAAAATGAACCTGTGGGTCAATACCTCCAGGCAGAAGATACATCCCAGTTGCGTCGTAAACAAACTCCTCATCGTTAGGTTGTAAATTCCCTTCGGGGAGTATTTCTGAAATAATGCCATCAGTGATTCTAAGATCGCCTTCTATAGTACCATTTGGCAAAACCATTTTTGCCCCAGTTATCAAGATATTTTTACTCATTTGTTCATCTCCTTCTCGCATTTTTTGGCCTGAACGCTTGACATACATCGTCATTCATGTCAATATACGGCCCTTCAAGTAAGTCTACACAATATGGTACTGCTTTCCATATTTCATCAATAGTTTCTCTAATGGATTTGGGCCTACCTGGAAGATTGAATATGAGACTAGATCCTCTACAGCCTCCAACCTGTCTAGATAGTATTGCAGTTGGAACATATTGCAGAGATATAGATCTCATCTGTTCACCAAATCCCGGTAGGATTCGTTCACATACAGCTTCAGTTGCTTCAGGGGTAACATCTCTAGATGAAGGGCCAGTTCCACCTGTGGTTACAACAACATCGCATTTTAGATTATCAACCATATTGCATAATGCATTTTCTATTTGCTCTTTTTCGTCAGGTACAATGATTGAATGTGAAGTCCAATCAGATGCAATTGCTTCAACAAAAAATTGCTGAATAGCAGGCCCTCCCTCGTCATTATATTCCCCCGAAAAGGCCCGGTCAGAAACAGTGAGAATACCAAAGGTAGCAGGGTCACCAACCATCAGTTCACCTCTCATTGCCATATTTTTCTTTAATATCTGCATGGAATGAATCAAGCAGTGTATCCTCAAAGAGTTCGGCTTGTCTACGAGTTTTTGTTGAGCGCATATGTAATACTGCCATCCCAACAAATGCAATAATTGCAATTGGGATTGCGGCTTCTAGTTTGTATTTGTGCATTACAGTAACTATGCCTTCAGCAGTATATGCCCACGTCAATGAAGCAACAGATCCTCCTAAGAATGTAGCCCAAAGAACGCGCATGAATTTCATGCGGCTTAGTAATCCTAGCATTGCTCCAACTAATACTCCTGAAGCCATAAATGGTATCCATACAAATACGATAAGTCCCCAGAACCCCCATTTGTTAATCATCTCTCTTTTTTCGTTAGCAGTGTATTCTACAGTTGAAAGAATGTCGCCAAATAATTTAGTTTGTAGAACTCTACCTCCTAAACCATCTTGTTTAGCCACAGCAGCAACACGGTCATCCTTTGTGCCTTTTGTTGCCATTGTTTCGACACGCCCGGCTCCAGATCTATCTGCCAGTGTACTAACTAAATTTCTACCTTTGACAATTAATTCCTGCGCGCCAATCAAATCTGGATTTTCTCTAGAGATATAGTTTCGTAAGTCCCTTTCTATATCAATATTTGATTCTTTGAATCTAAAGAAAGCAAATCGTTGCGTTGGTTTGAATGCAACACGTACAAAGATAATTGAATCTTCACTAGTGACTGTTGCCATTTGTAGTATTAGATTCTGTTTAGATCGGAAAAATCCTTTTACAGATTCACGTACTTCATCTTCAACTTTCGAAAGCAGATGTAAATCACGGAAGAAGGCCGTATAGTCTTGATCACTAGTTTCTTCTGCATCAACCATTCCACTTCCTACTCCGACTCCAGTTTCAAAATCTATCGCTTGATTTTCCCCTATGGAACGTATCGTTAACTGTACGGGTTTGAATACTCGGAACAAAGCAAATTCTTCAAGGATTTCTCTAAGTACATCGGACCGAACATCCGCAGTATCTGAAAAAGTCCCTTCAGTATTGGAATATGGAATCATTATGTCAATAGAAAGGTCTCTAACTTCAATTTTGTATAAATCCCAATCGATATTAATATGCAATCGCCTTTCTGTATTCCTCAAAACATCAACTACAACTTTCCTAATATGAGTTCTTGCAAGCATATCATCAGTATCTTGGTGATATAATTTGTACATTACAGGATATGCGAGGAACAATGAGATCACTGATAATGAAAGAGAAACAAAAGCCATCCACCATGCAGGAATACCTGCAGCGCCGCCGGTAAGCATTGCAGTCTCTCTTCCTCCGCCTAATTCAGCCCCCATCAGCACAAACCCCCAGTTGCCTAAGTCTTGTACAGACCAACACGAGCGAGGGCCATCATCCAAGATATTGGCTTCACGTTTAACTTGAGAATCAACCCATGGCAAGAATGCTAATGCGTTTTCAGTAGTTGATATTTCAAACTCGAGAACCTTTTCTAGACTTTCTGTGTTATTGACGCGGTCTGCTTCAGTAGCATTCGAATGATTTGTTCCTTCGACCCAAATGTCCACGGTAACAGTCAATTCATATTTTCCAGTCGGCCACTTATTATAATCAATAGTGGCATATCTAGTGCTGTATACTTCGCCTGAATTTGGATCCGGGTCAGAAGTTCCATCTACGCCACTAACATCCCAGCTCAATACAATGTAACCCTTTGCAAGATTTCTTCCAGATATTTCTATTGCTTCTATATCATTGTCCGGATATGCGTGAATCCATGGTGCGTTTTCTAATTCAATACATTGTTCTCCACTATCTAATTGGGTGTCACTTGCCCAATTATCTAGAGCAGTAGACTCTCCAAACACGCCTCCCGACATACCGAATAATAGCAATGCGTAAACGATTCCATAACCTATTCCAGCCAACAAGATCCAGTCTTCACGAGCAGCAGGAAATCTATAACCTGAATCTGAAGTTCTTCGTTTTCGGATTACTGCAAGTTCTCGAGCAATTTTATCAACGGGCTTCTTTTCACTAGTTTCTGGTACAACATTATCCGACTCGTTTGACTTAGAATCGGATGCCATGTTGTGCCCCTACGGGGCACAGGCACATGAATCCTCTGTTTTGTAATGAATACAAATTTTCAATCAGTTGAATGGTGGGTTAGGCCGGACTTGAACCAGCGACCTCGGCATCTTCAGTGCCGCGCTCTCCCAACTAAGCTACTAACCCGGGATACCTTGGGCACTAGTCTTTGCATTTCAAGCCTTTTGCAAATCACACAATATCTTCAAGCACAGCGATTTGCATTTCTGATAGTTGAGACAATCCATCTCTGGCCATATCTAACAATGCTTGCAATTCATCATAGGAAAATGTAGATTCTTCACCGGTGCCTTGTACTTCAACAAATCGACCGTCAGATGTGCCTACAACATTCATATCAACATCAGCGTTTGAGTCAAGAATATAATCAAGATCGAGGTAAACATCTTCACCAATTAGGCCAACTGAAATCGCAGATAAATCGTGAGGAATGACTCTGTTTTCATGATTACGAGCTTCAGTATCAGATAATTTCGGTGCAGACCATCCATTGTCTAAATCATCTTTTGTAGGCCTCAAATCTATAGGCAAACAATCACCACTCGCAATCAACCTACGAACAGCAAGTCGAAGTGCAATATTTGCTGCAGTAATTGATGCACAACGAGTGCCTCCATCCGCATTTAGAACGTCACAATCAACAGTTAGTGCTAATGGTCCAAGAGCTTCAAGGTCGATAGCACCTCGTAGAGATCTTGCAATTAGCCTTTCAATTTCTTGAGTACGGCCTTTGGCACCTCTTCTTTCCCTTCTAAACCTGGAATCTGTAGATCCTGGAAGTAATGAATATTCAGCGTGAACCCATCCCTTCGTAGCATCCCTAGGAAACCATCCAGGAAGACGTGCTTCCTTGGTCACACAACAGAGAATATGAGTGTTACCTTGGCGATACATAATACTTGCAAGAGCATTAGGAGTGAAATCGATTTCAACTTCTATGTTTCGCATTTCATTCATTTCTCGTTCTGTTTCGAAACCGGTCTTGAATTTCGCCATGAATGTGCGCAGAACACATCAGACATCAAGACTTCCCTACAAGCAATCCTTCAAGAATCAAGGACTATTGGCTATACTATGGGCCGAGTTGCCATTTGCGGAGTTGCACGAACTCCTATTGGTAAATTTAGAGGCAGTCTTTCATCTGTTAGTGCTGTAGAACTCGGAACTAGAACAGTCAAAGAACTTCTATCTAGGTGCGGTATAGATCCATCAAGTGAATTAATTGATGAGGTTATTTTTGGTCAAGTACTCCAGACTGGTTCAGGACAAGCCCCTGCACGCCAGGTTGCTTTAGGAGCAGGTCTGCCAAATTCAACGCCTTGTGTGACAATAAACAAGGTATGTGGATCTTCATTGAAGGCTGCAATGATGGCTGCTAACAGCATTCGTGCTGGTGAATACAATGCTATTATTGCAGGTGGTATGGAGAGTATGACTAATGCTCCCAAGTTCGAGAAGAGAAGAGGCGATGAAAAAGAACTCATCTCGGCAATGATTCATGATGGGTTGTGGGATGTGTACAATGATGTCCACATGGGCAACACTGGCGAAATTGTTGCAAATGAATGTAATATATCTCGTGAAAAGATGGATAAATTTGCAGCACGTTCTCAAAATAGTGCAGCAGAAGCAGAAGCTAATGGTTGGTTTGATTGGGAAAGATTCGATATGCCTGAACTATCTACAGACGAGGGAGTACGCGCAGGAACAACCGTAGAGAAACTATCTGAATTGAAGCCAGTATTCCAAGAAGATGGAATGGTAACAGCTGGAAATGCATCAACACTCAATGATGGAGCATCAGCCATCCTTGTTGCAGATGAAGATTTTGCTAAGATAAATGGTTGGGAAATTATTGCAATCATTGAGGATTATTGTACTGCGGGAGTTGAACCCCATCGAGTCATGTATGCTCCAGTACCTGCAATAAATATGCTATTGAAGAGAGCAAATTTAGGTGTCATGGATATTGATATTTACGAACATAACGAAGCATTTGCAAGTGCTTCTTGTGCTATAGCTCAAGAAGTAGGAATACCAGAAGATAGATTCAATCTTCATGGAGGTGCAGTTGCTTTGGGGCATCCACTTGGAAGCAGTGGTACACGCTGTTTAATCACAATGATTGGAGTTATGCGCAGACTCGAAGCGAAGAGTGGGATTGTATCACTTTGCCTCGGGGGAGGAAACGCGGTTGCAATGCGTATTTCTTGTGATTAATCATTCCTTTTTCCTGTTGAAGAAGATAAAGAATATTGGTATCAATAATACGACACCTCCAATACCGCCATAAATCAAGATATTACTGTTTGATGTTAATACTGAATTGATAGTGGTTTGATCTTGAACAAATACTACATTTTGCGTCACTGTTTGTGAAATACAGTTCCCATTTGTGCAACTATATTCACTAGTTGCAGTGATATCGAACGAAAATTCCAGAGTATGTTGTCCTTCAGCATTAACTTGCCAAATCGATCCATCATCTGGAACTACTATTTCAATTCTGAAAATATGGGGAGGACCCATTGATTCTACCTGAATTTTGTGGTATGGAAGCGTAGTAGAAATATTTCCATCATTTGAATTTGTTAATTCAAGCATGAATTGATCAAAAGCATTACCCGTATTGAATAATTTATATTCTAACCATATTGAATCATCTTCATAATCATCTAAATTAATAAGCACAGTTGGCTCTGACAACTCTAATGTTAATTCAGCAAATTGTCTGATTTGAGCTATTGAATTAGATTGAGACTCTGCATTATTTGGAGGAGGCACTCCACTCATTTCTTGAACTCTAGCCGTAACTGTAACTTGTATAGCGCCTTCAGGCATTCTTAGGTCTGCTAGTAATGATACTTGGAAAGTCTCTTCTGCACCAGCAGCCAGCGTAATTGTTCCTGGGGCTGAATTTGCTAATGGTCCACTTTGAATTTCAATTGAAATTTTTTCAATATGCAATGTTGGATTGTCAACGGTACAGTTGATAACACCAGTTCGACTTGCCCCTGGATATACCTCGATAGAGGTTGCACCTTCACATTCCAAGTTAACATCCGCAAGGATTTGTGCTGAAGAATTTTCAATAATAATCGGAGAAAAAATAGAAAAGATGAGCAGAGTTAAAATTGGAACATTGCTCTGCATATTCGTTCCAAAAACATGCAATATAAGATACTGATGCCGTTTTATTTCATTGGTTAGGATTGGTGCTTTGAAATTTAATTAATCCACAATCTTCGATAATTTGACAATTACCTGGAAGTATAGGAAGAATGTCATCAACAGATAGCCCTGTTGATTTGTAAATCTTATTTGCAATGTTTTCTTTCTTCTCTATACCAGGCGAAATAATGAGGTAGCGCGTGCAGATCTCTGAGATATTATCTGGCGTAGATGCCATTAGCAATGGTATGCCATTAATTGCAACTAATCCAACTCCAATTTTTAGATCAATATCCTTGTACCATGTTCTTTTCCCCCTAATTACAAAGGCTCCCTTACCAACATATTCTCCCGTTTCTGCAGATTTAGAAACCTGTCCGGGTTTAACCCAGTAAACGGTTCCATGCGCACCTCCACCATTCCAAGCTCTTGACCAAGCTAGAGCCAATGTGGCAGCACTTTCAGTAATATTTTCATCTAATTCTGAATCTATTTTGTCTACCAATCGGAACGCGGGCATTTCTTCCGCAATGTGTGAAGGAGGATTTTTATCAACCTCAAAACCTTGATTCAATCTTAAGGAACATGATGGAGCTCCATGTATATCAGCATGCAAATAACGGTCGCCCAAAGAAAGATGCTTTTTCACTATTGAATCGTTTCCTTTTGCATCCCGTCCTCCAACTAGCAAATGCCCTCCTTTCAAAATAGACCATCGATGATTTTCAAACCAGAGCCTTCTTGCTCTTTTTACTTTGGCTACTTGGCCTGATGCTTCACGCTTTGCCTGCTTCTTTTTTGCTGCTTTTAATGCTGCTTTTGTCTCTTCAAGAGCATCAACTGCACCCGCAGATTTATTCTTTTGTTTACGTCCTGCAGTGAAGTAACGTTGCGCATTTTGATGAACACTTTCATCCATATGTAATGTCACTTGTAACCCAGGGTTACCATCTTCATCAGGCAGAAATCCTACAAATGTTCTATTGCTAGGATCGATAGTTTTGATCCATTCTATTTCTTTAATTAATTTCTTTACAGAATCAAAACCTTTGGATTCGACAGCATCATTGATTTGAGATATTAATCCCTCAACATGCGTCCAATTATTTTGAATTTCGTGTCCCATATTTTGCTGGGATTCAACCTTTGAAGAAAATCCACCTAGGGCCTTTTCTTGTTGAGCTAGACGGCGTTCTAATTTTTCAACTTCGGTTGAGTAACCTCTTCCAGGAGATGCCACATCTAATGCTTCAGATTCTCTTCTTGCAAGTGCACCAGCGTCATGTTCACCCACCCAATGATCTACTGCTTCGGACATAGTTTCGAAATCAAGACGTTTCCTCTCTTCTAATGTAGATAGAATGACAGGCCATGCTTGTTCTATTTCATCATCCTTGTAGAATAGATGACCTTTCCACTCACCATGCAACAATTCGTTCAGCGAATTCCAAATCAATTCTAAATCAACATCAGTAATTTCGGTTTCTGAAGAGATTCCTGAGTGATCACAAATTGCAGTAGCAATCGCACTACCAAGGCTAACAACTCCGCCTAGAGTTCTTACAAGATTACGATCGGAAGATTTCATGATTTCACAAAACGAATCGAAATCAAGCGAATATGGATCTAATGCTGCAGGAGGCGGGACATATGGAACACCTCTCTTTAGAGTTCTATCAGCATACTTTGCATGTGTAAGAGGTTGTATGATTGTATCTTCTTCGTCTGTTAGTATTATGTTACCTTCTCTAAATACTTCGACATACAAATGATAATTTCCGTGACCTGTTTCAAATACAAATTTTAGAATTCTATCAAAACCGACCTGGTCAATTTTAGTTAACCTTGCATTTGAGAGATTTTTCCTTAAAGCCATAGCAAATGGAGGAGGATTCATCTGCATAGGCCGATCTCTGTTACTAGTGTAAACACGTTTGCCTCGGACAAGAACAATGTCAGTGTTGCCTTTTTCTTTGGTTCTAATTCTTAGGACTATTTGCTCATAATGTGGCTGATAGCATTTTCTACAATGCCCGCCTATGAAATCCTCTAACTCGCGTGAGATAGCTCGCAAGTCAAGTCCACTCATGGCGTCTTTCATGTCAGCACCCAACCATTCTCATGCCGTCTTATGTTTTCTTCCTTCTCATGTGCAATTAAATGGGACAGAGTTTGATCAATCGCCAATCCTGGATGCGCATCAGGTGTATCTGCATATGCAAATCTAGCAATTTCTTCGAGTGAAGAAAGACCGTCTTCTATGGCATTTAGGATTAAATTATGCCTCTTCATTCTATGTGAGATATAGTGATTTAATTTCTTTTGAGGCAATGGGATTACAGGGCCATGTGAAGGGAATAATAAGTGGGGATTAAGATCTCTTATTCTTTCTAATTGGTTCAAATATTCATTCATATCTCCTTCATTTGGAGGAATAAGTATAGTACCAAAACCAGCAACCATATCTCCTGCTATTAATCCAGAATCTGATAGCAAACAGATATGTTCTGGATGATGGCCTGGTGTATGTAATATAGTCCAAGTTTGTTCACCAAGTTGTAGTACTTCTCCATCTGTCAATTTTCGATCTGATGATTCGGATCCGCTCCAGATAGGTGCATCAAAAGCCTCCCGTAATAAGCCAATATCTGCTACATGGTCACTGTGTGAGTGAGTATACACAATTGCAATTAATTCACCTTGGTGTCTTTCAATTGCTTCAGCAACTTTTTCCATTCCTTCTCTATTTCTGAAGGCAGGATCAACAAGTACGAATTGCGTTTTTGTGTCTCCAACAATGTAACAATTTGTGTGATCTGCAGGAGGTAGAGTTGCAGTAGGAATTGGAACAACTTCTACCCCGTGTGCAAATAAGATTGACCTACGCCCAGGCTTCCTCTTTTCCAAATCAATGGATACTTTTTCCATACTTCCATCCATGAGTTTCAAGCAACGGTCAATTTCCATTAGCAAAGTCAAAACAGGCGGAGCAATTTTGATATCATTATTTTTCCATTCTTCAATTAATGTTTGAGGCCTAGCCCAACGTGCATTATCAAATTCAGTTTGTCCAATTAATGAGAAATCATCATGATTGGATGCGTGGATATGGAAAAAGACATTTTCAAATCTAAATGGGGCAAATGGAGGTGTAGTTCTTCTACTGATTATCCGTATTCCAGTATTATCGCATGGAATATCTCCATCTAAAGCTAGAGGAAACCAATTTCCTTTGTCTTCAGCAACCATTGATCTGAAATTGTCATCGACTGAAATGAGTTTTCCTTCACTTGGAGCGAGACCTAATTCTTCAACCATTTCACGTAATACTGCACATTCATGTGTTGAGATTCCGAGTACTGATGAAGCTTCTTTGTCAACACGCGAAATCCCTCCTCCAGGAAAGACCCAATATCCAGGGAAAGATGGCATTGAATCAACACGCCTACAAAGCAATACTTCGACTCCTTCATCACTGTCCCTTGTGGCCATTAGGGTTGCACTTTGGCGAGGAGGCTTGCGCTCAAAGGGTGGTATTTCCAACCCAGTTGGCACCTCGCTCATGACACCGGCACATTGCATATGGTTTCAAGACATAACCCCACTTCGGGAGAACATGGTCACAATTGAAGAGGATCTCGAAATGTTGGCCAAGTCATTAGAAATGGGAATAGATCCGTTTCCAGAACCAAAGAAACCGGTTCCTTGGGCAAAATATGCAATTGCTTCATTCATGACCATAATGATTCTTAGTTGGGTCTCAAAAGTACTGATGCGCTTCTTATGAAGGGTTGATACGTGCATCCCCCCTCACGATTCTGTGCGCACACGTGTATTGTTGCTAGCATTGCTTTTCTTCTTACCCGGTTGTTTGGGTACAGATGATGACTCCCCTAAGGGGGAGTCAGAGCTTGAAGTGTGGTACACATTCTCAGCTGATTCTCTTGAAGAAGAAGTATTTTTGACATCGATTTTAGATTTCACTGAACAAACAGGAATCAAAGTTGAAGCAACTAGAGTGTCATATGGTGATGCAGATCAATTGTTCATAACAGCAGCCCAAGGTGGTGAAGCACCAGATTTGCTGAGAATTTCTTCAGATTCATTGGGTAAATTTGGTGAAATAAGAGTAAATGGACAGCCCTTATTTGAAGATTTGAGGCCACATCTCACTCCAATGGAAAGAGCTCGTTATGATTCAACATCAATGGATGCAATGCGATATGGAGACTCGCTTTATGCGGTTCCTGCTAGTTTTGATTGTCTTTCATTAATTTACAATAAGGCATTATTTGATGGTAGAGAATTGCCGAATGAAAATTGGACATTGGAAGATTTAATGGCTGCTGGAGAGGATGTAGGGCTTGAATTTCCAGTAAAGAATGCGTATTGGTGGTTCCCATTTTTTGGAGGATATGGAGGCGAATTATTTGACCAAAATGGAACTCCTACATTAAATGAAAATGGTGCTGCAGACTCTCTTCAATGGGTAATGGATTTGGAAACAAAGCATGGAATTGTTCCTGAAGGAACACAGAAAATTAGTATGGAGAATTCATTTGAAAATTATGACTCTGCCATGATCATCGATGGCCCATGGAATTGGAACCGATATGAAAAAGGGATGATTGACACAGGTCAAACATTATTGCCAAAGGTTTCAGTAAACGGCGATCATCTCTCGCCTTTGGTAACTTACAAAGGATGGGCGGTCTCTAAACAAAGCACTGAAAAGGTTGCAGCAGCAGATTTGAGCTTATTTTTGTCATCAGATGATGTACAGAAAGAATTCGCTTTGAAGACTTACACTATGCCAACATCATCTTCGTTAGTTGATGATTCAGAGATCATTGGAAATGAAGTTATTTCAGGTTTTATTTCCCAAGCTAATGTAGGAACTCCAGCCCCTACAAATCGTGGCATGGCAATGGTATATGACGCTCTAGCGCCAGCATTTGAGCAAGTATATCTCAATCTCTCAACAGCCCAAGATGCATTAGATATGGCCGATTCAGAACTTGAAGAAATGTTGTCGGAATCAGATTGGGCAGATGAAGCACAATTGATTGAAGGTTATCGTACAATGGATGTTGCATTTGATCTAGGTACTGGTAACCATTCAATTAGGGTAGACGGTGAATTACATAGTGAAATTAAACGAGGAGCAATCTCAGAATATGATTCTTACACGGGATGTCTTACAATCGCTTCAGATGAATCATTATTTGCTTGTTCACTAACGGGGATGATACCCAGCAAAGAACACGTAATTGTTGTTGAAGATGAGTTGGGAATTGTCTTTGAGTTAAATGCCATTACAGAAGTTGAAGATGAGTTACCAGAATCTTCTGGAACGACTGTTGTATTGTATGCAATTGGGTCAATTGCTCTCTCATTGATTGCATTGTTATCATTCGGAGCATGGCAGGACAAGAAGAAAAATCGCACATCTGCAAAAGGCTCTCACCTATACATTGCTCCAGCATTACTCGCTCTAGCAATTTTGACTTTCTATCCCGTATTCTACGGATTTTGGCTTTCGTTAACAGATGCAAGCCAAACACATTTGGGTGATGAAGCCTTCATTGGATTAGCAAACTTCCTAGAAGTATTTACTGCTGAGGGATTCTTCAAAGTCACCTTTTTCACAATAGTTTGGACTGTCTCTAACGTATTCTTCCACATTGTAATTGGGTTATTCCTTGCAATGATATTGAACGATTCTAGAATTAGAGGAAGGGTCGCATATCGAACCATTATGTTACTACCATGGGCAATTCCATCTTATATTTCAGTACTAATTTGGCGTGGTATTTTTGAGCCAAGTGGCTTGCTGAACGATTTACTTGGTACGAATCTAAATTTGTTAGCCGAACCTACAAGTGCCCAGATCGTTGTCATTCTCGTCAATATATGGCTAGGAGTGCCATTCATGATGATGTCATTATCTGGAGCATTACAAGCAATTCCGAGGGGCATGTATGAAGCAGCTGAAGTTGATGGGATTACGGCTTGGGATCAATTTAGACATCTGACTCTACCAAATTTGAAGAGTGCATTGATTCCATTGTCATTGTTAGGATTTATCTGGACATTCAATATGTTTAATGTGATTTATTTGATGACAGCAGGAGGTCCAAATTTAGGATACGGGCCAGGGTCAACTGACATTCTGATAACTTACGTTTATGATGTTGCATTCATCGATGGCGACTATGGTGTTGCAGCAGCTTGGTCTGTAGTAATCTTCTTCATGCTACTGATATTCTCTTGGAGATATATGCGGATTACAAAGGCAACGGAGGGGATCTGATGTCTGGTGCAAATGTAATGCGTGAGTGGTATAAACCGTTTGAAATTGGTTTACTAAAAACCGCCCTGATAATCTCTCTATCAGTAAACATACTATTGTTAACTGTGGATTTACTAAGGGAGGAATCCATTGCTTATGGCATACTGGGAATCATTTGGATTTGCATATTGATTCTAACTCTTCCGACCTCTCAAAATAGAATGCGCCGTGATGGCTCATTGATTTCATCTGGAGTATTGATTGCTATTGGTTTAGTCTCCTTCTTAGAACATCCATCACTATTTGATCTTTGGATGGAAGCATGGTTGATATTACCTGGTTTAATTGGATTATATTGGCTAAGTTCTCCACATGTAAATCGCTGGAGCACAGTGCCGATTTCAATAAGTGAAATCGAAAATGGACTTGCTAGAAATTCAGAGAAAAGCAAACCCCTGCAACGCATTGGCAAGCATATAATCCTACTACACTTTGCAGCATTAGTCATGCTTCCAGTATTATGGATCATTGACATCTCTTTGTCTCCAGGCAATGCACTTGGTGGCGATTTTGCTGATGATTTCACATCTGAACACTTCGACACAATATTGTCAGGAGAATCATTTTGGATATGGGCTGGAAATTCAATGATCGTCTCTATTGGGACAACAATCGCAGGTTTAGCGCTTTCAATACCTGCAGCATATGCATTCAGTAGGTTCAAGTTTAGCGGAAGACCTCAAGCAATGTTTTCCTTCTTGTTGGTTCAAATGTTCCCTGGAATAATCATAATTGTTCCATACTTTATGGTAATGAAATCTTTAGGTTTGCTTAATTCGCATTTGGGGTTAATATTAGCATATAGCGTAACTGCGTTACCGCTTTGTGTATGGATGCTCAAAGGGTTCTTTGATACAGTCCCTAAGGAATTAGAAGAAGCAGCATTGTTAGATGGCTGCAACCGATTTGAAATATTTGCAAGAATAATTTTGCCACTATCTTTACCTGCAATTGCAGTGACTGCTTTGTTTAGTTTCTTAGCAGCTTGGAATGAATTTTTGCTAGCGTTGACATTCAATACTTCAAATGACATGTATACTCTACCTGTGGGTCTTGCCTCTATGATTAGTGCCACTGGCCAATCATGGGGTGATTTTGCAGCAGCAAGTTTGTTAGTAAGTTTACCAGTGGTAATCTTGTTTATCGTATTCCAGAGATTCCTGATAGAAGGTCTCTCTGCCGGAGGAGTCAAGGGGTGATTCTATGGTATCAGTAAAATTTGAGAACGTGACGAAAAAATATGACGACGGAACAGAAGCAGTAAGCTCGCTAAACCTTTCAGTTAGCGATGGAGAATTTCTAGTCTTGTTGGGTCCATCTGGATGCGGTAAGTCTACTACATTGCGAATGCTTGCAGGATTAGAAGATGTTAGTGATGGAAACATCAAGATTGACGATGTTCGTGTAAACGATTTACCGGCAGGAGCTAGAGGGCTTGGAATGGTTTTCCAATCTTATGCATTATACCCCCACATGAATGTTGAAGAGAATTTATCATTTGGTCTGAAAAGAGCTACAGGAGAGGCACGCCTTTCAAATGAAGAAATTAAAATCAGCGTTGAATCAATGGCAAAAATGCTAGAATTATCTGAAGAATTGTCAAAATTACCCAAGGAATTGTCAGGGGGACAGAGGCAAAGAGTAGCACTTGGAAGGGCTTTGATTAAGCGTCCAAAGGTCTTACTTATGGATGAACCCCTATCAAATCTTGATGCAGAATTAAGGCATCAAATGCGTGGTGAGATTAGACGGTTGCATGAAGAATTAGGTTGTACTACGATTTACGTAACACATGACCAAATAGAAGCCATGACATTAGCAGATCGAATTGCAATACTCGACAAAGGAATATTGCAACAAAATTGCCCACCCCTCGAAGCTTATCATAAACCTGCAAACGAGTTTGTAGAAGGCTTCTTAGTAAAGCATTTGAATGACATTAGAGATACTACCAAAACACTGTTTGAGGAATGATTACAATGCGCCGTACAATCTTCATTGTGGCTCTATTTTTGATAATGGGGCTTCCTGTTGTAGAAGGAGATGAAGATGATGGAATTTTGTTTACGTGGAATGGCAATGCTTCAACTGTTGAATTGATTGGAGAATGGGATTGGAATAGCACTTCTTCACTTGCAGACAATGGGGACTTCTGGACAGTTTCGATAAATCTTGATCCAGGGTTATATTGTTACAAATTTATTGTCGATGGCGACTATATCTTTGACCCAGGAAATACCTACAGAGGATATTGCGATGGAATTGAAAATTCTGTAATCCGTGTTGGTGAGAATCAGCCATTATCTCACCATATCGATGAAGACAAATTGGTGGTATATAGTTCTGAAAACCCGAATGCTGAATACAATTTTGTTCAGAATGGAAACCTTTGGGAATTGGAAATTAATACACTTTCAGAAGGTAAGCATACGATACCACTTAATGCGGATGGAAAGGACTCTCTTGCAGTGTTTTGGACTGGTCCACAGTCAGATTTCGTTTGGGAAGATGCTCTAATTTACATGGTAATGACAGATCGTTTCGTTAATGGAAACACTAGCAATGATGGTTCACCTACTGGTGCTGAAGCTGAAGCCGATTGGCAAGGAGGAGATCTTGAAGGTGTAACTCAAATGATTGAATCAGGATATTTCACTGATTTAGGAGTGAATGCTCTATGGATTTCACCATTTAATACAAATCCAAATGGTTCATTCATTGCAGGCGATGGACAACATCAGGTTTCAGGATATCATGGGTATTGGCCTATTGAACCAAGGCAAGTAGATCCAAGATTTGGTGGTGAAGAAGCATTGGAAGAAATGGTGGATGCCGCTCATTCAATGGGTATCAGAGTGATGGCTGACTTTGTGGTAAATCATGTGCATGAAGATCATGTTTATGCTCAAGAGCACCCGGATTGGTTCAATCAGGGATGTATTTGTGGCACTAGCGAATGCGATTGGACAGAACGACGTTTAGATTGTTTATTCATGGATTATATGCCAGATTTAGATTGGAAAAATCGAAATGCGAGCGAGCAAGTAATCTCTGATGCACTTTGGTGGATTGAAGAATTTGATTTGGATGGATTGAGAGTAGATGCTGTCAAACATGTCGATGATCATGCAATTACAAATCTTGCAACTAGGATAAATGAGAAATTCGAAGCGACTGGTACAGATTTCTACCTCAAAGGTGAAACAGCAATGGGTTGGTCTGGGCATTCATTAGAAGACAATGCAGAACAGTATGAAACAATCAATCGTTACATTGGGGATGATTCGTTAGATGGGCAAGCAGATTTCGTACTCTATCATGCAGTTGTGGATAATGTATTCACAACAGGAAATATGGATTATCAACACCTAGACTATTGGACGAATCGTAGCCAAGATCAGTACGTAGAAGATTCTGTAATGGTGCCATATCTTGGCAGCCATGATAGCCCTCGTTATATTTCTAGAATAGAAAATGATAGCACGCAGTGGAATCAATGGGAAGAGCAGAGCCTTCCAACTACACCTTCATTATCATCATATCAAAGTGCCAAACAAGGACTTGCTTGGCTATTGACAACACCCGGTGCGCCAATGATCTACATGGCTGATGAGTTTGGACAGCATGGAGGAGCAGATCCAGATAATCGCAGAATGTTGGATTTCAATTTCACAGATGAACAACAGGACCTATACAATTTCACAAGGGATATTGCCAATCTGAGACTAGAGCATGAAGTTTTGCGTAGAGGAACTTATTCCACCTTCCATGCCGAAGCAGACTTACTTGCATATGAAATGACTAGTGATGATGAGAGTTTATTGATAATTCTTAATCGAGGCGATGTAGACCAATTAGAATCGCCTTACGACGAGGTAATTTTTGGAGATGCTACATTGTTCGATAATGCCCTTGCCTTGTCTGCAAACTCGGTTACGATAGTTGCCAAATCGGCGGTTGAAGATAACAATACTGACCATACAAATAATACCGATAATCAAACTTCAAATCAAACAACAAATGAAACGAATAATAATTCTAACAATACTGAAAACAATTCTAGTTCAGAAGATAACAATAATTCTCAAGAAGAAGAGACTAAGACTGAAGTGGAGAAGACTTCTGATGATAATAATTCATTAAATTGGATTAGAAACCTATTGGCAATAATAGTTGTAATTACGTTTCTGGTATTCATTCAAATGAATCGTAAAAGCGAAGGTAATCACTGATCATTCTCGCACCAGTGAACCGAGCAGAAGTTGCAATAGATGCGCGCATTAATTCGGACCACTTTTCAGAACCTTCATCCCAAGCCGGAAGAACATCATTCTCGATTACATTGAGTACATTTTGTGCATCACGCACATCATCTCTTTCATCTTCAGCTCCTCCTATTGCCCAGCCATTAACGCCATGTTCGCATCCTTCGGGCCACCATCCATCGAGAATACTACA
Organism: Candidatus Poseidoniaceae archaeon; assembly: GCA_030747695.1. Taxonomy (GTDB): domain Archaea; phylum Thermoplasmatota; class Poseidoniia; order Poseidoniales; family Poseidoniaceae; genus MGIIa-K1. The sequence goes on from JASLKG010000003.1 coordinate 166,857, forward strand.
ATTTGGAACTCCATTCATTGCGGCTTTCATTCCTGATGTTCCTGAAGCTTCTAGCGGCCTAATTGGATTGTTTAACCAGATGTCAACTCCACTAGTCATTGCTAGTCCAGTAGCCATGGAATAATCTTCTAGGAATGCTACAGGGATATCATCGACCAAATCTTTAGCAGATGAGAATATCGATTTGATTAGGTCTTTACCGCCTTGATCACGAGGATGTGCCTTGCCTGCAAATACAAACTGGATACGGCCAGCACCTATTTTTCGGAGGCGTTCAAGATCGCTAAAAACCAAGTTTGCACGCTTATAGGTTGCAAATCTACGAGCAAAGCCGATAGTCAATCGATCAGGATCTAGTTCAACACCTGTACTTACTCTTACAAGATCTCTCAGCACACTTCTCGCTTGGGTTCTTGAATTGACTAAAGCATCCATTGGTATTTTTCCGGCATGAGCTAACTTTGCAGGCTCACTTTTCCAACCAGGTAGGTAATCATCGAATAGTTCAGCCATCGCTGGGCTTGTCCAAGTTAGATGATGAACTCCATTGGTGATTGGCGCAATATGTTGATCGGCAAACATCGAAGATGCAACCCATGCATTGAGATTGCTTACGGCATTAACAGGCCCCGAAAGAGCCACTGCAAGGTGTGACATTGAGATCCTGCGTCCTTCTTCAGGATCACCTGCTTCTTTCACAAGTTGCATTGAGTCTTCAGGTAGAAGTTCACCTAGAACCTCATTTACATCATCCCATTCAAAGCGGTCATGCCCTGCAGGAACTGGAGTATGTGTTGTGAATAAAACACGATTTGCTAGTTGTTCTCTAGTCCATCCTTTGTTTAGCATTTCAAGTAGAGCAAAAGTACAGTGTCCTTCGTTAAGATGTAGGCCTTTGAAATCAAATCCTAATTGTTCTAGGAGTCTTACTCCTCCAACACCAAGTAAGTATTCTTGACGAATTCTAACTGAATCATCCCCTCCATAGAGTCTAGAACATAGTCTTCGATGCTCTTCACTATTTTGAGGATGGAATGTGTCCATGAAGAAAACAGGAACCATGTGCCCACTTATTCCCTTGATTTCTTCTTTCCAAATACGTGCAACTAGATTGCTTCCATCCAATGGCAAAGTGATTTCAACACCAGTATCAGTCAAATGATTTGCAGGATCAATTTCAGCATATGTTTCAGTTTGTATCCCATCACTATCTAAGTGTTGGCGGCCATATCCTTCACGGTATAGTAGAGTTACAGCGACTAAAGGAACCTCGGCATCAGCAGCACTTTTGACGTGGTCTCCTGCTAAGACTCCTAATCCTCCTGAATATGTGTGAAGTTCTGACCACAGCCCGATTTCAGCGGTGAAGTAGCCAATAACCCCCATGCGTCTTGGCTTACAGGTTTAGACTATGATTCTGTCTGTTGTTAATTTTAAATCCAGACGTCATTTTCAGCTTTTAAATTGCTATCTTGATCACCAGTATTGACAACACCAGATGGTTCAACAATCATTACTTTGCATTCGTTTTCTGCATATGGTTTATGCTCAATGCCTTTAGGAACAACATACATTTCACCAGCGTTTAGTGTGACGACATTATCTTCAAATTCAATATCCATCGAACCTTCTATGACTATGAATACCTCATCAGTATCGTTGTGATTGTGCCACACGAATTCGCCTTGAACTTTGACTAATTTGAATTGGTAATCATTCATTTCTGCGATTACTTTTGGAGACCAATGGTCTGAAAATTTTGAGAACTTTTCTGTGAAGTTTATTTTCCCCATATTCATCTTGAAAAGGAACTCTTACTTCTGTTTATTTGAATATTCTATTTTGGGCTTTTTTGTTTTCGAATAGATGAATAGGCCTAATGCAATAACTCCAAAAACAATCCAATAAAAGTCGATAATAATAGAACTTAAGTCAAATTTATTTAGGGACGCAATGTCTTCTTTTTCTTCTTTTTGTTCATCTAATTGGTTCCAATCCCACCAAACCATCGTAGCTACAATATCTAGTCCTGTTTGCAGACCAGATTCTACATTTCCTCTTCCACCTGCCATAGTATTGATTGTTGTGACAGAATCAGTTTGCGCATGCTTTGGTGTTTGTTCACATGCATCCCCTTCTTCGTGTATGTACTGGTGTTGTCCTCGAATCCATGTTGCAGTATGGTTGTGCATAATGAAATTGAAATGGTCTGAATTGCCCTTTGTGTCGTCAATTACTCGAACCCATTCTTCAGGGTGAGAGAGATTTGAATTAATTTCCCGTAGATGGCTTTGGAACCACTCCGCATTGGTTTGCATTTCTTCAGTTACTTCTAATCCTCTATCCTCATAATAGGACCAATCTGAGGTTGGAGAAGTGAACATGTATAGGGTCCAATAATCCTCATCACAACCTGCCAATTGACTTGCTAATGGTGTTGGAACAGGCCAGTTTAGTGCAAACATGTCTAGATTGACATAGGTGACATTGACGTGGTCAGGAATTTGTTCTTGAACGAAATGAAGGCTACCCATGCCTCCTCCTTCAGGACTGCCACTTCCTTGCCATTCTTCGTAATCCCACCAAGCAAGTTTCCATGTATGTAGTGGAGTTCCATTCCATTGTGAGAAAGTTCTAGCTAATTCAAGAAGAGATCCAGAACCGGTTCCATCATCATATGCACCACTACTAGAGCAAGTAGGATAGGTTTGGCCGATTAGTGGGGGAGGGGAATAGCAAATAGCATCGTGATGAGCACCAACAACTCTCCAGTCATCTTCTAGTGTTCCATTTATTGTAACTACAATATTTTCACAGTTGTTGCAAACTTGAGTTGTGAATGGTTGTCTTTCAACTTCATATCCCATTTCTTCTAATTCGCTTGCAATCCAATTACGACT
>JASLKG010000004.1 GCA_030747695.1 Candidatus Poseidoniaceae archaeon
ACTGTCCGGAGTCACTGTGACTAGCAGCATTACCACTGTTGATATCAGCCACTTGCCAAGTTGAGTGATTTGAGGTGTCATGCGCCCACAGTTCTTTGCCGTCATTTCCGTCATCTGCACTGAAGTATAGTGTGTCACCGACTAATATTGCCATGTACTGTCCGGGGCTACTGTCACTACTACCACTGTTGATATCAGCCACTTGCCAAGTTGAGTGATTTGAGGTGTCATGCGCCCACAGTTCTATGCCGTCATTTCCGTCATATGCATCGAAGTATATTGTGTCACCGACTAATATTTCCATGTAATATCCGGGGTTACTGTGACTAGCAGCATTACCACTGTTGATATCAGCCACTTGCCAAGTTGAGTGATTTGAGGTGTCATGCGCCCACAGTTCCATGCCGTCAATTCCGTCATATGCACTGAAGTATAATGTATCACCAACTAATATCGACATGAGTGCCCCGGGGTTACTGCTTCCAAGACCAACAAGTGGATCGTTAATATCAGCAACTAGCCAAGTAGAGTGATTTGAGGTATCCTGCGCCCACAGTTCTCGATGGTCAATTCCGTCATATGCATCGAAGTATATTGTGTCACCGACTAATATTTCCATGTAATATCCGGGGCTACTGCCACTACTACCACTGCGGATATCAACAACCATCCAGACAACATACTTACTGCAATAGGTTGTTGTATAGTCAACTTCACCAGCTTCTAGAATTCCATTTTGGGCAGTTCCTCCTCCATCTCCATTGTCAAGACCTTGTTGCATGACTCGTCCACCAGCATCACAACCCATCGTGGCAGGAGGTGAGGAAATGCTGGTTAGCATTGTATTTGGAGAAGCGCTTCCATTGGTTCCGTCTGCGCCATCTTGACCGTCCGCGCCATCAGTTCCATTGGTTCCATCAGCGCCGTCTTGGCCATTCACACCATCTCCTCCATTACAGATGTAAGTTGTATCATCAATCTCATTAGAATCGAGAACTCCGTTTTTATTGTCGTCTACTCCAACATCGATTTGGACTCCTCCATCCCCCCCACAATTAGAACTACTTGAACTCAGAGTAGTAATTACCGTTAGTGTTGTATTACCATCAGCACCGTCCGCACCATCAGTTCCATTGGTTCCATCAGCGCCATCAGCACCATCTTGTCCAGCAGGTCCTTGAGATCCATCCGCACCATCAGTTCCATTGGTTCCATCAGCGCCATCAGCACCATCTTGTCCAGCAGGTCCTTGTGGACCTGGTGCTCCATTACAGATGTCTACAGTAACAATAACTTCAGTGACATCTAGAACACCATCTCCGTTATTGTCTGCGCCGATTTCAAAGGAATCACCTCCTGTAGAACACGTAGTGCTTGAAAGAATTCGAATCAATGTGGATATTCCATCCTCACCGTCAGTACCGTCAGCACCGTTAGCACCATCTTGGCCAGCCGGTCCTTGTGCACCATCAGCACCATCTTGTCCATCCGCACCATCTGCTCCGTCAGTACCATCAGCACCGTCCTGTCCTGCAGGTCCAGAAACATCGATTACTTGCCATCCGCTATTGGTACAAACTTGGAATTCAGAGTTTGCATCAACATAGTACAGTCGTCCATTTGTATCTGAATCACACGTAGGTAAATCAGCAGCTGTTGTGGCAAAATGGACTTGCCAATCATCTAGTGCTTCTGCAGTTGTATCATCTGGTTTATCGTCGTCTGAATCATCATCGTCACCAAAGCATCCAGCCATAGACATTGTAATCATCAGAAATGAAAATAGAACGGCGTGCAATCTCTTCATAGGTGTACGAAGCCATATACAGCACTTTAACAAAGTGGTTTGCTATGACTGTGCAAATTAGAGATAGAGTGCTCGTACCGGGATTTGAACCCGGGTCGAAGGCTCGAGAGGCCTTCATGATGGGCCACTACACTATACGAGCGTTAAAGCAACCGACTCGCCACCCGTATTTATTGTAGACGGGTATCGAGGTTCAGTTTTACTTTTTAGTGAAAGTGAAAATATCCTTCCAGTACAGTGTTTTATCACATTTACTTTCAACACCAGTCTACTTAATTCCTTGATATATGGAGGCAGATTAGTTGATTTCATGAAAGAAAACATCCGCTTTTCAGAACTGACCCCGACAACTGGTCTAAATAAGCCAATGAATGAAAGATATGAGACACACATTGTTTCAGGAAATGACACCTGGGATTGGAAACCAATCTCAATCGAGACACCTGCTACATGGAATAGTCTTGCAAGACGCGCACGAGGTGAGGCTTGATGGGTAGATCTGCAAGGTTGAGAGATGAAATCGTAAGATACCTTGATAGCACCGGGGAGTCAAATACAAGCCAAATTCTTGAGCACGTAAATAGAAGATTTAGATGGGGCGCAACAATGAACCAGGTAGGCAATGTTTTAGCCAGAGATTCAAGATTTGTCAAGCAAGGATTGGATGAAGGTATAACAATGGCAGGATTTAGGGAAAGGGTATGTATTTGGGCTCTTGCGGCGAACTGACAATGTACCCCTTTGATTACGCACTATCTAATGTGGAAGATAGCTGTTGAGTTAGCGCGTCCCAAAAATGTGCTTTTAGCTAGCGCCACAGTGCCTTTGGGAGCGCATCTTGCACTGACAGGTAGATGGTCAATTGATCACACAGCAATAGTTGCAATGCAAACTGCTTCAGTAATATTTTTTATTGCAGCTGGAAACACTTTCAATGACATTTCAGATAAATCTATAGACAAATTGGCTAAGCCACATAAACCCATACCTTCTGGCAGGATTTCTGTTGATACTGCAACAAAATTAGCATATTGTTTTACACTCTTTTCATTCATTTTTATGGCTTTAGTGGCATACCAAATTTCAGATCCTATACCCAGTATAGCTATTTGGGCTATTGCAAGCCTTTTGATGTACACCTATGACATGGGACCACAGACAAAAAATGCCGGCATTCTTGGAAATACAGCAATATCTCTAATGGTTGGTGCAGTAATAATTTATGGCGCAGCATCAGTTTCTCTATCCACGGACAGCCTGGTTTTGTATGTTGCATGTGTTGCTTTCTTTGCAAATTTAGCACGTGAAATAATCAAGGATTGTGAAGACATGGAAACCGATGAAGGAAGAAATACTCTACCAATGAGAATAGGCCTTGAATGGGCTCGTGCAGTTGCTTACATCTTCATCCTATTAGCACTAATATTCCTATATATTCCACATTGGAAGGGGCCCTTGGAGTTCAACGATTTACTCTACCAATCTCCAGCTATAGTTGCGCTTGCAAGCCTCAATGGCCCTCTCTATCGAGGTGAAGATCATAAAGCTCAGAGCCAGATTAGAATTGGAATGTTATTGGGTTTGTTATCATTCGCATTTTTAGTGATGAAGGATAAGTTGCTTTAGTAAGCAATTATTTACTTCATCTCTAAACCCATTACTCTACCCATTACATCCCAGGCACTGTTGTCAACTAGGTATGCTAGAATACTCATCTGGGCCCACATTCTGTTCTCAGCCTGATCAAAAACAATTGAATTGTTGTGGTCCATTACCTCATCAGTAACTTCATCACCTCTATGGGCTGGTAAGCAGTGCATAAATACCCAATTTTTTGCAGCATTCGAAACAAGTTCCATGTTTATCTGAAATCCTGAAAATGAATCGATCTTATCTACCAAATGTTCTTCTCCCATTGAAATAAACACGTCTGTATAGATTACATTAGCATCTTTTACTGCTTCAACCGGGTCATTTGTCTCAATAATTTTTGAATTATTATCTGATGCCAAATTTTTGGCCCGTTTTACTACTTCCTTGTCTGGCTCATATCCTTTAGGTACTGCATACATACAGTCAATACCAAGCATAGCACATGCCAGCATGAGGTCATGTAATACATTGTTTCCATCCCCTACCCATGCTACTTTCAAAGCATTTTTATTGTCAAAGTGTTCAAGGATGGTCATTAAATCAGCAGCGGCTTGACAAGGATGGTGCTTATCTGATAGAGCATTGATTACTGGTACAGATGAATTTGAAGCAAGATCAGCAACATCTGTATGAGCATAACAACGATATGTGATAGCTCCAAGGAATCTCGAAAGAACATTGGCAGTATCTGCTACAGTCTCAGATTTACCTAGTTGAATGTCATTCTTAAGTAGAGTTAGTGGGTAACCACCTAATCGATTAATTCCAACTTCAAATGAAACCCTTGTTCTTGTACTTGGTTTTTCATATATGGATCCAACAGCCATGTCGGCTAATGGAAAAAAATTCATCGCAATTTCATCACCACTCTTCCACAGACGCTTGAATTCGATAGCCCAGGAAATAATGTCAGTAAAGTCATCTGACAAATCATCAATCGCAAGTAAGTGCTCTGCCATGAACTCGCCCTAGATAGACGGTTGAAAGAACAATCGGTTCAGATTAGTTCTTTTCATGCTCAATATCGGCAGCAAAACCATCACGGGCATCACTCATTCCACCAAATAAAGACTGAGCAAAAGTTAGTACGTCTGCTAAACCATCTTCAGTTTCACTAGATAGGGGTGTAAGTCCAGGAGCTTGACTGAACTGTTGCATCATACGTAATTGATTGATAGCAAATTCAGTACGCTGGCCACCAGCCTCATCATAAAGTGCCATTTCTAAAATTTCTAGTCTCTCTGACCATTCAACAATTTTTTCAAGATCATCCTGATCTAGTAGGTCGCATTTAGAGAGGAAATTCTTTGTCGGTAAACCTAGACGAAATTCGACGATACTTGATAGAAGCATTTGGGATACAAATCCAGAAGGACTTCTTGACAACATGGGATCGAATAGATAGATGATTGCAGCTTGATCACGCCCTAATACTTCGATCAGGTGTGACGAAGCCTCTCTGAATGCAAACAATTCAACTTGGCCAGGGGTATCAACAATCATCAGTTCGCCAGAGAGTGAATGCAATTCATCAGCGACATCTAATGCTTGTGCTGCTAACAAATCAGCAGCCAAAATCTGAGCACCATTCGGCCCTAAATCATACTCATTCATTACTTCAGTCAATGAAATTAGATCACGGACATCAAATTCAGCATCATAATGGACACGCTCTGCCCCCGGATCTAGATTAACCGCGAGAACCTCAGTTTCAAGAAATCTGCTCCATCTTTGAAAGGATGTGACAAGCGAGGATTTACCTGCACCAGCAGTGCCTACTATGAAAATAACAGGAGGTTGTGAAGAATCTAGTCCGACCATGTTTCCGCCCGTATCTACATACCTCATCAACCTGCCGAATTGGTGGGAAACCAGGTATATTGCTATGATTTTCTTCGGGTAATGGTTATACGCTCGCCATCGATGGAGCGAATGCCGCCAATGCGGCCGATAGGAGGCAAAAAAAATGAGCGAGGATAATTCAGAAGCACCACCAGCACCACCGGGTATGCCACCAGCACCACCAGGTATGCCACCAGCACCACCAGGTATGCCACCAGCACCACCAGGTATGCCACCAGCACCACCGGGTATGCCACCAGCACCACCAGGTATGCCACCAGCACCACCAGGTATGCCCCCAACTCCTCCAGGTATGCCGGCGGCTCCACCAGAGATGCCACCTGCTCCTCCAGAGATGCCCATGGTACCTCCAGAGATGCCACCAGCTCCACCAGAGATGCCACCAGCACCTCCCGAGATGCCACCTGCTCCTCCAGAGATGCCCATGGCACCTCCCGAGATGCCACCGGCTCCACCAGAGATGCCACCTGCTCCACCTGAGATGCCACCTGCTCCTCCCGAGATGCCACCGGAATCTACGCCTGATGAGGTTACAGAGGAATCATCTGAAGAACTAGATTCAGAAGAATCTTCAGATCCATTAGCAGCAGATGCATTACTAGCCCCGCCAGTGGACCCATTGTTGGCTCCACCTGTTGAAGTTGAAGAAGCAGACATACCTGTTGTTGATCCATTGGCTTCAATTGAACCCGGACCAGAAGAGTTTGTGGCCGCTGGAGCAAAGATTAGAAAATCTGCCGAAATTGATGATGTACCAGGTGACAAACTTGAAGGAAGTTTGCACGAAACAGAAAAATCGACACTAACTTCAGATGGTGAAATTGTAAAACAAGATGTTAAGGGTCTATTGAAGGTAAGAAACCCTTCAGAATCAGATCGTATTTATGATATTGATGTTATGCTGAATAATACGGATAACACCGACCTTGCTGGCGATCATATACAGGTCGATGAATTAGAAAACCGAAAGGAATTTTCAACAAAATACAAGGTAAAGAATAGTAGAATGCTAATTCTTCGTGAGCATCTAGATACTAATCCAGATCGTAATCAAGAAAGATCACTATCAGTCGCTAAAGGTGGCGATGGTGGCCCATTAGATTTGGAACTTGAAGTTGAAAATGTAAGTGGAGTTGCCTTAAACGATGTAGTTGTAACACGTGATTTACCTTCTGAAATTAATTTAGTTGCAACAGGAGGAGCAACTCTCGATGATAGCGGCTTAACATGGGATGTAGGTCATTTAGCAGCAGGACAATCTATGAAATTATCACTTACAGGTACGATTAATGTTGATGGAATAAAGCCAGTTAAGGCAGGTGTTGCTAGGGCCACTTACAAGGCTGATGCAACACTATCCACACTTTCATTCAGAGAGTTGGATGCATTCTGTCGTGGATTTGCATATATCAATTCAGTTGAATCTGAGAGACCAGATAATTGGGAATGTAAAACGATTTTCGAAAATCGTTCCTCGTTCACAGTTGATTTAGTCAAGTTACAAGTTAGGATGAAGGGTAGCGAGGATTTGTTGTTTGATATTAAAGATGTGCCAGACGACGTCCTTCCTGATTCACGTTGGGAATCTGATGTAGTAGATGTTGAATCCAATGGAAAACCAGATTTCACATGGGATTTGGGCTATACTGTGTTGCCAAGAGCTGTACATTCAACGGAAGGTAAAATTGAGTTACAGCAGTCAACTTTTGAAGTGCTGGATGCTTCACTTGAGAAGAATTACAGCCGATTGATACTTCCATCATATAGAAGACATGAGTTAAGTGCAACTCTGACCTTGACCAATAATGGTTCATCTGCAATCAATTTACTTCGATTGACTGATGATGTTCCTGGTGTATTTGATGCGGTAGCAGCTGAAGATATTTCTGTGAAAGTAGATGGTAAAGATCTTCCTGCTGAGCAATTCAAGTCAGAAATTGCAACGGGGGTTACTATCGAAAAAGAAATGCGATCTCCAGATAGCGCTGGACACACATTGTCAATGACAATAGGGACAAAAGGACCAATAGATTTGGCACCTGGAAAGTCAATGACAGTTTCATACCCCTTAGTTGCACCAGATCCTAGTCCCGGAAATGAGGCTGTAGCTGGTCCTGCAAGATGTGAATTTAGTGCTGAACGCTTCGGTCCAGTTTGCTCACGTGATTTGGATGAAGTACCAGTGCTCAAAGTAAGGCATCACCGCCGTAATTTCTCTGCAGGAAAGTCAGTAATGCCTATGGGTGGAAAAGGCCGATATGAAGTTCTAATTTTGTTCGAGAATAATGGAGATACTGCATTGCAAGATGTTTGTATTAACGATATATTACCATCTAACTTTGACCTAAAAGATTGGTCAGTACGTGGTGCTGGACGTGAATTAAGAGATGATGTAACAATGGACACCGCAGATTCAGGTGATGGCGGAACTTCCAATTCTTGGTCTATACCAGTAGTGGAAAAGGGAGAAAGGCTTGAAGTTTCATTTGAGATTAAGGGAGAAGGTGAAGTGGATGCTGAAGTTCTCAATCAATTCCATGGAGTTACCTTTGGCGATGAGGTCGAAGATGATGAACCCCCGACTCCCTCTAAGGCAGCTGCGAAATCAAATGATAGCGATGCTGAGCCAGGTGCAGGATACAAGTGGAGAGAGGATGTATTACTTCGAGTAATGTCTGCACATGGCATAGATGAATCACTTAGAGATGATTTCGTTCGACATGCGGTTAAATTTGATGACGATGAAAATATGTATCTAAAGAAAGCTGAAATCGAGAATGCAGCAGCAGCATGGGGTTCTTCAGGCGATGAGTTAGATTCTGATGACGAATCAGATGCGACAGAAGAAGAAGTTGCTGAAGAAGAAGTTGCTGAAGAAAACTCTGAGGACAGTGAATCCGGATCTAAAGCATGTGCGATTTGTGGAATCGATAATTCTGAAGATGCCAAGGAATGTAATTCCTGTGGTTTTGCTTTCTGATTAGAGAGGAAATTCCCATTTTGGCCATTGATGAGCAGCAGTGTCGTTAGACACTAATATCAAAACAATGCGCGGAAAAGTTCGAAGAACTTCTTCTAGATTAGGAATCGCAGGGGGAACTACACCTATCCTCATGTCAACCACTAGCCATGCATCAGGATATTGCCTCAGCCATGCATCTAGTTCAGACATTATGCCTTCAGGTGGAACTCCCGTTCTTACACTAGCAATATGTCCCCAATCACTGGGTATTGCTCTATCGGAATCTGAAAACAAAAATAATCTTGGCTTATTTTTCAACTTTTCAATGTATGTAATTGCATTAGGTTCAGTAACGACACATGGCGAGCCTCTCATGGGCATTGGTTGTGAATGCAGCCATACCTCGTCGGACATGCTCCGTCACAATTGTCTCCTATGTTTGAGTTCTTCGCTCAAATGTACTAATTTTTAGTGACAACGTTCAAGCGTTTGGTATGGTCCCAACAGGTCATGAGCGGTCAGGGCACACCACCTCCTACTCCACCAGGTGGCTCGATGATGTTCATGCTATTGTTCATGATAGTGATGACATTCATGCTCATGAGTGGAGATATGCGTGCAACAATGGGTGCAGCTGCAGATCCCATATTATCTCCATGGCTTCCAGAAGAAAAATATTTCATAATCACTGTTTGGATTATTGGATCAATTTCAATGTTTGTAAATACAGCACTTCGTAATGTATTCATGGATCCTATTGACCAAGCACACATTGGTCATCGTCAAGGTCAGGTTAGAAAGATGCTAAATGAAGCACGTGTGGGCCGAGATCCAATATTAATGGAAAAAGCCCAACTCATGCAACAACATATGATGCCTGAGCAAATGAAAATTCAGATGGGTGCCATGAAGCCAATGATGTTCACTATGTTCTTTATCATAGCAATATTTTCATGGATTGGTGCTATAGTTTCTGGATTTAAGGTTGATTATATTTCATTACCCTGGTTACCAGAATGGAACATGCTTGAAGATAGTTTTCTATTTTTCCCTGCATGGATCGCAGCATACATTTCAATGTCTGCACCATTAGGTAGAGTTGTAGATAGACATATCAAATTGATACGTTACAAGACTCATCCAATAGTTGCGTCAGGTGATTTGTTGAAGGAACCACTGCTATCCTTAGTTTCTTCACCAAAATCGTCACGTTCAGGTCAAGCTCATAATCGTAGAAAAAGGTCGCAAAGAAGCCGACAAGGCCCTAGAAAGAAATCTAATGAACGGGTAGAATCCAAATCACTCAAAACATCATTTTGCCCTGAGTGTGGTTGTTCAGATATAGAAAGGGATGGCCCGAATACAAATATCTGTCAAATATGCAGGCACCAATGGCGGTGAAATATTGGTTAGGATCACAATTTCTGGTCATCCTGGGAGTGGTACTAGTACTCTGGTTGAAGGATTGTCGAACCACTTTGATTGGTCATCAATTAATGGTGGTGAAATATTCAGGAAGGAAGCGGCAAAAAATGGAATGTCACTTTCAGATTTCGGAAAACTTTGTGCCACAGATGAATCAATTGATAAAAACCTAGACCATATTTTGAAGCAAGAAATAACAAGGGATAATGGGCCAGAAATTGTTGAGAGCCGTTTAAGCGGCTGGTGGGCTCATTTAGAAGATGTTAGTTGTATCAGAATGTGGCTTTCAGTGAATGAAATATCACGTGCAGAGAGAGTAGTCAGTAGAGAAGGTTGTTCAGTAGATGAGGCATTGGAAGTTAATCAAAAAAGAGTTGAAAGAGATCTGAAACGTTATGATAAGTTGTATGGTATTAATCCTGAGGATAGGTTACCATATACGCATGTAATTGAGGCTACAACACTCACTGCGGAGGAAATATTACTACAAGTTATTGATATAATGGAGGAATTATCATGATTATTCTTGATGATGAAGCTAAAACCTCTTCGAAACATGGTTGCGCACCAGAAAATCGCACAATAGAACAATTACTGGATTCTGGATTTATATTGTTAGACAAGGCTCCTGGGCCTTCTTCTCATCAAATAAGTGCATGGGCAAGGGATATGATGGGGCTAGAAAAGTTAGGGCATGGGGGTACATTGGATCCTTTTGCAACAGGAGTTTTGCCGCTTCTTTCAGGTAAAGCTATGCGATTGACTGGGAGGATATTGACTCATGAAAAATCGTATTTAGCAATATTTAAATTTGGTATGGAAATTGATAGGGCTACATTAGATGAGGTTATGGGGAAAATGACCGGCAAGGTATACAATGTCCCCCCTGAAATTTCTGCGGTTAGAGTGCAAGTAAGAACGAGAAAAATTTCTAAATTCGAGATATTAGATGTTGATGGAAAATTAGTATTAGCATTGATTGAATGTGAAGCTGGAACATATGTTCGTACAATGGCAAGAGATCTTGGATTATTCCTTGACACCGCTGTAGAATTGAAAGAGTTACGGAGGCCTAGTTCTGGTGCCTTTGATTTATCGATGTCTGTGACAATGCAGCAATTAACTGATGCATATTGGTTATGGAAAAATAATGATGATGAAAGTGCTTTGAGGAGAATTTTACACCCTGTTGAATCAATGCTGGATGATTTACCTAGGTTAGTTGTCAAGGACGGTGCTGCAGCGGCACTTTCACATGGGGCTCCACTAAATCGTCCCGGGGTTGTGAGTGTGCCAGAAGATCTTTCAATTGGTTCTGAAGTATTACTTTGTACATTAAAGGGCGAAGCAGTTGCTATAGCGAAACTATCACAACATAGCAATATCATTCCAGAAATGACTCAAGGTGAAATAGCAAAGCCTCACACTGTGCTGATGGTAGAGGATACTTATCCTCGGAGCTGGGGCAAGTGATACTCACGCCTCAACATATTCTTCGTAAACCCACTCATCGGTTTCGATTCTTAATTTCAATTCACTCATGTGTTCCACACTCTGCTCCGTCACTGTGTGAAGGGCCCCCCAGCCCATTCGAAGCATACTTTTCTTTCACGTTCAACATATGAATGTTGACCCCATTTTGATGATTATCCGTCAAACGGACTCTATTTTTATTCTTATTCGATCTTCTTTATTTTTGATGGTGCAAAGAGCCCGAATAAGGCTATTATTAGTAATAATATTCCAGAAGCAACAATGTAAATTGAGGTGGTACCAATCATCTCAGAACTTTTTTCTTCAATAATTTCTTCGCTAGGAGATATTGTTATTACGACAGAATCAACGTTATTGTTTTCATCAATTTCATCGATTTCATTACCTCGATCTAGTTCAATTTCAATAATCACACTATCATCATTTTCGGGAACTTGCCAGTCAAAGACAATTGAACCCAAATCTCCAGACATCAAATATTGAATATTACCACTACCTATTGTATTTCCATCTGCCCGGCACCTTATTCCAAATTGAGAAGCAGTTACTTCTCCTGAATTTCTAACCATTGTCTTGATCTGTATGATGTCACCAGCATGAACATTTTCTGGAATTCGAATTTCTTCAATATATAATTCAGCTAGTGATCTAACTTCTAAATCAATAATTCTAGTGACGCATGAAGTGCTATCACAAGCAGTAACCAATATTGATGTGAAACCTGGGGTAGGTGAATCTACAATTATCTGCCTCTCACTCATGTCGACAGTAGCCCAAGATCGATTTGTTGTAACTGTCAATTCACTTGCAAATGAATCAACATCGGATAATTCGAAGTCAATTTCATGTTGTTTTCCTAATTCTACAGGTATTATCGATTGAAATTCAGCAAGTACGGGTAAATCGTCAACATTTGCAACAGTAAAGGTTGAAATCTCAGACCAATAATTCCCTGATGTATCACTTACAATTGTTGTCAATTGGGCGACTCCATTAGCTTCGGGTACCAGTTTGACTCGGATTTGTCCTTCTGTTAAATCCACTTCGATCAAATTGGGATTGTCATTGACAAATGAAACACTAAGGTCAGAATTGCTAGTTCTATCATCATAACAACTTGTCAACAAAGGCAGGATCAAACCTCCTCCATCTTCAGTAAGATCATGACTACCAATTATGCCACATTCAGGGTCCTCATCATATTCGATCAAATAACCTCCAGTGACTTCAATTTCATCAATTACTATTGATAGTGTACTCGCTTCTCCATTATTGCCCCAATTAAACCATGCTTTGATAATGATCTCCAATGTTGTCTCTGAAGGGCTCATCACATGTCCTATTGGTATATCATAATCAAATGGGCCAATTTCCCATCCAGCATTGTTGGCCACAGTTATTCCATTTGCAACGACAGTCCATCTTGTAGAACTATCAATCATTCCAGAAGAATCACCTACAATGTCCCCTTGGATATTTATTGATGGGTCATTGATATCAATCCAGATTCTCGTTAGGCATGACTCATTTATATGCGCACGAATCTGTAAGTCTCCACTGACAATTGGGATTAAACCTTCATCAATATTGACCCATGCGCCTTGATTATCTAGGTATTCCAGAGAAATTGTTCCGTTTGCAGATTCCTGATCATAATGTATACGTCCAAATTGTTGTTGCGCAGGTTTATCCATGATTTCTGCAGTCCACAAGCCTCCACTAGATTCCAAACCACATGGAGCATGTGAAACTGATTCGAATGTGCCCTCGTTTAGATCCCAATCTAAAATCGGCCACTCGCTAACTATATGAGATGATTTAGCAGTAACTCTTTCTGCACCATACCAAGGGGTTGTCATTGTAATCTTTAGTCCGACTGCATCAACACGTAATTGCGAATCATCTGTTGTTCCTTCTGAAACATAATCAAGATTGATTTCTAAATTTTCAAGTTCTCCCCAGGTCCAATTCTGGTCATCAAATATTTCTATAGACCAACCATTATTGAAGTAATATAATCCATTCTGGGTGTTTGACCATGTTTTAATTAAATCATGAAAACCAGAATTAATTATTGAAATTCTAACTTTATCTTGTTGTAATGCATCAGGAACTTCAAAATGAACAACGAGCTCAACGGATTTTATTTGGTTGCCATCCCACGCATCTACTTGGAAACCACCCATCGTGATGTCTGGTCCAGATGACCATGTGTATGCTCCATCCGGACTTCCGATAGTAGCATTAGAGTTTGTACTTGTAGATGAAGACCAAACCATTTGTTGCTCAATATGTTCAGGCAAGGGCATTTGTAAAGTTAATCTGTTATCTGCAACGATCCCTGTTACATATTCAGCATCCTCTGGCTTTGTTTCTTCAGTGAATGCCAAATGTGTCTTTATCTCCCATAATTGGCTATCTGACATGTCACCATTGGGAAAAAGGTCGACTGAACTGGTTGAGTGAACGCTCCTTGCATCAACATTTGTCATTGGCATCAATAATAACACTAGAACTAGTAACAAGGTGCGGCGCATAGCGCCGCCTCAATGTCATGCAACTTCAATAGAGCGGTATGTAGCATCATTAAAATTGACGGAATAGGATAAATACGGTTTCGCGGTCGGCAAGTTTGACCGATGGCTGTGATGGTGTAGCGGTTAGCACGGTAGGTTGTGGTCCTGCCAGCCCGGGTTCAATTCCCGGTCACGGCCCTTTTTTGTACGTAGCTATGTTCAATCGTTCAACACATCTGGGTTTTTTGCTAAATCTCGTGTGATATTTTTCTGATGAGATTCAATAGTTCCCCCTCCTATTTCTAGTAATTTGGAATCTCTCCAGAGTCTTTCTACGACATATTCTGCAACATAGCCATATCCACCCATTACTTGTATAGCAGCATCTGCAATTTCTTTTGCCGCTGTAGTTGCAAATAATTTGACACCATCGCTGTCTAATCGATGTCCTGAATTGTTCAGTCCCATGTTTGATGCGGTGTCATAAATGTAGGATCTCATCGCCCGATATTTTGCCCATGATTCACCAATATAGCGCTGTATTTGGCCAAAATCTCGAATGCTACGCCCAAATGCACCTCTTTCTGTTGCATAACGATTCATTTCATCCAGAGATCTTCGTGCAATTCCAAGAGACATAGCTGCTAGTGTCAATCTTTCCAATTCTAGATTTTTCATCATGTGTATTAGTGAATCTCCTACTTCACCAACGAGATTTTCTCCAGGAACTATACAATCTTCGAATACAAGTTCGGCAGTATTTGAGGCACGCATCCCTGTTTTATCAACAATTTTCTGTCCTACAGTATAACCGTCCATTCCCTTTTCGACAAGGAATGTTGAAATTTCAGCCTTATTTTTTTCATTCACGCCAGTTTTGGCATAAACCCATACTACATCAGCCGGAGTACCTTTATCATCAATACATCCGTTCGTAATCCACATCTTTCGCCCGTTAATTACCCATGAACCATTGTCAAGCTTTTTCGCAGTGGTTGAAAGACCCAATACGTCTGTTCCTACGTCCGGTTCGCTCATGGCCATTGCTCCAATCCATTCTCCAGAGCACATATTTGGTAGTATTCTGGAACGTTGTTCATGATTCCCATTTTGCTCGAGATTATTGACGAATAACATTGAATGTGCCAGATATGCTAACGCAAAACCGGGATCACTTGCAGCAAGTTCTTCGTGTATTATTACACACGCTATTGCATCTAAGCCAGCACCTCCAAATTCTTCACTAGCAGTGAGTCCCAGCAGCCCCATTTCTCCCATTGATCGTAGCAAATCAAGATTGAATTTTTCATCCCTATCATGCTTAAGGGCTTGTGGTTCAACTTGCTCAATAACGAAGTCACGAATCATCTCTCTAAGCATCAAATGCTCATCGCTAGGATTGGCTATATCCATGTTAGACCCATATACCGGGTGGGGGTCTTACTTTTTTGTGTTCGGTTTCAAAGAGCGATTTTCCTAGCACGTTTTCTTGGTTCATATTCTTGGCCTAATGCCGGGCGATTTTGTGCAGAACTTACTGCACGTCTGACCTTTACCTTCCGTTCTCTTCTCGCGATTTTCTTTGCGCGCTTACCTACGTGTTTCAAATGCCCCTCGTTTATTTCAGGTAGCGCAGGCAAATGTGTATTTATTCCTGCTTTGGCTAATACATCCTTCGCCATACCTTGGGGGGAGACTACCATAGCCTCCTCAACGATTCGAGATGCGACATGCTTCAATGAATCTCCATTGTGTACAATTGGAGCATTAGAAATATCAACCATTACATGTTGTTGAATTCCTAGTTGCTCTTCCATTAATGATACGAGAAAATTTTTCGTTAAATCATCCTGCTTTCGCTCCGCCATATGCATCCCATCCGAATATCAGGGACACTGATTCAGTTATGAACATTCGGTGTCTAAACCAAGTCAATATGACGTTTTGAATGATTTTAAAAAATTACCATCAGTAGTCCCGCCCGGATTCGAACCAGGGTCCCCGGGACCAAAACCCGAGATGATGGACCACTACACTACGGGACTCTAAACCGCCGAGACAGGTTTAGACCATGTTTGTTTCGCCTATCGTTTCTTTTGCAGATTCTATGAATTCACTCAAATCTAGTCCTTGTTTATCTTCATAAATACGGGCCATTACGGCCATATCTAGCTTGTCAAGATACTTGACAAAACGAGCTTCTTTAGTCAAACACTCTTCATATTCTTCTAACAGATTTATCCACTGCGGTGCTAGTTTCATCATTGCTGCATATTCATCTGAAGATTTGCTGCTAGTATCATCATGCGGAGTTAGATCTCCAACAATAGCCTCGGGAAGATCATGAACAATACACATTTCTATTACTTTCATTTTATCAAGATCGGAGGGGCACAGATCCATAGCTAATATTGCCATTCCCCATGAATGAGATGCAACACTCTCTGGAGAATCCACACCTGCTCTTACCCATCCTGTTCGCAATAAGTGTTTGAGATCAAACCAGTCACGCATAACTATTGCTGCTATTTCATTTATTAGATAACTTTGGTAAAGTATGCCTAGGCAATAATCATCAATTAGAATCATTTGGCATCTGATATGGGAATCAAAAAAATCGCTGTATTAGGTGCGGGGCAAATGGGCAATGGAATTACTCAGGTTGCAGCTTGTGCTGGGTACAAAGTCGTCATGATAGATATCAATCAAGAATATGTCGACAACGGGGTTGCAACGATAAACAAATCACTTTCTAAGTTGGTCGCAAAGGAACGGATGACTCAAGATGAGGCGAATAAAGCGATTGATAGGATTTCAATTTCAATCGTCAGAGATGCGGCCGCAGATGCAGATTTAGTCATCGAAGCGATTCCTGAAATTCCAGATTTGAAATTTTCCACATTTGCAGAATTAGATCAAATTTGTAAACCTGAGGCGATACTTGCAAGTAATACAAGTAGTATTAGTATCAACGATATTGCTAATTCAACAAACCGTCCGGATAAAGTAATTGGAATGCATTTTATGAATCCAGTGCCAATTATGAAACTTGTAGAAATTATCAATGGTTCAGAGACAAGTGAACAGGTTACTAATGAAATAATTAAGGCGAGTGAAGTTATGGGAAAAATACCTCTATGTTGCAACGACTCGCCGGGTTTTGTTTCAAACAGAATACTATGCCCAATGATAAACGAAGCTATACTTACTCTTCAGGAGGGTGTAGCTGAACCTGAATCTATAGATGGAATTATGAAATTGGGAATGAATCATCCGATTGGCCCCTTAGCACTTTCAGATTTAATCGGTAATGACACTGTTTTGCATATAATGAACGTACTTCACCAAGGGCTTAGTGACGACAAATATGCTCCAGCAGAATTACTAATAAAGATGGTCAAAGAGGGCAAGTTAGGGCGTAAATCCGGAGAAGGATTTTACAAATACTGAGTTGATAAAATGCAGCCAAATCCACATCAAATACCACCTCAATATGTGCCACATACGGCACCTCAAATGAATGTTTATCCTGGAGGTTTAGCAATTTCTCCTAATAATCAAAAATCAAAAATTGCAGTTCTATTGTTCGGGATATTTTTAGGGATATTCGGAGCCCACAATTTTTATCTGGGGTACAATGGAAAGGCGATTGCTCAATTGTTGATTACGGTATTATCCCTTGGTTTTCTAGCATTCATATCTGCCATATGGGCCTTAATAGAATCAATAATGATTTTTACATCTCCAATGCCAGTAGATGGTAGAGGTGTGCCTTTACGTGATTAAATTAGATTTACAACCAAGGCCAACCTTTGAGTGTAGTGCCTTGATGGCATAACATGCGCCGGGCTCTATTTCTGTGCGGATTAATGGTTTTCGTCGTATTTTCTCCATTAGTTTCTGCAACTGATACAGATGGAGACGGAATTGACGATTCAATCGATATCTGCAAATGGGCAGCAGGAACTGCAAATTCTACCTTAGGTATGGGGTGCCCTGACCGCGATGGTGATGGATTAGCTGATTTCGAAGAAGAAATTAAGCACAATTGGGGTGAATCTGAGCGGGAAGCATATGATTACAATGATCCAGTTGGAGATGAACCAAGAGCAATAGAATGGGCAGCCAATGGTTCAATGTACTATGCAGGAGGAGAAGACAATATTGTTGTAATGTTTGACTCTCTTGGAAATAACATGGGTGTATTACACCAAATGCCGGGAGATATTACAGAGATTCAGAGATCACCTGACGGTACTATGTTGGCAATATCTAGCGGTAACGGCGGGGCGCATGTCATCAATTCAACATCAGGAACTTTGATCACTAATTTGACTGCAAATGCAGGCACTATGATTAATTCTAGTTCCACTGTTTCTTCTCTTACTTGGTCAAATGATCAATCTAGAATCTTCTTCCATAATGGCACTACTGCAATCGTTTGGTTCAATACAACTACTTGGACACAGGAACGTCATATTCCAGGATTCATTGATTATCAAGGTTCTAGCTGGATGGGCGCAATGGATACTACTCCAGATGATAGTTTGATTATATTTTCAGCACTTGGTGAGATACACGCATATTGGGTAGAAAATGCGACATACGCATGGAACAATACTAGTCATACAGACTATATTCGTGCACTTAGAGTTAGCCCAGATGGAAGATACATGGTCTCAGGAGGAGATATGGAAATTATGTTTGTTCATAGTATTGATAATGGTCCTGTGCTAGTCCATACAGGTTTGATTTCAGATGAGATTCATGATATTGAGTTTTCTACAGATGGGGGTTCCGTTTTTGTTGCAGTTCGAGGTTCAGATGATGGTATTCGCGTTTTTGATACAGATGGTTGGTCAAGTTTGGGTGTCATTGATGGATTTGGTTCTTCCAATAGAAATCGCGGAACTGAAGGTTTGGCAATAAATCCAGATGGAGATAGATTGGTTGTTGGACATCGGCGCAGTGGCAGAATGTCTCTTCATATTGCCGCAGAAGGCCACTTAAGAGTTCATGGTGAAATGGCCACTCAATTGATGGAAAGCAGATGGAGAGATTGGTATCCTACTAATTCTGAATCAGTTAGAACCTGGGATGTTGATCGTGCTACAACAACTTCCGAAATTTGTGCTGGTAAATCATATATAGGATCTCACCCAGCAGGAGTAAGTCCACTTTACGCAACAAAAAACTCTAGTTTTTCGAGCAATGGGTTGTGGGATTGTACTAACACTGAAGATCAAATATTGGATGTTCCATATGGGCGGATGGCAGCAGCTATGTTTGTCAAGTCTGGAGGAGAAACAGAAAGTTGTATAGCAACGCAAGGCGGCTTATCAATGGGCCAATTGCGATGGATTACTTCCGATATGAGTAAAAATGCTTTGCAGCAGAATTCTGAAATGCCTGGGATAAATATGGCATCAATAGCTCCAAATGATGATGGTGACAGCATTCCCGAGTGGAAAGATTTGGATTCATCTTGCTCAAATTCTCCAATTGTACTTGCTCATCGTTGGGAAAACCGAACAGAACCATGGGTTGTAAAGGATAAATTACTATGTGAAAATTGTAATAATCCCGACACTTTCTATGGAGTCACTCCAGATCGTTATCGTGCAATAGTTGGTGGAGAACGTGATGATGTTCTCTTAGGTGTTGCCGCATCATCTGGAGAAGGAAGTATAGGATTTACTGAATTAGGATACAGTTTAACTAACGGGACGGGAGTTTATCTTATCCCATTAGTAGACAATTACACACATGGCGCTGCCGATGCGATATCGGAGGGAGGAGTTGCAGTAACTCCTTCGCTAAATGCATCTAGAGATGATACTTGGCCATTACAAACTAACCAAAGAATGTTCATGAATACTAACTCTCTTGGAAAGAATATAAATTTTGCAAGATTTTTGGTATCTGATGTTGGAGCTATGCAATGGGAAGATCTTAGTTTTACACGCTTGGGAATTTGGGACACCTATCTATCATATAGGCTCCTAGGTGTGAATGTAAGTTATCTCTTACCAGATCAAGATTCAGATGGAGTGTGGGATGGTATTGATATTTGTGCGAATACTGATTTAGGTTTGCCAGTAAACTCAGATGGTTGCGCCGATAATCAACTTGATAACGATAATGACGGTTACACAAATGATTTGGATGATTGTGATGATGATTATGGAACCTCTACTTTGGGTTCATTAGGATGCCCAGATTCAGATGGAGATAACTGGGCTGATGACTTCGACTCACACCCTGGGGATTCATCGGAGTGGAATGATACTGATTCTGATGGGTACGGTGACAATTCAGACCATTGCATATACGAGTGGGGTAATTCAACAAACGATACAATTGGTTGCCCAGATACGGATGGTGATGGTTGGTCAGATTCAGGAGATGCATTTGTAAATGATTCGAGTGAATGGTCAGATATTGATGGAGATGGAATTGGAGATAATACCGATGCATTCCCATATGAAAACACACAGTGGTCAGATGGTGATGGAGACGGATACGGAGATAACATAACTGGAATTGAGGGTGATACCTGTGCTAGCACTTGGGGAACTTCGAATAAAAATGGGATTTTTGGATGTGTAGACCGTGATGGAGATGGATGGGCAGATACAGATGATGATTTGCCAGACAATCCACTGCAGCATACAGACGTCGACGGGGACGGAGTCGGTGACGATGCTTCGATAGAGGATTACGATTGGTGTACAGATACAACTGAAGATGAATTGTCATTAGTTGATTCGAAGGGTTGTGGACCATCACAAAGGGATAGTGATTATGATACCATAATGGACAATGCCGACCAATGCCCAAATACACACATCTCTCAATCAGCTAATGTGAATTCAGATGGATGTTCACCATCCGAGATTGATTTAGATGGTGATGGTTTTTCCAGTGCAATTGATTGGGATGACCAGGATCCTGAACAGCATTCAGATAGTGATGGAGATGGATATGGTGACAATGGAAATGTGGCTGGCGGAGACAGTTGTCCAGTCGAGGAAGGAACTTCAAACAAGGATAAATTTGGATGTCCCGATTTAGATGGAGATGGTTGGTCAAATGATGGTGATGCACTTCCATTTGACCAAACCCAGTGGGCAGATACTGACTCAGATGGATTTTATGATAACTGGGATGATCCTTCATGGAATGAATCACGAACAGTTGGGGAATTTGTACTTGGAGCAACTAATCCCGACAGATGCCCTGAACAATATTCTAATTTCGCAGACTACGAAGGTTGTCTTACGGCAAAAGTTGTCGAAAATGAAAATAGCGAAAGTGGGCAAGATGAATCCGATTCAGAAGGTGGTTTAGACCTTCTAACTATTATTGGAATGATTGCGGGAGGAATCATACTATGCCTCATCGGTGCAATTACTGTTTTGATGAACAAAAAGAAGCCACAGATAAAAGAAGACAAAGTTAATGCTGCATTTGATGAAATCAAAGATGAATCTGATAACGAGGATGTGGAGCCAATCAATTATGTTCCAACATGGGAGGAATTACCTCCTGGTGAATGGTTGCCAACTGATGAAAATGGCACTAATTGGTACCTAGATTCAGAAGGTAAACATTGGTATTCAGATACGGATGGTTATCATGTATGGGAAGAGTAATTTGAAATTCATTTGTGCATCTACCATTTGTAGTGCCAATTAGTATTTCATGGCAATTGTCATAAGCCCCTACTACGGCACGTGAATGAGGGAGAGTCTATGCCAGGTACAACCCGTGTTGAAATTCGTACACTGAAGGTAGGTCGCTATTGTTGCGTTGATGACAAAGCATACAAAATAAATTCAATATCTAAATCCAAACCTGGAAAGCATGGATCTGCTAAGGCTCGCTTAGAGTTAGTAGATATTTTCACTGGGCAAAAGATTTCTCACGTAGGTTCGGTTACAGATTCTATCCATGTTCCACTTATTGAAAAGGGAACAGCAATTGTAACCCACATGGATGGGTCTGAAGTCCATGCTATGAATCAACGAGATTATTCTCAGATGATACTTCCACTTGAAGAAGGACTTGACATCGAAGCAGGTAAAGAAATCATGTGGATGGAAGCCCTAGGTTTGTTCAAGATTATCCGTGACCATTGAACAACTATGCCCTCCCGTAGGGAGGGCAAGCATCATCAATGGGTTTCACTTGGATAAGCATAGTCAGAGTAATTACTCTGTTGAGGTTTTTCCATGGGTGTTCAAAAATCTGCTTACCGCCAACCGGTAACACCTGAAGGCCTGAAGGCAATTGAAAATGGAACTTTAACTTGGCTTGATGACGAGATGTACAACAATCTCAACACAGGCGTACTGGAACAATATCTGGAAGAAAAAAATCTCGAAGAAGCGTTTGAAGTATCTCATTGGAGTACGAATAAGGTTCTACTCGGTATTGCTATTGGATCAGTTTTCTCCGGGGTCACCGCATATATTGGATTAAAATTAGGATTAGCAATATCTGCTGCATGGTATATCGCTTATTTGCTTGGAATGGCTCTAAAATGGTCACCTTCTGAAGTAAATATTGCAACTTCTGCAACGACTGGTGCAACACATGCATCAACTGGTTTCATATTCACATTCCCCGCAATATTTCTTCTAGGTACAGACAAATATCGGCTTGCAGAAGGTTATCTTATTGAAGTTGGTAGTGGTGATATAGCTAATTTAGCATTCGTTGGAATAGTAGCATCAATGTTTGCAGGTTTTTTAGGAGTTATGTATTTCATTATTTTCAGAAGAGTATGGTTAGTAGAGGATCCATTACCACTTCCTGGATTTGAGGCCACATTGAAGATGCTAGATATAGCATCTGATGTGAGTACTGGCGCAGTTGAACATGCTAGAGATTCACTCAAAACTATTGGAATATGGACAGGATTCACGATGGTTGCACTATTCTTGATTGAGTATCCTCTGATTTGGGCTAAAGAAGCAGCTGGTGTGAAGAAAATGGCTCTTATGGATTGGCTCGCAGAACTTGGAACAGGAGAAACATTTGGACTGGCTTCATTTTATTCCCATGGTAAGATCCATCAGCCCGGCGAGGTATATGATGGCCGAAATATAGGGCCAGCATATTGGACCGAAGAAACTTCATGGAATCCATTTGCATATACATACGTAGGAGTTGCATTATCTCCCTCAATGTTTGCTATTGGTTGGTTCATGAAGACGAGAGTGGCTTTCCTGGTTAACATGGGTACTTTTGTTGGTTGGTTATTATTGGTCCCATTAGCTGTAATGACCAATTTCCCCGTATATGACTCAATATCACAAACGAACGTACCATTAACAGATTATGGCAATCAAAATGTGATGGGATATCCTCTCCAGATACTTGCATTTTCAAAGGTAATTAGAACTATTGCAATAGGATCAATTGTTGGTGGTGGGTTATTCGGTCTTTTGAAAATGTGGAAAACATTTGGAAAAATATTCGGAGATATTGCAAAAGCATTCAGGGGCGATGGTGGACAAGAATATATGGAAGGTAAAGGATGGTATGAGTGGCCATTAGCACATATTCCTATATTCATGTTTCTCACATTTTTCGCAATGATTCTTATCTTCATACTCGGTGATTTCCCTGTAATTGCTAGTGTAATCTTTGCTACAATATTGATACTTACGACTTTCTTGTTAGGTGCAATTGCCGTACGCGTGATGGGAGAAACAGGAATTGAACCAGTTTCTGGTACCTCATTTATTGTATTACTCATGCTGATGGGTGTATTTTTGAATTTCACAGAACCATTGGGACTTACAACGCAATCAGCAGTATTGCTTGGATTGGTTGGAACAACTGTATTCGGATCAGCAATTTCAATGTCTGGAACAGTAATCGGTGATTACAAAAATAGTCTATACATTGGAAACAGACCCTATCACATTTCCAAGGGCAACATCATGGGGGTTGTACCTGGTGCAATAATTGGAGCAGGTGTTGCAATCTTCCTTTCAAGAGAACTTGCTGCAGGAAGAATAGACTTGATAGCACCTCAGGCCAATGCATTTGCAACATTTTCTGTAATATTTGCTGAGAAAGAGGGAGACATGCTTCTTTTAGGATTAGGATTTCTCCTAGGGATGTTTGTTGAATGGGCTACTGGAATGGGAACTTCTTTTGGACTTGGTATGTATCTTGATGTACCTCACACACTACCTATGCTAATTGGCGGTGTAGCACGTGATAAATGGGAAGACAAGAAATTGAAACCTAGAATTGATAAGATCAAGGAAAAAGAAGGTGCTGTAGCGGCTGAAAAGCAACGAGCTCTGATTCTTCTGGGGACATTTATGGTAGCCGCCGGTGGTCTGACTGGTGAAGCATTCCTCGGAACTGAAAACTCCATTCTGTCATTTATTGACTCACTGTGGCAAGATGGACAGATACTTCAAAAAATCTTTGGAACTCCTGACACTTTTGTCTATTCAACATACTGGTACATAATTCGACTTACATCGTTTATACTCATTAACTTCTTATTGGTCTGGGGAATTTTCTCATTGTTCAAACGCGCCGGAGTTATCGGTGGTGGAGATGAAGTTACAGATGCCGAGTTAATTGAGGCATGATTACAATGGGTAAATCAGCCCCCGTAGCAGTTTGGGGACTCTTGGCAACAAGTGTGGTGGGTGTATCTTTTGCTGGGGCAATCTTGCAACATGTTGATGAGATACCTGCGCTAATGCGTGCCTCTTGGAGATTACAAATTACAGTCATAATGTTGCTTCCATTTGCTTTATTACAGTATAAATCAATGGATAAAACACTGAGATTAAGGATTGTAGAAAAGCGTACAATATTGATTATTGTTGGATCAGGTATTGCATTGGCAGCACATTTTGGTTCTTGGGTAACGTCACTAGATCACACCACATTAGCACACTCATTATTATTTGTAACCAGCCACCCACTTATATTGATAATTGGAATTGGTTTATGGATTCGTAAACCACACAAATTAGAAATCATGGGTGCATTATTTGGATTAGCTGGTGTTGCAATAACTTTGCTTGACGTATCTAGTGATTCTAATGTCACGCTTTTTGGAGATTTACTCGCATTCGTTGGCGCAGTTACGGTAATTGGTTACATTGTGGCTGGACGTATACTAAGAGAGTGGATGCCAGTATTTGTTTACGCATTACCCGTTACAGCCATTGCTGCAATATCACTTATTCCAATTTCATTGATGATGGAGGAAAATGTATCTGCATTTGGATGGATTAGTTCCGATTTGCTATATTGGTTTGTACTGCTAGCATTTCTGTCAGGAATTGTGGGACACACTGGTTTGAATGCTTGTCTACGTTGGTTATCACCATTAACCATCTCTGTATCTGTTACTTTTGAACCAATTCTCGGTGCCTTCATTGGATGGCTATTTTTCGATTCTGGCATACCTGGTATGTGGACATGGATTGGTGGGCCATTGTTGATTGGGGGGATTATTTTGGTTATCATGGGTGGAGATCAGATTAAATTTGATAGTTCTGAAGAATAGTCATGAAATCTACATACTATAATCTGAACTTTACACCAGCATCAAGTAAAAAATGAATAATACTAATACAAGTATGTCCTTGCAACCATTTTTCACCTAAAGAGCGTGGAATTCCTCGCTCTGTTTTAAGCTGTTTGTCATCCCCTAATATAAATCCTAAATCTATGTCATTAGAACTTGAATTACTTGGTAATATCTCGTTATATAGAATTGGAGCATTTGCTTCAAGACGTACAATTGGGCATGACCACTCTGACAAACTATCATCCAGATTACCGCTGCTATCATAGATTCCAGGACTTCTTTCAATCCATCTTCCTCGTGGTGGCAATGGTTCTTTTAGAACGCTTGCAATTTTTCCTCCAACAGCTCTTTCTTCCGCATGCATTCCCTTCAATTCAGATCCTACAAACTTAATTCTTCTCGATGGCCCAGGTCCACCTTCTAGTATCATTGTAAATTCAACATCACTTCTGATTCCGTGACTTGTAAGTAACGAACTCATCAACGCACGTACTAATACGTCCATTCTCCCTGCTGCACCAGCCATATCATTCAATGGAAGTTTGCCCTTAGACATAGCACGTGTACCTATAATTACGAATCTTCGCATTAAGTTCACCTATTGTTATCGATAACCGAACGAATAGCATCAAGCATATTTATTTCTGTTTCCAGTACATAATGGGAACCAAGTGAATCTACCAACCAACCCCTGGGTTTATCCGTTTTACCTAAATCCTCGAGTCTATTTGCTATAGTTGCAGTCATTCCTGATTTTTTTATCTGTGCAAAAGCGCGATGCACCAAATCCTTTTGCTTGATACAACTTTCCAATTTGAATCCTATGCGTATTGAGCCTTTACAAAGGTCCTTCAATTCTGAAATGTGCTTAGTTGATTCACTCAATTTTATCTGTAAGTCGCCTTGTAATGATGCAATCTTACCTTCGACTTGTTCCGGTACAACGTAATCCAATACTGCAGCACTATGAATCCAGACCTCAATCTTATCATTTGCTAGCGCTTTTAATTCCTTTAGCATTTGATCAGGTTCAGGACATTCAATAATTAGTGGTAGCCAGGACGGTGCGGAAACATTAGTGACTCCTACCACGCATGTGACATCCATGCCATAGCGAAATAAGTCATCTGCAATCGAATATCCTGTAGCGCCTGTTGATGTGTTTTGTATGTGCCTAATATCATCAATTGCACTTCTTGTTGCACCAAGAGTTACGACAACTTGTATTGAGTTATCATTAACATGGTTACATAAATGAGCAACAATTTCTTCATGGTTAGGATTCTTTTTCTTTCCTTCGATTTCATCTCCCCATAGGATTTTTACTCCCATATTCCGGCATTCATTTACGACATCAGTTGTGACAGAATCTAGGGCTAAATCAAGATGCATAGAAGGTACCATCATAATTGGAGCATTTCTTCCATTGGCAGCGCTTAGAGCCATAAGTAGTGGCCCATTCATCAATCCATGTACAAATGATGCCATGATATTACGTGTAGCTGGTGTTACCAAAACCGCATCATATTCAGAAAGTGCGGATAAATCACCATCCCAATCGGTAATTACATCACCTTGTGAAGCCCATCTTACAGCTAATGGTGTGATTATTTCTTGTGAAGAAGGCGTCATTATTACAGTTATTTTTGCACCATGTCTACGTAGTTCCCTAGCTAGTCTAACAGTATCAACTGCTGCAATGCCACCTGTCACTCCTAAGAGTACATGTTTTCCCTTTAGGGAAAGCCCTCGTACCTCAACGTCGGTGTCACGCATGATACCCCCACAAATCCCTTCTTCATGACGGCTTCGCCGTTTGTTTCAATTGCTACCTCCTGTAGGAATGCCTATGGCAGGTGCTGATGAGATGGTTATTGCAGGCTCGCGTCCGCAACATAGAAACCCAATTGATGCCTTACATTCACGTACTAGCACAGTGCTTTTGATAGATTGTCTTGTAGTTTTTTTGATATTCAGTTCATTTTCATATGTGATCGCAATAATTCCCACACTAATTTGTTGTTTGATTTGGTTTAATTACAAACGTAAAGCAGAATGGGCATATTGGTTCGCTCCATTACTACTTTCTGCAATTTCGCTATTTTTCCTATTACTACTATTATTGAACTTATATCTTGTATTCGCTGATAATTCTGGTAGTTGGTTTATGATAATAATAATGGCTTGGGCGTCATTTTCTACAATTAGATTCATTCGTATACACTTTCATCCAGTGTATAAATTAGGTTACAGTGGGCAATATGTACAATCCTCAGACGCTAATCTAGAACCGGGTGAAATGCTCGCAACATGTCCTACTTGTTTGGCAGTATTGGCAATTAATCCACTAATGCTATCGATAGAAGACAAATGCCCTCATTGTGAATCATCATTGGTTATGACCTCTGGAGAGGAGGAATGACTAGTATTAACGAGATGCTAGTGTAAGGTTCTTCCACATGTCCTCTGGTACTTCCATTGCTAACCTTAGTCCGCCCATAGCACCAAGTCTTACTGGGTCATCAACAACATGAACATTTACATCACCCATATCTGACAATTTACGCTCAACCATTGCGCCCAATCCTCTTATTCCGGAACCACCGCCTGCCAAAACCATGTTTCGACGGAATTCATCATGGAATTCCGGGTTTGATCCTGCAATGAGTAATTTTGCATTCTCTACAATTGGTTCGACAATTGATTCACAGGCTAGCTGCATACAATCAGTAATATCTAGAGTCATAGCTTTACCTTCAATCGAAAAATCAACCATGATTGGATCGTCTGGCGTCGATGTTGAAACAAAGGAATGTTCTTCCTTCCAGCGCCTTGCCATATCTTTTGTTATTTGTGCGCCATTGTACTTACGTTGAATTTCTTCAATGATTTGACCGTCAACATAATCTCCAGCATATCCTGTATGCATTTGATCACCGGGTCCAGGAATTGTTCCATATACACGGCATAAATCAGTAGTTCCTGCTCCAATATCGATAACCAAAGTATGCTCAATCATGTCAAGAGCATATGCTACAGCGAAAGGCTCAGAAATAATCATTGCAGCATTGACGGAACCTGCAGCAGCATCAAAGATTGAAGTCTTGTCAACGTGACTTGCCTCCGCAGGCGCTCCTATTACAGCGACAACACGATCATAATCTTCAGGATCTGATAATCCAATCAAGTGAGTAATGAAGTGAGCAATGAATTCTCTATCCTCGGTAGTATCCTTAATCACACCAAGTTCTAGAGGACGGAATAGATTCAAAGCAAGTCTGTTCTTTAGTGCTTCATTACCAAAAAGGACATCCCTCTTCAAGAAATTCTTAGCTATAGGATCCTTTGGTGTACCAATAACGGTAAGCTCTTCTTCTTCATGACTATCACTGGATACCATGACAGATCTGAAAGTTCCTAAGTCTATTCCTATGTAAAGTACGTCTTTAGCCATATGACTCGCCTATCCGTGCCAGTGTTAAGCACCTTATGAATAATGCCTATAATTCTTGCAAATACTATGCAAATAATAATTCTATAGAACGGTGTTAGCACCACGATTCGCAAGTACTACAGTACCATGCAGCATACTCTGGGTATAAATCTGCCATTTCACCACATCCTGTACATTCCTTGAGTGCATGATTACCAAATATTTGTTGCACAATTTGAACATGATGTGTATCATCAATTCCTAATTGTTGTCGCATTGCCCACAGCATTTGATCTTCTGAAGGTGAAATAATTCCATCTTCCAAAACAATTTGTACTACTATTCGGTAATCTTCAAGAATCTTAACATCGCGAGGATCCATTGAAACACCGCCTTTTTCAGCAACAATGTCAGTTCCACCTGGGTCATCAACAAATATAACCAATGATGCTGCATCGAATTCTGAATTTCTTAATTCTAATAGAATTGTACTCCCCTCAAGATTGGCGTAAACTAATTTTGAAAATTTGTTAATGACGTTGGTAATCGACCGTGCAGTATCTTCTGAACTTCTACCTCGTCTCCAACCAGTTTCACTCGCTTCATCATATGCATAAAATTCTGTACCAAATCCTGGATATTCTAATCGCACTTCTTCGCCTCCGTCGAAGCCATTAGCAACAATAGTAATACTACCTACAGTTGTATCTACTAAATTATCCTCATCATCAAATGAAATCATCAGAGGTTTTCTTTCTTCAGCTGCAGCATTAAAGTGGCCGCTCATTCCACTCATCCATTTATCTTCTAGGCGTGAAAGTGATTTTTGTTGTTCTGAAGATAGTCCTTTTTCAATTCCCAAAATATCACTAAGATGCCCCTGTTCCATTTCTTGTTTGAATTCATTAATTAGTTCTTCATCGCGACGGTGATTTTCAGGTGGTTTAAATGATTTTGAAACGTGGTCTGGATCTTTCCATTCATAGGAACATCGTGCACAAACAAGGTAACCCTCCATGGTAGAAGGTTGCTTTTCACCACCGCATCGGGGACAATCTCCTTCCTCATTTACACTAAGATTTTCTTGTGCTTCTCGGCGGCCTTTCCTTATACCCATGTATTAGGTACATATGCAATGTATCATGAAGGTTATCATCAAATTCTTCTGAGAATTGTTGCTATACCCATACCGCCACCTATGCACATAGATGCTAATGCATATTCACCATTGACTCGGTTTAATAGCGAAGCCGCCTTGCCAACAATTCTTGCTCCACTAGCTCCGAGTGGGTGCCCAATTGCAAGTGCTCCACCATCAATGTTAATTCTTGAATCGTCAAAATCTAGGCTTAAATCTTTAGTTACTGCTATTGCCTGTGCACTAAAAGCTTCATTCAATTCGATAACATCAATATCATCGAGTGATATGCCTGCTCTTACAAGGGCTTTTTTTGATGCTTTTACTGGACCAATACCCATGATCTCAGGTGGAACACCTACAACTGAAGTTGATACAATTTCAGCAAGAGTTCCTAATCCATTTTCGTCGGCATATTGTTCCGAACATAATAGGTTACACGCAGCACCATCAGTTAATGGCGAGGAAGTTGCAGCAGTAACAGTACCAGTTTCAACAAATGCCGGAGATAATTTTGACATTTTTTCAATTGATGTGTCTCTTATACAACCATCTACCTCAAGTTTATTTTCACCAACAGTAATACCAACGATTTCATTGTCAAAAAACCCCTTCTTTTGTGCAGAGAGGGCCTTATCGTGACTGTGCAATGCAAATTCTTCTTGCTCTAATCGGGAGATAGAATATTTGTTAGCAAGGTTTTCGGCAGTAAGTCCCATTGAAATATAAGCATCCGGATAATTCTTTTCAATTTCCGGGTGTAGATCACGGTTCCAACCACCGCGCTTTACGAGTGACATTGTTTCAACGCCTGCGCACAAAAATAAATTTCCAGACCCCATGCCTATTGCCCCTGCAGCAGTATGTATAACTTGCATAGATGAGCCGCAAAGGCGATTAGTTGTCATTCCAGGTATTGAACTAGGTAGTCCTGAAAGATATGTAGCTATTCTTCCTAGATTGAGACCCTGTACTCCTTCGGGATAGGCGCATCCAAGTAACAAATCCTCAATATCGTTAGTAATTACATTATTTCTAACTTGGATTTCTTGGATAAGTGCTGAAACCAAATCTTCCGGTCTTGTTTGGAATAGTTCACCTTTATGGGCACGATGAAAAGGCGTGCGAACATAGTCTGCAATTACCGCTCCCATGTGCCGGCCAAAGCGTCTGCTCTCATCATCATTGCCCTAGATAATAACTCTACCAATAGAACGGATTATGAAGGAGTTACATTACGGCGGCTTGATACCATGCTAAGGCAATGCAGAACTCACGGCCATTTTAGTGGCCATAACTGCCCAACTTGTAACGCTGAAGGGAAATTCATTATGTCCGACAGAGAAGCAAATTCACTAGGAAGAATGCTAGCATTGGTATTACGGCACGCTCCTGAAAAGTTTGAGGTGGAGATGGATATTAATGGCTGGGTTAATTCTCGTGAGTTATCGGAAGCAATCCAAAAACAAAGGCGACATTACCACTGGCTCAGAGGATGGCATTTTTCTGCAATAGCAAATGCTGATGAAAAGGGAAGATATCAGGTTGAAGGTGACATGATTCGTGCTACATATGGACATTCAATTGAACTTGAATTGGATTTACCTACTGATGACATACCAGAGGCCTTATACTGGCCCTGTGAACCAGATAATGTTTCAACACATCTAGAATTGGGTTTAACAGCAGGAGATAGGAAGCATGTACATTTATCAAGATCTATTGCTAATGCTATGGAAGCAGGCCATGTAAGGATCCATCGTCCAGCAGTTATTGAAATAGATACTACTAGAGCAGTTGCTGATGGATTCACAATATGGCGAGCAGGAACAACTGTATTCTTGTGTGAGGAAATGCCACCAGATTACTTGTATCATGTCGGTGACGACGACCCTGCTATACAAGAAATAGTTTCCATTTGGGAAGAAGAATAATCAATCGAAATATTCACCGCAACTAGAACAAAAGTCGAGTTCACTTTCAACTGATGCGCCACAACTTGGGCATAAGCCACCTATTTTTGCAATTGCTGAAAGGGTCATTTTAGGAGCTGCTTTTTCTGGCATTGTCATTGCTTCTATTATTTTCATAGGCTCCTTACCAATTTTAACCAATTCTCCAAATTTTCTTTGGAACTCGATTGCTTCCAGTAAAGTAGCCTCAACTTGCCACATCCTTTTTTGGCGCTCAACTTTATCCGTGATATTTTCACAAGCCTCAAGTTCAGTTTGAAGATGACGAATGAATTCATCGAGGCTAGCGCTTTCTGACATGCTTAATCGTGTGTATAACTCCCTTGTAAATCCAATGCACACATTAGCACCTTCCACTTGCGGTATACATGGCGGGAACAGTTGTGATCAAATTGGGAGGCGGTTTGATCACACATAAGGATAAATTGTGCACCATCAATAGGGAAATCCTAGATGGAATTACAAGCGTATTGTCTCGGACAGATAAGAAATTAATCATCATCCATGGCGCGGGTTCGTTTGGCCATATAAAGTCAAAAAAATATATGCTTCAAAAGGGCAGAGTTCAAGGTCTTGACCAAGATAAAGCAATAGCTGAAGTGCGCACGGATATGTTAGAATTGAATAGATTAGTGATGGATAGTCTTTCTTCCCATGGAATAATTGCAGAATCATATCCTCCACATAATTGGGCAGAGGGAACAGGTCCAGACTTCCGAGGAAATTTACCAATATCCACAGGTGTCACGGTAACATTTGGAGATGTTGTTAAAGATAATGAAAAGGAATTTGGAATATTGTCAGGAGATGATTTGGTATTACGATATGCATTGGAAACTGATGATGTAGAGCGAGTAATATTTGCAATCGGAGGGGTAGATGGCCTAATGAAAGTCCCTCCTTCAGAGGCAACACCTGATGACCTGATTGAAGAATTGACTGACGAAATTGAATACCGTTCAGAGCATTATTCAGAAATTGATGTAACTGGTGGAATTGGTTTGAAAATCGAGAGAGGAGCGAGAATAGCCGAAAAGGGCGTCGAGGTTTTACTTGTTAACGGATACCACTCTGAAAGGGTATTATCTGCTATTGAAGGAAAAATGGTTCGTGGAACCAAGATATTACCACGGAACTGTTGATGTAGTGTACGCGGAACCCAAGGTGTGAGGAGAGCTAGATGAACTATGGATTAACCCAAGTTCCCACTATGGAAATTAGTGATGAAGACTCTTCGTTGCTTTCCGGTCTCGACAAGGTGCAGAAAGATCTGATGTCTGAAGCGATTATTCTTGTATCTGAATTGGATGAAGTAATCGGACCTATGTCAAAGGCTGAAGCACATTCAGGTTCGGGAAACTATCATCGTGCTTTCAGTGTATTACTTTTCGATAGCAGTGGTAGGCTACTAATCCAAAAGCGAGCAGCACATAAAATCACTTTTCCTGGTGTTTGGGCTAATACTTGTTGTTCACATCCACTTTATAGCGACGAGGAAATGGAGGCTGCAAACCATATGGGAGTCAAACGCGCCGCAGTACGTAAACTTCAGCATGAACTAGGTATTTCTGAAGAACAGATACCAATAGAAAAATTTCAATTTGTAACTAGGATGAGATATCAGGCAAGGCAGGATGAAATTTGGATTGAACGAGAGATTGATCATTGTCTGGTAATACATTCAGATGTTGATTTGAAAATCAATTCAAATGAAGTTTGTGAAACACGTTGGGTTTCTCAAGAAGATTTGGAAGAAATGTTGTTATCTGAAGATAGTGAAAACATAATCGCACCATGGTTTAGGTGCATAGCAGCACGAATAATGACTGATGATTGGTGGAGGCCAGACTGTGTAAAATCTGATAATATCATACACGATATGGGCGATGTTTCGCACATGCTTCCTAACGCGAGGGGCGCTAATTTAATTACGAGCATTGAAGAAATCAAACCACTAGTTGAAAGCCGTATTGAAAGAGCCCTAACTCACACATCGCACAAACGCCTTTCCGGTGCAATGATGCATCTGGTTATAGGCGGTGGGAAGAGACTTAGAGCAACATTACCTTGGTTAGTGGCAAAGGCTGTAGGTGATACACATTCAGGTTTATTGGATGTAGGTGCGGCTATAGAGACAATCCATAATTTCACCTTGGTACATGATGACATAATGGATGATGATGATATTAGGCGTGGTCGTCCAGCTGTGCATATTGAGTATGGTTTACCAACAGCAATCAATGCCGGTGATGCAATGTTGGCAATTGCCTTTGAAGCGATGGCAGTTGCTGAAGGAATAGAGCCAGAACTGCTTCCATTTCTTGTGAAAAGAATTGGAAGAATGGTTCGTAGAGTAAGTGAAGGTCAGCAATTAGATATTGATTTTGAAGATCGAATAGCAGTTGAAGAGGATGAATATATCGAAATGATACGTGGAAAAACAGCAGTAATGTTCCTAACATGCGCAGAAGTTGGAGCGCATTTGGCAGGTGCTGATGAAGAAACAATATCTTGTATGCACGATTGGGGGCTTGCAGTAGGATTATGCTTCCAATTAATGGATGATTTAATTGATGTGTTGTCGGATGATGATACTCTAGGAAAACCTAGTGGTTCGGATGTTGCGCAAGGTAAGCGAACACTGATGGTTATACATGCACTTAGGCAACCTGATAGTTCTGAAAAAGATGATTTGTTAGCTGCCCTAGGTAAAGGTGATGATGCTACAAAGGAAATGGTATTCAAGGCACACAATGCTTTGGATAAACTGGGGTCAATTTCTTATGCAAGGAGAAAAGCAGAATCATATCACAAAGAAGCTCATGCATGTCTTGATAGGTTGCCAGAATCTCCAGCATTAGTTGCTCTTAGGGAATTAACAGACTATCAACTAAAACGCATCTTCTAGGATCGAAACACGTCCTTCTTTCAATACTTTACAGTACCATCTTGTATCCCCAGGGTAATGTTTGTCAGACATTCTATCATAATCTCCATCCGTAAATGAACTAGCAATTTTCCAGCATGGAGATGTTGCACTCAAAACTTTAAGCTCAACCTCTCCAATTTTGAACTTGACTCCTACATCTAGACTAATACCTTCAAGTAGTACATTTTCACCAGTTGAGCCAGGTTTTATCGGATGTCCCTCGTGTTGTAATTTATCAAGTAATTCCTTTGTTAAAACGCATACTGCTTTGAATAATCCACCATGATGCTTGGTGTTATTGTGACTGTCACCAACTAATCCATTCACAGTAATTTCAACAGAATCTACAGGAGATTTAGGCACTCCTCCATTTGAAATGAAAAGACCAAGAACTCTTCCCATGTGTGTTCCTCTATCAATCAGAGTAATGAGATTCTGGATTAGGTTCAGGTTTCAAGCCCTTGCGGGTTCGAATTTCACCAACGACCTTGTCAAATAATTGCGGGGGTAGCATGTCAAATCCAATATTCTCTGAATTCCACACAGCACGACCTTGTGATGCCGCACGAATATCATTAGAAAATCCGAATGTTTCTGCTACTGGAAGAGTACCAATTACTGTAGTAGCTTCACCTTCTGAAGGCATATCCTCGATTATACCTCTTCTATTTGTTATCTCTCTAGTTACTTGTCCAAGCCAATCATTTGGCACAGAGACATGTGATCTTTGCATGGGTTCCATTAACACGGTACGTGATCTTAGCATTGCACCTTTGATAGCATTTCTAACTGCAGGTATTGTTTGAGCAGGTCCACGGTGAATCGCATCTTCGTGTAATTTTGCATCAACAAGTCTAACCATCATACCCATTACTGGTTCATCAGCAATTGGTCCTTTCTTGCATACTTCATTGAAAGCCTCGATAATTAGTTCACGTGTTTCATGCAAATTCTGAATACCTTTTGTGTCATTAACAAGAACATTTGTAGCATTTATTGCATAAATTTTCCTCATCAGATCTTTATCCATTCCATATTCACCAAATTTACGACCAACTTCCTTTGCATCTCCTGTACGAACTGCTCCATTGCCGAAATGTCCATCACGTAATGCGGTAACTACTTCTGTTGATAGTGGTTCACATTCGATCATGAATCTGTTGTGCCTGTTGGGTGATTTTCCTTCGAATGAATGACCTTTATTGCTGCTCTCTATAGATTCTCGATAAACTACAATTGGAGGGCTTACCTTGACTTTAATACCCTGTTCTTCTTCAATTCTATATGTGGTAATTTCAAGATGTAATTCACCCATACCTGCCAGAAGTGCCTCACCAGTTTCCTGATTGGTACTTACTTGTAGAGATGCATCAGATTTTGCAAGTGAACGAAGAGCATCAATAAATTTAGGTAAATCCTTCATACTCTTTGGCTCGACAGCTACAGTGACAACTGGATCTGAATAGTGTCTTATCGCCTCAAATGGTGTAAAATCCTTATCACGTGAAAGGGTAACACCGGCAGCAGCTGACCTAATACCTGTGATTGCAGCAATATTTCCTGCGACAACCTTAGGGACAGTAATTCTGTCACCACCAACCATCATGCTAACTTGTTGCACTCGTTCAGGTTTTGCTGCACCTATTGCGAAAACTTGCTCACCTTGATTAATTGAACCGGAATAGATTCTACCAACAGCAACTTCTCCTGCGTGTGGATCCATCCAAATTTTTGTAATCATCATTGCAAGTTCGGCATCAGGGTCGCAACTTACCATAGCTTTACCAATTTCAGTTTCGAGGTCACCAGTCCAAATATTAGGTATTCTGTATGGTTGTGCTTCTACAGGGCCAGGTAACTTTGTAACAGCCATATCCAAAAGAACCTCGTGAACTGGAGCCTTTTGTGCTAATGTCTTTTGATCTTCGTTGTTGCAGTACTCGAAAATTTCAGTCATGGATACTCCCGACTTTTTCATGTAAGGAATGGTGATTCCCCAGTTGTGGTATGCAGAACCGAATGCTACTGTACCATCAAGTACACTTACCTGCCATTTCTTTTCCATACCTTCTGGTGCGAATGATTGAATCAATTTGTTAACTTTCTTGATAGTTTCTTCAAATCTCTTCAACATATCTTCTGGTGTAACTTTCAATTCGTTGATTAGCCGATCAACCTTGTTAATGAATAGAACTGGCTTTACTTTCTCTTTCAGAGCTTGTCGTACAACTGTTTCAGTTTGTGGCATTGGACCTTCTACAGCACATGCAAGGATAAAGCAACCATCAACAGCACGCATAGCACGTGTAACGTCTCCACCAAAATCTACGTGCCCAGGTGTATCGATCAAATTGATTAGGTAATCTGTTCCATCTACTCCGTGAACCATCGAAGCTGATGCTGC
Organism: Candidatus Poseidoniaceae archaeon; assembly: GCA_030747695.1. Lineage (GTDB taxonomy): Archaea > Thermoplasmatota > Poseidoniia > Poseidoniales > Poseidoniaceae > MGIIa-K1. The sequence continues at coordinate 37,176 of JASLKG010000004.1, forward strand.
ATTGATCGTAATTCCACGTGCACTTTCTTGTTCGTCAAAGTCTAAAACACGACTTTTTCCAGCAAGATCTTCTGACATCATGCCAGCTCCTGCAATTAGATTGTCAGATAGTGTTGTTTTACCATGGTCAATGTGTGCAGCAATACAGAGATTACGTATTTGTGGTAACACGTGCATAACTTCTGTTGCTTTTTTGATATTGTCTTCTTTACGACCCATGGACTCACCTGACTCTCGTCAAACACGGCCACCTTGAAGGGGTTTATGAAATCGACTCCCGTAGGGAGTCGTAAATATACACGACTTAGCAATGTGTCAAAAGAATCAACGAGCACTTGCTGCAATACGCTGAACTTCTTCCTTCTTTGCTACTGCAAATGAGGTGACATCACCCTGACTTGCTTTTGTAATTTCATTGATAATACATTGAGTTAATGTTCTCTTTGATTTTGAAGTTCCTTGTTGTGCACCTGCAGCTAGATGTGCTAGAGCAACATCAAGCCTACGTGAAGGAGAACTATCGACTGCTTTAGGCTGTGACACAGCTCCAAACTTGATTCGAGTGATTTCTTCCATAGGCGCTGCATGACAAATAGCATCAACAAAAGATTGCAATGGATTTTCTCCACTTTTTTCTGCCATGGAATCTAATGCACCTTCAAAAGCCTTGATTGCACCTTGCTTTTTACCAGTGTATTTTCCAGTTCTCATCAATTTGTTAATGAAGCGCTCAACAACTGAAAGTTTAGCTTTACCAAACCAGGCATTTGCATGTCTCCCACCAGTGTGAGGAGTGCCAACAGTTGAAAGATTGATGTAAGGTGCAAGCCCGGGATCTCTACAAACAACTTCTGAAGCATCATATTTACCAAATACTAGAGTTCCTATACCAGCAATTGGTTTTTCTTCTACAACCTCTACAGGTGCTTGTTCTTCAGGTGCTTCAATTTCTTCTTCACTCATTCAAACACCACAAATCATCGGACAGGTTTTTCTTTACGTCCACGAACCATTTCATCTAGTGAAACACCGTTAACTTGGATAACCTTGTAACGTACACCAGGAATATCTCCGTATGATCTTCCCATACGTCCACCGATTCCCTCAACCATAACTTCATCGTGTTCATCAATGAAATTAATTGCACCATCTCCAGGTGCAAACGCAGTCAATTTATTTCCGTTTTTTATTAAAGAAATCTTTACGGCTTTACGAATTCCAGAGTTAGGTTGCTTTGCTTCAATACCAACCTTTTCAATGACAATTCCTTTGCCCTGTGTAGAACCACTAAGAGGGTCATGCTTTGCACGTGATTTTAGCATACGTTTCTTGTATCTGCGATCGGACCATCTGAATTTTTGCCGATCTTTTGCCATCTTGGCACCTGCAAATAGTCCACGACCCATGCTAATTACTCCTGTGAAGCATCTTGCCGACCTACCCCCCCTATTTCATGATGCCGATTTATTTCGTAGCCGAAATGTTGGACGTATCGCCTATACTAGAAGTGCCAATGTTCATGTGGATTAGTTATTACGGGTAACTATGGCATTCCGTAATTTACTGGGTGAGGCACAACTTATTTCTGAGCCAATAAGTGTACTGCACGGTATATTTGACACATCAATTAGATTAAATCATGAATTGTTGATGTTTGATGATATCACCGAGGCACCTGGACATCGTGTTGTAGTAAATTTGTTAACTCGGCCAAGACTTTGTTCGGCTTTAGGTATCGCGCCGGAGGAATTTATTGACCTATTAGGGTGGGCAATGGACAATCCATCAAACCCTTTGATTACCGAAACAGGACCTGTTCTTGAAAACATACAGGAAACAGTAAATTTAGATACTTTACCAATTCCACATCATTGGCGTGAAGACCGTGGAAGATATATGTCAGCAAGCATTATAATCGCTGAATATAATGGAATTAGAAATACATCATTCCACAGACAATTTGTTAGAGATCGTAATCACGTTGTAGCAAGAATAGTTCCAAGGCATCTAAGGACGATGATGGAGGAGGCAAGATCACACGGTTCGGAAGTAAATATTGCAGTAGTAAATGCACCAGATCCTACTGTGTTACTTGCAGCTGCTATGTCCTTCAATGACAATATTGACGAACTAAATGTTGCAGCATCATTACATCAAAAGATTCACAACGAACCTCTAAAACTCACAGAGTTGCCAAATGGGATTCACGTTCCAGCAGATTCAGAATATGCAATGTGGGGTCGTATAACGACCGAAAATGATTCAGAGGGACCATATGTCGACATTACTGGAACTGTTGATGATGTACGCCAAGAGCCTGTGATTGAAATCGATGGTATTACTCATAGAAATGATCCAATATTCCATGCATTGATTCCTGGTGAATCAGAACACAAGACTTTGATGGGGCTTCCACGTGCACCAACAATAAAATCTGCTGTGAATGAAGTTTGCGAATGTTTGGATGTGCACATGACTGAGGGCGGATGTGGTTGGCTTGCTGCTGTTGTAAAAATTCGAGTGAATAGCGAGGGTGATGGCATGCGTGCTATAACAGCAGCACTTGATGGACACAAATCAATGAAAATGGTCACCGTAGTTGATGAAGATATTGATATTACAAATCCTGTCAGAGTTGAATGGGCTATGATGACACGATGGCAACCAGATATTGATTCTCTAATATTGTCAGGGCAAAAGGGAAGCAGTCTTGATCCATCACGACACGAGGATGGGAATACGTCAAAAATCGGTATTGATGCAACAATACCCTGGAATGCTGACAAATCAAGTTATACAAGTGTACAGTGAGTTTGATAAGATGGATAGTGGATCTAAACTGCAACATCCAAGGCGTAATTTGGGAAGCAGACACAGATCACAAGCTGATAGATTTGTCAAATTAGCAAAGAGGGACCCTGAACAACTTGAAAACAATTTAGCATGGGCTGAACAAAATGCTCAACAAGCAGTATTGTATGATTTCACAGATGAACGTAATTGGCGGTGCTTAGCTGAAATTAAGCACATGAGGAAAGATAGGGAAGGTTTGGCGCATGTCTTAGAAGATATATTTGTGGTTCTAGGTAGGGATCCAAATCAACTGGAACAATTATCTGGAATAGACCATCTAGAGGTTGGTTTAGAATTATTAGAGGCTGCCTTCGTTGCAGATTCTTTAGATCCTGAAAAGTGGTTTTTGCAAATTGATGAGGTCTCCTTAATTTCATTCGCAGAGCGCTGTCGAAGACTTGACTTTACTGATCAACGTTCCAACATAATTTATGGAAGGAGGCTAGAGAGAATAAGACTTGCAGGTCATGAGGACCTATTCATCGACCTGGTACACCATTTATTGGCACACCGGCCAGGAAATTATGAACTTTGGATGGAACTTGGCAGGCTACATGAGCGAAGAAGTGAGATAGATCAGGCCTGGTTATGTTATGATCACGTGCAACATTTGAGACCGTCCAATAGTGCTAGAGATAATCTATTGATGAGATTAAAAGATGCAATGGATGGTAACGAATCCAAGCCTTGGTCGGGGCCATCACTAGAAACAAGGCAAGATTTCTTGAATAAAATGAAGCAATTATCTAGGACAGTAAGTGTTGTTCCAGAGTTAGAATTGAATACCGAATTTGATGAAAAATTAGACCCTGATTTGGTGCGCTTACGTGAACTAATTGAAGCAGAAAATGCAGCTGAAGCATTCTTCTTGGCACGTTCATTGTTTACTACTGGTGAATTATGGGCCGAGGAGTGGATGATAAAGGCTCAATCAATGCTTGATTAATTTGGATTTTCAAGAGTCATAATCTCAGTAACCCTCGACGTCCATTTTTCAGCATTTTCATCTTCGCATAAACTTGCACAAAGAGCTGCAAGAAGAGCATCTTCTACTTCCTCAGGACGGGAAAATAAATCATCAAAGACATCGTTGCAATCAAGCCTTTTTGATAGCATCAATAATGCTCTCAAATCTGGCCTTTCACTTCCAGCATAACCTGGATGCGTATTTTCCACACACCATTTGAAAACACCATTAACATCATCTGGGTTAACAACTAGTTGAATCTCTTCTTCACCTATGGATCGTGGTTTCGACTTCATTATTTGATCAGCAAATTTTTCAGCCTCTTCATCCATAAATGGGGACGAAATTTCTACGAATATTGCTCCAGCTTCAACGGCCAAATCATTTTGGTTGGACATTATTGCATGAGCATGTGAATTAAAGGCACATCTCGCAGCATCAAATAATTGTCCAAATGCCATATGAATTCTTGCGGCTTGTATCCTTGAAATTGCTATAGTTTCATTTGCGTGCCCGGCATGTCGGCTAATTTCACCATGTACTTGTAATGCCATAATTGGTTCCTCTATACTAAGGTGAAATGCAGCCTTGTTTAGTAATGAAATATCATGATCACGACTGGCTTTTGCCACTGATTTTAATCTAGTCTCAGCCCAATTAAAATCTTCCCTTGCTTCATCTATTTTTCCTAATTCGAAATTGACTAAGCCCCTTTCCATTCTTAATCTTCCTTCCAATGCAAGATCTCGTGTTTGATTGTCACGCGCAATAGAAAGTGCATTTTCAATACCTTCAAGTGTAACTTGGCCATTCAATCGATCTCTTACTAAATCTAAGACCGACTTTTCAGCTTCAGTCAACTTATTTTCAACGAATTCAACAATATCGCTATCCATCACTAATCCTAGTTCTGCAACACCCAACCAACTAGTCCAACCCATTTCTTCTAGGTAAATATCTAGTTCTCTTTCACCATTTTCCCAAGCATCGATAATCATTTCTGGTCTCAATTATTATTCCTCCTAATTGATGCTAATTCATTGATAAAAGCAGTTTCTGCAGAGATAACATCCGATTTTCCACTCCAACCAGCTGCCCCGTCATGGCCTCCACCATCTCCGCCTAGTTTATTGGATATTTTTTGCATTATTTCTCCGAGATGAATACCTTCTTTCGTAATGGATCTTGGTGCTCTTGATGTTAACCTAGTTTCACCATCTCTAAATCTAGAAACAAGTGCTATTTCAGCACCTGCTTGAATCAAGATCGAGGCAACGCGCCCTTCCATAATACCAGCCTTAGTTGTGACTAAATTCCAAGCTCCAGCATCCAGGTTAGAACATCTAGATAGCGCTTTGATTATTGCGCCTCTATCTGATGAAGTAATACTTTGATCTTGTATTTTTTCAATAAATTCTTGGTATTCAAAATCCGCACCATCTAGTATTTTTGTTGCGCATGTTAGTGCTGAAGAATCAGCATGTCTAAATCTACCAGTATCACTTATTAATCCTGCTAGTAACAACTTCCTTACTTCTTCAGTTAATGATTCAGGATGATGACTTTCTAAGTACTCAAAAATAATTTGAGTCGTTGATCTAGTATTCATACGATATTCTAAATCTAACTCGGAAAACGACCAATCACATGTATCATGGTGATCGATTACACATATGGGCACATTTTCAGGTAATTTCACTCCTGTTTGATTTTCAGAAGCAGAGTCAACAATAATTATTCCACCTAGTTTATTGGGCCACATCGGTTTTTCTGATAATTTTTTGAAGGGGGCTGAAAGTTCATCGCAAAGTTTTGCTGCCATCCGCCCCATATGTCTACCACAAGCCATCAAGGTTGGATTGGAAGCAGCAAGCGCTATCGCTGATCCAATTGTGTCCATATCACCATTTTTACCTGCTAGGACGGGAACAGCGCCACGTGATGTAGCATCGTCTATCCATTTTTTTAGAGAGGACAAATTTATCCCTCAAGAGATTGCTTGAGCTGTTCGTAAGTTGAAATCAGTTCCTTTTCCTTTTCAGTAACACTCGTTACAGCTATTTTCATTTGCTCAAGAGTCGATTCTAAATCCTCAAGTAATTGTTTACGATCATCTACTTCTACGAGAATAGTACCCATTTGCCGATGTAGCGCTAGATCATTAGGTTGTGATTTTACAGCTTCAATAGTACCTTCAATTTCACGAATTTGTGCATTTAGTGCTGCAACCTGTTGACGAGCATTCTGAACTTCTGCGACAACCATTTGTAATTGTTGAGTCGATTCCATAAGTTACACATCCTTTCAATTTTTTACAACATCTATTACTTTGTTAGCAATAACTAATGAACGCATTCTTGTATTCCAGATTGCCCTTGCATCTTTGGCACGCTTTTCATTAAAGACCATTTCAAAAGCAGAATCACTTATTGAAATCTCTTCTTCAGTAGATAGAGCAGAACCTATTGAGGGCGCTATGGGCGAATCCACCTTTAGGCGGATTGTCCACACTGTAATCACTCCTCTTCTTCAAGCTCGCCAGCAGTACGAGCACGCTCATACTCAATTGCAGCTTGCTGTGCAATAAACGCCATGTCAGCAGTTGTTGCACCATCGGTATTGCGCCTGATTATTCGATTATTTGTATCAGATGCACGAGTGTAAGGTTCCCATGCTCCTCCGGCAAATGTGTGACCACATTTACCGCATCCCCATATTCCTACAGATTTACGAGAAACCTTTGGATAGTGACAAACAGGGCACGTATATTTCGTTGCTTTTTTCTTCATGGCAATGCCAGCGTTACGTCGTACGCTGACACCATAACGTGCTCCGAATCGGCCAGTTGCTCCTGCCTTGTGGGTTCGTTTTGCCATGTTCAAGCCTCCTGTGAGTTGACAAGTTCAGCAAGTTCAGCGCAGCGCTGCTGTGCGACCTGAAGAATCTCGTCGAATTCGGCCGGCGTGAAAGTTCCCTTTAACCCCTTCTGAAGAGAATGTAAGTGACCTTCATCACCAAGTGTTATGTGAATTCTCTCATTTCCACCTAATTCTTCTTCATCATTTGCATCAAGAACATACCTTCCTCCAACTCGTGTAAAAGAGCACATTGTCGGTGTCATTGAAACTGCTAATGGGTAATCCTCGCCCACATCAAATCTCTCTGCAGGAACTATCGCTGTTCGAAGAGCAGCAATAGCTCCAAGTGCGCATGCATCGAATATATTTCCTTTATCAGAAAGTACATGTATGTCAATCATTATTCCCAGAACCTTTTCTCCAGGTATAATGCACAATGAGTCCATATCGATACATCCAGATTCACGGATCCCTCTATCGACAACTCTTCCCAATTCTATAGATTCAGGTGAAGGAGGTCCAGGTTCGTATTTTCTTCCAGCGACCGGGCGTAATTCTGCACCACACATTAGTGATCCTTGAGCAGGTCTATCAGGCCATGGTGTACGAACTTCAAATTTAACTCCTGCATAAATTATTGTTTCTCCCCAAGTTACTTTTGCTGAACCTTCAGCATTATAGAGACAGTTTGTTTCTAATTTTATGTCACGGGATTCCCAACGACTTCTCCCATCGATTCTCTGATCATTTTCAGCTAAGCGCTTTAATTCCTGCTGCAATAATTTTGGAACAAGTTCAACCATCAAGATTCACCTCTCATTTTCTCTTCATATCGTCTTTTCAAGGCATCTTTTTGTAATTCATGAATTTCTTTGGCAGCTTTCATATTGTACTCTACGCATGTATTATACTCTTCAATCGAAAGGTCACCATCCATTTGGAGGAACGCTATTTCACCGGTTGTTGGTAAAATTCCCATTGGGAGGTCAGCTTGCCCATAATTGTCCTCTGCTTTATCCAAATCAAGGACCACTGTGTCCTCGATTTTACCAGCGGCTACTCCAACAATCAAATCACGCATTGGTATACCAGCATCTGCTAGTGCAACTGCAGCAGCAGTAATTCCAACACATCGTGTTCCAGCTTCTGCTGCTAATATCTCAATTTCGACACGGATTTTAGAACGAGGGTATCTTTCGACTAGAACTACACTCTCAAGAGATTCTGCAGTAACTTTACTAATCTCTCTTGAACGACGATTATAACCTGGTCGAATTCGATCACTTGTGGAAAATGGTGCCATGTTATACCTAACATCAATTACACAACGATCTTGTCTCTGTATTTTTCTTGGATGTGCTTCCATTGGGCCATATACTGCACATACTGCAACATTTAGGCCATGTTTTACCCATGCTGAACCATCTGCAGCAGGTAAAATCCCAGCCTCAATTTCAACTTCTCTCATCTCATCAACTTTACGACCATCTAGCCTTAAGCCATCTTCGCGTAGTAGTTTGATATCACCATATCCTCCCATCATAAATTCCTCCTTGCGTCTTCAATAAATTCCACTAAAGTGGCTTTGAAATTTTCTTTGTGACCTTCATTACGAACAAAATCAATTATTTTTTTCATAACAGACAGGCCTTCTGAATCGCCATCAATCCATAATCTTCCGTTATCACCAACAATTATTCTGCAATCTGTAGCATCTTTTAACATATTGAGAGTAGAATCATTGTCTCCTCTTATTCTTGAAATATGAGTCATGGAAACCTCTAACATGAATCCCTCTTTGAGTCGTCTTAAACCTACGCCCTTCATAGTTAGAACTATGTTATGTGCTTCATCAACTTCTTGAACTCTTGCTAGCATAACATCACCAATGTCCATTTGCTCCCTTGCGGCACCAAATTCGACCTTCCACGGGGCTAAACTCATTGGTAGTAAACCATTGAATGGACCGTTTACATCAGCAAACCATAGATTATTTCGTACGCTTTCAATTACACCAATTACTAGATCTCCAGACCTAGGCATATATGCTGAATTAATTGGATCAACAGATATAACTCCATTGTTATTGTTAACCCATCCAACTTTAGTCGCAATAATAGCGTCACCATATGAAATTGTTCCAGTTCCTGCTCGTACTCCAGATGAGGTCTCTATTGCCTCTCCTGGAGTCACGAGGCGCAGCTCGGCGCCTGTACCCGCTCCTGACATTCTTCTTCTCCATTGCGGCCGACTCAGCAACCCATGATAAAACAGACGGATAGAAAAATTACAGTTCTTTTACTTCTGTTGAACTATTTATGCCCTTCATTTTACCGATAAGAGTTTGAACTTTTCCAGGCGGGCATTCTATGATACATGCCCAATCTCCATTGGACAACCACTCATCTTTATCCAAATATGCTCTAAGTAATTTGGAGGCAGCACCATAAGAAGAACCGGGAATTCTGAAAGCAACACGTATTGGTTCAAATGATAGTGGTATAAGTGGTTTCAACATTTCTATTGCATCTTTAACTTGTACATCAACTCGCTTAAAAGGATCAACTGAAAAGCGACTTTCCTCCAGAGCTAACTCAATTCTAGTTCTTGGATGAGGTGTTTTTGCTTTCGGATCAATCGCATTTGAATGTATTTCGTGAATAATTTGTTGTCTTTTTTCTTCCACCAATCCCTTTCTTTGGTTTGTAGTCAATTGAATATTTCCCTTTTCAAGAATTTTCATTGAAATTTCTGTAATGTCATTTGTCTCGAAAGTATTCATTATTGCTTCTTCAGTAGGACGATCTCCCCCTCTTGCATCATGCCACACTTCGTCAGTTGCTAGAAAATCATCGATATTTACGCTACTTGGGTCAGATTTGAACTGATTAACTAAATCTGGATCACAAAGAATTTCGTAACGCTTTCCACCATATTCCCAACGAGCTAGTATTGCTTCATCGAGACTTACCATGGTTTATTTCACTCCTCAAGTGGCTTCAAACGATCAATTTGCTTATTCACTTCACTTCGATCTAATACACGATATCCTTCATTATCGATGACTGAAACTTCCACAGCATCCCGATTCAACTCCTGATCATTTGCATTTCTCAAAGCCTCCAGTCCCAATTTCATTGCAGCATTAAGTGTCATACCTTTTTTCCAGTTACTTTCGAAATACTCAATCACTGTATTTCTTCCACTACCAATAGCTCCAGCATGGTAAGATTGGTATGCTCCAGAAGGATCAGTTTCAAACAAATGAATTCCATTATCATCAACACCACCTATTAGTAATGCAGTACCAAAGGGTCTAGATCCTCCATATTGAGTAAAAGATTGCTTAAAATCGCAAATTTTCTTTGTTAAGATTCCAACAGGAACAGTAGCAGCATATGTTATTCGATTAATTTGAGCCTCAACTCTTGCCCTTGCAACTAATTGTCTTGCATCCGCAACCAATCCACTAGTTGCAATGCCAACATGCCCATCAATCTTGAACATTTTTTCAATAGATTCAGGTATAATTAGACGGCTAGCAATACGTTTATCGCAAACCAAAACTACACCATCTCTGAATTTCAAACCAGCGGTTGTAGTACCCCTTTTTACGCTCTCTCTTGCATATTCAACTTGAAACAATCTACCATCTGGACTGAATGTGGTAATTCCGTGATCATATCCTCTTCCGCTTGGCTGCATGGCGCCACCTCTAGTGGCTGTCCGGGTCGGGGTCTTATCAACCTTGGCGGTCTGGCATAACCATGAGAGTAGCAGTTCTTTCCAGTGGAGGCAAGGACAGCACAATGGTTTGGTGGTGGGCATTATGCAATGGCTGGGATGTGTCATGTATTGTCACAGTGATCGTCGAAGGCGATGATTCTATGATGTTCCAAATTCCAAGTACTTCATTGGTTGAGATTCAGACAGAATTGGCTGAAGTTGATTGGGTTAAAGTACCGACATCTGGTAGAGAGGATGAAGAAATTAATGATTTAGAAGTCGCTCTAAGAGAATTAGAAATTGACGGCATTGTTTCTGGTGCACTTCGGTCTGATTATCAAAAAACCAGACTGGAAAGAATGTGTGAAAGATTGAAAATTAAGTCTTTTACACCAATTTGGCATCAACCTGGTATACTACATATGCGTGGTCTAATTGATAGTGGATTCGATGTTATGATTTCAGCGATATCAGCAGATGGACTGACTGAAGAATGGTTGGGCCACGTTATCACTAATAACTCCTTGAAAAAACTGGAAACAATTGCAAAAAAATTCCGATTTAATATCGATGGTGAGGGTGGAGAGTATGAGACATTTGTCGTCGGAGCGCCACATTTCTCAAAAATTATTGAATTGGAATTTGATAAAATATGGGATGGCAAGCGTGGGCATATTGTAGTGAAAAACCAACAATAATCGATTAGGCGTACCCACGTAATATTCATGACCTCTGCCCAAGGGGCTTACATCATGGCATTCTGCCCGCTGGACTATAGATATGGCTGCCAAGACTTCAAAGAAATTTGGTCAGAGCTAGGTAGACATCAGAGACAGTTAGAAGTTGAAAGAGCACTTGTATGGGCGCATATGCAGATGGGAAAAGTATCATCAGCAGATTATGAAAAAGTCGCAGAAATTGCAGTACATAGCGTGGTCACTAAGGAAAGAGTTTCTGAAATTGAAGCTGAAACTCGACATGACATCATGGCGTTGACAAAGGCAATGGCAGAAGCTGCTGGAGAAGCTGGCTGGTGTATACATCTGGGTGCAACTTCTAACGATATTGTAGATACTGCTGTTGGTTTACAACTACGTGACTCCTTACTATTGTTACGAGAGCAATTATGTAATTTGATTTCTGTGACAGCAACACTTGCTGAAAGAGAACGTGATACAGTAATGCTGGGAAGAACCCATGGTCAAGCTGCAGTTCCAATCACTTTTGGTCTGAAAGTTGCAGTCTGGTTGGATGAAATGAGAAGGCAATTGGTAAGACTTGATGAAGCAACTCCTAGAATTGCTGTAGGGAAGTTTCTAGGCGCTGTTGGTACAGGTGCTGCACAGGGTGATGGTGCTAGAGAATTACAACGATTAATTCTAACACATCTTGGTTTAGGGGTTCCATTAGCAACAACTCAAGTCGTGGGAAGAGATCGATATATTGAGTATGTGTCATGGTTAGCAAATGTGGCTTGTACGTGTGAAAAAGTACTCCAAGAAATTCGTAATTTACAACGTTCAGAAATAGCTGAAGCCGGAGAAGGTTTTGATGTAAAAAAGCAAGTCGGCTCCTCAACTATGGCTCATAAGAAGAATCCAATAAAATCTGAAAATGCATCGGGACTTGCCCGTATAGTGAGATCATTCATAATTCCTACTTATGAGAATGCATTACTTTGGCATGAGCGTGATTTAGCAAATTCTAGCAGTGAAAGATTCACTTTATCACATGCATCTGCATTGTGTGAGGATGTTATAGCAAAGACTGCAAATGTTCTAACTAATCTTTGGGTAGATGGCGACAAGATGCTGGAAAACATTGCAAGTCAGAAAGGACTAGTAATGGCTGAAAAGGTCATGATCGAGTTAGTTGGTCATGGAATAGGTAGAGACGAAGCACACGAAATTCTTCGTTCGGCTTCATTCGAGGCAATAGAAAATAAGGAAGAATTAATTGATATTTGTGCAAGAACTCCAGCAGTATCTGCAGCCTTTAGTGCTGAAGAATTAGAAGCAATGTTTGATCCTGCAAACCACATTGGAGTTTCAGGTGAAATCGTAGATGAAGCTGTTGCTTTGGCACGTAGTGCAATTAACTGATATCATTTTGATTCATCAGGCTGCATCATTGCAACCCGGATAAAAATTATCGATAATATTGTAGAAATTATAAAGAAAATCCCGACGTACATTGAAATATTATACCATAGAATACCCACACCAATCAATGAAATATAGGCAATTAATTGACAAATTGCAGATGCTTTTCGAAGTCTTATCATCATCTCATCACTCAAACTACCCCTATTCTCTAATACGAATGTGTAAATCAAGAAATATATTCCTTGAAAGGGTAATGTTGAAGCGATAATTGCTAATGCGATTTCACGGATAAATTTTGGATTACTTTCCTGTTCAATTCCTTGGAAAAGCATAACTGCAGCATTTGTACCTAATAATGCAGCCATTATTGCCCACCTTTTATCTTGCGATGAAGTGAGACTTTCAACATTGACCGAGTCATCAGACATAATCGACGCTCAATGAGAAGGGGTTTGTAACTTGTGGACCAAACAACCCAAAACTTAGCGTAAAAGAAGTAGCAATCCACCCGTCAGGGATGCAGTAATTATCAGCAAGATAATCATAGCTTGTGGGCCATATTCATTCGAATCGTCCATAGCAGTACGAAATAACCCATCACGAGTTAGTCCTTTGGCAAGTGAGCCAGCTTCATCAAACTCCGGTAATTGTCTACGTGGAATTCTTTCGCCTTTGCGTACTGACCCGGCCATAATATACCCAGGAGTTGCTGGGTCATATTGATTTGCATTAGGAAGTAAGATATCTAAAAACATCTACGATGTATTATGCAGGAACCTTGCGTTGCGGATATGTCGATTGCAGATGAACATATTGTGGTAGATGAAAAGTCACAACTTTCTGCTGTGGCCGATAAACTCGCATTGCATCCTAAACATGCTATATTGGTAAAATCAAGAAAATCTTCAGAGATTCTTGGCGTGATTACTGCTAAGGATATTTTTGCAAAAATTTCCCAAGGTGTGAATGTTGGTAAGATGAAAGTATCGAAATTAATGCGAACTGAAATAATGACGTTATATGGTGATTTACCGTTGTCAAAAGGGCTTGATTTGATGTTGGAAAGACGCCCTGATGCGATAGTAGTTGTAGATTCACAGGACGAATATATGGGCTATTTTTCCCCGAGTGATTATCGTGATGCTACTAGAAAATTAGAGACTCATCAGCTAATGAGCGTTCGACTCAAAAGATCAAAAAAGGCAATTCAAGAGGTTGCAGAAGAAGAAGGAACTTCTGATCTATTAGATCTATTACTTGGGGGTAATGAAGAAGATTCTAGTACTGTAGAAGTGCCTTCAATGATCAACCTTGAATAAACAAACTATTCAACCACCGCCAATGTGAAGGTTCTATGCCGCTGTGGCTTCCTGACGTTGGAGCAGAATCGATACACTTAGTCGTAGAGGGTTCTTGTGGCGGGACAACGCTTGGCTTACAAATTTCAAAACAAGTAATAGAAGAGGGTGGTCGTGTGCTTTGGGCATCACCTGAATTACCTGATGGAGTTAGATTTGGCCAGATATTTTCAGAACTTGATCCAGTATCTTCATCACGATATCACGCAATTAATCTCGTAGGAGAGATTAAACAATCACTTGAAAATATATTATCAATAGCAAAAATGTTACCGAATGTAAAATTGGTTGTAGTTGATGATTATTGTCCTGATACAGGTAGAATTCCATCAAATATTGTAAAAGCCATTAACAATTTTGTTGAAGCATCTGAATGGTGTACCATTTTTATTTCTAAAGGTGGAGTTTCAATGGACGATAGGCCACTAATAGAACGTTCAGGTAAGAATTTGAATATTGGTGAAACGTGGTTATTGACCAGACCAGATACAGACAATAAACGTATAATTCATACAGGCGGCAAGGAAATTAAACTAACATTAGACGAAGATGGATACAAACTCTAACTATTCATCTTCACCGAGTAGTGCTGCCATTTCTTCAAGAGCCTCTTCATCAGGCTCATCGAATTGCTCAGGGTTTTTTGCTGCTCCTTCTAAGACATCATCACCTGCAACTGCTGGAGCACTATCGGCGCGTGCTCTTGCCAGATTAGCACGTCCTCTGTTTGTGACGTACCATATCATGCCAATTAGTGACAATCCAAGCAGAATGTAAACATAATGTTCAGTCTCCATGTTTACCCCCCAGAAAGATTTAGCCTTTACCATTTAGGGTTAGTGGACAAATCACCAGCTAGATGTCTTCGTGAATCATAATCTGGCTGCACCCATCCTTCAAAAGGAGGAATTCTTTCTACTTCTATCCATTCATCTGAAGAAATATTTTTACACTCAGGGCAACGAATTCCTTGATTCTGACCCATGGATTTCATTCTAGTCCCACAATCACATATTGGCCTGCTTTTTGCAGTGGAGTGCAGGACTTTTATCGCTTCTATATGTAACATTCTTTCGTACTCCATTCCTACTACTGCAATCTCATCCCCCTCTGTTAAAAATTGCGAAATCAAATTTACAGGCCCTCCTTCCCTAAATGAAAGCAAAAAATCATTAATGATAATATGGCCACCTTTCATCATTTCTTTCCTCAAAACAGTATGCTTCGAGCAACCAGAAACATGATCCCAACTTGCTTGATTAGTTTGGAAAATCCTACTTCCGGTTGTAGGTGAACTACCCTCTAACAATATTTGTGTACTTTTTTTTGCAACTGATTTGGTAGTTGCTCTTACTCCAAACATTACAGGGCATGGCCCACGTGGGGAAATCAATCCTCTTTCTGTTCTTGGATCACGGCATAGGAATGTGCCTTCAAAACCGTCAACAATTTTCAGAGCACCTTCATCTACCAAACGTTCACCTTTTCTCCAAGCAATACCTTCCCATGTTGAATTATTCCCTGGCCATGCGCAGGCTGCTGTGGCTCCAATTCTACCGTGTCCACCCCATTGTATTCCTCCATCAATAAAGGTGGCCTCGCCCCTAACTGCTTTCCAATATAATTCTGGATCGGGTTGAGTATCGAATAGAACCATTCCCGGATCAGATGGAAACTGTTCTCTACTATCATGTTCAGATAATGATATATTCCCTTTTAATGGTAATATGTATTTATTCCAATATTCATCAAGCCACTCGGCAATCCCCTCGTAATTTTCAATCTCAACAGCAAGAGCAGCATTACCTCTTGTCCTTCGAGAAGCAAATGGCCAAAGTCGTACTAATCTAGGCTCACCGTGACCACAAGGTAAGGAATCAAGTAATTGATGGAAAACTAATGTTGTACAACCTCCTGAAAGGGAGTCTGTGTCATCAAGTCCTAACCACATCAGCCCACCGGGTTGAACTCATCCCCTTCATCATTGCTGAGAATTCTATGGATAACGCTCGGCAATCCAAGTTCTGAATCTACGTGAAACAGTCTAGCTCCAACTGCCCATCCAGCCCCCATATCTGATTTTCTATCTCCCACCATTAAATCTAGCACGTTTATTGGACTTGGTTTATTACCCCACCAGTCAAGAGTTGTGTGTGCGACGCTGCGTAGTAATTCAGATGCGTGATTGAGCATTCCAGGGTGTGGTTTTCTACATCTACATTTTTCTGAAAATTTATGTGGACAAGTCATTATCACATCGATAATTCCTATTTCATATTGCAGTTTAGTATGGATTTTTTCAAGGGCTTGAACATCATATAATCCTCTGCTTATTGGTGATTGATTAGTAACAATGACAATTCGATATCCAGCGCTACGTAACTTAGATATTGATTCTTTTACACCAGATATTATCTCTAATTCATTTGGAGATTTTATGTACTCAGGGGAACCATAATTTAGGACACCATCTCTATCTAAGTATGCTATTGGAAAATCTGATTCTTTGCCAAAAGCGCCTTGATTATATTCAACCAGTGGCCCCTCCATATACATGCTACTAACAATCTAGTTCATGTTCATTCAGGCGAAGACCTTAGAGGTGGGTTCCTTTTAGTCACTAATCATGGCGACTGATTTGTATGTTGATCGTTCGCTTGCTACTATAATCGGTTTTATTGGTTTATTTTTATTGTTAACTAGTTGGCGTATCGCTAGAAATAGGTCACAATCGATTGCTGTAGTTGGATGGGTTTTAACAGGTTTTTATTTCTTTAATGATACACCTTATTATCTGGCACAGAATGACAGTGTGCTCACAGTTATGTCAGCATCGACATTACCTGGTGCGTTAGCAATTGCTTGGTGGGAAGTAAACAGTTCCGATGAAAAAGACAGGAAAGCACTTCACTGGTTTAGGGGAGCTGTGGGTGCAGCAGGCTTGCCCTATCTTTTGATCGCACATATCCCTTGGCTCAGCGTTATTGCTATCTGGTTTGTTGCTTGGCAAGCATGCTTTTTCCTGTCATTCGCAGGCGGGCAAGAAATTCAGTTGGGAGAGACGTATGTTAATCCAGCAAATGGCAATAGTATTGCTTGGTCAGAGTGGGATGGCAATCGTTGGTTCTTAAGTGAGGAGATGAGAGAACATTCATTTCACACTCAATTGGTTAGTGATACTGGAGAAATCGGAATAAATTTTGTTCTTGCGTGTACAGCAATTCAAAGCATGATCATATTTGTCGGTGCAATATCTGTACTCGATATGAGTTGGAAAAAACGAGTGCGTGCATTATTCATTTCATTAACTCTAATCCATATACTGAATCTATTTCGAAATGCAGGATTAATTTGGTTGCAATTAGGATATCCTGATTGGATATGGTTGGGATTGAATATTTTCGATTTCGGACATATTTATGCCTCAAGATTTGGTTCACTTGCTGCTATGTTTTTATTGGCATTAGTTTTGTTTGAAATGTTACCACAAATGCATCGTCATGTTTTACGCTTACTTAGTCCACTAAATTTGGGAAAAAGACCCACAAATTCAGTCAAATAAGTCTGACACAGTAACATGCTCAGCAGGCTCTTCAATCGTTCCAATGTCCATTGAAGGTGATTGGGCTGATTTTACCTCGCCTTGAATGAAAGCTTCGCTCAGGGGGTCATCATTGCGTTCCCATGATACTTCTCTTTCGTCCTTTCTATTTACGAATAGTGCATTCCCTAGAAGCGCAATAAGAATACAACAAACGACAACAGATATTGTGTATATTATGTCGTTATCCACTGTCGATATAAAATCAGAATTATCGCCAACTCCATCACCATCAGTGTCAACAGATTCTGTTGGATCATCAGGAAATTGGTCTTCTGCGTCAACAACGCCATCACCGTCTCTGTCAAAGGCATCAAATGTGGTTGTACACGTTTCCACGGCATCATCAATTTCGTTTCTGCTTATTTGTGAATCATCATTTCTATCTATAGTAAAAAAGTTATAATCATTTAGCCATTGAACTGAAGACATATATTCGAGTGAAACTCGGTTTGAATCGAATTGATCAAAGATTATTGACAACTCATTTTCACAACTACACAATATTTGTTTTAATTCAGCGATATCAATTACACTATCCTTGTTCAGATCTATTTCATCAAAGTCAACATCTTGATAGAATCTATCTAGTTCACTTTCAACAATATCGTCATCATTATCGAGGTCTATTTCCTGAAATTCTTCTATTACTAAATCTATACATCCTGTAATTTCAATCGATTCTTGTTCCGGTTCTGGAACAGGTTCAATGCCAGGCCCAATTTCCATCCATGTAGCAACAATACCTAATTCGACAGTATCTTCATTAACATCCATTGTGATATCTATTCTGTCATTGACAAACCAGATATTTATTTGTCTTTGAACACCATCACCCTCAGCGTTTTCAATAGAATTCCCTTGTCGCCCTCCAAATCCAAAGTCGTCAAATCCAGTCTCGGAAAATTCAGCAGATAATTCGATATCCCCGCTATCTCCCCAAGTTGTGATAGATAATTCAGTTGCGATTGAGTCTAAATCAATAAAGAAAAGTAATTGCGCATCCTTTGGGGCATTTATTCCGGATATTTCTTCACCATTATACAATTGGATTGGTTCTCCATCATAGGACCAAACATAACGATCCTCAAAAGATGCAGTAATCATTACTTGGCTAAAAGGGTCCTCATCTGTACCAAGTAAGATATACCATCGGCCAGGAGTTGGATCATTGAATGCAATTTTATCTCCAGCACCTGGGGAATTAGAATGCTTGTCATATGTACTCCATGTTGGATATTGTTCATACCTCATTGACAACTGAGCCTCACCATTACCATCGCTCAAATCAACCTCTAATCGTTCTACACCTTCCTCGACGTCGATGTAGAAGTATTGGTCTAGACCATTGTAACCGCTGAGAGGCCCATATGAAATGCTAGGGAATAATTCGACGGCATCTTCTGGCTCAGAGTTGTCTGGAGGATATGTAAAATCTGCCTGAATAGTTACTTCACGACATCCTCTAAAGGCTGTCATCATAACATAATATATTCCTTCCTTAGCATCGAATAGACTTACCTCTTCATTGTTTCCTTGGTTTGAAGAATGTGCAGTTAATGAAGAGTCACTAGTAACGGTTTCTGATTCAATAAATGCCCATGGATTACTGGCGTCTATCCATGGAAGTACTCCTCTACCAATATGCAGGTCACATTGGCCATTTCCACCCCAAGTTTCTACCTTAAGTTCTGAAAGGGGTTCCATCAACTCAACATAGTAATACTGTGGATCTCCGTTATTGGGCTGAATACCTTGATTCGTAACTGCAATCCCATCATTTAGTTCTAGCATGTCCTCTAAGCTTGGCGGTTCAGGAGCAAGTTCCCAATTTCCTTTGATGAATAGTTCATCACTGTCACTGTTTGCTACAATAGTGATCCACCAGGTACCTTTCTCTGGCCACTCCATACTAATGGCGCCATAGCCCCACCAAAATTCTATTTCATACTCGTAATCCCACTTTGTAGGGATTACTTCATGTGAGATATATACACTAAATGTTGGTTCAGATTCAAAATCATCCTCATCAAATTCAAAACTTCCAGATGATTCCACTGTTATGCTAGCAAATTGTGTATTCTCTGGTAATTCTGCAAAGAAAAGGTATGTGTCACCTTCCATGATCTCTTCTTCAATAACCATGTCTTGATTATTTGAAAGCTCAATTGCTTGTGCGACAATTGTACCATCTGGCATAACCCATGCTGCGCCTATAATGTCACCACTCCTACCTTGGTAATCTTCGGTTGTACTACCTTCGCCTTCTGTAAATTGCCATGCAGATTCATGGGCAGCGTTACTGATAATTAGATCATCAATCATGCCTCTGAAATAATTGCAATCACATCCTGCACCCATACGCCCAATGTACAGTTCATCGCAATCAGAGCCAGATTGAAAACAGTCGTTAGAACCGAAATCTCCTTGCGGAATTTGTGAATCATTTACATCAATCATTCCTGCCGAATTATTGCCTATGAAAAATTCACCACCTCCCTGGGTATCGACAATTACTCTCACATGCGTCCAAACATTTTCCTGAATTGATATATTTGACATAGGATTGGATGAAATTGAATATTGATTCGAATAAGCCAAATAACCATCGTTAAGGTATAATCCCCATCCATAATCTCCTAACATTGTAATAAATTGAATTCCTACTTTATCAGGAACATTAATCCAAGCCTCAATCTCAATATGTGCCTCAAACTCTGGTAGAGTTTCACTAATTACGACATGATCATTGTCTCCATCAAATCTTAGTGCATAATTGGCTCCCTCTCCAACTTCCACAACACCGTAGACTGGAAAATATTGGGGGTCATCTTCGAGATCATTCCAACTTCCTGGCTGTATTGTACCCATGTTTGTACCAGTAATATGCACATAGTCTTCATCATCACCAGTGTCGGGTTGAGAATCTCCCCAATTACGGTACAAGAAAGGAGTTCCATCATGCCAACGAAAATCACTTTCAGAGTTTTGATCACTAAGACCAATCCAAAGGTGTCTAGTTGTATTATTATCAACTGCGAATGTGTCATAAAGCCATTGATTCTCTGTAGCATTATTTACGGTTACTAAATACCCATCAAGACTTCTCGCTTTCTCAGCTGCATCGGTCCATGAGGATGCAGTAAGGAGGTGATATGTGTGCCCATTTTCTGGATTAATTTCAGTACTAATTACTTGTATTTCTTCTATAGATTCTGCCGATACTGTACTTACTAATGAGCTATATGATACCAAAATTAGCATCAATAGTGTCAGTGCCGACTTAATCTTCATGAAAATGTGGAACACCAACTAATTATTGAAACCTTTCACTAGCAGTCAGAGATATCAATTCATCTTTTTTCCACCAATTCTTAGTTCAGTTTTTAGCGGCATTTGATGTTCCCATGCAAATTCTTTTACAACTCTCCAACCCTTTTCAGCTCCTTCATATTCTGTTACCTCGATAATTTTGTCGCGTGTATTAGCTTTGAATGCTGCAACCGGTTCAGCATTTCTGAACACAAGATATGCACTCCCAAATCCAAATTTCTGCTTCAATACATCACTGAAATATGGTGCAATAGGATCACTAGGAGGTAATACAAAATCTCTTATTGGTGGTACATTTTTCGCTTCATCCAGCATTGTTTTTCTTCCCCAACAAACTTCATGCAAATCTTGAACTAAAAATCCTTTTATTAAAGTACCATCCTCTTCGAAATCGGTTAATATTGCTTTTAGTTCTTCAGGCTTAAATGGCGTGCCAGCTAATTTAGTAAATTGTTTTAGGGTTATCACAGGATAATCTGAAACCATCCGTCTAAGGTATTCCTTTCTTAATAGCACTGGATCCATTCCCTTACGCGGAAATACTGATCTAAATCCACCACGATAGTCTTGGACCATATGACCGCTTCTTAGAAGTGGCTGGATTAGTTTTCTGAATGCTGCACGTTTCATTGCATGTCGCTCCATAAATAGATTTGGATCACTGTTGTTTTCGAAGAATTCAATGACATCAATTAACTCTTCATCAGGCTCTTGTCCTCGGATTG
This sequence comes from Candidatus Poseidoniaceae archaeon, assembly GCA_030747695.1. Taxonomy (GTDB): domain Archaea; phylum Thermoplasmatota; class Poseidoniia; order Poseidoniales; family Poseidoniaceae; genus MGIIa-K1. The sequence continues at coordinate 58,702 of JASLKG010000004.1, forward strand.
CTAAAAGTGTTGAGAAGTGGTCATAGGATGCCCACACTTGATGCCCCCTGAGATTAATACCTTGATGTAATCGATGAGCAGATGCCATGTTTTTCAGTGCAACGCGATACACTTCAGCTCTTCCACGCAATCCGAAATCATCTCGAACTTCTTGCACACTTTCAAGTGCATCTATCTCACTACCTAGTCGGGAACTTTGGTGAAGATTATGTCTGTGGAACAATGCCCTTTCAGCAATTTCTCTAGGTTGTGGGTCAACAATTCCACCACGGATCATTCTTTCTCCTGCTAACTTGAATCCAATTTTCTCAAGCGCATTGCGGGTGTTTTGATCAATCTCTGTAACTGGTTCTCCATTGAATTGTGATAATACAGCCACATCTACTAATTGGTCTGAGTGGTTATCAAGAAGCCTCTCAAAGGCTCCACAGAATTCATCTAAATATGCATATGGTATGTGCATATCTTTGATTTCTAGATAGTCATTAACCTTGAACATCAGAACCTTTCCAATAGGATCTACACCTTTGAATACAGGCAAATACCATCCTCTATCTAGGACTGATCTAACTTCCCAAATAAATCGAGACACATATGGATCTGATTGAGTTAGAATCCTTAGTGTTCTGTCTTCACGGCGAGGTGAATTTAGTAACTTAACCTCTTCAGGTATCATGTAGAATGCTTCAGGATCTGGAACTAGTGCCATTACTTTCGAGATTTTACCTTCTTTTTCCAAATTATGTAAAGCAGCAGCTAATTCTTCAACACTTCTTGAAACATAGTAGCGAAGTGTAAACGCTTTTACAGGCCCCATTCTTTTGATTACTTTAACTAATGATTCTTCAAAACTAAGTGGTTGATATACATCTAATACCCTGTGGAATAATGACAGTCTCCTCCTCCTGCCAACAACATCCTCAAATTGTTTCACAACACATAATTGCCGTTCTAGATTAGAAATTGCATTTTTCAGATCTCTCTGAAGAGACTTATGGTCCTCTCCTTTTGGAAAATCAATCAGCCATTCTTGTCGAGTTAAATTCTCTCCCTTGTGAATTTTTTCGAGCAATAATTTTTCCATCTCACCTAGCCATGGTTCTGGTTTCAAACCTAGGAGCATTGGCAGATTGTTGACAGTTGTGTATCCAATTCTATTATGTAACAATCTACCCATCATCACATCAGAATCCAATTGCAAATCCTTCCAATCAGCATATCTAAAATCTTTCACTCTATACAACATTTCTTGTTGCTTTTGGAACAGTATGTGTTGATTAAATGCTGCAAAACCATCTGTGTATTCTTGAAATGACTTTTCCATGACTAGATGCTGTACCCAACGATATTCAACAACATCGTCCTCACCGCCAGTTATCTTGTGCTCATCAACTTTTAGAATAAACTCAGCATCATCAGTTTGGGTATAGAAACCAACTGAAATTACGTTACGTACTTCTAGTTCATGCAATATCGAATCAATTTGTTTTTGTGGAAATGGCAAGCGCTCATAAATTGTATCTCCTGTCGCAGGTCCTTCACTACCAAGCATTTCGATTATTTTGACACGAAGTGCTTCATGTGGATCAGAAATTTTTCTTTCCTCCCATTTTGTTGGCTTGCTACCATCAAATTCAACAGCGATTTCATATGTTAGACCCTGAGTATATAGATCACGAACATCCTCAAGATTTTTCCCACCAGCAACCGAAATACACCCTAGAGTTCCATGTATTTCTGCCATATATGATGAGAACCATTTGTCATTCAGTTCTTTCATTCCAGTAGATCTTAACTTTGTCACCAAGCCACGTGAGGCTAAGTCCTCAATCCAAAGTTTGATCTCATCATGACCTGTACCTTCTAACTTTAGTGCATATAGCGGATTTTCCCAATTTCTATCAAGGCCCCCACCCTTTGCCATAAGGTGTAAAAGTGAATCTGGATCGAAAGGTTTCGGCACTTTGCCTGCATAATAATCTCTCAATTGTTCTTCGGTTAATTCTGTAGCTAAACTTCTACTTCCAAGTAATCTTCTAAGTATTTCAGGATCAATGTCTTTGACTAGGAAAGCCCTCGTCTTCATCGACAATAAATCCTCAAAGGTTGACATGTACAAACTCATTCCCAATTTACTTGGCACTGGAACTTTTGTATGCACAATTCGGACGTCACTTTCCTTTGTTGCTTGCAAGAATTCTGTCAGACCAGTTAGGTCAATATCAGCAAACATAATTTCTGCCTTTGCCTCTTTCATTAGAAGTGAATCTTCGATAGACCTATGTTTCTGTAAAAGCGAATCGGCTCGCTGTTGGAACTGTTGTGGACTCACCTCTTCAGCACCGATTCTTTTTGGTATTATCATCGATCTTCCTGCTACTTCTCTGAAGCGTTTTGCAAAAATTTGTGTATTTACTATATATCTCTCGATTACCTCAATATGGTTATTGGATTTGAAAGCATCATACATTTCGCCAGGATCTATCTCTTGACTTGTTTTTATGAGTAGTGCGTTTTCGTCAAATGACAATTCCAAAACAGCAATACCTCCTTGTTCAGCTAGTCCAGCCATAAAGTATCCAAGTGCTGTATTGAACCCTCTCCCTCGACATGAAGTTATGAGGTAAGTCGGCATTCCTCCACTAACTATTTGTTCTACAATCAGCCTGTTAGGCTCAGGAACCTGAAAAGAATCTAATGTGTGCTCCTCTAAGTGTCTGGATATTGTATTTGCAACTATTTCAGAAAGACCATATGCATTCTTTAACAAAGGCCTTGGATCCATTTTTCTACGCAAAGCATTTGCACAGTTACCTATTAGATTTAGAAGAGCTTCAGATAATTCTGCTGAACGGCTTCTTGCCTCACCAGCCCAGGAGGGAATTGTAGGCCTATATCCTGTAGCAGTGGCCACATTTACTCTTGTCCCTTGAATATTTGTCACCCTATATGTCGAGCCACCTAGAAGTATTACGTCCCCTCCTCTTAAGTTAGAAACAAATGAAGAGGATAATTGGCCTAAGATACTGCCTTCGGCATTGAATACTAGGTAGGAGTTATCGGGTGCTATAGTTCCAATATTTGTATAGTATATCATTCTTGAATAACCACGTTTACCGTATAGATTTTCTTCCCAATCTATCCAGACGCGCCTTTCATCATCTAACATATCGAGAACCTCAATAAAATCATCATATTCTAAATTTCTATATGACCATGTACTTTTGACGATTTCAAAAGCCTCATCCATATCTCTATCGTTTATAATCACTAATCCAATTAGAAATTGTGCTAAAACATCAAGACAATTTTGTGGAAAATCTAATTTGTCCATATCACCAGTTTGAATAGCTGCTTGTAATGCAGCAAGTTCGATTAAATCATCGATATTTGAGGGGAGAAAACGCGCACGTGGAATACCACCAACATGGTGGCCAGCTCGCCCTATTCGTTGCAATGCAGTTGCAATGTCTCCCGGCGAACCTACTTGTATGACTAAATCAACTGAACCAATATCTATGCCCATCTCGAGTGAAGACGAAGTCACTACTGCCCTTAGGTGCCCCTGCTTCAATTTCCTTTCAACATCATGCCGTATACTCTTATCCATCGAACCATGATGCCCCGCTACCAATTCACCCATGTAAGGCTTCAACCTTTGAACTAATGTTTCAGTCATTTTTCTTGTGTTTGCGAATACAAGAGTAGTGTTGTGTGCACTAATCAAGTCAGCAATTATTTCCACATTCTTTTCTAGAACTTTAATTACAGATAGTTCGCTAAATTTGTTTGAACACAACGTTATGTCAAGATCTAATTCTCTAGCTCCACTAACTTTGGCTATTTTCACTTGCTGCGCACTATCACGACTCTCTCTATCATCACTAGCAACGAGATACTCTGCAACCTTCTCTAATGGCTCCATTGTAGCAGAAATTCCTATGCGTTGTACTGGTCGCATCAATATTGTATCTAGTAGCGAAATTGTAAGCGCTAGATGTACTCCCCTTTTTGTTGGTACAAGAGAGTGCATTTCATCAATTATTATCCACTCTACATTAGAAACGATTGGTTGAAATCTTGGAGAAGAGATGGCTATTGCCATACTTTCAGGGGTAGTAATCAGTATATGAGGTGGTTTTCTTAGCATTTTTTGTCTTTCAGATTGTGGTGTGTCTCCCGTCCTCAAACCAACTCTAATTTTTCCTTGTGCACGATCAGGTAGAAATTTTTCTTCAATTTCTGCCAATGGACCTAATAGATTCTTTTGGATGTCATTGGCTAGAGCCTTTATTGGAGAAATATATAGGCAGTACACACGTTCTTCTAGTGTATTGTCTAATGTATGTCTAATTAGTTTGTCAATTATACTCAAGAATGCAGTCAGCGTTTTACCTGACCCAGTAGGAGAACATAATAGTAGATGATCGCCATTTACTATTGATGGAATCGCCAATTTCTGGGGTCGAGTAAAGTCAGGAAATTTTTCCGCAAACCAATTACGAACTGGCTGACATAAAGTTTCCAATAACTCCTCTGTTTCCATTGGAGTCTCTAAGTATGTTATCTCTGCCAAGATTTTTCACTACTCGCGTGGTTGCATAGCGTACATGAGGAGTTGATGAACATTGTCCCTAGAATTACATCACAGTCTTGGAATATCTACTTGCAATTTCATGTCACTAAGAGATATATCTTAACAAAACCACATATTGCATGCTATTTGCATAGGTTTCCTCATGTACCACTTGTTTCACGGATGGTCATGGAGCAGTTCTCAACTGAGCGTCTAACCCGTCTTTCAGGTATGCTCAAACGTAGAGGGATTATTCTTCCAGCATTTGAAATTCATGGAGGTTCTGCTGGACTTTATGATTTTGGACCTGTTGGAGGGAGGTTGCGGTCGAAAGTTATTGGTGCATGGTTAAATCATTGGCTCAGCCTAGGTAATATAGTTGAAATTTCATGCCCGACTGTAACACCATATTCTGTTCTTGAAGCAAGCGGTCACGTTGGCGAATTTAGTGATTTTTTGACGGAATGTAGTGGATGTGGCGAAGCTAGTAGGGCAGACCATTTGATTGAGGACGACTATCCCAATTCAGATTCAATGACACGTGATCAATTATCAAAAATTATTGATGAAAAAAATCCTACTTGCCCCTCCTGTGGAAAATCAGATTGGGGTGAAATTAAAGCTCAAAATCTAATGTTTAACACTACAATAGGTGCAGGAAAATCTGGACGCCAGGGGTTCTTGAGGCCTGAAACTGCCCAGGGGATGTTTACTTCATTCCCCGCAATCTATAGGCACTTCAGAGAGCGTTTACCCTTTGGAGCAGTACAAACAGGAAAAGGATATCGAAATGAAATTTCACCACGCCAGGGAATGATTAGGCTAAGAGAATTCAATATGGCAGAACTTGAATATTTTATCGATCCTGAAGATGAGATTAAACATGATTTTAGTTCTTGGAAAAATTCTGTTATGTTAATTGCAGATGGAAGGGGAGAGCTTGAAATGACACTTGGAAAAGCTGTATCCGAAGGTGTAATTCGCCATCCTACAGTTGGATATTTCATGGGCTGGACTATGGATTTCTTACTAAGTATTGGCATTAATCCAAAGTGGATGAGATTTAGGCAACATGAAACTGATGAAATGGCGCATTATGCCCAGGATTGCTGGGATGTAGAACTCTTTGGCTCTTATGGATGGGTTGAATGTGTTGGAATTGCTCATAGAGGCTGTTATGATTTGTCGGCGCATGAAAAATCAACTGGGCAAAGATTGCGTGCTTGGAGAACCTATTCTGAGCCAAAGATCGAAGAAGTTGATAGATGGACAACAGATGGATCAATAGCTGGGCCAGCTTTTAGAGAGTTAGCTGGCAAAGTAAAGCAGGCTGTTGAACTTCTCGATAAGGATACTAGTTTCCCAGTTAATTTATCAGTCGAAGGTAGAGAAATACAAGTATTATCTGAACATGTAAAGCGTCTTCAAAGGACGGAAAATGTAGCTGGAGAGTGGTATATTCCACACGTAGTAGAGCCAGCATTTGGTATAGATCGCATAATTTGGCATCTCATTGATCATTCCTTTATGGAAACAGAAAAATCAGGTGAAAATTACAATATTTTGGGATTTAAACCTACAGTTTCTCCTGTTGATGTAGCAGTATTACCGCTATTTGAGAAGGATGGAATGAAAGAATTAGCTGAAAATATTCATCGTAATTTATGCAGTCGTAAGGATATATTCTCGATTTATGATGGGAGTGGTTCAATTGGCAGGAGATATGCACGGGCAGATGAAATTGGTGTGCCGTGGTGCATAACAGTTGACCATGAATCACTAGTAGACGGTATGGTTACCATTCGGGAAAGAGATACAGGTAATCAAAAACGTATCAAATATGAAGATATTGATTTTTGACATTCCGAAGGTTCAAGGAGTCGCCAGCGATACAAGTTGTTATGGCGATAAGTGATTGGACTGAACGCCATCGCCCATCCAATGAAAGATCTTTAGAAGGTAATGAAGATAAAAGAAAGGTAATTCGTGCATGGCTAGAAGAATGGAAAGTCGGTAAGCCAACTAAACCTGGAATTTTATTAATTGGTCCTCCTGGAGTTGGAAAGACTACCGTCGCAAGAGCAGTTGCTAAAGATATGGGTTGGAATGTGATTGAATTAAATGCATCAGATGCAAGAAACGCTGCAGCAATAAGGAAAGCAGCTACTCATGCAGCAACACATGGCTCTTTATTCCAAAATCCCGGTGAAACTCCGCCGAAAACATTGATTCTACTAGATGAGGTGGACCATCTTTCTGGCGGATTACGCTCAGTCAACCAAGACCGCGTTAAGTCAATTGTAATGGGCGATCAGAATAGCACAGTAAAAGAATTCAAAGGAGATAGTGGAGGTAAGGCTGAATTACTTAACTTGTTGAAATCAACAAAACAACCAGTTATATTGGCTTGCAATGAAGAAATGGGGCTTTGGGGAAGGACTTCTTCGAGATGGCGAGATACACGAGATAGGTTTACGAAATATGTCAAGCCGATTAGATTTGGAAGAGTATCTACAGAGGCCTTGCGACGTATAACTTTGAGAGTTCTGAAGGAAGAGGGTTTCACTGCTGATCCGGGTGCAATTGATTTATTGGTAGAAAATAATCCAGGTGATTTACGAGCACTTGTGCGGGATTTACAGGTAATGTGTAGTATATGTGATGGTAATATCGATCGTGAACTAGTCATAGATACAATTGATGTTGGAACTAGGGATCAATCAATTGACATATTCCCCGGCCTTGGAGAGTTGTATAAATCTAGAACCGCTGAAAAGGCAAGATCTACTGGTATGAAACTCGACAAGAGCCCCGATGAAATGGTTGCATGGATCTCATGGAATAATGTGAATGTCATGACAGAATATAACTCAGTAAGAAGAGGTTCCAAAGCACTTTCATTAGCGGATAATTTACTGACTAGCAAATATAGAAATACGGCACATAGGTCATGGTATTGGGGTTCAAATCTATCTACTCTGGGAGCCAGTGTTGTTTCAGATAAACCTCTTGAGGGTAAGGTTTTCTGCTCCCGCCCCTCATTTTTGGGATTTGGTTCAGCATGGAGGCGTAAATCAATTATTGAACGCTTGGCGTCAACATGTGGTAGCTCTAAGAAAACAGTTCGGGAAGAATTATTACCATCATTACTTTCAATAATGGACGATAATGGTGAAGATTTCACTATTTCACTTTCCCTCGGACTATCACCAGAAGAACATGCAGCAATTTCTGGACTAAAAATTAGCCACAGATCAACCAAAGATTTACTTGAGAGATATTCAAATAAATTAGAAGATTTAGCTGATAATTTAGCAGTTAACGATGAGGATGTGGAAATAAATACTGAAATAGAAACGGAAGAAGTTGCGGATAGTTCCAATCAAATGAAATTATTCTGACTATTTTTTCTTTTCTTCCATTTTTTCGAACAAATCGCGCATCAGTTTAACAGAAGCCCTATCTGGTGCATCTCTTTCCTCTTTCGCCCATGTTCTAGGATGAATTAGTAACAGAGCAGTCATAAGTTCGAGACGGCCAAACCACATTAGAATAGTTGTAATGATTAGAGATGGACTCCCCATTGAAGCCCAAGTATTCGAGGGGCCATAATCACCGATAGTTGGCCCAGTGTTACCTAGAGAAGAGGCAACTACTGCTACGACAGACTCAAAGTCTGAGTTTGGCATTGTAATGGCTAGAATTATACATGAAATTATGAAAAGACCAGTCCAAACGAACAACATACCAACAATTAAGCTAAGCCGATCGCCCTCAACTACCTCTTCATTTAGACGTATTCTTGATATTTTTCTAGGCTGTGATATCCTTCCAAGTTCACGCCAAGCAATCTTAAAGGCGAGTGTTAATCTCATGACCTTTAAGCCACCAGCAGTTGAACCTGCACACCCCCCTACTATCATTAAGACAAATAGTAAGACATGAGTTATTACCGGCCACGTCATATAATCGGTAGTAGTGTAACCTGTTGAAGTCCCTATTGATATTGTTTGAAATAACGATTGTCTAATACCATCAGATGTATTGATCCCACTGAACATTAACGCTGCGAAGATTATTAATGCAAATAAAATGATCAAGAATGTGTAATTTCTTGCCTCTTCATCTTTAAAGATCTTCTTCCAACGACCTTCCCAACCAAACCAAATCAATGTGAAATTTATCCCCGCGATAAACATAAATGCCATAATTATGAATTCTATAGTAGCACTATCATAGTACCCTATAGAAGCATCATGTGTAGAGTAACCTCCTGATGGCATTGTTGTCAGACCATGATTAAATGCATCAAATGTAGTCATCCCGCCGACGAATTTCAGAAGCACAATTTCAAGTAATGTTAGTACAATGTATATCGCCCAAAGCGTAAGAGCTGTTTGTTGCAACCTAGGCCTCAAACGTGACAATGAAGGTCCTGTAAGTTCCGCTCTTGCAAGTGCCATTCCTCCGCCGAGGACTCGTGATAAAAGCATTAATCCGAGCATAATTATACCCATGCCGCCAAGCCATTGAGTTAATGACCTCCATAGTAGAATTCCTTTTGGTTGGTTGTTGATACAGTCTAACTCCCCTGGGATACAGTTCGGACTCATTCTAGGCTCGATGACTGTCGCACCAGTTGTGGTGAAACCACTCATCGATTCAAACCATGAATTAACGAAACCACGTGCAATATCTATCATTGCCGCCTGATCTGTAAATGGGCCATTAAACACTCCTCCAAGCCAAAATGGAAATGCGCCAACTAGAACCGCGACAGGCCAAGCCAATGCTACTGCGGCAAAAGCCTCTCTATCTCGTAACCTTTCAGTAGTATCCGATCTAACAAATAATGTCAGCATACCTATGCCGATAAATCCTGAAAATATTATTGGTAGAAGAAACGCTTGTGATGCAATTGAGAATCCATCTAACCACCACGTAATTAGGAAACTGAATATCAAGGGTACTATCATTGCCAGCATAGTCCACCCGACTATAAGGGAGAGAACATCACGCCGCATTAATTGATCACACCTTGAATTTCTTTTCGATGTCATCTATTCTATCAGGAGGTAAGAAAATAGTCAATCTATCACCATCTAGAATAGTTTTGTTAGGTAAAGGTCTCATAGTCTCCCATTCATTATCTATATTTTTTCTTTGGATAAACGCTGCTTTGCTCCAATCTGGTAGATTTACATCGGCTAGTGTTTTACCTTCGAATTTCAATTTTGAGGTTACTGGTAGATTTATCCCAACAATATCACTTATCGTCGAAAGTACTGCATAAGGTCCAGGAATCTCAGAATGAATTTTTGATAATATCGAATCTACGGCTACACGCCTTCTGTCAACAGAATAAGTAATTCCCATCCTTTTAACCACATTTGCTAGATCTGCATCATATAGAGTTAATCCAGTACGCTCGACACCCAAATCATTTGCAAGTAAAGCTGCTGCAATAGATTCATGATCATTTTCTAATGCAGCAATTGCAATATCATGCGATGAAATTTCAATTTCTTTTAGTAGGTCTTTGTCCAAGTGGTCACCATGTATTATCTCACATGCTGATAAATTGCCAATATCTGAACCTGCAAGTGCATTTGCTTTTTGCAAATCTCTCTCAATTATTGTTACTTTAGCTCCACTGTTCAACCATGCTTTTGCCGATCGTATAGCAACTAAACCCCCTCCGAATATCGCAACATATGGGTTAGATGGGAAATCAGAGGTTTCATGTCCGAATATTCTCAAAATTCGATTAAAGGATGCTTTGCCAGCTGTCGCGATTGCGATTTTATCATCTGGAAGTAGTTGATCATCATAGGTAGGTACCTTTCCAGGAGTGCCGCTGCGTTTTAGGCCAACTATTGTTGGCATACCACCTTCAACACTTGATTCAGATTCCAATAAAGTTCTATGGACAACACTACTTGCTCCTGAATTAACCTTCAATTCAACAATATATGCATCCGCTTGAAATGGTATTACTTCATTTAATGAAGAGGATCTTAATCCAGACATTAATCTTTCAATCGCATCATCTACTGGATGTACAACATGATCAACACCTGCCCAAGAAGATAGTTTTCCCTCATTGTGTTCTTTTGTGAAATTATGATCTCTAACTCGACAAATTGTCATTAATTCGCCTTTACCGCCTGTTGCCTCCTTATACGCATGTTTGGCCAAGGCACAGGATAGGATATTTATTTCATCGGAATTAGTTGCTGCAACGTAGACTTGTGCATCTTCAATTCCCGCTTCTTTGAATTTTTCTCTTTGGGTAATATTTCCGTGAATTACTAGGATGTCCATTCCTTGAGCATTTTTTACAGCTCTAGAATCACTATCAACTAGTACTACATCTTTATCCTCCCTTCGTAAGGATTGTGCGAGTTCAACTCCAACTCTACCCCCACCTCCTATGATAATCCTCATCCTAAAGTCTCCTCCAACCATTTATTATTCCAAGTACCGCCGGAAATTATCGGGTCTCCTTCAGTAGAGAATGATCTCATTCTTTCCATACCGTATGACATAGAACCACCACCGTAGTATCCATCAACATTCATTGCATTCGGATTTGCTATGACGGGTGTAGGTTCAACCCAGTCAATATATGCTGTTGGTGTATGGACAAGCCATTTTCTATTTACAACATCAACAGCACCCTCCACGTAGCATGTTTCCAGAACAATTCCTTGTGAATTACACCAATCTTCCGATAATGGTAACATGATATAAGCCCAAGCATGCCCTTCCCATTGAGTGTAGTCTGGACCGGTCAATGCTCCAAATACATACCATGTCGGTATATCTTTCACACGCATTATGGACATGAATGCATTAGACTGATCATCACAATCACCCATTCCATCCACTAGACAATGCTCTCCAGATCTAGCAGTAATAGGAGCCGAAACATCATATGGAACATGAGAATTCAACCAATCAAATGTAGCCCTAGCATAAGCATAAGCATTTGTTTTCAGATTATTTGGTAAACTTGCGTCAATAGAGGCCGCTACCTGAGTAACAGTTGGTGCTGTTGAATTTCTACCATCAATTGCCCATTTATGATTAGACGAGCCAACGTTTCTATCATACCAATATTTGTATGATCCGAAAGTGCCTGATCTTTCATCATACCCGCGTTCACTTATATCGCTAAATGTGCCCGACCTTTCAACGCTCACTCCCTCTGATTTACCATCAAGTCTACCATCCATTCTAGTTGAATGCCACCATGTGTGCGATACAGATTTTACTGTTACTGCGAAGTCAAAACTTTCTTGTTCCCCTGGATCTAAAGTCATCTCTATTCTTATACAGTTGCCATGGGCACATTTACTTTGACTAGATCCATCGTCCATTGATGGCCACCATACTAAGTATCCCGAATCAGTGACAATCGCATTTACCTTTTCTAATTTAGGAGAAGTTTCCATCGGTATTGAAATCACCTGATTATCAATTCGTAATTCCATATTCAGTACTTCTTGAATCATACTATTGGCAATATATTGCCCATCTGTATATTCAAAGGAGCCTACTCCTCCTTCATTACTACTTACATCACTCGGCACGGGAATTGACTCGGACAATGTACCCTGGTTACTTGAGGGATTGGCCAAATCAATCGTTCTTAGGACAGTGTATTCGGCCTCTAGAGGGAAAACTTGTGCTGGTGCAGCAGCTTCTAGGATGTATTCTTGTGCTTCCGCCCATTTAGCAAGAACGAATTCTTTTGCATCCGGAGTTAAAAATATGAATGCTATTAAACCCAAAAGTCCAAGTTGATTTATTCGATTTCTTCTCTTCTTTATGGCTTTCTTTTCATTTTTCTTTGCAGGCTTTCTTCGCGAACTACCAAGATGAGCTCTACGAGTCGATGTGCGATCAAAATCACCTCTGACACGCGTATCCATTCCTGAAGTACCTGTGATCACTCTACCACAGCTATAGCAAATACTGTCGCCTGGTAGTGTTTGAGACCTACAGAAGGGGCAAGTTCCCATCATTTGCGGTCCGATGCGGTCCCTCCATGAAGGTTACCCAGTTGCATGAAAGTGAAAAAATACAATAATTATTGTAGAAAATGAGATTAAGTACCCTTAGTAAGTGTTCACTTACTCTTCTTCTACGGGTTTTGTTTTAGCAGCATCTTTCCATATCCGTCGTAAACGTCTTCTAGCCTGTTGCGGGACGGCAGCATATACCCACTCATGTGCCTGTTTTTCCACAAGTATAATTGGTGGAATTAAAAATATCCAGGTCAATGGTTGGAACATTGTAGAATATAGGGTTGTAATGAGTAAACATAACAAGAAGAAAGTCTTGAACACAGCAGTCCATCTCTTACCTAACAACATTTCATAACCATGTCTACACATTACTAAAGCATGCGATCTAGGGGAAATTAATGCTACTAGAGTAATAGTTGCTACTGTAGTCAATGTTAATTCATTTGTTTCAATTATCCTATAGATAATCATCATACCTAGCATACCGCCGACTGCCAGTCCGAAAGCCCATCCTGTTGTGGGTTGTGACCCGGTTTTTCTTACCTTTTCCCTACGTAACATTAGATGGGTTACTACAGCTAATAGCAGACAAATTATCAGATTTGATATTGAAGTTTGTTCCTGTAATATATACGGACTTAATAGGAATTTATCACCTAGGGAGCCATAGAAACCCCCGAATAGGATTCCCCAGAACATCATACTCCATGCTGTATTTAGGTCATAGAAACCGGAATACTTAGTCATAACTCCGCGCCAACCCAATCCCATACCAACAAGTGCGACTACAATCGCAAGTTGGGACATTAGCATACCCGCCTCCATAGTTTGCCCTATTTCACCCCATTCAAAGCAGTTCTTACTCTGCAAGGGTTGAAGGAGGTGATTGTATGGCGGAACTTGATGGCAAGACTGCTTCTCTTCGGCGGCAAGGGTGGCGTGGGTAAAACCACAACCTCTACTGCAACTGCAGTATCTCTTGCAGATTCGGGGTTAAGAGTATTATTGGTGAGTAGTGATCCGGCACATAGTACGTCGGATAGTTTAGATTTCAAACTGGGCTCAGTGCCTACACAAGTAGATTCGGTACCAGGTTTGTGGGGTCTTGAACTCGATCCCGAAGCAAAAATATCGGAGCAAATACCAAAGCTTAGCGAAACAATCTCACCATTTCTTGGTGGCGAGAATCAGGAGTTAGAAGCCTCAGAGATGATCCTACCAGGTCTAGATGAAGCGATGGCTTTTGATGAGTTGCTAAAACATCTTGAAAATCCCGCGTGGGATGTTATTGTCTTTGACACAGCTCCAACAGGTCACACATTAAGATTCTTAGCCCTGCCAGAAATTATTGAGAAATGGTCTGATAAAATAATAAAATTACACAGAGTTACAGGTGGAATAAGGTCCATGATTTTTGGTTCTAAAGATGAAGAAAAGATGCGGGATGAGTTGGAAAAGTTCAGGAGACGCGTCTTACATGTTAGACGGATATTATCTAATCCAGAAGTTACACGTTTCACTTTAGTCACAATACCTGAAAAGATGGGATTGAATGAAACTATACGCGCATATAATTCTCTGATTGAATTTAATTTAACAGTATCAGGGTGCGTAGTAAATAGATTGACTCCTGATCTAGAACACGAATTTATCCAACGTCGCAGAAAGGGAGAAATTAACATAGTTTCAGAATTGAAGAAAAATCTTCCTGGTGTTGAGTTTTGCTTCATTGATTTGATGGACAGAGATATCCACGGAGTAGATTTATTACGAGATTTAGCCGAAAAGATCCATGGAGAATATTCTATAGAAGAGCATTTAGGCCCATATAAAATTGGTATTGGTTTAGAAGTTAGACGTGGAAATTTCCGTGAAGGAGATATTGTGAAATTACATCTCCCTGAGATAGAAAGAGATGAACTTACACTTAGAAGCGAATCGGGAATTGTATATGTTGGAATAAATGGACGCGAACATCCAGTTGAGTTTCCTAGACCGGCAAAAGCCTCAGATGTTATTGCAAAACTTGAGGATGATGTTCTCAGTTTAACATTCCCAACTGATTAACCATCCGTTGGGTTCAAGTTGGGGTTGCAACTGGCATCCTCTATGGCACTCGAAGGCTTATCCAGAGGTATCTTCTCTGCTCTTGGGTTGCTGAAGAGTAAAAGAAAACTGGATGAGGCCGAATTAAAGGATATGCTTAGGTCACTTAGAAGGGCTTTACAAGAAGCTGATTTTAATGTAAGACAGACAAAAGAAATCACTGAAAGACTGGAATCTAGAATTAGAGATGAGGATTTACGCCCAGGTATTACTTTACAAACTCATGCGATGAATATATTGTATACTGAATTAGTTAGGATTCTTGGCCCCGCACGGGAAGTTCGTCCCCATCAAGCAACAATATTGATGGTTGGTTTGTATGGTAATGGTAAAACAACTAGTACGGCAAAATTAGCTGAATGGTATAGGAAGAAACATGGAGTTAGAGTAGCTGTAATTGAGGCAGACGTACATAGACCAGGTGCTTATAACCAACTTTCACAACTACTAGAAGATTCAACTGTCGAAGTGTATGGTGAGCCTGAAAACAATAATGCGGTAGATATTGTTCGTAATGGGTTGAAGAAACACTCGGCTGCAGATCTTGTCATAATAGATACTGCGGGACGACACAAACTTGACGAGGAACTTGTTCAGGAACTCGAAGATATTGCAAAAGTTGCAAATGCTGAGGAGAAGTTTTTGGTTATTGATGCCCAAGTAGGTCAATCTGCCGGGCCTGTAGCAGCAAATTTCCATGACCTTGCAGGCGTTACTGGTATTGTAATCACAAAATTAGACGGTACCGCGAGAGGAGGGGGCGCTTTATCTGCTGTTGCAGCAACAGGTGCGCCAGTAATGTACATAGGTACTGGTGAAAGAGTAGTCGATCTTGAAAAATTCGAATCTGATAGGTTTATTTCAAGATTACTTGGTATGGGAGATATTCGCGGCTTGATAGATCTTGCTCCAGAGGATATGGATGAAGAAGAAGCGATGAGAATCACACAACGTATGATGAGTGGTCGATTTACTTTGAATGATATGTATGCTCAAATGGAAATGATGTCGAAGGTCGGCACTATTGACAAATTACTTTCATTTTTACCAGCAGGTATGTTTGGAGGCATGGGCGCCATGGGTAAGGCGCAGAAAGAAGCTATGCAAGGAAATCTGGACAGGTACCAAGTAATTATGGATTCTATGACAATCAACGAGAAAGATGAGCCGGCTAAAATCAAAGCTGAGCGCATACGGAGGATTGCTAGAGGTTCTGGTGTAAATGAAAAGGATGTTCGCGAACTAATTGCTCAATGGAACCGTTCACGAAAGATGATGAAGGGCATGAGTGGTAACCGTAAAATGAATAAACAAATGAAGAGAATGATGAGAGATAGTGAAATGGAACTCGATGGATTTGATGTTTAGATTGATCTCTAGTAACTCTTTGAAAGGAGGACTTTACGAGTTGTTGGTTTCCCACTCATGAAGCATTTCCTTTCCTCTGCATATGGCTCAGTAGCATCACCTAAAAATGATAATCCTGTTGTTCTTTCTATAGTTTCAGCATGTGAGTCTGTACCGTCAAAAGCCATTTCGTATATTTTTCCATCTTCTATACTGTTTAAATCGGTAATTGTTTGAATGATGTTATTGCAATGCTCAGAGGCTCGGAGCCGCAATACCTCTGATATTTCCGATAATACTTCGGTACAATTTTCTACAATATTTTCCATCGTTAAAGGCCTCTTGCCACCTGTTCGTAATGCAGCATATACCGATTTATTTTCTATATCTCTAGGTCCTATATCTAGCCTAAGAGGTACACCCTTTATCTCCCAATCGAAATATTTCTGTCCTGCGTGAATATCTCTTTCATCTACTTTAACACGCAATCCGGAATTTCTCAAAATAGATGCAATTTCCCTGGATTTAGAAATCGTATCAACTTCTGAATTTTTTCTTATCAGCGGGCAAATTACAATTTGATATGGTGCAATTGATGGTGGCATTATTAGTCCATTATCGTCACCATGCATTCCAACAATCGCTCCTAATAGTCGCTCTGACATACCATATGTAGTCTGGTGACAATATTCCTGTTCTGCTTCTAAATTTTCATATGTCAAGTCGAATGCTTTAGCCCATTGATCTCTATAATGATGGCAAGATGCAACTTGTAAAGTCCTTCCGTTGGGCATTATTGCATCAATTCCTATTGTATACCACGCGCCTGGAAATGTATCCCATATCGGTCTCTTTGCCTTAATTACAGGTAAGCACAACTCATGCATGATATTGTCAACTATCTCCAAATCTTGTCCTATTTGCCTAGATGCACAATCCTCATCCTTGTGTGCTGTATGTGCTTCGAAGAAATGAATTTCTCTGACACGTATGAATGATCTTGTTTGTTTTGTCTCATATCTAAAAGTATTAACCATCTGGTACACTTTTAATGGCAAATCTTTGTGAGAACGAATCCATAGAGGAAACATTGTGTACATTGCAGTCTCCGAAGTAGGTCGTAAGAACATTGGAATATCGAGATCATTTTCACCAGCATGCTTGACCCAATACACTTCTTTTTTGAATCCACCTTCTTCCACATGGTCTCTTAATTCATCTGGATCTACACCTTCTTCTCTAGCACGCTTTAACCTAGCAACAAGTGCATTTTCCTTCTCAAGCAAATTTTCCGGAATAAGTAATGGAAAATTGACTTCATCATGATCTGTCCGTTCCATTTCCTTATGTGTCAATGAATCAATCATTTTCATGGCCTTCCATCCATAAGGCCTCCAAACATCCATCCCTTTGATAGGATATCTCTTATCTACTAATTCAGCAGCTTCAACAATGAAGGGATACCATGCGTTGAAATCATCAACTTTTGATGGTATACCGCGCTTAGCCTTACCGCCTGCCATGGTATCACTCCTATGGAAGGGCTTCATCAAGATGCCGCCTCACTTGCGTAAGAAAGCAATAATCATCAATAATATACTCGCACCGAGGGCAATATAATCTGGTATGCCAAATGTAGGAAATGGCATTGACCAACCCATCTCATTACCTATGTTATGTATATCAATCCAATTTATTCTAGTTGCATCTGCAGTGCACTTTACAGCATTACAATTGGAATTTAGGAATCCAAATGCTCCAAAAACATTAGCAGCAGCTATAGTTAAGGATAGTGTTGAAAATATTTTCATACCTTTTCTACTCTTTTTCACCGATTTAGTTTTCGGAACTATTTCTGGTAATGGCGCGGGAACTGGTGCAGCACCAGGAACGACCTCAATCATCGTAAGGAGTGATTTTTCCCCTGTACTTCCTCCCTCAACACTCAAATCTTGCATCTGACTTGGTTTGGAAGGTGTAATTGGCTCTATAGTAAGTCCAAATATCCTTTCTGCTAAACTGGATAGAACTGGATCAGCCGCAATTTCAGACTCATCAATCTCACCGTCTAAGAGACGTTGAAGTTTCTCATCATCACCAGACAATATACCGCCCCCTGCATCAACAGGGGAAGGCACACATTTTCAAGCGTTCCGCTTCACGCATTACCTGCTGCTTCGACCTCAGCCCAGTCTTTCATGAACCCGTCGAGTCCTTTGTCAGTAAGTGGATGGGCTATTAGTTGCCTGAATGTCTTAGTAGGCATAGTCACAGTATGTGCTCCTAGTTGCATACATTGTAGCACATGAGTGGGGTGTCGTATAGATGCTGCCAATACCTTTGTTTTTACACCATAATTATTCCAAGTTTCCATAATTTCGGCAATTAAGGCCATACCATCCGCACCAGTATCATCTATACGTCCTATAAATGGCGATACGTATGTTGCTCCCGCCTTTGCGGCCATCAATGCTTGTGATGCTGAAAATACTAATGTTACATTTGTATCAATTCCATCGGCAGTCAAAATCTTAGTCGCTGCTAATCCTTCAGGCGTGCAGGGTATTTTGATAATTACATTCTCAGGTAAATCCGCTTTCAATGCTCTACCCTGATCAACCATTCCTGCCGTGTCCATAGCAGTTACTTCGGCTGAAATTGGCCCCTCGCATATCGAGGCAATTTCACTTACAACAGTTTTGAAATCCCGCCCACTTTTCTTAATTAAGCTAGGATTTGTAGTTACACCATCAAGAATACCCCATGAGGCAATTTCTCTAATTTCTTCAACGTCGGCCGTGTCTAGGAAGAACTCCATGTTGTAGTCGCCTACATAGAGGGTGCTTCAAACCTTCCTTTCAAGGACTCTTTCAACTGAACTTACTATATGGTGTGATTTTAGCCCCATCAACTCTAGCATTTCATCCGCTTGACCAGATTCACCAAATCTATCTCTAACGCCTATTTGCTCCATTGGAGTCGGCTTTTTCGAAACAATATATTCGGCAACTGCGCCCCCTAAGCCTCCAATTACAGAATGATCTTCAGCAGTTACAATTGCGCCGCATAACTCTATCAAAGAATCAATCAAATTAGTATCGAGTGGTTTGATTGTATGCATGTCAACAACGGTCGCAGATATCCCCATTGCATGTAAATCTGCAGCAGCTTGTAAAGCCTCATGTACTAATACTCCACAAGCAATGATTGCAACATCACTTCCGTTATGTAATACAATCCCCTTTCCAATCTTAACTTCATCCTCTCTCCCTTCATAAAGTACTGGCGTCTTATTGCGAGCAGTTCTCGTGTATGACGGTTTATTTAAATCGGGTAATTGCATTGTAAGAACTTTTGTCGAAACAACATCGCAGGGGTGCATAACTACTACATTAGGTAACGTTCTATAAATTGCTAAATCTTCTATTGATTGGGCTGAAGACCCATCTGTACCTGTGTGGGTTCCTCCATGAGATCCACACAGATGGACTGGTAAATTTGGTCTTGCAACACCATTTCGCATTTGTTCAAATGCCCTTTCAGTAAATATTGCAAATGTGCTCGCGAATGGAATAAAACCACTGCTTGCTAAGCCAGCAGCAACAAGCAGCATGTTTTGTTCACCGATACCGCAGGAAATTGTCCGCTCCGGGTATGATTTACGGAAATGAAGGGATTTTGTTGATTTTCCCAAATCAGCTTCTAGAACTACAATCTTATCATTAGATGCCATTTCTAGTAATGCATCTCCATAACCATCACGTGTTGCAGCCATTTTTGTCATACAGCAACCCCCAATTCCTTAAGTGCCAATTGTAATTGCTCGTCAGAAGGTGCAGCGCCATGAAATGCTGGGTTATCCTCCATGAATGAGATACCTTTGCCTTTTATTGTATTAGCAATAACCACTGCTGGTTTATCAGTTACGCTATCCATCCACTTTATTGCATCAACAATATCAATCATAGAATGTCCATCAATCACCTTAACTTCCCAGCCAAATGATTTCCACTTCGCTGGGATGTCGAACATCCTCATTTGCACTTCACAGAAGTCATCATTCTGTATTCTATTCCTGTCAACAAATACTTTCAGATTTCCTAATTCATGATGTGCTGCGGCCATTGCAGCCTCCCAGACACTTCCTTCTTGTAATTCGCCATCCCCTAACATGACATATGCATTCCTTTGACTATTTTCCAACCGACTTGCAATTGCACATCCGAGGCCGAATGAGAGACCCATTCCAAGTGACCCTGCTGAAAAATCAACACCAGGGCACCATTTCATATCTACATGCCCCTGACAAATACCTCCAAGTACACGGTATGATTCTAAATCGGAATTTGAAATAAATCCCATTTCAGATAATAATGCATACATTCCAGGTGAAGCATGGCCCTTTGACAAAATAAACCGATCTCTATCACTCCAATTTGGTTCGTTTGGCCTTACTCTCAATCGATTGCCATAAAGTGCACAAAGGATATCAATTTCAGATAGTGACCCTCCAGGGTGTCCTGCTTGTGCGCGATGCGTCATACGACAAATTTCCACCCTACATTTACGTGCCATTTCTTCCAATTCAGGTATACTCATTTCAGACATAGAAACCCCTGCTGGAAGTTTGGCCTTTGACTATGGCCTTTGATGGTTGTGCTCATTTTTTAGGTAGGCTGAAGACGCCTCTCAACTTCCTTGATGCATCACTAGCGACGTGCAGCAAGTCATTTAGGAGGTTACCTTTCACTGGTAATGCTCTTGCAGAGAGGAATATGAATACTGCAACGAACCATGCAAAGAAAATGAATGAAAATAAATTACCCAAAGTACCTCCGATCCAATCTGAAGGCAGTAATCCAACTGATGGGAATTTACTATCAGCTACTATGAATACTGCCAATAAAACCCCCATCAATGATTCTCCCGCAATAAATCCAGCTCCAATCAATACGCCTTTATCTTGAACTTCTTTTACTGCCCTTTCTGCCTTTGGAGATATATTTCCATCGAGTGCACCATCAACACGAATTCTAGCACTGCTTAGCAATACATGAGAAATTATCCCCCCAGCCATGATAGGTACAGACAGTGACAATGGCAAATATATGCCAATTGCAACACTCATAACAGGCATTTTTAATCTAATCAGTATAATTGCAATAATTACACCTAATAAGACCATTTGTAGGTTTAAATTTCCACCGAACGCACCTTCAACTATTGCTCCAATCAATTCGGCTTGTGGAGCAAAAAGTGCATAATCGCATGTAGGGTCTGATGGTAGTGGATTATCTAGACAAGCAGTCTTGGATATACGAAAAGCATCATGCAGTAATGATAGGACTGGTCCAATAACTATTGCGCCAACCGTAACTCCTATGATTTCAGCTGTCTGTTGCCTCCAGGGTGTTGCCCCAACCATATGGCCAGTTTTCAGGTCCTGCATCACATCTCCGGCAATAGCAGCAGATGTTGCAACTATTGCAGCAATGAACATTGTTGCAACCATCATATCGTTTTGTTCCATCCCCATTATTAAGCCACCAACAACCCATACGAGTCCAATTGTGAATAGAAGAGTGGCTATTGTCATACCCGAAACAGGAGAATTTGATGACCCTACTACTCCCGCAATATAACCGGCAACTGCTGCGAAAAAGAAAGCCACTACTGCCAGGAATAATGCACCCGCTAAAGCCATAACAAGGTTCCCTGTAGCATACCAATAGAACAGGAATATCAACACTACAAGAACTACACAAACCATCATCACTTTGTCTAAGGGTAAATCTTTTTCAGTACGCAACAAATCGTCGGAATCTGAATTTTTTGATCCGATAGCTTTGGATAAACCTTCGAAGATTGTTTTTCGCATAGACCAAAGAGTGTAAACCCCACCAACGACCATCGATCCAACACCTACATACCTTATCTGGGTTGACCATACTGAAAAATAATCTCCTACTGGTCCTGCACCTGAATTTGGAAAACCATTAATTAGACCATATATTGGAACCAATATAGCAAATCCAATGAATCCACCAAGGAAGATGAATGAAGCAATACGCAATCCTACGATATAACCCACTGAGAGTAGTGCTAGAGACATTTCGCCTCCTGCATAAAATCGTGTGCCAATAAACGATGCAACTCCATCAATTTCTGCATGAGTAGCCTTGAATGCCTTAACCATCCATCCATATATGGCGCCAATAATCAAGGCATAAATTATCGCAATAAGGCCTGAGCCACCTTTTTCACCTGCAACTAGGACTTCGCGACATGCGACTCCTTCAGGATAAGGTAGTGCTTCTTCTACAATGAATAGTCGGCGTAAGGCAATAGTAAACATTGTCCCAAGCATTCCACCCAAAATTGCAATCAGAAATGTATCAAGCCAATTTATTTCATTCCAAATACCCAGTACTAATAATGCAGGTACAGTAAAGATCACTCCTGCTGCTAATGATTCTCCAGCCGAAGCCATTGTTTGAACAGAATTGTTCTCTAGTATCGTAACATCCTTAAATTTGAATCCACGTAGAATCAACATACTCATTACTGCAGCAGGTATTGATGCCGAAACTGTCATTCCAACATACAGTCCTAGGTACGCGTTTGCAGCTGTCATCAATGCTCCAAGAATAATTCCAATAATAACGACTCGGACTGTAAATTCAGAAATATTTGATTTGGCAGGAATCCAAGGTTCACCTAATTCCGCCATAAAACCCCCAACATGAATGGGCTTGTGAATCAATCGGCTATAATTAATGGGTAATCCACCCCTATTATGATAAGTTACAAGTTTCACCGGTGGATTAATCTAGAGTTCAAGGTGGTCCTGTGGAAAAACAGTCATGGCATGACAAAACATCCGAAGATATTCTGATGGAGTTCGATACTCCGTTAGGAGGCTTAGATAGCATAGAGGCAGAAAAGAGACTCAAAGAATATGGGCCAAATAGATTACAAGAACCTGACAGAGTACCTGCAATATACAGATTTCTATCTCAGTATCACGATCCTCTAAATTATCTGCTTATTGGAGCAGCACTGGTTTCACTTGCAATAGCTCCAGACCATCCTGGTGATGCTATATTTATTGGAATTGTATTAACTGCAAATGCATTTTTTGGTTATTGGCAAGAGAACCAGGCAGAACAAGCAATGGATGCGCTGAAGGAAATGTCCGTATCGATTTCTGTTGTTTGTAGGGACGGTTTGGAAATGGAAATTGATACTAGCAATCTAGTTCCAGGAGATATAGTGAAATTAGAAGAGGGGTTGAAAGTACCTGCTGATATTAGAGTCAATGAATCGTGGCAGTGTAAAGTTGACGAGTCGACATTGACCGGGGAAAGTATGCCAACGAAAATACATTCAGGCGCATTACCCCTTGAAACTCTTCTTGCCGATCGTACAAACATGCTCTATATGGGTACAACCATTTCCACTGGACGCGCAGTAGGTATTGTTACTTCAACTGGTATGTCTACAGAGTTAGGGAAAATTGCAAGTGATATTGCAAGTGCCTCTTCCCCAAAAACTCCACTTGAATTAAAATTGGAATCTCTAGGTAAATTCCTAGGGTTTATTGCATTAATAGTTGCAATACTACTCGTTTCTATTGAGATGGTAATTACATATTACGAAGCAGGTGATCTATGGGAGGCTGCAGTAGAACAATTCATTATTGCAATCGCTATCTTTGTTGCAATAGTACCTGAGGGGTTACCTATTATTCTGGTAACTACATTGGCAATTGGTATGCGTAATATGGCTAGGCATAAGGCAATAATTCGCAGGATGAAAGCCGTGGAAACTCTCGGCTCTACAACTGTTATTTGTACAGATAAAACAGGAACTTTGACGAAAAATCAAATGACTGTTAAGCATTTTATGATGCCTGAAAATGAATATGAAATTAGTGGGGAAGGTTTCCAACCAGAGGGTAGTTTGATGCTCAATGGAGAAGAACTCACAAGTGTAGAAATGTCAAATTTGCAAAGCAGGCTAGGGTTCAGATTAGCCGCTGCATGTCTTTCACTTTGTCACAATTCTCAAATCGCTATAATCGAAGACAATTGGTCTGCAATTGGTGACCCGACAGACAGTGCTTGTGCAGTAATGGGATACAAAATAAATGGTTCTGTTTCAAAATTTGCTGAAAGGCATCCTCGTGTACACGAATATTTCTTTGATACAGAACGTAAAAGAATGTCAGTAATTCATGATTACGAAGGTGAAAAATGGTTATTTTCAAAAGGTGGCGCTGGAGGCTTTAAGTCCCTAGTTAAGTGGAAAATTGTAGATAATGAAATTGTGCCAATAGAAGAAGGTGATGTTGAGAAGGCCGTTGAGGCAAATAAATCAATGGCAAGTATGGCTATGAGAGTAATTGCCCTTTGTGCCCGTCGTGTTTCTGATAGCGAGGATTTAGAAGATATGGCCTCAATGGAAAAGGACTTGATATTCTTGGGAATGGTTGGGATAATTGATCCACCACGTGCTGAAGTTTTTGATGCCATAGAGAAATGTCAAAAGGCTGGAATTAGAGTTAAGATGATCACAGGTGATCAACGAATAACTGCCCAGGCAATTGGTGAACAATTATTGATTACTAAACCGCATATTGATGCAGTGGGAGGGGAGAAATTAGCTGAGTTAGATGATGTAGCATTACGCGACATCAGCCAGAATACTGCAATATTTAGTAGAGTTACTCCTGAGCAGAAAATGCGCATAGTAACGGCATTACAAGATGAAGGTGAAGTTGTCGCAATGACAGGTGATGGTGTAAACGACGCGCCCGCACTCTCACGCGCGAATATTGGAATTGCAATGGGTGTTTCCGGAACTGATGTTGCTAAAGATGCTTCAGACATGGTGCTACTTGATGATAATTTTGCAAATATTGTGAATGCTGTAGAAGAAGGGCGTAAGGTATATGCAAATATTAGAAATTTCGTGCGCTATCAAGTGTCTACGAATTTTGCTGCAGTAGCATTATTGATTTTCGCATCTTTTGTATTTAGATTACCAATACCTTTGACAGCCACACAAATATTGGTAATTAACATCTTGATGGATGGCCCTCCTGCTGTAGCTTTAGGTGTTGAAAAGAGCCATTCTAAAGTCATGGATAAGCCACCGCGACCTGTAGATGAATCGTTACCAAACCTTTTCGACCTTGGATTGATTTTCTACCTAGGTTCTGTAATGGTAATAGGAACAATGGCTGTATTCATGCTTGCGTATGAATCTGAGTCTTACCGATATGCTCAAACTATGTGTTTCTCCGTATTTGTCATTTATCAATTATTCAATGTAATGAACTGCAGAAGTGGAGATGATAGTGTTTTCAAATTAGGAGTCTTTAGTAACAGGGCGATTTATCTTGCAATATTCACATCACTAGGCCTTCTATTCCTCTTGGTTCAAGGTGCACCAATCACCATACCATTTACGGATTTTATGGTAGGGGATTTACTAAAGACACTGCCTTTGGAATTGAAGGATTGGGGTGTTGTTTTTGCTGTAGCATCTTCTGTTTTCCTTATTGAAGAATTTAGAAAATTCATGGTTAGTGCTGGGATCTTTAGCATCAGATATTCCAAAAGCCGTTAGGGTTTAATTCAAAGATTACCAACTCTGCGCCTAGTACATGTCGGATGCCATCCCCCGCGATATGGCATTGGCAGGTTCTAGAATTGATTGGCGTAAACACCTATTACAAATGATAGATGATGAAGATATCAACAGTGATTTTCGACCTATAGTTAACAAAATTGTTTCAGGAACCTCTCTCTCATTGGAGGATGGGATTTATCTTTACAATCATTCGGATTTAGAGACTATTGGAAAATTAGCAAATTTGGTAAAGAAAGCAAGATTTGATGATCGTGCATTTTTCAACTTGAATGTACATATTAATCAGACTAATATCTGCACTTTAGCTTGCAAGTTCTGTGCCTTTCGCCGAGGACGAAATTCAAAGGATGCATATGCATTATCTATCGATGAATATTTACTCGAAGTATCACAATATGCGCAATTTGTCGATGAAGTTCATTCGGTTGGAGGTTTACATCCCGATTGGGACATCAACCATTACGAAAGCCTATTTTCAAAAGCCAAATCCTCACATCCAAATATTCATTATAAAGCATTAACAGCTGTCGAGATCAAACACATTGCTGGGATTTCAGGAATTAGTATTGAAGAAACTCTAGAACGGCTGCAAAATGCCGGACTAGGGTCTTTACCAGGTGGTGGTGCTGAGATATTAGATGATAATGTTAGGAAAATAATTTGTAATGGTAAAGAGTCTTCTGAAGAGTACTTAGAAATTCATTCAATTGCCCATTCACTTGGTATACCAACTAATTGTACTATGTTATTTGGTACAATAGAAAATACAAAACAAAAAATCACACACATGATTAAATTACGTAAAACCCAAGAAAACACTGGAGGTTTCCAATGTTTCGTACCATACCCATATCTGCCTGATAATTCACGTCTAACTCAGGCGAAATTAGCAACTGGTGTTGAAATATTGCGTACTATTGCAGTTTCAAGATTAATGCTTGACAATATACCTCATGTTAAGGCATACCGAATGAATCTTGGAGATTTTGTTTCAGAATTGGCTTTACAATATGGTGCTGATGATATTGATGGAACAGTGCATAAGGAATCCATTATGCATCTTGCAGGCTCTGATGCCCCACTTGACCATGATTACAATAATATTGCAAGAATTGTCAATGACGCAGGTTGCCGCGCAGTAAAGAGAAACTCGACATATACTGCCTTTGAAGAAATAATCCCGATTAAGAAAACTCATCGTAAGAAATTACCAATGGCTCAATAAGAGGTATCTGAATGTGGAAGAAAACTATCGGGAGGGTGGCATTCATCAATTGTGAGCCTCTATACTATGGCCTTAATAGCCAATGGAGAATTCTTTCTGCACCACCTTCGTGGTTAACTGGACACCTGTTGCGTAGAGATTGTATTATTGCTCCAATACCTGCTGCAGATTATGCAAAATATAGTGACGAATTAGTCCTTGTTCCAAATTTATCAATTTCATCAAAGGGTGAAGTGGGTAGTGTTTTGTTGTTTTCAAAACATAATCTTAACGATGTGAAAACTATAGCGTTACCTTCAGATTCTGCAACTTCTGTAAAATTACTAAAATATTTATTGAATTCTAGGGGCATTAGGCCTGAATATATTGAAATGGGGCCTGACTTAGATGCTATGCTGGCTAAATGTGACGCATGCTTACTCATTGGTGACAGAGCCCTAAATGCTTCAACTAATTATCCAGATATAGTCAAACTAGATTTGGGGTCTGAATGGAAAGAAAATAGCGGTTACCCTATGGTTTTCGGTGTTTTTGCTGCACGCTCTGATACGGATAAAAAACTCGTTATAGAAGCCCATAATGCATTACTATCACGTCTAGAAGATTTTGAAAACAATCAAGATACGCGTGCTAAAGTAATTCTAGAATGTGCAGAAAGGACAAATCAGGATATTTCGCGCCTTGAGAAATATTTTGGTGAAGTTATCAATCGAATGGATGCAGAAGATATGGATGGGCTCAATCTATTCCTAGGAGATGTTTGTGAAATGCCCCATGGCCCAAAACTAGCCTGGTGATTATTGATCTCCCTCATCAATAAATCCTTTCAGTAAATCTGACTGTAAAGCATCTTCATCAATTTTCTTTTTATCTTTGGAAGGTTTCTTTTTACGTCTAACAGCTTTCCTTCTTGATTTTTCTTTTACTACTGGCTCTGGTTCGGCTTTTTTGACCTTTCTAGTCCTAACAATAGGAGTTTCTGATACACTCGATGATGAAACAATTTTCTTTTTTGCCACAACATTGCTGTTATCATTATCAGAATCTCCACCCAAACGCCGTCTCTTTGTTCGCATTATTGGGCCATCTGTATTTATATCGCGCGAAGTTGATCTTCGTCTTACTTTGACACCTTCGTTTTCACCAGTGAATTTAGAGTCTGAATTACCAAAATCAGGCTTACTCTTTGGGGGTGTTCGTTTAGGAGGTTTTCGTTTAGGAGGTGTTCTTCTTTGAGGAGGACTTGAGTCAAAAGAATCATTATCCCCATCCTCTTCAATATCTAAGTCATTATCGAATTTAAAATCCTCTATCTCTTCTTCTTCATCGTCAAGATCCAAGTCAATCTTGTTATCTCTGCGCACTAGATAGAGTAATCCTATCATCGAAAGAACTAGGTAAATTGCTAATGCAATAGGATGTGCTAAAATATAGAATGCTTTTTCGGTATTCGACTCAACTGGTTTAGGTAATTCCTTCATTGATAAATTAAGAGTTTCACCGTCATTTACCCAAATATCAACAGAACTCATAATTCCACCTTCACCATGCATTGAGACTGACATCGGATGTGCTGGTGCTAACCATGAAATCGAACCATCTGTTGGTTCAGGCTGACTTGATAATGTCATATTTAACGGATACTCAACTACAGATTGGATTAAGAATGTAGTAACTATTGTGATAGTAATTTGTGTTATTGAATCAGTTTCCTGGACCATCACCATACCCCCATAAAGGGTGCAATGAACACGCCCTGTCCCAAGAGCTCCGCTCGAAAGTGTAATCGATTCCCTCCATTGCTCAATTATATCATCATCATCCATATTTTCACACATAGCATCCGCAAATAGATCTGCTTCCAACTCACTTATTTTGTGGTCATCGTGCTGGGCCAATCGACTCAAATTTCTGATGGAACTTGAAGGGACTGGTGGTAATGTAATGTGATCTGAAATAGTTAGAATGCCTTCCTCAAAATGAAAATCAGCCTTTCTAATTTTAGCAAGATTTGGAAATTCGGAGCAAGGTACATCTTCAGGGGAATCACATCCTATGTCATTATCCCATTGATCGTTTAATCCATCTCCATCATCATCTTCATCCAATATGTCCGGAACAAAATCTTTGTCTGTATCCTTTCCTGGCTGGCCATAGCCTAGAGGTAATAATTCACTTCGATAGGTAGCGATTCCACCAACTCCGCCCGCTACAAATATTGTTGTGATTCTACTTAATTCATCATCAATTATCTCAGCATCATAGACCTGATGAAAGAAACTGGTTTGTGTTGCCTCAACCAGACCAATGATGTCCAATGTTACTAAACCATGCACCATATTAGTACTGTATGCGACATGTACTCTTTGGCCATTATGTGAAAATAATAATTGTTTGGCTCCATCAATTTTATGTGAGTCTTGATGTTGACCATCAATCCCTTTTCTAATAATCTCGCCTAACTCATTGATTATGAGGTAGGAGTTACTATCGGGAGTAAACATACAATCAGTTAACAGAGTTCCGTGTTGCATATAGGACCCTACCAATTGTGAATCTGATACATCCCATATTGCATACCTGCCACTTTCATCACCTGTAATTATCCAATTCCCATCAGAACTATAATCGATGCATGTTACATCAGAATTGTGCACACCAGAGAGAGTTGCTTTTAACGTCATATCATTTGTCCTAAATAGATCTACATCACCAGATTCCCCCGGTGCTGCTAATACTGTATCGTCGATACTCCATGCAATATCCACAGCCTTGTCATCTGCTACCGCCTCTTGACTCAAAACTATTGAGTCATCAATGTCTATAATTTTAAGTGATTCCCTTACAGTAAACGTTGCACCTTTGCTAACTGCTAGCAAGCTACCATCATTTGAAAACTCCAAAGTTGAGATTCTTTCAAATTCAAAACTTGCAATTTTATGTAAATTACTAGTGTCGTACAATGCTACTTCATTATCATGTGCTGCTGCAAGTATTGTCGAGTCCCCATTTAAAGCTATAATACTGCCTTCTGTAGCATCATATGACCATGTTGAACCTGTATATGTCAGGCCTGAGGGAGTTGCATTTACAAGCGGTGAAAATAGTGTCAATACTAGAATCACGACTAGGAGCCTCGCTCTCGACATCTAACCTCTCCGCGCTTGAGCAGAACTAACCTACTTGAAAGGATTGGCCTAATTATTGAATAAGTAAGACGATTTGGAGGGTTCATGGAGAATTTGGAGGGTGCTGAGTCATGCTGCGATAGTCCTGTAGATTCCGAGATTGAATTTTCATGGAAAGACAAAGGTGTTTGGAAACAAAGTGCGAATAATACAAAATGGTGTCTGATTGGTTGTAGTATTGGAGATTTTGGAACGATAGCAGCTTTCCAGTTTGTTTTCATAGATTCAGGATGGAGTGATATGGCAATAATGGCGTTAGCCATGTTTAATGGCATTATGACTTCAATAGCACTTGAAACAATAATTTTGTCTGCGCAATTGCCACTTAATGAAGCATTCAAGGTAGCCATTGGTATGTCGTTGATTTCAATGATTTCTATGGAAGCGGCCATGAATGCAGTAGATCTCGTTTTAACTGGAGGAGCGATGTTGACTTGGTGGGTAATTTTGCCTATGTTTACAGCAGGTTTCTTGACTCCATGGCCATATAATTACTGGCGATTGAAAAAATTTGGTAAGTCCTGCCATTGAATCTGTCGGTGGGCTTTTGAAATAGACCTAAGTCGCAAGGCCATGACAGAGGGATTGCCCATAGATAATGATGGTAATTACATTGTCAGGATTGGACATTCACCCGACCCTGATGATGCTTTTATGTTTCATGCAATGACAACCAATGCCTTTGAAACACCAGGTTACAAATTCGTTCATGAATTGCAAGACATAGAGACTCTCAATAAAAGAGCTATGCGTAATGATCTCGAAGTATCAGCAGTTAGTATACATGCATATCCTGAAATTTCAGAAAACTATGCTCTAATGAATTGTGGAGCTTCAATGGGTGAAGGTTATGGACCTATGATTGTAGCAAAAAAGGGCATTTCAATTGATGATGCTAAATCAAATTCTATTGCAATTCCTGGGTTAAAAACTAGCGCTTATTTGGGAATTCGTCTTTGTTGGGGTGATTTAGATTATGAAGTAGTTCCATTTGACGAGATTATTCCAAAAATACTCGATGATACTTACAAATCAGGATTAATTATCCATGAAGGCCAATTAACATATTCAGATTATGATCTAGAAGTACTAGTTGATTTAGGTATTTGGTGGAATGAAAAAACGGGTGGACTACCAATGCCTCTTGGAGGTAATGTTGTTCGACGTGACCTTGGAGATAAGGCGATCAATGACATCACAAATTACACAAAAATGAGCATAGAGCATTCACTAAAAAACCCAGAGATAGCTTTAGAATTTGCCAAAAAATGGGGTCGTGGAATAGACGATAAGACAAACAAAGAATTTGTTTCAATGTATGTAAATGAACGAACAATTGACTACAAAAATGAGGGTCGAGATTCGATTCGTAAATTTTTGCAAGCGGGAAAAGAAATTGGTCTAATTTCCGAAAACTTTGATGTTGAAGGTTTGGAATTTGTTGGCTCAGGTGAATAGGATGAGAAATGAAAAGAGAACACCTAGAGTCTCTGAATTTGGCTCAGTTGACCCGGCGCCACCATTATCGATTGGTGATGTGGAATCTTGGAGAACTACCTTGCTTGATGACAACAAAAAAATGTTTGAAAAAATGCGTGTGGTTTTTTCACTTAGAAATAATCGCTCTCCAAAAGCAGTAATGGCATTATGTGATGGATTTCGTTCCAATAGTGCCTTACTGCGACATGAAATCGCATATGTTTTGGGCCAGATGCAAGATAAATTGGCAATTCCTACACTCATTGAACGATTGAGTGATGTGTCTGAACACATAATGGTAAGGCATGAGGCTGCAGAAGCTCTTGGAGCCATAGGTGAACAGAGGGCAAAAATTGTTCTTGAGCGATTTTTGACTGATCCAAATCCAGAAGTTGCTGAATCATGCGAAGTAGCATTAGATTTGTTGGAACTATGCGCCAATAATGAAAAAATTGAATGGTGAATATAGCCAAATTCAAAGACCCCATGCATTTAGGAACAGTTGAGGGAGACGTTTTGCCACACGAGCATATCGAATTAGCACAGTCACCAAGTGGTGAATTAGGCCCGCGATGTAAGTCCTGTGGAACACGGATGACATTTGGTGAAGCAATGGTTGTCGACAAAGATTACTACTGTTGGGAACATTATGTTCTGGTAACAGGGTCTGATACTGCAACTGTAGAACGCGAGAGAGATGTTAGATTCTGGAAGGAATGAACTTATCAGCCGTCGGTAATAACAAATTGATGGGCGGTACAATGTCAGGGTGGGCTAGATTCGCACACAGATTCACTCAATACTACCGAACAGCGGCTCTGTGGACACCACCCCGGCTAAAATCAAGAGAGTGGATGTTTATACCATTTGGAAATGGTAATCCTCTTCGGCATAAATCATTTTCAAATATAGAAGATGTACGAAAATTTGTTTGTGAACGGCCACAACATTCTTGTTTCTATTCAACTGCTTACTGGAAGAGACCACATGAACTCAAAATGGCGGATAAAGATTGGCTGGGTACTGATTTGATTTTCGATCTTGATGGAGACCATCTACCGGGAGTTACTGATAGAGATTTTCCTGCAATGATAGAAGTTATACAGGAACAAGCTTGGTCATTGTGGAATGACTTCCTTGAACCTGATTTTGGGTTTAAAGAAGATTATTTACAAGTAACTTTTTCAGGACATAGAGGCTTTCATTTACATTATCGAGACCCTTCGTATTTACATCTTAACTCTGAATCAAGAAGAGAATTAGTGTCACATATTAGAGGTGTCGGTGTAGAAGTAGTGGATCTTTTTGAGAGATCACAATCACCTCATGCAACTGGTTGGGCGAAACGTATTCGAAAGGGATTTGACGATGTTGTTGGAAAACTTGATGAGATATATTCAGGTAACAATGAACATTTGAAGACCATGGAAGCTGGTTTGCGAGAAATGCTTGACCGCGAGGGAATTAAGGGATTGAGGAGTACAGCATCAATAAGAAAACTAGCCGAATTAATGCAAGATAAAGGACGAAGAGATCGTGTTTTGTCTGGAAGATTTCAGGCCCTGAATAATCATGGTTCCTTGTTACAAAATTTAATAAAATCAGATTCAAGTGTTATACTTGGTAGCGCCGGTGAAACTGATGAGGTGGTGACAATTGACACTAGGAGGCAAATTCGATGGCCTGGTTCCCTCCATGGAAAATCAGGTATGAAAGTAACTGAATTTCCTCTATCTCGACTTGATCCTTCCAAATCAAATTCTTTTGATTGTTTAAGTGAAGGTATTGCTTTATCTCGGCAGGAAAAGGTTTCAGTTGAAATTATCGAAGATGATGTCGTGGCTCGTTTTGATGACACTGTAATTGATTCACCTCGTGGCACTATCATCGAAACGCATGAAGCAGGGGCTACATTCCTCGTTTTGAAGAAATGGGGACGGATTTCAAAATAATTCTGAATACCATACGAAGTATGGTCATTTGATGGTAACGTTCAAGTCTGCATCACTACCCACCGAACACGAGGTGCGCAAGTTGGGGCTTGGTAGGAAGAAGAAAGAGGTTGCTAAATTACCGCCTGCTCCAGGCTTACCGCCACTGCCTATGCCACCTGCACCAGGCATGCCACTGCCACCTGCACCAGGCCTACCACCTCTGCCAGCACCACCGGCTCCTAGTGCCCCAATGCCCCCTGCACCAGTTCCAACTCCAGTTGCACTATCTGATTCAAATAAACAGGAAGATTTGAAACCTCCAGTTGAAGCTTTACCTCCTGCGATTACTACAGAACCTGAGCCGGAACCTGAAGAAGATTCATACTCCGGTCTGTATGCAAGAAAAAGTGGAAAACCACTTCAGCAAGTTTATGGACACATAGAACGCATTGGGACAGGAGAGGTAGGCAGCCTACTAGATCGTTATGCTGACAGATTTGGCCATGAACTAGATAGAGATATCATTGTGATGCGAAAGGATGAACGTGAGGACAAAATGTCTGAAGTTAGAGACTCTCCAACAGTCGAGTTATTGAATGTTGAAGAAGAAGATGATTCCCATCTTGATGCAGAAACACTAGTTGAATTGAACTCTCAATTGAAAAGCGTTGAAGATGAATTGCGGAGACTTAAACCTGAATATCAGGAAGCAAAAGAACAAGGTGATCGTGCAATTCTTGTTGAATTAAGGCCAACACTTGAAGCTCTTATGAAGGAAAGGAAGATGATTCAGGCAGTCATTGCAGGTGAGGCAACACTTGATGATTTATTGACAGATTCTGATGAAGACTCTGAGGATGTTTACGAAGAAAGCGAAACAGAATATGAAGAAGAAATTGTTGAGGAATCTTCCGATGATGATTTATTCCTGTCATTTGTAACAATTGTTGATAATCTTCTTGGAAGTAATTTGCCCGAAGACAAAATTGATGAATTTATGCAATCTAGTGGATTTGGACTATACCGTGATGTTGGTTCTGATCCAGAAAATGCTGATGAAGATAGACGTGCTGAATTCTTCAAAGTTGTAGACTCTTTGTTAGGCGGCATGCCTGATGAAGCTGTTTCCGAATTTGTTGAATCTGCAGATTTCGATATCTATCGGGCTATTGGAGCGATGTACAGTTAGGTGAGAACATGGGACTATTAGATAAAGTTGACAATTTAGAGGAAAAGAAACCTGCAGCAAAAAAGCCTGCAGCAAAGAAAGCACCTCCGAAAGCGGTGAAAGTTGCGAAACCAAAAGCGGTCAAAGCTGAAATTAATCTAGTAGAAGATGAAATCGAACCTATGACGACAAAGACTGTAAAAATTCGTCCAACTGGACTGCCTGAAGGATTTGAACTAGCTGGTAATATGCCAAGATATATTGGATGGCTATTGAATTTCGGATGGAATTTTGGTGTAGTAATAGGACTACTAGTGATATTGGGTTCTGGAGGAGATCCTGATTTGACAATTGGCTGGGCATTAGCGGCCATAATGATTCTTTTCAATTGGTTAGTTGTTCCAATCTGGTTAGGGAGAAATATTGGTGAATTCGCATCACGAACCAAATATATTAATTCTGGAGGAAATAAGCCAATATTCCTACATGCTGTATTGAATAATAGTCTTGGATTCATGGCACTTACGGGATTAATATTGGTATTCGTTAATATGTCAGAAGCGGGCGAAAAGTCTGCCATTATTTGGCTCTCTGTTGGAGCGATAATGACCATACTATGGGTTGTTAATTTCTTCTTCAAGAAAAATAGCGACTATAGCCAAGGATTGTTTGATCTAATATTTTCAGCATATTTGGTAAAGCACATATCAGAAGGAACTGAAACTGGGTGGGCTGCTAAATTTGAAAATCTTGGAGACTTTGGTGACAAATGGGCTGCGAAGCAAGCTGAAAGAAAAGAAAAGGCTGCAAAGAAGGCTGAAGAGCGTGCAAAGAAGGCTGCTGAAGCAAAATCAGAAGGTGAAGATGATTCCGAAGATGAGTCCAAAGAGGACTGATTGATGGACAAACGCGTTGCAACATATGACGGGAGTCAAATCCTTGCAATCATATTTCTACTATTCTTCTTTCAGTTAATCCCATATGGGTATATTTTTTCTATTTTTTGTTTGCTAATTATATCAAAGCAGATTATCCTTCGAATGATATTTCTGGGGCCTCCTAATAGTCGGCCTACTCTAAACGATCCTAGATGGGAAAAAATTATTGTTGAAAATGATGGTTTCAAAATTGTTACACATCAGAACTGGGTTAAGGGAAATGCTCCGTTGGTACTGTTCATTCATGGATGGCAATCAGGATCATCAAGATTTGAGAATAGAATGTCTCTATTTATGGAGAGGGGATGTCACACTATAATATTTGATTTGAGAAGCCATGGTGAAACGGAAAATACACCGGAATGGACCGCTGGGAAAATTATTTCTGATGTGAAGGCGATAATGAGTACATTAGATCAAGACAAAATTACATCTGTTAGCATGTATGGGCATAGCCTAGGCGGCTTCGTATGCATAGGATTGCACAATAAAAAGCATGATGGTTGGTGGATGAATAATTTTGGAACACTAATTCTGGAATCACCAATGGTCGCATATTCACCTGTGTTTTTGGAATCAATTTCAATGATTAGTTTCATGGAACCCATCCTAAAAAGATGGGCCCTAAATGGGTTCAACAAGATACATCAAGATTCACTATCTTGGGATGATATTGATTTTCCACAGTGGGGATTTCCAAAGTGCCCAACCTTGTTATTACAAGCAGCAAATGATAACAGGCTAGGCAGGTTCCATTGGGATCTGCTAAATTCATCTGAAATGAATCTAAATAGTCATTTGTTGGAAACTTTATCTCATAGTGTTAATGAGATTCATACTGAAAGAGATGATTTAATTATTGAGTGGATTAATAATAACATAAATTGAATTCATTCATCTTCACCATTATTTGCCTGTTCCCTTGCAAGTTCACGCATATCTTCATGTTCATCTAATTCATCAACTATTTCTTCTCCAAGAAGTGTTTCAATGACATCTTCCATAGTAACAATACCTGCAGTGCCCCCGAATTCATCAATCACGGCTAAGATTTGCTGTTTTGATTCCAGGAACCTATCTAGTGCTAAATCTACACTATCATCAGTCGAAATAGTTAGTAGGTTTTTTGATAATTCAAATAAATTTGTATCCCATTCATCCTTGGAAGCTGCCATTAATATATCTGAACGAAGAACAAAACCATGTAGATTGTCAATCGTTTCATTGTAAACTGGCATTCTTCCAAATCTCAATATTTTTGCTTCATCTAGAACCTGCCTTATGGTCCAATCCTTTTCAAATGATAATGTAACTGTTCGTGGAGTCATTACATCCTTTACAGGTATCTCACGTAATCTTAATAGATTATGAATTACAGTTTCTTCGTCTTCTTCCAATGCTCCTTCTTCTTCGCCAATGTCTGCCATTGCAGCTAATTCGTCGCGTGTTACTGCAGTGGAATCTCCTTTTGGTAATAACCTCTTGAACCAAAGTAGTGGAACAAATAGTGGGGACATTGCCCATGTCATACCGTATAACAGGCGTCCGGCTATGCCTGCTAAACTCTTCCAGTATGCTGATCCGATGGTCTTTGGAATTATTTCTGAGAAAAATAATACAGCAAGAGTTAGTATAACAGATGCTACTGTTAATGATGAATCTCCCCAGATTCTAGATACTTCTGCTCCCACACCAGCTGCACCCATTGTATGCGCTATCGTATTGAGGGTTAGTATGGCTGTCAATGGTTTAACTGAATCATCTTCCTTTAGAAGATTCCAACGCTTTCCATTAGATTCATCGCCTTTCAATAATAAGTTCACATGAGATGCTGACATTGATAATAATACAGCTTCCAGCATAGAACAAATGAAGGAAATCCCTAATGCTAGGGAGGCATAAATGATGAGCATTGTGTAGTCTGCCATTGGGTTCAACGAACTCCTCAGCCAATCGGCCCAATTCACCTGCTGTGCTTTAGGTTCTTGAGCCTTGTTGCAAGAAATTATGCATAGGTCTCATGTAGTGATAGCCTGTCGAAGAGGTTAGGGGAAGCCAAT
Source organism: Candidatus Poseidoniaceae archaeon (assembly GCA_030747695.1). Lineage (GTDB taxonomy): Archaea > Thermoplasmatota > Poseidoniia > Poseidoniales > Poseidoniaceae > MGIIa-K1. The sequence continues at coordinate 96,413 of JASLKG010000004.1, forward strand.
GAGTGGGCAACATGTTCTAATTTGTGTGGCATGGCCATATGCAAATGGACCTCTACATCTTGGGCATGTTGCAGGTTGTTACCTACCTCCGGATATTCAATCACGATTTGAGCGTGCATTAGGAAATAAAGTGCTGATGGTATCCGGATCAGATGAGCATGGAACACCAATAACTGTAGCTGCTGAAACAAAGGGTGTAGGTCCTCAAGAGATTGTTGACAAATATCATTCAATCAATACAAAGGCACTTATTGATTTAGGATGTTCGTGGCAACCAAATATTGATCCACGCGGGGCTGATTTTGGCGGTTCTCTTTTCAACCGTACATCCGACCCTGAACATCATAAATACGTTAGTGAGAATTTTATGGCACTACTTGAAGCTGGATTATTCGAAAGAAAGACTATGCAACAATATTACGAATTACGTGAAGGTGGCGGCAGATTCTTACCTGACCGATATGTTGAGGGAGATTGCCCTCAGTGTGGCGAAGATGGTGCTAGAGGAGATCAGTGTGACAATTGTGGAGTCACATATGAATCACATGAACTAAAGAATCCACGCTCCAAAATGAATCCTGAAGCTGAGATTGAAATTCGTGATACTGAGCATCTATTTTATCGGCTAGACTTATTTCAAAATGTCCTTGAAGAGCATGCTGAACAACGCCAAAGCGTTTGGAAGTCAAATGTAAGAGCTATGACAAAACAATGGCTAGACATGGGTCTAAGGCCACGTGCAGTTACTCGTGATTTAGATTGGGGGATACCTTTACCAATGGATGATGACGAATGGAATGGAAAGTGTATATATGTCTGGTTTGAAGCTGTTCAGGGCTACTACTCTTGTGCACGATTGTGGGCGGAAAGATATGCTGAAAATACAGATTGGGAAAAATGGTGGAAAATATCTGAAGACGGTACGAAACCTAGACATTTATACTTCCTTGGAAAGGATAATATTCCATTTCACACAGTAATTTGGCCAGCACTAATTATGGGAATTAATCATGCAGCAAAGGGCTTGAGTGCAAGTGAAACCCCCACACTACCGGGCCCGGGAGAATTACATTTAGAAGATAATGTTCCTGCAATGGAATACTTGATGTTATCTGGCGGACAGTTCTCAAAATCCCGAAAGCATGCAGTTTGGTTGCCTTCATTCCTAGAAAGATTCGATCCAGATGCTTTGAGGTATTATCTTTCGATAAATATGCCCGAAAATCATGATACTGATTTTAATTGGCCCGACTTCGTTGAAAAAATTAATTCAGAATTGATCGGAGCATATGGTAATTTTGTACACCGCATACTTACTCTCGGAGTAAGAATTCCCACTGATAAGATGCTCTCTGATTTTGAGAACCTAGATTTTTGTTCAGAAGAAATTACGAAACTTGAATCAATTCATTCTCAAGTTACTAACAGTCTTCAACGTCATCGATACAAAGAGGCTTTGCGTGGGGTCATGAATGCTGCACAACTGGGTAATCAAATGATTCAGAAGGCAACTCCGTGGGTAGCAATTAAGAAGATTAACGAGGGGGAAGATTTCTCTGAAGAAAGCCTTGCAAAGCTATCATTTGGTTGGAGAATTTCAAGGCTCTTAGCCATAATGGCACAACCATTCTTGCCTTTCAGTTCCCAGCGGCTATGGAATGCATTAGGTGAAACTGGAGATGTTTCACTAGTACACTGGAACTCTGCGATAGACTGGGGTACTGTAATGAAATGGTCAAATATCCCAGCAGAACCATTGTTTAAACGACTGGATTTAGAAGAGATTTTAGCAGAGGAAAAAGGATTAGCAGAAGCGAATGATGAATCTGATAATGATCCAACACATGCTGTAAAAGGTGGAAAGAAGAATAAGGAGGAAAAGAAAATGCCTGAAGGTACAACATATCTCGATTTTGAGAAATTTATGGAAGTTGAACTACGCGTTGGTCGGATAACATCTGTTACTGATCATGAAAATGCTGACAAATTATACGTTGTTAATGTCGATGACGGTAGTGAAAATGGAAGAACGATTTGTGCAGGACTCAAGGAGTATTACACAAAGGAAGAAATGGTTGGAAAAAATATTGTATTTGTAGCCAATTTACAGCCACGAAAATTACGCGGGATTATGAGTGAAGGAATGATGCTCGCAGCCGATGATGGAAAAGGAAATGTAAGTTTAATTACAATTGATGGTGATATTTCTACTGGCTCACGTGTTCGTTAATCATTTGACATTCGATCTCTAACTGAATCCATAACTTGCCTAGATAATTCCCTAGATCTTTCCTTAACTTCCGGAATTTTATTACGTATTTCTACACCAAAATCATCAGGTAAACTTTGTAAATTTATTTCAACGTTAAACAATGCACCTTTACAAGCAGCGCTTGCTAATAATCCTGCTACACCTACATCTGAAACTGCATTTGCGTTGCCCTTCATAGCTAATTCTGGTAATAACTCTAAAATTTCTAGTCCATTAAGTGCAGTTTCAAAAGGAACTTCTGCCGCATGAAGTGTTGATTTACGAATTTGTTCCAATCTACTCTTTTTTTCTGTCTCATCGCCTTTTGGCAACCTGTAAGCATCCATTACTAAATCAAATGAGTTGCTATCTTCATCTGCCAATTCAGAAGCACGAGACATTACTCTAATTGATGATAATACTGCTTTTTCTGCAGCATCCCATCCCTCAGACCATTTTTCCTTGCCTATCGTGAGGTCTGAAACCATTATTGTTAGTGCGGCAGCTTGACCTAATGAGATTGCTGCCGCAGTACCTCCTCCTGGAGTGGGGGATGAAGATGCTAATGCTGCCTGAAATTCTCTAATACTCATTTCTGCCCAAGGTTTTTTCATTATTATTCCTCCTTTTCTAATGCCCATTCAATAATTCTTTCATGAGGATCGAATGGTGAAAGAAATGAGAGACCCAAACCCTCAATTGCTGCACTAACTAATTCATCCTCTGAACTGCAATCATCTTTAGCATACCATTTTCCTGCCTCTAGAATTGCATCAAGAGGCACCAAACCAACTAATTCAGAACCACAGGTTTCAACACCGTGATCATTTGCAATTGATTTTACCGCTTCAAATGCTATATGCATTGGAGTTACTGACACGTCACGTAAATTCATTGAAACCTGACTAATTCCATGTACTTCCAAGGGCAATCCCATTCCTTGAACCATAGATAGCATTCCGGGAATTCGAGTTCTCCTTCCATCTTCGTGTTTTAGTAATCTACCTGATTGACGAACTAGTGATCCTGCCTTCTTTGCAGCAACTGCATCCTTTTCATCAAGGTTAACATTGTATGCAACTAAAATTCTCCTGGATCCGATAACAACAGCTCCAAATTTTGCAACATTTTCATTCCATTGTTTTGGACCTAGATCTGGAAGAAATGGCCCACCGTCGTCCAATCTTTTTTTCAGACCTTCATATTGGCCCTTTCTCAAATCTGACAGTAATTCTCTGTCCGGAGAACTAGCAGCAGAACCGTATAAAAATGTACACAAATCTAGCTCATCTGCTACTCTTTTTGCCAAATTTTTTGCTAGTTCAGAACATTCTTCCATTGTAATTCCTTTGAGCGGCACAAAGGGGCATACGTCTACTGCACCAATTCTTGGGTGTTCACCCTCATGTGTACGCATGTCAATATGCTGATATGCAGCTGAAATTACATTAAATGCAGCTTCACTTACTGCACTTGGATTACCGGCTATTGTTAAAACAGTGCGATTGTAATCTGGATCTGGCTCTATTCCCAACACTCTAGCTCCATCAATACCTCTTCCTGCATTACAAATTGCCTCAATGATATTTGTATCACGGCCCTCCGAAAAATTCGGAACACACTCTACAATTTGCTTTCCCATAATGTAAAGGTTTTAGCGACGACTGATGAATATTTACCTAACCATAGAGCGCATCCGGGGTAGATGTTAGGCCATTTGATTCTCGCTTTTTCTTAATTCTTTCAATGGCACTGATTACATCGGATTGATTTACCTTAGATTTATCCCCTCTGATTGCAATCATTCCAGATTCAACAGTCACTGCTTTTAATTCAGCACCACTGAATCCTTCGGTAGATTCTACAATTTTACCAATATTTAATTTCGTCGTAGACATCTTACTAAAATGGATTTCGAGAATTTGTTTGCGACCTTTCTCATCTGGTAATGGTATTTCAATAACTCTGTCAAACCGACCAGGCCTCAATAGCGCATCATCCAATATATCTGGTCGGTTTGTTGCTGCAATTATTTTTACATCTTCTAGTGCATCGAACCCGTCTAATTCTGCAAGAAGTTGCATCAACGTACGTTGGACTTCTCTGTCACCACTTGTCGCTGAATCAAGTCTTTTTGCACCGATTGCATCAATTTCATCTAAGAATATTATTGAAGGTGATTTATCTTTAGCAAGCGAGAATAGTTCACGTACCATTCTACCCCCTTCTCCAATATATTTTTGTGCTAATTCAGAACCAACCATCCTGATAAATGATGCATTTGTATGATTAGCTACAGCCTTTGCTAGCATTGTTTTACCACACCCTGGTGGACCAACCAGCAAAACACCCTTCGGTGGTTTTATTCCAACTCTCTTGAATAATTCGGGCTTTTCAAGTGGCAACTCAATAGCTTCTCTCACTTGTGTAACTTGCTCGTCTAAGCCCCCAACTGTATCGTACGAAACCTCAGGCTTGTCGAATATCTCAGCGCCGCTTACCATTGGATCCCATGCATCATGTAAGATTTGTATTATCGCTAAGGTGTCTTGATTTAATGCAACTCTTGTTCCTGGTCGTAATTTTTCTTTGTCTAATCTTTGATTAATGGAAACCTGGAATACTGTACCATTAGATGATCGCACTATCCCGCGCTCGTTATCTAAAACATCCTGAATATGTCCAATGATCAGTGGTGGACTTTTGAGAATTCTAACCTCTTCATCTAAACGATTTGCACGTTTCTTAATTTTCGCAATATCATTTTCAAGATGAACGCGTTCTGAAAGTAATCTCTGTGCCTGATCTTGTAATTTTTTGTAATCCGATTCCAATGACTTAAAATCGGCATCATCTCCGATTTGCATAGACTTGTCAGCCCTGTCAACTTCGGTGGACATGTTTGCCCCTCTAATCCTTCCTTCAATAACTCATCGTGAATCAGAGTGTTCATTTATTGATTCCAAAGCATTATTGCACCTTCCACTTAACGGACAGTTAGGGATGAAGATGGGTGATTGCGAACTTTGTGGTGCCATGAAGGTAGGCACCCAGTCAGTATTAATGGGTAGAGCCGAGGTTCAATCCTGCAAAAGATGTGTAGAAAAGTTAGGACTTTCAGAGAAAAAAGTGGCACCAGGATTGCAAAGAGCAATGCAAGGAAATAGTGCTAAAACTAATAATTCTGGGAAAAAAGGTAAAAATATAATGCTAAGAGGGGAAAAGGAATTATCTCCAGATTTTGCAAAGATTGTCACAAAGGCTCGTGAATTACGCGGGTGGGACAAACGCGAATTAGCGAAGCGAACTGCTGAAAAATTTAACATAATTCAATCGTTAGAATCAGGTAAAAGACCAACAGATTCGGTCATTAGAAAATTAGAACGCACTTTGGATATAGTTCTAATGGTAGATATCAGGCCTGATGAAAATCGTCAAATAAACTCTGGGAATATACGTGGTATGACACTTGGAGATTTCCTACTAGGGGATAAGGATTGATAATATGGGAAAAGAGATCCCAGTACACGCAATATGGCTTGCCCAAGATGACCCAAAGAAGAATACTGCTGTGCGCCTATCACGTCGTGGTGATATAAATTTACACAAGCAATTCAATCGCTTGCCACGCCACGGTATAATTCTTGAACCATTGTGTGGTAAAGTATTGGGACCTGAAGACCATTCATTATTAACTCAAAAAGGTGGAGCTCTAGTTGGATTAGATTGTTCTTGGGCACACATTGAAGAATCCGTTGATCAAGTAATGAAGCGTACTAAACTCAAGGGTAGAATGCTTCCCCTATTACTTGCTGCTAATCCAGTAAATTGGGGTAAACCTGGTAAGATGACAACTGCAGAAGCACTAGCTGCATCCCTCTATCTTGTAGGTAGAAAAGACCATGCGAGGAAGTTGTTGGCCGCATTTAGATGGGGCGAGCAATTCTTTATTTTGAATAAAGAGCCTCTTGATGCATATGCTAAAGCCAAATCATCGGAAGAATTGGTAAAGCTACAATTTGAGTTCTTCGATATAGATTGATGATAATGGCTATGGTGTTGATTTACTTAGGGGCAACATGGTAGAAAGGCCAATACATCGCCTTTCAGATAATGGAATTACTCCAGAAATGGATGACCTTGCCGAAGAAGAAATTATTACTCTTCGATCAGGTAAAGAAATTATTGTACGCTTACTTGCAACTCCGAGCGATCTTTCAGATTTAGCACTAGGACATATCAGGTGCGAAGATAGAGGAAAAGTAGATGACCTGAAAATATGTGGTAATGAGGTTATTCTTGAAGGTCATTTTCATGCTAGACCATCTGAGGATTTACTAACAGCCGCATGTGGTGCCTGCACAGCAGGTGAAATTCAAATACCTGAGAAAATTGTTGAAAATACTGTCCAGATTAATCTTAGAGTGAGGGATTTGCTTCAATTGATGAATGAAAATCAACCACTTTTCAAAAAAACAGGAGGAGTTCATGCAGCTGCTCTGTTTGCAGCAAATGGAGATTTGCTATTTGTAAGGGAAGATGTTGGAAGGCACAATGCGTTCGACAAAGTTGTAGGTGCGGCCATAAAATCTGGTGACGAAATAAAAATAATCGTATTATCTGGTAGAACTGGTTGGGAATTAATTGCCAAGGCTGCCAGAATTGGAATTGAAATTGTAATTAGTGTTGGTGCTATTTCAAGTGCAGCAGAATCATTAGCACGTTCATGCGGAATCACTTTGGTAGGTTTTGCTTCAAGCGATAAACCATATGTCGTGGGTCCAATTGAACGTATAGTTGACAAATCAGAAGGTTGAGGGTACATCATGGCAAATAGGGAGGAGGTACGTGCAACTACGCCTGTAGACCGTAATCACCTCAGTATTAGTAAGCCAAAACAAATTGCTGCTGGAATACCAGCAGTTACTAGTTCCCTAAAGCATGGATTAACACGAATGGGACTAACTAAAACAATTAAGACGTTGAAAACAGTGAATCAAACAAATGGGTTTGACTGTCCTGGATGCGCATGGCCTGATCCTGAACATGCTTCACTGTTCGAATTTTGTGAAAATGGTGCTAAGGCGGTTGCAGATGAAGGAACCAAAAAAAGGGTCACTCCTTCTTTCATGAGTCAACATTCGGTTCAAGAAATGGCTGAAAATAGTGACTATTGGATCAATTCACAAGGCCGTATTACGCATCCTATGATTCTTCATCCTGGTTCTAATAATTATGAAAAAATTAGTTGGGAATCTGCTTTTGAATTAATTGCTAAAAATATTTCCAACAGCGGCGATCCTAATCGCTCTGTATTCTATACTTCAGGGCGGACATCAAATGAAGCTGCGTTTTTGTACCAACTATTTGTTCGTAGTTTAGGAACCAATAATATGCCAGATTGTTCCAATATGTGCCATGAATCTAGCGGGCGTGGACTTGGAGAGTCAATAGGTATCGGAAAAGGTACAGTTACTCTTGATGACTTCAATAAATCAAAGCTCATCATTGTTGTCGGACAAAATCCTGGAACTAATCATCCACGAATGCTAACGGCTTTGAGAGATGCAAAGAGGAAGGGCGCAAAAATCATTCACATCAATCCACTACCTGAGGCCGGATTAATTAGATTTAAACATCCACAAGATTACATGACACTTTCATTTGGGAGTGAACAATTAGCAGATATGCACCTACAAGTCAAAATTGGAGGTGATGCAGCACTATTTCATGGCCTGATGAAGGTCGTGCTAGAATTGGATTCATTGGATCACAATTTTATTTCAGATTCGACAAATGGATTTGAAGAACTGAAGCGGAATGTCACATCTACATCATGGGAGAGAATTGAGAAAGATACTGGTCTCACCAGATTTCAAATTGAACAAGCAGGCAAAATGTGTGCTGATTCTAATGCAACTATTGCCTGTTGGGCGATGGGGCTTACTCAACATAAAAATGGCGTTGCTGTTATTCAAGAAGTTGCAAATTTACTACTAATTGGGGGACATATTGGAAAACCTGGTGCTGGATTATGTCCCGTCAGAGGACATTCAAATGTTCAGGGTGATCGCACTGTTGGTATTTGGGAAAGACCCAGTGAACAATTTTTGGAGAGGATGGATAAAGCAACTGGTATTAATTCTCCAAGGAAACATGGTGTTGATGTAGTTGAGTCTATCATCAGGATGAATTCAGGTGAAGTCGATGTTTTTGTTTGTATGGGTGGTAACTTTATTTCTGCTACACCGGATACTGAGATTACAGCATCAGGTATTAGGAAGGTCAAACTTACTGTTCAAATCTCCACTAAATTGAATCGTAGTCATCTAGTAACTGGCGAAACTGCTCTAATACTACCATGCCTAGGTAGAACTGAAATTGATAAACAAGATTCTGGTGAACAGTTTGTATCAGTAGAAAATTCAATGGGTATTGTTCACTCCTCAATAGGAGGAATTAAACCAATTTCTGAACACTTACGTAGCGAGGCTTGGATTGTTGCTAAGCTAGCATCAATTGTCCTCGATGACAATCGTGATTGGATGGATTTGGTTTCGAATTATGATAACATTAGAGATTTGATGAGCAATGCACTAGAAGGGTTTGATGACTACAATGAAAGAGTGCGCAACCCAAACGGCTTTGCACTACCTAATCTCCCTAGAGATAGTCGTCAATTCAACACAAGCGATGGTAGAGCGAAACTAATAACACATCAACTACCAGAACTTACAATATCTGATGGTAATTACGTAATGATGACTATACGCTCTCACGATCAATATAATACCACGATATATGATCTACATGACAGATATAGAGGGATTCATGGAAATAGACGTGTAGTATTGATGAATGCAAACGACATGATTGAACGAGGTTGGAAGACAAGGCACTTTGTAGACATTGTGAGCCATTATGAAGGTGAAACACGTAGAGCAAATAGTTGGCAAGTAGTCCCATATGATATTCCTAGCGGAAACATTGCTACATATTTCCCAGAAGCAAATGTATTGGTTCCACTAAATTCTACTGCTGACAAATCCAATACTCCTACTTCAAAATGGATAATTTGTAGTCTTCTCGAACCGGGACAGTCGCTCGGCGAGGAGGAATGATTGTGTCTGAAGTAGGATATTTCCAACTTCTAAAGAGTAATCGCAAGTTTAGATTCTTTTGGAGTGCTGCAATAATTTCGATGCTAGGTGAATGGTTCAATACGATAGCAATATTCACGATATTACTTTCATTTACTGGATCTGAAGCGCTCTTAGGCTTATTGTTCACAATACGGCTGATGTCTTTTGCACTATTGCAGCCTATTATTGGCTTACTTGCTGATAGGTGGCAACGGAAATCAATAATGATATGGTCGAATCTAATTCAAGTAGGACTTGCTCTTTGCTTTTTACTAGTGGATGGCCCAGAAGACATGTGGTGGATGTTAGCACTAAATGGGATTATGATGATATTGCATGGAGCTTATATGACTGCTGAACGTGCAGCTTTACCTAATATTGTAAGTGATGATGAATTGGCAACTGCAAATGCTCTAGATTCGGCAACATGGTCATTTTCTCTTGCGATTGGTGCAGCACTTGGCGGATTTGTTGTGAGTGAATATGGAACCGATTGGGCATTCATTATAGATTCTGTAACGTTTTTGCTCGGTACTCTATTGATATTACCAGTTGTAATACCACAAAAGATAAGCAAGGAAATGCAAGGGCCACTTTTTAGTACTGCGTTTTCAAATATCAAAGCCGGATGGGTACGTACAAAAAATGAGGCGAGACTATTCCGAATAATTTTTGCAAAGGCCTCATGGAATATTGCAGGTGGTGGACTTGCAGCAGTATATCTAGTTCTAGCTGGTTCAAGTATTACAAATATCGAAATGGCAGCTGGTATGGGATTATTTTACATGGCTCGAGGTATCGGTACGGGTATAGGTCCAATATTTGCAAGAAAGGTGTTTCTAGATGAAAAGAAATGGCCTGGGCTTGTTGGAATATTGGTTGCAGCATCAGGAATATTGTACTTTTTTGTTGGGCTATCCCTCGAACTAAATCTATTCATTATACTATTTCTGATTATAACAGCGCATGCAGCAAGCGGTGCTAATTGGGTCCTATCAACAATCCTAACTCAAAAATGGGTAGAAGATGAAATGCGCGGTAGGGTTTTCAGCATGGATATGATCTTAATGAGCCTATCATTTTCAATTAGCACACTCATCGCAGGTGCATTACTCGAATACAATATATTTAGTTTGAAAGAAGGTATGCTGATATTTGCATCAGTTATGGTTGTTGCAGGTATTTTGTTTACACTATGGCGTCCAGATAAGGCTTCTGCATCAGCATAAATCACTAGATATTTTAGACAATCAATAAGGATGAGTCCCTCTAGCATCGAACATGGCAACTGATATTGATGCGATGAGAATACATGTATCAGATGGTATACCACTTGATTTGCCAGAACATCCCGGAATTTGTCAAGATGTAGATCATGCACCTGCACGCCGACAAGTATTATCTAATTCTGAAAAAAAAATGGCTTTACGTAATGCTCTCAGGTATTTCCCTAGTGAATTACATGAGCAACTTGCACCAGAATTTGCAGAAGAATTAGAAACATATGGTAGAATATGGATGATGCGTTACCGCCCATCAGAGTATAAAATCAGGGGCTATCCCATTGATTCCTACCCATGCAAATCAACAAGTGCTGCTGCAATAATGTTGATGATTCATAACAATCTCGATGTGAATGTTGCCCAATTCCCTCACGAATTGATTACATATGGTGGGAATGGAGCTGTATTCCAAAACTGGGCTCAATACAGACTTGTTATGAAATACTTGTGCGAAATGGAGGATGATCAAACATTAGTGATATACTCTGGACATCCCCTAGGTATTTTCCCTTCAAACGAAAATGCACCGAGAGTAGTTATTACAAATGGAATGGTTATACCTAATTATTCATCACAAGACGATTATGATAGGATGAATGCAATGGGAGTTAGTCAATATGGGCAAATGACTGCTGGATCATACATGTACATTGGACCACAAGGAATTGTTCATGGAACTACTATTACAATACTTAACGCAGCCAGAATGCATGCTGGTGCTACTGACTCCCTTTCTGGAGTTAGTTTTGTTACATCTGGTTTAGGTGGTATGTCTGGAGCACAGGCAAAAGCGGCAGTAATTGCAGGAGCCTCGTGTATTGTAAGCGAAATCAATCCACATGCAGCAGAAAAGAGACACAGGCAAGGGTGGGTCAATGTAATTGCCAATTCTACTGATGAGGCTATCGATCTAATGCTTGATGCTGTAAACGCTGGTGAGGCTATTTCTATTGCACATGTAGGTAACATTGTAGATCTTCTCGAAAGGATAGTTGAGAGAAATGTAAATGTCGATTTACTTTCTGACCAAACAAGTTTACATAACCCATGGCAAGGAGGATACTATCCTGTCACATTATCCTTTGATGACAGTATAGAAATGATGTCATCTAATCCAACGCAATTTAAATCAGAAGTTCAGAAATCATTACGGCGGCACGCAGAAGCAATAAACAAACTAACCGGAAGTGGTACATATTTCTGGGATTATGGTAATGCATTCTTGCTAGAAGCTAGCCGTGCTGGTGCTGACGTAATGGATGATTCGGGTACTGGTTTTAGATATCCAAGTTATGTTGAAGATATAATGGGGCCAATGTGCTTTGATTACGGATTCGGCCCATTCAGATGGGTATGCACATCTGGGAAGCCTGAAGATTTAATTGAATCTGATTTAATTGCTGCAAAAATACTAACGCAAATGTCTGATAATTCTCCAGAGGAAATTAAACAACAGATGTTAGATAATCTTCGCTGGATTAAGGATGCAAACAAAAACAACCTAGTTGTTGGAACACAAGCAAGAATATTGTATGCCGATGCTGAAGGAAGAAAGCGTATTGCAAAAGCCTTCAACGATGCTATATCCGATGGAAGAATCTCAGCTCCTATTGTATTAGGGCGTGATCATCACGATGTTTCTGGTACTGATTCTCCCTACAGAGAAACTGCAAACATACAAGATGGGTCCATGTTTACTGCCGATATGTCAGTTCAAAATTTCGTTGGTGATTCCTTCAGGGGAGCGACGTGGGTAAGTTTGCATAATGGTGGAGGTGTTGGATGGGGTGAGGTCATTAATGGTGGCTTTGGATTACTAATTGATGGAACCATGGATAGTGAAATTAAGTTGAAATCAATGCTTGATTGGGATGTTAATAATGGGATTACACGTAGAGCTTGGGCCCGTAATGATGGTGCATTATTTGCAATAAGAAGAGCGATGGATTCTAATCCTAAACTAAAAGTAACTCTACCTCATGTTTCAGAGGACAAACTCATTGACTCGTTCTTTCACGGTGGTGTCTGATGGTTGTCAAACTTGATGGCAATACCCTCACCGCAAATGAGGTTGACATGGTTGCCAATGGTGAGAAAGTAGAAATTGCTACAGATGCTTGGGAATGTGTCGATAATTCACGTAATGTTGTCGAAAGAATTTTAGAAAATAATCATACAGTTTACGGAATTAATACAGGCTTTGGGGCTCTTGTCAATGAAAGAATTTCACTAGCTGATTTAGCACAATTACAAATTAATTTGATTCGATCACATGCTTGCGGTTTAGGCGAGCCAATGTCAAAAAAGGATACAAGAGCAATGATGTGTGTAAGGGCGAACTCTTTGGCCAAGGGTAATTCCGGTATTCAGAGAAAGGTTTTGATTCAACTGATTGAATTCCTAAATGAGGATATTGTTCCTGTAGTTCCGAGAATTGGAAGCCTTGGTGCATCCGGTGATTTAGCACCTCTTTCGCATGTTGCATTATCTCTTATTGGTGAAGGTGAAGTGTGGAATGGTGATGAAATAGTCGACACTTCTACAGCCTTAAAAAGCAAAGGTCTTATTCCTGTAGAACTTGGTGCTAAGGATGGATTATCTCTGATTAATGGTACTGCACAGATGTGTGCATTTCTTGTAAATGCCGAACAACGGCTACAAAATCTGCTAGTCATGGCTGATTTAATAGCATGTACAACCATTGAAGCAAGAGAATGTTCGATTAAGCCAATGGATCCACGTGTACAAAGGGCCAGACCACACCCAGGCCAGACAAAAATTGCTGAAAGGATAAGAGGTATAATGGAAAATTCTCCTATTGTGAAGATGCATCAAAATTGCGATCGTGTACAAGACGCCTACTCATTTAGATGTATACCACAAGTACACGGCGCAGTTTTACAACGTCTTGAAGAACTAATGAAAACACTCGACATCGAAATTAATAGTGCAACTGATAACCCTCTAATTTTCCCAGATTTAGCCAATCCTGGAGAACATGAAGTGATTAGTCAAGGTAATTTCCACGGAGAAGTTTTAGCTCTTGCAGCAGATTCAATGTCTCATGCAATATTCGAATTAGCACATATAAGTGAAAGGAGAATTGATCAAATGATTGATCCAAATAGGAGCAATTTGCCAGCATTCCTAGCAGCAAATTCGGGATTAGAATCTGGTATGATGATTGTGCACTATTCAGCTGCGGCTGCACTAGCTGAAATGCATGGGCATGCAATGCCACATTCAGCCTTTTCAACTCCAACCTCGGCTGGTCAAGAAGACCATGTTTCAATGGGGGCAACTGCCTGCTGGAATCTTATTCTAGCTACAGATAGACTAGCAAATGTACTTGCCTGCGAATTACTTGTTGCATGTGAAGCATTAGAATATAGAAAAGAGGACCCTGCAAGTCATGTAATGGGTCTTTACAATCTTGTTCGTACTGTAAGCAAACCACTAAATGGTGACAGATCTACTTCAAGCGAGATACAAGTCTTGTCACAAGAAATATCACAAGGTGGATGGCTTGCTAGAATTGAAGCCGAACATGGAAGATTGATTAGATAAGTTCATCTATTCTGCTTTCTACTTCATCGAATCCGGTTAATTGTCTAACTCTGAAACGTAGTTTTGTTACCTCAGATATATGGCCTCTTTCAAGTAGAATATCTAAGCGATTATCTAATTCAACTGCACGCCTTATCTTTGCTTCTACTGTTGAATACAATGTGTATGCGTCATCATCTGTCTTGTGTAATGCAGGTTCTAATTCTGAAACATCTAATCCCATCCTCCGCCACTGTAGTATCCGTCTACGCAAAATATCCTGTGTAAATCCTTCTCTTTGTAATCTTGTTAAGAATGATAACGCAGTGCCACCATCTTCAGATAATGACATTTCCTCGTTGTTTTCTTCAATTATTATTCCATCTTCAGTCTCAATTATATTGACCTCGATTTCGGGGAAATCCCACTTAGGAGCTTCCCTATGCCATCTTTTCAACTGCACTGAATCTAAAATATCAGTGTCAAGAGCAAATAATATCATCCAAGGGCGTCGATTTAGTGCATCTATAAGTTGCATTTGCAATTGCTGAACTGCGGCAACACCATGCATGTCAATCAATAATTCGATACCCTCCATAACAACCACACCAGAATGGGCCATTAATCTTGAATTTACTAAGTCATGTATTTGGTCAATCGAAGGTTGTATGGAACCAGAGACCTCTTGTGTAGTCATCCAATATGCCTCAACTTTATCGAGATGAACATGCTCCAATAGCCTCCTCTGTGGCAGACGTGAAATCAATAAAACATGATAATTTTCTTGCATCGATATTTTGTCTGTCCATGTTAATAATTCAACTGGATCTTTCATGCTTAAAGTACATGCTTTACCTAATTGAATTTCCTCCATAATTCGACCTCAAGCCCCTCGGACAATGTGAGGCGTGTAACTTCAAGTCCATGAACCATTATATCTTGAAAGGGGGTGGGCGAGACGGAGTGACAGTAATGTCAGACGATGAAAATCAGGAAATCCCGATGGCTGAATGTGGTGCTTGTCGCACAATCATACCGCTAAATAGCGAGTCGTGCACCGGTTGTGGGGTGAAATTTAGTGGTGTTTCAGAAGAAACACTAGGAGAATGTGGTGCTTGTGGTGCATTACAGCCAATCGACTCGCCCAAATGTGGCGAATGTGGTGTTGCATTTGTCGCAGATAATGTCGTTGAAATGCTTGGTAATTGGCTCATGGCTACAGGTGTATCAATCGCAAAATTATTTGTAAAATTTGATGAAGATGGCGATTCAAAGATTACCTCAGAGGAATTTAAAGAAGGTTTACTATCACTAAGGCTTGCAGATTTGCCTCCAAGCCAAATCGACAAACTTGTTGCCATCATTGATGAAGATGGAAACGGAACTATTGATATCACTGAATTAGTCCAATTATTCGGGCAGGATACACCGGCAGAAGAAAACCTTTCTGAGGAAGAAGATGAAGATTCAGAAGAAGAAGCTGAAGAAGATGATTCAGAAGAAAAAGTCGAAGAAGATGATTCAGAAGAAGCCGAAGAAGATGATTCAGAAGAAGAAGCCGAAGAAGATGATTCAGAAGAAGAAGATGATTCAGAAGAAGAAGCTGAAGAAGATGATTCAGAAGAAGAAGCCGAAGAAGATGATTCAGAAGAAGAAGCCGAAGAAGTCGAAGACGATGATGACTTTGATGCAATGGATACAAATCAAGACGGTGTAATAGATCGTGAGGAGTTTGAAGCAGCACAGGAAGATGAAGATTCGAAACCTGCAAAGGAATTCCCGTCGAAATTACAAAAATTCCTTATGGGGAAGAAAGCAAAAGACATCTATTACCCGGTATATCACTTCCTAGCTGTGGCATTTATCGTAGTATGGGTTCTAAATGGAACTGGTTTATTGGTAGACGGAACAGGGGGAACTATCGAATATAATGGTCATGATGAAGCTTGGGGACCTGCCACATCTGCTAACTGGAATTTGTGTGAAGTCGATAACCATCCTGAACCCTGTTTTGGTACTGTAAATATTGGTGAAACATATCCTTGTGACCCAAATATTGATCCTAATGAATGTGCTAATTCCTTAACTCCATTCTCGGGTAAATCTACTAGTATGCCAGCTGGTTTCTACCTTGATGGGATTATTATGATGGTTCTTGGGACGGTTGGTCTATTCGCAGGAATTTGGTGCCACTTGATATATGCACCATCACTGCATAAAAGGGCAGATAAAGAAGATTCAGAAGATAGCGATGATGATCAAGAGGCTGCTGAAGATGATGAAGAAGTTGTCGAAGAAAGTGATGACGATGATGACGACGACGATGATGACGATGACGACGACGATGACGACGACGATGACGACGACGACGACGATGATGACGACGATGATGACGATAATGACATCGACGTTGGAGATTGGGTTGGAGTCGAATTTGAAGGAGAAGAATTCTTTGGTGAAATCATTGAATTTGATGACGATGAAGGTACAGTAACTATTGAAACCGAAGACGGTGAAGAGATAACTGCAGACCAGGATGACATGTTCCTTGATGAAGATGATGACGAGGATTGATCATGCCAAAAGATGGGCTTGATACCCTTATAGGAAAGGAATCATGTCCCGTGTGCGGCACTATTTCGGCAAAAGGAACTGCCAGATGCCCAGAGTGCGGAACATTCCATTCAGGGGTCTATCTTGAAGAGCGAGATGCACCTCCTCCAGAGGATAGGCCAAGCGAGAGAGACGTTGATCCACTTGATTACTCGATTGATCCCGCTTCTGCAATTACACACGAAGAGTTTGAATCAGATGATGCATCAGTAAAAAGCTGGAAAGGAGGGTCAACAGATTTTTCCTTTGAAGATGATGAACCTGTGACAAAAGTCAACGATACTAAGATTCCTGATGATGAAGAAATTCTTTCAGATTGATTTTATATTAATTATTGCTTAATTAAGAAATAATGATAAATCATTATTAAGAGTTGAGAGTGGGCTCGGCCAGAATTGAACTGGCGATCTTTGCCATGTCAAGGCAACGTCATAACCCCTAGACCACGAGCCCTCAAATTCACCCACAATGACGGTCTATATATCGAAATCGGTTTACTAATCAGCTTACGATCTTTGAGATTTTACCAGGACATCCAGTCCGAGAACAAAACCCTGCGCATCGAGTTCGCCCATTACTCATCTTGATTAGTTTGCCATCCTTTATTGGACCATAATTTTTACATTTTAAGCAATATCCACTTACTTCTGCCATAATGACCGTAACAGCGACAGCGCATCGGCTCTATCAATTCTGTGTTCATTGAGTGATTTTCAAAAAAATGGGATTTTACCCCAAATACCCCCTACTTTAGGGGTGATTTTTGATATTTATTTAGAAATATTGCCAGAAACGAGGTACTGCGAGGCTATTGTCTAGTACATGTTTTGAAGTACGTCGCATAATGTACGTTATGCGACAACTAGTGTGTCGACTTTTTGAGATTTTTTGGATCTAGCGAAAAAATCCCAACCAAAGGGGGCCCAGAGAGTAGAGATTCGATCCCTCCGTCTCTTGAATCGAACTCCTTGTTTACAGATTCTGAGATATTTCTCCAGGATTCTTCATTGAGATAAATCGATTGGACTAGAAACATTGGTTGCCCATCAATTGAGCGTGTAACCCACGCTCGAACGCATCCGTCACTGCGGCGCTTCATTTCTTGTCTTGCTTCTAGCATTCGAGCTAATCTCGCATCTGCGCCTTTCCTTGATGAACACACAACTGTTTCCATCCAATATGTTTTTTTTGATTTCATGATAAACGCCTTTTGAAATGTATTTAATGATAAATCAATTCACCTTCAATAATTGTTGCAGAAAATGGATTTATTCCTGGACGTAGACACCAAGACTCCCAATTTTCACTCTCCAAAATATTCAAGTTGGCAATCGAGCCCTCCTGGATCCTTCCATGAACTAAACCAGAAGGGTGTGGAGAAGTCTCTGCTGAATTTCTACTACAGGCTGCTAGAGAAGCCAATGGGTCAATGTCATTGCGCTGAACTAATATTGATGCTAGAAACGGCAGACTCAAGGTTTGACAATTTGGATTAAAATCTGAGGCATATGACCAT
The DNA here is from genome assembly GCA_030747695.1 of Candidatus Poseidoniaceae archaeon. GTDB lineage: Archaea > Thermoplasmatota > Poseidoniia > Poseidoniales > Poseidoniaceae > MGIIa-K1. The sequence goes on from JASLKG010000004.1 coordinate 114,764, forward strand.
AGCCACTCATTATCTATACATTCCTGAAACGGTGGGAATTCTTCACCCATAGAATATGGAGTACCTGGTAGAAATCCAGCATTAACTCCTGCATCGGACATTGCTTGTCTAGCATCGTTGTTAGTCCAATGTGCATGGTCCGCTGTTGTAACTTTGAGTTCTGCTGCTAATTCACCGCCACCACCATCTACAAACTCATCGATATGAATTCTTAGATCCATCCCTCCTGATTTAGATGCTTTTAGAATATCTTCAGATTGTTCAACAGAAAACCAACCGGGTTCGCAAAACACATCAGCGCTTCGGGCGATTCCCTGTTCAATTATTTCTGGTAATTGCTCAGACAATATCTCTTCAGTATAGGTTTCTATGTTTTTTCCAGGTGGCGCGGCATGTGCTCCAAGCCATGTTAAATCAAGGGAAGGTAGTCCCTCCAAATGCCCTAATTTTGATGCTACTTCTAGCAATCTTAATTCTGTTTTTGTATCTAAACCATAGCCCGATTTTGCTTCTAAATGTGTTGTACCATTTCTTAGGGCTTCGCGTAATCGTTCAACTCCAAGATGCATTAACTTACTATTGTCAGTTTTGCGTGTTGTCATTACTGTAGAAGCTATCCCTCCTCCCTTTTCTGCAATATCTTTGTATGACATTCCTTGTTGTCTCCACCTTACTTCTCTAGATCTATCACCCGCCCAAAGTAAGTGCGTATGGGTATCAACTAATCCTGGGATAATCGCTCTACCCTCTAGATCAATACTTTCGAGTTCATTGTACTCCTCACTTAATTCTCCACTTGGAGAAATTTTGGAGATTATGTGATTATCTATTAATATCCCATAACCTGGATCAATAACATGCTCATCGTCTAGCATTTTACTACCAATAAGAGGGCCATTTCCAGCAAGGTGGACTATCGGACCTGCGTTGAGTAAAAGCCTCTGCATGACACAGCGATGAAGCCCTAGTTTGATATGATATTGGTTGAACGGCGTTATATGGGGCTAGATGGTTGGGTGCTTGGTATTGAATCCACTGCACATACCTTTTCATTTGGCCTTGTAGACTCTAATGGTTTGCCAAGACCATCAGTTAGTGACACACTGCGGCCTGATTCGGGAGGTATTCATCCACGTGAAGCTGCTGATCATCATGTCGAATTGGGAGCTAAATTACTCAAAGATTTACTCGACCGAGAAAATCTTGTTCCTAACGATATTGCAGCTATTGCATATTCGCAAGGACCTGGAATGGGCCCCTGCTTGAGAACAGGTGCTGCTGCTGCTAGAGCTCTCTCTACATATCTATCTGTTCCACTTATTGGAGTAAATCATTGTGTAGCACATATAGAGATTGGTAGAGAACAGTGCGGTTGTGATGATCCTATACTCCTCTATGTTAGTGGAGGAAATACTCAAGTTATTGCAAGACTAGATGGTAAATACAGAGTTCTGGGGGAAACACTTGATATTGGAATTGGAAATATGCTTGACAAATTTGCACGGGCTCATGGAATCCCATTTCCAGGTGGACCTGAAGTAGAAAAAATGGCCCAAAAGTGGTTAGATTCCAATCCAAATTCCTCATTGAAAGAACTAGAATTACCATATGCGGTACATGGAATGGATCTAGCATTCTCAGGATTATTAAGTGCTGCTAATCGATTAGTAAAAGATGGTTCACCATTCGAAGCGGTTTGTTGGTCCTTACAAGAACATGCATTTGCTGCTTGTATTGAAGTTGCTGAACGTGCACTAGCGCACACAAGGAAAGATCAAATCCTTCTAGGTGGAGGTGTAGCTTGTAATCAAAGGTTGAGGACAATGTCTGAAATTATGTGTCGGGAAAGGGGTGCATCGAGCTATTGCCCTCCAAAAATGTACTGTATTGACAATGGTACTATGATTGCGAGGTTAGGATGGTTAGAATTGATTAATGGACGAGTTACAAGCCTTGAACATTCTGCTGTTGACCAGGAACTAAGAACAGACCATACTGCTATCATCTGGTGAATTAATCATCCCAAGGGTTATGAAAGGCCTACAAGGCCCCTTGTATATGGAAAAGCGCCGGCGTAGGGATGAACCGTTCAATCCGTTTGCCCCCAATGCTGGACAAAAAGCAAGAGATAGGAGAGATAATCCTAGCCGTCAACGCCCAACTCAGCGTCAAGACTCTACAGAAAAACCAAGTCAGGGCGACCTTGCAAAGAAGCAAAAAGCGGCAATGGAAGCAATGAAGCAACAACGTGAAAAACAGCAACAGGCATCGCAAAAGTCCGAACATAAACCTCCACCAAGAGTTGCACCACAAATAAAATCACCACCCCCAAAACAGGGTGCAAAAAAGAAAAATGATCGAGAAGATAGATTGGCCAAACTACGGGCAAAATCAGCAGCGACTGCACAGTATGCAAAGGATGCTATTGGTAGCAATAAATCGAATGATGAAGAAATTGGTGCTGCAATAGAAATGGTTGAACAAAAACCAGAAGTTGCCGTTGAAAATAGTGAGATTGAGGATAAGTTAAATGATTCGTCAGGTAAAATTTCTGCTGGAAATGTATTCAAAACGATCAAGACTGAAATTAAGTCGACTGATAAACGTCCAAGAAGAAGGAGGCACGATCGTCGAGGGGGTGGCCGTCAACCACAAACAAGGAAATTAGACAGGCGTAAATACCTCGAATACAAATACGTTGCAAGAGAATTGTTAGATAATGATTCAATTAGTGAAGAACATCGTTCCAATGTATTGGGTCAGGTTTGGGCTAAAGGAGAACGGATTGGTGTTGAAAGTGCCCTGGAATTTATTATTCAAAAAGAAGAGGAATTGATTTTGCCAACGGAAGTAGCAGATGAATTTAGAAAATTAGTAAAGAAATATACAACAAAGAGGTGAATAAATTGACAATAGTTGAAGAAAACAAGGTAGTTACAGTTCATTATACTGGAACTTTACCAGATAGTGGAGATACATTTGATACGAGCATTGACAGAGATCCATTGACGTTTCTTGTAGGGCACAAAAATATGATTCCCGGTTTTGAGAGAGAATTGATGGGTAAGGCTGTAGGTGAAAAAGTAAAATTTACACTTTCATCAGAAGATGCATATGGAGACTACAATCCGGATGGTGTACAGAAAGTACCTGTTGAGATGTTTGGTGAAATAACACCTGAAGTTGGAAAGACTTTGGTTAGTGACATTGGGCCATTTACTATTAAGGAAGTATCAGATGAATTAATCACTGTTGATTTCAATCATGAATTAGCAGGTCAATCTCTTTGTTTTGAAGTTGAAATTATCGAAATTCGCGATGCTACTGAAGAAGAAATTTCACATGGGCATGCTCATGGACCTGGCGGTCACCACCACTGATAGGAGCGTGAGCCAATGGCAAGCCAGAGGAGAGAAGACTGGCAAACATTGGGAGGCATTGATTTGCCGAATATTGTTGGCCCTGAAACCTCTGGGAATCCGCCATACACCAGAGGTATTCATGAGACAATGTACAGATCACGTCTTTGGACTATGAGGCAATATGCAGGGTTTGGTAGTGCCAAAGAAACAAATGAGCGATTTAAACTGCTTTTAGAGAGGGGTCAGAAGGGACTTTCTGTTGCATTTGATCTACCAACACAATTGGGCCTAGATGCAGATGACAAACTTAGCGAAGGTGAAGTTGGCAAAGTCGGTGTTTCTATTTCTTGTCTAGATGATATGAGAGAATTACTTTCCGGAATACCATTAGATGAGGTTTCTACTTCAATGACAATCAATGCTCCCGCAATGATTTTGCTAGCAATGTATGTGGTAATTGCTGAAGAGCAAGGTATATCGGAAGACAAAATTAGGGGGACAATTCAGAATGATATTTTGAAGGAATACATTGCTCGAGGGACATATGTATTCCCACCAGAACCTTCCATGAGATTAATTACAGATACATTTGATTACTGTGCAAATAATATTCCGTCTTGGAATACAATATCCATATCTGGTTACCATATTAGAGAAGCTGGTTCAACAGCTGTCCAAGAAGTTGCCTTCACAATTTCAAATGCACTCGAATACATTGATGCTGCTATTTCGAGGGGTTTAGATATTGATGATTTTGCACCTAGAATCTCATTCTTCTTTAATTGCCATAATGATTTCTTTGAAGAGGTTAGTAAATTTCGTGCTGCAAGAAAACTCTGGCATGATTTAATTAAAGTTCGTTATTCTCCTAATAATCCAAAAAGTTCGATGCTAAGATTTCACACACAAGTTGCCGGAGTGTCTCTTACTGCTCAGCAACCACTCAACAATATTTCCAGAGTGACAATACAGGCTCTTGCTGCCGTTTGTGGTGGAACTCAAAGCCTTCATACAAATTCTTATGATGAAGCTCTTGGATTACCAACCGAAAATAGTGCAACAGTTGCACTGAGAACACAGCAGATTATTGCAGAAGAAAGTGGAGCTGCTAATGTTGCTGATCCCTTGGGTGGATCACATTTGGTAGAGTTTCTTACTGATGAAATTTATCGCAAATCTAAAGAAAAAATTGAGACAATTGAAAAAATGGGTGGTGCCATGAAGGCGATAGAAAGTGGTTTCCAGCAAAAGGAGATTCACGAAGCCGCTTGGAAGCATCAGTCTGATGTTGAAAATGATGATAGATTAATTGTTGGAGTCAACCATGGTGTACTCGATGAAGAAAAAATGCCTCCTCTATTGAAACCTGATCCTGCTCTAGGGGAAAAACAGAGAATTAAATTACAAGAATTAAGAAAAGCTAGGGATGAAATAAATGTGCAGAAATGCCTTGGTGAAATAAAATCCTGCGCAGCAGGTGATGGGAATATGTTCCCACTAGTTATTGATGCGCTTAAAGCCAATTGTACACTAGGGGAAATAATGGGAGCAATGAAAGAGATATTTGGAACGTGGATGGCGCCAAGTGGTTTTTAGGTGATATTATGAAGATCTATTTGGACCATATAGGGATTGCATGCAACGACCTAGAATCATCTTCGGGTTTTTGGAGATTGATAGGTTTAGTTGAAGGTGATAAAGATGAGACTGTTACTAATCAAGGAGTAATTACACGATTTTTTTCTACAACTTCTAATGATAAAAAACAACCAAGAATTGAACTATTAGAGCCAACCGGCGAAAATACACCTATTGGCAAATTTCTCAAGAATCGAGGGCCTGGAGTCCAACAAATTTGTTTTAGGGTCGATGACTTAGAAAAAATGATTCAATATCTAACGGCAAATGAAATACAAATGATCGACCAGGAGCCGAGGATTGGAGCACACGGAAACAGAATTGCATTTGTACATCCAAAAAGCACTGGTGGAGTATTAGTAGAGCTGACACAATATTAGGGATGGATCAAATGTCTGATGCAATGTTAACAATTGAGGGCGTTGCAAAACATTTCGGAGAGGTTAGTGCACTTTCTAGCATCGATCTCGAGATTTCTAGTGGCCAAGTCATTGGTCTGGTTGGAGGCAATGGTGCTGGTAAAACTACGCTGTTACGCCTTATGGCAGGAGTTATGGAGCCATCTAGTGGTGATGTTTTGTTTAGGGGTAAACCTGTTAGTTCAATGCGAGCAAAACTAGGTGTTGTTCCTGAATCTACAGGGCTATATTCACGTCTAACCGCATGGGAAAATATTCGCTACCACTCCCGAATGTTTGGTATTGACGATACAGTGGCATGGAATCGTACATCACATTTCGCAAAACGTTTGGACTTGAGTGATTCTTTATCGCGCCATACAAAGGGTTTCAGTCGAGGTATGCGCCAAAAAACAGCCCTATTACGGGCCTTAGCACATGGACCTGATATTCTACTTCTTGATGAGCCAACAGCGGGTCTTGATGTTACCAGTGCTCGTACAGTGCGAACGTTAGTTAGACAGTTACGTGACGAGGGTGGTACAGTAATCTATTCAACACACCATCTAGCTGAGGCACAGCAGGTATGTGACCGCATCATTATAGTTCACAATGGTACAATTCGTGCAGATGGTTCACCAAATGATTTGTTAGAACTGACTGAATGTTCAAATCTTGAGGATGCATATGTCGCCCTAACATCAGACAAAGCACGTGCGAGGACAGAAGAGCCTCGTAGTGAAAGCAAATTGGCACGTTGGTGGAAGGTTTTCCTTACAGGACGAACTCCAGATACTGTGGGTGGTGATGATGATGAGTGAATCATGGAGATACATTCGCGTAATCTCAGCTAAAGAAATAATTGAATTTATTCGAGATTGGCGTACACTTGTGGCGGTTATTGTCATACCTCTCCTAATTTTCCCCGCTCTATTTATTGCCTTACCAATGTTAATGCAATCAGAAGCGGCTGAACTCGATGCCCTAACTCTTGAGGTAGTCTGGCAGGGAGATGTGGAGGATGATTTACATCTAAAATATCAAGATTTGAAATTGAATTTAACATTTGAAGAACTATCTGATGACGCAGAAAATTTGTCCGATCCAGGAAGTGACTTAGATCGACTAAGAAATCAGGAATATGATGCAATATTCAGACTTCGTAATTCAAGTGGCACATGGGAGTTCTCGATATTACATCTTTCAACATCTGAATATTCAGCAGAAGCAAAAGCGAGAATGTTAGGTGCGCTATACGACTGGGAAATGGAAGTAATCAATGGGACACTCACAGAAGCTGGACTCGAACCAAATGAGACTCTAAATCCTGTAAAGTGGGATGGTAATCCAGAATATGCAGATGCAGCTACTAAGGGGGAACAAGCAGGTTTGGCATTGTCACTATTCATTCCGATGGTAATTGCTATTTGGACTGCCACCAGCGCAATTCAACCATCGATTGACATGACCGCAGGTGAAAGAGAAAGGGGGACTCTCGAAGCGCTACTTTGTCTCCCCTGCAGCCGGGTACAATTGTTAGCAGGTAAATGGCTAGCAGTAGCAACGATCACTAGTGTCGGTGTTGGATTACAACTTGCAGGATTAATGTTTGCAATAACATACCTTGCATCTTCATCCATCATAGGCGTCCCAAGTATATCATGGTCCTCTGTAATGTTACTCGGTATTGCCATTCTAATTTTTGCAATAATGGTTGTTGCGTTTGAACTTGCAATAGCCATGAAATCACATAGTGTCAAAGAAGCAGGGTCACTTCTGGGCCCTGCAATAATTTTCATAATGTTCCCTGCAATATTCACTCAATTCATTAACCTAGATGGAATTGAGGCGTTCTGGTTTTCAGTGCCACTTGTGAATATATTACTAGCAATGAGGGAATTGCTGCTAGATAGAGTCATTTTAGAACATATAGTTGTGTGGCTGGTTTCTAGTTTGTTATATGCTGGAATCGCAGCATGGTATGCAGCAAGGCAATTCAAGCGAGAGGACCTCGTAGCATCTCTTTCCTGAGTAATTTTTGGATCGCGGATTAAGAGCAATAATCACACGAAGTAAAAAATAAGGATATTACTAGAGTATTACTATAGGAATACTTTGATAAATATGAGGTTTCAGCCTTAGACCATGCCTAAGGTAAGTTTAGACATGCCAGCACAAATTCTGGCAGACTTGAAATTGCATGTTGGTGACGATGGGAAATTCGTCAGTGTCGCTGATGCTATACGCACCGCATGTCGAAAATTGCTTGATCAGTTGGATGAAATTGATTCAAGGCATGGTCGAATGGAGGAGATGAAATGACCTCCAAAGAGGAAGCAATGCAGGCAGTTAGCACGCTGCTAAATTATATCGAAGGAGGAAATGATAGAGAAGGCCTCATAGATACTCCTAGAAGAGTGATTGAATCATTCGAAGAAATATTTGCAGGATATGAGATGACCTCGTCTGAAGTCCTTTCTTCTACTTTCAATGGTGAAGGATATAATGGAATTGTTCTTCTGCGCGATATTGAGTTTCATTCCACCTGTGAACACCATCTTCAGCCTTTCAAAGGAAGAGCACATGTTGCATATATTCCAACTGAAAGAATTGTAGGAATTAGTAAACTTGCGCGAATTGTTGAACTACATGCTCGCAGATTACAAAACCAAGAAAGAATCACAAAAGGTGTTGCCGACGACCTAGAAGAGCACTTACATCCACTTGGGTCAGCAGTAATTATCGAAGCTGCTCACGGATGCATGCAGTGCCGAGGAGTCTCCAAACAAAATGCAATTATGACTACTAGTGCAATGCGTGGAGTGTTTTTTGATAAAAGTGAAGCACGAAGCGAATTACTGCAATTGATCCAAAATCCTCCATTGTCAAGATAAGTGATAACATGGCCTCATATCCAATTGTGGAAATTTTCCATTCCGTCCAGGGTGAAGCATTTCACGCTGGCATTCCCCATGTTTTCATTAGATTCGGGAATTGTAATCTCAGATGTGAATGGTGTGATACTGATTTCTTGACATTTCAAGAAATGGAACTGGATGAAATTGTTAATCAGGTTCTCTCATATGATTGTAAAAGGGTTATTTTCACTGGAGGAGAGCCTTGTTTACATGATTTGGACACGATTGGAAACGAACTAAAGAAGCATGGAATCAATCTCTCAATCGAGACCAATGGAACAATACCTGTCCCCGATATTATTGATTGGATTTGTGTATCTCCTAAGGACCAACTTTACCCCAATGTTTCAATCAAACAAAGGAAGGGCGATGAATTGAAAGTCGTATATTGTGGGCAAGATTTGTCGATGTATGATGAATTGAAGAATGGTTTTACACATCAATTTATACAACCATGTTACATAGAAAGTGACTCTATTGAGGAAAATGGGCGGCATTTTGCTAAAGTTGAATCGCTTGTTAAATCAAACCCGGGATGGAGATTATCCCTCCAAACGCACAAGTGGATGGGGGTAAATTAATGCAGGCAGTGATGGCTTTTAGTGGGGGAATGGATTCTACCAGTTTACTACTGCGACTACTCGCTGATGGCTATGAGGTGAGTTGCCTATCATATGAATATGGTCAAAAACACAACGTTGAATTAGAAAGAGCAAAGGCCAATATTTCTTATCTAAAATTAAACGGAATAGAAGTTGAACACAAAATTGCTGATTTATCTTCTGCCATGAGTATTTTTCATTCTGCACTTACTGATGAAAATATTGAAATTCCTGAAGGTCACTATGAAGCTGAACAAATGAAATCAACAGTTGTACCAAATCGCAATGCAATTTTTTCTTCGATTCTTTATGGATATGGGCTATCTGTGGCTCTTAAGAGTGGTGAGAATGTAATAATAGCATTAGGAGTTCACTCTGGTGATCACGCAATTTATCCTGATTGCCGACCTGAATTCTATGAGTCTATTGGAAAATCATTTGCACTTGGAAATTGGGAGAGTGAATCAGTATCATTCCATCTACCATATATCGATGGCAGTAAGGAAACAATATTACGCGATGCTCTAGATGCTTGTGAGATTTTAAAATTAGACTTTGATACTGTTTTTTCAAACACTAATACATCATATAATCCTGACAAAGAAGGAAGATCTAGTGGAACAAGCGGTGCTGATATTGAGAGAATTCTTGCTTTCCATGCAATCGGCAGGGCAGATCCCGTTGAATATGTAACCACGTGGGATGATGTTTTAGAAGGGGCATTAAAGGCAGAACTAAGGCACCATGTCATGAAAGAAAGTGGAACAGAACGTGCTTTCACTGGAGAATATGACAAACATTTTGAAGTTGGTACATACTATTGTTATGATTGTGGAAAACCACTATTTGATTCCACGTCTAAGTTTGATTCAGGTTGTGGTTGGCCTGCTTTTAATTCGGAATTAGTAGATGCAAATATTGCAAAATCAACAGATAATAGCCATGGAATGAGTCGAATAGAGTTGCGATGTTCGCAATGCGATTCACATTTGGGACATTTGTTCCAGGAAAATAGAGGACTTAGATATTGTATAAATTCAGTATGTTTAGATTTTAAGGAGAATTAATTATGACAACAAGTATACGAAGATATGTTGAAACTGATACCGGGCATAGAGTTCCAAATCATAAATCAAAATGTAGCCACATGCATGGGCATAGGTACCGATTTGAAGCTGAAATAGAAGGAGATGTTGTTGATTTTGAGGGTGCTTCAGAAGAAGGAATGATAATTGATTTTTCAGATGTTTCTACAATACTCAAGGAACATATTCATGATATTATTGATCATGCATTTGTGATATACGAGCGTGATGATTTACTCGTCAATCTGTTTAAGCAACTGCCAGAGAATCACCGTATTGTAATTGTTCCATTCATACCAACTGCAGAAAATCTTGCTAAATGGGCTTTCGAGCAGGTCAAACCGCACCTAAAAACTACTTATGGAAATAACTTGAAACTAGTAGCAATGCACGTTAGAGAGACGCCTAAGAGTTGGGCTTGTTGGAAGGAATGACACGTTTTCTTCTATCTTTATGCCACATTTCATCACCGCTTAACTTCTGCAACGCTGTTGTTGCTTGAATTAAAGCCCCAATTAAGCGCTCTGCTTCTGTATCCATTGGTAGTCCACGCATTATTACACGGTCAATAACATCAGAAAATAGATCTGATTTCTCAGTATCAAGTGATTGAGCAAATTCATTTATTGATTGCTTCAATATTTTGCGTAGTTCTGGTGCTAATGTTCGATTTTTTTCGACACCCAATACTCTTTTTCCAAAAATTACTCTATCTCTATGCAATTCATAAACACAATGACCGACTGCCTGTGACAAATTTGTAATTGGATATCCTTCCCAAGTTGGTAATGTCAAGAGTAGGTCACATTTTTCTAGATCTTCAGTAGACAGACCTTTACCTTCTTCTCCAAAAATTAAGGAAATATTACCTTCGAAAGTTCGAGCTTTTTCAGCAAATTCCCAAGGTAGAATGAAATGACGGAACAAAATTTTGCTACCAACTTCGCGCTTGCCACTTGTTCCAACTACCATTGAAGATTCTGAAACTGCTTCTTCAAGTGTTTGAACGATTCTTGCTGAGTCGAGAATTATTCCAGCATGCTTTGCTCTATTTCTGGCAATCTCATCATCAACCGAACATTGTGGATTTACTAGAATTAGTCTATCATATCCATGATTTAGCATTGCCCTACAAATCGCTCCTAAATTCCCAGGATGATTGATGCCGACCAATACGATATCTAAATTATAACTAGAAGATGGTAGGGAGACATCAAGCCTATCTCCCATTACATTACCTCCGTTATCCATCTTGGATCGCAAGGCGCATATAGGAAAAATACTGCTTCCTCTTCATTTTCTCTATCTGGCATTATTAGCGAGTGCTTACGCATGTTGTACTTAGTCCTCAAATGTTGAATGAGTTTCTCTAATTCAAGCTTTGAACCATGAACACTTACTGGTGTACGCTCCCAGGCGACACGTATCGCCATTATGAAGCCTCAATCAGTACGACGTTGACGATAACGAGTTACGTATCCTGCTATCCAGTTACGTAACTTCTTAGATTCAACATCAGTCAACTCCGCGACCACTTTTTTGTTGTGATCAAAATCATCAGTAAATTTCTCACCGTGTTCTTCACACAAAATTATTGCACGTAATTTGATAAAAGTAGGACGAATATTACCCATTTTCACTCCTCCATTAACTTCACTTCAATAGGAATATCTGGCTCATCGTGACGAGTTACTTGTAATCTAATCTTACGTGGTGGATTTTCAATTCCACGCTCCCAAATCTTTTCATTAACCGCCGGATCAATCCAGACTTCTTCATCCTCAGCAACCTTCAGATGCTTGACTACTTCATTCTTGATAATTTGAACAGCACGTGGTGCTCTCTTGTAACGCGTAATACTCCATGCCTTCCTCAAAGGTACTATTAATTCACTGACTGCTGCGCGTACCATGATTTTCACCTCTGTAATTTACTGCGTCTCCAATGATGGCGCTTAGGATGTGAAACAGTGTTTCGACTTGTTTTCATCATTACCCAAACTGGAACACGACGATTCTGTTTTCCAACTTTTAACAAGCGAATCTTCTTTGCTGCAGGTTTATTTCTTGCCATATTAACACCTCAAATTCTTCGAATATTTGTTTCGCGGCGGTTTTCTTGTAAACCTGATAAAATTCTCTTTAATTGCATATCACCAACTGGGGTTGCAATTCGATTATCACCTGATAATTTTGCTAAATGTGATTTTACTCTAGTCGCTAATTCATTGTTTACCATATTCAAATTTGCTAACCTAGAGCGTGCTTCTGGAGTCAATATCAACTTCATCGCATTGTCTAATGCTGCTATTGCTTGTGCTTCGGCTTGTGCTTCTATTTCTGCATCAGCTTGTGCTGCAACCTGTTCTTCCATTTGTGACTGGAGTTGGGCCATACGTTGTGCACGTATGTTGGCCAATTCATCATCACCAGAAATAGACATTACAGACACCCTCTCACTTCCAATTAATACTTTGATAAACCTGGATATTTTTCTTCAGCAGCGCCACGAACAGAGTGTGCTACTTCATCCAATAACTTCTGTCCTGCAGCAGTTATAGAACGTCCAGCATACAATTTTTGATCGCCATCGACTGACTGCACTGTTTTGGTTTCCTTCATTTGCAGCAAACCAGCTTCTGTTAATTGTTGCAATGCAGTACGAATAATGTGGCGGCTTCCCATTACAGGTGTATAGGGGTTAGAACCATTGTCCTTCTTCCCACCATAGAGTTGTGCTAGTGCACTTACACCTATTGGACCCTTACGCGCAACTTTACGTAGAATTGCTGCGCAACGAATTTCCCACCAATTATCTTGGGTTGGTGGTTTTTCACGGTGAACGCCTGTCTTGACAAAATCCGCCCAATCGGGTCTAGATATCTCATCAACATTAGCAAGCATATCTGCTAGGGCAGGGTTCAGCAAGTCTGCGGGAACATCATATGACGTCGTCATCTCAACACCAAGCAACCTGCCGACTTTAACCCTCTATATCAAGGACACTGTTGAGAGGGTATTTTTCACACTGTAAAAATAGGGTACTGCGGACCTAGTATGGCAGGGTTCATCAATACCTTATGATTGGCCCACAATTATGAAGAAGGCTTTGGCCCAGAATCCCAATCTCTTGCGGACTTTGATCGGTCTTGGTTTGACGCTCATTTTACTGCTAGCATATGCCGTATATGGAGCCACAGTAAGCCCGTCATACTACATTTATGAATCGCATTCGATTGAAAACGAAGTAGAACTTGGTGATCCTGATCGATTCTATGATGAAGAAGAAAATAAAACTACGTGGACATGGGACTCTAACTTAAATGGAACTAATCTAACATGGGTTAATTTAAGTGGCACACAACTGGTAATTGGTGCAACTATGACAATTTCAAATGCTGGTGGTTTCTATGGGCACCGTGATTTAGGAAATCCGGATGCTGAAAAGTTTTCTTGCGAAACTGAGTGCTCTAATTTAACTGCCCATAGCACGTTAATTGATTCCACGCAAGAAGGTGAAATCATACTACTAACAAGTCCTAATCCGGCAATACGTGGGAAGGGTGCTGTATATGCTGATGATTTAGTTGAAGCTGAAAAAAAGTCTAGAGACATCATTTCCAATATTCATACACCAATAAGCGTGAAAATTACAATAATTGAGAATGGCAGTAGGAATGTTTCACCGTCTGTAAACCTCACGCAAGTCAATGAAGAATTTAGTGACGTAACACAATTTGAAGTTGATACGGCGACAGAATTTATGTGGGCTCTAGCAGCTGTAATTGGATGTTTCAGTATGGTACTTGTTCCATCATTTACCCTGTATATCGCTGCACGTGCAAAGCAAAAAAGAACTGAAATAAAAATGGAAAGAGCAACTATTTCATTGGGGATTAGCGAAGAATAGGTACGTCGAAGGTGTCATATTTGTCGATGATACGTGTACACTGAGGCGCATGAGTAGAGTTACTGTATTTGTTCTGCTCGCGCTGCTAATTCCAATTGCTGCACCCTATGCTGAAGCTACTGCCGGACGAGCAGTAAATATTGACTTAACTCCAGGTGATGTTTCAATAACATATCCAGATACAACAAATCAATCACTGTACCAAATGTTTTCTTCCAATTATCCAATAGCTCAATTTGACAAACCACAGGAACTTTATGTCACAGATGGTGTTGTCGGCGTTGAGATGAATATCAACATAATAATATCTAATCAGGGAAGTTCTCAATCTGGATTTGTTGATGTTACGATTAATGTTCTGCATAATGAATACGCACGGTTTGAGTTACTAAATACCACTAAAACCATTAGCCCAATTTCAGGTTCATCATCATCATCTGTCGACATCTTATGGACGCCATATTATTCAGGAAATCATACGTTACAAATATCAGTATCAAACTCTAATGGTGATGATGATCAATCAAATAATCAAAAATCTAGACATTTGACTGTTGCCTACTTGTATGATAATTGCATTGATATGTCGCAATGGACAAGTAATGGAGATTGGAAGGTTAATTCTGATGCATACATTTCCCAATCTAATTCATTTCACGTAGGCAATGGACAATTTTCTTCTTATTCCGGATCATCGATTTCAACTCTGACTAGTCCTGTTTTCAATGTAGCAGATGATGTTAGTGGACACAATTCTGCAATTGGATACTCATTTTTCTACACGGGAGGTGCTGGTTCCGGAGATCAAATGAAGGGACATATCAAAGACAATATGGGTAATTGGGATGAAACATTTACAATGCAAAATGTTGTTGATAATAACTTTCAAGATGGAATCAGTTGGCAAACATTTTCTGCCACATTTAACGGCAGAAATTCACCATTAATTCCAGTTGATAATTCGCATTTTCATTCATCAACACAAATTAGATTTACATTTACATCTGATGCTGTAAATTCAGATATTGGATATTGGATTGATGATATTGTAATTATTTATGATCAAGCCGCGCGTAAGAGTGAATACAACGTTGGCCTTTCAGGTGTAAGTGTAATGGGTGGTTTGCCTGGGGACTGGTCAACAACACGCCTCGAAGTGGCAAATATTGGAAATATTTCGGCTAGATATTCCCCTTCAGTTGAAGGAATACCGAGCAATTGGCAACACTATTTTGCAAACCCTAATGGTGCAAGTATTGGTTCTTCAGGTCTTGAATTAATGCCAGGAGAGTCTCGTGAATTTGACTTGCATGTCATGATTGATGAAAATTCGACACAGGGAAATATTCCTGTCATGGTAAATATGACTTCAAATCTCTTCAATGATATAACTGATAGTGTACAAACTAATATCAAAGTTTTACCTGATCGTATTCCAAATATTGTTGTGCCTGAATTCACTCCAAGGTGTCGACCTGGTTTGACTTGTGCATTTTCGATAGAAGTGCAAAATATTGGTGAAGCAACAGATGTTTTCTCACTTTCACTCGAAGATAAAAACGTGCCATTGGGTTGGGCCATAGATTTTTCATTTAATCAATCAACACAGGTACTAGTAAGGACTGACTCTCCTGCAGATGTATGGTTCACGGTAACTGTTCCCGAAGGTGTTGAAGCAGATACTACTGCCGAGGTTTGGTTTACTGCAACAAGCACCAATAATTCATTACGACTTGATACAAGAGCAATCGAAGTAGCTGCTGCGATAATTAGTAATGCTGAAATTGTGGTTCATGAGCAATTCCAAGGTATAATTGACATAGATGCTGGTTCAAGTAAGGATATTTCCTTCACCATTTGGAATAATGCATCGAGATTAGATATATTCCAACCACAATTGGATTTTACCGAAGTGACAGGATGGAGTGTCGAACTATTATGGAGCCAGGAGTTGGCAATCAATTCAGGTGCACATTCATCCTTTGGGGTCAGAATTACATCTCCTACAACTGCGCAAGCTGGTGATAGGGGCCCAATGATTCAACCAAAAGCAACCTCACTTAGATCAGGACAAATAATAGCCGGTGATGGATGGCAAGGGTTGCGGGTCAATACTGTCAATGATTTATCACTTGAAATTATTGAAGCACCGGTAAAGTTGTCACCAGGTATTGCTAATTTGATTAAGATAAAAGTCACAAATGGTGGAAATGGCCCTGTTACTGCGATACCTGATTTGCCATGGGCACCAGAATCATGGACATGGTGGGCTCTAAATGAAGGAGAGAATGTAACTGATGGAATTGATCTTTCAGTTTCATATGATCTTGAAAATATTAAGGAAATTGATTTTTGGTTACTGCTACCATCATTAGAATCTCCAGGGGAATTTCATGAAATAACTATATCGGTTAATCCTGAAAATGGTGCTGATATTTCACCAGAGGACAATGCAATAATGTTTGAAGCATCCACTGAGATTGTAAAAAATCCAAGATTAGATGGATATCCGGATGAAGCGGTAGTAAGAACTGGAGATACATACACCTTCAACGCAACCGCATGGAATATTGGAAATGCAGCAGATGCATTTAGCCGTGCAAGATTAGTAATGAATACATCACCACCGACGCAGTGTGTAATTGGATTTTTATCAACTGATGATGGGCGCTCTACAGATGCTGGATCGTGGCTGAACCTGAACCTGGGACCAACTAAAAGTGTAGAACTAATTGCTGAAATCCTTATTGGTAAGGATTGCGATTTGAATACTAGAATTTCTATGCGTCTCGAATTTGAAGGCGGGGAAGATGAATTTGGTAATCAAATACTTAGGTCACTAGATTCACTAATAATGGTTGGTGAACGACGTAATGTAGTTTTGGAAGATGTACCTCGTGATCTTGGAGACAATATTGACCCAAATACACCGCAATTAATATGGGTAAATTTGACCTCAACCTCAACGCAAATCGAGAATTTGGACATAGAAGCAACAATCCCAGAGGGCTGGGGGATACTATGCGACGGCAAGGCACTACATCTTGAAAACGTTCGAATCGAAATGAGTGTTGGCCATATTTCTACACAAAGATACGATTTACGCTGCGAACTAATGAGAGAATCAGGAGATTGGGAAGGTGAAATATTTATCAAAATCACCAGCACTGATAATGAAATTAATTATAGTGTTAACAGCAAAATTAGTTGGGATAAACCAACTGTAGAAGATGGATTTTCATCAGTACTTATGGCTGGATTAAGTGCTGCTGGATTTACGGTAATTAGTTTCATAATCATACTTTTTATGCGCAGAAAAACAAGCATTGATGATGATGAATATGAAGGGGAAAAATACAATTCTGAACTCGAACAATTACCCACTAGTTCAATGACTTCTGGCCCGCCAGCAACTGGCCCACCAGCCTCAGCATTTACAGAAGAAGTTGTTACTGATACTGCAATGCTTGAGTATCAAAAACAGTTAGAAGAGTATAATCAGAAAATGGCTGAATATCAACAGTGGCAAGATTCGCAAGGTTCACAGTAAGAAACTGATTCGGATAAATATGTCCGAGTTACCAGTCATGTGGTATCTGCTAATGGCGCTCGTAGCTATTTTTGGAGTTAGTACATGGTGGTTACATAATTTTTCAGAACATGAAAATCTGAAAAAAATCTCTGCATATAGCGGAATTATATCAATGATATCCTTGTTATATCTGACCTGGAGTACTGAGGGGATTTGATGGAAAATGAAGATTGGTCCAAACTAATTCCTATCCGCATCCCAGTCGACTGGGAGTACATAGACGAACCTGGTATTTATCCTGATATTGAGGGTGTTACTGGTAGAAATGTAGTATTATTAATCGAAAAGAAATTTACAAAATTTGAACGTTTGTTAGCAAAAGTTCTCAGGGCACCCAAAATAGTTCGCCGAACTATGCATCACACACAATCAATGCTCTGGGAACTAATTGATGGAAATAGAAATTTTGAAGAAATCTGCACAATTATGGAATCATTATATCATGAAGATATTTCACCAGTTGATGAGAGAGTTAAAGCATATCTGGAGATATTTATCAATCTTCGAGTTGTAAAAGTTTTCAAGACTAAGGAAGTAGTTTAGTTATCAAATCTGGCGGTCTGCCAATTACTGCTTCGTGATTACTTACCAATATTGGACGTTGAAGTAATTTTGGTGTACTAAGTAATAATTTTGCAACTATTTTAGCATCAGCGAGATCATCTTTCGAATTTTGAAATTCCTTTTCGTTTGTTCTGACAACATTCGGGAGATTGGATAGAATACCAATATCTTCTTTCGAAATACCTACCTCTAGATAGCGATAATCCTCAAATTCAATACCTCTAGCAGTTAAAATAGCATGCGCTTGACGAGATTTTGAGCATCTGGGGTTATGATAGAGACGCATATTATGTTCCACCTGAGAGGAGTTAATCACAATGGCGCCCAAACCAAACGAAAACCAATACTATCACTACGTCTATCAACATTTACGCGGGTAAATGCGGAGGATGTTGTTGATTCGGACTCCATTAACCACGAACCACCTTTTGTCACTCGTTTCAAGCCATCACTGCATGAAGTCCATTCGGAAACATTTCCGTGCATATCAAAAAATCCCCAGGGATTTGCCTTTTTTTGACCAACTTCTCGAGTAGTTGCACCTGAATTGCCGGCATGCCATCCAACCTCGTCTAAATCGGAATCTTTGTCACTATGAAACCAGCGTAATTTAGTTCCTGCACGACAAGTATATTCCCACTCAGCCGAAGTGGGAAGGCGCCACCTACCAGATAATCCAAGTCGTAATTTATCCTCATTTTCATTAAGTTTTGAAATGTAATCCTGTACTTCAAGCCAGCTTACTTTCTCTACCGGGCGTAATCCAGCAGACCAACCATCCTGAAACCTAGAAGGATTCTCTCCCATCACTGAAGTCCATTCAACTTGAGTCACTGGACGAGCACCCATAAAAATGGGTTTTATTACCTCCAGTACAGCATTTTCGACTTCTAATTTTCCTGGCTCGATTAGAATAAAACTCCCTCCAAAGTCGTTAGTAAAAGTAGGACGCACATGATGACGACCCAATAGGGTCGTATCAATTCGCCGGAACCATGTGCAGGTAATGCTTATCCCGTATGTTATTGCCAGCCCACATGGTGACAGCCATGTCTGAGGGCGAAGGGAAGAATTCGATTGAAGGGGCTATTGATACTGCAGCTGAGATAACTGATGCCATGATGTCCTCAATGGCAGAAGTCGTAAGAGGTGTTGTTTCTTCGGCAAAGGTTGAAAATCAAAGTAACAATATTGCTGATAATGCTGGTAACCAAGAGCAACAGACTGTTGTTGATGTTAATGCGATGGTAACTGAGGGTGAAGCAGCTCATCGCTCTGGCGATCATGAAGGGGCTCTTATTTTATTTAACAAATCAATTGCACTTGACCCATCAAATGCAATGGCATGGTTCAACAGAGGAGTTCTGCTAGAAGCTCAACAAGACTCCAAGGGTGCTCGCCAGTCATTTGTTATTTGCCTTGACCTAGATCCTAATCACGGGCCTGCTCTTGCAAATCTAGCAGTACTTTTGGATCGCATTGGCGAAAATGATGGGGCGGCTGAAATTGCTGACAAGGCCTTGAATCATTACCCTGGACATCCATCTCTCATGAATATATTAAATTCAGCAACTGCCGCTGGTGGTGTCATACCAAGTACGCCAAAAGTTATGCCGCATTCAAATGATTCAGTTGTAGATGCGACAATACATCATGCGGGCACTGAAATCACTGCAGAAAATATAGTTACAACTGTGCAAGTTGTTGAAGATACTAATACCTCACCAATCGAGAGTCCTGAATTAGTTATGGTCGACAATCAATCTGATATCCTATCTCATCAACCTGTAGTTGATGTTGTAGAAAGGCCAATTGTCGCCGTCCTAGAACCTGAAGAAGTAAATCTTGACAACTTGTGTGATGAAGCAATGAGCAAACTCACTGCTGGTGATGCTAAAGGTGCTCTGACAATTCTAAAAGAGCATTTGCATGGTAGCGCTGCTGAGCACTTCAATTCTTGGAAAATTTCGGCAGGAGCAATGGCCTCTTTGGGTCTAGATGATCATGCAATTGAAGCATATAATCATGCTATCGGGTTAAATGATGATGATGCAAAATGTTTCTTTAATCTTGGGGCATTGCATCAAAGAAAAGAAAATCTAGAAGCCGCATTAATGTGTTTTAGAAGTGCAGTTGAAAGAGATGGAACCTATACTAAAGCCACAGAAAGAATAGCCGAAATAGCGGAACAAGTTGGCGATGTTGAAAGCCTATTACATGCTAGAAGATTACTTGCTAATACTAGCGATGATGGGGCAATAGTACTAGCAACATTACTGGTAGAACTAGCAGAAGGTGAAGCAGAAATTCTTGCAAACCTTGCAGGATTACCTCCTACAATTCCTGCAGGGCCAGAGTTAGCCGGTGAGGCTTTGAACCATTTGACGTCAAATTCTAAACTTAGAGGGAGAGCGCTTTCAGCATGTGGTCAACATACTGAAGCAGTACTCTGTTGGAAATCAATTATAGAAACTGATAAATTAAATCCAACACTTTGGAGAGGGCTAGCAAAAGCACTTGAAGCAGCTGGTGACATGACCACAGCACAAAGGTGTCACGAAAAGGCACAAAACTTAGAAAATCCTCAACCGTCATTAGAATCAACAAATCTTGCTGCTAATATTTTGGCTGAAGAACAGACCCCTGTTCAACCAGAAATACAAATGCAAACGGAACAAATAACTGAACCAGTTTTACGACAAGAATTACCTGATTTAACACCTAGGCCTGAAGTTCAAATCGCTGAGCAACAAACAAATGTACAGGTTGACTTAGCTGCAGCTGCGTTGGAAGCATCAGCAAAAATTGATGAGCAGTTGCCAATGAATGCAAATTCAAATGCAATTGCAAATCAGGACATTGAGTGGTATAACAAGGGCGTAGGATTGATTGAAGACAAAAAATATCGCGAAGCGTTATCATGCTTTGATCGTGCTTTGCCTTCATTTGCTGACAATGATGAAATGATTATTAGAATACTAAATGGTAGAGGTAATGCTCTTTACTATCTCGAAGATTATCCCAAGTGTGTGGAATCATATCATAACGCCATGGTAATCAACCCCAGTGGCGTTCAGGGAAAAACACTCTACAACATGGGAACTGCTTATGCAGAAATGCAAAGATTTGGAGATGCTGTGAAATGCTTTGAGCAATCCGTTCCACGTGGCCTTGACGATGAACAGCAGAAATTGGCAAAAGAACAAATCCGTCGATGCAACATTCTATTGAAGGAACAACAAAAGAAATAAAATTGGACATTGAGTTGGAATCAATGCACATATTGATATGTGTCCGGTGAGTCCAAAGCACATGGACTGTAATACCTGTGACTCAACTGGCGCAGTATTGGTACACACTCCCGAGGTGGTTGAGGTATCCTTAACTATAACTTTACAAGCAAAAGAAATGCTTGAAAACGCATTTGGTGATGATAGATCACATGCCCTACTTGTAGGTGTCTTATCAGGTGGCTGCTCAGGGTACATGTATGATTTACAAATTGTAGAATCAACTGAACAAGATTGTCAGGAACTTATTATTGAAGGATTTCGAGTTTTGGTTCCAAATGCTACATCACATTTACTCGATGGAATTGAAATCGATTATGTTGACCGTCTGATGGGTGGCGGTTTCAAAATCAACAATCCAAATGCTAGCAGTGCATGTGGCTGTGGCGAATCCTTTGCTTGAGGCTTTGATATGGGCGTTTTTGCCCTTGATAGTTATGTTCTAATTCTTAGAGGAAATGATGTTTTACAATTCATAAATGGCCTTTCTACAAATAAGGTAAATGGCACGTGTACAACTGTATTTACAACTATCAAGGCAAAAATAATAGATATGTGTGATGTAATTGTAATGGATGATTTCGTTGCACTTATTGGACATAACCCGTACAAGGAATCGCTACTTTCCCATTTGAAAACACGCATCTTAGACTCCGATGTTAGCATAGGGGATGCAAGTTTTAGTAACGAAGTTTTTCTTTCTACAGCCGATATAGAGGTCAATGAGGGTGTTACAAAGGCCAATACTTTCAGAGGATTTCTGATAATATCTCCAATAGGAAAAGGACCTGAAGTAACTATGACTGAAGAGCAATTTTCTAACTACAGAGTAGATAATATGATCCCACATCATGGCCATGAAATAACTCCTGAATTCAACCCTCTAGATTGTGGGCTGGGACATCTTGTTCATGACAACAAGGGGTGTTATATTGGCCAAGAAATTATTGCTAGGATGCGTTCTAGAAATAAACAACTAAAACAGTTTGTAAGAGTTTCAACACATGGAGAAGATAAACCTACAACTGTCGGTGAGAACTACTGTTTAACAATAAAGAGGATGCGGAAATGAATGATAAGCATAAAGCCATATTAGGACTTTTCTTGGTGGGTTTAGCACCAACTTTTTCGGTTGTTTCATCATTTGGGACCGGTGATGGGTTACTAGGGCAAATAGCATGGGTGACCTCAAAATTGTGGATGTTTGGCTTACCACTATTATGGAGAACAAAAATTGATGTTTTGCCTATTTCATGGTCACGACCCAATAACGGAGGTTATCGTGATGCGGTGATTATTGGAACCATTTTTTCACTTATTATGATCCTTGCATGGTTAATCGTTGGTAAAGATAGTGTGGATTATGCAACTTTTTCAAAATCGCTCGAACCCTTTGGACTGACAAATCCCACTTTGTATATTGGTGCAGCTTTATTCTGGATATTGATAAATTCGGTATTGGAAGAATATGTTTTTCGTTGGTTTATCGTTGAGAAGGCTGAATTATTGTTCAAAGGAATGTGGGCTACTGTTTTCTTTTCAGCCTCAATATTTGTGCTGCATCATTTCTTTGCATTACATTTTTTGGGATTTTCGATTTGGGTTAATCTCCTAGCCTGTCTCGGGCTATTTATTGGTGGCAGTGCATTTAGTTGGTTGTATGTAAAATACAGGAGCATCTGGATACCATACATCACCCATGCTATGTGTGATATTGTAGTATTTGGAATCGGTTGGGTTATATTATTTTGATTAGCAAAAAGTGTCTTTAGAAAATCTACAACTATGCGTATGAGACATCGTCCAATTCATCTTTATTATCCCATAACTTATTTGGATTCGTTTTCATAATTTCCATAAGTGGATCAAAATTTCTCTCGATGGATTCCAATATTTCTTCAAGATAAGACAGTTTAGATTCGTGGTGTGAAACTAAGTCCGCCTTTAGATTCTCAATCATGCTTATTGCTTTCACACGTGCTCTACTTAATGCCCCCAGAGATTTTTGATAATGGCCTGTAACCAGATAAGCAATTCCCAAATTATTGTTCAGAGATAGATAAAGATAATTCATTTCATCAACCCTTTCTGTTGGGAATGGATTTGCAATAATAAGAGCATTTTCATACATGAGAATACCTAAACCTATGCCAGAACTAGATGATTCAGTCAGAGTTGCGTATTGTCGCCCCACTGCACTAGCAATGCAATAATCTCCAAAACGTGAAATGAATTTCAGTAGATTAAGTGATGTAGATTTATTATCCCATGGTAAATCCTCATCGTCATATTCAGGTCGAGTAATTGAAAATGAGCTGTCTTTTGAATATCGAATTGCAGCAAAGGACTTTGTCAAAAATTCGAAATTATTTTGTAAATTTGATGACTCACTAAAGATTTGTTTGATATCGCGAAACAATACTAAATCCTCCTGTGACAGGTCTTCGATTGGAGAGTAATATTGATTCAATTCATCAGGTAATGAATATTTAGTAACGGGATGAGACCCAAGATCATGATAGGGTTTACCATCTGGTGTGATTTTTGTAAATTTATTAGCTTCCGCCCTATTTAAAATATGAGGTTTCAAATCTGATATCTTCCAAGTAACTTGCTTCTTTGGGACGCTGTAGATATTTCCCAATTCTGATTCTATAATCAGTTCCTCGCCTTCTATCCACCCAGGGCAATTATCTGAAACCCAAGTTCGAGTTGCCCATTCACAAATATCGTCACCTCCGGACAATATGCCAGATCTCTTGATGTGACCTACTTTGACAATATCCTTATCTTTTGATAAGACATTTCCTAGTTGTTGGGAGGTTGTCCCATGGCGCATTGTATTATTGATATGCTCAAGTATTTCTGCTGTATTGCGTGGGTTATCGGCCAGGAACTTTTTGATCTTCTCTCTGATTCTTACGGTTTTCATTAATTTCCACCCCCCAAATTGAATTGCAATAAATTGGCAATAAATCCATTTAATAATTTGTGATCGCCACTGAAATGGATTTTGCCTATTTTTAATGTCCCTGATTGACTTACCTCAATTTCTTCCATTGACAAAGTCTCAGATTCTGCCTTGAAATTTTCACATTCTGGATCATTTGTACCAAATTCGTTTTGATCAGGGTAATAATCATCGCCACATTTTAAAGTATCAGCAAATACTTTTTTTGTATCAATTTTAACATAAACACATTTCTGCTTTAGCATTGATTGAATTATTCCTATCACTTTATGCAAATATGTAGCAAACGGTACCATTTCTCTAGGGCTAATATCATATTTTATCGGTTGCATTGTATCTTCATGATGTTTTCCATCCACTTTATCAATGAAATTACCTTTTATTGTAGGCATTATCTGATTTCCACTAGAAATGCCAATAAGCATTCCATCACAATCGTCGATGATACTCTTACAAAATCCAGACTGTTTCCCTGGAGGTAAAGCAATTGGATACTGTATTTCTACTTGGAATAGTTTTGTTTCCCAGTCTAAATCATCAATTTTACTCAATGATTTTTCTAGTTCTGATGAAACGAAATTCACCACATCCATCGTCTCCAAAAAAGTCTGACGAACATCTTCTAATTTGTCAGACATATATGTTCGTAGTATCATACATATATAACAATTTGATGATTTAATAATTTAAATTAAATTCGAGTTAAAAAGTTACTAGTACCCCAATATTTCCGATAATTGATTTTTATAAAAATTACCAGATTTTTGAAGGGATGATAATTCTGATTCGGTTAGTTCCAACTCGAAAATTTTCTCAACACCATTGGAGCCAAGTATACAGGGGACACCAATATACACGTCATCAAGACCATATTGTCCAGTGAGGTAACAGGAGGCTGGCAATAATCTCCGTCTATCATTTAATACTGATTCAGCCATGATAGCTGCTGCAGAACCTGGTGCGTAAAATGCTGATCCTCTTTCAAGTAATTTGACAATTTCACCACCACCTGAAGCTGTTCGTGCACTAATCGCTGCAATTCGTTCTTCACTAATTAACTGAGTAATTGGAATTCCACCAACTGTAGTATATCTCGGCAAAGGAACCATTGTGTCCCCGTGACCTCCAAGTACCATCGGACTGACGTCCTCTTCAGCGCAATCTAGTTCCATTGCGATGAAGTGTGCCATCCTCGCACTATCCAAAACTCCTGCTTGTCCAATCACACGTTCGACTGGGAAGCCAGTTACTTTTTGCATGTGATAGGTCATCAAATCCAATGGGTTAGTCACCATTACTACAACGCTATCTGGAGCGTGATCCCTAATTCCAGCACCAACCTGAGAGACTATGTCTGCATTTTTCCCAATCAAATCTTCACGTGTCATTCCCGGCTGTCTTGGAAAACCACTAGTAACAACTACAACATCTGAACCTGAAATATCATTATAGTCTGAAGTACCTATGATTGTGCCATTATAATTTAAGACGTTACTATTTTGACTCAGATCAAGTGCCTTACCCTTAGCAAATCCCTCATAAATATCGAGTAAAACAATATCTGCTATTTTCATTTGCGCTAACACGAATGCACATGTTGCACCCACATTACCAGCTCCAATTACTGCAATTTTTCTGCGACCATTAGCCATAGGAATTTCCCCAATATTTAGCCCCAAGCGTAACTCGTCCATAAGGTTAGGCAATAGATTCCAGCAAATTAATTATCAATACTCGACCGTGTCGTTCAATAACCGGATTACGGTGGGGGTTGGCATCGGGTGTGACAATGTCCACCCAAGAGGTGTTTTCATGAAGATTGGTGTACCTATGGAACCTAAGGGTGAAACTAGAGTTGCGATTGTACCTGGGAGTATGAAAAAATTAGTTAAATCTGGTTTCGAAGTGATTGTTGAACATAATGCTGGTGTAGCCGCAAATTATCATGATAGTGATTATGAAGAAGCCGGTGCAAAGATTGCCGATCGTAAAACTGTAATGGAATGTGAAATTATTATTTCAATCAGAATGGTTGATGTTGACGAATTATCCAAAGATCAAGTTATTGCATGCGTTGCTGACCCATTCCGTCATCCTGAAAAGGTAAATGATTGCATAAATTCAGGTATTACTCTTCTAAGTATGGATATGATTCCAAGAAGACTTTCACGTGCACAATCAATGGATGTTAATTCCAGCCAAGACAATCTTGCAGGGTACAAAGCAGTTCTATTAGGCGCTTCACACGTCCCTAGAGGTATACCTATGATGACCACATCTGCTGGGACTGTACGTCCCGCAAAGGTAGTAATAATGGGTTCTGGTGTAGCGGGTCTTCAAGCAATAGCTACAGCAAAACGGTTGGGGGCTATTGTCTATGCATCTGATGTAAGGAAATCTGCTGCCGAGCAAATTGAGTCGGTGGGTGGAAGATTCATCGAAGTGGATGGCATGGATGATTTCGAAGATGAATCTGGATATGCAAAACCCTTGACTCCAGAATTTATTCAAAAAGTCAATGACACTGTATGTGAAGTTGCCAGTGAAGCTGACATAATTGTTACTACAGCACGTATTTTCGGCAGACCTGCGCCCATAACCGTTCCTAAATCTGCTATTGATAATTTCAAATCCGGTGCTGTTGTAGTTGACATGAATGCAGATGTCGGAGGTAATTGTGAAATGACGAAACAAGGAGAGGTATTCACAACTGATAATGGCGTTATCATTGTAGGAACTTCAAATCTTCCAGGCACACTGGCCAATACCGCATCAATGCTATATTCAAATAACCTTACAACATTCATCACAAGTTTGGTTGACAAAGAAAATGGATTCCAAATCTCTGAAGAAGACGACATATTAGTCGGAGCTCCGGAAGGAAATGATTTTCATGTTCCGGGAATGGGCGGAGTTCTAATCTGTAAGGATGGAGAAATACATCCAAAACAAACACGATTAGGAGGTGTACTTTGATGACCCCAGAAATGTTAATTGGTTCGATTACGCTATTCATACTGACTATTTTCCTTGGTTTTGAATTGATCACTAAAGTTCCTTCAATGCTACACACTCCTCTCATGAGTGGAGCTAATGCTATTTCTGGAATTAGCGTAGTCGGTGCATTAATGGGTGCAAATGTCGCATATGAGGGAGGGCAAACTGTCGTTAGTGGAATACTAGCTTTCGTAGCTTTAGTACTTGCAATGATTAACGTTGTGGGCGGATTTGCAGTAACAAATAGAATGTTGAATATGATTGCTGGAAAGAAGAGGGGTGCCTGATATGTTCGAAGATTGGGTGACTTTTGGATATTTACTTTCTGCTGCACTATTCATCTTTGGGCTGAAAAAATTAGGACATCCTAGAACTGCACCTAGGGGTAATCAATATGGCATGATGGGGATGGCTGTTGCTGTAATTACTACGGTAATTGACATGCACTTCGATGGGGGAATAATTGGCTGGACTATTATTGGATCAGGATTGATTATTGGATCAATAATTGGGTACATCATGGCTGTCAAAGTTGAGATGACTGGTATGCCTGAAATGGTTGCTCTGTTCAATGGATTTGGTGGTGCAGCTTCTGCGCTTGTGGCTCTTTCAGAGGCATGGAAATGGATTGAGGAAAATGCTGCTCCTGAACCTAGTTTGGGTACAACTGTCACAGTAGTTGCAGCTGGTCTTTCAGCATTGGTTGGGTGGATGACTTTGACTGGTTCCTTGCTTGCAATGTACAAATTAAAGGGCGGTGTAGAGATATTTGGAAAATGGTTTAGAACTCCAACATGGGGTCCAGCATGGTTAAATCCAATCAAGGGACTTCTTTTCATCTCAGTTATTGCATTGATTTACCTAAGCATTGAAGATCCAACTAATACAGAATACATTTGGGGTATCATTGGTATTTCATGTGTTCTTGGTATAATTTTGGTTTTACCAATCGGTGGTGCAGATATGCCAGTCGTAGTAAGTCTTCTAAATTCATTATCAGGAATCGCTGCTGCATTTACTGGATTTATTATCAATAATAGTGTACTAATAATCGCAGGAAGTCTTGTAGGTGCATCAGGATTAATTTTGACTATAATTATGTGTAAAGCAATGAATAGACAGCTTGCCGATGTTCTGTTCAAATCCTTCGGTGGTACAGACAAGCAGCAATTAACTCGGACGAAAACAGGTAGCGATCCTGAGGAAGTTGCAATGATGCTAGATGGCGCACAAAAAGTGATAATAGTTCCTGGATATGGTATGGCAGTTAGTCAATGCCAACACCAGGTGAAAGAATTCGCTGATTTGCTTAGTGACCGATTTGATACTGAGGTAAAATATGCAATACATCCTGTTGCTGGAAGAATGCCAGGGCACATGAATGTTCTATTGGCTGAAGCAAATGTTCCATATGAACAGCTTATCGAAATGGATGAAATTAATCCGGAATTCCCGGAATGTGATATGGCAGTTGTGATTGGTGCAAACGATACTTGTAATCCCGTAGCAAGAAGTGGTGAAGGTCCGTTAGCAGGCATGCCAATAATTGATGCTGACCAAGCACGCACTGTATGTATAATTAAGAGAAGTCTATCTGTAGGTTATGCTGGTGTTGATAATGACTTGTTTTACGAAGATAAAACAATGATGTTATTCGGCGACGGTAAAGCCATGATGACTGAACTCAATAATGCTATGAAGGAACTATGAGTTCACTACTAATTGACCGCCCCTTTAGGGGCGGAAGTGTGAAAATATTCAATAACGAACCACAGGTGGCCAAGAACAATGTCCCGGAGATTGAGCTTATTATTGGTCTCAATTCTTTCTATTCTTCTAATAGCGCCAGCCTTTGGTTTTTCAGAAGGACCTCCATGGCTCCAAAATGATAGGATTGTACCTGAAGAGGGTTGCACATGCCATGGAGCAGGTGGTTCTCCATCTACTGATATCACAATCTCAATTAGTGGAGTTCCGCGTACATATACAACTGGAACGACATACAATATGACCATTGATTTAGTACATGCATCAAATTCCAATGGTGGTTTCATGTTATGGGATTATGGAGGCGGTACATTTGCTGAAACAAGTGGAATTATTTTCGTTGAAAATTCAAATGGCGCTATATCCCATGATTCCGTAGGTAATGGATGGGTCGTATCTTGGACTGCTCCTGCAGAAGATACTGGTGATATTCATTTCTCATTAGCAGGTAATGCCGCCGATAATAGCGGCAGTGCTGACGAAGGCGATCATTGGAATACTCTTTCCTTTACAATAAGTGCGCCCGGAACAGCAACTGATGATTCTGATCCATCCTTGCGCACAATTTCTGTAGGAGACTATGAGGCGTTATTTGGTCAAAAATCTGCAGAAGAAATTGAAGCAGAAAGGCAAGCTGAACTTGCTGCCAATTATTTTGAGCAAGGTAATCTATACTTTTGGACAACTCTATCAATATTGATTATCGCTGCTGTAATACAAGGCGAATTCTATGAAAGAAGATTTTCGGGCGGACCTCCCCATCTTGACATGAACCTAGCAATACCGCAAGGTATCATTCGAGGGATTCTTAGTGTTGGGTTGCTAATATTACTAGGATGGTCCGTGGATGTTAACCTCCCATGGGGTTACATTTTGGTTATCACAATGTGTGCTCTTTGGTCCATCTTTGGAGTTTACCGCACTGTAGTGCAAGCAAGAGCACCAAAATTGGCCAAAGATTTGGTATGATTAGTATGAATGATTTGCATCTGTCTAGTGATGACAGACAAAGCATAAACTCACACCTAGATGAATTTACTAGGAGAGTTACAGCAACGTTAATCCTATTCTGTATACTTACGGGGATTTGGTCCTTCTCCATTGATAAAATATTACATTGGCTATTGCTTAGTTTGGATCCTTGCTCTGGAAGTTGCATTAACATTTTTTCTCCGGATGAATGGGCTGCTACACGCTGGATTTCTGCGGCATTAATTGGTTTGCTAACAACTGCACCTTTTGGCATGATGCAGGCGTATAATTTTGCAAGACCCGGACTTTTACCTAGTGAAAGAAGGATGTTTGTAATTTGGATGGTTTTAGTTTGGAGTATTGGCATAGGAGCTCTATGGGTTACCATTGGTGAATTATTGCCCTGGCTTTACTCAATTGGACACACAACCAATGCTAATGCTGGCTTGACTGGAAAGTATGATGCCGCACAAATCATTAGAATTTCAATTTCCATATCATGGACAATAATCCTCGTCCTTAGTGCTATCAGTATTGCAATAATTGCTGGGATAAGCGGATTACTATTTAAGAAAAATGCAAGTTGGTGGAGATTACGTATATATGGGATTATGTTGATGATGTTGTGGTTAATTGTACCAAGCGGATATCCTGGTTTACTAATATGCCTAAGTCTCATTGCAATTGGAATTGTGGAGATATTGGGGTGGCCTTTTTTCCATGCGGATACACCAACTGGATATGGATTAGAATCTCTACTCGATAAGGAGGGGAAAATTTGGCGAGTTCTTTATGCCGATTGTAGTTGCTGTGGCACGGTAGATTCAATTACTGCATTACAAGGAATGGGTTCAATATATTTCAATGCTGTATGTAGATCTGATTATGAGCAAGACATCTTACTTGATACGATAAAGAGATTCAATGTTAATCGTGTAGTATTTTCTGGATGTGTCCTTGAGTCTTTACCTCCCTCACTTCTAGATTCTATGCGTTTTCTTGGCGTTGAATTTTCAACACTTAATCTAGCACACATTTCAACAATGCGTACAACAGGAAATCCCGTTGAACTAGAAATTTCAATGGCTAAATTAACTCAACCGTGGTCGCAGAATAAAGCAAATCATCGTGTCATGAATTTGCTTAGTAATTATGGTGTTAGGTCTATACATTATGGTAATACCATACCATTTGGATTACAATTAGCTCAATTTGATACGTGGATTTGTGAACCTGACGAATCATTATTGACAAAAATGCAAGAGATTGGTTTACAACTGATACTACACCACGATTGATTCATAGGTAATAAATGTGGAGAGATTTTTGATGAAGGCTTTCGTTGCATATCCCATCGCCCTGATGCTAGCGATGATTTCAATAACTGCATTCATTAATTCAGAATCAATCGATGACTGGTTTAGAGAACATGCAATTATCATCGAAGAGGATGGAGGGGGTGACCTATTGCCTATTCAAGAAAAAGAAAGGTGGTTAGTGGTGCTCATCGATTTTAGTGATCAAAAGGAACCTGCAGGGTGTGATCAAAATCATGCATCCAATCTTCTCGACCAAGGTGCAAGTAATCATCTGAAGCAATCGTTTGGAGATCACATTGAATTGCTTGTAGATTATCATGACCAAATAATCACGCCCGCACACGGTATTTCGTCATATGGCACTGACGTAAACGGTGAACGTGATTCGGGAATAGATGGAAATAATCCTCATACACTTTCCGTTGAAATTGCTGAGGCCGTGAAAAATAATGTTGATTGGAGCAACTATGATTTAGATGGAGATGGATGGGTTGACCGTTTTTTATTGTTGCACTGTGTGAAGCCCCAAGAGGACAATGGGGCTAGCAATTCGATATGGAGCCATTTTGCATCGACAGATGAAACAGTAGAATTACCCGATGGTCTGAAACTTGGACACTATACGATTTCAAGTCATAAATCATCAAATAATCTAGGGACAATTATACATGAAATGTACCATCAACTTGGAGGAATTGATTTGTATCCTGTCTCCGATGAAACTGTACAAAATTCATGGAAAGGTGTTGGCAAGTGGGACATTATGTCTAGTGGTAATTGGAATGGCGATGGGGCTTGGCCAGCTCTACCAACATCTCCAATGATTGAGTTACTTGGAGGTGATCGTCATTTGGATGTTGAGTTGGATTGGATAGGTACTGGGAATTGTATTGGACCTGATGTTGATCTTATTGGAATGTCTGAAGGAGGTAAGGCATTGAAAATTAAATTAGATTCATCAGAATATGTGTGGGTTGAACTCCGAACTTCACATGGTTTTGATAGTCATCTACCTGGTGAAGGTGTTCTTGTCCTGAAACAGGATCACTCGGTTGGTGGTGTTGAAGATAATATTGCAAATTCCCATCCAGATAGAGCTTGGTTGAAGGTCATTGAAGCAGACGGTGAGCAGAATCTAGTATCGGGAACCAATGACGGAGAAGCTAGTGATTTGTTTGGAGATGGAGATTCATTTGGTTCTAGTGGTGATATTATCATTAGGAATCGGGATGGTTTTAGAGTAGATTGGACAGGAACTGTTTCCATTACAAATGGAACTTATTCTGTCGCATTCGAATCAGAAGGATGTGGTCATGACACTACATTTGATCTACCGGACCATGGTTCTATTTTAACAGGAGATAGCAACATACCATTTTCAGGTAATTGTGAGGGGTTCAATATGAGTCTGACAAGTAGTGATGGGCGTGAAATATCAAGAGAGGGTGATGAATTAAAATTTTCTTCCCCAGGAGTTTCTGGAGTTCTTGGTATAATTACAGGAACTATCAACTGTGCTACTGGTTCGGAATTTGACTTGGAACATAAATTCGAGATCATGGGTAATATCCCAATAGAAAGTACATTTGATGCCACAGTGCCAGTCAACATGAAAAGTGATCTAATCATTCCAATAGAATTTAGAGGAGACGGCCAACAAATTTGGTATGTAGGTGTTGACGGACCACTAGATCGAATTGCAACAACACAACAACAAAAATCATTCTCTCCTGGAGATTCTGTAATTCTTAATATTGACCCTGCAGGATTATTGACCCCTGGTATGCGTGCTAATGGTGAAGTAATTCTTGCATCAGATTCAGGCCATAGATATGTCATCAATGTTGAACTTATAGCAGAAAATGAAAAATTAGACGGTTTCGATGAATGGACTAACCCTGGAACATTAGTGCCCCTTGCAATATTGTTGGCAGCAATATGGGTTGTATTAGGAGTCAATTCACCTACCAGGAAGGTGTCTCCTGAACATCAAGAAATTCCAACCTTCTCGGAATATGGCGATGACCCAACCTTTGTTGACTCCTTCGGCGAGTCTTACTGAAAGGCAAATACCCTCCCAGTTCTTCGGAGAATCTTCAACCATTTGCATTAACCATGGCGCATGATCCTCATCAACTGGAGTAGCATATACACGCCACCTACAACCATATTTGAATCCAGGACGCATCAACAAGCCCCTACTATTCAATTCAGTGAACAAACGTGTGACTTGATTATCTTCTCCTGAGAGCCATGATTTTTCATCTTCTCTCAAAAATCGACGTGACATTTGTTCTGTTCCTAAATGTGGATGCTTCTCTTTAGTTGCAGGTGTAAGCGAACCAACTGGATCTATTTTTGAAAGCCTATACATTGTAACATCCATTTCATCATCTACAATTGCAATTTCGCTCAAGCAATTACCTTCTTGATTTTCTTGAACCCAAGTTAACAGATCTAGATAGTTCAATTCTTCTGCAGCCCTTGCCCAAATGATTTTTGCCTCGAAAGAACCTTTATTCGGATGGGAATCACGAGCCCATCTAAACCATTCACTGTCTCGTGGAACCACTTTTTCTCCACCAGATCTTGAAACATCAAATGCAACAGCACGATAGGGGAAAGTTTCATCCTCTGCTACTCGTTCTGAAAACCAATTTTCACTGATTGGCACATGCCTATGCCAATGACAAAACATTACTTCCTCAGGTGAAAGCAATATACCTCCCTCCACTGTTATTCCAATCGCAGATTTTTGATGTAATCTGTTGCTCAAAGGCTCGGGAATAAACCACATTCCATCAGAAGATATAGGCTCAGGGTTTTGCTTCGATGGTGCCCCCTCTGATTTTAAGCCTAAATTGCGCGTTTCGCGGACCCTAGGTTTGCCTCCACGTCCGCCCGCCATGTACAATCGAAAGGGTGTAGGTCTTATGTGCCTCCCGCTCCCTCCCCATAGGGAGGGAGATAATGGTAGACGGGTATCTCGGGACTCTAACCACTGAAGAAAGGACTCTTCTTCACCTCTTTGATCACCCTCTTCCTGAAGGGCAATGGGAAGCACCATCTAGTCTCACTCAAGCTGGCATTTCAGCCTCGGTGCATGTTCAAAGAAAGCATGTCCCGCGTACTCTTAAACGGCTCGAAGAGAGGGGAGATTTGATTTCAAGCCAACGTCATATCCCTGGTGCCAAACAACGCAGGAAGGTGTACGGATTAACTGCAAATGGAAGAATTAGAGCCCAAGAATTACGTGAAAAAATACTTGATAAGGTAGTTATAGAGAATGATGAAAAAGTCAAATTATCATCATTGAGAACTGGAGGACAGTTTACTCTAGATTTACTTTCACATGTTGATGAGGGTATGAAATTTCATAGTAGCCCTGTTGTTTCTCCTGTTTCAAATCCAGAAGGTGTAGCTAGCCTTGATGCTCAAGCTGGTGAAGATTTGGTTAGAAGAATGTATGCACGTGCGTGGGAAGATGGGAAAATAACAAAGGATGAGCAACAACTACTTGCTGAAGTTGTGGAATTTATTGGAATGCATCCAGATCGTGTTCGTAGACTTTCTGATGAAGCTAGGCGCAATGTGGATGCGCCTCCACCAGAAGAAGTCTACCGTGACATGCTTGAACAGGCTCTAGTGGATGGTGAAATCATAGATGATGAAATTGCCTTACTAGAAACAATGAGAGAGGCTTATGGTATCGATAAAGAAACTCATCAATCTCTATTAAATGAGGCTTTGAGTGAAACCAAATTAGATCAAAAATCTGAAGCTTATCGGGCCACTCTTGTAACTGCATTAGAAGACGGTATGATTACTTCAGATGAAGATGCTATGTTAGTTACACTTCGTAAGAAATTGGGCATTACAGATTCATTTCACGCTAATGTGTTAGCAGAATTACTTGACAAGAAAAAACAATAATGAAGGAGTTATTATTATGGGTATGAATGAAATTGAAAATGAAATCCATGACAGATTATTAAATTTGCAAACTATGATCAAGGAAGTATCTGGAGACATTGTTTTGGTGGGAGATATAATGCTTGATAGATATATTCACGGATATGCTAACAACCTAAATTCCCGTGCACCCGTCCCTGTCCTCAAAGAAACAAAACGAGATGATGATGTTGGTGCTGCCGCTCATGTTGCTAGGGGCCTAGAAAATATTGGTCTTGACGCTTCTCTGTTTGGAGTTGTGGGTGATGATGAGGCGGGAGTTAGCATCATTGAAGCACTTGAAAAAGAGGGTGTTGAATGTGATGGGATTGCAGTCATAGATGGTAGAACTACTACTGTAAAAACACGACTTATCGCTGGAAGAGAATATCTTATTACAAATCAACAATTGTTGCTAAGATGGGATATAGAAGATGATAGAGCAATTGATGAAGAAGCACTAGACGAAATCATGGATCAAGCAGTAAAACGAATTACTAATTCTGATGTTTTGGTTATATCAGATTATGGGCAAGGAGTTGTTACAGACGAGAGTGCTGCACGATTGGTTAATGCTGCAAAAAGTGCAAAAGTACCAGTTGTATGCGACCCAAAACTGACTGGTTTACATCGTACCAAAGGTGCTGATTGGGTCATATTCCAGACAAGGGGGCTTGATTTAATGGCAAAAAGAATGGCTTGCAACACTGCATCTGAAGCTGCTGCAATATTAGTCAAAGAAAATCAATGGGGTAATCTCATGGTTTTGCAAGGTGAAAATGGTGTAATTGTATACACTACAGATGGAGAGATAATTCATGCTACTTGTACGGTAGAACAAGCAAGAGGAGTCATTGGAATAATTGATGCTGCAGGAGTGGCGGTTTGTGCTGGAGTGAAATTAGGACTATCGCCACTAGATATCGCACACCTTGCTAATGCAGCCTGTGAATGCATAATGTCAAAAGATAATAATTTCACACTCACGCGAGAAGATTTGGCAGACAGGTTGGGCGAAGTTGCATGGAGTTTGCAAATATCACAGAGGTGAAAGTTTGAGCCATTGGGTTCTGCCGACAACCGCAGATATAGGAATTCGTGCATTTGGCCGTAATAAATCTGATTTATTACGTGAGTTAACACTTGGAATGCAAGGTATTCTGTTGGAAGGAAAACAGGACATTAACAGTTTAATGCGCAAAACTGGAAGATGGGAAATAAGCCATTCCGGAGATATTGATTTGTTAGTAATCAAGTGGCTTGACGAAGTCATCTATCGTGCCGAGGTTTACAATGAATTCCTCGTCGATTGTCAAATAATTTTTCATGAAGATTCGATTAAATCCCAGGTCTCATTTGTCGACAAAAATTTAGTAAAACTCGAAGTTGAAATAAAAGCTGTAACAACTCATGCCTTTACTTTCCAAAAAGTTGGCACTGGAAAAATTGTAAAATCAGAATGGAAGGAAATTCCCGAATTTACCGGCCCAGGATGGCATGCTGATGTCATATTTGACATTTGAATGTAGGTGGGATTACCAAAGGTGGACTCTCGTACCCATGAGCCAAATCTACAGACTTCCTCCGTCCCGTTACCCCACGGCACCCATGGCCCCAGGTAGGGCTGCTCCGTTCCCGGCCTGACCTGATCCCCCGGTTATTCGATTCCCGACTCCTTCCGGCTTCGGTTCATGACACCCGGGTCACGTGGGGGCGAGACATCGACGTCCGCCTGTAGGAACCCATGAGCCGGCTGAGCCGCCCCTTGGTGTTCGGACCGCCATTTGCGATTTGCGGAAGAGGGCACGCAAACTCCCCTCCTATCCCGTATACGCGTGATACACGACTGTTTTGAATCCACCGGAATTACTCTTCATTGGCTTCTTCGTATTTTGAGGGGCAACTAGTTTTGATTACTTTCGCTTCAAATACCCATTCATCCCCTGATTTGATCAAGATTCCTTCAGCATAAACGGTCCTATTATCATCCAGACCACCTGTAGTTTGAGCAGCTTGTAAATGTTCAATCAATAAATTTGAGGCTGTACCATGAATAATGAATGTGTAATTGGCCTCGTCAATACTACCGTCAACGACCTCGCCCCTTATTGCAATGTTACGCCCCACAAAATCCTCGGGGTTGTCCATGATTTCATCTACACTTCTAGTAGGTTCAGGTGCTTCAAGAAGAAATGTTGCAGCAAGCAATCCTGTCAATATGCCTCCAAACAAGAGTAAACGTCCTCGTCTTGTTAGCATCTATTCTCTCCTCGCAAAACCAACAGCTGATTGAATATTTGGCAAATTGTGTTCTCTTAATTTTCTATCAAGTCCATTTACGATTTCCTTGATTACAGAACCACCCTTGAAAACCATAGCACTGTAGATCTGGATTAGCGATGCGCCGTTCACAATTTTCTCCCATGCATCTTCAGCTGTAGATATACCTCCCACGCCAATTATTGGCCATTCACCATTTGTGTAATCTGCAATCAATCTAATAACTTCAGTAGAACGTTTTGCCAATGGTCGTCCCGATAAACCACCTGTTTCAGTCATTACTCCTTGTTCATCAGGCCTTGATACCGTTGTGTTTGTTGCAACTACTCCATCACAACCCAAGCTTCGTGCAGTATCAACTATACTTTTGATTTGAATATCTTCTAAATCTGGCGAAATTTTAACCAGCACAATCTTACCACTACTATGATTTTTAACAGCGGTAATTATTTTTGCAAGTTCCTCATCTTTCTGCAATTTTCGTAAATTAGGTGTGTTCGGAGAGGACACATTAATTACAAAGCCATCGACATAATCTCTACAAAGTTCTGCTGTTTTTGAATAATCATGTGGAGCATCCTCAAGGGATGTATTTTTTGATTTACCAATATTCAACAGAAGAGGAAGGTTAGGCCTAGATGTAGAGGACAGATGCTTGGCCATTTTGTCTGAACCTGGATTATTAAATCCCATTCTATTAACCAAAGCCTGATGACGTTTGGAACGGAACATTCTTGGTTTTGGATTTCCATTTTGGGCTTCCATTGTAACTCCGCCTATTTCAATAAATCCAAAGCCCAAATTTTCCCAACCAATCATTGCCTCAGCACATTTATCCATACCAGCAGCTAACCCCAAGGGATTTTGAAATGTATGTCCAAATAGATTACTCTGAATCACTCGCGGCTTGTACAAAATTCTTAACATCATTCTACCAATGACTGTAGCCGAAATTATCCGCAGAACTAGTATCGCTCTATTGTGCGCCTTTTCGCTATCCATTAGCGCGAGCATGGGGCGTGCCAAGAGTGAATATCCAATCCCCATTGTTTACACGCTGTGGAGGGCATTCTTCAAGTCTTGTGCTCTCATGCCACCAAATATGGAGATGAATGATGTCAGATGGCCTTCCCTCCGGGAAGCCGCTAGACGGGTTCTAAAAGAAGAGGGATGTGTGCTTAGAGTTCCTGCGGAACATCTTGATGCTGCTCATTCACTGACATTGAAGATTGGAGATTTCATACCCGAACGAATAGAACTCCCTACTGTAAAAATTGGATTGCTTTCTGCAGAGGGTTTGTTTCAAATTGGTGGCGAGGAACCTGATATGGATATTTGTTGGATCCCTAATGCGACTTGGAACGATTTTTTGGAGCAAATATTAGATTTGTTGGAGGCTGGTTACCCCGGATGTGTTGGGTGCGCTGGCCCAGGTGCTGAGGAAGTATGGAATGAAGCAGTTCGGAGAAGAGATTTTTGATGCAAAAAAACTTGCATTAATATTACAGGTACTATAGTACCTGTGAAAAAGTCCCCAAAACCGAGAGTTCATGTAGCCCCAATTTTCCCCCGCCAAATCATGCCGGCCGTAATCATAGCTGAAAAGTCTAGTGTCGCCGGAGATATTGCCAAGGTTTTGGGCATTACAACATCTAGAGAAACTCATTGGGAATCGGACAACATTATTGTCACATGGGCAGTGGGTCATTTGCTTGAATTAAAAACTCCAGAAGAATATGATCCTGCTCTTAAAAATTGGAGAGGAAGTATAGATAAATTGCCATTTATCCCTGAAAAATTTGAAATTAAACCAAGTAAAGGTAAAAACAGTAAGCAACTTACTGCGATAAAGAAACTTATCAAATCTAAGGACTGCACAGAGATAATTAATGCGTGTGATGCTGCAAGAGAAGGTGAACTAATTTTTCGTCGAATTATTGAAAATGCAAAAATAAAGACTCCTATGTCTAGAATGTGGTTGCAGTCGATGACAAATAATGCAATCCTAGATGCTTGGGAAAACCGCTCTCCATCAGAAGATTTTGAACCGCTACGAGATGCAGCATACAGCAGAGCAGAAGCAGATTGGATTATTGGAATGAATGGTACACGTGTTGCTTCTACTTTCCTAAGAACAACACGCAATGATAAATCTTCACTATCACTGGGAAGGGTTCAAACTGCAACACTTGCAATGATTGTGGATCATGAAATTGAGATCCTTTCACATTCACCAAAGCCATTTTGGGAATTAGAAGGTACATTCGAGTGTGATGGAGCAAAATGGTCCGCAAGATGGGAGCGCAAGGGGCATAAGGATGACAAGAATAATCCCGAATTAAAAGCACACAGAATTGTTGATGAAGAGGAAAAGAAAGTTCTCGAGGGAGTAATTTCATCTCCAGGTGCATTTGAGGTGTCACAAACAAATCGTACATCTAAGGAAAAACCACCTCTAAATTTTGATTTGACTGGGCTTCAACGAGAAGCTAACAATCTGTGGTCCTGGTCTGCAAGGAGAACCCTTTCTGCTGCGCAGGAATTATATGCAACACACAAATTGACCACTTATCCTAGAACCGATTCCAGATATTTGCCTGAAGATATGATGGACGAAGTTGAAAAAATAGTCCGTCAACTTGGGGCTCAAAAAACTCTCAATGAACATTCGAAGAATCTGATTGAAAATGGACTTAATAATTCTAAACGTAACTTTAACAACTCCAAAGTTAGTGATCACTTTGCCATAATACCCACTGGAAAATTACCATCTGGTGGCATGAATCAAGATGCTGAAAAACTGTATGATTTGATTGCAAGACAGTTCTTGGCTTCATTCCATCCAGAAGCAACATGGTCGGTAGAAAAGAGAACTGCTACAAAGCTTGAACAAATATTCATCAAAGAAGTGAGGAAATTGACGACGCCAGGTTGGCGTGCTGTAAGACCAAAAAGTACCAAAATTCCAGAAGGCTGGGGTGAATTAGCGGAGAATCCTTGTGATGCTGAAATGATCAGTCATGAATTTAAAGAGGAAAAAACAAAACCACCTAATAGGCTCAAGGAAGCAGGTCTGCTACGTCTAATGGAACATGCTGGGAAAAAAATAGACGATGAGGATTTATCTGAAATTATGAAGGATAAGGGGCTAGGAACACCAGCCACCCGTGCTGAAACAATTGAAAAATTAATTTCGAGGGAATTTATTGCCCGAAATAAAGGAAGCATACGGGCAATGCCACACGGAATCAAATTGATAGATATGCTTCGTAGAATACCAGTACAATGGATTACATCGCCCGAGTTAACAGGTGACATGGAGGCTAAATTAGCGAGTGTTCAGCGAGGTAATTCTACACGTGACGACTATATGGATGGAGTTACAACTTTAGTGACTGAATTAGTTGAGGGTATTCGAGGACACGATCGAAATTTACTCTATGAAAATGAGGACCCAATTGGTGTATGTCCGATATGTAGCGAATCTGTTGGAGAAACTATACTTTCCTATATTTGTTCAAAAAATGAAGGACGAGATAAGGGATGTTCATTCGTAATGTGGAAGGACTCTAGTGGCCGATGGTTCGACAGAGAAACTGCAAAAAAATTGATTGAAGAAAAATCTATTGTCGATTTGCACGGATTCTTTTCACGAAATGGGGAATCTTATGGAAACAATGTTTCAATCACAGAAAAAGGTACTATCAATTTTGCTAACAAGGCAACTGAAACAACTAACGCAGATGATGTCGAATTATGCGCCTGCCCCCGATGTAATTCTGGAACTATTAGGATTGGAACTAATGTCTATTCCTGTGACAATGGTGAATGCCAGTTTAGAGGATTAGGGAAGAATATTTGTAAACGCGATATTTCATCTGATGAAGCACTGAAAATATTGACTGAAGGTAAATCAGAACTTATTGAAGATTTTACCTCAAAGCGTGGCAAGAAATTTCCGGCTTACCTTGTTTTGGAGGAAAAGAAAGTTGGCTTTGAATTTCCTCCACGCGAAGTTTCGCCGGATGCTAAGAGATTTGAGATACAACCTGGAATCATTGCAATGTGTACTGTGCATGAAGTTGGAATTATTGAAACTGACACACACTACGTCCCTGAGGAAAATAACAAGGGGTGTAAGTTAAACATTGCACGTGAAATGAGCAAGCGTGAAATTACACGTGATGAAGTTAAACAACTTATAGAATCTAAAAAGATCGGACCATTTGATGACTTTGTATCTAGAAAGGCTGGCAAGCCATTCAGCGCCACACTATATATTCGTGGAAATGAAAGTATTGGATATCGCTTTGCAAAGAAGTAAAATTGCACAAGATTGACAACCCACCCTTTACGCCGTCTACATGATGCACTGGCAGGTAGTGGTAGTTGGAGCCGGTCCTGTCGGTGGTAGAATTGCCACAGAATTGGCGAAAAGGAAGATTTCTGTTTTACTTCTTGAAGAGCATAATGAAATTGGACGGCCTTTTCAATGTGCAGGACTCGTAAATCCTCCGGCAATGGAGAGAGTCAATCTAGAAGAATCTATACTAACAACAGTTGACGGCGCTCATATTCACTCTCCAAGTGGGATAATGATACCGGTTGGTGAAGATGGAGTTCCACGAACACATGTAGTATGTAGGAAACGATTTGATCAAGGTGTTGTAAGGCAAGCCCTTGAAGCAGGAGCTGAATTATTTCTAGAATCAAAACCACTTGATGCATATCTTGATGACGGTTTGATGAAACTAGTTGTAGACAAAAATGGTGAAGAAGTTAATGTTGAATGTGATCTGTTAATTGGTGCTGACGGCGCGCATTCATGGACTAGGAGACATTTTAAAATGGGCCGCCCAAAGGAAATGATGGTTGGTTTCCAGGCTGATGTTACCGGTCTTAAAGGTCCAGATAATTGGCTAGAGATGTACACTGGTGAAGAAGTTGCTCCTGGTTTTTTTGCATGGGTAATTCCATGTGGAGATGGTAATCATAGGATCGGCGTATGGTCAACCCCTGACTGTTTGGAAGGACGTAGCGTAGAGGGTTTGTATGAGACGTTGATTCACCATCCACAATGGAAAGAAAGATTTAGTGGGATGAAAGAGATCTCGAAATACTGTGGACCTGTTCCCTGTGGTCTAATTCGTAGGCCATTCAAGGATCGAGTCATGGTTATTGGAGATGCTGCAGGAATGGCAAAGCCAACAACAGGTGGTGGTATTGGACCAGGATTTAGCCAAGTCGATTCGATAATTGACAACTTGTATCTTGCAATAATAAATAATAAACTCTCACAGAGAAATTTGGCAAAGGTATGCAAACCATATAGCTCTCTAAAGCGTGATCAAGATAAGGCAAGAGCTTTGAGAAATCTGCTAATAACAACTCCGAGTGATGATGAACTAAATTCACATTTTGAAATGTTTTCACGGCCTGAAATTTTAGATTTAATCAACTCTATTGGCGAAATTGAACATCCTGTACCGCTAGGAATGACTCTACTAAGACGGGTTCCAGAATTTCGTATGCTTGCATTAAAGGCAGGATTTAGGCTACTCTTTGCATAGGTGATGAAATGGTAAAGGTGATACATCGCGTACGATATCCACCATTTGAAAGTAAGCGGATTTTACCAGAATTCATTGAAGCAGCCGAGCATGAATTCGAGGTAGAAGGGGCTACTGTGCCCCCGTTTATCATCGGAAAAAAGAGTTCATGGATGTTAGAAAGAATTGTCGAAGGAGACCATGAGATTGATTGCGATTATCATGGAGACCCCCCGCAAATAATTTCTGCGCAACGTACTGGTTGGTATCTGACACCAAACCCGATTCATGCAAAGACTAGGAAATTTATGGTTTGGACAGTTGTTGTCTTACTAACTTGCCTATTTTATCTATTCACAGTACCGATACAAGATTCACTAGGTTTGCCTACCTTTGGCACAGGAAAGATTCGTCTCGGGCTGCTAGATTACCCTGTGTTGGCAGTAATCGTTGTCCCATTGATGCTTACACCAATAATACTCAGAGCAGGGGCTAACTTTAGCGATCTCAATCGTCAGAGACTTTTTTTGAAAGACCCTCCACAACCTCCAGAAATCAAATTGAGTGGAATAGTCAGTGGAAAGCCTTTGAAAGGGGAAATTTCGATACCTGAAGTTAGAGAAAATTGGACTAATATGAAAATTTCATGGCGTGTTGGAGTATTACCACCGGCACGTCACAAAGTCTTCAAAATGCTTGGACGTGATATCGATGGGCAACCTCCTCCGGGCTTAACCACGCCACTTCCACATCATTGGGAAAAGGGGCTAGATGACGGTACAGGTATGGGTGAAGATTCTCCCATGCAAAACCAAGAGGCGACTGGGGGTGTGTTCCTAAGACCAATGAGAATGATGGGGAGAGGAGGTAACATGGAAATGTCACTTGAGGGTGGCAAATTTAGTCTTGAGCCACCAAGAGGAAAGTGGCCTGGTACAATTTATGGAGATCTTGTAAGAGTACATTGGGAAGCGGTTCTCAGCATTCATAGAAGCACTGGAGGGACACTACTTTGGGTTCTACCAATCACAGTCAAACATTCTGGAAAGAGTGTGGTAAATGATGATGTCACGATTTATGATGGTAGATCTGAAAGTGATGCTTTCTGAATGAAAGCATTATTTGGAACTTCGTTGCGTCGCAAATTATGGAGGCCAGAGTTCTACGTGCAATTCTTCTGGCCTGCCTGCTTACATTGTCTGGATGCATGGGTGCCGAAGAAAGTACACCTGTTAATGAAGAGCCTGAAAAAATAACCGTTACAGCTGTCTTAACACCCATTGCTGCAACAAACTCAATTGTAGGAGGAATGGTAACACTAACTGCAAATGTTGCGATACAGCCATCAAATACACTAGTAGAGTTTGAATCTGTCATTCATACACCATCAGGGATAAGACAAGTAGAAAATACAATTGTTGATGTTAACAATCTTGTAAACATTGTACTAATACCTGATGAGCCTGGCATCTGGAATGTCACGATACGTTTGGTTGCTGAAGATATTTCTGAACCAATTTCAACTTCATGGGAATTTCTAGTCCAAGCTCCAGATGAAGGTGTCA
Organism: Candidatus Poseidoniaceae archaeon; assembly: GCA_030747695.1. GTDB lineage: Archaea > Thermoplasmatota > Poseidoniia > Poseidoniales > Poseidoniaceae > MGIIa-K1. The sequence continues at coordinate 159,493 of JASLKG010000004.1, forward strand.
CCCTTATTTCAATGGAAACTATAATCGAAGTTGAAATCGATACAAATGTGGTAATAGAAGGTAATGTAATGCATGAAAATATTGATTCATGTAGTCTAAATTTTGCCACCACACAGGTCAATATGGAGCCAGATGGTACCTTTTCATATTCACTTGGAATAGTAGAGGAAAGTTATAGCTTCACCCTAACTGCAACATGCGGCATATGGACTGAAACTATAGATGAGCGTTTGATAAGAATAATAGTTACAGGTGGAGATGATCTAGATGGCGATGGGTATTCGAATGATATCGACCAATGCCCTGATGGCTATGGTGAAGAAGAAGGATGGGTTCCAAATGATATTACTGATTATGATAGTGATGGATGCTATGATTATGGTGAAGATGTCGATGATGACAATGATGGAATAATAGATTTCGATGACAATTGTATTTCAGTAGTAGGATGGATATCTAATGAAACAAATGATCATGATTTAGACGGTTGTTCTGATAATGATGAAGATACTGATGATGATAATGATGGTATTACTGATGAACTAGACACTTGCCCAACAGGTTATACGAATTGGGAAAATAGCCCATATACTGATTGGGATGGAGATGGATGTCATGATTTTGAAGAAGACATTGATGATGACAATGACCTCATCGAAGACAGTTTAGATGCTTGTTGGAGAGGTAAATCAAACTGGGACAGCACTAGCCTAACAGATTATGATACAGATGGTTGCAGGGATTCAGATGAAGATCAAGATGATGATAATGATGGAGTTAATGACGTAAACTCCACTGGAGTTCTACTTGATTTGTGTCCTTATAGTCCACTAAATGCAACTGATATTGACGAGCATGGTTGTGATTCAACCGAGCGTGATAGTGATAATGATGGTGTAGTAGATGCATGGGATGAATGCCAAGGGACTCCAATGGGAATAGCAGTGAACAATGTTGGATGCGCTGATCTAGATGGTGATGGTGTCTTCTCCAACGTCGATAATTGTTCTAACACAATGCAACAGTGGACACCTGATATTCAGGGTTGTGCTGTTTATCAAAATCCAATTCCGTGGAAACAAAATGGTCACGGAAGCGGACGCATGGATACGGTTTCAGCATTTTCAGTACCTACACTTGATGGTTCATGGTCATTCCAAACAGAATGGACTGGGCATGAAATTTATCTGTTTTTGTTCAAATATACTGACTCAAGTGGAAATGGTAATAACGCCGAATGGAGTAGTAATCCTGGTTCAATGATTCGGAAATTACCAGACAATGCACATTTGTTCTATGGCTCATTTGATAGCACATTTCACAATGACGTAATTGGACGTGAAAATGCTGTTCTTGCAACTCTTTCTACTAGCGAGGAAGAAAAATACATGCCGAGAATACATTTCATTGATCAAGACATGTCTAATGCAAATGGTGGACTAGGAGATTTAATCAATAGTTGGGGGTCACTCTATTATGGAATAGATCGATTCCAACGCGCAAGAGAAATTGGTTCTATCTATGCTTGGACAAGCAGTTCAAACGATATCTCGCACTGGGCATATGAAACTAGAATGTATAATTATGAATTCATGCAGGAAATACGTTCCGATGATCCAAATGTTGAAACTGTGACCATAGCAAATGAGCTATGGCATTCTGGAGGGTGGCAAGGTGGATATACTTCAACATATGAAAATGTAACAATAGATTTACAACATGAAATTTCACAATATGACACATTAGAGATTTTTCATGAGCATGCTTGTGAAGATCGACGTAATAGGTACCAAAATTCGGATGGAAGCTACGGAGGGTGTCATGAATGGGACTATCTCGCATATCTCAAGATATGTGATGCAAATAATTCGTCATCATGTGGCACTGAATTTGTCAGGTGGATTACTACTTATGGCCGTGAAGGGCGATGGATTACTGACATAACTCCCTATTTGTTTATGCTAGAAGAAAACCAACAACGTACGTTCAAATATCAAGGAGCAAACAAGGGCTCACTGACCATGAAGTTATACTTTTCAAATTGGACTAAAGGCGAGATTCCTGTTGCCGGTGAAAGAATGTTTACGGGTGGTGAATTTGCTGGCGAATATAATAATGAATCAAGATACACACGCCAATATAATTTTACAACACCAGCAGATTATTATCACGCAAAAATAATCGCAACGATTACTGGACACGGTTTTAATCAAGACCAGGAAAATTGTGCAGAATTCTGTGACCATGAGCACCACTATTTCTTGAATAGCAATTCTAACTACGAATGGCACCCTATAGTTCACAATAATCAGGGTTGTGAAAATGAAGTTGACCGGGGTGTTGTTGCAAATCAATTTGGAACCTGGCCATATGGCCGAGCAGGTTGGTGTGCAGGACAGCACGTCGAGCAATGGACCTATGATATAACTGACTGGATAGATAACTCTACAACAAATAATCTGAAGTATAAAGGGTTATTTCAAGGACAAGAATATGTCCCACAAAATACGAATGGAGGCAGCAGAACCATTCGCGCTGAAATTTGGATTGTATGGTACGATAGTGCCTAATAATTGCAGAGATTTTTGGATGCACCCTTGGACGGCGGGTTCGGAACAATGTTATGCTAGAATAGATTCGGACTAACATAGCAAAAATGAAATATACATTTGATTCAACGAATTATACATGAGTTATACAAGAAATCGAGTTTTGGTTAAATCGTTCGTCTGGAGAATTATAGCAACCCTGACAGGTGCAATAATCACATGGCTTTTGACGGGTGAGATTGAAACAGCAGGAAAATTCATCATTATCGAATTCCCTTTGAAGATAATGGTTTACTACATCCACGAAAGGGGTTGGGAGTCAATTTCATGGGGAGTGGTTCCAACCGAATTGAAGGACTAGATGCACTAATACTTCCTTCGGTTTGGTTCATTCTGGCGTAGCCAACAAATTGTAACGTGAATTCCTACGTTTTGGCCTAAATCCTGCCTTAAGAATTATATTTTGTAACTCTCTTTCTGTGGCCTGCATTTTTTGTGTACCACTTGCAGATACAACATTCTCTTCCATCATTGTAGATCCTGCATCGTCTGCACCGCCAAGAAGTGCCATTTGGGCTATTTCAAGTCCCATTGTAGGCCATGATGCTTGTATATGCTTAATATTATCAAAAAATAGCCTTGAAATAGCCAAGTGGCGTAAATATTCGCTTGGACCTGCACCAAGTTCTATCTTGTTTAATCCCCGATTACGTTTCCCATAGGTGTTGTTTTCTAACTGGACTGGCCAAGAAATGAATGAGGTAAAACCATTACCGTGTTTTTCAAGACTTGAATCCTGTAATTCTCTGACTCTATCCATGTGTTCAATTCTTTCTTTTGTCCCTTCGCCAAATCCAAATACATTCGTTGCACTTGTTGTCATCCCTAATGATTGAGCTTCAGACATTACTCTCAACCAATTATCGGGAGAACCCTTTTTGGGAGAAATGTCTTTTCTTACTTCTTCAACGAGCATTTCAGCACCGCCCCCTGGCAAACCATGCATGCCAGCAGTTTGTAATTCAATTAATACGTCCAATGTTGACAAACCTGTTATATCTGCAATTCCTTCTATCTCAATTGGACTAAAACAATCAAGGTCAATATCGGGATGATTCTTTCTTAAGTTACCAATTAATTCAGTATAATATTCAATTCCTAATTCAGGATTTACTCCTCCTTGCATCAGGATTCTAACTCCCTCTATGTCTTCTAATTCAGTTACACGGTCACTGATCTCCTCAAAGGACTGTGTGTAAACTTCCTCATGACCTGGTGGGCGATAAAATGAACAAAATTGGCAATTAATTGTGCAGACATTGGTATAATTGATATTACGATCAATCAAATATGTCACTTCATCACTAGAATTTATTTCACAACGACGCTGATGTGCTGCCTTTCTTAGATCATGTATTGAAGCATTATCATACAGTATCATAGCATCGTCGACACTTAATCTACTGCCAGTTTCCATATGATGTTTGAGGACTTCCCTCCACTGCACCTATTTCACCTCAAGCAGTACCAACAATACTTTGAATTTCATCAATTGTTTTTGGACAATCTTTCGATAATACATCAGGTCCATTTGCAGTAACAAGTACATCATCTTCAATTCGGATTCCGATATTTGAATATCTCTCTGGGCACTCTACATCAGGCCTCCATGAACCAAAATACAGCCCCGGCTCAACCGTCAAAACCATCCCTTCTTCTAAGATTCTGGCTTTTCCATCTGGCCTATAGATTCCGACATCGTGTACATCTAACCCCAACCAATGTCCTGTGTTGTGCATATACCAACTCTTTAATTGTCCATTTTCTGCACACAAGGCTTCATCTAGATTTTGATTAATTACTCCTAATTCTATCAATCCCTCAGCAAGGACTTTTCGCGCCGCTTCGTGTGGAGCATCATATTCATTGCCAACCACACAAGCATTGATTGCTGCAGTTTGGGCATCAAGTACCAGTTGGTAAATTTCCTTTTGAGCATCAGTAAATTTACCATTTACTGGCCAAGATCTAGTAATATCACTAGCATATCCTCGATATTCACAACCAGCGTCTATTAGTAATATTTCGCCATCATCACAAGTATCAGAATTGACATTATAGTGGAGTATAGTTGCATTTTCACCACTCCCAATTATGCAAGGGTAAGCTATTCCACTAGAACCTAGCCATTTGAATACACCCTCGATTACTCCTTCTAATTGCCATTCACCAATACCAGGTTTTGTATTTCGCATAGCATGTATATGTGCTTGTGAGGCGATCATAGCGGAATGTCGCATTTGTTGAATTTCTGCTGCTGATTTTCTCAATCGAAGTTCATTAATTCGAGGAGAAGGATCCTCAATAGAATTTGGACCTGTACCAAATTTCTGTCTGGAACGTGATTTAGCCGTAAATGCGTCATTTACTATACTATCAACATCTAAGTTGCAACCAGTTTTCACAAGAACTCTAGAACATTTTTCTAATCTATTCGATAGTAAATCAGATAATTCCTCGTAAGTATGTGCCATATCGATCGGCCAATGCTCTATTGCACCTTCAGCACCAGGGCGACGTCCTTCCCAAATCTCTTTCAACACATCTTTTGGTTGGACAAAGAGGGAAACAACCCAATTTCCTTCTTCGTTATGTGCCATAAACAACGAATCTGGATCTTCCCATCCACACAGGTACAACATATCACTACTATTTCGGTAGACATAATGTACATCATTTGATCTAACAGAGGTCTTGGGAGACGTAATAAGGAGTAAATCATCTGGACGCATTTGAGAGAAGAGGCGTTGCTGCCTTACCTTGTATTCCTCATTTGTAATACGAACAGGTTCATCACCAATCGCACTCAAGGACTCCTCCCACATGAGTGGGGGGGTGAGGCTCTAATTTTTCATCTCTTGCATCGAATCTATTTTTCCTGCCACATTTCTTCTAAGTTAGATTCTTCTTTACGTGATCTTTCTTGCCACTTAGGAACATTGGAAAATTTTGGACTATTATTTGGTTTTAGAACGTAAATTAGCATTGAAATCATAAGAAATATTACAGCACCTACAACTAGCATTCCTGTACTACTACTACTCTTCTCTTTTGTACTGATTACTTCAAACTCGTGTGTAATATTTGAGTAAGCTCCATCTTCATCCATTGAAACTATTTCCAATTTATGAATACCTGATTTTAGATTCAACAACTCAAGTTCGCACCACGATTTACATTCTGAATTACTACCTACAAGGTTACCATCAAGATACCAATATGACACAATATTATCATCCATCCCATCACCATCAATTAAATAGATTTGAATTTGTAAGTTGTCATCGTCAATTATCATTTCAGGGAAAAAAATCCCATCCTCATGGAATACAGAAACTTCTGGATGCACATTTATGACATTGATCTCACTACTCGTACTCGATCTTCTTCCTACTTGATCTATAACTTCAAGAGTTACATTATATGTACCAACTTTACTAGGGTAAATTTGTACAACTAGTGGATTCCACTCTTGTGAATAATAAAGTCCGCCATTTACTTCCACAACTTGGCCACCATAGATTATACTCACCTCTCCACTAGGTGCTTCAACATACCAAATGCATTGCAATTCTGAACCCCACACTCCATCATTGGAACCGGAACCATCGATGTGAAATTCATCGCCTTCTAATCCTGATGAGGAAGTGCTAAAGTGAGAAATTGGATTAGACTGATCAACATTCAGCCAAATCGTTTCATTCTGAGAACTACGTAACATAGCATCTCGAAGGTGGTATGACAACATCCACCTACCGTCATACATCTCCATAGATGTAGCATTCAATTGAAGTGATCCTAAATTGCCATCCCAGGATATGTTTAATTCAAAATTACTAATGGCACTATCGCAAGCTCCATTTGGTGCATGGCATGTTGATACAATTAATTTTGAATCAATCAAATTTCCATCTGCAACATAACCACTAGTACTGATTATAATTGATTCGTCAATCACAAACTCTGATTCATGCTCGGGCAACAAGACCGGGTTATGTGGGCCTTCACCAATAAAAATCATTATTTCTAGAAGAGTATTCTCCTGTATTATTCGAAGTAAGCAAGCACATTCAATGTCTGAAACATTGGCAGAAAGAGACCAGATCCATAAATTATCTGAAACTGGATCAACAGTTGTAAAAAAGGTACCGGATAAGATTTCAGCACCCAAATCTTCTACATTATGTGACAAATTAATTAGCAGCCACTCGACATTTAAAGGGGAGTCTTGAGTTGAACCATTTGCAATAAGTGTCCCATTAACCCAAGAACCATCTTCTAAAGTTGAAGTGAGAGAGGGGGTATAAATCTCATCGGCTTCTCCATCAATTATTGGAATAGATAGCAAGAAGATTACTATCAACAAAACCGGACGGATTCCTTGAGCCATATCATTCCTCAAACGCATTGCAGAGCTGACCTTGTCCAGGGAAACTGTTTATGTCTCTTGGATTAGTATCCCACTTGTATTCACAATAATTGACATGCCCATCACCGTCTGTGTCAACCATTCTATCTGCTGCATCAAATGGATCGAAATTAAAGTAATATTCCCACCCAGTAGCCATTCCATCATCGTCATGGTCTTGGTAATAGACTTCAGGTCCATCATCCCATTCATCACCATCGGAGTCATTTGATATCGGATTTGTACCATTAATGAATTCTTCATAACTTGTGTAATTCTCCAAATTGTCATAGAATCTCTTTCCATCTGGCGTATCTGGATTTATATGGCAATTAGAGGATGTTGGATCATCATAGGAAGGGCAGTACTTTGCAATGAGTCCTGAACGGTTTAATCCATCATGATCGGGGTCTTCCATACCATCATCAATACCATCTAAATCAGAATCTATCATAGAAGGATCCATTATTCCACGTGCTCCATTTGCAGCAGTAGTTGCATTATCAACAAGACCGTTTTCGAGTGCCTGCTGTGAATATTTTACTTCCCAGCCATCTGGTAACAAATCACCATCTGTATCATCATCAACCGGATTAGTGTTCCAACGATCAGGTGCCTCAGCACTGTTAGCTAAAGTATCATTATCGACATCATAAGTATCGTCCTTCAATGAACCTTCAGAAGGATCCATAGCCCAACGACCATAACATCCCCCACACTTATCATTTGCAGGAATGAGGAAATTGGTGAGATTCATTTCATGTATTTCGTACTTCTTTTCGAGTATGAAACCACCTAACCAATTCTTCCACATGTAACCCCCGGCATCAAGCCCGCACTCAATCATTGATTCGCAACCAGGAGGAAGCCAAAGATCTGTAGCCACCCATAGTGAATGTGACTTTGTATTATCCTCGACAGATTCAACTTGCATTTCCCATCCATCTTCCATTCCATCTGAATCTGTGTCATTAATTAGTGGATTAGTTGGGTTCTGGAATGGTCTAGGAACAAATAATACTTCATACCCATCTATCAGGCCATCATCATCAGTATCTGGATCATTAGCATGAGTAAGGAAATTGTCTAGTCCAAGTATTACTTCTTCACCATCTTCAAGACCATCATTGTCTGTATCATACATACAGGGGCTTGTGAAATACTCCTCTAACCCTTCGTCGCCAGCCCATGTAAATCCATTCAAAGCTTCAGCTTGATCTCCAAGGCCATCACCATCTGTATCTGCGTTTGATGCATTTGAACCAAAGTCACAAACTTCACTAAATTCTTTGAAATCAGATAATCCATCTTCATCTGTATCCCATAGCCCAGGATCTGAGGTTACATGTGTTGTCTGAACTCCGCGATTGACTACAAGTATTTCCCAACCAATTACTTCAATTCCATCCTTTAACCCATCACCATCAGTATCAGGATTCAAAGGATCTGTTGATCTTCCATCAATTATTCCATCTCCATCTGTATCACGGGCATTATATTCCATGACATTGGTGAACATTTCATGTATCTCAACTATCTCAATCCAAACATCAGTTCGGAGTTCAATACTATCGCCAATTTCCACATTTATTGAATACACATAACCTGCAACAGGAGCAATCAATGGAACTATTTGCCGATTTCCTCCTGAAAGTGTTATTTGTGCACGTGCTACTGTTTGATTTGCCTCTACCCAGTCATCAATTGATACGTCAATTGCTGCCACTACTGCAAAGTCCTCAAGTTCTGAGTATGTGACCGCCCCATCGCCATCAGCATCATATCCATCATGATCGGGATCTAAATCTCGATTGGAACCATCTCTTGGATCAAGTCCATTAGTTGCTTCCCATCCATCTGGCATTCCATCTTGATCAGTGTCGAAATGCCATGGTGAAGTAAACTTATTTTCACCAAATGCTAGTGAAACTTGGAATTCTTCAATATTGTTCATCCCATCTTCATCCCAATCTCCATATCCATCGGAATTATTTGCAGGGCCCAAAAGTTGCTCCCCTGCATTGCCATTACCGTATAACGGATGCTCATTAATATGTGAAAAACAGAACTCGTATCCATCTGGCATTCCATCTCCATCTGTATCATAGTCTGAAGGTCCATTCAATGCACCATCTCCATCCATGTCCTCAAGGAACCATGCTAAACCATTGTCGAGTGCTAATTGTGCAAACGGTGCATCACGGTTTACTTTGTCTAAAAGAGAATTTCCACAATTCTGTCCAGTTGCAAAGCCAATCATAATTGTCGAGTTTGAAATTTCATCGACATCATTTAACATATCGCCATCTGAATCAGCAAGCGTAGGGTTAGTGCCATAAGTTTCTTCCTCAAAATTGTGAAGTAAATCTTGGTCAGTATCTAGAACCATGTCACAGGATAACTGTCCATTTTGATTACGTAGATTATCTAAATCAGTTCTTCCAGAACTGCCATCAAATATATCCTCAAGAGCGTTAACAAGTGAATCTGTCAATAATTCACAATTCCAGTTTCCAGACAACGGGTCAAACATTGTGATATTTGTTCCTGAACCTGCCTGAATCACTGTTTTGTAACGTACTTCCCATTTGTCATTTAGACCGTCTCCATCAGTATCTGCTCTTCGTGGATCTGTACCTTCATCCATCTCAACCGAATTAATCAGTCCATCACGATCGGGATCACCATTAGGACCATCGTCGGGATCTGGCCAAGAGTCGTCTTCTTCCTCAATCTCTCCACCATCGGTATTAGTTTCACCAGGATCATTAATTTCATCTTCAGAATTTCCTCCATCTAAAGGATTTAATCCATGATCAACTTCCCATCCATCTGACATTCCATCTTTATCAGTGTCCTCATCATCAGGATCAGTACCATATTGTGCTTCAATTACATCAGCAAGGCCATCATTGTCACGATCCATTGACTGGCCACTATTCGAACCGTCACCGATAATATCGTCAACTGCAGCAGAGTCAAAACCACCTGAATCACTTGTTTGGAAGAAACCTGTAGCCCCTACAAATAGGGATCCAAATATCAAGGTGGATACTATAGCGGCATAGGCCATTTGGTTGTGTGACATTGACATTTCTATACTCTCCGCGTATTAACGCAAACTCCTCCACTACTGTAATGGTCATAAACCTTCACGGTGGATGTACAATTCATGATTCCCCACCCTTTAGGGTGTTTTTGGGTATTATGCCAGCTCATGACGGGAAAATAATTTGATTGTTTTACCTTCAAAATCAACCCTCACTGGTCTGCCTTCGCATCTAGTCCAAGCACCTGCTAATAAGCCAACTACAAAGGGGGAAGGTGTCTCAAAGAAATCAATACCTACGCCTCCATTACCATCAATTAAAGTTACATCTTGAACATGACCCATACCTCGCACGCTCAACAAATTATTCGCAGAATCAATCCAACCTTCACGATCTATTGCAAGAAAGATTTCCTCGCCAGCAATATACAGGCGCTTCATGGCAATACTAATTGCCAATGCACCTTCATCCAATCCTGACCATGATTTCCTCTCATCATCATCAATAGAACAATGAAATCCAACACAAAAACTTTCGAGGCGTGTGAACAAACCCAATGGCAGTAAACAATAACGCTGCCCATCAATTCTCCAACCTTTTTCAATATCCATTGTAAACTCATCACCAGTATCGAGAATATTTTCTGCTACTGGTTTTGGAGGTTGAATTGGAAGATTGGAATTTTCTAAATCGAGAATAAATGACCCTGGGCCTTTTTCCTCCCACAACATACGATACCTTGTAGATTCAATATTTTCCATATTTGCTTGCAAAATTCCTGCTGCAATGGGGGTATAGATTGTATCATCGGCACCACAATTACTGAAAAATGGTAAACCCCAACCATGTAATTTCCAACGTTTCATTATCAATTTCTGCATTTTCTTTTTCTTGAAAAATCCCCTTTCTAGGAGTTCACCGGATGAAATTAAAAATTCTTCTTCATCACAAGCAGCATTTGCTAACTTTCTGCCCATAGGAGTGTCTATCGTCTCTTCAAAAAATCTCCACCATGCTTCTAGAGCATCTAGTCTCCATAGAGTCCATTGGAATCCTGATTTATCAAGAATAAGTCCCTTGTATGTCGAAAATTTTTGCCCAAGTTGGTGATTCAATTCTGAATCAAGCAAATTTTTTTCGCTATCAACCAGTGGCATATATTTTCCTCACAATGGATATCCGTTTCTTTCATCTTCATTGAAACAATATCGAATTATCTGATAGTTTGACTTAAACGCGCTAACATCGTTCTTTACTTTCTTTGGGTCCTCATTTTCCAATAAGACTCTTGCATAGAATCTTGCAACATCAGTCATTTCATCAACTCCCATTCCAACACGAGTCAATTCTTGTACACCTAATCTCAAACCGGATGGTGTCATTGCTTTTGTATCACCAGGTAGCATATTCATGTTAGTGATAATACCTGCGTCCTCTAATTTTCTTGCAGCCTTTGCACCAGCACCAGAATCTAATTCCCCGTGACGAGTTAACACTTGATGTGATTCAGTGTAACCACGTGATTCTGCAAGAACATCAAAACCTTCTGAAGCCAGTGCAGATCCAAAGGCTCTAGCATTGGCTACAGTATTTTCTGAAAGACTTGCACCGTATTCTCTGAACTCTGCAAGTGCAATCACTTTACCAGTGACGTGATGCAAATGATAAGATGAGCATGTGCCGGGAAACACAGCACTGTTCAATTTCCTTTGGAATGTTGGATCTTCTGATGATGATAGAATAAAACCTCCTTGTGGGCCAGGGAATGTTTTGTGTGATGAACCTGTCATCACATCTGCACCTTCACGTAAAGGATCTTGGAAACATCCTCCCGCAATTAAGCCAAGAACATGCGCACCATCATACATTACAGTTGATCCAACCTCATGAGCTGCGTTTGCTAATTCCTCTAAAGGAGTAGGGAATAGAAATACAGATTGACCAAATAATGCTATTTTTGGTTTAATCTCGCGTATTAATTCTGCTGCAGCATCAATATCTGGTTCCATACGTTCCTCGTTCCAAGGATATGTTGAAAGGTTAAGATCACGCAAACCTACTGCACCCATTCTAGCATGTGAAATATGGCCTCCATCTGCTGTTGATACTGCCGTTATTGAGTCACCAGGTTTTGCTAATGCCTTTAGTGCAGCGATATTTGAAACAGTACCACTTGTAGATTGTATGTTAGCAAAAGGTGTATTGAATACTTCCTGTGCAAGATTTATTCCAATCTCTTCTATTGTATCAAAATCATCACAGCCCTGATAGTATCTCTTGTATGGTAATCCCTCAGCATATCTCCCATGTAAATCACTCGCCACAACCTTTTGCACAAGAGGTGAAACAATATTTTCACTTGCAATCATTCCTAATCCTTCACGATATAAGTCTCCACTAGCTTCAACAGATTTTAGGACTTTTTCCGCAAGTTCTAAGTTTTCTTTTTTAGCCTTCCAATTGCCCTCGGAACCTAGCATGTAGTCTTGCCATAGTCGTAGGCCTTTGAACCAATTGGTCAAATGAGAAAATTTCAAGATTACGTTCTTCTACCAGGGCGTCTTACAGAACCTTTCTGCATTGCCTTGCTTTGCTTTTCTGAAACAATTGTATCGGTTGGCATTCCACGCCTACGCATTTCTGATGGCTTCATATTTCCTCTTTTGCGATTTGCTGATCCTGTAGGTTTTCCAGCCTTTCCTGATTTCCTTTGTATTAATTGAGGCCTTCCACGATATGCAACTGGTCCAACTAATCTCTCCATAGCTGGCACTTCAGAGTCTTGTTCCTTTGGTCGCTTAAGCCACCATCCTGGTGATAAATTTTGATTACGTGCATCCTTATTTCTACGCATTGTATTAGCACGGCGTGCTAGTCTTGGCTTGAGAGATTTCTCAGTTTCCTTTGAAACCATCATAGTTAGCCATCCTGGCAATCCTACATCGTATACATTGCCATAAATTGTACAAAGCATACCTGAAAGTAACAAATGTGTTCCAACAGGTAATGATTGCCTATTCAGAGTAATTTTGCTCCTCTTTATTCTCTTAGCATAAGCCACCATAGCTTTTTGATCCCTGTGCTTAATAACACGCCACTGCTGTCTATTGAATCTTCTAATACCTTGATGAATGAACAACAATGAGGCTGCAATTGTTATTCCTTCTAAAGGTCCAATTTCCCCATATCCTATTGTACCTAATATAAACCAAAGAGGCATCAATACCCCCCAATTAAACACCTGTGCTAACATCCCCGAAGTATATCGTGGTGTCATTTTCTTTTCCACTGCATGGGCTGCAACGATTAACATATTTGCATTTAGGGCCTCATCAACACCTCCTTTAGCCATTAATGCCGCGATAGGATTTGTTGGTGCCTCATCAATCCATCGTTTTGACCTCTTGGTTGGGGGCAATGCAAGAGCAACTTCCAGCTCATCAGCACCTCCATCTCCCCTTTGTCTTCCCATTATTGCTGCTAGTGATTTTACCCTTGGATCGTATGGATCTGATTCTTCTAACTCATCGAGTACCGATAACGCACTATGCCATTCTCCTTTGTCAATTAAACATAGAGATGCAGCAATACGAGGCTTGACCATTGTTGGATTTTCCCGTACCAATCTCAATGCTGTTTCTAAGGCGTCTTCATGCAAATTTTGTGCACGTAATAGTGCTATGTGTGACAATCTAGCATGAACAGTCAACCTATCTTTATGTAAAGCACCTTCAGCGGGAACAGGACTCCATGAATCTAGCATCCTCATCAAATCATTTAGATGGTCGATGCAAGGATTGTTTTCCCAATCCCACAAATCATCTTCAGTTACTGTACCATTCCAAGGATCGAACCATTCACAAATGAATGCCAATAATTCGGGCTCATCATAACCTTCAGGACGTTGCAAATTGTGTAAGGACTCTCGTGCTGCATCAAGACGGCGGCAAGCTATATGACTTGCAGCAAGAATCATTCTGGCTTCATCATCATTGCCACCTGCTTGGGCTAACACTGACCTGGCAATCTCACTAGCACCTGGCCATAATCCACGCATAGCCAACTCTAGCATCTTGGCCCTACTTTTTGCCATTCGGACTACAGCCTCATCTTCACCAATACTTCGGTTTTGAAATCTTATCAAGCCATCAATATCATCCTTTGATGCCGCATCATCAACCAGATCAAACATCCAATTTCCACCACCGGACATTATGGCACCTTCCCTTCTTTCATCGGGATTTAAATCAAATTTCAAATTCCTTAGTTGGTTGAATCTTGGAGCTGACAATATCCATGTCATTAAGAATATTAATTGGCCAACTGCTATGAAAATCCAGGTTACAAGTAATCGATTTTTCTCATCAAATCCACGAGATTCAAACCACTCAATAAATGGCATTGATGCTCCAAATTCTTTGTAACAAACAAGAACTAAAAGCAATGCAGTATAACCACTGAAACCTGCAAATGCAAAATATAGAAGTCGTGATTGTGCATTTTCTTCGGAACGTATCTCACGAGGAGTAGAAAGTAAAACTCCACCAAGTCCTCCGAATGCCTGACCACCAAGGAATAAGTTACGAATTAACTCAAATATGAAAGCCAATCCAACAATTGCAATATTTAGGGATAAATATGCAGCCAACATTTCAGGCAAATTCTTCAAAGCTTCCCATTCTGAAAGTAAAGGATTGTTTTGGATTTGGAGATATACTTGATGCCCTAGTATACCCCCATAGTTCAATACTTCCTGACCGTTTTCTGGATTGTTTAGCATTACATGCAATACTGTCACTATACCGTTTACAGCAGTAAATGGCATCGTCATTAGAAAAAGAATTAGAATGAATGAAAAAAACCTGCTAAGAGGATTCAATTTGTCAGGATCAATTGGATTTGGACGACCCAACCATGAACGATATTTTCCAATTAGAAGCATGTTCCATGATGCGCCCATAATACGCCCATATGCGATAATGGTAGGGCCCATGAAAACCATTGCAGCTGCAGCAATGGCAATTGGTTTCTGATCTGGACTAATTCTTGGTGCCAAGAATACCCAAGTTGCCAAAGAGCCGAAAACTAACCCTGAAAATGTTCCAAGCCTTCGCATAAATACGCGTATAACATTTGGTTTGCTAGTTCCAGTCCTTTTACCTAATATTTGACCATTTAATGTCTCCCATGGAGAGATTACTATAGGAATTAGAACAAGAAGCCCCATTAGCATCAAATTTGGTAAATAATATATTTCTGCTTCAAACATTAATTCAGAAATAAGTAACAATACACCTGTCATTGCCATCATGTATAATGCAACTCCAAATCCCACATTTGGTAATGAAAGTAGTTTTGCTGCACCTCTTCTGCCCTTAGTCAGCCTATGAATTTCATAAAGGCCATCATCAATCTCAAAACCAACCTGTAATCTTGCCAGTTGACTGGGAACCATCCATTTCCACAAGCCTATGGCTACACTAAGAGAAATTAATAATGGAATGATATGTCCAATCTTGAATACACTAGGATTTTCAATAGTTCCTGCAGACACTGTAGGAACTAATAACAGACATGCTACGCATGTCACAACAAAAACCCTCATCATGGGTGCGTAACTAATCACGTTCATGACTGCTTCGCTAACCTATGTCGTGAAAGGAAACTGTCAATTCTATCAAATGCCCTATTCAAAGTATCCAAATCAGCAAGATAGACTATCCTGATGTGCCCTACTCCCTTTATCGGTGAAAAACCACTGCCATGTACGACTAATACATGTTCTTCATGAAGTAACTGTAACACAAAATTCTTGTCATTATTGGACCACATATCATCAGTCAAGCGTACAAACATGTAGAATGCCCCCCCTGGGGCTTCGACCTCTAAACCATCGATTTCCGCAATCCGTTCTAGACATAATTTACGTCTGTTTTGAACCTTTAAGAGATGATCTTGCATCCATTTGCGACTTGAATTAAGTCCTGCTAGATATCCCATTTGTGCGGGAGTTGAGGCGCAAAGTCTTGAACGTAGAAGTCTTTCAATTCCATCTCGAACATCAATTAATACTCCAGTTGGGTCATGTACTGCAATGTAACCAATCCTCCAACCTGGTGCATAGTAGACTTTAGATACGCCATTTAGAGTGAATACTGGTACATTGTTTGAGCGAGATGCGACTGAAACTTGTTTTCCGCTAAAATCTAGCGCGTCATAAATTTCATCAGCGATTATCATACAATTTGGCCATTTTGCTGCAATCTTAATCAATTTGTCAATTTCATCAGCACCAGCAACATTACCTGTCGGATTATTTGGATTAATTAACACAAGTAGGCGTACTGAATCGTCCATTTTTGATTCGATGTCTTCTAGATCAATTGACCACCCATCATTAGATTTTAGTGTATATTCTATTGTTTCAGCACCATACATTTGGGGATAAGCCATGTAAGGAGGATAGTGTGGACCTGGGGCAAGTACTTTCGTACCTTCATCTAGTGTCGCAGCAAAAATAATCTGTAACGCCTCAGTAACGCCATGGCAAACATAAACATTTTCTGAAGCGCAATCCCAGCCTTTCGACTTTTCATCATCGGCAATTGCATTTCGCAACTCTGGCAACCCATAAGATGGCGAATAACCAGATTTACCCTCGAGAACTGCTTTTGAAAATGCTTCAGACATATGAGAAGGAGTTGGTAAGCCTGGGTAAGCAATAGGATCTCCAATATTCAGCTTGATTATTTCATGGCCTTCGTTTTCTAATTCAGTAGCAGGTACAACAACATCACGTATTGCATATTCAATTGATGCTGCTCGGCCTGAAACTGGGATCATTACATGCCACCCATCCTACATACTTCATTGAAATGCTCCTCTGAAACAGGCTGTACAGACAATCTTTGACCCCTTTGTAATAATGGCATACCTTCGAGTTTAGGATTTTCACGGAGAGTTCCCAAAGGAACCATTTCTAATTCCTGAATTGGTTCAATGTCTACCATTATCCACCGAGGATTATCTGGGCTTGATTTTTCATCAAAATACTTACTATCAGTGTCCCATGATGTGAAATCAGGATAACCTTCCCTGCAAACTTTTGCAAGGCCTGCGACATGAGGAGGTTTAGTGTTTGAATGGTAGAATAGAACCATGTCTCCTAGTTTCATCTGGTCTCTCATGATATTTCTAGCCTGATAATTACGCACCCCATCCCAATGAGTTTTCCCATCTTTCAATAGTTGAGAAAAGGGATAGACATCCGGTTCAGACTTCATCAACCAATATGCCACCATGGTTGTCCGCTAATGTGCAATCACTTGTAAGTTTACCATGCATCGCCGCGATCTGGAATTAACACTGCATCTACCATATCTATGTCGCCACGATCCCCAACTTGCCCCAAACCTAACTTTCTAGCCATAGCACTACCCCCGCCAGTAGAACCTATTCCAAATTCTTCTAATGCCACAAATATTGCTGGTAAGAGAATCAACGCACTAGCAGCCGCAATCCATAA
Organism: Candidatus Poseidoniaceae archaeon; assembly: GCA_030747695.1. Lineage (GTDB taxonomy): Archaea > Thermoplasmatota > Poseidoniia > Poseidoniales > Poseidoniaceae > MGIIa-K1. The sequence goes on from JASLKG010000004.1 coordinate 177,085, forward strand.
TAGAATAATAATTACAGTGATAAATGGTTGTATTTCAGGAATTGGAATTTGATAAGCTGTTACTAATCCAAGCGTTGTGACTGTTGCTGCCTCGAACAGAGACATACCAGTTGAAACTGTTGAAGTTCTAATTGCTTCAAGGCCACCTCCTAATTCACGGATACGGTTGGCTATGTGAATCGAAAAGTCAACTCCGACACCAACAAGAATTGAACCAATCATAACTGTTACCAATGACAGAGGTACATCCATTTGCCACATGACTAACCATTGTAGCGCGACTGTAGCAATAACCGGTGCTGTAGTCCAGAATGAAAAGCGAACATCTTTGAATACAATTGCAAGTGTCATCAAAGTCAATATGACTGCAAACCCTAGTGATGACCATTGTGATCCGACAATCAATTCATTTACTGCTATGGCAACTGCAGCTACTCCAGTAAGTTCCTCCGCGTGTATATCACCTTCGTAATCCATCGATGTATCTTGATTTACTTCCGATACGGCCAGAGTTGTTTCAGCTACTGGTACGAATGGCATATCAACATAAACTAAATTTCGAGAATAATCATCTGAAATAAATAACCCTCTAGTTTCATCAGTTAAACTAGCATAAAATACGTTCAATAGGAAACGCTCAATCGTAGGATTTTCAGTGCCTGTAGCACGCGGCTCTGTTAATACTTCCCAGAATGTTACATCTTCAGTAAAGGTACGATTGACATATGGCTCAAGGGCATCACGTAATGGTTCTGGGAACCATGGCTGATTTATTACCGCAAATATTGGTTCACCTGATGCGTTTAAACCAACTCCTACAGATTTCATTAAGAATACAATACTAACGGCTGTCGTTTTATTGATATCATTGAGGTTATTTTCTAATGCAGAAATACCTAACAGTTTTTCGACGGGTTCGGCCTCCTCTAATGGGGCATCACCTGAAATATCACCATGAACGAGAATCATTCCAACTTGCCCTGCATTAAACTCTCGAGAATATTTCTTCATCGTTATTACTGAAGTTTCATCTTCTGGAGCCATACCTAGTAAATCAATATCCTCTACAACATTTGCTTGCCCCCAATAACCTGAAACAAACATCAGTACCAAGAAGAAAGCTATAACGCCCTTTGACCATTTTATTGGAATTTGTACGGCCTTTTCAAAAATCCTTAGTGGCGGATGTTTTGGCTTACGTAAATCTAGAATTAGAGTTAGGTTGGGAACCATTGCCATAGTCAATATGTAAACAATAATTATCCCCCCTGACAATGCTATACCTACTGTTTCAATTGGCTTCATAGGAGTGAATGTCAACGATATGAATCCAATAACAGTAGTTACTGCAGAAAGGAATACTGCTCTACCGGTTGACGCCATTGATTGCCTGATTTTTTCATCCTTTGTTCCAGATTCCTCCGCATATCTATTAGTAATGTGCAACCCATAAGAAACACCTAATGCTAACAAAATAGGACCGACAATTATCACAGTCATAGTAACTTCATAATTTGTCCATCCAAGTATACCCAATGTCCAAAAAACCGAACAAAGTGTAGGCAACCCTGCGATTATCACCACCTTTATTCCTTGAATAGGTCGCCATGATCCAGTCTGTAACACATCTGAATGGAAAATAAATAATCCTCCTGCGACAAGAACTATTGCCAATGGAAATATTTGCCAAAATAACTTGAATGAAAATTCAGTTACAGCATTAGTAATTGGGACGGGTCCAGTTAATGTAAATGTAAGTTGAAAATCTTCCCATGTACATGTCTCGTTCACTTGATCGTCAAAGTCACACTGTCGCTCTTCATTTTTTATTTCCTCAAGTAAAATTGATGTATCCTCAATAATTTCTTTCGCTGTTCTTTCTTTAGTTTCCTGAACGGCAATGATAATTACTGCCCTATCTAGCAAGCCATCACCATCTGTATCTCTTGCCAACTTGTCTAAACCAGGAGAAGGTGTGCCATCATCTTCATACATTTCATCAACGATGATATCGATTCGTTCTTGACCAGGTATGTCATAAGTTCCAATTAAGGGGTCCAAGTTTGACGACATATCATTAATCCACTGCCCTGCTTGAGCGGTAATACATTGATCATCATCAGGAGGACATAATGACTTTGCTGCTTCTTCTATTACTGCTTCTCTCACCCTAGGGGCACTAGAATTAACCTCTTTCACAACTGTCGAAAGTGAAAGTGCGTAGATTACATCATCAGTCGGATCGGACAATCGTGGATTTAACTTTGATTCCACATAGGACATTTCTTGTAAGATCCTTCTATCATCAATAGGTTCTATTGGTGATTCGATGTAAATAATCATGACATTTGTTGACCAATTTTCTTCAACAGTCTGTATCGTTTTTTTCACAGGAGAACCATCGGGCAAATATACTTCAAGATCTCCATTAACTTTCAGTGAGGGTTCGTCACCAGGCTTGAGTGCAGTACCATCAACGAATCCTGAATGGTATGCAAAAAAGGATGACATCATTAGAAATATCAAAATCATGGCAATTGGGAATTTTGTTAATACCCCGGTCGCACCATACTTTTGCCACTCTCGTTGAAACATTTGAGGGGCTTCAAGTACTGCATCTAATGCCTTGCGAGCATTGAACTCCTTAACTCTACTAGTTAGCTTATGTTGACCATGGCCCAGTATTACTGACAACCTGTTCTGGAGGGGTTCGTCATTATCACTTTCCGACTCATATTCGTCAGTCATTTCATGCCCCCCTCAACATGGTCTGTAGGTGGCACTTTTCAAAGCATGCCCACTGCGCGTGCATTAGAGTGCACTTACCGCACATTGAAAGGTAGTAGCCGCGAGGCCCCGCCGGACCTGTGAGGATGACGCACGCAGGGCCGGTGAGCAAAATGCCATCCCCAGTACTTCCAGACAAACGTTGGTCAATTGATCTTGAAAAGAAAATTCAAGAAGAACATTATTCTGATTCTGATGCATATAATGCACGTTATGGATTCAATCCAGATAGTGGAAAAGAGATTTTTGTGATTGACACTCCTCCACCTTATCCTAGTGGGACATGGCACATAGGAGCCGTTGCACAATATTCAATGATTGATGTAATTGCACGCTCTCAAAGATTACTAGGAAAGGAAGTAAAATTCCCATGGGGAGTTGATCGGAACGGAATAAATGTTGAATTTACTGTTGAAAAGAATACTGGACAAAAAATGAAAACATATGACCGGGCTGAGTTTCTAAAAATGTGCGAAGCAACAATAGAGGAATATACTCAATCAATGAGAAATACTGCACGTCGTGTTGGCCTTTCTATGGATTATGCAAATGAATATCTAACAGATTCACCCAATTATCGCCAAGTCACACAAGCCATTTTTACTGAATTATTCAAGCGAGGAGATATTGTTGAAGACCTCAGGCCAAATATCTATGATCCTGTAGAGGGCACTACAATTGCCGATGCTGAAGTGGAAAGATTACAACGACGTACACAGTTGGTTGATGTTTTGTGGAAAACTGAAGATGGTGAAGAACTCATAATCTCAACAACAAGGCCTGAACTAATTTGTGCATGTGGAATTGTAGTAGTTCACCCAGATGATAAGCGTTACAACCATCTAGTGGGTAAGAGAGCATTTTTACCATTGCCTGTAGAAGGGCGTGAAATAAGTGTTGAAATTGCAACACATCCCTCCGTAAAGAGTGAATTTGGTTCAGGAATTCTGATGGTTTGTTCTTTTGGTGATCAAAATGACGTTGCTGTATTTAGAGAATTGGGACTTACTCCATTCCAAGCTATTGACCTTGAAGGATGCATGACAAATATTGCTGGACCATTCTCAGGGATGAAAGTTCGTGATGCCCGAAAAGCTGCTATTAAACACCTTGAAAATGGAGGTTTAATCCATCAAATTGTTGAAAAAGAGCAAGAGGTTCCTGTTTCCGAACGTGGGAAAAATCCTGTTGAAATTATTCTCCTGAAGGAATGGTATGTCAGACAAACTCACATTCAAGATCGCATCAGAGAACTCGCTGACGATATTGAGTTTCATCCTCCAAGAAATAAGCAATTTTTGCTAGATTGGATGGATAATATTAGTATTGATTGGCCAATAAGTCGGAGGCGTTGGTATCACACTGAAATACCAATTTGGTATGCTGATAGTGGGACGAAAGTAGTAGTGCCACCACAGGGAGTTTATGTTCAACCGTGGCGAGAAGAACCTCCGTCTGGAAGTGAAGTACTTGACAGAGAAAGTCGTCAATTAATAGGGATGTGGGATGACATAAAGGATAGTTTAGGAGATCTTGTTGGTGAAGAGAAAGTTTTCGATACCTGGATGGATTCTTCAAATTCAAATCTATTTGTCTCTGGATATATTAATGACATGAAAACCTTCGAAAAGTCATTTCCAACTGCTATTCGACCTCAAGGGAAGGAAATTGTAAGAACTTGGTTATACTATACTCTTTTGAAGAGTGCCCTTGTTCTAGATAAGCCCGGATTTAAACACGTATGGATCGATGGTTTAGGAATGGACCCGTGGGGTCGGAAAATGAGCAAATCATTAGGTAATGGCATTGATGCTGACAGTGTTTTAGAGTGTGGTGCGGGAGGTAGAACCGGTTCATGGAGAGTGAAGGGTCCAGAAAAAAGTGTTCAACTTAGAGCAAATAAAATTGGAAGTGAGTGTTTTCGATTATGGAAAGCATGTGATGCACAAGTTGGTGATGATTTCCAAATTAATCCTGAAGAAATTGAAGCAAAATATTTCGGCGTCCTAACCAAATTGTACAATGTTGCTAGATTTGCATCACAATTTGAAGCTCCAAGTGATTTAGATAACATTCCTAACGAACTACCTGTCGAAGACCGATGGATTCTTGCTGAATTCTCTCACACAATGTCAAGGGTTGAAAGTGCATGGTCTGAATTAGACATCTATACCGCAACACAATCTCTTAAGACATTTGGAACAGGGATTTTGCCATCACATTGGCTTGAAATGGCAAAATCACGGTTATATGATGGCGATGAAAATGCTGCGTGGACAATACACCGCATAGTTAGAGACCTTATGTCGGCACTGTCTCCTGTATGCCCATTCTTCACACACCATATTTCTTCGACACTTTATGGAATTAGTTCTGTTGATGTACGTGCATTCCCAGAGCCTACTCCGAACAATGAGGAGTTACGTAACTTAACCGCAAGTATTGAAGATTTCAATGGAGAAACCTGGAGATTGAAGAAGGAACAGGGATTGTCTTTGAATTCACCCATCACAGGAATTATTGTTCCAAATTCATTGTCTGAATTTGAAAATATCCTTACTCAAATGCATAAACTCGAGAACTAATTTGTGAACAGATTCACTTAATCAAGTGTAGATTGTCGTGTGTTTGGCATTTCCAAATTTCCCAACCTGAACCCCACCAATCTCACTGGCTTTTCTAAGTCAACATGCTGAGCAAAGAGACGATGGGCTGTACGCATGAAAACAGGTTCATCATCCATTGCGACAGGAATTGATCGGCCATGTGTGTGTGTCTCGAATCCCTTATACCTTATTTTGACTTCAGCTAATCTTCCTGCCACACCCATCTCTTTAGCACGAGTCATTACTTGTTTAACAAGAATTGTAAGCTTATCCAAAACAACTTCTGAATTTCTTTGATCTCGATCAAAAGTAAATTCTTTGCCAACTGATTTTCTTGATTTTAATTGGCTAACTTCATCACTAGTTTCACCCTCGATAACTCGCACTAACCATGTGGAAAATCTTTCTGATGTGAATCGGGCTAGACTTATTTGTCCATGCTCCTCAACATCGTCAACAGTCGTAATACCCCATTCTGCCAAACGAGTCGCTGTTTTTGGCCCAATACCAGGAATTTCCCTCACACTCCGGTTATGGAAAAATTTAGTAATTTCATCAGGTAAAGTTCTGTGAATCCCCGCAGGCTTATTTTCTTCACTTCCCATTTTTGCAATTATTCGCGTCGAACCAATTCCAAATGAGGCAGACAAACCTAACTTTTCCATGATTTCAGTCTGCATCAATCGACAAAGTGAAAGTGCTAAATCCCAATCCCCAGCACAATAATCTGTCACATCAAGATAAGCTTCATCGATGCTTGCCTTCTCGAATTGATCAGCATGTCTAGAAAGTATTGACATTACTTTTCGACTTGCTCTTGAATACAAACCCCTAGTTGATTTGAGATAGTGTCCACTCCCATGCGGAGGTCCCGGACAACGGCGCCATGCTTCACTGATTGGCATCGCCGAATGGACGCCGAAGCGCCTTGCAGCATAATTGCATGTCGAAACAATACCCCGCCCTTTACCACCTTTTGGATCACTTCCTAAAATCAGTGGAATTTCAGGATTCAAATTATGATGTAAAGTTTCAACTGCAGCAAAAAAAGCATCAAGGTCACAATGGATAATGATTCTTGACACCATATTTGTCCCTATTTGTCGAAGGCTTTTGAAGAGCGCGAAATGAATGCTTTAATTTGGGTCCGTTTTGTAGAGATTAATATGGCAGCGTGGAAAGCAGGTTTGTCAGCACTTATTGGCCTACTATTAATTGGGTCGTTTGTAGGATATACGTACGAAGAAGATTTCGAGGGTATACCAAAACCTGATGCTGGTGTTTGTGGTGTGACAAAAGATTCGTTTGATCAAGTACCTGGTGATGGTGCACTTGTAGATATTGATGTTACTATTACATGGGATGATGACACTATATGGATCGGAATTATAGATGTAGATACATATGAAAATTTAGTTGATATTGGAGGCAATTCTGATGGCAAAATGGTTGCCTGTGATTCCGATATTACGTATCTAGCAGGAGGGCCATCTATCGGTAATAATTCAAATTTTGAATGGATTCCTAATGGTGAAGAATTTCACATAATTATGGGTTCATTGGAAGAAGGTGATGGGGACGATAGTGGTGATGATGGAAACCCATGGCCATTCTCTAATGGTGTAGATAGCCAATCATTTACTGGTGAATTTAATGTCCATGTCGAAGGGGATGCTAGTGGAGGATGGGGGATAATACTCATTCTATTATTAATCGAGATTGGGGCTGTATGGAATACTTTATTGGATCGATAATTCAAAGAAATTTGCCATTGACTAATGTTTCTGGTTCTTTACCAGAAAGAGCTGACATAACAGCATCAACTATATCCAAACCAACACGGTGTTGTGCTTCAAGTGTTGCGGCACCTATGTGAGGAGTCCCATGGAAATTATCATGAGACACCAAGAGATTATCAGTAGAAATTGGTTCTACTTCAAAAACATCGAGCGCTGCACTGGTAATCGTTCCATCTTCCAAGGCAGAAAATAATGCATCCTCATCAATTATTCCACCTCTTGCACAATTTACAATATGATTACCACAAGAAATTCCTCCAGCTTTGCCAGGCATCATTGACATTCTTTCTGCATTAACAAGATGATGGGTTTCATCAGTAAGATTACAATGAACGGATATGTGCGTACATGCCTCGAACAAAGTATCGACTTTTTTGTGCAAGTATGTACCCTGTGATTTTGCAATTTTTGGTGGCAAATATGGATCATAAGTATGGATTTCCATTCCCATTGCACGAGCCACATTTGCAACTCCTTGAGCAATCCTTCCATAACCAATCAATCCAAGTTTTTTCCCTGATAACTCAGTACCTTTGAGTAATTTTTTCTCCCATTTACCATTTCTTAGACTTCGGTCAGCGCGTGCAATATGTCTCAAAGATGACAATAGATGACCAATTGTCAATTCAACAACAGATTGTGTAGAAGCCCTTGGCGCATTTACAACCATTATACCTGCATTACCGGCGGCTTCAAGATCAATATTATCGACACCCACGCCTGCTCTGCCAATCACTTTCAACCCGGAGCTTGCCTCAATTACTTCAGAAGTTAATTTAGTGGCACTTCGTACAATTATCGCATCAAATCCGCTAAGAGCCCCAGAAATTAATTCCTTCTTTGGAATCGAATTCAATGCGACCGTATGACCATTATTTTCCAAGACTTTTACTGCTTCTGGCGCCATCCCGTCGGTTACCGCGATTTTCGCCATTATTAGCATTCCAATTGCATGATGCACATGAACATTCTTGACCACCACCCCAAGTCGGAGGCACATGGAGGGTAGTTTTGATTTCGGTGAACTACTTTGGGCGCTAGGAATTTTAGCAATACCGTTAATCCTTGCAATTCCAGCTAGAATACTCTATCAAACACTGATATTAGGCATGGGGCCAGCAGAAAAATCTTACAGATCTACAGTTCAAAGAATTCTCGATGCTGGAATGCAGGTAGAACAATTTCGTGAAGATTTAGATGATGAAGCCAGAAGTCTAGGAATAAAAATGAGTAGAGCTAAAATGAATGAAACTGATATGTTAAAGCCACTCACACTTACACATTTTTTGCTAACACCTGTAGCCCTTATTTTACCGCTAATGGCAATACTTGCACTGCCAATAATCATCCTAGGTGCACCAGTATTATATGGGCTTGAAATATTACTTATCAGGCGAAAGTTACTAATTTGGGTCGTCAAAAGTCTAGAAACATTTTTTGGCAAACAAATTATTCATATTCCCGATCCCGGTTACGGACACATTAGTGACAGTGGCAAAATGTTTGATACTAGCAATATTATCATCCACTTCCATCATGTCCCAAGAGTAGTATTCTTAGGTCTATTCGCATGGCTAATAATACATTGGACATTGCGATTGGATGATGTTTTAATTGAATTATTACTTTCAGGAGTACTATACATATTGCTATTAGGAATAGTCGGGATTATCACGACTGCATTAGAATCTGATTTGGTTTTGGTTGATCCGGCACGTGGCAGGATAATGCCAATTTCAGGATGGCTTGAATCACTTCTAAAACCAATAATTGGAGTTGGTTTATTCTTCCTCCTCGGAAGAGACTTGATGTTTGAAGCAAGAGATGGAGGTAATGCGGTATTATTTGCTGCTACAGTCGTTGTAGTTCTTTACTGCGCAACTGCAGTTGGTATGACTTTTCAATGGGGATACGCTTGGTGGCACGGTAATACTGTAAGAAAAATATTTGAAGAACAGGCAATTGACAAATTGAATCCACATTCCTATGATTTGACAAGAAATAAAGGTAGAATACAACTCAATGTCAGATGCACCATGAAAGAACGTTTAGACACAAACTTGGCACCTCTAAGCACGATTACATTTGCACAATTAGATCAAATGCCATCGGCACATGACGGAGTAATACATCGCCCTGAAAATCCACTAAAATAAATCCTAAACATTGGAATTAATCAATCCAAGGAATTTCTTCTGGAATCTCTGCAAATAGATTTGCAGGCAATGCTATCTTTATCTTCGAAACATGGCCGAGCTCGCTTGAGGTTTCATCTTGCCACTTTGAGTATTCTTCATAAGTCTCCAAATTGAGAATTAAATTGTTTTTCCGATTCCAACTTAATTTTTGCATTTCAGTTCCAGGGGGGTCATGTCCTGTACAAACTAATACATCACTATCAAACCGATTTAGAACATCCAGAGCTTGCCAATGAATGTGAGTTCGCCCACTTGGTAAATCGTCTCGACCAACACCCCCATCACCAGTAAAAAGAAAATCACCAGTAAAAATGTAAGGTCCGCATTCGATAATCATCGAATCGCTTGTGTGGCCCGGAGCATGATGGAAATGAAAATCAAGAGAGCCCATTGAAAGTGAGGTTTCTTCATCGACATAGATAGAAACGCCTAGTGAGGGGGTGTCATTCCACATAACATAATCAACTCCAAGCATTTCAGCTAATGTAAAGCATCCAGTAATGTGGTCTGCATGAGTATGTGTTGCAATGGCATATTGTAATTCTAAATTATCTTCTTCAAGTAATGTAACATAATCAGAAATATTGTCCCACACCGGATCAATCAATGCGGCTTTACTTGTCTCCTCACAAACAACAAGGTAGGTCATCGCCCACATTCCCTCGTTAAGTTGCTCGACTCGCATAGTCTTCCTAAGAATAACTTACACTTAGTATTGACATTCAAATGATGATTCGTAGAGTTAATACGGTATCGACAAATACATCCATATTAGGTGAGATAGTGAGTGAAGTAACAACATATGTTCTGATGATGCTTGTTGTGGTGTTAATTGCACTTTTAGTCTACGTTCTATCCCTTGTCAAATCGATCCAACAAGAAGCAAATCTTATCCGAGACAAGGCCTCGTTAATTCACACTCAAGGCGAAGTTCAAAAAGAGCAAATAGATAATCTTGACTTCTCTGTAAAGGTAGAAGAGATTACTGCAGGAATTGCTCAAAGTGGAGATGCAATAAAGGGCGCAATGTTGGGGACATTGAATGAAATTAACTTCCAGCAAGACATTGCCAATATCACAAGTGCTTCTCGAGCAATCCATGGAGAAGTGGCAGACATAAACAAAATTTTTCTTGACAAGCAGGATGCTGCTGGTTGGGCTGAAATTGAACTTGAGACTAGACTCAAAGATTCGTTCGCTAATGTTCAAATTCGCAAAAAAGTGGCAAAATTATCTGGTATTCCTGATGCGCATTTGCAATTAAACGGAGGAAAGATTCTCTGTATAGATTCTAAGTTTCCTTCAAAATCATTCAAAGCCATGATTCCTGAATCTGAAGGTGGAGATGGAGGAGAACATGGAGGATCACGTGTTAAACCTCGTAGAGATTTCATCGAAGCTATTAGAAATCATTTCAACAAGGTTGCAACGGATTATGTAAGACCTGACTTAGGAACTACGGAAGTTGCATACATGTATGTTGCTTCTGAGAGAATATACCATCACATGGTTAACCCCAATAATGCAGAGGAATGTGAAATCGTACGCCAAGGTGCAAATGCGGGGGTTATGCTCTGTTCACCAAGCACATTAATCGCAAACATGCACCTAGTGCGAATTGCCGAACAGGCAATGGGAATTGCCGAGAAGTCAGAAGAAATTTTGAAGGGACATATTCGTCTAAGGCAAGAGTTCGATACCTTGGGAAGAACATGGTCAACACTAAGCAATCAAATTAGTAACGCTCATGGAAATAGGACAAAAATTCAGGAAGAATTGGAATCGGTTGAGCGTACCTTAAATTCACTGGAGAATCTTGATTTGGAAGAAAAGGATTGAATCCATTGAACTTGTGGGTTACAATATGAAGCACCCATCTGCAGTCCTGTATCTCGAGCATGATGGTAAAGTTCTACTCGTTGATTCACAAGGAAATGGGCCACAATTGCCAGTAATGAATAGCACTGGTTCAACCAAATTTCGATTTCCTACTTCAGAGGAGGTAGTCAAAATGGGAATCGGGTGGGAATCAAAAAACACCTTTGAAATTCTGGGAATACAGGTCACTAAGGCTCATCCTTTAGTCGAATGGCCAGACCATTGGGCATGGAAAGATGAGTGCATAAGTGATGATGCAGTTCATCCAATTGCTCGTGAATCGATTTACCGATCGATACATCGTCTCGTATCAAAAGTAATGATTTTGAATTCTGAAAGAAAGGTCCTGATGGGTAAAATTGAGAGAGGTCACTTTGTGGGCCACTGGACTCTTCCCGGTGGATACATGGACCATGATGAACATCCAGCAATAGGTTGTGTAAGAGAAACCGTAGAAGAAATAGGAATTGAGATCGATTTAGATGATGATGCTCCTATAATTACGCAACGTATTTTTACTAATGAAGGAATATCATTTGTTTCATTCACTTACAAAGCGGAATGGAATGGTGAGGATTCCGAGATTAAATTGAAGGAAAATGAGATTTCAGATTTTGCATGGCTTACACCAAGTGAAGCACTTTCAGTTGCAGTTTCTGGGTTCGATATAGCCGCTCTCAGACACCTATGAGTTTCTTGGCTGCATCTAATGAATCAGTTAATCCATCTGGATTTGAGCCACCACCCTGTGCAAAGGTAGGACGTCCGCCGCCACCACCATTGATATGAGATGAAATTTCATTCAGTATTTCTACTGCATTGTATTTTTCACTTGCAATTGAATTCTCTGTTATTGCAACCATTAACTTACCTCCACTTTCCCTGCTACCTAGAATTGCGAGTGTGGGATTCCCTGAATCCAAGGTTAATTCTTTTAGCATATTTGTCATTTTCTTTAGGTCGCCATCAACTTCCATGACAACTATACGAATTCCTTCAATTTCAGATAAATCATTGCCGCCACCACTTGTTCGAAGACGCACAATCTCTGCTTCCAATTGTTCAATACGCTTTCTTTGGTCCTTCCATTCGGTAAAGAATCTTGAAGCTGCTGAGGGAAGATCATCGATTGGGACTTGGAATACTTCTGCTGTTTCTCGCAGTAATCCGTCCTGCATTCTCGCATGCTCTAGAGCTGCCTCTCCAGCAACAATATGTATTCTCTCCACACCATCTTGCACAGCATTAGAGCGTATTAACCTTATTTGGCCAATCAGGCCCAAATCATCATGATGTGTACCTCCACAGGCTTGTGTATCATGATTTGAAATTCTTAATATGCGTATTTCATTGCCTTTTGGAGCACCTCCTTGGTACAAATCAAATCCAAATTCAATGTCTGCGTCCTTGCGGTTAAGCGTAAGTTTCTCGCTATGGGTAGTCGAATTGATTACTTCATTGGCTAATTCTTCTATCGCATCAAGATCATTACGTGTGAGCCTGCGATAATGAGTTATGTCCAATCTTGCAGATTCAACTGATTTATTTGCACCTGCTTGGTAAATGTGAGGCCCCAGTAATTTACGAGCGGCACCACCGACGACGTGCACTGAAGTGTGATGATCCATTAATTGCCGACGCCTATCCCAGTCAATTTCACCTACTATTTTTTCACCTAAAACAAAGGGTTTTTCAGATAAATGAATTATTACTTCACCAATTTTCCTAGTGTCTAAGATTGCTGATTTTGTTTTATCGGAAAAAATAATCCCATAATCTCCTTCTTGGCCACCTCCTTCTGGATAGAAACAAGTCTCATCAAGCACAATCCCAAATTTTGCCTTCGCAGGTATTTCATCGCCGATTAAGTCGATGCAAGCCAGAACATTTGCCTCGAACTGTGTCTGATAGGAATCGTCATAATAGAGCGGTTTTGTTGCTTCTACATCTGGTAAATTTTCGAAGAATTTAGTAGTAGTTACTGTTTTTGCAGCAAGCTTGGCCATGGCAGCATGCCTTTCAGCCATCTCAGCGTTAAACCCAGTGCGTAAGCTTAGATTCCAGCCTAAGTCGTTTGCAATATTTACTGTTAGGTCAGGTGAAATACCATTACTATCATTCATCGTAAACAATATTTCATCAGGCAATTCAATCGCGTCTTTTGGTATGGATTTTATTGCTGTTGCAACAACTTGACGGCCTTTACGTAGCATCTCAATGTATCGTTCTTCTTCACTATTGAGTATTGTAATAAGACCCTCATTAGTTTGCTTCATACAACTTAAATCCATAGCAACTTCAAGATGATGTTTTGCTAAATCTGAAAGATTGATTTTTAGTCCCAAGTCATCTCTCATTCGAAGTACACGTCGTGCCATCATCCTAACTAGATACCCGGATTTAGCATTCGAAGGAACCAAACCATCACCCAGCATATTGCAAATGGCATGCATGTGATCAGGAATCGCATAGATTCTTGAGAGTGGTTCAGTAATAGACTGGAATAAATCTAAACTAATTTCATGACCTCGATCCCTTAACTTTGACAAGAATAAATCCTGCATACGATTTCCATCACTTCCAGCCTCGATATTCATTATTCCAAATAAGCGACTCATTTCTCCAAGTAAAGAATCTAATCTAGCTTGGGTTAGATCGAATTTTTCAGCTGAAAAGCCTGATAATTCTTTGAGCCAATTAACTGTTTCTGGATATATGGCCTCATAAATTGTTGGGGTACCAGCAGCAGCCCAGCAAAACCTTTCCAGGCCATAACCTGTGTCAATAATTTGTAAGGGCATTTCCCGGTACATTGTGCCTTTAATTTCTACATCCCCACTCTCATGTTCTTCTAGATTCATGAACACGAGTGTTGCGAGTTCTAAACCACCAACTATTACTTCAACAGCAGGGCCAGCATTGCCTCCACCTGACCAAGGGTTTTCGACATATGTAACTTCTAATGGATTAATCATGAATGTATCACATAGCAATTCATGACAGTATCTAACGCATTCATCCATCCAATAGTACATTTGCCCTTCATCAGGACGGTTAAAAACATGGTGGGCCATCATTTCGAATGTTGTTAGATGACGCCCTGATCTGCCAACTGCATCAACGTCATTTAGTCTAATACAGGGCTGGCTTATGGTAAGAGGATTTGCTGGAGGTTCTACTGCTCCAGAAGTAACATGAGGTTGGAAATCGGCAATACTTGCAATCGTTAAGTGAATATCATCACGCCACCTAGCAAGTACAGGATAAGGTTCGATCCGGGAGTGGTTATTGTTTTCAAAGAATGAAAGAAATGATTCACGCATTGAATTTTTTAATTCTCTACCTCGTTGTGAAAAACCAGAAATTATTGGTTCGCCAATGAATGTATACTCATCCTGCTCTGTATCGCCACAGGTTTCCCTCGATTGGTCGCAAGTCCAAAACCACAACCCTGAAACTTTACATTGGCGCCTAAAGTACCCATTTTCCTGAAAGACTTCAAGTTCGATAGGAGGAAGTCCCATTACATGCACCTGCCCTACGGGCAGGTTAACGGGGACTATTATGTGCCTTGAAACCATCCCATGAACAAGGGATAGATGTCATTAGATGGAAGCCTTAGCACAAACATGGGCGAAGCCGGTTGGCGAGAACACCTAACAATGTTAGGTGATGGTTTAGCCAAAATAAGTAAACATGGTTCCATGAATGTGGATGCTATGGTTGTCACTGACGAAAATCATCTTGCAAGTAATAGTGATGAAAGATCTTTGTCGCAATTAGTGAATATTGCTTCAATGCCTGGAGTGGTAGGAAATGCTTGGGCTATGGCTGACTGGCACTATGGATATGGATTCCCAATTGGTGGTGTTTTGGCAACTGATGTTGAATGGGGTGAACAGGGTGGTTCGATTTCGCCAGGAGGAGTTGGCTTTGACATAAATTGTGGAGTGCGCTTAATTGCATTTGATTGCATGGCTGATGACATACCAAATTTACGTAAACTTGCTGGAAGATTAAATGGACGAATCCCTTCTGGTGGCTCGGGTAAAGGTGGAGTCAAACTAACTGAATCCGAATTAGATGATGTTGTTCTTAGAGGAGCTGATGCTGCACTCGATTTGGGCCTTGCTAATGATAATGATCTGGAAAATATAGAGTCTAACGGTACCCTTTTTACAGAAGGAAACATTTCTGAAAGGGCAAAGAAACGAGGAATGCGTGCCCTTGGCACACTAGGATCTGGCAACCATTTTCTAGAACTGCAAGTAGTGGATCGTGTAGAAGAATCTAATCAACACAATTTACATGAGGGTCAACTAGTATGTATGATTCACTCTGGTTCCCGCGGTTTGGGGCATCAGGTCTGTACCGACCATGTCCGAGATTTAGAAAGTAGATACAAAGCTCGTAATGGTTTGTGGTATGATGATGAATGGGGGTTTGAAATTCAAGACAGGCAACTTGCTGCTGCGCCAATTCACTCACGACAAGGAGAATCCTATCTTGATGCCATGAACGCTGCTGCTAACTATGCATTTGCAAATCGCTCAGCGTTGACTTCTAGATTACGTAAAGCCGTATCAACAGAGATTGATGTTGAAAGTAGACTTGTATACGATGTTAGTCACAATATTGCAAAAATTGAGACTCACACAATACATGGCAGTTCCTGCAAATGTTGTGTACATAGAAAGGGTGCGACACGTGCTAAATCTAATCAGCCTGTGATGGTTCCTGGAGACATGGGTACTGCTTCTTGGTTACTAGAAGGCATGGCTGGAAATTCTGCATTTGAATCATCATGTCACGGCGCAGGTAGGCTCTTGTCACGCTCCCAAGCAAAACGTGAAATAGATGGGGAGATGGTCAAATCTGAATTAAATAAGAGGGGGATAGAAGTGCATGCAAATACTCCTAATATCTTATCTGAAGAGGCTCCCGGCGCATACAAAGATGTTGATGAAGTTATCAGACTAACTAATTCTGCGGGTCTTGCTAAGCCAATAGCTAGATTTACACCTTTGGCTGTGATAAAAGGATGATTACATGCAATAGTTTAGTGGGGGTTGTCCAAATGATGGAGCGGCGCCACTACTAACTCCATCTGGTTCCTCACAAATAACAGAAAGGAGTGTGTTTACTAACTCTTTCAAATCATCAACTTGTTGTTGTAATTCCTTAACTCGCGCCGCATTTAATTTGCTCTCGCTCACTTCATTCATGTGCATCCCATCTAGAGAAGCGTACTTCTCTAATTTCTGTTAGAAAAATAGGCTTTAATGGTTTGCGGTCAAAGGAGGCCATCAAACGCGCGTTTTGCCACCCTTATTCTTCTTCTGAATGGTCAACATCAGCCCATGGATCCTCAATGTTGTCAGTTGATTCTACAACATTTTCTTGCCCAGTTACATCCTCAACCTCATTCGTATTATTATCACCATCAAGAACACTGTTTGCAGCATCCATATCTGGCCTTTCCGGAGCCATAGGGGGTAATATCCTTGAAGTTCGTTCATACTTTGTAGAAACATCTTCTTCATCCTCCCAATCCTCGTCATCATCATAGTACATACTTTCACTATCATTTCCACGTCGCATCAATATTGCTATAGCAATTCCAGCAGCTATTAACAAAAAGGCCATAATTGAAATTGCGATACCCATACCACTGATTCCTGAATTAGCTTCCTCCTGTGAAATCACCTTTGGCATGTCTGATTCAACATCAAGATCGCATGATGCTGTAGAATTTTCACCATAACAGTGTGGCAACATATTGTTGTCAACCCACCTATCCATTTGAGTTATATTGATTGCAAGATTTTGTGGACCTGAACCATGTGTTTCATAATACAACGTAACTGCTGGTAAGGTTTGACCAGGATATAAGTTCAATTCGGCCACACCATGTGAAATCCATGTTCTGCCATCCATCGGATCCTCCAAGAGTTGAACTTTTATCTCACCCGGTTTTGTTCCTATGTTTCTCAAATGAACAGTTACTCCTAATTCACTGCCTTCGACAACCTGTCCTCCTCTTGGAGTTGTTCCGTTTGCTAGACCAATTTCTATGTTAGTAACTGTAACATCAAATGACAATACAGTGAACGAAGGAGCCATTGGATCAAACATGGACAAACCAGTCCCACTAGCTTGATTACCAGCTAAATCAGTAACATCAATCCACCATATTAGTTCATCACCTTCTTGTAAAGTTATGTTAATTCCCTCAGAAAAATCTACGCTGCCTGCATATGACCAAGTGCCAGCATTTTCTGAAATATATGGTATGATACCACTAGAGTCTCCATCCTGCAGAATCAAGTTATTACGCATAAATGCCCAGTTGACTGTTAGATCACCTGCTGGCATTCCACCATCTTCCAATATTGCTATTGCAAAGGAAAGTGCCTGTATATCTTCATCATCGAAGACCAATGGTACAGAGGTGTATTGGACCACTGGGGATTTGTCATCTACAATGACATTAGTTTCCTCCACGGTTGCATCTAGACCTGGTGAAATAACACCTTCCAAAGTGTATTCAACAACTAAATTTCCACCTAACAATGGGCGTTGTGGCAATAACATCCCTGTTGACCAAGTTCCATCTGCTGTAACTTCCGCAAATGCGGAAATTGGTTCAGAACCATATTGAGTTTGTACAGTAACTTCAAGTCCCTGCGGGGGTAATTCTGCGATACTAGAGCCCGATTTAGCATATTGTACAATTCCAGAGAATGTTAAATCATCTCCTGATCTTACATAAATTATCTCGGAATTAGAATCCGAGATAGGTGGTGTTTCATCAACCATATTTGTCGTCAAGACTTCAAGATCATTGTCAAGTTGCCACCTAATCTGGCCAAGATTTGTCAACAATGCTACTGGATTCAAATCATCGTCATCATGTACAACTATTGCAGGCATTGAATATTCACTTAGAATTGATTCATCGAAATCCCAATCAAGTTTGAATTTAAATTCAACATAAGCGATATCAGACTCCTGTGTGACATTTATTTCTTGCAATGTCAACTGGCTTAATTCTGGCGTGTATATTGCACCGTTACGAGGTTCCCAAACCATTACGCCAACCTCATCTTCCTCTGCACCCAACAATTTGACTGTAACAACATCAATCGAATCCACACCATTTGCATCACTAATTTCCATGTAAAGTGTATGGTTTTGCCCAGCTAACAATTGCTCTGAAACCGTATTTAGACTCAGGGAACTCGTTGAAATAACTGTAGGCTCATTAACAGCAATTACCATAGTTGCCATGTCCGAATCAAGTCCTGGCATTCCGCCTGATACTAATTCATGTCCGGAGTAATCAACTGATGTGAAGTATATTGAGAATTTCGCATTCACATCCATATTTGATACGTCAATTCCCGAAAAGGTAACTGTTCTTTCACCCGCAATACCGCTAGGTAAGTTTTCACTGATTGAACTGTATTCATCATAATCTGCAAATCCATCGCCATCTGTATCATCAAGGCCTTCTCTCCATGTATGTATTTGAATACTATCTCCTAATGCCTGAGCATCAGTAATTGTCACCTGCAGTGAAAGGCTGTATGCTGGATCCCAAGTATAACCGTCAGCATTGATTAATCTCTGACCATTGTTTACTTGCAAGTCTTTCACCCAAGGTGCCTCATCATCAATTAATACTTCAACTGGATTTTGTAATGTTACATCCACTGCACCTGAGGCACCAGTCACTGGACCTGCCCTAAGCACATATGGCACTAATGAAAAATTAGACATATTTGTCGGTACTGTCACAAGTCCTGTCCATTCTCCGTCACCTGTAGAATTCAAAACTACATCATTATCACCAACTGAAATAGCGACTACAAAATCTTCTTGCAGTGGGCGTAAATCCAGCGTGTTCTCGAATCGAACTGTACCTGAAACTGAGACCAAACTACCGGCTTTCGCCCAAAATGGATAAGATGGCGAGAAACTGTCACTCAGGGTGTGCCCATACATGTCCACTACATTCCAGGAATCAACTTGGAGGTCGTTCTCACTTGCTTGAGTGCCAGCTCCACCCGAAAAATCAGTTGCCGGAGATAGACCTTCTCCCACTGCATCGAATCCCTGTGCAGTCCAGGACATTAATGCTGAATCATTCCAGTCCCAATCTACCTCAAATTGCCAATCAATATTCCATCTACCATTTATCTCAGTTAATGTTGAACTATTTGACAATTTTAACATTCCAAAGCCATCGGTTTGTGTAAATACACCCCCATTGGATAAATCTGAAAGTATGATTTTTACTTGATCACCATAGGAATCAATTCCAGTCAAATGAACTTCAGAGATATCATCATTATCGATTAAGTGATGATGCTGGGTTATGAAACCTTGATCGATTCCTGTTGGAAACCAGGTTTCTGGAACACTAAAGGGATGATTTGTTATCATGTTCTCATGATACACACCTCCGTTTATTCCTACACCGCCTGCAACAGCAGTCCAAATAAGTGGAATGTCTACAATGTTTTCAAGCCCATTGTTTGAATTTAAATCATGATATGCCTTTACAACCGAACCTAATCCACTCACATTTTCAAAGAGTGTGTATCCAATTGCGAATGACCCCACTGTAAAATCAGTGTATGTACCAATCGTAGGAGATGAGAATTCTATCTCAACGATGGACCAATTTCGACCATAACTGTCAGAAATTACAGAAGAATAGTACAATGAATTAACTTCAATGTGTAGGGAAGTTGTGCTCCAATTACCTGGCAGAGTGGCTAAAATATTTCCTCCGCTTGAAATCTCTATTGAATCTGCAGAACTTCCCGTGTTCATTCCCAACACAAGAGTATGTGGAATTGCATTTTCAGGCACTAGAGATTTCATTATTACTGAATTTCCACCATTTACATTGAAGGTTTGTGAGTGATTTATTACAGAATCATGTAGTCTTGTTTGCCAGCCATATGACCCATATGCTGGGTCCGAAATAAATTCCCAATCAATTACTCCATCATCAGAAACATCAATTTCCGCTGAATGTGCTGGCTGGACAAATTGGCCCCTAAATACCAGTGAAGAAAGCGACGACATTGGAGCAAATTCAACAGAAGGTGAAATTTGCCCTCTCATACCTCCAAGATTTAGTGTTGTTCCCACATTTGTAGCGACAACATTGCTTTGCTGTGAAGTGTATAATCGTGCAGTAATTGAACTGAAATTGCCATCAACATAAGCAGAGCCAATTGGTCTAGTAGAATGGCCCGAAACACCTGTAACAACTTGTGTCAATCCACCTGTATTTACCCATTCTCCAGTAGAATTCCTCTGAATATATGCTGGTATATTCCATCCATTACCATCACCAAAATATCTAGTTGCACCTACAGTAAGTTCCTTGATTAACGGAGAATAATACTCGTCCTCGGTACCTAAGTGAAGTTCGATTTGAATTGTAGGATATTGATCTCTATCAATGCTAGCTAACGATAAGGGCATTGAAAGATTAGAATGACCATCAATTGTATTTCCTTGTCCATCTAAGATACTAACTCCATACCATGTTGCGTTTGGCAAAATTATTTCTGCATCAATGAAACCATGTCCCAAATCATGTGTCGATAATTGTGGACTTTTCCAAGATCCAGTTTTGTGGAACCAATCGACTTCTAAGCCAACATCATCAACATACCAGCCTTCTTCTTCTACTGATGAATCAGACATTTGACGGAATTTGAATGAGACATTGTTTCCTGATAGATTTGAAACATCATATTGCATGCTATCCCATGGTACTGATGAACAACTGAATGTTGTTGCTTGATGTTGTCTTCCATCCCATACATCAGTTCCTGCAAACGTCCCGTAAGTGATCTGACCATCATACCAATTGGTGCCATTTCCTGTGCTGACTATTGCCTGATTCCATGCGCCACCATTCACTGAAATGTATAGGGATCCTCCATCATAGCCATCTTCCGAACACATCCATTGTTCCCAAATAAATCTAGCAGAGGCTCCTACTGGAATATAATAATTCGGTGAGATTAATGAATTATCAGAATTTGCATCATAATCCCCGCAAAGATTTGTAGCGAAACCAAGACTTGCACTTGTAAATGAACTTGGTCCAGATGTTGAGTTAGAACATATTGCACCAAACTCCCATCCTACTTGTCCTGCAGTATTTGATAGAGACCAACCTCCTGGAGGTAAGGCAGGTGAATCTTCAAAAGATTCGAAAACAGTAAGAGTACCAGCTCCAGGGAATTGCCAATCATTGACTCCACCAGTTGCTGCCGGAGACATAGTTGTGGAATTTGAAAAATAATTTGAATAGTAAACAGTACCACTTGAATCAGTTAGAGTCAGATTGTCGAATGTTGCTCCTTCTCGTGTGTCAGCACTGCCACCATAACCAATAATGTAATCTGTTTCGACGCGGAATCTTACCCAAATACTTGAGTCACCTTGATATGAGGTAGGTAAATCCAAATTGAAGGTTACGAACCCTCCTGAATCATCAGTATACGAATTACCATTGTACGTAATGCCATCACCAGGCACACCACTAGTACCCCAGGTACTAGAATAGGTCATTGCACCTGTAGTTATGTCGTCCCAATTTTGACCATCTGTTGATGCTTCTGCCCACCAATTATCATATGTTGAACCCTCAATGTCCCAATTAGCCTCAAAATTTACTGCAACAGTAGATGATGCTGATGAAAGATCAATGCTTGCTGTTGTAATTGCTGAATTAGCACTATTTGCATACTGACAAGTCCCTGCAGAAACAAGGCAACCATGGTGCCAAGTTCCCTCAGGACTACCAACATTTGTCAGATATATCGAATCGATAAAAGCTCCTGGCCTTGGAGTACTTACAGAATCAGTCCATACCTTAAATCTAAACTTAATCGTTGAGGCAGAAGACAAACCTGTCAAATTATCCAAACTAAATTTTGGATTTATCCAACCGCTATAATTGCCATCACCATATACTCCAAATCCAGTCCCATTAGCTCCATTAGGGACACTGGCATTTGTCGAAATAGTATCAGGATAACCTCCAATCGGAGCTATCCAATTCCATTGGCCATTGTCTAACTTGTATTCAACCCAAAATCCATCTGCTGTATCAAGATGGTGCCACAAATCCAATGTTAAATTAAAATCTGAAATTGGAGAGGGTATTTGTGTTGCAGAAGAAGTAAGATGCCCACTGCTGCCAACTGGAAGAGCCTGCCCTGCCAAAGTTGCAGCAACAACTCCGCCATTAGGAGCCGATGCGGGAACAGTACCATATGACATTACACGGTTATTCCCACTAACATTGCCACCCATTCCTGAAGGATTTACAGCGCCCCAAATGTTACCTGAGGATGACCATTGAGAAGCCAATTGCAACGTGGCTGTATTGAAACTATCCACGTTTGAAACTGCAGAATCAGGAGCTAATGAAAGGGCTCCATCGAATTTTCCCATTAATGAATTATCATATTGCCCTAGCGAGAAATTACCTGGTATATCTTCACCAGTCCATGTGACGCCAGTTCCATCATCAACTGCACCTGTTTCATCAACGTGTAACCAAGCATCAATTACGGTTGCATTACCTGGGACCATAAATGCGTCATCGACTGTTTTAGATTGCCCTGAAAGAGTGCTTGGACCTGCCCATGTTGATACTGCTGCTGAAGCCGTGCTAGTGAAAAACAATGCTACCAACAAAATCGAAAGGATTGGACGATTGCCACTGAACATGTTTGCCACCGGACCCTACGGGTCCGGGGAAACCTATCAATCCTTGGACTATTTTTTCTTTGAAATATGGCGCCGAGAGGGAGATTTGAACTCCCGTGGGAACGGGCCCACGTGATTTCCAGTCACGCGCGATACCAGGCTATGCGATCTCGGCAGCAATCTGCCGACAGGCAACCTATGTTTAACCGAAACGGTTCCAGAAAAGACTCGACTGCTCCGAATCGGTTATATCAACAAGTCAGGTCGCCGGGGGTGCGCCACCGTGGCTTAGCGGTATAGCACCTCATTGGTAATGAGGAGGTCGCGAGTTCAATCCTCGCCGGTGGCTCCAATTCTTATTCAGGTTGAAATATATCAATTGTTATATCACCTCCGTAGGAGGTGTGTAAAGGGAAATATCTCAAAGGTGATGACCTCTCCGAATTCCCATGGCGGAGGAACTTATTGCCGAAGTAGACCCCGCCGATGTTGAGATTGTTAGAGAAATACGTCTCAAGGATATTGTTTTGGATGTACGCTTTTCTGATCAATTCTCATTCCTTTCACCTATAGATGAATTTCGAAGGGAATTGATATTCCAATGGAGGCTATTACGCGATGAATGGGGACAGGCGCATTTGTTAACATTGCTCACAGGCTTTGCTGCCTTCCTCTTGGGGTCGTTATCACAAGAATTGTTTAGTGGAGGCGATGCAACACTTACTGGATTAGATGGATTAAAGGCAATTGGAGGATTTGAATACTTCCAAATACTATTATCCGGTATTCTCTGGGTTTGGTTTTTCGTACAAATTTCAGTGAACTTTCCAATTATGAGAGGACATATAATCAACTTCTTGATAATTTGGATCAGTACATTTGCCGCACAGTTAAGCATACACTCAACCATGCCAGAATTTCCTATTGGATTAAAACTTGGAGATATGTTAATCGGCGTAATACTAACGGCCATTGGTGGCTTTTTCACATATTTCTTTTGGAGAGCTGTTGTAGAGACTCGTGACTTACATGTCCAAGAACACCACCTCCATGCTGATGTCAGAATTATGGAAGAACAAATGGCAGAACATAGTCTATATGGGTGGACAATTATGGTGATTTCATGGATTGTATTACTAATTATTAGTTCATGGGCAGGTGCCCATTTTGTCGCTGATAGATTTGCAGATAATATTTCATTCCTGATACTACATATTCTCAGTGGAATGTTTTCAATTTACTTGCTAATGCACATAATATGGTTTCCACAAAAAATGCTTGGCGAAGGGACACAAATCAGGACAAAGGCAGCTATTGCCGCCGAGGCAGATTTGGTAGATTCAGGAGGAGTAGTAATGTCAGAAGATGGGGTTTGCCCATCCTGTAAGGAAGCAGCCCCAATAAGTAGGAATGATAACGGAATGACGCTTATTGATTGTCCATCCGAAGGCTGTAATCGAAGGGGTCCCAGTGGTACTAAATGTGAGGGATGTGATGAAGAATATCCTCACAGACACAAGTGTTCCGGATGTGGAACAAATAGTCCGGTTGTAGACTATCTCCCTGATTCGGAGGCATGGTAATGTTCAGTAATTTGCGTGAGGATTTTCCTACATTGAGGGATGATAATCCCCCTGCTTATCTTGATAATGCATGTATGACTTTACGCCCCGATTCTGTAATTGATGCCATCAAATCATATTATGAGAAAACACCGGGATGTGGCGGCCGGTCAGTACATCGTTATGCAATGTCTGTATCTAGAAAAATGAGTGCATGCCGAAGGAGCATTTCAGAACTTTTCAATGCAAGGGAAGTCGGTGAAATAATATTCACAAAAAATGCAACACACTCGCTAAACCAAGTCGCAAAAGGACTATCTTGGAACAAAGATGATGTTGTACTGACAACAGATAGAGAACATAATTCAAATTTAGTACCTTGGTTGCAATTAGAGGAGGAGTTTGGAATTGATCACCGTGTCGTACGCTCAAATGATGATAATACATTTGATATTTCTGCATTCGAAGAAGCATGCTCAGATGCTGGTAATTCACTCAAAATGGTTTCAATGTCTCATGTAGGAAATTTAGATGGCGTTGCAACTCCAATAAAGGAAATTGCTAAAATCGCCAAAGATTATGATGCAATGGTTTGTGTAGATGGTGCACAATCAACACCTCACATGAAAGTCGATGTCCAAGATTTAGGGATTGATTTCTTAGCCTTCTCTTTACACAAAATGATGGGGCCCTCTGGAATGGGAGGATTATGGGGGAGAATGGAACTACTAGAAAATATGAGATCAATTACCGCAGGAGGTTCAACTGTACAAACGTCAAATTATGACTCCCTTGTATGGTCAAAACCCCCTGACAGATTTGAAGGTGGATTAGGAAATTACGCTGGAATTCTTGGAACTGCTGCTGCTATTGACTATATTTCTGCAATTGATTTAGACGCAGTACATGAACATGAAATAAAATTAAACAAAGTCATGACCTCTGTTATTCGTGATGTTAATGGCATTGACATAATCGGACCTAGTGATGCCAGCAAAAGGGGAGGGATTTGTTCAGTTCTTCTGGAAAATATTGATGCTCATGACATTGCAATCATGCTTGATGAAGCTGCCGGAGTGATGGTTAGGAGCGGCATGCATTGTGTGCATTCCTGGTTCAATGATAGAAAAGTCAATACTGGCTCTCTAAGAGCGAGTGGATACCTATACAACACTGAAGATGAAGTGAAATTATTTGCTGAAACCCTCGTCGAAGCAGTTGAAGCGCTGGGTTGATATCATGACTAAATCATCTGGTACTGACGTAGAGTCTGAACTAACAATACCTACTCATGGGAGGTTTGATTCTGAGGTAAAAGATGATTTCAAATCAAATCCAGATGATGATTTTGATTTTATTCAAAAAATTACTGTTGGTGCAATGTGTTTGCTACTTGCCGTTATGGGCTGGTATGGATATCAATTATGGACTGGAGAAGTGACTTTAGTTGGACCTCACCCAGAGTTACTTACAGAGGAAAATTCCTTTGCAAATTTGATCCAACTTGACGAAGGAAATGCGGCTCAATTATCTGGATCTGGCGTGAAAGTCTGTATTGTTGATTCTGGTGTCGATGCAACACATCCAGATTTGAACAATGCCAATATCATTGATTGGGTTGACATGGTCAATGGCAAATCTGAACCTTATGATGACCAGAATCATGGTACTATGATGGCGGGAATTCTTGTAGCCGATGGAGGTCTAAGTGGAGTTGCCCCCGATGTTGATTTATACATAGCCAAAGCATTGGCAGAGAATGGCACTGGTGAGTCAAGTATTGTTGCTGATGCTATTGATTGGTGCATAAACAAACAGGTTAACATTATTTCATTGTCGCTTGGAGGTAATCAAGGAACTGCCGGTATTATTCTTGGAGACGACGTTGAGGATGCTGTGGAGGATGCTTACTCTGCAGGAATTATTGTTGTTGCAGCAGCAGGGAACGATGGTGCAAATGATGATGGTGATGTTGCATCTCCGGGTAATGTAAGATCAGTGATTTGTGTGGGTGCAGTTGATTCACGTGGATCACTTTGGTCTGGATCATCTATCGGCGATAATAATGGAAATCTATTTCCACCTAAGTTGCCTAGAAATGATCCAAATAAGAAACCCGAAGTGGTTGCACCTGGTGAAAGAGTCCCTGTAATATTACCAGGTGGTAGCTGGGGGTATGCCGATGGCACTAGTGCTTCAACGGTTTATGTCACCGGAGCTATCGCCCTTATGCTAGAAAATAATCCTTCACTAAAAGATGGAGGTGAAGATATGATTGATGATTTAAAGCAATGGATAATGGATTCTTCACAAATGAAATCTGACCAAACTAATCACGACAATCATTACGGGTATGGGTTACTGAAAATCAATGATTTAATTGTGCAATCACAATCTTAATCTTGACTCATATCAAACTTTTTTAGCCAAGCAACAATTGTGCCGCCGAATAATGGTGCGAATGCAATATGATGTGTTTCTGATGTATCTTTAACTAATTCCATCCATGAATTAAACCCCACAACCTCTGGATCTTCTTCATCCCTTTCACCCACTGGAGGAACAGGCTCTACAGTAAGTAATACACCGTTTTCATTCAAATGTGAAAGCATCATTCGAACTTCATCAGCAAGATTTTTCAAAGAGGAATTAACAATAATTACATCTGCATTTTCAAGAAGTGGTGGTTCTCCATCACGTGTAATTGCCCAAGCTTTATGTTCAGCAGCAAGTAGTGATAATTTCCCTACTTTCACTTGCATATTAATTTTGGAAAATCGTTCTTGTAAACGTGAAAGTATTACTGCAAAACGATTTCCTTCTTCAACTACTTGGAATTTCTCAACAATATTTTTTGTCGAAAAGTAATCTAATAACCAAGCAGTAAGATGACCGATTCCTGCACCAGTTTGAATGATTTTTTTGGGTTGTATATAATTCATTGAATCACGAATTCTCCTACGCACAGATATCGACCATGTTTCCAAACCCATATGCTCAAGTTGTATACCAATATTGGCAGCTACTTCTGGTTCATCTCGATTCAAATCCTTTGCAACAGATAAGGCTGCAGAAAGGAACTGGTCGCGCATGTTGCTGCCTTGAGTCACCCCTTGAGAACACTTTCCATGCGGCAGCCTCAAAATAGGGTGACAAACCCGCAAAGAATAGGTGATTTGATGGAAGACGCATATGTTGAAGATGAAATCGTCCAAAATGTTACTGATTGTCCGGGATGTAACGAAGTTTGTGGGCATGAAATTTTACGTGAAAAAAAAGTTAATACTGGTTCTGATTTTCTAGTAAAGTGTATTGAGTGCGGTAAAGTACATACTGTACAATTCCGAACTCCAAAGGCGGTTTCGATACAATTTTTGTTGTCAGAAGGAGCTAACACTGTCGTAAATCATATTGATTTAGATGAAGATGAATTACTGACAATTGGTGATATTTTTGAACACGCAGAAGCAAGTTGGGAAATAAATCGAATTGAAAATAAAAAATCAGAACCCAAAAAATCTCTGGTGGCTACAGAAATTGGGAGAATAAATGCATTAAGGTCTGATGTTGTCATGGTCAGATTGACACTTACAGAGGGAGAATACAGCAATAGTGATTCTATTTTTGTCGAACGTGACACTATATTCAAATCTGGTTCGATTTTTGAGCATAAAGGAACACGTTGGAGGATAAGGGCAATACACACTGGTGCTGGAAGAACTATGACTGGAAGTGTTGCTGCCCATGACATTAGAAGGATATACTTGCATGAACCACCTCGTGTAGAGGAATTTATTCCAAGAACTCCGAGAGAAAGAAGGCAGGCATGGAAGGAAGGGAAATTAGGCCATAATCCTAATCCCATAATTCCCGATGCTGAAAAATCTGGCAAAGCAAAACAACAGAGACAAGGTAGAAGAAAAAAGAAAGAAAGACGGTGATTATGGCCGATTAGTCCATGGCATCAGGAATGACTTTGCAACTTGAGCACCTATTGTTGGATTTTCCTTAAGTCTCCTTATTGAATATTCATACCACTTTTCACCATATGGGATATAGATACGCGTTCTATGTCCCTTCGACTGCAATTTCCTGCGTAAGGGGCCCCGCACACCTAATAACATTTGAAATTCATAACCAGGGCCTTTGTTGTGGCGTTGATCGCCAGAATTTGCCCGAGGATCTATTCCTTCAGGACCCATCGATCTCTTTTTCAAAGCCTCTAGAGAATGTGTAATTACAGGATAATCATGCGAGGCTATTCCTACATATGCCCCAGAATCTAACATTGCATCAATGCATTTGTTTGTTGCATTGATAATGTCAATTCTAGTGGTATGAGCAATGTCTGAAGGTTCAAGATAAATCCCTTTGCAAATTCTATAATCTGCATCCGAACCCAATTTTCTCTCAATATCCTCGATATCATCAAGCGTTCTAAATAATCTTGCCTGTAAAACAACTCCTACATTTTTCAAACCTTTTTTATGCATATCAAGCATAACTTGTATAGTATCATCTGTTACTCTATGGTCCTCCATATCTAAACGTACAAACATATTATGTTCTGCTGCCATTTTGACTAAAGATTCGATATTTTTCATACCCTCTTTTCTATTCAAAAGCAGACCAAATGCAGTAGGTTTAATTGATAAATTTGCATCTAAAGAATTAGAAGATATTGCCTCAATAACTCTCTTATATTCTTCAAGAAAATAGATTGCCTCATTCATTGTGGAAATATCTTCGCCCAGCACATCAATAGTGAAACATGCACCCTCAGTTGAAAGACGCTTCATGACTTTAACAGCAGATTCCAAATCGGAGCCAGCAACATAACGTCTTGAAACCCAGCCCACAAACCATTTTGGCATTCTGACGGTCATTCCAACAATCATGCGAGAGAATAGACCGACCATGTCTTGCGGTAGTATAGGCGATTCTTGACAATTGTCATCCAATGATTTGTGCAGTCCGCATGATAGGGATACCTAATTCAAACATCAGATCTCTTATTGCTTGACGTTGCCAACCTTTGAATGCCTTCTTTTCCATACTGCTAATTATTTCCCCACCGGGAAATGCTGCCTTGGTTGATTTGACTGCCTCACGAATGCTGTTTTCCCACATACCCCCGATATTTCCATCTTCATCTTTTGTAAATGGTAATGCGTATGTTGCAAGCATATGCCCTAGCCATATATCATCAGCCAAACAAATTTTATTAGCGCGTGGAGCATAATGCCCCCCGCCCAAAGTAATCAGAACCTTTCCTTTATTCTCCCATCCACCTATGCCTGTGGAACCATCCAAACCTAAACCCCGAAATATTATTCCTGCCAAAACCTGAGCTGCTATTTCGTGGCCCCATGTTGCGTCTGTAGAACCTATCTCGATGAAAAGAGAAGGTGTCTCAAGCCATGGCCCATGATGTGTTGTCTCAAGAGATAATTCAAATTCATCTAATTTACCTGCTACACGATTTAATTCACGCCACCATGGTGCAAGACGCGGATTAGGTGGAGGGCATGCAGAAGATTTCCCTCCAAATTTTGGCACCTCATCTGTCGGCACCTGCATTGTACCAATTGGATGCAAAGTGAGAGAGGGTTTGCCACTTGCTGCTGAATGCCGTGACGGAAATATAACCTCAGTAGGCATTTCACCTGTTGCTTTATTCCAACGTTTATCCAAATTATCTTCCCACAAAACACCATCAGGCATCCACCAGATCCGAGCATGCATGTAAGAATATGCTCTCGAACCTTCAACAGTTTGAAGTTCCGTCCATGGAGCCATCTCAAGTAAAAAATTAGCCTGATTATATGAGGCTATATCTCCACCGGAGACGATAATCAGGCTGACCATGTTTGTGGAACAATACATATGATTTGAATTCGACGTGTAGAATAATTGACATGCCCCCTCCCTTTCCCCCTTAACATGGAGCATGCACCATGGAAGATATTCCACAATGGTGATGTAGAAATTATGATCGATGTTGATGGTGGAATAAATGTTGAAGACATAAGATATTGCCCATTTCCAACCTCAATTACACACGCTTCATTAACTGATGATGGTTTAATCTGCACATGGGTTGATCATGATTTAAGAATTGCCAGAATGGCTCTCCTAAACATCAGCAATTTAGAAAATGGTATTTCTAAAAGTACACTAAGGAAGACCCATAATTCCGCAGAAGTAGCCAATGCCGAATGGTGTCACAAACTTGATGCTGAACCGTTAGCCTTAGCATCAAATGGCCCACAAATATGTTTTGCCCTTTGGACGAGAGGAATATATTGTATAGAAACTGATTCAACAGAAGTTTGGAGAAGCCCTATCCTTCCAGAAGAAGGCATTCCTCGATCTGAGGAAATTGCATACTTGAATATTGTAGATGAAAAACTACATGTTTGGACAAGGGGGGCGTGCCATCTCACATTATCAATGACTGATGGTAAAGAGATTTCAAAATCATATCTTGAGATTGAAGCTGATATTGATGCTGTATTTAATGCTGGGAATGAATTCCTACTAACTTCTAGAGATGGTTGGTGTTGGCTTATTGTGGATGATGAAATGAAAATTGCGCAACAACTACGTGGAACTATTCAACATGCAATCCATGATGGTGAAAAATGGAGGATGATTAGTTGGCGAGATGATTTAATTCTTGGTGGCGATAAAATCACCAAGGACGATTTAGGTGTACAAATCGTGAACATAAACAATGAATGGATGGTAATAGATAATCAGGGCAGGTATTCCCCTCACATGGGAGGAAATTAACTCACCATTATTCGTTGTTTACTGTATAACCACAACGCCCACATGACTTGCGATCAGAATGTGACGCTAGAAACACACCTGGTCCACACTCGGGGCAAAAATCGGATTTGCGCACAAGTGAACCATCTTCAACACTATACTTGGACCATTTTGCTGCAGAATTTGGATTGTCTCCCATCATTCTTCACCTCCAGAAACATCACCAGATGTAGCTTTTTCGTCTGAAGATGCTGGTTTAGTGGTTCGTAAATTTTCGTATCTTTTTGCAATGTATTGTGGTTCAACTGTCATTGCCTCGGCTGAGTTGTAAACTAATCCGGTACCTGTTGTTTGTGCAACACCAAATCTTGTTACAACATTCTTTATGACAATAAGGTCCTTCTTAGATCCTGGTTCAACAGATGAAATTGCATTAAGCATATCTGATCTTGTAGGTGTAGGTGAGCCACTATGATTCCAACGGAATGAGAGTTCAACGCGATTAAGTAATTTGTTTTCCTTACGTTCAATGATTTCCATTTTTTCATCTCCTCAACGGATGTTAACCTTTAGTGCATAATTGCCTGGAATATCTATCTCAAGTCTTTCAGCGATTTCAGAACGTGTAGGGTCCATTACAATGACATATCCATTCCAATCTGAACTCACTGGTGCAGATGGATGTCGATTACACTGGTCCAAATCATCAGGTAAAATAAGATGGCATTCTGAGCATGCAAACGGATTTTTTGGCATATTTATCCCTCATTCATTCTTCTGATCCTCTTGGATCCATTCCAAACTTCCTAATCCAGATTGCTTACATGTTAAACCAATCTTAGAACGTCTTGGGTCACTAGTATCTGGTGATAATGAAACAATCCTAGCTCTAACTGAGCTACCTACTCCCAATTTGCGACCTGTTTGTCGACCTTCAACGACTCCCATGCCAGCATTAATATCGACATGGTCTTCCATAATCTGTGACTTATGTAGCAAAGCCTCCATAGGGCCAATACGTACGAAAGCACCAAAGTCGTTAACCTCTGAAACTGCACCCTCAACAACTTCATAATCCTCCATGCAGAATAAGACTGCATCAAAACTAACTTGCTGATAAATAGCCCCATCGCCATGAATTATTCTTCCTCGACCAATAGGTGTATGATTTGAAGTCACTAAGATAAACCTATTTTTTTCGTCGAATTTACCTTCAAACGCTGATGCTGCAAGCCGATCAATATGCTGATCTAACGACTGTTCCTTTCGGATGTACTCGGCGGGAATACGTATAGTGTCCTCTTTAGAGACAATTTTGTACATTTTTTTCACCTCATTCGGGCACTTAAACCGTTGGCATGAGGTTAGGACAAGATAGGCATCGAGCCTTATCCGTCCTTCACCGGCACATGCCTCGGGAGAGAAGTGTGACCGAAGTCGTTCACGCCACCAGCGGCCCCTATTTGAATCATGCCCCTAATAAACGCCTCGCTGTAAGCGCAGGGGCACGCTATTTCCGCGTTTTGAAAGGGGTCGAAATAAGTGCTTCTCATGGGCCCTACGGGCCCAAAGACTCAACAACCCCCCAAGTCCCGATGGTAGAGGAGGAGTTGCGTATGCGTTCTGAATTGCGTGTTTTTATTATGCTCTTCGTACTGCTTTTTTCGACAATGGCTCCATTACTAACTCATGCTAGTGCTGAAGATGATTCTGCATGGGATCCGTATTCTCAACCATGGGCACAATATGGGAGAGATCCAGGTCACATGCGTATAGCTCCAGATCATGGTGACAATGGCCTAGCTACAATCGAAACACCTGCTGTAAATTGGGTAGCTTTTGATTCTGGACTAGGCGCAGATGGATATGGTGTTGCAATTGCTAACCTCTCAAATTCAATCACATCACCCGAAGGTGCACGAGAAAGATGTGGTGAAGGACATTTATTCGCAGTAATGACTAGAACAGATTCTTCTTCAGGAGAAAGGCATCTCACTATTATTGAAGGGGATTCAGCAAAGATTGCATGGGATGTCAATCTTGGAGAAGCACCCTACATCCGATCAACACCAATTATTGTCGATGTAGATGGTGATGGAATGGTTGAAATCGCATTAGCATACGATACAAATGCAGCATTAAAAGTTGATTTATGGGCTCCACAATTAAGTTGCGATGAGTCTGGTTGGTCTTCTACAGGTCACAGCAATGAGCGATTGTGGTCATACACTGATGCTGATCTTCGTATTGGCATCACAAGCCCACATTGGTTCACTAGTCAATCTAATCACTACTCTGTCACACAGCCCTTACTAGCTGATCTAGCACTTGATGGATCGCCAGAGATTGTACTAGCTGTCGTAAATACTCAAAATGATGAACCTACTGTACTAGCATTACCACTTGGTTTACAATCACCTGAAGAAGAATGGAGTGTTGCTCTAGACAGGGGCACACATCCATCAGACCCGGCATTTGCTGCTTTGGACGAAAATAGTGGGGCTGTCGTTTTGACTACTGTAGATTCGAACAATGGTAACATGTGGATTTGGAGAATCGATGGAGAGACTGGATCACTAGATTGGGAAAGAGTATCGATACAAGGCACTGATTCAGATTCAGATACACCACGCCTCCGACTCCCTGGACCAGTGATTACACAGCTCGACAGTGATGATGCTCCGGAGATGATTCTAACGTTGCCTGTTGATGACAATGGTGCTACTGAAGGCATGGGTGCGCAATATGTAGGTATGGAGTTGACTAGTACGAATGAACTCTGGCGGTTTAGATCCAAAAATGGATATGGAGATGCTGAACCTGTGAGTGTCGATACTGATGGTGATGGGATTACTGATCGTGTATGCTGGGTCACATGGTATTCAGATTCCTCCTTTTCAACCGATAGGGAAGGTTCAGCAGGCTGTCATGACATCACTATAGATCCCCCCTTCCGTGAGTGGAGTCGTAATTTGCAAAGGGGAAGTGGTAATGATAACGATGAGATCGCAGTTGCTGCGCCGATTGTTCTCGACTTAGATGGGGAAGATGAACCTGAATTAATTGTTGCATTTGGGCGTCGGATTTTTGCATTTGATGGAGATACCGGAACTCCTGCCGATATAGGAACTGGATGGAGTGCACCCATAGATGTACCGCACAGAGTATGGGCCAGTCCAGCTGTTGCTGATATGGACGGCGATGGTTATCTCGACATATTGGTTGGAGATGCTTTGATTAGTGAAGCACTTTCAGATGTTTCTCCGCTTGCTGATGGAAGAGGTATAGGATTCACCCCTAATGATCCTGATCCTGGTGAAATGGTAACTATTTCTGGTCAATTTTCAAATATTGGCATTGTAGATACCGATGAACCCGTTGATGCTGTACTTGTTCTTGATGGGATAGAGATCAAGAGATTTAGAACTAATACCGCTGAAGCTGTGGCGCCTTCAGGCGAAGGTGGACCGATCACCTTCAGCGTTTCTGTAGAAGCAACATTAGGAGTGCACAATGTAGATTTAATATTGGATCCTAATAACAACCTTTCCCAATCACGAGATGATAACGACAATTATTCTACAACTCTAACTGTACTCGAGCCTTATGTTGCAACAATAATGACACCGTCAGAAGTTCCTCGTGCTTTACCAGGTGCAAACACAACTGTTGATATCACAATTACGAGTATAGGTAGTCGATCAGCTGCATGGACACTTTCATTGGATGATACGACACTCCCTAGTGGATGGAGCTTTACACCGCTAGATTCTAATGCTCTTTCACTTAACCTTGACCGAGATGTTCCACAAAACGTACAATTTGATTTCCAAGTACCACCAGATGCAATTGGTTCAGATGATGGAGTTGTACAACTTACTCTAACACTTGACCAAGATCAAAATATTACGACTGTTGTTAATTTGCCATTGGAAGTTGAGAGAACTCGTGGTTTGTCCCTACAGGGTGCTAGTGGTTTACCATCAGCCATCGGATACGGTAGGCCTGGCGATGACGGACATGTATGGATTCTAGTAGAAAATGTTGGCAATGCACAAGAAACCACAGAAATGCAGTGGTCATCTAATACATGGGGTTCAGATACTAGATTAGTAAATTCAAATGGTCAAACACAGTGGGGTATTGAATTAGGTCCATCTGAGATGAAAGAATTCTTAATCCAATTTGAAGTTCCCTCCAATAAAAATTTAGGAGATTCTAGCAGTACAACATTGACATTATGCATTGGATCTGGTTCGGAAGAAATTTGTGAAGATTTTGAGGTTACAATGTTTGCAAGTGATGTCGCTTCTAGTTCACCCCACATAAGAACTGTACCGGCATCTGAACTTTCATGGGAAATTGCAGCAAATCTCCCTCCTTCAGGAGAATTTTCCTGGGATATGGGCCAGGCAGGGATGCTTAAGGAAGGCTGGAA
This sequence comes from Candidatus Poseidoniaceae archaeon, assembly GCA_030747695.1. Taxonomy (GTDB): domain Archaea; phylum Thermoplasmatota; class Poseidoniia; order Poseidoniales; family Poseidoniaceae; genus MGIIa-K1. The sequence goes on from JASLKG010000004.1 coordinate 212,878, forward strand.
TTGGACAGCAACTGGAGGATTAATAATCAATGGCAGCAACTTAGAATTAACATCCCAAACTGGAATGCTTCATCTTGATTTACCTGTTAATACGCCTCCAAATCGCCATTTCTTTAACCAGAGTGAGGCGAACAATTCCTATGCTGATATTGCTATATCATTACATGTGCTACAAGTTTTCAGAGCAAGTGCAGCTATAATTGAACCAAATAACGGTTCAGTACTAAATGTGAGTGAAGAAACTAAATTGATTCTGCAATTAGAGAATCCAGGAAATGGAGAAGATACTTTCCTGTTAGAAGGTAACGTTGGGATTGGAAACCTTTCAGCTCATCCCGATGTTGAATTCACAATTAATAACCCCTTGCGGACACTAGGCCCGGGTGCAATTGCTATGGTACCAGTGTGGGTAAATCTCTCAGAAGACATCGCTGCAAGAGAACAATTTGAATTGATATTTAATTGGACAAGTCAAGGGGATGTTGCTGTATCAGACTCTGCAATTGTGATTGTTGAGGCCAGACCTGATCACAGATGGGATTATTCAATTGCAGGAGGCATGTCGCAATCAGTGATTCCAGGCCAAGAATTGTCAATACCAATTACAATAACTAATGTTGGGAACACAGATGATGAACTCACATTAAATCCGTCCTTCAATGTAATATATTCAGGCATGGACACTTCAATATGGCAATCTAATGAAATAGTTAGTTCAATATTAGACGTCAACCAAAATGAAACGTTATACTTCAACATGACTGTACCTGATGACTGTTGGGCAGATACGATAATTGAAGTAAATATGACAATGAGTTCTGCAAATTACACACTTGAACAAACATTGGACCTAGAATTAACGGTTGACAGAGTTTCTGGATGGAGATTTGATCTAACTAATGTGAGTTTAGAAGTTCCTCCTGAAGGAGGCATTGTTAGTGTCAAGGTTGAACAATTAGGAAACGCACCTAGTGAACCACATTATCTAAAATCAAGTCAAGGTTGGCAAATAACATATCCCACAAACAATTCAATAATCAATCCTGGCGATTATGAATTTGTTTCATTCAATGTAACTCCACCTGAAGATGCAATTGCTGGACAAGTAGGAGTAGTTGCCATCCGTATATCAGATGGGAACGGTGATGGTGCTGTAATCGAACAAATACCTGTGAGAGTAGGTGCTTCTCCAGGCATTATAATTGATTCACGTGATTCATGGTACGTAAGGGAAGGTGTTGACTCATGGCCTACAGCTTGGATTGAAAATACTGGTAATGATGTCGCTATAATTAATCTATCAATACAAGGCTTACCAAATAATTGGATTACAAACGGCGAAGGATTATTCGTCATCTCACCTGGGCAAATTAGTGGTGTACCAATACAAATACAGCCAGATTCCAATTGGAACGGAAATAATCTTCAAATAAATATCATAATTGAACATCCAACACTTGGAATAATTGCTCATCAAATTGTTGTATCATCGTCTGAAGATATACTTGCTTCCTCACCAGTTGCCACCGGTAGAACTGGAGACAAGGTGTCAATTTCAATTGATTCCAACAACTCAGGAATTACTACTGCTGAGATAGAATTATCTGAAGGTCGTAATAATGTCAGCCATTCCGGACTTTCATTACATCTTATAGGAATTAGTGCACCAATACACAGTTCAGAATGTACGAATACAAATATCAACAGCAGTAGTTTGGGCGTGATCCCACTGTCAGTAATATGGTCGTCTTGTTTGGTAACTGCTAATGCAGATTATGACTTAAATGCAAATGCATGGCTTAGAACAGACAGAGGTGAAATAATCGATCAATCCCAAATTAGTATTAGCGCAGGAGACAATGTCAGCATTAATCTCAGTATGTCAAATTGGGATGGAGAACCTGGGCCAATTACAATTGAAACTTTGATAGTAGATTCAAATGGACTGGTTTTGTACAGCAATAGCAAATCCTACATGGTTCGTGATTCCGGTTGGAATTTAAAAATTAATAGTTTGAAAGTCGATGAAAATAGTATCGATGTTTCAATTGGAAGGGAGGGTTATGCTAAGATGGGTAACACCGTTTGTACGTTAGAAATATCACAACTAAGTGGCACATGGAGTCACAGGATTTCATTAGATGTTACAGAAGGAGTCTTTCCCCCTAGCTATAGCATAGAAAGGCCATCTGAAATTGAAGAAGGGGATGAAATATCTGCATCAATAAGTTGCTTAGAGCCTTGGGATTTAGACACAACACCTAATGACAATACTAAATCTACATTTGCAAGTAAAGTTCCAACTATAACTTATGAATCTAGTGATGTTTATTGGACAATTGGAATTGCATTTACAATGCTAATACTTGCTTGGTTTACTGGAATACTAACAAGAGGAAATGAGGGCAGAGTTGTTGTCAGAAAGAAAACACAGAGACCTGTGAAAGAAATCACAAAACCATTACCTGAAGTTCCTATGGAAGAAGAAAAGGAAATTGAAATAGACGATATTAGTTTTGATCTCGATGAAGACGTAACTGATGATCCTATCGAAGAAGAAACACCTGAGGAAGATGTTGTAATTGACATTGATGATGGGAGTGCCAGTGGAAGGCTATCGGCATTACGAAAAGAAATGGTCAGTGATGGTGATATAAAATCAGAAGGGGATATTTCAAAGCGTTTAGATAAATTCCTAAACGACCGTTGAATTCATTCGTTAGTTGCATCACCGGTAGAACATGGAGGACGCCCTAGATTCGACTTTGCCGTTCCTCACACTAGATCCAATGATCTCAGGTAGATTGGTGAATGTTGAAAATGCACTTAAGGATGAAGATTGGGGTGCAGCAGTTTTGTCTGATGATTCACTTCGAATACGGTTGATCAAACAGGGTATTGATAATCCTGAAAATAGAAATAAAATTTCTTTGGATGATGCTAACTTATTTTTCCTATCATGTGTTGACCTTACAAAAGATGGAAAACCATATCCTCTTGAAGTGGGGATTTCAAAAGAGCGTTTTGGACGCTTCCCAAGTGGTGACGGTTCTCCAGTAACATATCTAGAAGGCTGGATTAGAAATTCAAGAAATGACTCAGAATCAGTGAATACTATTCTTGAACTATTACATAAATTGTCGAACCGACTTGTAGGGACATCGATCAATAAGGGAATTGCAAGAATGGATTTGCGAGGTTGGTTGAGTTATGAAGATGTTTCATTACTTATTACAAAACTAACATCAAGATGTTGGATGCCGGCTGCCGATGAACCCTTAGATGGTGGTTGTCAAGATGCAGCTAAGCACTTAGTGGCATTACTCAGGGCTGCAAAAAAAAGGCGTTGTGGGGTACTGCTGAGAGTCCACTCTTAGTCAAAATTTATTGCCTGTAAGTCTCTCAAACATTGAAGAATACAAATCTGCAGTATCGTCAATAACTACTTGTGGTAATGCCGGAATCGGTGGGTCTGCGACTCCATTTTCTCTGGCTAATCTGAGTTCTTCTTGATGGCCTGTTGTAATGTAATGTTGACGTACAAATTCTTTTGACAATTGAACAATGTTACCCTTTGAGTATTCATCAGCGTCCCACCAACGATCTTCATCAAGAGTACCAAAAGAATCGACTAATACTGGCTTCCTTCCTGGACCCAATGCAAATTCCTTTTTCCCATCGACATGTATCAATCCTGTCTTTGCTGCTTCACGTTCTATTAACGAATCTACTTTGATTACAACTTCAATCAATGAATCTAATTCATCATCTGTACAATTAGCAATTTCAAGGGCTTCACTTCTTTCTATTAATCTATCATAAGATTCGAACTTTGTCGTTAATTCAACATATGGAGCTGGTAACTTTACACCTTCTTCAAGTAGAGTTCCTGGTGTAAATCCTAATTCTTCTGCAGTAAGTTCACCACGCTTATATCGTCTCCAGCCTGAACCTGCAAGATAATGTCGACAAACAATTTCAAGTGGAACAAAGACCCATTCTCCATCCCGAGGAGTCATACCTGGCTCTCGAAAAATATCCACTCTACGTACCAGGCAACGATCGGGAGCATTACGTTCAACAACATGTGTCTTACAAATCCCTTCGCTCTCTACAAGTTCAAACCAATGACAAGTGGTTCTATTCAATGATTCTCCTTTCCTTGGTATAAGAGAAGGAATTATTTGATCAAACACAGAAATTTGATCTGTATATCTAAATTCCAGGACATCTGGATTATCTGTCGACCAGACCTCTTTCACTTTTCCTGAGTAAAGGCATTCTCCCATAAACCGTCGTCAATGAAGACCGTCTTTCAATATTGGCCTTGTAAATTTATCTAAATTAGACCTAATGCATCTTCAATTCGGTTTAATTCAGGCCCTGTTGTTTCTCTTCCTGCAATTGCACCATTATTTGAGCTGGCCAATCCCGCACCTACATATGGTGAACCAAATGCAACAGTACCAACCATTGGAGGAACTCCTAGTATTTCCTCGATAAGTAATACTTCGTTAGCCATCACATCTGGATGAATTATCACACCACTATCATTGGTGCTAGCAAGTGAACCTACAATATCTTCACCCGCAATTGATGTAACGCCAACTGGCACACCCAAAACCTCAGCTAATATCTCAAGACCCTCTTCAGGGATTGCTGGAGATGCTATGGCACCATTTTCATTACATAAGAGAAGATTACCAGCAGTATTTACCCCTCCTTCCATGACAACTACATCGCCGAAGGAGGTAAGAGCATCGATATCAGATTCATTTGCAATGTCTGCAACGGCCAATCCTTTGCTTGTACCTGCGACTAAAGCACCAAGTAAATTTGACCCACCGACTGAAAGTGGATGTCTTTCTAATCCTATATATTCATCAATTCGTGCTGTTGCCTCATCATTGAGTTCATGTGGGTGAAAAACTACATTGCCACAAACAGCAAGATAAATGCCTACTTGGTCTGAACCTAACATGTCACTTGTCGTGATGGGCATATCTATTCAACTCCTTGTCTACGGGGGGGGCTAATGGATGTATCTACTTGCGTACAAAAAAAAGGCCGCATCCTCCGAAAAGGAATGCGGCCAAATGCTCAAAGAGCAATGCGGGGATATATCCGTGTGAAAGGAGAGGGGCACAGTGACAGAACTTCCCGTGGGCTCTCGCACCACAGTACCGAAACTGACGCAGGTGGGCTTGACTTCCGGGTTCGGAATGGGACCGGGTAAAAACCACCGCTATGACCGTGCACCCATCTCCTTTCGAATCGGATATGAATGCGATCCAGCTTAGGATCACAATGAATTGGCATGAACTGATGAATGAAGGGCACTCGAAGGTGCGGTGCATACACGAAAAGTAGTTGCTGGATCTTTAGTGCTGCTGGACTGAACACGTCGCCGAAGCTTCGTGATTACATCCGCAGTCTATCATCTCGTCTTCTACGAGCGATCCGTATGTGTCTCGTTTTTGGGGTGGCTTCGAGCTTAGATGCTTTCAGCTCTTATCCGTCAGGGCGTGGCTACCCAGCATTGCCTTGTCAGACAACTGGTAAACTAGTGGCCCCGAGCCCTCGTTCCTCTCGTACTGAAGGGCCCCTTCCATCAGACACTAAACACTTCAACCACCAAGCAACAAACCTGTCTCACGAC
>JASLKG010000005.1 GCA_030747695.1 Candidatus Poseidoniaceae archaeon
GGAGTTGGAACAGTAACTAGGACAACATCACAATGTGGAACGGCTTCAGAGGTAGTAGTAGTGATATTCCAACGTTCAGTACCCGGCGCAGGAATTATATCATTGACATCAGGGTCTCCAGTTGGATTTTCTCCGCGTTTAATCATATCAACAGTGCGTTGAGATATATCAACGCCCCAAACATTGAATCCAGCATCGTGGAATCCAATAGCAGTAGGCAGCCCAACATATCCTAGGCCAATGATGCCTACAGTTAGACTACCATTAGCAGCCCGCGATGTAAACTCCGCCGTCCAACCCATGGTATGGACCCATAGGGTCCAGTTTTTCAACCCAGTGGCAGAATTGGCCGAAGGTATGTTGACCTGAATGCTTCTGGCATTGTCATGGTGAGTGTGCTTGTGACCGGCGGTTCCGGCTTCATTGGAACTCATTTGTGTAGTTATTTGCATCAGAATGGTTACGATGTAATTTCCCTTGATAATAATCACACAGGGGCTAAGCCATGGGAGTGTGTTTTGGCAGATATCCGAGATCAATTACAATTTGACGGAATAGACGTAATCATACATTTAGCAGCACAAATTTCTGTTGCAGCATCAGTTGAGGATCCAGATCATACATTATCTGTAAATATAGATGGCACAAAATCAGTTATTTCTGCAGCTGAATTATCTGGTGTGAAACGAATCTTATTTGCATCGAGTGCAGCAATATACGGAGACAGTGAAGAGATTCCAATAAAGGAAAGCAATCCATTAATTCCTCAATCACCATATGCAGTTAGCAAAATTGTAGGAGAAGAATTATGTTTGCAATCTAATTTACAATCTTGTTCAATGAGATTTTTCAATGTATATGGGCCGGGACAATCTGCTGAAGGAGGATATGCAGCAGTAATCCCTGCTTTCAAAAAAGCAATTGATGAAAAGGTTGCTCCAAGGGTTTTTGGAGATGGTACTCAAATTCGAGATTTTGTTCATGTCTTAGATTTGGTGAAAATAATTGAACAATTGGTCAGAATAGAGGATTTACCTGAATGCGTTAATGTGGCATCAGGCGAAGCAACAAGTTTGTTGGACCTTCTAGAAGGTTTAAGCCATCTAAATCCAAAAATGGAAACACCTTTGTTTGAAGGAGAGAGAAGTGGCGACATACACACTTCAATTGCAGACATTACTATGTTGAAAAAATATATCCCTCAGTTTGTTCCAATACCAATTCAAGAGGGATTGAAATGAAGGTCTCATGGCTATCCCCCAGAGTATTTGGTCAAGATTTATGCTCTACAACTCAAATAAATTTAGCAAATGGTTTGATCGATAAAGGGCACGAGTTGAGGTTATACTCGCCAGGGGAAATTACCGATGTATCATTCATTCATATCCCGGTTAACCGAGGAAGTATTAGAGGCTTACAATCACGAAGTGTAGTTAAGAGTTTGAACGTTCATTTAGATGAAATAAACTCTAGTGATGTAGTATTAGTTGATTGGCCATTACATGCAATAAGAGAAAAAATCACAGTACCTGTGATAATCATGGATAGAAGCCCTCCTGCAGATAGAGGAATAATTGCAAAACTTCAATGGTATTCTTGGAAAGCCGCTTGGAGAAATGCAGAGAGAGGGACAACAGTTTCACAGGAACATAGAAAATTTGTAAACGAACAAACAGATATGCCTAGTGCATCAATAAGCGTAATACCCGCGGGAGTAGATATTGAGAAATTCAAGCCAGGTGAAAAGGGGGGGCCACTCAAATTAGTGTATCATGGAAGAGTAGATGTAAGTCGAGGAGTTATGAGTTTACCAATGATATTAGTAGGTTTACAATCTGAGGGTATAGAAGCAACATTGCATATTCATGGTTCTGGTAATGCAGTAAATAGATTAAAGAAAATTGGATTACAAGGCCTTGAAGTAACCGGTAAAATCAGTCAAAAAAAAGTTGCAAATTTACTTTCACAATATGATGTGGGGTTATTACCAATGCCTGAAGACAAAGTTTGGAATTTGGCAAGTCCGCTGAAAAGATCAGAATATCTTTCAGCAGGCCTAGTTGTTTGTGGAATAGATCATACAGGACATAGGTTGCCTGATTTTGGAGATTGGATGCAATTATATGATCAAAAAGAATTTATCCGATCTACAGTAAATTGGCTGTCTACTTTGGATCGTCAATTGTTGACAGCACATCAAAAAGAAGCAAGAATTTATGCAAAGGAGAAATTGCATTGGTCTCATTCAGTAGACACATTAGAATCTACTATACTGTCATAGAATTGTTTCCATTTATGATTGACATTTTCGATTCTGTGTTCACTAACATGTTCGGTGTAATCTCCCGTTATTGGATTTTCAATCGCTCTTAACCACTCTTCTTTATCCTTAAGGGAAACACTAGCCACACATTCCGGTAAACCCGAAATAGAATCAGATGCAATTACAGGGCATCCTGCTGCTAGTGCTTCCAAGATTACCATCGGTTGTCCTTCAAATTTGGAAGGAACGATTAGCGTTTTTGCCTTTTTCAATAACTCGATTTTCTCAACTTCAGTAACCCACCCTAAAGCTTCAATATTTCCAGGCGCCTTATACACTCCAGTCACTTTGAGATTTTTTATGCCTAAGGAATATGCAAAATCATGCCCCTTTACAGGATCTGATCTTCCCATTAATAGGACAAAATCGTCTCTCTCTTCATTATTATATTCAATCAATGGATCAATTGGATTTACTATTGCAGTAGAATCACCAACAAATGCTTGGAGGTGCACTCTCCACTCTTCTGATAATGTAACAACATGGTATGGCTGTAGATTTTTTTCACATTTAATTCTAAAATTCCCAGAATGAATATGGAAAATAACAGGTACTTTAGAAATCTTAGCTATTGACAATTTCCTTCGAAATGACCAATCGGCAGCAGAATGAATATGGATTAAATCTGCTTTTGAATTTCTAACTTCTTTACGGGCCTTTTTCCATGCTAATAATTTTGAGAAAATAGACCCACTTGAATGGCTTGATAATGTTGAGGCGCGCCATCCTTCAGGAGGATTAGTAGAAAGAATCCTCATTACCGATGAAATCCCCCCTTGGGCATCGATTGGACCCACATGGAGAACACGGCGCATACCGTTGGGTGACATTCCTTAGCAATATGCTTGATGCTATGGATGGTAGGGGTTTTGTTCAAGACTGTAACAAGTCTGTGCGATACTATGGCGGGAGGATGGTTGGCCCTAGGAGAGCTCGGCCTCGCAATCATTGGATTTGCTCCATTCGCATTACATCGCCTACAGGCAGGACATTGGGCAAAAAATAAACTTAGTATTCCCAAACAAATTTCTAACAATAAGATTACAGTATTGTTACCTGTATGGAATGAAGGATTAATTATCGAAAAGAAACTTTCAGATATAGCAAGCCAATCACTCAAAGTTGAATTATTAGTAGTAGATTCAGCATCTACAGATAATACTGTAGAGAAAATACAAAATTGGCTTAGAGATTATCCAAATGCATTTTCAGATCACTCAATTATACAAATGAAGGAAAGAAAGGGGAAAACACCAGCAGTAATGTTAGGTTTAGATTTTTTATCTGATAAAAAAGGAATTATTGTGATGACAGATGCAGATGCTTTTTTCCCATCAAATGCGTTTGAAAGGATACTTAGATGGTTTAGTGACTCAACAATTGGTGCAGTAGGAGGGACTCCGAATAGGAAAGGCGCAATTTCAGCTGAAGAAACATATAGGGATATTTACACAATGCTCCGTGTTGGTGAATCCGCATATGACAGTACACCTTTCCTTGAAGGATCATTGCTTGCATGGAGGTCCGGTAAAATCGACTCTTCAGATTTGTACCCCACAGCTAATGCAGACGATGCACAGATTGCAACCGCGATAAGACTAGGAGGGCTAAGGTCAATACAAGACCCCGGATTAATCTTTGAAGATCAAATGCCTTCAACTCTAAAAGGCCAAAGAAGACAAAAAGTGAGACGTGCTCAAGGATTGATTCGTTTATTGGTACGTAATAGAAAATATTGGTTCTCGAGTAGATTAAGTAGATTTTCAGTAATACTTAGGAGGAATGCATGGATGCATATTATCTCTCCTCTTGCGATTACTGGAGGGGGATTATTAGCAATTTTGAGAAATCTCACATACCTTCCAGAAACAAATTTGATGGGTCTATTATCAATTGTTGAACTGTATAGTATTGCTTCTTGGGCTAGTGTTAGATTTGGGTATTCTATATTTGGATTAAAAACTGCAGGAACAATATTAGTTGGCCTTGAAAATTTGATGGCTGCAATCATTGCAACTGGCCGTGGACGAAGTTTACACATGTGGGAGCAGCATTCAGATATCAGGAAAAAGATTTCAGAAGAGTATTGAAAATTAAAAAAAGCCCCCCTGGGAACCAAAGTTCCCAGAGAGGCAAATTCGAGTAATCTCGTAGCTATCTATCAATCAGTACAGATATCAAGCGTTAGCGTCAGCGTAGCCGTTGACAGTTCCGATGGTCTTATCATCTTCGTTGCCAACACCAGACTTGACTAGTGTTACTTCAACACTGCATCCGCCGTTGGATCCGTCACATAGGTCTGATGCACCTTCAGAGATAGTAATACCTTCTCCAGTTTCCCAAGCCTTGTCGTTTCCAGCGTCGCCGTATGATGTGTAACTGCATGCTGCAGTTGAATCATCTTCGGCACATGTCTGTGGTGTTCCGCCATCGACAGAGATTGTTACTGAAACAACAGCCCAGTTAAGTGCTGCTCCGCCAGTCATTCCAACCTCGATCAATGCATCGCCTGCGCCATCGCTCATGGAGCCAGCTGCATCCTTGTCAGACCATGTGTATGTCTCTAGGGTACCACCTGTAGAATCTCCAGCTAGACTGGAAGCCCATACATACAGTACACCCGCCAGTACCACAGTGATTGCAACCATTAGAATGGTAGCGATAACTGGGCTGACTGCCTCATCGTTTCGGTTCTCGTTGTTCATATTTTTGTCCTCCTCCCCCAAGCGGGGGATGCTTCTTCCACTCATGCCGCTGTATATAACGATTCCTTATATCTCACTATATTAGGCCGCGAAAAGTGTTGTACTGCGCCCCTATTGTATTTTGAAGAAATGTAATAAAAGCGACCCGAGCCCATTAGTACATACCTTTTGTAAGCATATTTTTGCAAAACCATTTATTAACTGAAATAAAAAGTAGGAAAAAAGTTTCAGCCTTGCGGCTATTCCAGATTAGAGGTGAACAGGGTGAGAGCCAACGGAGAGGGGATGGGATGCACTCAACGAGAACTTCACAGCCCTGTTCGTTATCATCCGATGATGTCACATCAAATAACCATTTTGACAAATTTCTCATCAATATATCATTTAGTATGCGAATTTGATATAAATTTAAATCATTCAACAGTGAGTATTTCTGGACCACCAGATGTGACTAATGCTGTATGTTCAAATTGGCCAATCATCCCTCCATCTTGGCAAGATAGTGCATGATAGGTTTCTAAGAATCTGATACTGATCAACTTTTTCACGAGAGCATTCCATTTACTTTGCCGACTACTTTCATCAGCCTCTGGAAATGGTTTTTCAAGCATTGGAAATGCCCACCTTTCTGCAAATGGTAAAGTCGAATACCTTTCTTCAATATTTCTTGCTAATTGTGCCCCAAGTGGTTTTAATTGCTTTCTAGATAATGCCTTTCTCCAACTCACATTACCTGTTACTCTGTATATGTTAGAAGAATTTCTTGCTCCTACATTTTGAATTAGTCCACTATCACCAGTAGTATTGAAAGGCTCGATAGCATATACAGCACCCTCTTCAACAACACCTTTGAAACCTTGATTTTCTGGACCACAAGCATATGAGGGAACACTCAAACCAGCATGCAATTCCCATGGTTTTAATTGGTGGCCACATAAATTACGTATGGGCCTAAATCCTGCATCAATACTTGGTTGAGCAGCAGCAGCACCCACCTTGTACCAAGGAGTTCCAGGGTGTAGCATCTCAATAGCAGCATCTCTTGCTTCTTTAGCAGCTCGTATTTGCTCAGTATGGATACCTTTGTTACCAACTTCAACAGTTAGGGCATTATCACCAATATGGCCATTAATATGTACTCCGATATCCAACTTGACTAAATCTCCATTATTGAACACCATATCTCCATCCCATGATTCAGGTTTTGTAACGCTATGATCTGTAGTGTAATGTGCCGCAAATTCATTTACAGCAATTGTTACAGGGAATGCTGGTTTTCCACCATTACGTCTGATGAATCTCTCTGCAGATTCAATTACCGAATGCCATGTAGAACCAGCGGTTATTTCATCGCGAATAGCTTCCAATGCGCGACGTGCAACATGACCAGCATCATGCCAATATTTCAGGTTTGACTCGTCCACCATCTCTTCACGTCTTCACGAGGTACAACGCCCTCTCTCATAATGATTAGGGACCAAATTAGGGAATCTACTGTAAATTGAATGATTGTACTTCCACCTTCATTTGGGCAAATACCAGGGATGAATTTTTCAATTCCTAGCGTTTTTGCAGCAATTTCTACATCACATTCAGTCAGATTACCTGACTCATTTGCACTAGTTGCAGTAATTGGCCCGAACTCTTTAGCAAGTTTGATCGCTTCAGGATGTGAAAAAACACGGATACCAATATTTTCACCACCTAGTCTAGAATCAACCTTAGCAAGGGCAGGTAGTATTATTGTTAAACTTCCTTTAGGAAAAAACTCTAACAAGCCATCAACAAATTCTGGAATTACAACAAGATCTTTTACTTGCGTCATTGAAACAACACCTAGACTTACAGGCATTGTATCGGGTCGTTTTTTTGTTTCGAATAGATTATCAAGCCCATTTTTTTGTGGTAAACAACCTAAACCAGGAAGTGTAGAAGTTGGATAAACAATTAATCCACCAGACTCAAGGTGGTGCCGCATATTTATCACTCCCTTACCCAAGAATTAACATGTTCTTCAGCAATTTTCGAAGCAAGATCTCTATTTTCAGTCTTTACAAGCAATTTTCCACTTGGATATAAAGTTAAATCTGCAGGTCCTGAAAATGTCCATGCCAAACGAGTTTTAATCCCAACTTCGTATCCGGCATCTACAATACGCTGTCCCACACTCTCAAGATTGATATTTTCTATGTCATCAACTACAATTTGCCATGCAGCTTTATTTCCGCACATCTCCATTATAAATGAATCTTCAGACATGCAATCACTCGACTTCATCAGAATTTGCCGTACTAGCAGGAGGGCCAGCAGGAGGGCCAGATGGAGGACCAGCAGGAGGACCAGCAGGAGGACCAGCAGGAGGGCCAGCAGGAGGGCCAGATGGAGGACCAGATGGAGGACCAGATGGAGGACCAGATGGAGGACCAGCAGGAGGGCCAGCAGGAGGATCAGATGGAGGACCAGATGGAGGACCAGCAGGAGGAGATGGAGCTTCAGAAGGCTCAGGTGGCTTAGGTGGCTTAGGTGGCTTAGGTGGAAGAGGAATAGCCTCTTGCACATCTTCGGACACTACCTCTCTTATAGCCGGCGAAGAATGATGATGCGCAAGTAATGGGTCTTCAGTACGCGCTTGGCTAGCCATAGGAGCATCACGAACAGGGTTTGCGTTTAGAATAGGTGCTTCTCTAGCATCTGCATCGGAAGTTGAAGTTAGTCCTGTAGACTGTAATCCACTGTCTGGTGTAATTGTGGTTTCTCCACCCTCAGAACTTACAGCTGAATAATTAGTCATTGCAACCTTTGTAGGATCAATCATTTCCCTTTCTTTTACATTTCCAAAATCAGCAAGATTATCCCCGAAAGCACCTGAAAATAATGAAGAGCCAACATTACTTTTCAGTTTACGACCGGACTCTTCTTCAAATTCCCAATCATGTGCAAAAGGCCCCATATTAATTTCATTTTCAGATCCAACTAGAGAAAAGGTCCACTCTCCAGAATCCAAAGGAAATTCAAAAGTCCAAGCTCTTTCAACACCTGGTCCAAGACTTGTAATGCCTTCTGTTGAAACATGTTTTACTCCAGAATTTGTAATTACGCAAACATCGAGGCCACCCATTGGAACAGGTGCCTCATTCGAGACAATAACCGATGCAATAATGACGTCTTCATCGTCATCATTAATGTCCATACGAACTGATGAGACATTGGCTTGAAGAGAGCCATTACCTGCTGAAGTTGCTGCACCCATTATACCGACCACCTCACCAACTATACTTGAAATAAACCATAAATCGGGCTTATTTTAGCCCTCCGCGAGTAGTTATTGGCAAAGACCAATCAACAGCAGCAACAGTATGATTCCTAAGATCTATTGGACTCCTTTTTGTTTCATGGCGCCAAGTTCTAAAGATATCAATTAAACCAATTAATTGACCAAGAATTGGAATCACATATCGTGTTTTATGGAATCCACGTTTGCCCCAATGTGCTTCCCCTAGAAGGGTACCATCATCATGCACTATTGCAATTCTCATTGCGCGCTGACCAAGCGATCTCCCATAACTCCGGCCTGTATATTTGAAATATAACCAGTATAATACAATATGAATAACCCAATGCAGTATAATCCATAAAACATCTTTAGTTACAAGTAAATCTAATTTCATCATTACCCCATAGAATTTATTTTGAGTTAGCAAGGATACAATTAATGTCAGTAAAAAAATGTCTAGCCCTATTGCCACAATACGTTTCCAAAGTGGCGCAATTAGCATGCCTTCAGGAGCCGTCGCAGCTACTGCAGCTTGGGCAAGAGTGCCAGGATTATGCATCGTGAGTGGAGAACCCGACATAAACCGCCCAAATCGCCCTCATTAGTCAACCTGCTCATTAGTTATGTACCAAATGCCAAGCCATCAAATTTGATTCGTTTATCCAATCTAGCCATGAAGCCCAAACTGAATTGTTTCTTAGTGTCCTATCATCCCCAATTACAATTAAACCTCTTTTAGCTCTAGTCATAGCAACATTTAGTCTACGCGAATCAGATAAAAATCCAATATTACCTTCATCATTAGATCTTACGGTTGACAATATAATTACTTCTTTTTCTCTACCCTGATAACCATCAACAGACTTCACTTCAAGTGAATTCATTTCACCTTCAAGCATATCACGAATTGCGCGAACTTGGCCAGAGTAGGGAGTCACAACACCAATGTCATCCAAAGAGATATCATTTGTTAGCAATAGATCCGTTACAACCTTAATTACCATTGATACTTCATCAAGATTATATTTTGAAGATCCAGCTTCTTCTGCAATTTCAGCTCCATGAACTGGAATGAATGCAACTGGTTTGTCCCAGTCCGGCCACAAAAAACCGGCAACAGCAGGCCGTTCACTTGCGTTACATCCATCTTCCAATTTGTTTTCATAAAATCGAGCAGAGGGAAATTCACGAATTGTAGGATGCATTCTGTATTGTGTAGTAAGCATGTGCGTGGGGACCCCGCTGTGTAATAATCTTTCAAAAAGCGGAATATTTAATCCTCCTTCTTCAGCATTCTTGCTAATTACAGTCGGTGGTAATTGTTTATGATCTCCAACTAATATTAGTTGTTTAGCACCCTTTACAATTGGAACAAGGCTGGAAGGTTCAGTTGCTTGAGTTGCTTCATCAATTAATACAATTGAAAATTTCTTATTTGAAAGTGTAAAATGTCCAGCTCCAATATTAGTAGAACATAATACTTGAGCATTTTCGAGAACATCATTGATTATCCGTTGTTCAAGATCACGAATTTCTCGATAATTACGATTAATATCACGATGAGCCAGGCCCTTTTCTTTTCCTTTTAGGTCGTTTATTTTTGAACGTATGGCTTCGGTTTCTTCCCGAATGAATGAGATTTCATCTTGCTTTGAATGCGAAGAAACGATAGCATCCATCGTTGCATCCCTTAGTGATTCTCTAACTTTTATTGGGCGTCCAAATCTTACTGCATTAACACCTAATTCTAAAAGCCCTTCAAGTAAGTTATCTACAGCAACATTTGACTCTGCACAAGCTAAAATGGGGCCACGTCCACTTTCAACTAGAGTTTTTAGCAAATGCACAGCGGTATGGGTTTTCCCAGTACCGGGCGGCCCTTGAATTATTGTTAATCGCTGCCCGATTGCAGTATTTATCGCCTCTTTTTGAGAAGAATCTAATAGCATTGAATCAAGATTTACTGGTCTCATCTTTTGACCTCGAATTTCAGGAGGTCGTTGTGAAGAAACCTCCATATCATGAGGCTGACATAGTAACAAATCCCTCAGTACAGTACCTCCATCGCCTTCTGTAGAGTGAAATGAAATTAACGCTTCATGCATTCGATCATGAGCGACTCTATTTGCGCCTCTGTCTAGCCTCCAAGATCCTTTACGAATATCATTTGGTTTTTCTTTTACAATGACTCTAATTCGTTTTGAGTTTCGGTCTAAGACAACACCTTCGATTACCTTTTCACCCCAAGGCCGGGCTCTTGAAATAATCACCATATCACCATGGCCGAATCTATGGTATGGTAACGAATCGCCCCCGCGCCTTTCAAAAATTAAAATCGGGTCTCCAAAAAAGCGCCCTTGTGTTTTCCCGGTTAAATCAAATAAGGCTAATCCAGCAGTTACCATTTTCTTTTTGGACCATTCTTTCCAGCGGGTTTGTACTTGATTTAATTCATCTTCAAGCTCAATGGCTATTAAATTAGTAAAACATTCGAAGTGATCTTGTGACTTTTTCCATTTATTTGAATGTTCAATTGAGCGATTGGAGTTGCTATTTCTAGTACTCATTCTTCGGACCCCCCCTTTCTCGCTCATAGACTGGCCACTCCTTGCAGGTATAGCACGCTGCCGGTACTCGCGAAGAGGTGAGACTTAACAACGATATGAGGTGCCGACGATTACGGTGATTCCATTGTGGAAGCGGAAAACGGCCGCAGAAGAGGCGACAAATGTCTGTCCCTACTGCGAATTCGCAAATCAAGATGGAATTTCAATATGCGAACAATGCTATTACGAGTTGGATAAAGCTCCAAGAGACCAAGGAGAGCCCTTGACAAAAGAGATATCCGATACAATTTTTGATGAATTAATGAGTGATGAAGATGATTCTTGGGAAGATGCTGAAGCTGTTGATGTTGTTCTTAAATTAGATGAGGATCCATTAGAAGTCAATCAATACGAAGTGACTAATTTTGACTCTGAAGAACCAGAAGAGGTTGACTTTTTGGATTCACGTACACCTGAAATGAATGAAGTAGTTTCATACGAAGAACAAAAAATAACCGCAGAAGATATCGGTAAAGCACCAAACAAAGTTGACAAAATAGATTTTTCAGGATTTGATCCTCTCTCGGAAGTTGATGAACCAGTTCACCAAGGAAAAGGAAATCTGTTTAGCCCTTCTTCTCCAAAAATGGATGACGATTTAACAGGGCATATCGGAGGAAGCGAATTACCTTCTCTACCCCCCGATAATCTTTATGAAAACCGAATTGACCTCACTGCAAATAAAGCCCCAGCCCCAACCCCGGCAGTTGTTTTACCCAATCTACCGAAAATAGAAGAGACTGTGAAAGAGGTGCCAGAGGAGATTGTGGTCGAAGAAAAACCGCCTCCAGAAATAATACAGGAATCTGAAGAAATTACAGCTACTCCGAAAACAAATGATGATTGGATATGGCCGTGGTTTTACACAGATCCTTGGGATTCGAGACAAGTGCATAGAGAAGTAGTTTCAGCATTAGAACAAGTGAAATCTGGTAAACTTGAAGAAGCTAGTACTACTATTGATTTACTTGGTCCACATCTAACGAATGAGAATGTAGATATGATTTACCACATAGGAATGATACTCAAGCAGATTGGACGTTCTGAAGATGCAAAAGAGATGATTTTGCGTGCGGACAGATTAATGCCAGAAAACGATCACGTAAAATCTGCAAAAACACATTTAGAATTATAGAGGGGGAAATCATAATTGCTAACTCCTGAAATAAAAATAGATGAAAAAGTGATTTTGAGACCTGTAAGCCGGCGAATATTACCTGAGGTAATGGAGGCGTTTAATGAAGACCCAGAAGCAGCGCGTTCAGCATTACCGTGGCTTAAAGAAGGTGATGAAGCAAGGAGCCAGATTGCAGATTTAATGATTGATTTGGAATTACATAAGGGTGGAGACAAAATACATTTTTGGGCAATACATTCTCTTGCCGACAATTCATTTGTGGGCATGATTGGATTAGGCGATGAGTTACAATTAGCTGCATCAGCATATAACCTTGGATATTGGGTTAGGAAAAATTGGCGTATGAAAGGAGTTGCAGGAAAATCTGTTAATGCAATTTTTTCTTGGCTAGAAACATACAAACAACAGGCACTAATCGAAATCACAGTTCACCCTCATAATGAAGCAGGCCTTGCAGTTTGTAAATCGATTTGCAATAATTGGAATGGTTTAGCAGTTGAAGGATATGTTGGAATAGAATGCAATGGGAGAACAGTTCCGCACATTCTACATTTAGTACAACTTAACCGTGGTGATTAAATGAAACCGGTCTGGTTGACCGTAGATTCTGATGATTTACGACATGTTCCCTCATCACAAGGACATCCAACTAGATCGAGTGGTAAGTTCGAGGAAGGAACATCTCAATTGATGTTGCAAGCCATGAACTCATTTCGGTCATGGTTAGATAGAACACAAGTAACACTAACAATTTTTGTTATCGCAGATCAATTAGAAGATGAAGTTTTTTCAGAATGGTTGAGAAATTTATTGAAAGAACACCCACAAGTAACCATTGGATGTCACGGGCTTACACACCGGTGTTGGTCTGCCTGGCCTAAGGACGAAGATGGTTTATTGAATTCATTAGTTGAAGCAGATATCAAATTACATCATTTTGCTAAAGAACAATGGAGACCTTGGTTTCGTGCACCTGCAGGATATATTGCACCTTGGATGGCTCCAGTAATTGCAAAGGCAGGATTTGAGTTAGATAGCAGTGTAAATCACTCATGGCTAACAAGGAAAAAAGCCGGTCCTTGGAGAGATTGGAAAGCAGTTGAAAAGGCACTTAAGGATTCAGGATTAATTAGCAGACCTTGGTTAACTAGGTTTGGACTTCCTACATGTGGGCCAGCATTGTCGATATTTCCACTATCAATTCTTGCTAATCAGACTTGGAAAAAACTTGGGCCATTTGTTCAACAAGAGGACGCAGAATGCACAATTTATTGGCACATATTGGACCATGCAAAGAAAAATTGTAATTGGACCCCACCTCTCATGATCGGGTCATAACTTTCCAAGTTCCACCTCCGTTTAGATAATCAGCAGTTCCAGAATCTTCTAGCACCCATCCATCTGGGATTTCATTAATTTCTGGAGCCAAGACGATCCAATTAACATGACTCAAATCCCCATCTAATTCTGAAATCCAATCAACTCCATCACTTCTCCAATGCCCTGTTATATTGTTTTCATCAGCCTCAAGGGGTGCATGGAAGGTGTACAACCAGTGCATTCCAAGAGTTGCATCTGAAACAAATACAAAATGTTCTCCGGTTTCTAAATCCATAGAATTAGCAGCATCATCAGTCCACATTGTTTGTCCATGTATCCCTGCAAGAAGCGAAAAGGGTAGAATCAACAAAATTCCAACAAACAACTTTTTGTTAGCCCAATCAATTTCACCATGCACTCTTTTGATAAGTAACCAAATTGGTATTGAAATAATTGTAATATAGCGCCCATTATTGCCCATTGTAAGCATATGCAATGGCCATTCCGAATTCCAAAGAATCGATTCATAAGCCCATAGTACTGCTACATAGGCAGTAATCAAACCGCTCATTCCACCAATGATAAACGCAAACTCAGATGCAAAACTATCTTCCAATTCTCCTAATTTTTCCCATGTTGATTTGACAAATGGCCACAGGATCATTCCAAAGATTCCGTAAATAATCACTATGTCTAGAATTGCGAATGGCAATGCATATAGGAATCTTAGAGGTTCATCTACGATGATTTTCGAAGTACCATATCCTGCAAATCCTAAAGCAAATACTACAGCCATCCCTAATACAAAACTCCCTATTAGTATATGACGGGGATCCAATTTTATTTTCGGTATAGTGAGGGTAACAGTTGTAGCAATAATTAAACCAATTACAAATAACAAAGGCATAGATTCGATACTGACTTTTAGCAATAATGCCAAAACCATAACAGAATATGCAATAATGTTGATCAAAATCGAAGGTTTAGATTGATTACTTCTTGAATATGAGTAGTTTAGAAGTAAAGAACCTAATCCGAATAGAGAAAGTATTGTTAACTCATCGTAAGATTTCCCTGATGAAAAAATAATTGTTGGATGCAATAGAATCAATGCAATAATGGCAGGGTTATTTTTCATAATTGGAAAAGCGAATCTAAGAGTTATTAAGATTAATAATCCAATTAATGGATACCAAATATATGGAGAAAAATCAACAACAGTAGCTTCTTCTGGGTTCGAAGCGTCAGGATTACTTTGTCTAATATCTCCCCAATCTAGAGCATAACCATCATCAGCTTCAATATATGCTGACTTAACATGTACATCAAGCCCCAAATCGGAGTTATACATTGCAAAGAAATTAAGGGAAATTGCAACAAATAACAAAGCAATCCAGAAATGGTCATTTCTCTCTTCAAACCACTTCATGGTTAAACCTGATAATAGGGGGGTTCAACTCTTTTGCCCATTTCAAAAAGAAAACAGTGAAGTTTGACCTCCACTTCGAACTAATCCAGCCTGTTCGAGAAGTTCGATTGCATTATTGAATCTCTTTTCACTAAATTGCCGGTCATCAACTAAGAATTTCCTTAACCCATCTATATCTACATCTCCTTGTATCAAATCAGTTTCATCAATTTCAACTACAGGATGGTTTTTGAAAACTTCGCGGATTTCATCAATTCGATTAGGAATCTCTTTCTCTTTAGATTCACATACTGCTTCTAATGTGCCTAATGATTTAATCAATTTTAGCCCGGTTTTCGGACCTATGCCTTTGATGCCAGGATGAAAATCAGTACCAATCATTATTGCTAAATCTATCAATTGTTCTTTTGTTATATCATTGTCATCAAGAATTTGTTGTAATTCAATACGTTGTGCCCGTATAATTCTACCCATTCGTTTGCTACCATCTGAGGTAAAGTTCCTAATTACAACTGGTGCACCATACAACAGAGCATCCCAATCTTGAGTTGCAACCGCATCGAGTTGTCCTTTTGCAGCCATTACTGAAGCCTGTGCCTCTCCTTCTGCTTTAGCCCGAAATGCTGGGATTCCCATTAATTGCAACATCTCAATACTTTCATCAACCATTTCAGGAGTATATCTAACACACCTTTGTGCTAATTTTTGAGCAGTAGGAAAATCTCCAACCTCTAAAGCCGCCTTCCACTCAATTTCAGCCTCCTCCCTTCGTTTTCTTCTAGAATCCATTTCTTCACGTTTTAATTCTGGATGTTCACCATCAAAAATGAAAACAGGTTTGACGCCTTTAGATAACATTGCAGATGCACGACTAAGAAAACCCATCAGATGAGCAACAACCTTTCCATTGTTAGCACGAAGTGGCCCCCCGTCTCCAGTGGGAGAACGATCTCTAATCGTTGTAAGAAACTGGAATGCAAGCAAAAAAGAATCAACGCCTACGCGCTTACCTCTCATAGCTTCCATGTTCGTATCTTCGGCCTCAGCCAGGTCACGAAGGTTGCAGCCCATGTGCTAACCTATGCGATACATCACATGAATCAAACGGTGGGTTTGAAATCAATTGAGTTGAGCAGAGCGCATGGTCGTCTTGTCGTTAAGAGGGTGGCATCCAGCCATAGCGCGTTTTGAAGCAATGGCTATGTTTCCCGAATTACAACTAGAACGTACACCAGCTAGACGGTTATTGGTGGGGGCAGGTGAAAGTGATTGGGAGCGTACAGAAAAACTGTCTGGAACGGAATGCGTACTTATTGATGGAGGCATATCAGAGTGGACTACAATAGATGAACTTCTTTCAATGATTAAAGTAGAACCTGTCCAAAACATGTCAGTAATTTGTTGGCGCCATGAAGGTAAATTGGCAACATCTACTAAAGAAATCGAAAGAAGGATTGGCGAAATGTTCCACTCTAAAGGTTCTACAATTAATCTTACTAATCCAGAGAATAGATTTGGTGTGATTTTGGATGCTTCTGCGGGTTTGGTAGCTTGGGGTTGGATGTCAGGACAAGGGCCAGGAACACACGGTTGGTCTGCCATGAATGCTAATAATAGACCTTATTTCAAACCAATATCATTAGAACCTCGGATTGCAAGAGCAGCAGTCAATATTGCCGCAGGCACAAGCAAAGGAGTTGTACTAGATCCAATGTGCGGTACAGGAGGATTATTGATTGAAGCAGCATTATGTAATCGTTCAGCAATTGGTATCGATATAGATCCTGAAATGGTAAATGGAACAAAACAAAATCTGCAGTGGGCTAATGTTACTGCAGAAGTTATTTTGGGCGACGCAACAAATTTTGAATTTCCTCAAAACCTTTCAGGAGTAGTAATAGACCCTCCTTATGGCCGTAATTCTCAACTCTCGGAAAGCACAGCACTTACTACAATATTGGGAGAATTGGTCAAACAACTAAAATCATGTAGTTTAGTTTTAATTTTACCAATGGATCCAGGCTTAGAAGATTTAGATGAAGAAATTGAGTGCAATTTGGAAATTCCCGGATTTCTAATAACAGCATGTTTAGGGATTCCTGTCCACAAATCGCTTGGTAGAATGATGATTATTGCAAAAACGCTGGGTTAATGTATATTAACGAAGAGAAATCGACCAACATTAATGGAAGCAGCACCGCAGACAGTAGTAGTGGTCCAACAGGGCCCAAGCAGAAACGCAACGCCGAAGGTAATCGGAATTATTGCCATTATAATATCGTCATTGAGCATAATTATGACTGTACTAGTAGGGGGCCTTCTAGCTTTATTGAGTGAAGGTGCGAATGAACTAGGCGCAGAAATATCCTTTTTGGATCAATGGGGATTCATTTTATTCTATTTACCTGCAGCAATCTTACTGATGGTTGGTGGAATAAAGTGTTTGAAATATCAAAAGATGGGAGTATTCCTAATGCTTGGTGCAGAAGGCCTTTACGCCCTTGGAAATATCCTAATTCTCGGTGGAGAAGAGCTAGACATTGTGTCGGCACTGATGTGGCCAGTAATTTGGGCAATTGTATGGGCATTACCATTAATGCTAGCTAGCGGCGACCTAGAATGACTGTAATTGCTTAGGCGTAACGTGATTCACGCAATTTGCCACTGAAGGGTGTTCGCACCCTTCGGTGGCTTTTTTTTATCATCTAATTCAAGAAGTAGAGCCATTTCGGCCTAACTGGGCAATTGGGGTAGTCTGGATATCCTTTCGGCCTTCGGAGCCGAACACGTGGGTTCGAATCCTGCATTGCCCGCCTTTTATTGACGCTTAGCATTGATGCAATGTTACACATTCATTGCCCCAATTAGTTTCCTTTATTTTTGTAAATGATTCTAAGTTAAACTTTGCAATGACAGGATCATTATGTTCAATATCTGAACGGACTAAGATAAATTCATTCACCAAATTATTTTCAAGGAAGTGATTGATAGTAATCGGACCACCTTCAACTAGTAGTCTTTGGATTTGCAAATCCCCTAACATATCTAACATTGATTCTAACCCTCGAAATTCTGTTGTTAGATGTTTTGTAGCGTAACCATCAGTTAGTACTGTAGCATCGTCCTCAATTTTCTTATTTGGATCAATAATCACTCTTAAGGGCTGATTATCAGTTTCTACTAAACGCACGGTTAGAGAGGGGTTATCTCTAACAATTGTATTAGCCCCAACAAGTATAGCATCAGAATCTTTGCGTAATTCATGTACTTTGGTTAAACATTCATGAGATGTAAATCTTGCAGCATTTTTTGAGAGATCATCTACGGAACCGTTTTTGTCAGTAGCAATTTTTACAGTAACCCAAGGCCTTCTATTTTCACACCAATATAGAAACTCCCTCATTTGTAAATTTGCCTTTTCTTCTAGTAGGCCACAGCGAACCTTCATACCAGCATCTATTAATTCAGAAATACCATTTCCTCGCACTACTGGATTTGGGTCTTTATGTGCTATTACAACTTCACTTATTCCAGCCCAAAGTAATGCTTCTGTACAAGGCGGGGTTCTTCCATAATGATTGCAAGGTTCTAGTGTTACATATGCTGTTGATCCATTTGTATTGTGCCCATTATCTTCAGCATCATGTATTGCCATCTGTTCGGCGTGTAATCCCCCGAGATGGTCGTGCCAACCTTCTGCAATAATTTCATCATCTTTGGCAAGAACACATCCAACTAAAGGATTTGGGCGAACATTTCCTCGCCCACGTTCCGCGACATCAAGGGCCCGTTGCATACAGGTGATATCGAAATCACTCCATGCCATGGCAACCGGACCCCGCCATCAGTCAAGATACCACCGCTTCTTCAAGCACAGGATTCATTGCGTTGGCCTTACCTCACGAACACATGGCGGAGATGCATTTCATAGTCAACCCTGCCAGCAGAGACAATTCATGTGGCAAAAAATGGCCACAAGTTATTTCAAAAATAGAAGCCAATGGAATAAAACCAATTACACATATGACCGAATACATAGGGCACGCATCAGAGATTGCATGGCAACTCAGAAAAGAAGGAACAACCAATTTGATTGTAGCAGTAGGCGGCGATGGCACTGTACATGAAATTGCATCAGCACTAAGAGGCAGTGAGATACCATTGGGCATCCTTCCGTTTGGATCAGGTAATGATTATGCGATGACACAAGGAATTTCACGTAAGGATTTGAATCATGCAATTGATGTTTTGATTAATGGCGTTGATAGGTTATGTGCAGCTTGGCGTGTTGAAGGATTCGCAGCACCTGAATTGAAAGGTTATCCTGCACCAAGTGCAAATGAATGGGATGGACCTTGTCCTAAAGGGAAAATTGTACGATGGGTATTTTTAGAAACTGATGCAGGGATCACAAGTGAGATTTCACGATCGAAACTTAAACGCGCTAAATGGATTAAAGGTGAAATGAAATACACATATCTTGGAATTACTACAATACCTATTTGGAAAAGGCGTAAAGTTTGGTTAAAGAAAGACGATGAAGAAGGTAAAATACACGATTTCACATTATTCACTTGTACAACGGGGGAAACATTTGGTGGAGGGTATATGGTGTCTCCAGGAGTAACTCCGGTGGATAAAAATGGAACAATCATATATGCTCCTCGTCTTTCACGTATAGCGATGTTGTCATTAATGGGGCCATTGAAGAAAGGTAAACATATAGGGAAATGGGGAATTACTCAAAGTAATGTGAACCGATTAGAAATTAAACCTGTAAATAAATCAGGTGAAGTTAGTGATGAACCTTTGGAACTTACAACATGGATGAATATCGATGGCGAACCAAATATGAAAATTCCAGCAATATTAGAATGGCATAGAAACCAATTACTTGTGCGTGGAGCAACAGATGTGAAATGGGCTTCACAATGAGAAATCATTGAAGTCTTCATCTGCAACAGATGGCGCTTTATGTTGTGTTTCTACAACTTCTTCTTCTACGATTTTCTTTGCTGCTCTTTTCTTTACAGCCCTTCGTTTTACAGGTGTTGCACCTTTAGTTGGTACAGAACCTTTTGATGGTTGTGAACTTAATCCACTTCCAGATATTGCAGATGAAAAATGACTTCGCTTCGAAGTAGTTTCAGTTTGTGTTGATACAACATTGGATGATTGGACGATTGGTTGATCATAAGATTTTACAATTTCCGGTTGACTTACATTAACAGGTTCAGAAACTTGAGTCTCAACACTGTTAGATGTAACACCACCACCAACAAATTCACTCGGTCCAGAATCAGAATCTTGTGAAAGTACACTGTCTAAACTAAATCCAGAAACTGCAGACTCTTCCTTAGATGATTTCGAACTTTTCTTTACACTTTTATTTTGAGCACGAGACTTTTTAGCACGATCAGAAGCACTTTCAAGCCCCTCCTTCTTTGCAGTTTTTAAATCAGATTTCATTGCTACTGCTTTAGCAAAGCCTTCCTTTCCTAGTAGTGCTGCAGCGGTAGCTTTTGCCCCTTGCCTAATTATCATTGTAGACACAACATATAGTCCCAAACCTCCACCAAGTCCTACAACAATGAAGAACATAATGAAACCAACACCTCCAAAGATATCAGTATCTCCTAATGAGTATTCATCATCATGTTCCCCACTCATTGAAACAACACCAATTTCAGTTCTTATTTCAGTGACAACCATGGCATCACCCGTACTAACATCTTGGATGATTTCACATGTTTCGGAATCAATAGTGTCAGGTTGGTAATTATTTTTTGATGAATCTACAAGATAACCAGTCAGAGTAATAGGCTGATGCCATTCTTCAACAACATTGAGCCCATCAGCCATATTTTCTGTTGAAGGAATGATGCCAATAGTCACCCATTTATCCGAATTATCAGCAAATTTATTTCCAACATCTTCGATTGGATAAAGTGGTGAAGACCAATCACGAATCTTTACTCGAGGAATAGTTCCATCCTCCATCATCATTGCATTATTCCAAGACATTTTTTCAATTACAACAGATGCACCTACAGCAGTTTCAACTCCATCAGCATTGTCGTGAGAGGGATATACAGTCGATGTAATCAATATCCCAGTAATTTTGATTTTAGAACCATCACACCCGAATAAGTTTTTTTCTTCAGAGTAATCATCAGTTCCCATCTTTGAAGAAATTGTTGCATTACCATATGTTACACTTTCAGGGCTGGCTTCATCCAAATCGACATGAATTTCACCTTCGCCCTTTCCCCAGTCAGGGGTCGCTTCAGATGTACAACCGGCTAGAGCCATAGTCATCGCCAGCACAAGAACAAGTGGCAATTTTTGGTCGGCCATGTAGTGTCTACGCAGGCTTGGGTTTGTCAAACCTCTGTTTGAATAAAGGCGCGGAGAGAGAGATTCGAACTCCCGTGTCCGAGGGACAGTGGATTTCAAGTCCACCGCGATACCAGGCTATGCGATCTCCGCCTATTTTGTGCGTAGAGACATTCTTTCAAGAATCTATCTTTTACAAATCCTCTCTACTAGTAGCAATAATTGCTAATCCGATACTTGCTGAAATAATTGCAAATGTAAACCCTGGAATCGAATGATTATGTCCATCGGCATTACTTGCAGTCCTTTCTACGTCTTCAACAAATAAATCAATGTCCCAATCATAGCCACTAAACGAAATCTTTGGAGCAAAATCACGATCTAGAATAAATGTGAGAGTAGTATGTAGAGTATTGTATTCTGAATGATCATGGTTGTGAGAATGATCATCGTCAGATTGCATATTTTCTGGAGTAGGAATCATGTGATTCATTGTAGAATTAGGTGCCCAAGCGATATGCATAGAAGATATGTTTGTCATGTCATTATCAGTATCTTCCCAATGCCCTTCAGTATTATTCCATGTGTGTAATTCCCAATACCAACTTTCATTCTGATTATCTATTTGCTCATGCATGTCTACTACAAAGGTGTTGAACCATGCATTATTTTGAGGCATCATTTCAGTTTCAATATTTCCAGACACGTTAACAATGGTTACACTACTATGATTAGCCATAGGGGCTGGAATTATAATTTCACTATTGTTTGGTGCAAATGCGATTGGTTGTGAATTTAGCATATCAAGTCCATCCATTGAGCTATCCCATGTAGAATTTTCATCATTCCAAACTTTCAATTCCCACCACCATGACCAGTCTTCAGGGCTATTTTCTCCATTTATTCCAGTAATCATATGGCCATATTCTGAATTCGTATAGTTTAATGTCCAATTGTTATGAAATGCTGTAAAATAAAGTTGATGCCAGGTATTTACATTGACATCATACTCTGTAGAATTTCCATCAGGCATTGTAATTATTACACTATCTGAATGATTCATGTCCATTCCAAGTTTAGACCTCTGCATCTCATCGAAGCAGATGTTATTACGAGAATCAATATATTCTTGACAAACTTGAACATAGAACTCAGTCCATACATCTGACACATCGTTATATTCTCCAGTCAAATGAGGCCAAGTAACATCATGCTTATCCATATATTCTTTCAATCTTTCAGGAGTATCATAATCAGGATCTACTGTAATAGACATAAATTGTACATCTAAATCTTCAACTTGATTTTGTACAGCTTTCAAGTTTTGAGTTATTGTTGGGCAAACATCATCGCATCTAGTAAAAATAAAGGCCACTATTGTTGCATCTGCAATAGTATGTGTTGTTGAATACGGATTGCCGTTTTGATCAATTAATACATGTGAATCAATAGGTTCTCTGTTTAGATTTAAGCCATTGTAATGGATGCCATCTCCTCCGTCAGCAATAGAAGTTGGAATAGAAGTTATACAAAGCAACAACACAGTTGTTAGTGCTATCAAACGCATAAATAGTCACCTTAATCTAGAACTTTTGAGATTAGTTTGTAACAAATGAATAATCATTTACAGGGCTGCACCAAGCAGGTAATCCGAGAATACTATCTGGATTTGAAAGTCCGATACCCCAGAGCATTAGTGCAACAAACACTACAGGAAATAATGCAGTTCTAGTGAAAATACTTGGGTCTCCTTTCAAGTGCATAAAGAAGGCTGCAATTCCATATCCTTTGATGATTCCAACTCCAATTAGTATTGACCATACTGCTGTTCTTGTTATTTCAATATCAGTGCCTGGTATAGTTGTGAAGAAGACAGCAGCAACTTCGAATAATGTGAAAATCATTAGAATAACGAAATTGACCATGTATACATCAGTTTTGAAAACATCAGCAAGTTTTTGAAAAATTCCTGCAATCGGTCCAGTATATTTGTGCTCGCCCATATTATCGCCTCAGTATAGATAGAATGCTGGGAAGATGGCTACCCAAGCCAAATCCACAAAGTGCCAGTATAGACCAAAGTATTCAATCCCTTGACCATTCTTTTCATCATAACCAACACTGTCTGCCTTGAAAATCATGAATAGCATTACGAGTAATCCAATGAATACGTGTAGTCCGTGTGCACCAGTTGCAACATAGAATATCGAACCAGCCTGAGTATCTATTGTCAGACCTTCAGCGATTAGATGAGACCATTCAATTAATTTTAGAACAATAAATAGTGAACCTAGACCTAGAGTTAACAATAAATAATTCCGAATAGTTTTCTTTCGAGTAGGGAATAATTTTGCCATTAATGCATTATCCGATGGTTTCCAATTTGTGTCCTTTGCAGTTTTCAATGCAAGGACAATTGTATAAGAAGAAATGATTAGAGCGAATGTGTTAATTGCACCAGGCAGCAATGTCATTACATCGTGCCGCAATAAATCAGAAGCCGTCGTAACTCCAAATTCAGCAAATTCTTGTTCAGTACAAGTTCCTGCATCTAGCGCCCATTGTGTACACCATTCTGTACGCATTCGTAGATAAGAAGAAAAGAACGATGCGAAAACCATCATCTCAGATATTAGGAATATCCACATTCCAGCCTTTCTGATGTCGTTTCCAGTGAATGGGTCAGAAACAGCAACCTGTTCCGGGGATCCCTTCATATCTTCTCTCCACCAGTTACCAATTCCAATAATCAGAATTATTGTTCCAACTGCAGCTAGCATAAAGCCTCCAATTTGGGCTTCGTAATCTAATCCAAGCCAAGCTTTTGAAGTGGTAACAAAGTCAGAGAATCCAAACATGAAAAGAAGTATACCAGCGGCCATGAGGATTGGAGATGCAGATCCGTGATGCTCCTCGTGATCACCATGGTCATGGTGATGTTCTTCTTCTGGCTGTATGCTATTGAAGAACCCTGCAACGA
Organism: Candidatus Poseidoniaceae archaeon; assembly: GCA_030747695.1. Classification (GTDB taxonomy): domain Archaea; phylum Thermoplasmatota; class Poseidoniia; order Poseidoniales; family Poseidoniaceae; genus MGIIa-K1. The sequence goes on from JASLKG010000005.1 coordinate 24,112, forward strand.
TATAGAACCCTGAATAGAAGATCATCATGACCATTAATGTCTTACCAAGTGTCGTCCAAGTTAAGTAGGAAAGGTGAGCATCAATTTCATCGTGATGTGCTTCTTCATCTACAGCCTTTGCACTATCTAATGCCGATACAGCTGCAACATATTCGTCCCAGGTATGACCTTCAGTTGGCTCACCATCATTTACCCAACGAGATTGAGCCAAGTAAAATTCTTCTTCAGCTATCGTTTTTGCATGGTGTGCAGCTTCATATTCATCTTTAGCTACTTCGTAATCGTGATGCTTTGCATCACCTACGCCGACAGTAAATACTCCGTAGGCCACAAAACCTGCAAGTAAGAGTACTACTCCAATAACAACAGCTTTCATCCACATTTCATTTTTTACATCGTGTAGGCTTCCACTCATTTCTTCACCTCCTTACTGTAGAGGCTACCAAATATTCTGAATGGTGCTTTAATCCATTTTTCTATCGTGCCTTCTTCATGATGCCCAACATGGTCATTAGCATCATATTGAACAGGTTCTACGGCAAACGAAGGAGTTGGTGGTGGAGAAGTAACAGCCCATTCAAGCGACCATCCGCCCCACGGATCTTTCCCTACTTTCTCACCCTTTCGACTGGAAGCAATTATGTTCCACACAAGGATTAATTGTGAAATTCCAAATATTAGTGCATATATTGAAATCGCCATATTCAATTCAGCAAATCCAGAATCTGCAGTATATGTATGAGTTCTTCTTGGCATACCCATTATACCTACTGCGTGCATTGGCCAAAATGCAGCATTATAACTCGAGAATGCAATAAGGAAGTGCCATAGCCCTAAGGTTTCATTCAATTTTCGACCTGTTGCTTTTGGATACCAATAATATATGCCAGAAAATAATGCGAAAATGGTTCCTCCAATAAACACATAGTGGAAGTGTGCAACAACGAAATAACCATCATGGAATTGAGTGTCTAAACCTGCTACAGGGAAGAACATTCCAGATAAGCCCCCCAAAGTGAACGTAATTAAGAATCCTATTGACCAAAGCGTATGCGTTTTGAAAACTAGACTACCTCCCCATAAAGTAGCAAGCCAGTTGAAAATCTTAACTCCAGTAGGTATGGCTACGGCCATAGTAGTAATCATGAACAAAACTCGCCAGAATGGATCCATTCCGCTAGTTATCATGTGGTGCCCCCATACAATGAATCCAACAACCCCTATGCCTACCATGGCATATACCATTGATTTGTATCCAAATATGGATCGTCTTGCACTAGTTGCTAATACTTCAGAAACTATACCAAATGCAGGAACAATTACTACGTATACTTCAGGATGTCCAAAGAACCAGAATAGATGTTGGAATAATAAGGGATCTCCTCCACTAGTGAAGAAGGTGGTTCCAATTGTACTATCGAACAATAAGAAGAATACTCCAATAACGAAAGCTGGAAGGCTTACATAAAGCATGAATACGCTTATCAGAGCAGACCAAGTAAATAATGGCATTTTCATCCATCCAACACCCTTAGCACGCATAGTGAAAGTGGTTGTAACGAAATTCACTCCAGATAGAGTAGATGAAGCTCCAAGTAAAGCAATACCCGAAATAAATGAGATGGTTCCAGAATTAGGGCCTTGTTCGGTACCTAATCCTGCCAAGCTAGAATATGGGGGGTACATTACCCATGTAATATCTGCACCTTCTCCACTCCAAACGCCTGCAAAAATTAGAGGTGCTGCAGCAACAATTAGCCAGAAACCAAGAGCATTAATTCGTGGGAAAGCAAGGTCTTTAGCACCAATCTGGAGCGGTAATACATAATTCATGAATCCAGCAATCATTGGCATTGCTGCAAGGAAAATCATTGTAGTGCCATGCAATGTAAAGAATGAATTGTATTCATCGTATGTAAGGAAATCATTCTCAGGTAGTGCCAATTGTATTCTGAATAAGAGGGCAAGTAGTCCTCCAACAAGGAAGAAAAAGAACCCGTATAGGAAATAGAGTATGCCAACTTGTTTGTGGTCAGTAGTGGTTAACCATGGTTTTAGATAACTAAAGAAAGTTCCAATTGAAAAGTTTTGAGGGTCTCTTTTGTAGAAGACCCACATACATCCAACTAAGATCATTCCCAAAGCGAGCCCAATTATAGTCATCAATATTGTAAGCGCTTCTGCTGAAGGCGCTTGTGGATTCGCCTGTGGGCCTGAAACTTGTAATTCTAACTTGTTCCAATCATCATCATCACTTGGAGAACCATCTCCATTAACTGCGTTACCAAAAACAACAAAGGTAGCAATTGCAGTTTCATCCGCAGGAGCAGTCCATGTAAAATTCCAAGACCTTTGCTTGTTCAACTCTTCAGTATGAGTCAAATGGCCATCATAATCTCGAGCACCATCTAGTGATTCTAATACACCAACACTATCTAAGATGCTTATTCTAAATCCACCAGTTGCAATTTCAGAATTACCCGCGACATCATCATTGCTAATTGTTAAAGTAAATTCATATTCTTCAGAAGCATTGAATATTTCTGGCAAACCATCTATTGAAATTGTTGTAGCATCAGTTTGTCCACCATGACAACTACAACCGTTATTGGCTTGGTCCCCTATGCCAGTTTCATAAGCATTGAATCCTGGAGCACTTACTAGGGCAAAAATTAGTACAGATAAAATTGCTAAAGGACGTATTTGTTTCAATTGCTCACCTCCTTATTGTCAAAGTAAATTCCAAAATCAGCGTCACAGGTTCCCATCTCTTCGGTAGCAACAACTTCAACAACACCGCTCATAATGGAATGTTGTTCTCCACAATATTCTGCGCATCTAATCGGAAACGTCCCTGCATCATTGGGCTGTACAAACATCCAAGTCCCACCAACAATTTCATCGTCAAAGGTGCCATATTCTCCATCAGGCCCCGGCTCGGTGCTATGCAGGCCGGGAACAGCATCTTCTTTCATTCCCCATTCTTGGAGCCAGAAAGCATGTTGCACGCCTTGGTAAACACTATTTTTATCGCCATATTTGTCACTAAAAATATTCAAAGTAACGTTGTGATCACATGGAATAATAAAATCAGTATTCATCACATGTCCGACAGGTATATGTTGCCATCTATGTATTACATTTTCATCTGCATCAAGAATGTCAACAGATTGGAAAACAGCATCATCAAAAGGAGTACTGATTGTATTATTTATCAAATCAAGATTGGTAGTGCCTGACATATCGATTGCAACAGCGGAAGCCGCATTTTCACCATAAGTTATCATCAACCCTGAGTCATTCCAACTAACATCATGTGTAGTACTAACATCTTCCCACGTTAAAGCATCACGATATGTATATTGCCATGCCCATTGGATTCCATTAACTTCAACTTCAAATGTATCTTCAGCATCAGCATCTGGGAAATTATACCATACCAGGTTCATTGAACCTAAAGCTAGCCATGTAACCCAGATAATGAGTATTGTTGGGACAAGGAACCACGCGAATTCAAGAGTAAAGTCATGACGTTCAACAGGAAAAGTTCCAACCTTTATTTCTTCTTTTCCAGCAGGCTCTAATCCATCTCTGTATCTTAATATGGCGATAAGTAACCAAATAAAAGCAAACAAACCAACAATAATTGACCAAAATAAAAATTTGTCATATAGAATATTGAACACGGTGTATTCATCTGGCCACAGCTCTCGCGTATCGCCCATGCCCCGACCCGTTAGACGACCGTATTAAGCGATTCCGCATCTTAGGAACTTCTCCCTACGGGAGCATGCTTCTTGGACCGGTTAATAGTGGGGTGTAAATATGGGGGTTGCAGGTTGCATTCAGAAAACTTTAGATGGTACAGTTTTGATTGAAATTGAAGTGCAACCTGGAGCAAGTCGCCAAGGCATAATTGGGTATAATGAATGGAGAGGTAGATTACAAGTTGCAGTTATGGCAGAAGCGCAGAAAGGCAAGGCTAATCACGCTGTTTGTAATGTACTTTCAACTCAACTTGGAGGGGAAATTAGTGTTGTATCCGGCCACACTTCAAGAATGAAAAAGATTAGTATAAGACAAGTGGATATAGAAAAAATAATTTCTAAATTGGAGGAATTTGTTGAATCGAATTGAAAGATTTGAAACTGCAGGCAGAGCATTAGCAGAATGCAGAGCCTTCAACAGAGAGGAGCGGGTCATAATTGTTGAAGGATTACGTGATAAGGAAGCACTAATACAACTGGGATTTACCGGAGATGTCGAGAAAGTAAACCGCGGATGGACACTTGAGAAATTCATAGCCTATATTTTTGAAAATTACAATTCAGAACCAATAATATTGATGGATTGGGATAGAACTGGCGGTAGACTACAAAAAAAATTGATGGATTCCCTTTCTAGTTTAGATTTAAAACCATCCGATCAATGTAGAAAAATACTCTCCAAATCATTGCGGCCAGAGACTTTATGCGTAGAAGACATCAACACTTTTGCAGATGAATTATTACCAATAATCAATTTTCATGATCCTCAGGAAGACGAACTCCCATTTCTTTGACAGTATTCAAAACTACATGTGTGAAAGACCGGGTAATTCCGTCTAGAGTAAATACCGTTTTTGTTAAGTCATCGAGGTCCTTTCGATCTTTGACTCTTGCCAGAACCATTGAATCCCAATCTCCTGTTATGTCATATACACTAAACACACGAGGATCTGCAGAAATTTGTTTTTGAACATCAATCACCAACCCTTTCTTTATGCATAATCCTGCCATAACAGTCATGCCCCATCCAATAGCCTCTGCATCAAGCAACGGGGCATAACCTTTGATCACTCCTTCAGATTCTAATCTTCGTAATCTGTTAGTTATGGTTCCTTGTGCAACCCCTACAATTTGTGCCAATTGTCTTTGCGAAAGGCGCGCATCACCACATAACGCATTTACAATTGCACGGTCAGTAGAATCTAGACCCATGTATTGTGCTCAGAGAGAGTTGGTATTCAATCATTCGATGAAAACTCAGGGAGATTCAAATCTAAGATCCAATCTCCAAGGTCATCAACCTTAACCGATAAACGTAATTTTAACTCGCCAGAACCAGTTACTTTTATGACGCCAGATTTGGTATGATTAGAAGAAACACGTTCACGTTTTAATCCGCTATTACTTTTCCAACCCTCGTTCAAATTTAAATCTCCAATTTCTAGTGCTTTACCAGTAATTATGCGATATTCAATATTACCATCTTTACTCCAATTGCCTTCCAAACGAGGCAAACCCTTTTCGCGAGTATATTCCGCATTAACTACGAAACCAATAATCACAATCAACCCACAAAGAAGTAATGCGGGAGTTAAAGAATCTGAAGCATCGGAGGATTGCCAGCTAGTAGGAAAGTAACCTCGCTGCAAAGAAAGTGTCCTTACTCCATCCTCTCCTTCAAAAGCTCCAATCATTACAATAAATAATTCAAAATCATCTGCATGGCTTGCATCACCAAGATCAATTCCAGCTCCAGTTAAATGTTCACGAGTGATTGTGCTATTCCAATTATTTGTACTATTATTTGAGAATAGGAATGATGAAGACGGTGCCCAATCACGTAAGAGATTTGGAGCAGTTCTTCCAACCGAATCTACAGCATTTCGTTCAACAATGAAAATATGTATTTGAGTCAACATTTGTAAATTTGCAGGATTTGTCCACGTGGCAGTTATGTTTAGTAATTCAACTTCAGAAGAACCAATTAATTGAATATTCCAATCGATTGCAATATCATTCTCAATTTCTCTTGGAGTAATAGTTTCCACTATATTATTGTCAATTACATTAGTAGGATATTCTTCAACCGAATGGAACATTGCTCGGGAATTAGCATCGCTGCTCGGCCAATTACTGTTTTCATCAGGATTAGTCCACCAATTTACAAGACTAATTTTTCCGGTACGATCAAGATATTGTAAATTTTCTAAATGCTCACTATCTCCATTTCCATGAAAATGCTCTACAAGTACAGGTGCAGAATCACTTGATTTATGACTAGCTTCGGCATATATCGACAAATCACCAATTGCACTAGATGAAGGTATCATCACCAATAGGAAAAAAGCTGCAGCAAGCCATTTCATACCTCATCTACCTCATTATCAATTCCAAGCTTAATCTTAATTATTTCACACTCATTATCATCTAGCATTAAGGAAACACGTGCAGCAATCCAGATTGGGACCAAGTGTTCTTCACATCTCAGTATAGCCGACCCTTCAGGTAACTCATAATCAAATTCTTCTACTAACGGAACATTCCCATTAAGTAGTTCAATTAATACAGATAATGAAACATCAATAATTCTCTTTGTAATATGCGTCCTTAGTAATTCTAAGGATTTTTGTCGAGGCCTCCACATATTTTTGTTATCAGTAAATGAAGGTTGACCAACATGAATCATTTTTAGAGGATGAAAAGTATTCGATGGCCAATAATCTCCTTTATTGTTGATAACTATTGGCTGGTATATTTTTTCTAATACCGCAGTTGAGCACAGATTGATTCTTTTCCCCCTTTTCCACCATGAAAAATTACTACTATCAATCCCCCACTCATTGCATATATTGGAAACGATTTGATCATCTGCCAGTACAGTAGTATGACGATTTGGCTTTTGCCTTGCTAGTTCTACAGACTCTCTTTCTAGTGGCCTTTTGAGAATCATTGAACGCGAAACGCCTTCAGGGGTACGCTCTTTGACATGTTCAAATAATGCAACAAAAAATCCACCAGTATCGTTATCTTGTTGATGGACCCTAATGGTATAATCTAATTTTGGAATAGGTTCGTTTTTTTGTGTTGGATTCAACATTTCTTCTGAGAGCCCTGGTAAGTTTGGCATTTCTCCATTCCATTCAACAGGGTTACCAGTTTCATCTAATATTTGCCAATTTGAAATCCCGTGATGAATTTTCATTCCGGGAAGCAATTTTTCAGAATCAATTTTAACTAATTCTAGCCAAGGACACTTCCTAAGTATTTCACAAACAACAGCCTCGTTTTCTGTAGGGTCAAGTGAGCATGTTGAGTAAACTAATTTGCCACCCGGCTTAAGGAGTTGGGCTGCACGAAATGCAATCCCAATTTGTAATTTGAACAAACTTCTACCCGCTTTAGGAGTCCATTTCCACCAAAGATCTCTATTTTTTCTTGTAGTGGCAGAACCAGTACATGGAGCATCAACAATGATACCATCAAGTCCAGGCTCGGGCATTCTTCCAACATGTCGTCCATCATGTTGCATTATTAGCATATTTGAGAGCCCTAATCTATCGCGATTAGTTACAAGTAGATTCAATCGTCCTGCTGAAGGTTCATTAGCCAATAACAACCCGTTCTCAATCATTTCAGCTAATTGCGTTGCCTTTGAACCAGGAGCGGCACAAGTATCCATTACAAGATCATCAGATTTTGGTTCTAGTATTACAGGAGGTAACATTGAAACAGCCTCTTGTCTAGTTACACGTCCAGTTTCATGTAACAACATCACCATCTTACGAAATTTTTCATTTGGCCAACTTTCTTTCGAAAAAGGCAACACCCATGCCTCTTGTGTGGTTAGCCAAGCAATTCTCTCCCCACCCATTATGGACAATTGTTCTCGTGTCCATTCAACGTCATGTCGTTTCGAAGTGATTCTCATTGTAATAGGTAAAGGTGAAGTTGCACTAGTTATCCAAGAATCAATATCTATGTCTAAACTTCTTGCTAAACCAGCTAGAGGCTTACTTGCTAATTCAGATAACAAATTTTCATTGGCCGGCCGCACCATGTGGTTGCGCTGAAGGACCCCATTCTTTGGACTTGGGGTGTGCCAATCCTCATTGATGTTAAGTGTGCAGGGGTAATTATGGCGGAGGCAATTATTACCACCGCATTTCTCATTTCGTTGGGAATGATTCTTTCTTTGCTTTTTACTAATGGTAGGTTATTGCCTGGCATTGTAGCCTTATTATTACTGATAAAAATCTTAACTTCGCCACTAGATTCAATACATCAAGAAGCAGGTGTTTCAATTTACTTATGTTTTGCAATCACATGTGGAGGGGCATTGAGAAATCATTCAAACCCCGAATCTTGGAAAAAAGTGAATGGTTGGAGTGGACTAATAACTTCACTAATTCTGATTGTCCATTATCCGAAAGAAGGCATAGTTGAGATGGTACAGGTATATTCTATACAGCAATCAATATTACAAATCGCCTCAAATTTATTGGTTGGTGTTGTATTAATTCTAACTTTGACAGGCTACGGCTCAGAAAAGGAGTGGGCTCCTTCTCTTGCCTCAATCTTAATGATACCTATAACATTTGAATCCCCTATTCTTTATTCAGCATTATTGCTGCCTACATTATGGTTATTTGAGGGAAAAATTGATTCAAAATTAGGTGTTGGGGATCGTAGATCAATAGCTATGGGACTTACAATATTAATTGGCATATCAATTATGTTTTTGCTGACTAAAGTACTAGTTTCAACAGTTCCGAGAATTGGCGACGGATATGGTGCTGATGCAGTATCTTTGTGGTTAACATTGGGTATTTCCGTGACAGGTTTGATTGGAATGATGCTTCCACAATTTGGTTTCGATTGGATGGCTAGGCCAGAATCATGGGGTTGGAGGAATGGTTTAGCAATAGGTCCAATGTTGCTAACTTTGCAAACAGATTTGGCGATAGTAGCAATGCCGGGAGTTTGGCTAGCAATTTTAGTTAGTATTACTGGCCCTTTGGTACTAGAAAAGAAACCAGCAAAACGGGTTTGAGAGATTGGCATCCCCCCCAACTCTTATCAATGGTTCAAAGGCGATAGGCTTCTGAAGATAGTATCTTCAAAGGATGGGGTCCTGATGGGAAGAGCATTTACAGATGGCGTTAGCAGTAATAAAAAAATCAATATGGCACAGCGAAGAAGAAGTTGGAAGCCATTAGCTGATTTGCAAGGTTTGACTGGAAGGACACAAGCAATTGCAGAAGATATGGGGCCATTAGTGGACGTACCTGCAATGGTGAGGATTGAAAACGAGAAGTGGATTTTTGAAAGAATCTCACAAGAAGTATTGATGCACTTGACACACCGATTGGTAATCCATGAGGTAGAAGGTCCAAGAACACTTGGCGCAACATTAGATTTAGAGACTGCAATGCAAGTCGCTCAAGGAATGGCGACAAGTGAGGGCTCTGTAGTATTGATAGAACCACTAAGTAGCAATTGATCAGAATAATCCTCTAATCCAAGCAATAACGCCTTCATTTACTAAATAGATGAAGATAGATAATGAAATACAGGCAAAATAAATTTGTCCTGGAGTAATTTTCCAAGCATCTTCTGACTCTTCATCGAAATAACGAATAAGACCAGCAGCCTGTTGGATTCCCCCACCATCTTTCTTTGCCATCGAATGTGGCGAAACACCTTTCCTTTATGAACGCGACGCGCGCTATTCTTCCTCGTTGGTTAAGTCAATAATCGGAATTTCATCACTTCCGGTAGGCATTATTTGCCCATCAGGTATGACATCTTCAACCTCAATTTCAATAGATTCAGCCTCCATTCTTGAAAGCGCTCTAATTACTGCAGGAGCATTGTCATCAGCCAAAGCATTCCGGGCCATTTCAATTTCATTAGAATCTCCTAATTCGATTTTTGTATGTTCTATTAATTCTGTCAAATCGGTTCTTGCACGTTCAATATGGTATTTCCACAGCAATTCATTTTCTTTAGTACTGAATATTTTCTTTGAAAATTTGTATGCTCGTGAAAATTCCCATGGTTTGTGATTTGAAGCAGAAACAAGATCAAAGATAACTCTTGCACGTTCTTCTAGGGGGCCATTGATGTGGATAATGTTCGCATAGCATTTTGTAAACAACCCAAAACCCCAATAAGAAAAACTTGAGATCTTAACGTCTAAACTTCCGGAGGTTGTACTCAATTCCCATTTTTGTTCATCAAAACCAGGGCGTTGAGACATAATTGGTGTCGAAGCACCTTCTAGGGATCTAAGTAAGGTTGTAGCGATATCTCCAAGCCATACAGTAGCAATATTTGCTTGATGAGCCTTAGGTCTTAGAAAACCCTCCTCATCGTGCCCATGGTTAGGACCTGCTTGAGATACTTGAGCGTAAAGGATGGTTTCCACAGGATCCAAACTATCCTCCATGATGCTCTGATGAGAGCCCCCGCCTTCAATGATGCCCTTCTTTGAGAGATGGGTTAATGATGGGGGGCCATCTTCGCTCTATTGGTGAAGAGATGGCAGCCAAGCCAAAAAAAGACCCACTCGCTAGTTTGATGGCATTGCCTGGCATAGGTAAAGCAACAGCAAAGAAATTACATGACTCCGGAATAAAAAGTGCCGCAGCAATTGGAAAAGCCGGTGTAAAGGGTCTGAATAATGCTGGAATTAGTCCAGCAACAGCAAAGAAAATATTAGCAGCAGTTCCAAAGAAAAAAGCAGCATCAAAAGCCGCAGCAAAAAAGGTTGCATCAAAGGCTAAATCAACTGTAAAAAAGGCAGCAAAGAAAACCAAATCCAAAGCTAAGAAAACTACAGCAGCGGCAAAAAAAGCAGCATCAAAAGCAACAGCGGCAGGGAAAAAGGTTGCAGAAAAAGTGATTACTGAAGCTGATGGTAGTAAAAGAGTAAAGAGTTCAAAATCCAAAGATGGAAGAAAAGGTAGTACTTTGAAAGTCCCTCGTAGTGTCAAAGATATGCCTTGGTTCCGTAAGAAATGAAAAAAATCACCGTTACATTGTAAGACCTTCACTTCTAGTAGCAATTTATGCCTAGGAGGAAGTATGGTCGTTTACGAAAGACGGTAGAAATGCCTTCTAAGAGCAATTGCTCTCGTTGTAGATCAGGAAAACATTGTCCAATCGAAGGTCATGATGGGTATAATGTAAGCAGCCATCGCGAGTGGAGTGGGCCTTCAAAGATAGAAAAGAGAAAGAAAGCTAAATCATGAATTCTCAGTGCTGTCTGCATCATTCATTTGTGCTCTACGATAAACTTCCCTTAGAGTCTGATCACTTATCTCAAGGTAAACTCTTGTGGTTGCAATACTTGCATGCCCTAGTAATCTCTGAATACTAACCAAATCAGCCCCTCTTTCTAACAACCCAGTTGCGAAATTGTGCCTCAATACGTGAGGGCTCAATCTTCCATTAGGAATTCCTGCCTCTTTGGCAATTTTATCCATAAGTCGTTGAACACCTCTGGGTAATAAATGAGTCCCAGAAGGCATTACTAGCAGATTATCACATACGGGATTTCTTGACTCCCTTACTGGGGACCATGCAGCAATACGTCCTAATGTAGCTTCAGTAAACAAGACAAGGCGATCCTTTCCTCCTTTACCATCAATTACAATAGCAGAATGATCTTCCATATCAATATCAGAAAGTTTCAGATCACATAATTCTGAAACTCTTAATCCTGTTTCAAGGATAATAGTAACCACTAAATCAGCCAAAGGGTCTTCACTACAAGAAGCAGCATCTCTAACTAAAGACAATTCTCTACTGGTAAGAGTTCTTGGTAGTTTTTTCCCACTCTTTGGACGAGTTAGATGTTCTGGCCATTTCTGCCCGAGCCAATTTATTAGATGATTAGCAGCAGCGAGTCTGGCTTTAACTGTGGATGGAGATCTATCAGTGAGAGATTGAACCCATTGATCAAGTCTACCATTAAAGGGTTCCACTCTTTCTAGAACTTCTTCAACAGTAAGGCTTTCTCTTTCAGATTCAGATAGGATATTTTCTCCTTGTAATGGCGTTTCTAAGAGGTGTCTTATTGCAAGAAGATATGCTTTTTGAGTATTAACAGATTTGCCTTCAGTTCGCATTTGATTTGTATAGCATGAAACCCATGGTAATTGGCCACGCGTAACAAGCCGTGGAGGCAGCTCTGGCCCATCATCATCTAGGCGCTGCTGCACTGTATTTTGCCTTGGCCTATATCGTCGTGTTCTCATTGGCGTCACCGCCTACTCGCCGAGGCGAGCGTGCATCCCGTGTCCCGAAGGACAATACACATACGAAAGTCACTTCTAATGAAGGCTTCGCGCGGAACCCCACATTACACGTCTACATTACTACTAGAAAGCGCACTCACAGGAGGAAATTCAAGCAATTTTCGCTTAATCGATGCTCTAAGCTGCTCTAAGTCACCATAACAAATTACAGAATCATGGAACCTTAGTTGCAATTCAGGTTCAGGATTCCAGATTAGTTTACCTGCGCGTGAAAGTGCAAATACAGGAATATCTCCTTTGAATAGATCATTGATTGGCCTTCCAATGAGGTGAGGATGGTTTCGCAAATGAACCGAAAGAACACCCTGTCCAGGAATAGTTCTCAGCAATTGGTCAACATTGACATCCGAAAAGTCTGATTCTCCAATTACATAATCAATAATTTCTCCAGCGACATTAACACCACTTGCTTTTTCGATACCTTCAAGTCCAGGTGATGAATTAACTTCCAATACTAGTGGCCCATCATGCCCTTCAAGCAAATCAACCCCTGCCACATTTAACCCTAATACGCGAGCAGCACGGCAGGCCACTTCTGCATATTCTTCTGTAATATCAACACTTTCAACAGTACCATTTAGATGAAAGTTAGAACGAAATTCACGGCCCCTCGCCTTTCTTCTCATACATGCAACAACACGTCCTCCAACAACTAGTGCGCGTATATCTTTACCATGGCTTTCAGCAATGTACTCTTGGATAAGAATAGCTTTACCAGTCATCAAAAGACCCTGTACTAAGTTTTTAGTTTCGTGTAGAGTATGACGTAGGAAGACCCCCTGCCCCTGAGTCCCTTGAGTAACTTTAACTACAGCTGGTAAACCTCCAACTGCATCAATCGCTCTTTCAATATCTTTCATATCTCGGACATAAGAGGTACGGGGAGTCGGAATTCTATTCCGTGCTAATATCTGTGAAGAGTGTAATTTGTCTCTACTTTGTAGTATTCCTTGACTGGAATTAGCAGTCCAAACTTCTAATTGTTCCAAATGACGTAGTACCGAGACCCCGTGTTTTGTGATTGAATGCCCAATTCTTGGAATAACAGCATTATAATCAAATGTATTTCCCTGGTGCAATATACCTATTTCTTGTTCTGCAACAAACAGTGAAAATTGCATAGGATCAAGTACAGCAACATCGATGTCCCTCAATTTAGCTTCTTCAACTAGACGACGCGTACTGTATAACCGGGGCCCCCTGGATAATACCGCGAGTCTTGTCGCCATGTTTGCTGCCGCCCCCCTTTCCTTTTTGAGTCCTTTGCTAATTTACCATCGTTTAATTCAAGTGAAGTGTGGTGATGGCAGAGCCATGACCGAGCAGGAAATGGTGGAAAAAGCCCCTGTGAAAGAGAAAAAACCTTCCGAAACGATGTCACTCGAGGATAGAAAATCTGGCCTTAAAAAATCGCGTTGGAATGTATTCATGTATCTAGGTTTAGCAGCAATATTTTTTGCATTTGCTTTATTTCCATTCACCCATGAAATCTCTATGGATGACAGATTTGGAGAAACACATACTGGGTATGTGTGGGGCATTCCATTAGCTGGAGAAGATTTTACAGATGTGCCAGCAGAAGTAACAATTACAATCAATTCATTACCAGAATCAACAAGAGGTTTTGAAGTTGCAATGGTAGAGGGAGCATCTTGTGTAGATTCTACAGGTCTAATGAATCAAAAGTATACTGAAATGCAAACAGATCCAGAAAATCATTCCAATTATTATGCATATATTGATGATGTCGCACCAGGACAAGTACACAAAATCACAATGAATTTGGATCCAGGTACTTATTGCATCAAGACGTTTGTAGATTCTAATAATGCAATAGGCGTAGATGCTGATGTAGAAGTGGCTACTTATCCTAATCAAATAATCTCAGGGGTGATAGGAACATTTTGTCTTGCATTGTCTGGTTTTGCTTTTATTGGTGCTCAGAAACATGGCAAATATATCAAAAAATTAGTTGAGCCCAAGGAGAAAACGGTAGAAGAAACAGTCCTTTCTGAAACTGCGAATACAAGAATTGCGGCAGGGCCGGCAGGACCGCCACAAGTAGCAGGACCGTCAGGACCGCCACAAGTAGCAGGACCGTCAGGCCCGCCACAAGCAGAAGGGCCGGCAGGACCGCCACAAGCAGTAGGACCGGCAGGACCGCCACAAGCTGCTGAGCCAATAATTGACACACCTGAAGAATCAGTTGAAGAAGTAGAAGATCAGACAGAACACCCCGAAGATGTATTTGAAGACCAAGGCCACGGTTATTTCTTCCGAAAATACCCAGACGGAACGTACGATCAAACCGTATATGTTGTAGAAGACGGAGAATATGTTCCGTATGTCGATCCTGATGAGTGAACGGCCCTGTAAGGGCCGCATATAGCCCCATCCTTGAAAGAGGGTGAGGTCTCCGTATGCAATGTAGGTGAGAATATGACCGACGACTTGTCGTCCCGTACTGTAGTGGCCCTGAAGGCAATGTGTAAGAAGCACGGCCTGAAAACAACAGGGAAAAAAGCGGACATAGTCAAGCGTTTAGATGAACATTTGAACGAGGAATCCATCTCACTCGAAGAAGAAATAATTGATACACCAAAAGAGGTAAAATCAAAATCAAAACCCAAAGAAGAAACAATTTCGCTTGAGGAAGAAGACGTTTTGGAAGCTGAAGTCTTAGAAGCAGAGATAGTTGATATAATTCCTGAAGTTTCAAAAATCAAGAAAGATGATACTTATGTTCCGACATTAATTGATCAATTTAAAAATCCAAAAATCGCCGTAGTATTACTTTCATTAATGTTAGCAGGGGGAGGTTGGTATTGGTATGCAAATAGCCAATTAGAGCCATTTACTCCTGATGATTTACGTTATGGAGACAGAATGACATTTTCAATCGATGGCTTAGGCAGTAGTGGAGAAGGAATAGATGTAACTGATGGTTTTATTGATTTGGTGTTGGATAATTTTGAAACCGAAGAAGAAATTTGTAGATTAAAATTTACCTTTTCAGGAATTGGATCAAGCGCAGTTACAAAAGGGGGCTTAGATCAGTTGGAATTGGAGCCGGATAATTCTTTGGAGGGAGTTGTAGTAGCTAAAGGGGCTTATGGATTGGATTGGTTAACAGTTGAAAAGGAACATAACCACGATCTAGATTACGTTTTTATTGAACGATATAAACCAAAATTACTCAATAATAACGAGTGTAATTCACAAGGAGCAGGAGTCGCAGGTGAAATGGATTTAACGACTAAAACTTGGACAGAGATTTCAGAACAAGATGTGATTTCAACGAAGGCACAATATGCTATGGAAATTGATGGTTCAAGTTACCAAGGCACCACAGTATCTTACGGCATAGGAGGTATACTTGGGGCTTTAGAAAGCGTAACACCAGGGGTTGCAATGATATTCTACCCTATCGAAATTCGTGAATTAATGGGAGCTACATTGATTGAAACTGGAGCTAATGGCAAGCATTTAGGCTGGGCCTGGAATGTTATTGGTCCAGATGAAATTGATGGAGAAAAGTTATGGAAAGTTTCACTTGAACACACTGAAATTTCCGAGAATTGTTTAGGACATGCAAGAATTTCTATGTGGATTACAGAAGGCTCACCATGGGCAGTACGTCAGAATGTAGACGTCCATATTTCAGGTAAGGAAGGTGATAGGTCAGCATGTGGCACAGCAACACAATTACTGGGAGACCTCATTCTTCCAGACGGAACAATGAAAATCAAGTTTGATATAGTTCAAAATACACTAACGCGAGGAAGCAAATTGCTTGATTTAGGAGATTCTTATGCATCTTATCCAAACGATGGAGGTTATGCTCCATCTAGTAGCCAATTATCAAATTGGGCATCTTATGATCTTCACCTTCCAGATAATAGTAGCATGAGGGAGCATACTTTGGAGATGGCAGTATCTTGTGTTTCACAATTACAATCACAAGTGGTTGCAGCTAATGCTGCACTAAATGATGATGGATATATTTGGAGAGCTATCGATGACCGTACTGGAGATGACACACGATGGAATCTTTCATGGGTAAGTAGTGACCCAAATTCAGGATGGGTTTTACTTGATGTATCAGGAAATGAATCCAATATCGGACAATGCACTTATGTTGATCATGGAAGTTATGATAACACAGTAGCACATAATCGAGATGATATCCCTGCTGCATTGAATATAACTATGCTAGAACAGGATATTACCGATTCAAGCCGTTATCCTGATTTAGTTGGCGATGAAAGGTTTTTCACATCCACAGGCCAGTATCATTCAGGCACACGTGTAGGACATCTTATTGTCACTCCAGATGGTGAATATACTGATTGGATAAACCGTTTGAATTCTGGAGATACAGGCGCGACAACACTTGATTTATCGCGCTCTTGGGATACGATGGGTTGGTCAAATTCATTGACTTTAGCAATGGATGCAACAACAGGACAACTAATTGGTTGGAATCATTTCAAGAGCATGGAGGCTTAACATGAGTAATCGTGACCTCGATCATCTGATTGAGCAAAATGAAACAGAATTAGGCTTTCTGTCAGCATACGGCGGAGGCGAATCTTCAGAAGAATTATTTGAGAAGATTTCCAAAATGGTTTCGAAAAATATGCGATTAAAAAATCATGAAGAGGGTGTGGAATTTTCGATGAGAGGAAAGTTACCATTGGTTTCGTCTGACATAAACCGGAGAGGTTTTCTTCATGGTAAATTAGATGATAAAGGTGTAAAAGTAGTAATTACAGACCTAGGTCCCGAGCAACTTCGCTTTATTGAAAGGCTGGTAGAATTCAATCACGATTGATGAATGCAGCAATCAAAATAGCGCCCATCGTCGCGATGGCTGTTATTGCAGGTAATTTTTCACTACCTCCGTTAGATGAATCACATCCTTCACCACCCCAAGAACCTTCATAATACCAACAATTTGACCAGGTTTTGTAAAAACCAGAAGAAGGGAATCTTTCAGAATCATCGTTTTCATAAGTAGCTATAATCCTCCAATTTACGTATGAGTGATCATCGATTGTAGTTACAAATGATGTGAAAGTAACATTGTCATCAGATGTTAATGGTCGTTCTTCGGGAGGGAAACAAGTACCTTCATTATTGCAAATCTGTGTTGTAAGAGTAAATGTAGTACCATTATTTGCAGCATCATCAGTTAATTTGAGAGATATCTCCCATTTCTCCAAGTCAGGAGTCCTTTGAGTATGGTCAATACTTTCGAAAATAGTTTCACCATCTTCAGGATCAATGTCTTCCCCTCCTACGTTTTCAGCACTAACATTTGGTAGCAATAGTAGTAATGTAATAAATCCACAAAGGATAGTTTTGTTGCAATTCATAATTCCATTTCCCATAACTCGTCACCAACCCAGTGAATGTTCTTCAGCCCCTTACCTTTTGTATTATTTACGAGGGATTTCCCATTTAACAGTGCCCATCCGATTGCAATTGGGCGTTTATGATTTTGATCTCTTACCCAAACAAGATCTCCTTCACAAATTTCATCATCAGCTTCATGAATACCAGCAACCATACAATCCGCCCCTTTCATTAGAAAAGGAATTGCTCCGTGATCAATTTCTACAAATCGCTTTTCACAAGGATGTGAAATAAAACCCCGAAGAGTTAGGAAAACAACCCTTTCTTCTTGCAAATTTTCAAGTTCAACAGCCAAAGGAACTCTATCCACAAGTACCATTTTCCATGGCCCATAATCTGCCATTTCGAGAAATGCACCATCAACTGCAAGATCAATACCTAAGTTAGATTCTAGGTCTTTTAGCAACGGAGCAATATGCTTACGCCTTACAGGCCTCCTTTTTTTGATCTGCCACTCCTTCGCCACATCAGGTCGTAAAAGTGAGTAGTATTGACCCTTGGGATTGAAGAACTAGGAATTAGTGCGGATGTACATGGATGTCTGGTGCGCCATCAGAACATATCCCAGTCATGCACAGGAATTAGGTAATCAAACCCCAAAGGAACCAGTATTTTTCCTTAAACCAGAGTCTTCAATTATTCCATTTGGAAAAATAGATACTAGTTCTAATGACATCCATCACGAAATAGAATTAGTATTGAAAATTGGTTTAGATGGAAATCCAGAAGCCATGGCAATAGGATTAGATTTGACTAAACGCAATGTACAAAATGAAATTAAAAAACAGGGATTACCTTGGTCCGAAGCAAAGGCATTCAAAGACTCCGCAATAATTGGAGAATGGATAGATTTTGATCATAGAGCAACATTTACTCTTTCTGTTAACGATACAATTAGGCAGCAAGGAGCATTGTCAAAAATGAGTTGGAATGTTTATGAATTAATCAACAAATTAAGTGAATGGGCGCCATTAAATCCCGGAGATATATTGTTTACAGGTACTCCAGAGGGGGTTGGGCCATTATTCAAGGGAGATGCAATTGTAGCGTCCCTATACATCGAAAATCAATGTATTATTGAACAGCATGCTGAATGTGTATGAGCCATACCCTTCAAATATGAACGGCTGGTCGCCGTGGCGCTGGAGATAACAAATATGGCACAGTGGCATGGTTTTTCACGTCGTAAGTCAACTGGTGGACGACGTGTTCTTTCACGTGGAAAGCGCAGTACAGAAATTTCAAGCGAAAAACAATTCGCACTCATAGGAGAACCAAAGCGTAAGATTTACCGTACGACTGGTGGGAAAACATTGGTACGTATTCTTTCTGATAACACCTGTTCGGTTGCTACCAAGAAAGGAAAAACAGTATCTGCAACAGTAACTAATGTTGTAGAAAATGATGCTAATCCTAACTATATTCGACGTAACATTTTGACCAAAGGTGCAATAGTTGAAACTAGCGAAGGCCGAGTTCGAATTACATCCCGCCCAGGGCATGATGGTGTCCTGAATGGCATTCAACTTTGAGCGAGCATTTCAATAATAGCCACGCCGAGGGCTCGATATGGACCACAACCCAGACCGCATTGCTGTGTGGCCAGGATACTTTAATGCCAAAGTTTCTCGAAGAAGTGGACGTAGAGTGCCTAGAGATTCATCAGTTCTAAGGCCGGATCTTGAAGGCTTATTCATTGCAGCAAGGGCATTGGGCTTGCGTAAAATAAAGAGGGATGAAAGAATTTCACATCCTCAAAGACCCCATGGAAAGGAAGGGCGCCTATGGGTTTCTAAACGAGGAGCATTAGAGTCAATAGGAGCCAGTAGTAAGGAAGAAATCTTACAATTAATAGGCGGGCAATGGCGCAAAATGCAGAAGGAACAACGAGATACAGAGAAAGAGGCTGCAGTACGTGGCCCTCAAACTGGAGACCGTCGGGCAAGAGCGCAAAGAAAAGGTTCAAACAAGGCAAAGGCAGCTCAGGCTAGAGCCCAGCGAGCACAAAAACAACGTCGCCGTAGATAATTATCTACACCCGGAGAAGGGCCCCGGGGATTCCCCGAATTTCATTTATGTCCTTTAAGCGACAAATAAGAAAACATGTTGGGTCAAAAAATCTCACACACTATGCTAATTATTGCTATGATGGTAGCAATGACAACTGTAGCCAGCACAGCTACAGCAGAATCAAACCATGAAGAAACATCAGATTATGATGTTTCCACACTTGATGAGGGCTATCTATTGGAAGAAGCCCTTGCAATGTTGGAAGAAGTATCTGATGTAGAGATAATTGTTGTTACTGATGGACAAATTGCAGAAGTAACAGTGATTGTTAATTATGTAGATGGGGAAAGTGAAATGATTGAGTTTAGAATGGATCTAGAAGAAATCAGAGAGACCCTAGCTAACCATGAGGGCGATGTCGAATGGGAATCTCAACCATCACCCCCTCCTCGCCCACAAAATGATTGTGATAGAGGATACCTTCACGGTACAATTACTATGTTGGAAAATGATACTGGCGAGATAGATGGAGTTGTAATCAATCTAAATGGCGAAGTTGTTGGCAATATGTGGGGAACTTACGATGCTAATGGATTTGCGAGCGGATATGGCTCTTCATCAGATTCTTCGACTTCAGAGGCTGCATGGAAAGTTGTTTATGATAATGGAAGATTTACAGGCTTTTGGGAAACATTTGATATTGGCGATGATGAAGCAAGTCATGGCAAAATGAAAGGACATTACAAAGTGAATGAGAGTAATGGAACAGGTGAATTCCATGGTAAGTGGAAAGAATATTGCCAAAAAGATGCCCAGCAACCTGTAGTGGAAGATGAAAATACAGAAGACTGGACTGATGAGGAAGAAGTTAATGGAACTTCAGAGGATTGGACTGAAGAAGGTTCAGAGGAAATTAATGACAATTCAACATCTGAAAATGGAACGGTAATTGATGTTGGATCTATGAAAGTACTTCCAGGATTTACTGGGGTCATAGGAATGGTTGCACTAATGGGCGGGGCGGTCCTAGCAGGACGCCGCTCTGGTTTGGCTTGAGAAAGCATGGGTATTATCACTAACAACCTTGTAGCAAGGCTATGGAAGCGACACGTTCGTGGATTAGGATATTTGTATTTGTAGCTGGACCTTTAGTTCTTGTATCATATTTATATGGTCTTTCAAGAATTGAAGATAAGATGGCCTTATGGGGAGGAATACCCTCCTCATGGGTACCTTACATAGTTCCATTTATGTTTGTAGCAGCGATTGGATTTTTGATATATTGGTGGATTTCGTTATTTCAATTAGATGTTGAGCAATTACAATCATTTAGATGGCCTTGGTCTGATTCTGATGGTAATGGTTTGAATCGTTTATTACTTGCATATTCATTATTTTTGATTCCATCTGCATTGTGGTTGGAATCAACTTTGTTTCATATGTCTAATGAACATGGTTGGACTCCAATATTAGTGATTGGAACTTTATTTGTGGCTGCAATTGGTAATGTGATGATGGGTTTACTAGCTTACTCAGCATATCAAGATGGTATAGAAGGAGCGGGATTGATGTTTGTTGGGACAATTTTACTTGCCATTCAAGTAATTTTCAATGATCTTATTGTTTGGTCATATAAATTCCCTTGGTGAACAAATGCTTGATATGATTTCAGCAATAATTAGCTCAATCTTTGGAGCTGGAGATGCAGTCGAAGAACTACTCGAAGAAGAGTAGTAATTTTACAAACATCACGAACCCGTATTTACAACTGGAGTAGTATCTGTTTCAGAACAGAGTACAACTAGTAGATTACTTACCATTGTAGCTTTCTTTTCTTCATCGAGTTCAATGATTCCTTTTCCACTAAGTTGTTGTAATGCTAATTCAACCATTCCAACTGCACCATCAACAATCTCGCGACGTGCTGCTACTACGGCTGCAGCTTGTTGTCGACGTAGCATTGCTTGCGCGATTTCAGTAGAGTAGGCAAGGTAACTAATACGTGCTTCTAGAACTTCAATACCAGCCCTTTTTAGGCGCGCTTCGACAGATGTTCGCAATTCTGTGGCAATTACATCTTGATGACTTGAAAGTGTAATGCCTCCGATGTCTTTGTCCTCTATGGCATCATATGGGTATTGTGTTGCCATTTCTCTTAGCGCGGCCTCACTTTGGATTTGCACATAGTGGTCATAATTTTCAACTTCGAATAGTGCTTCAGCAGCATCATAGACTCTCCAAACAACTACTGCTGCTATATCAATTGGATTGGCATTTACATCATTCACCTTTAACTTACTAGATTCAAAGTTGTTAATTCGCATATTGATTCTCCTTTTTTCCAAAAATGGGTTGAGGAAGAATCTGAAACCTTCTCTTTTTTCTGTGGAGACATATTTTCCGAAGAATAATAGTGCAATGGCTTGATTTGGGTGAACTATTGCGTAACTGTTCCAGTATAGGAACCAAGCAATCCCCAAAAGAATATGGAATATTCCGAGGAAAATAGAGATAACCGCACTATCTGCTGCGTACAATAATAGAGAAAGGACTCCTAAAAGTGGCACTAATATAAAGTGAATTAAGAATCCTAAAATTCCATGTATTGAATTATTTGCCTTTACATCACGAAAGTCTGGTTGAGAATCATCATGTGAGGGTTCGTTGAGAATCATCATGGTTTGTGGGGGTTCCATAGTTGTCGCACTAAGTTGGGTCTAATAAAGGAACTGTTAGATAAAATTAGATCCCAGGTACTGGATGTACCCAGCCGAGAACATCCTCATCGATTTCATTTTGTATATTTGTTAATGCATTGTACAATTTTATTGTTAGTTCACCAGGAGTATTGCCATCAGAATATGTAGCTTTATTTTCACCCAATGTTATTGATCCTATGGGACTAATTACAGCAGCAGTGCCACAACAAAACGCTTCATCAGCACTCATTGCTAGTTCGTGACTAACCTTTGTCTCAACAACTTCAACACCCATCTTACGTGCAAGTTGAATTAGAGAATCTCTAGTAATTCCTGGCAATATTGTGCCAGTTAATTCTGGAGTATACAATATTCCCTCTTTGTAACAGAAGAAATTAGCAGCTCCTACTTCTTCGATATATTTGTGATGTTCAGCATCAAGATAAATCACTTCAGCAAATCCTTTCGATTTTGCTTTCTTAGATGGCATCATCCCCGGAGCATAGTTTCCAATTGCTTTGACGCCACCCGATCCTCCGGGAGCAGCACGGTGATGTTCATCACTAATTAGTAAGTCAATACAATTCATTCCACCTTTGAAATAGGGGCCAACTGGTGTAACGTAAACCATGAATGTGTATTCTGGAGCAGGGGCAACACCTAGAACTGCACCACTCCCATTGAGTAACGGACGTACGTAAAGTGCACCTTTGCCCATAGGAGGAATCCATCGGGAGTTTTGTTGTACACATTGTTCTACTGCATCTATGAAAATTGACTCAGGTACAGGCGGCATTTTGAGCCGATCAGCACCTCTTTGCATACGTCGTGCATTTTCTTCAGGGCGAAATAATACTACTCTACCAGCAGCGGTCCTGTAAGCTTTCAATCCTTCGAACAATCCTTGACCGTAATTGATTACTCCAGCAGCAGGCGAGATAGTTATATTTCCATATGGGAGCATATTTCCAGGAGCCCAAGGCTCATCGATTGCAGTCTTAGCGATATACATGTTATCAGTCTCTGTGATAGAGAAAGTTAGAGAGTCCCAATCCACAGGCGTTTCGCTCATTGTTGTCGACCAGCAACCGGCGGTATTCAATGATTGTGCGCGAAATTGGCAAAAGTACGCTTTCGACAAGTTGTTGGGGTATTGACTCTCACCGTTCCATATGCGCCCGCCACGCTGGACCGGTGATGTAGCAATAATCACAGGCCGCTATGTTTCAAACAATGGAACTACAGTGATGGAACTCTGGGCTCGAGCCCATACAGGCGAATCTGTGTTGTTAAGAGTTCAGGGCGAACGTCCTTGGTTTGAGATTACACCTCAAGGTCGATGGGATGATTCAAGAGTAATTGACCTAAGCCAAATCAAAGAACACGAAGATGTTACAGAGGTTGTAGGGCCTGCTGAAAAATGGACAGACCTTGGAATAAAGCCAGTTTGGAAAGTCTATGTAGACCAACCATTCAAAGTACCAAAATTGCGTAAAGAATTTTCTGGACGTTGGACAATATTATCAGGAGATATACCCTTTGTAAATCGCTTTTTCCTAGATGGGGATTTGTCAATGCATGTTAGTGTTGATGGTGAGATAATAAATTCTGAACATCCTGTAGAGATTTGCCTTAAACTTACAATGTCAGATATTTCTAATTGTGATCCATTTCCCGCTCCTTTCAAGATATTTTCATTTGATCTTGAGACTTCTATTGCACACAATACAATCTTGTGTGCAGCAGCAGTTGTGGAAGATATGGGTTCTAGCGAAAGAACTCGTCACACCTTTATTGGTAAGGAAGAAGAGATATTGCGAGGTTTGACAGAACTTGTAAGAACAAGCGACCCTGATATAATAACAGGATACAATATTGACAATTTCGACATGAGACGGATTGTTGATAGAGCAAATTTAATTTCCAAAAAAGATAGATCCATGAAAATAGATACAATGGGATGGGGGCGCGTTTCCATTGACGAAAAAAACCGGCAAAGAGATACATTGTTTCCTACAAGGGGTACAGCAAGAGCTTGGAATTTGGCTGGCCGATGCGTCATGGATGCATGGTGGCAAGCAAGACAGGCTTTACGCCCTCAAAGGGAGACATTAAAATTCGTCTCTAGGCTGTTATTTCCAGAAAATGAAGAAATGCAAAAGATGGATATTGATGCTTCAAAGATGGACGAAGAATGGGAAAAACGTCCTGATGAAGTATTGGAATATTGTTTACGCGATGCCGAACTACCTCTCGATATAATGCATGAAATTCAAGCATTTAGAAGGAAAGAAGCAATAGCATCAGTTGCAAAAGTAAGCCTTGACACTAGTGCTAATGGGACTACTTCTCAGTTAATTGATTCACTAGTGATAAGATTAGCAGACCGGAGCGGGATTGGTGTTCCATTAACAGGTTCAGCAGATCGTAAGGAAGAGCAAATCACTGGAGGTTATGTGCACGATGTTGAGGCGGGTTTGCATCCATGGATTGCAATACTAGATTTCAAATCTATGTATCCCTCAATCATGATTGGCAACAATATTTGTTACACTACTAGAATAGATCCGGGAAGTACAGATCAACCAAACAAAGATGAATTGATTCATAAGTCTCCAACT
This sequence comes from Candidatus Poseidoniaceae archaeon, assembly GCA_030747695.1. Lineage (GTDB taxonomy): Archaea > Thermoplasmatota > Poseidoniia > Poseidoniales > Poseidoniaceae > MGIIa-K1. Next base: position 48,948 of record JASLKG010000005.1, read on the forward strand.
GGTGCAAAATTTCGCAATTCGGAAAGTAGGCGAGGGATGGTACCTCAGTTACTAGAAGACCTGATGTCACAGAGAGATGAGCATAAAGCTGGTTTGAAATCAGCCAAAGATAACAGTATCCGTTCATATCATGATCAAATGCAATACGCTGTAAAAATTCTCATGAATTCATTTTATGGAGTATTTGCCAGTGGATTTTATCGATTTACACATCGTGATTTAGGGTCTAGTATTACCGCATGGGCTCGCCACAATATTAAACAAATCATACAAGAATTGGATAACGAGGGCCACAAAGTAGTCTATTCAGATACCGATTCAATATTTGTAAAATCTCCAGTTGACGATACTGAAAACCCGAAAGAAGTTATGATAGAATTTGGCCATGCTACAGCAAATAGATTTAGCAAAGCAAGCGCTGAATTAGAATTTGAAAAAGGCCTTTCAGTGTTTTTCAGCCACGGAGCAAAAAAACGGTATGTTGGACAAGTGGTTTGGCCAAACGAAGAGATGTTGGTTAGAGGTTATGAAACTCAAAGAACCGATTCATTTCGATATCTAACAGATGGTATGAAAGAAATGTTTAGACATGTTTTATCAGATAATTCCGAAGAAGCAATAAATTTAGCAATTGAAAAGATACAATCAGCAAAACAAGGACAGGCAAATATTCGGGATTTGATAATGAGTAAATCTTGCAAAGGCAGGTGGGATAAATCACGTAGTGAATGGGATTTTACAAAGGATTACGCAAATCCAGAATCAATGGTGCAAGTACGTGCTGCTAAGGCATTAATAGCTAAAGGACTCCCATTTACGCCTGGAATGAAAATAGCATACATTGTTACAAATGCTAGAATAAGGCCAATGCAAATAGTCCCATGGCTTGAAGAAGATTTACCAACAAATTATGATGGGCAATTTTATGCTGAAAGATTAGCGACAGCATTTGGAAGAGTTACTGAAGCGTTTGGATGGTCAGCGAAAGAACTTTTGTCGGGAAACCGGCAAACATCACTTTTTTCGTTCTAAATGTGAAACATCAGGCGCAAGAGTTGAATTGTAGCAATGTCCCCCGCACTACTGATGAAGCCTATATTTGTCGTACTCTTGTTCATTTCGTCAGCACTTACTGGATGTTTAGCATCGGATGAGGAACCAGGTGCCGATATGGAAGCAGTGTTCAGTTATTCTCCTAGTGAAAATATTCGCGAAGGCCAAAATATTGAGTTCGATGGTTCAGCATCTCTTCCGATGGGTGTATCATTAACTTACAAGTGGGATTTTCAAGATGATGGTTCAGTGGATGAAACTGGACGTTACGCATCTTGGTCTTATCCAATTGCAGGAGAATATGATGTGCGCCTCACAGTTTCTGATGGAATAAGTTCCAAATCACAAACAAGGAAAGTTACAATCATCGCAGCAGATGCAGTAATTCCTGAAGCAGAAGCAGGCTCTTTCACACCAAATTCAGATTGTGATGGCGAATCTGTAAATGGAGGATCTTATTATTTGTATTATATTTGTGAGATGGATAGAGACTTGTCTAACAAAAGAGTGGAATCAACGACTACTGTGACATTAGATGGGAGCAATTCAGACCCTGGAGCGAATGATGAGTTCATAGCTACCTGGGAGTGGGACTTAGATCTTTACACTGATTCAGATGGTGATGGAGATCCTGAGAATGATGTTGATGATTCTGGAGAAACCGTAGAATGGAAAGAAGTAGAACCAGGAGAGTACAAGATTTCCTTAACTGTAACTAATGGTGCAGATTATACAGATACAGATGAAGTTGTTGTGTATGTCAATTATGTAGGGCAATGGAATGAATTTCAAATCGGCGGAGGATCTGGAAATAATCCTACAGATATGGAATTTAAATTCTCTGTAACTCAGGATGTGGATAATGGAAATACAATACGTCGATCTATTGGAGAACTAATCTATCCAAAGGAAGACTCTGATTGTATTGATACCTGCCCAGGTGATTGTAATAATTGCAGAGCTAAGATCGATATATTTGGGTACAATTCTACAGATGAAGAAATAGCAAACACCTCTGAAACAGGATTAGATCAACGAACTGCAGGAGATTGTGATGACTCAACAGATTGTGTATGGTTACAATTTACAGGTTCATATCATTTTTCCGAATCACAGCATAAAGATGGCGAGTGGACTTATATCATACGTAATGAAATGGTAAACGACCTTGAAATTGAGTCATTCGCAATACGTTTGGTCTACAAGTAAAGCGTTTATCACACCTAGATTAGTGTGATTCCGCGTCGCGGTCTTCAAATAGGGGAGTAAAGTCGGCGACCTGCAAAGGAGATAGCAATATGCCATCCGAATGGGAAGATAAATCTAAACCACACCGTAATATTGTGTTCATCGGACACGTTGATCATGGAAAGTCCACTACTGTAGGACGTCTACTTCTAGACTCTGGTCACATCGAAGAGCACGTAATTGAGAAGAACGAGAAGCTAGCCGCTGAAGCAGGTAAGGCCGGATTCGGTCTTGCTTATGTTATGGACGGTCTGAAGGAAGAGCGAGAGCGCGGTATTACTATCGACGTTGCGCACAAAGAATTCTTTACCCCAAAGTACTACTGGACTATCATTGATGCTCCAGGTCACCGTGATTTCGTAAAGAACATGATCACTGGAGCATCCCAAGCGGATACAGCGGTCCTTCTATGTGCAGCAAATGATGGTGTAAATGCTCAGACAAAGGAACACGCCTTCCTTGCTAAAGTGTTGGGCGTATCTGAGTTAATTGTCCACGTCAACAAGATGGATATTTCTGGTGTTGATTGGGCTGAAGCGAAATACAAAGCGGCTTGTGACGAAGTAACTGGCCTACTAAAGATGGCTGGTTTTGGAAGTCAACTAGACCGTATACCAATGATTCCAGCATCTTCATTGAAAGGCGATAACGTATTTACAAAGAGTGACAACACTTCTTGGTACAATGGCCCAACTTTGTTTGAGGCAATCGATTCGGCAGAGATGCCATCCAAGCCAGTAGACAAGCCACTTCGCCTACCAATTCAAGATGTTTACAAGATTTCAGGAATTGGTACAGTACCAGTTGGTAAGATTGAGACAGGAACTCTGAATGTTGGTAAGACTGTAGTCTTTAACCCATCTCAGAAATCTGCTGAAGTCAAATCAATCGAGATGCACCACACAATGGTTCCAAAAGCAGAACCTGGCGACAACGTTGGTTTCAACGTTCGTGGTCTAGCTGCTGATGAAATCCGCCGTGGTGACGTTGCAGGATATACTGACAGTGCACCAACATTTGTCCGCCACGATGAGCACTTCGTAGGGCAAATACAGTTGATGGATATTCCAAAGGCAGTATCAGTTGGTTACACACCAGTATTCCACGCACACACAGCTCAGGTTGCAGTCAAGTTCATGGAACTTCTAGAGAAGACCAATAAGAGTGGAAAAGAAGCAAACCCAAGTTTCCTAAAGACTGGAGATGCTTGTTTGATTCGCTTCCAACCTACTAAGCCAATGGCAATCGAGGACATGAAATCATTCCCTGAATTGTCCCGCTTCGCAATCCGTGATATGGGTAAGACCGTTGCGGCGGGCGTCTGTATCAAGATTGAGAAGAAGTGAGGCTTGAATTGTTCCGACTGGACTACGATCCGAATGGAAGAGAGGTGAAATCATGGCAGCAGTGACCATCATCAAGTTGACAGGAGAGAATCATAGAGATATTGATGCAGTAGCATCTCAGATTAAAACAATCTGCGATAATGGTGGCATCAGTCTACGTGGTCCAATTCCATTACCAACACGCCGTCTTGTGGTACCATGCCGTAAAGCACCTGATGGTGAGGGAAGTGAAACTTATGATCATTGGGAGATGCGTATTCACAAGCGTCTTTTAGAAATGGATATCACAAGTGGAAAGGATGAAAGCGCTCTAAGGCAGGTTGCTCGAATTCCAATTCCAGATACTGTTAGTATTGAATTATCAATGCGTTCAATGAATTGATATAATCAGAAATTAAGCATCACATTGATGCTATTTCAGCTACGCCAGATTCAACGAGGTAGTTTGCAAAATTACTCTCAACAAAGTGAATGTCTCCAGCTTCTAACATAAGTTCTCCATCAGCAGTGACCATAGGGTCATCCATTGTTTGTAGAATTCTGATTCTCATTAACTCGTCATTGTCACTTTCAGAGTTGTCAGAAGTTTCTTCTGATTCAGCCCAAGCATCAAAATCCATTTCTCTTTCTTTTTTTGACGGAGCTAATTCTAGTGCAGCAGCATGATTTTCCCCTTCCTTCATTACCACAGGTGTAACATTTTGCTTTGAATCATCTACCGGAGTCAAACCTTCTAACTCTGGATATTCTTCTGCATGAGAAATTCGGGCTTCTTCATCAACTTCAATATCATCAATAGGCTGTTCATTATCTTCAAGAGCAATAACTGGAGGTCCTTGCCCTGTAAGCCCTCCAACATCTTCTACAAAATTGTCTAATTGCATTGTCCCAGGACTCAGGACTACAGTTTTGTCATCTCCTTCAGCAGACAATCCTATTTGCATGGAATTCCAATCTACGCTTTGTTTGAATCTATCAAGTAATTGAGTTAGGCTACTGTGAAACTCTCTTTCAGCAGGATCATGTCTTGCCCAATCTAATGCTGCAAGATTTTGACCAGTAGCGCCACCTTCACTTCTAAGCGAAATAGAAGAAGCGTGCTGAGACATGGCTACTAATCGTTTTTTTGCTAAATCTGATGCAGTTCTTCTGACATTTGCTTGGCGTTTTTGTAGCGTTTGCATTTTCAAACTAGGGCCAACAGAGCGATAAATTTCATGAATTTCCATTTCGATAGTATCTAACAATTGACCTACCTTTTTCCAGAAGTCTTGACGTGGAAGTGCTATCGGAACACTTCGCCCGGCTTGCTGTCTGTAGGTCGAAAATAGTTGTTCTTCTACCTGTTTGGCCTGAGTGGGGTCAAGGAAGACACGTTCGGCCATGCTTATGCTCGTGGCGCGCCCCACCTATCAACCTTCAGCGAATTACATTAAACAAATAGTGGGAGGATTCAAACCATCAGACCTTGGGTCCACCGACGGTGGACCCATTGAAACAGGCACAATTTCTTGCCCTACTAATGTTGCTAGCGCCATTAGCAGCAGCTGTAGACCAAGCAGATTGGGAAGGTCCTGAGCAAATACCGTTAGGGGGATTAAATCCATCTAATTCTACAATAGATGGTTTTTCTTTGCCAACAAATGCAACAGTAACAAATGCCGAGTTTGAGTTAAGTCCTAGCTGGACTCAAGCAGAAGATAATGGCACTTATTGGGCAGGTGATTTCCAGAATGGCTTTTCTAGTGGTGTATTCAATGGAACAACAGCCTTAGGCCAAGATAGTAATTTACGATTGGCAACCAATTCAACTTTTGGAGCAATGACTGATTTTGAGACTACGATTGAACAATTTTCTAGTTGGATTGTAAATGGCGATGATGTATGGCAACCAGTAAATTTGTCATCAGTTTCATATGGTCCTAATAATGCGGTTGATGGCATTATTGTAGCTGGAAGTAATGGAAGCATAAGCCCTGGGTCATTTTCTACATTAAATTCTAAATTTTGGCAAATACCAGCAGTTGTAAATAATCTAAATGTCAATTTTTCACATTGGGAATCTTTTGATCAAGATGATTTGTTAAGTTTCGAATTTAGCCATGATGGCGGTATGAATTGGTTAGAATTAGATAATTGGTCTGGAGAGAATAATCAATGGCAAAATGAATCGTATAATTTAGATTCATATATCAATTCTACTTCCGTTGGCCTTGGCTTTAGATTTGTAACTAATACTTCTGAAAATAGCGGAGCAGATGTTGGTGCGTTTATTGATGAATTTGAAATTAGTAATGAAGGGGAATCACGAGGAGCTTGGTTCTTCGGAAATGCAAGTGGGCAATATTCAGCAAATGCAGATGGAAGTCTAATTATTCCAGTCGATCTCTCCGGTCTTCAATTTCCTTTGGAACTTGTTTATTGGGCAAATTGGGATATTGAAGGAAGTACTAATGACAACATGAATATTTGGCTAACGTTGGATAATGGTTCAAATTGGCAAATATTGACTGCTCATCCCGGAGTTCCAGGCCATGGGATTACTTACAACGGAGCAGTATATACTCAGATTTCAACTAAATGGATAGAAGTAAGGACTCCACTTCCATCTTGGACATCTACTCATAATAATGCAAGTCATGCCCAATTAAGATTTCAAGTACAAACAGATGGAGTCAAAAATTTCGGAGGAGGATCAATAGATCTTTGGGAGGGGATAATAATTGACGATTTATCAATTGAAACTCAAGCAGGATCTACTAATTCCTCATTATGGACTTTTACAAATATGACTAATACTTCAGGGCATGTATTGCAAAATGTCACCGGTTTTGCAAACGATTGGCAACATATAACTTGGGAAGGAAATAATGGACCATGGTCTATTTCAGATTCGTTCGAATCAACTCAAAATCTTCCAAGAGGATGGAAAATAAATCATGAAGATGGGGCGACAACATGGGAATTAGGTGAAATAGATACTTGGAATAGTGCTGGCCCATCAAGTGGAAATTGGCCGAGTGGATCAAATGGAGTTGCCATAAACCTAGATGGAAGATATTCAAACAATGTCTTCACACATTTGGTTTCTCCTTCATACATGATTCCTGTAGGTAGTACGGCTAGATTAACGTTCAAACACTGGATTTGTACTGAACCTGCATGGGATGGAGGGGCGATTTATACTTCAATCGATAATGGTTTTACTTGGCAGTATTTTGGCGACAATATTTCTGGTTTTTATGAACGTTTAAGCCAAGTCAATACATTTTCACCCTTCCATGGAAAAGGAATATTTGATGGTAGTACAGTAAACAATGGTTGCGGAAATAATAACACAGCTCATCTATTTACAACAAAGAGTGGTGACATTTCTTATCTGGCTGGAAATGAGGTAAAATTTAGATTTTCATTTTTCTCAGATACTTTTGTTATTGATGATGGATGGTATATTGATGATGCAGGAATTGAAATTGATAAATTCATTCCAAATGGTAATTGGACAAGTCCATTAATTGAAGCCGACGAAGCAGGCTGGGGGCGAATTGAAGCAGTTGCTTCAGTTCCTCAAAGTACTAGCCTAAGTGCAGATGTTTTTGATGAAAATGGTAATACAATTTCAGGATATGAAAATGTTACATTGCCTATTGATCTTTCAATAGGTACTTGGGAATATCAAAAAATAGGCGTTAGAGTTTATCTTTGGTCTAGTGATGAAGATTATACCCCTGTAGTACAAAAAATCAGACATGGAGGCTGGGCTAATCTAATTGCAGAATTATTGTACGAAGCTGAACTTAATTCACAGATTTCGATAGAAGAAGATGGAACAATACGTAATACGGGCCCTACACCGGTAGATATGTCAATCACTGCAGATTTATGGCGTCCAACAAAACACTTACAATATTACTGTGATGGAGATGGTAGTTTATCACTCCCCAACAACATCAATTATTGGAATAATCAACCTTGGCAATCAGTAATTAATTGTAATTTGAATGATTTGAATCTCAGTGCACCTGTAACAGAAATACAAATTGACATACAATTAAATCCAGGGCAATGGATTAAGAATTTCCAAATTAGTCCGATTGGTTTGAGATCTCCAACTAATGTTTCGTTAGACATAGGTAACAATGGTAATATTGATTGGCATGGAGATGGAAATTTGTTTCATCACACAACTATTGATAGTTTGAGTGTAGATGGTCAAAACCTTCCAGTTACAGAAGTGTCTAATGGATTTTCAATTAATGTTAATAATTCAATAGAGTTTATGATAATAATGTTGCAAACTTATGATTCAAATAATTATGTTAGTTGGTCTCAGGCAATTGAATTTTCAGGAGATTTTCAAGAACATTATACCTTAATTAATCACTCAAAAACGATTGATGGTATCATGCATAATTTAGTAGCAATATCCTTTGAATATACAACTTCTTCACCAAATACATTCAAATTAATTGAAATCGATTTGTTGTCACATGGCGATTTGAGATTCAATTTGGACAAAACATATGTTCAATCAATGATGACAGATGACCCAGAAGGAGGTAGCGTAATCCCCGTTACTTTTGTATCACAACGCGGTACAATATTGTTCGACGGCATAATTGAACATGATTTAGCAATCACAGATGAGTGGATTACTCTTCCAAGTCAAACATTTATTCCTGATTCTTTTCATCAAGCGATATCGCGTCATAAAACCCTACCATTTACTCCAGAATTACAATCTATTGAATTGATTATTGCTCCAACAACAGACTCAACAGAATCTCCATTAGCTCACATTGAAGTTGATAATTTAGAGCAAGGAGGTCGATTTATACAACATTATGGCGCAGGTACAATTTCAATAGATCCGTCAAACAGTAGTTGGGATGGAGAGAATGTAACATGGGGGGTAGAAACACACTGGTATTTGGATGATTATTCTAGATTATATTGGTTTGTCAAGGCAACAAATGTAGAAGGGGTAGCGCTTGGACCAGCAGTTGAATCAACAGGCTCAGGAACCCATTCCGCTTCAACAAATGATGCTGAAGTTGTTGGTTTCAGAGTGCTCGACAACTCTAGAGATTTAGGTGATTTTTCAGATCCCCTGTGGCCTTTCAAAGTAAGAGCATCAACTACACTAAATGTTAGTGGTGAAGTTCGCTATTCTGGTTTAGAAGGAATTAATCCAAATCCAAATGATATAGAATTAAAAGTTTCATTATTACATGGAAATAGTACACTAAATACTCTCAATTTAAGTATTGATGAAGATGGATTATTTTCGGGGGTCATCATTACACCTGATGATAATATTTTGAGTGGAGAATTACTATCAATTCGTTCAGATATAATTAGGATAGGCCCAAGTGAAATTGCAACATCTCTAGATACAACTTCAGAATTACATGCTGTAGATTTTGTTCTTGATGCAAATAATGGTAATATTATCGATTTATGGGTTGTCGCTCCAGGAGGCATTCAACCTGCAGATGGACATGTTTGGCACCCTGGCCAAGATTTACCACTTCGTCTCTCTGTAAGCGATGATAATGGATTACCTCCTATAATGAAAATGCATTATACTGCAGGTGGTAATGGTTGGAATACAATAACATTTCAAACACCGATAGGCCAAATTAATGCAACTATCGATTTACCTTTAATTGATGATGCAGAAATGCAAATTTCGGGCCAACCTACAGGTATTGCTGAAGTATATATCAGCGGTAATGATTTAGCAGGAAACGATTTCATTGGAGGAGGGTCTGCTCAACAACCATTGGCAACAATCTTGTTACAAGAAAGAATTGATACATATGTAAATCCAAATAGTCTTCAATTGAATCAAGAGAGTGGCTATCTTCTCCCTGGTAATACTCATAGATTTACATTTGAAATCTCAGATGGCAACGGTTTAGAATCGATAGATGAAATAAAATTCGGGCTATCAGAAAATGTATGTGAAATTTCTTGGAAGCCTTGGAGTGAAACAATTTCACATGATCAATCCTGCTTTATCAAATCACCAAGAATTGAGGTCTTACAAGTTGGAAATGTAGACACTTGGTGGATAGATGTTGATTTCGAATTGCGTTGGGACATAAATCCTGAATGGCAAGACACATGGCAAACACCTTGGCTACATATTATCGATGAATCGACTAGAACAGGTGCAGGATTTAATTCTATGACGCCATTTAATTGGAAATATCATACAGGCATTCAATTACAAATTGATTCGATTAGTGATAATACAATGCCAAAAGGAAAATTGGTTGATGGAGTTGTTTACATACATTCACAAGATATTATTGATATTGAAATGGTTGTATATCATTTGGGAATGAATATACCGGCACACAATTTACCGTTTTCAGCAGGAATAGATATTGATTTAATTGGAGGGGATGATGAACAAGGATTTATTGAACGAATAAATAGTGATGGTAGCGCATCTCTAAGGGTTGTTTATGATGAATCCCGATATGGTGCACAAGCAAGATTGCAAGCTGTAATTATTGACTTATCTGGGCACACGATTATAGAAGATTCTGTAGATATTGTAGTAGATAATTCTCCTCCAATTCTAAGTGTAGATATGACTTCACTTGCTAATTTACAATCAGATAATTTGGATCAGGTTAGAATTGATTTGACAATTCATGACTCTCATGGATTGGATAATGAATCTATTGTGATGAATTATGCATATATGCGTAAAGGGCGAATCCTCGAAGGAACAATGAGTAATACAACAATTGAGTTATCATTTGTAGGTGATAAGTACAATATTTATTCATCACAGGTTGACATTTCTCCACCAAGCGGTGTACTTGCTAAAGAAGACATAGTATTGATTTGGTTTGAAGGTGAAGATGCTTCTGGGAGAGACTTAACAGGCCTGGGTTCGTCTCAGGTAGAACCAATATTGATCTCAATAATGTGGATGGAATATGAGCCCGAATTAGGGCAGATAATTAGCGACCCTTATAGACCAAAAGTTGGTGATATTGTTGATATTAGTTTGAATATAGTTAACAATGGCAAATATTCTGGAAATAGTACAGTATTTATTCGAGATAGAGAGGGAATTAGCCACGGGATTCAAAATATTTCATTGGAACCAAATCAGATAATTTCTCTTAAATTCGAAGTTGAAGCTTGGACTTTTGGAGATTTAGGATTAGAGGTTATTATTGACAATGAAGAAGGTATACCAGTTCCATTAGCAGATGTAACTTCACCTGAAGAACAATCGGGTATGCTAGAAGATAAGATGATTGGTATAGCGTTTTTATGTTTATTATTTTCAACATTGATACTTTTAGTAGTACGAAATAAGAAACAAAATCAGTTCAATTTTCATGAGGAAGAATGATGTCTAATGGATATGACGGCACAGATAGGCCGGAGTACCCGAGTGGTCAAAGGGGGCGCACTCAAGATGCGCTGCGAAATGCTTCGTAGGTTCAAATCCTACCTCCGGCACTAAAATTAGGTGACCGCGGAAGGAATGGATTCTATTCTATCGCTAGATCTGATGTACCAGTAATTAACAAGCCAAGAAGACAACCAAAAGGTGCAACCATCATTGACAATATCAAAATTGGACAGGATATGTAAATTGGTTTTTCTGCAGCCATTAATCGGCGCCATGTCCAACGCCCAGCAAGTAAATCGAAGGCAAGATAATGGAGCCAGCCCACAAGGATTATTTCATCATCTGAAAATAAATCAATTACCAAAGCAGGTGTTGGCATATCACTTGCAAGTGTAAGTAACAAGTTTGGAAGATGTGGGGTCACAGCTAACGAGTAAGATACAAGTAATGGAGCAAGAAAAATCCACTCATTACTCAGCATCTGCTCTGTTTTTTCATGCTTAGGAAAAAACCACATCATTAACCAAAAAGGTAGAATGTAAAGACTAGAGAACCAGAATAGGGCTTCAGTTAAAGTGGCCATATCACCGTGTAAAATAAATCAGTACATGAAATTAAGTGAAATATCTCTCTCAAAATCTTACTATGTATTTATTGATTGGATTGTATTAGGACTAACATGGACTTAACCTCAGGCGAAGTGGGGCAAATCATCCGCATTGTGGTAGGAGTAGTAATGTTGCTGTATGTGGCCAATTGTTTACTCAACCAGAAAGTATGGATTCGTAAGACTTTTTCATGGGGATCAAGGGATGAATATCCGAAGATTTTCTTGATGAACATCATTGGCGGAATAATGGGTGGAGTATTGTTGATTGCAAGCCCGTTCTTGTGGAATTGAAATACCTACCAAAGAGAAGATAGTAACTTTATAGCAAATCGGATTGGCAAGTTCATGAAACAAAGCAAAAACATATGGGTTTTGTTTTTGCTACTTTCTTCTAGCCTTATTGGATGCTTGTCAGATGACCGATCCGAAACAGCAATCTCTCTCGTAGTTAATACTGAAACAGATAATGGCACACTTGTAGAATCATATTCGAATGGAGAGAAAATTTCAACAACTAATGTATCCATTGATTTTGATTTTTCACAAACAAGTGCCGATAATAAAATAATCACTTATGGAATTGACACAATGGATGGACGTACCCCCGTAACGGTAAACGCCAATACAAATTCCATTATCAGAGTTGAATTTTACAATCACGGAATCTACAATGTTAGCGCATATGCTATCGATGAAGATAATTTACAACAACACATGACAATAATTATTCGAATCGATTTGAGGATTGAGTGGGTTGAATCAAACACACATGATCCGAAAACTTTGACATTTGACCCCAACCCCGTTAATGGTGGTCCAAATCCAAAAATGATTGAAGTCAACTCAGTTGTTGAAAATCCTAGTCTAATTGAAGATATTGGGAACGGGGGGCAATCTGTACAGATTACATGGAATATTATAGATGAACAAAATGATGTGTGTCAGAAGAAAACAACACAAATCGAAGATGGGGATTCAGATAATTGGCATACAATCCATTTCAACACATTCCAGGTACATGAATTAACAATAACATATGATGATGGCCAAGACAACATCAATGTCAATCATTCGATAGCAATAATCTACGAAAATTAAGTCATTGTCTTGATTGGTTAAGCAATGCTTTGACTAAGGGAGCGAAGGTTTCACCATGCATATACGGTGAAACCACATCTGCAATCGCAGCAACTTCGTTAAAACAACCACCTACAGCGATACTATGCCCTACATTTTTGAACATAGAAATATCGTTGGGCGCATCACCTATAGCTAAGATCTCTGAAGGTGCGAGTCCAAGTTTATCCAATACTACTTTCAAACCTTCTCCCTTGGAAAGATGAGACTCCATAAGATGAATTGCAAAGCCAGTTTTTACTACAGAAAGATCTGAGAATTCACTATTTGCAATCGCATTTGAAATCACATCGACATCTTCATCTGGAAATAGGCACCATTCTGATTCTCTCCATGCGTTAGTGGTAATTCCTTCTGCATTAACGTTCAATTTGGAAGCAAGCATTTCTGCAGCTTGTTTTGCACGTGTTCCATCCGCCCTTACTATGGGCGCTGCCCAATCCGGATGCCACACTACGCCCCCATTTTCACAAATCATTGGCCCAGATAATCCGATAAATCTCCAAAGCCCATATGTTATTGCACGTACATTCCCAGTTGCTAATATTACAGTAAATCCAGCAACTTCTAAATCGCGTAAAGCTTCAATTGCTTCAGTATTTATTTTCTTATTTTCGTCAGTTAGAGTTCCGTCGATATCAACAGCAATTGCTTTTGGCTTCCACCCTTCCGGTAGCCATTGCATAAACTCCCCCTATCGAGGGAACTTCAATACTATTGCGATACGAGCATTATTGAATAAAGAATGTACGGCAGGTTCATGCTCGATGAAGGGGATGCTGAGGAATTCATCTCTCTCGAGGGCGTTGAAGAGGTTACTAAGCAGGAGAAAAAACCTCGTAAAAGGGCAAAATCTAAACCAAAAAGAAAACCAATAAAAGAATCTAAGATTGAAAAGGCGGATCAAATAGTGCTTGGCGATTATGGCGGCAAACACAAAGTATCATGGCCAATATTAGATATGGATTGTCCGGATTGTGCATCAAAAGCCATGAATGCATTAAATCGATTAGATCAAGTGACTACATCAAAAGTTAGTGCAACAGACGGAAATGTAATTCTTGAAGTCGATTTTGAAAAAGGGCCTTTATCGGAAGCATCCTCAATTCTCCGTTCATTAGGGCACGCTCCCGATGTGGAGTATATGGAAATGGTTGGTATTAGCGCTGAAAAATTAGCTGCAAGGCATTCATTACCAGTAAAATCCTTACCAAAATTAATTCGTAGACAGCCAGGAATATTGAGTGTAGAAATCGATAAAGAAAATCGAATATTACTACAGATTGTTTCTGAAAAACAACTTGAATTAAATGACGTAATAATGGAATCATTAGATTCGATGACAGGAGAAAAAGTGGTACTAAAAGAAACAATTTCCAAGAGAATAACTTTGGGACAATGGCGAATGATAGGATCTGGCTTTTCTTTACTAATGTTAGCATTAATAATAATTCTCGAAATATTTGAATCAAATTCTATGGTAATTGGAATTTTTGGATTACTTGGTGTATTCGCAGGAGGAACTCGAATGGTCAGGCAAGCATTCGCCTCTATCATAAATCGTCAATTGAGTTTCCAAGTGCTGACGGCACTTGCAGTGATAGGCGCCTCTTACTTGCAAGCGTGGGAAGAAGCTCTAATGGTCATTATTTTGGTTTCTTGGACTGAACATATGAAAGATGAAGCATTGATTAATGCACGTACAGCGATGCAAGGCGGCCTTGACCGTTTACCAAAAATAGCGAGAAGGATGAAAACAGTAACATCTTCTCCATTTACTATAGTTTCTGGAAATAAATCTTTGACTATGGCGCCAGTTGATATCGAATCAAGATTCGAAGAAGTGCCAATTGAGTTGATTATGAAAGGAGACAAGATAGAAATAAGATCGGGAGAATTAATTCCAGCAGATGGAACAATAGTTTCTGGCACAGGATCTGTAAATCGAGCACCACTCACGGGAGAATCAGTACCAGTTGATGTTGCAGAAGGAGATCAATTACAGGCAGGACTTACTTTGGCAAGGGGGCCAGTTACTATTGTTGTTGATGCTGTGGGCGATGATACAAGATTATCTGGATTGATTGAAGCAGTTCATTCTTACAGAGAAAGGCCAACAAGATTACAGGGAATGTTAGAAAATTTCACAGGAGTATGGGTGCCTTTAGTATTGTTTGGGGCAATATTTGTTTGGTTAATTAATCCCAGTCAGGATTGGAAAATAATATTGATTCTTTGGGTTGTTGCTTGCCCTTGTGCTTTGTTACTTGCTTCTCCCGTTCCACATGCAGCAGCATTATCTCAAGCATCAAAATCAGGAGTAATTGCTCGGGGAGGAGATATTCTAGAATCACTTTCAAAGGTAAACCTTGCATTGTTAGATAAGACAGGTACACTAACTTCAGGACGTCCAAGGTTGGGAGAAATGGTGCTTGCACGTGGACGAAGACGTGATGCGGCTTTAGCACTAGCTGCGGGGATTGAATCATCCTCGAATCACCCCTATGCGCAAACAATAATCGAAGCAGCCAAAGCAGAAAATTTATCCAAAACCAAAGTAACTAATCTTAAAGATGGAGAGGCAGGAGTTTATGGCAAAGTCGGTAAATCTAAAGTTGCAATGATTAGAGCATCAGAAGAAGTAGTGAAAGGCAAACTTTTGGAAGCCTTGAGTGCAGCGAAAGAGGCAGGGCATGGGGCTAGTATTTTGTTGAAAGATGATCGGCCTGTAGCGTTATTTACCTTTATTCATGACGATCTTAGAGAGGGCGCTGAGGATTTAATAAAATCACTTTATGCAACACATATAGAGGTTGAAATGCTTAGTGGTGACAACCAAGAAGCAGTAAATATTCTTGCAGAAAATATTGGAATTCGCAAATCAGCAGCATTTGGTGAAATGAGTCCTGAAGATAAAGTAAATTGGGTTGAAAGAAGATCAGACACTCATGTAACTATGATGGTTGGAGATGGGTTCAATGATGCAGCAGCAATGGCTGCAGCAGATATAGGCGTAGCAATAGGCGCAGGAGAATCTGTAAACCTTGAAGCAGCAGATATTCTAATTCCAAGTGATAATCCATTGCTATTAGCAGACATTGTCAAATTAGCTAAGCGCACACATTCTGTTTTGACATGGAACATCATATACTCAGTTGTTATTACTATGATTCTTGTTTATGCTGCTCTGGCTGGGATTAATGATAATTTGGCAATAGGAGTTCTAGTACACGAATTGAGTGTAATTGGAGTCATAATCAATGGAGCGCGACTTTCTGGTGCTGGTGGAACATTTGCATTAGTAGGAGAAATAATGAAATCAATTTATGTCGGAACTAGGGATTCATTCACGACCCTTCTATCTCGAAATTGATGGTTTTTTTGCGCTACCTTCAAGCCTCATGGCATACAAGGTCTTACCAAGGTGAAATCGAGAATGGCCAGAATTCATGCCGACCCGGTCAGCACTGCACTAATGCATCCAACAAGGAGAGCACTATACGTCGCCCTTCTTGGAGCAGACGAATATACTACTGTGCAGTTACAAAAATTGGTTGATGTTGATCGCTACAACCTTTACCATCATCTTCGTAAATTAGAGAAACTTGGATTGGTTATGAATCATCGAGATCAAGGTAGAACACGTTGGTGGTGCGTGATGGATAGAGTTCCTCTGCCGACTGATGGCGCAAATTCAGAATCAGACAATACCATCGCCTCAATCGATTTATCTAATCCTCGGGTTCAAGCTGCGGCAAGAAATATGTTGCGAGAATTATCAACCTTATCAGGAAATACTCTTGATTTAGAATCAACAACTTTAGAGAGCCTGGAAATAACTGGACGTAGAAAGTAAATCTAGAAAGAAATTCAAGGAAGGGGTATAGCAATGTCGGATGAAGAGATGGCAGGTATTGAATCTAGAATAGCTCCTCCTGATTTAACTTGTCCACGTTGTAAGAATTTGTTACCCAGTGGCTTGGGAGAATTAGTATGTTCAATGTGTAAAGCAGAAGTGAAAGTAGAACATGAAATAACGCGGAAAAAATGGCGCGAGGAAAAAGTAAGTTGCCCCGAGTGTTCAAAAGTACTAGTTTGTGGAGTTGACCAAAGACCAACTAATTTACAATGTGCAGCTTGCAAGTCACATTTTGTATTGAAACCACATCGTCCAAAAATAGAAGTCTCTTGTCCATCTTGTGAAAGGAAACTACGGATGAATAAGAAACCAGGTAAAAGAGAGATTCAATGTCCAGCATGCCAAGTAGAATTTAGAATAAGTTTTTGAGGTTTCAATATGAAAACAACCTTTCGAATGATGGGATTGGCGGATTACATTACAATTTGTAATGGATTATTAGGCGTGATGGCTATTGTATTCATCCTTCTAGCTGTTGACGATATGAGTGAACCATATTATCAAGGAGGATTATTGACTGATTATATTTGGTGGGCTATGCTTTGTATTTTGCTATCTGCATTTGGAGATATCATCGATGGCCCAATTGCAAGGAGATGGTCAAAACAACAAATTTTGGGAGGATCTTTAGACATAATGTCTGATTGCGTTTCATTTTGTGTAGCACCAGCAATTATGATTTTTGCAATGTTTGGGAGAATGGGTGAAGCAACACCACTTTGGACATTCATGTTAGCGGTTTCATGTTTTTGGATAATCGCTTGTGGCATGTTGAGACTATCGCGCTTCCAACACGAAAAGGGAGGCGACGTGAATTATTTTAATGGCCTCTCAACACCTGCTAGCGCTATGTTATTACTTTCAGCAGCAGGATTAATCTGGCTCCAACCCTCATCTGGAATTGGACCAGAAATTTCTTCATGGGAATGCAATATTTGCTGGGGCTCGGGTAAAGATAAACCATATTTTGATTTTATATTACTACCTTTAATGTTTTTTTGTGGAGCAATGATGATATCTGATAGAAAAATGTCGAAATTAAAAAGTAGAATGTTACTTAGACTTTCGATGATACAATTTATATCAATTTTATTTGGAATTATACATGCCTTAACATTGACACATAGCAAAGATGCTGCAGAAGATCTTTCAGGAACGTCTTTTACAATATTTTTGTTTACAGTTTCCTTTGTAATGACGTTTCTTTATATTGTCGGAGGGCCTAAGTTTGTCGATATTGAAAATACTTTACAAATGGAAGATTAATGGCGAACCTCAACTGTCGGATAAATCGCATTGTAAGGGTAGTATTGAAGCGCGCCCCTTATCTATCATAAGAAATCCATCAGGGTTTGGATGGGGATCCTATGAGTGTTAGCGAAAGCAGGATAATAGCAGGTGAAGGTTTGCGTAAATCGGAGTCAACCGATCAACCGAACCTCTCAAGTTTACGATCACAATTCACGTCTACCTCATCCCCATCTTTGGACCAGACTCTAATGCAAAGCTCTAGATTTAGAGAAGAAGAAAGATTGCGCGCAAGTTTAAGGCGCGATCAGAAAATGCGTAAACAGGCTCTAGCAGAGCGCATTTCATTGATGCAAGAAAACATGGCTAGTGACATGGCTCGTCAACACGAATTAACACTTGACGCTCTTGAAAACGATTTGCGTACCCAAATGGAAGAAGAACTATCACATTTAGAATCAGAAACACTTACTCGCGAAGAAGTTAGATTGAAGGAAATGCATGAAATGCGTTTGCAAAGAGAAGTAGAATCTCTTAGAGAGTCATTGGAAATCGAACAAGATCGTAAGTTAGAGGACCATCGTTCTGCGGTAATCGCTCAACTTGAGGATCAATTATCTGAAGAACATCGCCGTAAACTTTCATTCCAACGTGAAAGAATGGAAATTGAATTCAACCAATCACTCCAGTCTAGGATACGTGATCTGGAAGCAACAATCCAGGAAGAAATGTCTGATAGATTTAGTCAATTGGAATCTAATGAGATATCTCGATTAGAAGAATCCCAGTCGCAAAAACTTGCAGAAAGAGAAGAATCACTACGTAGAGGTATTCGAACGCGTTTAGAACAACAACTAAAATTACGTCTCAAACAAAGAGAAGCAAGTATGCGTGCAGAATATGAACGCCGCAGTTTACGTCTTGAAGAGGACATTGCAGCATCAATTCAAGAAGAACTTGAAGGTAGATTACGTGGCGAAACTGAAGAACTTGAAGATAGAATGAGGCAGGATGTTGAATTAGCAGTTTCACGTCGAAGAGAGGAATTGCGCGTGGAAATAGAAAGACAACTCGAAGAACGAAATAGCGAAAAATTGTCAGAGCGCAAAGGCCATCTTCGTGAGAAATATGATCTTACTTTTTCAAAAGCAGTTGACGACATTTCAAAATCTTTGGAGAAAGAGATTGAGGCAGAACTTGAAGCACGTATGGATCAAGAATTTGCATCTTATCGTAATGCCAGGGAAGCAGAAATTCAAAATCGTTTGGCACGCTTCCGCTATGAAAGAGAAAATGAACTACGTGAGCAACTTGGTCAACGTTACGAAGGTAAGAAGACTGAATGGTCAGAGCGCCTAGAATTAGAGTTTAACTCAAGGGAAAGTGCTGCACGTAAAGCAATAATGTCTGAGATTGATGGACGTCTACGCAATGAAAGAATTACACATGAAACTGATTTAGATCTCTTGAAGGAAGAGACAATACTCGAACTTGAAGTTGAGATGGAAGATAGATTATCTGAATTCCGCTCACGTAAAGAAGATGAAGTGGCCACTCAACTTGAAAGACAATTGGACAAGCGTGAAGAAATTATGCGCAATAAGGCCCTAATCGAAGTACGTAAGCGTGAAGCAAATATCCGAGGTGAAATAGAAGCACAACTCGGTGTAAAGAGGGCAGAAATCCGGGATAGATTATCAAGCTTAACTCAACAAATGGATGACTTCCGTAATATGGCTGAAGCTAAGATGAGAGAATCAATCGAGGGCAAAGTACAATCTGAGATTGAATCAGAAGAACTTAGACTCAAAGAGCAAGAAGATGAATTTGTAGATTTACAATCTCAGGATGCAAGAATGGAAAAGAAACAATCTTGGTTGCAAGCAATTTCCGGAAAAGGTACTGCAGCGCAACAACCTCAGATGGGAATAGATCCAACTGCATTAGGAGCCCGTACAACTATCGCAGGAAGTATGGCCGGGAGGCAACCACGTGGAGCACTTGCTGAAGCAAAAGCACAGCACATGCCATCTATGGGGTTAGCTGGAATGAGGGCTCCCCAGTCAGCAGCAAAGTCACTTAGTGGGACACTCCCTGTCCCTAAACCAATCAAAGCACCAATTGGTGGAATGGCAAAACCATTGAAACAAGGAATTCCATTACCACAACCTATCCATCAAAAGGTAGTGAGTCCACCAACAATTTCAGAAGAACTTCCTGAAGAGGTTGTATTGGAGACTGAAACTGTAGAACCAGTAACAGAGGAAATTCCTCAAGAGGAAACCGTAGAGGTTGCTGAGGAAGTACAGATAGACGAAATTGATGAGACATTCGATGAGGTAATGGAAGATGCGATTGAAGAAGAATTATCAGAACCATCTTCTGCATTATTAAATCCAATTAAGACTCTAAACGTTTCTGGAATGTCAGAGCCATCAATACTCAAACCGGTTGAAAGTATGGTTTTGACCCCAGCTAAGAGGCGCGGGCCTCCTCCATCATCAGCTCCGGGGCAGAAACCTGGTCAAGAAAAGGCAACACTGAGGCCAGTTTCCACGTTGACACCAGTAAAAGATCCGGTTTCAATAATAGAGACAATTGATGGCGATGAAGAAGATTGAGTACAAGAACGATACTCCGAGCCCTTGATAGTACAGTGTATTGTCCCGAGTTCTATGAGGAAAGCAGTAGCATTCCTTCTGGCTTTACTAATGATACCATTTGCATCTTCAGTAAGTGCAGAAAGTAATTTGTTAGAAGTTGGGATTGTTGATACTATAGACAGCAAATTAGTTCACATCTCATTTTCATCAGAATCTACAGTTGTAACACTAACAGAAGATGGAAATTTGTCAGAACACTTTTGGGGCAGTGGGGAATTAATCACACAATGGTCTATCGAATTAAATATAACAGCAAGAGCAGCATCATCGGATTCAACAGGACTGCAATATGCTGTTGCTCATAATGGCGGCGTTTATGTAATTAATATGGAACTAAGAATTGCAATCAGAAATTATACAACAAACAATGTTGTAGATCAAGTTGAATGGGATAGTGAAGGAGATCTTTGGTTTGGACATTATGGTGGTGAACGTAGGGCAAAGGAATATGACGAAACAATGCACACCTCCTTCAAAACAGAGAATCACAACACAGCATTGACTTCAATGACAATATTGTCGGAAGATAGAATCGCCACGGGTGGACGTGATAATTTAGTAAAAATTCATGAGAAAGATGGGACCCTTTCACGTTCAATTGCAGATTTCTCTTCTTATCCGACAATACTTGAAAGAGATTCAAATGGAAATATGATTGTTGGTTGTGCAAATGGAAAATTGTACCGCTATGATACTTCAGATTGGTCTTATGAAGAGATGACAATTTCAAGTACACAGTCGATTAATTCAATTACGTTTGATAATGGTGGAGATTTATTTGTCGGAACTTCTAATGGTAATTTACATGTTGTTGATGTAAATAATTTCACGGAACAGGATGCGTACTCTTCTCCAGGCAAAGTAATGATGGCTGCATATGGAGTAGATGGCGAATTATTCATTGTGTCAGCATTTACAACTTCTACTAAAATACGTTTGTTTGATTTGGATAGTGACTCTGATGGAGTTACAGACACCCTCGATGCATTCCCAAACGATAGCACCCAAAATCTCGACACAGATGGCGATGGTTATGGCGATTCAGCAACCGGAAATAATCCAGATAGATTTCCCTTAGATGAAACACAATGGGTCGATACGGATGGCGATGGGTATGGAGATAATCCAACTGGCAATAACTCAGATGCCTTCCCAAGCAATCCAAATCAATGGCAAGATTCAGATGGCGATGGTTATGGCGATATTAGTAACGCCGAACAAGGTGACAGATATCCCGATGATCCTAATGAATGGGTAGATAGCGATTCAGATGGAATCGGAGATAACGGTGATGATTGCCCCACAATTAATGGTTTTTCAACTGAAGATCGGCAAGGTTGCAAAGATTCGGATAATGATGGCTATTCAGATCCTGATGATGATTGGAGCATAGATGATGGAGCAGACTCAGATATTTCAGATAAATCACAATGGGAAGATAGAGATGGCGATGGATATGGGGATAATCTCACAGGTTACCGCCCAGATAGTTGCCCACTTGAAGCAGGCAATTCAACTAAGGCATGGATGCCTACCCTTTCTGAAGATGGAAATTTATCTCTTGAGTTTACAATCCAAGATAAATATGGATGCTTAGATACAGATGGCGATGGATTCTATGATTTTGGAGATCAATTGCCAAATGATGCATCGGATTATTCAGATGCCGATGGCGATGGAATTGGTGCAAAGAATGACTATAATGATTCAAATTCAGCAATACAAACACGTGATCAGCATTGTGAAATGATTGTTTCAGATAACTCTGAATATTGTCAAGGTACAAGAGATATGGATTATCAAAATTATGTCAAAGAACAGGACGAATCAGGAGAATATGCAGTGACATATGGTTCATGGAAGAGTTCAAGAATTGCTAATGAAGCAGAAGGGGATAAAACAGATCAATATCTCGAAACAGCTACAGAAATATTACCGATGTTAGGCATTGGATTTGCTGCAATAATAGGTGTATTGTTAATTTATGCAGGTATTAACAAAGCACGCCGTCGACGCGCTCTTGTGAAAACATATGGGGTGCCATTTGTACCATCTGAAAACTCAGCTGAAAAGGAAGCACTAGAAGGACGAGCAGGCCTTTCCGCAAAGGGTGGAGTGGATAGTGACAAACTTTGGGAAGATGAAGTTGAACCAATGGAGTTAGAAGGAGATGATGGCGAAATGCTTGGAGATGGATTTGGAGACATAGAATTGAAAAGTGAAGATTCAATGTCTGATAATGAGGATATAATGGAAGAGGAGTCTTCAATTGAAGAATTAGCTGGACTTCCAGAACCAACATCACAGTCAGACGATTCTGAATTAGAATCTATTGTTCAGGAAGCCCCTGAAGCCCCTCCTTTGCCTCCAGAAGGATTGCCCGAAGGATGGACAATGGATCAATGGCAATGGTATGGAGCCGAGTGGCTTGCCAAAAGTAACAAATGAGCAATTAATCTCTCCAAACAATTGGAAGACTATCTCGAAGTGTAAGTAATTCAGGGCCGGAATAAATAGGAGCACCGTCCAATTTTAGTGTGTTCATCACTAGCCACAAAATAGCGTTCCAACTTTTAGGTGATGCAAATAATTCAACCTCACCAAGAGTACCTTTGACCAAAATACGAGCAGCATCAGAATTAGAATCAAAAATAGCATGAACTAAATCTTTAGTTGTGAATTTGTAACCATTTGGCCGCCATTCCATAACCATAAAATCACCTATACTTGGAATGGAGAGAGGTTGAGACGATCAACTAAATGTTCAGCACTAACGTCAGCATGTTCTTTCATTTGATTACGTAATTTGTCTAATTCTCCATTCATTTTTGCTAATTTATGGGCGCGAACTAGATCAACAAGAAGCAAATCAATACTACGATAACCATCCATAGTACGTATGGTGTTTAGTTGCCTTCTTACTTCATAACTCACACTAACGGAGGTCATACCTTCACCGGTCATAAAACCCTTTGAGCCCTGCAACTACTTGAATAAAGCGTATTACTATGTCAATATAGAGTCGATTTTAGAGGCGACCTTGTTTTTCCAATAGTAATCGGGGGTGCTCAGTTACTCCGAATTCTCTGCGCATTTCATGCACACGATTGTGAAATTCTCTAGTTAACGACCAGTACTCTCTGCTACCTGCTCCTGCTCCAGTACCTGATGGTTTATTCAAAATCACAGTTGGGGCACCAGTCCATGCAGCTTCAGCAACTTTAGCCAATCTTCGGATTGGTGTTTTGAAAACCTTCCTTGGAATTTTGGAGTGTACTTCATTGCAAACATGCATTGAAAGTTTACTACGTTGATCAACCATCGTCATTGCTACGCCAAAAATCTTGAGATTTCTATTTATTCTCTTTTGAATCATTTTGACTGAATTCATCAACATACTAAATCCTTCAAGGGCATAATACTCTGCTTGTACTGGGATGAAAACCCAATTCGCCGCACATAGTGCATTTATTGATAGCAAGCCAAGTGAAGGAGGAGTATCGATGATTATATGATCAAATTGTTCAATAATTGGTTCTAGAGCTTCACGTAATCTAGTTTCACGCCCGATTCTATGACTCAATTCAATCTCTGCGCCCGAGAGATGAATGTCACTTGGTAGTAACCATAAATTTTGAATTGATAAATCACTAGGCACACGTTTAGACTCATTTCTTTTTGTCCAGGCTCGTTGCATAGACTCAGTTAATTGGCCTGGACTAATCAAATATTCTTCAAGCAGTGGCAAATCTTCACCAGAATCATTCACTAGTAAATCATATGCAGTTTTTCGTATTCGTTTTTTCTCTACTCCAAACGAAGTTGCACAATTTCCTTGCGGGTCTAAATCGATTAGTAGTACTTTAGCAGGAGGGATTTTGAATTTTGGATTCCCTTTAGCAAGGGCAGCTGCTAAATTTACAGCAGTGGTTGTTTTTGCACATCCTCCTTTTTGATTTGCTACAGCAACGACCATTTTGTATGGATTCAACAACTACACCTCCTAGGGCGGATATATGCCTTGACAGAGTCACCCTCTGTAAAACATCGCATTATTTGCGAACAATCAACCTTGTTGAATGACAGGTACTGGAACTTCAGATAGGATTTTACGAACAATATGCATACCCGTAATTCCACGAATTTTTGCTTCAGGCTTCATTACAATTCTGTGAGATATAATTTGTAGAGCAATTCCTTTGATATCATCAGGGATTACATAATCTCTAGCATCTATTGCAGCAGCCGCTCTTCCTGTTTTGAATAAAGATTGACTAGCACGAGGTGATGCCCCATTAACCACACGATGGTCTTCCCGAGTTCTTTGTACAATTTCTACAATGTATGACAAAATTGCAGGGTCAACGTGTACTGTTTCTAGGGCCTTTTGCATTGCAACAACCTTTTTTGGAGAAGTAATTTGTTCAACGTCATGCGCATCCTTTCCACGAAGTTTTCTTCTAGCGAGAATTGCTTTTTCTTCTGCTCTATCAGGGTACCCCATACTCATTTTCATTAGGAAACGGTCCATTTGAGCTTCAGGTAGAGGGTATGTTCCTTCTTGCTCAATTGGATTTTGAGTGGCTAATACAACGAAAGGTGCAGGTAGTTTGTGTGTTATACCTTCAATTGTAACTTGCTTTTCTTCCATTGCTTCAAGCAGGGCAGCTTGCGTTTTTGGTGGTGCTCGGTTAATTTCGTCCGCTAATAGAATATTTGAGAAAAGAGGCCCAGCTCGTAGTTTGAACTCACCAGATTTTTGATCATACATGTATGTACCCATAATGTCTGAAGGCAATAGATCTGGTGTAAATTGAACACGCTTAAATTTACATCCCAGTGCACGAGCAAATGTGTTTGCCAACAATGTTTTTGCTAGTCCTGGAAAATCTTCCAATAACATGTTTCCATTAGATAGGATTCCAACAGTTACACGACGTAAATTTTCATTCTTACCTATGATTACTTTGGACACTTCACCCATTAGGGTGTTTGCAATTGAGGATACAGTTGCAATGAGATCTTTTGTGCGATGATCACCAGTTGGTGCGCTTGCTTGAAACCCTGCATTCATGGTCGAATCCCCTGTGGTACAGACTGTAACCAAGAAGTTCCATACTTGAAGGTATTGTGTAAAAGAGTCTGGAGGTATCACGACGTCTAACGTTTTAGTTATCTTCCCCAGAAGTGATTAGTTTCCCGATGTAATTTGGTAATTTGATCTAATATTTCTTCTTCAGAAGGTGTCAATTCAAGTTTACGAAGTCTTTTCGCATGTGTGCTAGGAACATCAACATAGAACTCATCACCTTCTTCAATATGTCTTCCCACAGTTGGCCCCATAATACTCATTGCAACTTCATCTCCATGGTTTGCTTCTCTAACATCTTCACTTGCTCTAGTTCTGATGCCTTTTATTTGTCCAATAGGAGTTCCATCCATTTTCATTATTCTTTGGCCCAAGTGGACTCTTCCACCAACAACACGCATGCCAACAATGGCAGGGCCTTTGTTACGGAAAGTATGATCCTTAAGATAAAGCAAATGACCAGGATAAACTAGATTTTCTCTTTCAGCAGCAGCTAAACTATTAGCAGTTTCTTCTTTCCATTCTTCATATTCCTCAAGGATTCTGTAAATGATATCTGCACTGATAGATTTGATTTCTGCAGAATCACCTTCTAATTTTGCTTGAACTTCTGAATTTCCTTTAACAGCGAACCCTAGGATAATCTGATTCAATGGGTCTTTTGCGCTTTGTGCTGTGAGAATGTCTCTTTTGTTGATTGGACCTATACTTGCCATCCTGATGGGTGTTTCTAATTTGTTTAATTCAAAGGCTAGAGCTTCTAATCCACCAATTGTGTCAGCCTTAATCACAACCCCTTCTTCTGCAATATCTACTGAAATAGTGGCTTCTTTTTGTGCTTCAACTAGTGCTTTTTTTTGCGTATCTGCTTCATTTGTTTGTCTTAACGTGGTCCCCGCTAGAACTTTTTCTAGACCCGGGGCTACAATTTTCAATCCACATGCTGCAATTGCAATTTCTGTAGGTTCCCATCTGTCGCCAGCATCCCTCATTTCACTCATTCCTTTTGGTCGGAACATACCTTTGATGTGAGTAGTAAAGGGTCCATCGGCGCCTACTAGTGTTACTGTGTCTCCCACATGGAGTTCTCCACGGTTTAGGATGACATCAATCGTTTTACCTAACCCCCTTTCATCTTTCATTTCTAGAATTGTAGCTTCACCACATCCGAGAGTGTCTGTCAAGCGATTTTCTAAAAATCTCTCAGCAAGTCCTACAGTGACAGTTAGTAGATCTTGTAACCCTTCGCCGTCTTTTGCAGAACAAGGCACCAATGCAATATTTGATTTAAAATCCTTAATCTTGTCATATCGTTCAATATTGAAACCATGTTCACTAAATTCTCCAAGTAATTTCCAATATTTTTCTTCAAAATATTGCTTAACATCATCTCTTTGAAAGCTCCAAGACTCGATAAAACTTCTACCCTTTTCTGTTCTCCATCCATGTAAGCGGTCAATTTTGTTTGCTGCTATGACAAAAGGAGTTTTCTTTTCTCTCAATATTCGCAGACTTTCAATTGATTGAGGCTGCAATCCTTCCATAATATCCACTACAAGAATTGCGATGTCTGCAAGAGCTCCTCCTCTACTACGAAGACTTGTAAATGAATGATGCCCAGGCGTATCAATAAATAACAATCCCGGGCTATTGAAATTCTTTCCACCAGTAAGGTTTGAACAGGTTTGATTCAATATGTCAGCAGGAACTTCAGTTGCACCTATATGCTGCGTTATACCTCCAGCTTCACGATCCATTACACTAGCTTGACGTTCACTTCCTAGAGAACGGAAATGATCGAGGACACTGGTCTTGCCATGATCCACATGTCCTAAAACAGATACAATTGGTTGTCGCTGCCAACCTTTAGAAACGTCTTCTGGAGAAGGATTTTCAGACGTATCGACACCTTCAGACATGTCTAAACCTCCAATTGGACTTTTTATTTTTGCAATTGATTTACAAAATCATTCATAAACCCATGATTGATTATCTTGAGTCCACTCATTGAGCCCTTCTGAAAACCATAGATTTAATTCAAATTCAGCGGTATCAGCAGCATCAGATCCATGAATCATATTGTATCCAATGTCCATGCCATAGTCTCCACGTATGGTGCCTGGCGCAGCTTCACGACCATTTGTAGGCCCAATCAAATTTCTTGCAACACTAATTGCATCACGACCAGACCAAGCCATACAAACAACCGGCCCACTCGTGACAAATTTGATTAATCCTGGGAAAAAAGGTCTCTCTGAATGAACAGAATAATGCTTCTCTGCAATTTCTGTGGTTGGTATAACTTGTTTAAGTCCGACAAGTTGTAAACCCTTTCTTTCAAATCTTCGAATTATTTCACCGACTAATCCCCGTTGTACACCATCGGGTTTCACCATTACGTAAGTGGTCTCCATGATACTTCCCTCAAGCCTTGCGACTCGACTTCCCTATGTAAGTACAGCGATTGCAATAAAACAGGGTAAGAAACTCAGGCGCCGCCCTTAACATAGTGGCGTGTCCATTTTACTTTACGAGAATTTCTTTTCAATTTGATTGCATTTTTGCGAGCTTTACTGTTCGCATACCATTGGATTGTACCATCTTTACGCACAAACATCATACCAGTTCCTGGCTCAATAACTTCACCTGAAAAATTGCATATTCGTTGTTCTGGCATAAAATCACCTGTAGTTTAATTTTCGAGCTTCACGACCCGTGTCTCGAAGCATTAGAATATCGCCAACGCGCACTGGTCCAACAACGTTACGAGTGATAATTCTACCAACGTCACGAGGATTAGGTGCATCATTGACACGCACTTTAACTTGAGTAGCCTCCCCTGTCATTCCTGTACGTCCAACAACTTCTACTACTTCTGCTGGCCATCCGCCGAGTTCTTCGCTCATTCCATTTCCTCCTTAGGTTTAGTTAAGCGAATTCAATTGCTTAGCCCTTTTACTAGCTCAACAATTTCGTCGAATTTTTCTTGTGCTCCCTTCGATACTTCAAGAAGAGCAAGTGATGCAGTTTTAACGCCCAAAGGCATTCCGGCTTCTTTCGCCAAGAATTCTTGTGAAGGTACGTAACCAAACGGAATACCCTTTTCCGCACAAATTAACGGTATATGGGCAAGTAACTCAGGAGGGTTAACATCTTCTGCCATAATTATGAATTTGGCATTACCGCGTTCAGCAGCCTTGGTAACCTCATTAGATCCTTTTTTCATTCGTCCTGTATTATTCGCTTGAACCATTTCATAAATTTTGTCAGCGACTTCTCCGGGGGTTTCAAAAGACACGTGTGCACTCATTGATCTCACTCTCATGCTATGTGAAGCAGGCTTCCGCACGGCCTCGTGGATATAAACACCACGGATGGGTTAATAATAGCCCATATCTACAGTTTTTCGAGTATTTCTCTAACACCGCGTGCTAAAGCAGGCCCTCCGGAGATTACAGCGCGACTATTTACAAGACTCGATGTAGAGTGCACACCGTCCACGTGATTTGTTAATCTACTAATGGCGCCACCTGTGAATAATCCATGAGTACATGCAGCATGAATTTCCTTTGCACCTTGACTTTTCAAAGCATCAGCCGCTTTGCAGATAGTCCCGCCAGTGGCAATCATATCATCTACAATTGCAACAATTTTCCCATCAACATCAAGATTTTTTGCTTTGTGCACTATTGTATGTGCATCGATTCTTGTTTTTTCCAAATACGAAAATGGTAGATTTATTGCTTCAGCGACAGAGCTAGCACGATCTATGGCGCCTTTGTCTGGAGAAAGGATAAAATCAGGATTTACATTTTCTTTCAAATGATTAGCAACTTCAGGCATTGCAGAAGTAAACGCAACAGGAACAGATAAGCCTTCAAGTGCAGCAGGAGCATGTAAGTCAAACACTACAATGCCATCACAATGCTGTGAAAGCAATTTCCCTATCGTTTTTGCACTTATTGCTTCACCTGGTCTAAAGCGCTTATCCTGTCGCGAATATCCAAAGTAGGGAATTGCTACAATGAGCCCCGTCCCAACATCATCCATAGATTGGGGCCCGATTTCTTTCAAATTTTCAGTTAAACCGCTTCTAACATCTTTCAATGCATTTAGTAACAGTAAAGTTTCAACAATGCCAGCATCAGGGAAGGTGTTTGATACTAGTACAACGGGCCCATTACGAACTGCATCAATTGATTCTTCTGGAATTCTAATATACCCTTCAGAGTCCGGAAAACGCCTTGCTTCAAGTAGGTGGTGATCCCATCCTAATTCCATTGCCAAATCTTCGGCGAGGGCTCGGGAGTTACTGCCCGACACGACCACCATGTTGCAACCCTCTGCGAGGGTGCTACATGAGCCTTGCTTTGCTTTTGAACCTCTAGGAAGTGCGCGAGGCAGGACTCGAACCTGCGACCTCCCGGTTATCAGCCGGGTGCTCCAGCCGACTAAGCTACCCGCGCAAGGGCAAGCCGGCGACCAGCCAACTAGTCATAAAATCGACGGTAGACAAATCTCAGTCTTCATCAATCATGTTTGGGTCATTTGCCTGTTCATATGATGGCAAGGTGAGTAACTTGTCAAAGGTTCGACTCAATACAACTTCATCAAGTCTCTCTCTTGTTCGCGCTAGAGCGGTAATGGGTATATTGATAGTTTTTCCAATACTGTACTCCATCTGCACTCCTATCCGCGTCTTTACAACCACAGCGCGATACGTCCTTTTGATTTTCACCAGATCAGTAATTACTCCAATCTCTCTCCCTTGGTTGTCCAAAACAGCTCTGTCCATCATTTCGTCGGGTGCGTATAGCTTCTCATCTATACGCACAGTATTTCTCCAACGGCGTTGAAGTTCACGCATCGATTTTGAGAGTTTCACCGCTCCATCGTTGCGGATGCTGTGAATCAACTCCTTGTGTAACGGCGCAAGTTCTGCAGGTTTGCGCATAAATTCATCAGCAACATCTGGCTCTACCATGATGCGCATCGATCTTACTCGTGCTTCATTTGGATGATGGCGCTCCCCAACAATGGTGCCCACCTTCTTATCATTGACATACACATCTCGTTGTAACAACTCTTGTATGTCGTAATTTTCGTTATTCATTTTTCCCATCTCCCCGGCCTAATGTGTTGTGACCGAACTAGCGCCTATGCTGGAGACACTTATACTTGACTGCTTAAAATAATACTTTTCCAATTGGGTTTGTCGCATAATATCCTTCTCTTCCAATTGAAAAAATGTTCTAGTTTCATTTTTGAGGAAAGTGGAAAATTCTAGATTCAATTGGTGTCGCATAATGCACTCCATCTCTCCAATAATAGTCGAATTTTCCAATTAGAAATTTAAAAATCCAATTAGAAAATTAATCGAATAATATATCCCTTAGAGAAGATTGGACTATGTGATGGCAATAGTAGTCAATGGCGCAACATGTTCCTTGAGTGAAGCTGTTATTGACAAGTTATTGTCGTGGGATGTTGATGTTGTAGCACAAGAATCAAGCCATTTCGAGCGGAATTCATCTTTACTAAAGTATTCAAACTCAAAGCTAACAACTTCAGGATCAGGTTTTACAATTTCATTTGATGATAGTGACGGCGACTTAGTTTTGGGGCGGGATATCATTGTTCATGATTTGCTTCCATCCCGTGCAGATAAATGGTTAGCACCAGAAATAGCAGCGTGGGTTTCAGGTGAAAGCTATCCAGCAGGGCCGCGTTATTGGTTGAGCGTAATCGATGCTGCAGAAGCAATTGCGGCGATTGCAAAATCTGGGAAAACGCCAGATAAATTACAAATGTGTGGAAGAAGGGAATGGCTACCTAAAGATTCTAAAGCAGAATTTGAAATGCTATGGGCCCGTACCATCCAAGGCTATACTGGACAATTTACACCTGCTACACTTTTCGGGTATTCTATTTCGGGAATGGAAGTTAAACCGATTTCTCCTGACTCTAGTGCTCGCCCAGATTTAGAGCCATTACATGAGTTGTTATTAGAAGTAAACTCCGATGGATGGAGACCATTAATTCCATTTAGAACGGCATTGATGAATTTGATTGCGGGTATTTTTGAGAATAGTGAAATTCATTTATCGTCGGGTAATCGAAAGGGCTAATGGTCGAACTTGTAGGTTCAGTTGATGAGCGCGGACTATCAGTAAGTCCAGGTCTTCCGGACGGATGTAAGAATTACTTAATCGATATTGACGGCACAATTTGTGAAGATATTCCAAATGAAGAGCCAGAACGAATGGCAACCGCTAAATGCTTCGATGGTGTTGTAGATCAGATCAACAAATGGTATGCAGAAGGCCACCAAATATGCTTCTTCACCAGTCGTTTGGAAGAGCATAGGGACGTTACTGAAACATGGTTGTCTAAACATGGATTCAAATGGCATTCATGTTTGTTTGGGAAACCGAGAGGTGGCAATTATCATTGGATAGATAACCACATTGTGCGCGCTACAAGATTTCGGACAAAATTGACCGATTTCATTACTAAAAGTGTTGATATCGAAGTGTTTGATGATGAAGGTTAGAGTGTTTGTTGTCCACCTTCTGGCATAGGAACTAGCATTTGGATAGTTTCTCCTCTCAAACTCGGACCATCACTGAAAGTTGCAAAAATGCCAATATCTGCAATATTGTGTGAAAGTGAAAACCAAACTCTGCCATAGTTGTCTACTCTAATATCTAGAAAATCTCCAAGTCCACCACAACGATTGTAACCACAATCAGGGGTCAAATCAATGGGGTCATCATTATTGTTGATTTGAACAGTAGTTAGTAAGGGTGTTTCATTAAATGCATCTGTAGCGTATGTCAGATAAGCATTCCATGTATCATCTCCTGAATCACCCACATATCCGAAGGCTACAGTTCCTGAGTCTCCAGCAACTACAACTGGAAAACCAGTCCCAGTTAGATTGATTGGGGGGGCAATCATTGTTGCGTTTGACCAAGAATCTCCTTGATCCATAGAGTATGACCAATATGGCATATTGTCTAAGCCCATCCACATGGCATGTATATTTCCTGCACTGTCTACTTCAACTTGTGCTTCTTCAGCATTCCATGTGTCAGCAGTGCCAGACTCTTGAGTAGGTAGGGGGTGTTCGGTCCAGCTTATTCCAGCATTTGTAGTTCTGAAAACAGAATAGCCTTCACCACTACAACCCGTATTTCCTCGATAGAAATTTCCATCTACACTTCCTACTAAATGTGCAGTTAAACCTCCAGATCCACAGGTTATAGGTGCACCAGAAGTTTCTGGGCCCCAAGTATTCCCGCCATCAAAACTAGAAGAGCAAAGTGGATGGGGAGCATTCCCGTTTATACAAAACATCCAAGTCGTATCATGCAAAGGTGTTGGAGCATTTGTACTTGCAATCGTTTGATGGTCTTGTACTGAATAAATCTGTGTTGCTACTGTTGGGGGGGTCCAACTATTTCCATCATTGTCTGACCATTCAACAGTCATTCCAAGTAATGCATGCATATCGAATTTCATAATCCTACCAGTCCATTGGTCTACATGCACATAGGGGTCATTTGAATTTGGGACAGGTGTCAACGTGTCATACACATCTTCACATGTATAATTTAGAGTAGTCATTCCAATTAAATCACAAGAAATAATAGCAGTACTTCCTAAATCACCATTTCCCCATGAAGTCATAACCATAGTGTCAGTTTGTGTAATTCCCATTGTGGGTTCAAAAGTACTCATGCCGATTCCATAATAGGTGCCCTTTGCATCAAAAGGAATATTTCTTCCATCAAATTCAAAATTTGAATCTTCCCAAGCATTAACAGCATTTGGAAAGTGATACCAGGTATTTTCTCTTTGCTCAAAGTTCCAGACATCTTCAACAATTGTCGGAGTTTCAATAATTTCTTCCGAAGAAAGTGTGTAATAAAGAATAGAAGAAGACAAGACTAGCATTATTACAACTATAGATAAAATCTGAATAACTGAAAATGGGCCAATTTGTTTTTGTTGTTTCTCATCAATTAATTCTGGATCAACTAGAACAGCCTCTACTATATTTTCATGTGGAGTGTCTTTTGTTGCCAATATTTTCACTTCCTAAATAGATCACTACCTAGTAGTGGTAGTAATACTGAGGCATCACCCTCAACACATACATTTGGTGCTTCTGGTCGCATTTTCCCCCAACTAATTGCTTCGCGCAATCTAGCACCAGATAAACTCCCATCATGTTCTGGAGCAGTAGTAATGTATACAGCAGAATCTAACCCTCCTCTATATTGATTCCACCATATGACGTGATGTTTAGAAATCCCTCCTCCCACCATTAAAGCATTGCTAGTTTCAACATCCCAAGTTAGATCACTCATAACTTGTTCATCAGCTAGAGTATCAATATGAAAATCTCGATATTTTTGTCTAAACATAAATAGTTGCGCTCCAATACTACCATCAGTAATCCCAGGAATGCAAACTGGGATTTTATGTTTCCACGCCCAATAGATTAGAGAATCTGGAGTACCAATTCTTTTTCCAAGTTCCCATACCAAGTGTATACTTCCAAAACCGAGCCAAGCTTCAGCACCATCTTTTCCAGTTTCAGCAATTCTGTCATTCCTAATTTCTTCTAATACTGGTAAGACAATAGCTTCAATAATTTCTCCATAACTCGCATTAGGAACAATCACATTCCCTAAACGCATCAATTGAAATTCGCTTAATTCAATGTCATCTAATTCAAATGAACCATGATAATAATGCTTGAACGATCTTGCAATATCATGGTCCAACATTCCGCATGTCGTTGAAATAACATTGAACATTTTTTGCTTAATTGCATCTACAAAGAATCCTCGAGTTCCTGTTGCGCATAAGCAAGCAGGAAACGATAGCCAGTTGCATACCTTATTTGAATCACCTTTAACTGAATCGATTTGCGATTTCATGCTCCGTAAAATATCTCTGGCATATGCTAATTTTGTAGCAGTAAAGCCTCCAGCGGTAGACATTTGATCAATTAGTGTACGGGGGCTATCAACTGCATCGAAGTCATAATCAACAACTGGGGTGTTAAATGATTCTGGGTCAATCGCCATGAATCAAGCCGGACGTCTCGGACATATGAAACCTCATGTCCCTTAGGGACATGTCATTGATACGAATAATTATCAATCAATTATTTTCAAATTCATAGATAATATCTCGAATCATTGCAGCCCTCTCAAAGTCTAATTCGATTGCAGCTTGAGCCATTATTTCTTTTAATTCTTCAATTGAATAATTTAATTTTTCAATTGGTTGTGAAATATTGCTTGTAACATCGTTATGTGAAGACCATTGTCCTGCCCCAATTCCTAGGCTCGAGACCCAATCTCTTGTTTTCCTACCACCTTTCGAGCTAACTAGACGTTTGCCACCAGAAGTTCCTGTGATAAGGTCTTCAACATCACTTCCCATTACTGGTAATGCTTTGCTTATTGTCATAGGAGTAATCTTATTTGCATCATTGTGTGCTTTTTGTCTTTTGCGCCTTTCTAATGTTTGCTGGATTGCAGCACCCATTTGGGGACTCATTCCATCGGCATAAAGTATTACAGTTCCATCAGAATTTCTTGCAGCTCTTCCAATAGTTTGTAGTAAACTCCTTTCGTTTCGTAGAAATCCTTGTCTGTCAGCATCGAATATCGCAACAAGGCTAACTTCTGGAATATCTAATCCTTCACGCAACAAATTTATTCCAACAATTACATCGATATGCCCAATTCTTAGGGCATTAATAATTTCAGTACGTTCAATTGTATCAATTTCGGAATGTAGATAGTGTGCTTTCACGCCCATTTTATTCAAATATTCAGCAACTTCTTCTGCAAATTTGATTGTAAGTACTGTTACAAGTGTCCTTTCATTTTTTACAATTCGTTCGTTAATTTTCGATAGTAAATCGGTCATCTGTCCATCAGTACCTTTGACTTCAATATTAGGATCTAGTAATCCTGTAGGGCGAATTTCCATTCGAGGAATACCCTCTATTGATTGTAACATTTCATACATAGTTTCAGCTTCTAAATGTTTTTTGCTGAATTCTGGAACATTCACTCCCCCTCCGCCAGGGAAATGCCTGAGCCCGAGTGGAGCCTCTTGGTTTGTAGTTTCACATAGGTGCAAAAGTTCCCTCTCACCAGGAGTGGCTGAAACATAAACCATCTGAGGAACTAATTTTTGAAATTCATTTATTTTTAGTGGACGATTATCTGCCGCAGATGGTAACCGGAATCCATGTTCTATCAAATTTAATTTTCTCGACCTATCTCCTGAATACATCCCCCCAACTTGTGGTAAAGTGACGTGTGATTCATCCATAATTACTAGGAATTTTTTAGGATCACCGTGAAATTGCTTTGCAGCTGCTGCAAAAAAATCTAGCAGACAATATGGGCGCTCACCATATTCTCTTCCATCAAAATGCATTGAATAATTTTCAACAGCAGTACAATGGCCAATTTCTCTTAACATTTCCAGATCATAGCGAGTACGTTGTTCAAGTCTGTGGGCTTCTAATTCCTTCCCTTCACTTTTCAGGGATGCTAATTGACCATCAAGTTCAGTTTCAATGCTTTCAAGAGAAGCCTCAAACCTTTCATTTGAAACCATAAAAAATTCTTTTGGGTGTATCCATGCTTCTTCTAATTCATCCAATATCTCCCATGTAACAGGGTCGCAAATTTGAATATGTTCTACCCCTCCAAATCCAAACCTAATCCGAAGCGGATCGTCTCTACTTGGCATCCAAACATCAAGATTCTCTCCTCTAATTCTTACATTGCCTCTACTTAGATTGCTAGTTGTGCGATGGTATTGCAATCCCACTAATTCACGAATCAAATCAATTGGTTCAATTTCTTGACCGACATGTATTCGGCAGTGATTTGAAAGAAATGTTTCAGGTGCATTTAGTCCATAGATGCAGGATACAGAAGATACCACTATGCAATCAGGTCTGCTAACCAAACTAGCGACAGTAGCAAACCTTTCTTGTTCTATTCTTTCATTTATTGAAAGTTCTTTATCAATGTATAAATCACGCTTTGGTAGATATGCTTCTGGCTGATAATAATCATAATGAGAAACAAAATATTCAACGCCATTATCAGGAAACAAATTTGACATTTCTTGGTATAATTGTCTTGCTAATGTTTTGTTATGGCTCATTATGAGAGTTGGCATATTAAGCCGTTCAATCAAGTGAGCCATTGCGAATGTTTTACCAGATCCAGTAACTCCTAATAGCACGCATCTTTCTTGTTTATTTTTCAATTGAAAAATTAAATCTTCAATTGCATTTTCTTGATCTCCAGCAGGCAAGTGTTCAGAATGTATTTTAAAACGTGAATTTTCTGGAGAAAGCTTCTCGATAGCAGCTCCTTCCAGCGCTTTGGTAATATCAAATGGATCACTCATTATATCCCTCATGGAAGGTATAGGCCGCCATTTACATGAATTACAGCACCAGTAATGTATGATGAATCATTACTAGCTAAGAATGCAACAGTTCCAGCGATATCTTCAGGGGTGCCAATTCTTTTTAGAGGAACCTCTTGTTCTCTACTAGTTCTTTTTTCAGCACTATCTCCTGCTAAGATATCAGTGGCAACAAATCCAGGAGCTATGACATTTACTCGCTGCCCCTTTGGAGCAACAGATTGTGCAAGGGAGCGTGCCCATGTTGCGAGAGCGGCTTTAGACGCCGAATAATCAGCTCCATGTGGTGACCCGCGTGTCCCTAATTGACTCCCAATCACACAAATTCTAGCATCATCTTCTAGGTGTTTTTGTACTGCTTTCCATACTAGAAAGGCTCCTTCAAAATTAGTTGCCATAGTCCTTCTAAGGTGATCAATTTCTAGATTTTCAGCTAGTACACGATCATAGCGTCCATGATTCAGAACGAGGACATCGATTCCATTTGCAATCCATGGGTGGGTTGCTAACAAAGCTACTTCTCTAATATCAGTAACATCACAATTTACAGCAACAGCATCAATATTTGTATTTCTGATGTCATCTACTACCATTTCTGCTTGTTTGCCAGAATTGCAGTATGTTAGAATTATCCGGTAACCTTCAGAAGCAAGCCTACGACTTACTGCGGCACCAATCCCTCTTCCCCCGCCAGTAATCAGAGCAGTGCGCATGTTGTGCGTATGGGGGTTACCATGATGAACTCACTGGAGAAATTGAGCAAGTTGAGGAGGAGTCCACCCTTCTGGTTTGAGCACTTTCCCATCATCTCTTCTGAGTACTTTCCCATCAACTAGTTTGGCCATATTTGAACGATGAACTTCATCAAAAGCAGCATCATAAATTTCTTGCATTCCATGATTAATAATGGTACCAGCTAGTATGTAGCCAATATCTGCTAGTGCATCTAAAACCTCAACAAGATCTCCTGACCTTGCAGCTTCAGCATATTCTTGAACTTCTTCGGTAAGTAATTTTATTCGTAACTCAATCATTTCATTTGGACCTAATCCTGGAGTATCCAATTTTGGAATTTCAAAAGCTTCGTTAAACTCGAGTAAACTTCTAACTATGGGGTTCATATTCTAGGGTGAATCGTTAAGGCACATCAACATTCCATAAGCATGAAATCACTTTTTCTTTGACAAGTAGTTTAATCCTCCAACATCATGCTGGTAGGTTCAAACGCAAAGCCGAGTATTAGCGATACAAAAAGAATCCATCCTGTAGACATCGAAATACGGAATAAAGCCGTTTGAAAGTTTCCAAATTTATCTCGTGCAAGAATTACCCAGATATTCAATAGGGCCATAATTCCCGATGCAGCAAGAAACCAAATTCCATCTATGGGATTTGAAATGGCAAAGCAAGCAAACCAAACTAAAGTTAGTTGAACTGAAGTCCGCGTGGTGGTCGTCTCATCAAATCTGGCTGGAAATGAATGGATTCCATTTTTTCTATCGCTTTCAATATCCATTCTAGCATAATTTATGTCAAATACTGTAATCCATAAAGCAACTCCAAGTGATATAAAGAAAATTGTTGGGTACCACATGATGTCGGTATAAGCATCAAATAATCCAGTAATTGCAACCCATCCGTGAACATCTCCCGCAATGGCCAACCATGCTCCTGCGGGGGCAAGTCCTAAACAGAGTCCAAGCCACAAATGACAAAGCCAAGTGTAACGCTTTGTGTAAGGGTAAATTATGAACACTACGACAGGTAACCATGCCATCATAAGTACCACGTGATTGAGTAAGCCAGCCCCAAGCAATAACATCACGAGGAATCCAGCAGATAGGAGCCATGCTGTTTGAAGACTCATTTCTCCCGATGGAAGATGACGCCCCTGTGTTCGTGGGTTGGTTGCATCTATTTCCCGGTCAATGATTCGATTCAATGCCATAGCTAAGCCGCGAGCTCCAACTGCAGCTAGAAGAATCCAAAGCAGGTCAAGGCCAGGAGAGATGTTGAAATCCTTAAGCGCGATGAAATAGCCTATGAGAACAAACGGGAGAGAAAATAATGTGTGTTCAATTTTTACAAATGTTGCTATTTGTTTGAAATTCATCTACATCACCAAATTATTTGGCCAAGGGGGTAAATTGAATCTTTCAATCGCTTCAAGTGTTGAAGGATCATGCATAGTTATCGCCGGCCATCTTCGGACTGGATTAGGCCCTTCATGACAAGGAATTGGTATTGTAGCATCCCAACAGATCCGACCATCTTCGATAAATAAGTCGCGTTCAACAGCGAAACGTGATGTTAGTTGCCATAATAATCTACGTTTAGCACCTTTTCCATGTAGGTCAAGATCAGAATCAGTAATAAATAACCATCGTAATTCCTTTTGAGAATCTAATTGCCAAATTGAATTTCGCAATTGCAATATTTGCTCTCTTTGTTTAGCAGCAGATTTTTCATTTGGCCATTGTGTACCAGATCTTGGATTTGGACTCCCGTCAATATTTGTTGTAATTACAAGCATTGATGGGCGTATTAAACGACAATCTTCGACATTTTCAATCAAGGATATTTCTTTGAGTAAACTTTCAGAAATACCTGGAGGGTCTTCTTTTCCAAGCCTCCAATCAGGACTTTTTTGTACAAACGAACCTTCTACTGGAGTTCCACTTCGTGGGTCGGTGTCGATAATTCGTGTGGCATCAATAATTAGTTTGGAATGTACATTTTCATAGGTTGAAGCAGGTTCTAAAGAGTCACCGACCATACCATCAAGTATTGTTAAATCCATATTTGGGTCTACACGATCATTTAGAACATCAAGAAGAAGTTCCAAGTCTCTACATTTTTCATCTGTTGCAACCATTATCTTGAGGAACATCATTTGTCCTGCGCCAAGAAGCCCTAGGCAAGTTTTGCGTGCTTGCCTCGGGTATCTTTGTTTTGATTTGACAATGGCTAAATTGTGAAATCCAGTTTCTAATGGAAGATATAAATCCATTACATCGCGGTGCTGAAATTGTAATACGGGTAAAAATTGAGCGCCAACAGCTTCACCCAAATAACCATCTTCCATAGGAGGTTGCCCAACGATTGTTGCAGGGAGTATTGCATTCTTTTTACGTGTAATAGCAGTAACATTCAGTACAGGATATTGTCCTGTGAGTGAATAGAAGCCAAAGTGATCTCCAAACGGACCTTCAGTTCTTGATTGGTTTACATCTATCCAACCTTCGATTACAATATCGGCATTAGCAGGTATTAACAAATCTTGAGTGAGAGCTTTAGTTATTGGTAATCGCTTGCGTCCAAGAAAACCAGCAAACATGTATTCTTCTAGATTGTCAGGTAAAGGCGCTATTGCTGAGAAAATCAATTCGGGAGGCCCTCCTACACAAATTGCTACAGGCATTCTTCCTTCTGGCCATGCATCTGCATGATCTGCGCCATGTTTGTGTATTTGCCAATGAACACCTACTTCTGTTGGTCCAAAAATTTGTCCACGATACATCCCTAAGTTATGCTCTCCATTCACTGGATTTTTTGTTACTACCAGAGGCAGGGTGATGTATCTTCCTCCATCGAGAGGCCATGTTTTTGGGAAAGGTAATTTGGTCACATCTAAATCCATTTTTATTCTCTGGCACGCGCCCTTGGATTTCTTTTTTGGAGGCATCGATAATGCATCCCTTAAGAGGGGTATACCAGTCCATGGTTTACGTAAAATACCCCCGATGTCAGGTTTCATCAAAGCTACAAGACGTTCTCCAACCTCAGAATTTGATTTTGCACCAAGGGCCTGCAAAGTTCTACCTTTGTTACCAAAAATATTCATCACCAATGGTATCTCACTGATACTTCCATCTGGAAGCCTTGGTTTTTCAAAGATGACTGCAGGCCCATCTCCTTTTACTAAGCGATCAGCGATGGCTCCAACTTCAAGCTCAACATCAACCGGTTCATCGATTCGAAGCAATTCATTTTGCTTCTCGAGATGAGACAACCAGTTGGACAATGAGCGCCAGGCCATGATGCCCCTACGGGGCATATTTCTTCAATCCTTGTCAAGCAATTCTTCAAAGACGTCCCGCTACTCGGAGGTATATGGCAGTCTGCGATGTATTGGTAATAGGGGCCGGGCCAGGAGGAGGTTCTGCTGCTTTACATGCTGCAAGAGCAGGCCTTTCAGTTATGATTGTTGAAGCCGATCCTGCAGTTGGAGTACCTGTTCATTGTGGAGAATGCCTTTCCCAACTTGCAATAGATAATTTGGATTTAGAGATCCCAGACGAAGTTGTAGCACTTGAATGTAAAGGAATAAGAGTGATATTTCCAGATGGAACTTCCAAATTACTCACCGAAAAGGGATATGTTTTGGAAAAACATCTTTTTGAGCAATGGCTTACAGATGAAGCTGTTAATACTGGTGCAAGTTTGCATCTGTCACACAAGGTAAATTCAATGGAAAGAATTTACAATAGCAATAATGAATTCTCCAATTGGAAAATTGAAGGCAAGGGAAATGAATTTCCAATTGAATGTAAGGCTGTGATTGATGCTTCAGGTGTTGCTGGTGCGGCCTCCAAGCTTCTTGATATGGGTACTGAAGTCGAAGTGATTGCAGGTTTCCAATATGAAATGACAGATGTACCAAATGATGGCTATCTAGATTTTTATTTGTGGCCAAAATATTCGCCACATGGTTATGTCTGGATGATTCCAAAGAAAGGAGATAGGGCGAATGTGGGTCTGGTAACCACTGACAAAAAAGGTGCGATAAAATATCTTGATAGGTTCGTTGAGGATACTTATCTTAAGGGGAAAATAATTCAAAACCCGAGTTGGAGGGAAAATGGAACTAAACCTAGGCCATTTGGAGGAACAATCCCTATCTCCGGGCCAAGAAAAATCACAACCGGAGATGGTTTGATTCTTGTTGGAGATGCAGCAGGATTTACTTCACCATTATTTGAAGGAGGATCGCATTTAGCATTATGGTCTGGAAGAGAAGCAGCAAAAACAATTTCTGAAGCAATACTTGAAGGTGACCTTTCAAACAGAAGAATGCAAAAATATGTTATCGCTTGGAAGAAAAAATTCCCCCCGTATAGTAAAATTCTCAAAGGCAAGACATCATTATACGATTTGTCAGATGATGAATTATCAAATATGGCGCGCTGTTTACCCGAAGAGCTTGGTTCAATGTCTGCAATTGACAAATTGTGGATTGGATTGAAAATTTTATTTCGGCATCCATTATTGTATACTAAAGGTGTAATTAGCGTATTACTTTCATTTGGTTATTCGAGAGCTAAGCATTTTGGTTGGTGAAGTAATGGAATCTTTGCTAATGCCATTTGCAATTCTCGGAGCGTTATTGCTAATTTATCACCCAAAGTCACATTTCTCTTTTTCAGCGATTATTGCATTACCCTTTATCGTCTTGTCAATTATGTTCACACTAAATATCGATACTATACATCTAGTTGCATGGTATGGAGGAGAAGAATTGCCACTTCGTTATCGATTTGCAGCAACTTGGGCAGCAAGAGAAGGCCCCATCTTACTTTGGGCAGCTTGGATGGCAGTATTGGCAATGATATGGAGAAAACCATTGTCTAAAGAGAATGAAGAAACACATA
This sequence comes from Candidatus Poseidoniaceae archaeon, assembly GCA_030747695.1. Taxonomy (GTDB): domain Archaea; phylum Thermoplasmatota; class Poseidoniia; order Poseidoniales; family Poseidoniaceae; genus MGIIa-K1. The sequence goes on from JASLKG010000005.1 coordinate 91,783, forward strand.
TTATGCGTTTACGATTGATGTATGGTTTTGCACTTACACTATTGCTCGTGGCTTGGATTTTGGATCCATTCAAATCTGCAAGTGGATTTGGGCCTGGATTGAATGAGCTTCTCCAAACAGATCTCATGGTAATACATCCGCCACTGATATTCTTGGCTTATTCATTATGTATCACACTTGCTTGCATAGCAGTTTCATCAATGATAACTGGACAAAATGGGATTAAAGAACGATTGATTGAGGTTACTAGGCCCGCATTCTTTTTTGCAACATTAGGAATTGGGTTAGGAGGGTTATGGGCTTATTTGATTTTAGATTGGGGAGGCTATTGGGCTTGGGACCCTGTGGAGACAGGCTCATTACTACCTTGGATTTGCTTGGTTGCGATTTTACATTTGAGAACACGCCCGGGTAAAACACCAGATCATATTTGGGCAGGGTTTGCAATGGCTGCTGGTGCTTTAGCATTATTCGCAACAATGGTAACAAGGGCAGGAGGAGTGTGGGCAGTTAGTGTTCATACATTCGTAGTAAATTCAACCGGGTCTCCTCCAGAAGATGTTTTTGGCCGATTGATGATTCTTTTATCTGATAATAGTGGGATAGAAGTAGTAGTATATCTTTTAGGAATTATCCAATTAATCGCAATTTTCTTAGCACATAGATTGAATTATTCTTACTCTAAATTATGGCTATTGTTATTGCCTATAACAGCATTAACAGGAGTCATTGGAGGAGGAGATGTTCTCAATAATCTACCCCCTACAGTGGTTGTATTGCTTGGTTTAGGCCCATTTATAGAATCGGGAATACGTTCATTACCAGAGGGGCATGATTGGAAATGGTTTGCAATACCAGCAGTGATGGTCATCTTGCGTATTTTCCATGGAATGGTAATGTTTGAGTTGATTTCACTATTGTTTGCTTTCGGATTAATTTTTGAAAACGAGCGGTTAAAAGCATGGGGATGGGCATGTGCAGGAATTGTATTTTTCCTTGCAGCATCGTGGTCTGGAATGCTTGAGATTTGGATGAGCGGAATTGGAATGGGAGCATTTATTGCTCCTTGGTTTGTTAATGGCGATAATGAAGAAACAAAATTTTCATTCAGTGAAAGAAATACACAACAGAGAATAGCTCTTTGGACGCCAGTAGTGGCAGTAGGCCTTTATCTAATCCTAACCTTGGTAATTCTCATGTCAAGTATTGATTCTATTCAATTCGCAGCGCATGAGTTGTACGGTGCTCCTTTCATTGCAGCAATCATGATTGCTTTGGTTATGTGGAGTATGAGGAAAAATCCAAGTAGAGTTTTCTTGTTGATCATATCAACTCCGTTAATTTTGGTTATGGCTTGGTTTTATGGTGATTCATTGGGTTATGATTCCACTGACATATTGGGATCTTCTCTCAGTAGAGGACAAATAGGAATGATAGTGCTAATTCCTGCGTTGTTGGCATTGCCAGCAACATTTTCTCTTATCCGGGAAAATACAGGCAAAACAAAAATTCCGATGTTTGCCCACATCATACATCTAGGCCTTGTTTTGATGATTATTGGCCACGTTATGAGTACGACAATTATTGATAGAGGAAATTATTCCCACAGTGTTACATTAATCAAAGACGAAAAGGTTGGGTGGGAAGGATATGAGTTTGAGTTCACAGATGTTGTTACTCAAACTGAGAATTTGGAAGTAGGAGACGGCTACTTAGGTGCAGAAATAAACGTCTACGAGGATGGTGAATTTATAGAAACAGTAGAGCCAGGAGTAATTCGATTTGATACTAGTTCACGTTCTGAGGTCGACAGAATTAGTATGTGGCATGGCGATTTGGTTATTATCATGGATGGCACTCAAGCCCGGTCTCTTATGGAAGGTAGTGATTTAGTCAGAATTATGGTTTACGACTTACCAGGTATTCACTTAGTATGGAGCGGATGGGTATTGATTTTATTGGCGAGTTTGAGGATTTGGATACCTCAAAGAGACCCAACTGATTGAAATAGGGATGGTTGGTCGCCGAATTGCCCCCGTAGGGGGCGTAGGTGAAAAACCATGGAAGAAGGAACTATTGTCCATGTCGAATACGATTTGTATAACGCAGAGTCTGGCGATTTAATTGAAACTACAAGAGAAGATGTAGCAAAGGAGCATGAAATGCACCAAGAAGGTCGTAAATACACACCTATGGTGTGCGTGGTAGGTTCTGGAAACCTGATATCAGGTTTTGAGGATAGTCTACTAGAAGCTAAAGCAGACAAGGATATCTCTCTAGAAATCGCTCCAGCAGACGCTTATGGAGAAAAAGACCCTGCACAAGTAGAAACAATTTCGATTGACAAGCTGATTAGGCATGTTAGAGATCCAAAAGCACTCTATATCGGGGGGCCTGTAACAATTGATGGACGCACAGGAACTCTTTCGTATTTAGCAGCAGGCCGTGCTAGGATTGATTACAATCATCCAATGGCTGGCCGCAAATTAAAGTATGATTACAAAATTGTAAAGGTGATAGAAGATAAGGATGAGAAAGTATCTGCATTACTTGAATCAAATACTGGGCATGAGGGCTTTGAAGTATCTTTTGATGGTAATGATATTTCTATCGTAGTTCCTGAAGCAATGTTGTTTGATACTAATGCTGCAATGCAAAAATTCCGTTTAGTTAGTGTTCTTAGGGATGCAGTGGACGCTGAAAAGGTTTCATTTGTAGAAATGCATAAACCACGTGTTGCTGATGAAGAAGAAGAAGAACATGTCCATGATGAAAATTGTGACCATGATCACGAAGAAGAGTGAACTCTAACGAGTAATCCTCTTCATCTGTCTGCGGTTGAGAGATATTATGCAGGAAACCGAGTTCTCCGCAACTGAGACTCTGTTGATACGTTGCTTTGGTGTTGTAGCTATTGTTTTCACACTGGGTTTGATATTTGCTCCTGAAACATTTTGGGACAATTTCATGAAGATTTATGTTTGGGACCCGATTGTAAAAGATGCAGGTGAAACAGGAGATGCAGGATATACTCCCGTTAATACAGCACTATACATTTTTACAATGGTTGCAGCAGTAATTGTGTTGCAAGCGTGGTTTCGTCGTTGGAAATTACCAACTAATGACCACATGTTGTGGGCATTAATGGCCTGGGTTTGCGTTGCACCTTTGTTACGTGTTATGGAAGATGCAGATTTTTTTTCAGCAGGAATTGATTTACTATTTATTTCACCAATAATCCATTTACATCTTGCTATTTGGCTTATTGTTTCAGCAATTATAGGCCAAATTTCAAAGCGAGACTCAATACAAATGATGTCGTTAATCATGGTGGCTTACATTGTATTCAGTGGAATGATAATTTCACCTAGTATTCATGATCATGAAATGGGAACTACATGGGTAATGTTGGGTACTTTTGGAGGAATAATAGCAATTGTAGTATCCATCCATAACACTTGGGATTGGCATCAGATTCCAAGAGCAATGTTAGCATTAGCAATGGGAATAATCACGATGGGAATTGGTTACCTTGCACAATTAGCATCTACTCCATGGGCTCAAGATCTTGGACATATGCCAAAAGATAATCCAGTATTTTGGCCGATATTAGTTGTAGTTGTGTGCCCCTTGCTAATTACATGGCTAGTTTGGAGGAAAGGAATAGAAGATTTGTCAATGTTAAGATTGACAGGCAATGAAGTAGGAGTAATTCCAGACAATATGACACTAAATGAGTGGGAATCTGAAGACCGTTCAGAACACGCTGTTGAAATGTTATCCAATCGAGGGATACTAGCAACTCCAATGGTCGCAGGGATTCTATTTGGTCAATTATGTGATGGTTTGGCAACTATGGTTGGAATTGATTGGTTTGGTTATAACGAGAAACATACAGTTTCATTGAAAGTTATTGAGATTGGAGATTCACTTGGAATCTTAGGTGAAGGAGCATGGTTGTTTTTCTTACTTAAAGCAACATTAGCAGGAACAATAATTTGGTTATTTTCTCAGATGCGTATCGAAATGAGGCAACAACATCTTCGTGTGTTGATTGTTTTAGCAGTAATGGTAGTGGGTATGGCTCCAGGATTAAGAGATATATTACGCTTAATCTTGGGAGTCTAAGCGGTTGATTGAAGGATATGGCGACTGTGGCTGGTGAAAAGGGGGAGTAAGATGGACAGGCTGTCAACACGAGTCAACACGGCCAATCCGGACTTTCAAGAAAGCTTCGAACATAATCAATCATTGATTGAAACTCTTAGGCAACGTCTTGATGATGTGAAGAAGGGAGGCGGAGAAAAATATGTTGAACGTCATCGTAGTCGTAACAAATTGTTAGCACGAGAACGCATTGACAAAATAGTGGATCCAGGGACTGCATTTCTAGAATTATCTTCATTAGCAGCATATGGATTGTATGACGGAAGAGCGCATAGTGCAGGTATTATTACTGGTGTCGGGACAGTGCATGGCAAAGAGTGCTTATTTGTTGCAAATGATGCAACGGTAAAAGGCGGCTCCTACTATCCCATGACTGTAAAGAAACATATACGTGCCCAAACAATCGCTCATGAAAACAATCTTCCTTGTATTTACTTGGTAGATTCAGGTGGAGCATTTTTGCCAATGCAAGATGAAGTGTTTCCTGACATTGGCCATTTTGGTAGAATATTCAGAAATCAAGCGAAGATGTCTGGAGACGGTATTCCACAAATCGCAGCAGTACTTGGTTCCTGTACTGCAGGAGGAGCCTATGTTCCGGCAATGAGCGATGAGAGTATCATAGTAAAGGGCAATGGGACAATTTTCTTAGCAGGCCCTCCATTGGTTAAAGCTGCGACAGGTGAAGAAGTAACAGCAGAGGAACTCGGGGGCGCAGACGTACACACATCTCAAAGCGGTGTCGCAGATCACTTTGCAGAAGATGAAAACGAGGCCCTAAGAATGGTGCGTAACATTGTTGAAAATCTTGGAAATAGGAAAAAGACACATTTTGAGTATAAAGATCCTGAAGAACCATTTCATAATTCGGAGGATTTGCTAGGATTAATTCCTAAAGACAACAGAACTCCTGTTGATGTAAAGGAGGTAATTGCAAGAATAGTTGATGGGAGCAGATTTCATGAATTTAAATCTCGGTACGGTCAAACCTTAGTTTGTGGTTTTGCACACATTCATGGATTCAAGGTTGGAATAATAGCAAATAATGGAATCCTATTTTCAGAATCTTCACAAAAAGGTGCTCACTTTGTAGAAATATGTGGGCAAAGAGGAATTCCTCTTGTCTTTTTACAGAATATTACAGGGTTTATGGTCGGCAAAGCGTATGAAGCAGGAGGTATTGCGAAAGATGGGGCAAAACTTGTGACAGCAGTATCTTGTGTTAATGTGCCAAAATTCACTGTAATTATTGGGGGTTCTCATGGAGCAGGAAATTATGGAATGTGCGGTAGAGCATACGACCCTAGGTTCTTGTTTATGTGGCCAAACAGTAGGATTTCTGTAATGGGCGGTCCACAGGCAGCTGATGTTTTGACTACGGTAAAACAAGATCAAAGAATTAGGGAAGGAAAAGAACCGATGGAAGGAGAGGAACTAGAAACCTTCCGTGCACCCATACTTGAGAAGTATGAAACAGAAGGAAGTCCATATTATTCTACAGCTAGAATTTGGGATGATGGAATTATTGATCCTAGAGATACTAGGGATGTCCTAGGATTATGTATTGCAACCAGTCAAAATGCAGAATTGCCAAATGGCAAGTTTGGCGTATTCAGAATGTAATTGCAAATTTAAATTTTACAATTGGGGAATTAAATATGAAAAACCAACCTACAACATCACTTATTCAATTGGAAATTGATGGATGCATAGCCAATGTAAGTTTAGGACGTCCAGACAAATATAACGCTCTAAATATTCAGATGATTACAGAACTAATCGAAGTATTTGCATGGACAGCAGAGAATTCGGTCGGAGTTATGGGTAAATTATCATCAAAAGACGGCACTCCATATTTACGAATTGTAACACTTTCCGGACAAGGTAAGCATTTTTGTGCAGGTGCAGACATCAATATGATGAGGGATGCAGGAGCAAATACCCCTGAAGAAAATCGTAAAGATTCTGAAAGATTAGATTCACTATTTAATGGACTTTGGTCACATCCTTGTTTCACAATTGGTATGATTCAAGGAGTAGCTTTAGGCGGAGGAGCCGGGTTAATTGCATGCCTTGACCATGTAATTTGTGAATCTGGAGTAAAGATCGCACTTTCAGAAGGTAAACTTGGTATTCTTCCTGCAGTTATTGGACCATATGTGTATCGAAGAATGGGTAGCGCGAATTTCCGCCGACACGCAATGTTAGCCGGCCATATGGATACCGATGAAGCATTGCGTATTGGAATGATAGATACAATTGATGATACATTAGACGCTTCAAAAATAATTTCGGAAGTACTTACTACAGGCCCATGTGCAGTAACTGCTGCTAAAGAACTTACATTAGGTTTTGATCGTTGGGATAACGATGATGAAGCATTACGCCTCTGGACTCTAGATTTTACTAGTAAAATGAGAGGTAGTAATGAAGGACAAGAAGGGCTTTCTTCATTCTTGGAAAAGCGAAATGCTGAGTGGAAACCTAAGGAGTGATCCGATGCTAAAACGCATACTCGTCGCAAACCGTGGCGAGATTGCATGCCGAATACTACGTGCTTGTAAAGAAGCGGAAATAGAGAGTGTAGCCATTTTTGCAGCAAATGATGCAGGGACTCTATTTACAGAACTTGCAGATATTGCGATCCAATTAGAGGGATATGGCCTTGCAGAAACTTACCTAAATCAACAACAAATTCTTGAAATTGCTGTAGAACAAGGGTGTGACTCAATACACCCCGGATTTGGATTTCTTTCAGAAAGAGCAGATTTTGCTCAAGCAGTTATTGATTCAGGTTTGATATGGATTGGCCCCTCTCCAGAAGCTATTGCAAAAATGGGTGACAAAATTACTGCTCGCATTGTGATGAAAGAAGCAGGAGTGCCAGTAATACCAGGAGAAGAAGTAGATGGAGGAATTGAGCAAATTATTGCAGCAGCACCCTCCGTAGGCTATCCATTACTGTTGAAAGCAACTGCAGGCGGTGGAGGAAAGGGTATGCGTGTAGTTTACGATGAAGCAGACCTTGAAACTGAAGCCAAAGCAGCAATGAGAGAAGCTTTCAATGCATTTGGAGATGATCGAATATATGTAGAGAAACTTCTAACAGGAAGTCGTCATATTGAAATTCAAATATTAGCCGATAAATCAGGACGCACGATCCACCTCGGTGAACGTGAATGTAGTGTACAACGTAGACATCAGAAAGTTTTCGAAGAATCTCCAAGTGTTGCATTGGATTCCGAATTACGTGAAGCCATGGGGGAGGCTGCCTGTGCTGCTGCCCGAGCAGTAAATTATGAAGGAGCAGGGACGGTAGAATTTCTTGTAACTCCAATTGGTGAATTTTTCTTTTTGGAAATGAATACAAGAATTCAGGTCGAACATCCGGTTACAGAAATGGTAACAGGTGTTGATTTGGTAAGAGAACAACTTCGAATAGCTTCAGGCGAACCAATGAGTTGTGGCCAATTGAGTATGAGAGGGCATGCAATTGAGGTTCGGCTTTATGCAGAAGACCCTGCAAATAATTTCTTACCAGCAATTGGAAAATTGAAGCGTTTTGTTTCTCCTACAGGTCCAGGAATACGCCTAGATACAGGAGTGCGACAAGGAGATGAAGTAACACCTGATTATGATCCAATGCTTGCTAAATTAATCGTATGGGCTCCCTCTAGAAAAGAATCACTTCAGAGAATGGCTAGAGCATTAGATGAGTTCGTAATACTTGGTTGCACTACTAATGTTAGATTTCTTCGTGAATTATGCGATCATCCAGATGTTGTTGATGGGTGGACCACTACAGATATGATAGAAAGATTATGGCCAGAAGGTTGGAATCCAGATATGGAATTATCAATTTCAAGTGCAGGATTACTAATTGCTTCTGCATGTGAATCTAGTAATTATGGTAGAATTATTCAACATTCAAGTGGGGAAGTAGGAAAGATTTCACCCTTTTCAACAATCAATAGGAGGTTGCCCTGATGGAGTTTAAACTAGGCGGCAACAGAATTGAAATTGAGCCACAAAGAGAGGGGTCAGTATTCATTCATGAAGGTATGATACTTCATATGGGTCCAGAATTATGGTTGGAAATAGATGGGAGAAAACACAAAGCTAATGCGATAAAAATCGATGATGTTTGGTGGGTACACGTATTAGGACATACACTTCAATTCGAAGTTGTAGAACCAGGGATAAATGGTGATGATGATGATAGTGGCCTAACTTCTCCAATGCCAGGGAAAATATTAGATGTACTTGTAACAGTTGGACAAAAAGTATCTTCGGGTGACACTCTGATGATTATGGAGGCTATGAAGATGGAACACAAAATCATTGCGAGCCACGATGGTGTTGTAGAAAAAATACACTACAATGTAGGAGAGCAAGTAAATCAAGGTGTTGAACTTCTCTCACTGAGTGAGTGAAGAAAGCATCTGTGCTTATTGAAATCATTCAACCTTTTTGACATTGATTGCGTTTGGTCCTTTAGGGCCTTCGCCTATTTCGAACTCAACAGTATCTCCGTCTTTTATTTCTCCTTCGACTTCAGATTTATGAACGAAGAGGTCTTTTCCTTCTTCTTGTTCGATGAACCCGAAACCCTTTGTATAATTGAACCACTTTACAGTACCAGTTGCCATTATTCTAACGCCAACGTTATCGGTATATCAATTAGACCCATTATTACTGCTTATTGGTAGTAATTATCAATCACCATCATCATACCAGTTACCTTGGAAGTTTTCGGCATTATCAACACGTACAAATAAATCTAGAGATGTCCATACTAGGCTGTTGAAACCACTAGCCATACCTGCAGGGCCACCTGCTTTAGCAGTCATGAATTCCAATGTGTCTGATGGTGAATGCCATTCTTGCCAGAAAGAAATATCCCCCCCCGGGCTGAAGAAATTAAATGTAGGATAACCTGCAGAAAAGAAAGAGCAATGATCAGATGCACATGATTCTGCAATTTGCCAAGTAATTGGATTTCCTTCAGTTGGTTCATATGATAAATCATCTTCAATTGTTGTGCCAACCCAGTCATGCATTCGTTCCATATTTGTTTGATTTGCACCAGCAACACTGATTGTCCAATCATATTTGGTAGCAGAGAAGATTTCGCCGCCAGGGCCAATCAATGGTTCGCTTGGTGGGATAATAGGATAGTTGAGAGCAACCATGTCAAAATTCATGTACGATTTTACGGATACATTTTCGGGCAAATGTGCAACATAGGCTAGAGAGCCCAACAAACCTTCTTCTTCGCATGCCCATAGAGCTGCTACAACAGTGTGGTCAAACTCCATTTTTGCAAGAGCTTGAGCCATTTCGAGTGAAACTGTAGAGCCAGATGTGTCATCATTTGCTCCTTCATTTGTACCCCCGCCGGGTGGTGTAAACATATAGGCGATATCGAAATGACCTCCAACCACAATATATTCATCAGGATTAATTCGGCCCCAATTATACCCAACTACATTTAATTGTGCAGGGTCGTCATCATAGCGTGTAACTTCTACAAAATCAAACCCCATATCTCTCATATTTTCTGCCATTGCTTCAGCAGCGGCTTCGTATGCTGCACCACCTTCATGGAGTGAAGCTTCTGCACACCATCGATTGTTGTATGATGTAGTGAGCATATCAATGGTATCATAAGCACGACGGCCATCCACTAACATCATTTCTACACTGTCTTCGAGTAGAAGAGTAGCATTCCATGTTTCACTTCCAGCTGTTACATTTAGTTCGATAGTTTCACGTTCTGTATCGAGAATCAATATTTCAATACTCTTTTGCTCAGCAGGCAGAGTGAAATTTATAGCATCACGTAAAACTCCAAATTCATCCACAAAAAAAGCACCGGGTGAACGAGAAATTGTCCATTCAACATTTGAATCGACTTCAATTGTCATGTATTGACCTCTAGTAGCATTACTTACTTCACTAATAACTAATATTGGGTCTATTTCTTCTATGGCATCTTCTCCAAAGCACCCACTAAATGATGCAAGGAAAATTGTAATCGCTAAGAAAAACACCCGCATTCAATCACCACTTACAAGGTTCGAGGTGAGTCTTACCTCCCATAAGTGGGATAAGGCATTCAGGTACTTTCACACGACCATCTTCGATTTGATTCTGCTCCATTATTGCAACCAAAGCCCTGCTTGTTGCTATTGCTGTTGAATTGAGTGTATGTACGGCAGTGTTACCTTCACTAGTACGGTAACGCATACGTAAACGATTTGCTTGATAATCCGTACAGTTAGAACATGATACAATTTCTTTGTATGATTTTGCACCAGGCAGCCATGCTTCAAGATCATATTTCCTTGCCGCCACAGTACCCATGTCTCCAGTACAAATGTTAACTACCTCGTAATGCAAACCTAAAGCATTCCACAAATCTATGCAATTTTGTAGCAAATCTTCATGATAATCCCATGATTTATCTGGATGGCTAATTACAATTTGTTCTATTTTTGTAAATTGGTGAACTCTCCATATGCCTCGATCAGATAAACCATGAGCTCCAACTTCACGACGGAAGCAAGGACTAACTCCAACCATCTTTATTGGAAGTAAACTTGGCTCAATAACTTCATCCATGTACATTGCAGTTAGGGGATGTTCACTTGTGGCAATCATGTATAGAGGATCTGGAGTAATTCCATACATGACAGTTTCAAAATCCCCTAAATCGGTTACACCCTCATATGCTTCTCTATTCATCATAACTGGTGGCTGAACAAATGTAAATCCTTTCTCAATTAAAAAATCTACAGCATAATTTTGCAGAGCTAATTCTAGACGAGCAAGATCTCCTTTTAGGAAATAGAATCTACTACCTGAAATCTTTGCAGCACGTTCTAAATCTACCCATTTATTCATTTCAATTAATTCATTGTGTGTCCTTGGATTAAAATCAAATTGAGGTTTATTGCCATGAATTGAATGTTGGGTATTTCCTTGCTCATCTTCTCCAATCGGAACTGACTCGTGTAATAAATTTGGAATACGCATTCGAATAGCATCTCTTTCGCTAAGAAGTGATTTTGCTTTTTCATCCAATTGAGAAATTCTGTCGCCAATATCTTTTACTTCAGCCATGATTTTGTCGGCAGTAGTTTTGTCACCACCCTTTTTTGCCTCTGCAATGCCGCGCGCAGCAACATTTCTTTCACGGCGGGCCTCTTCCATTTGTTTTAGAGCCCCTTTCCATTTTTCATCTATCTGAATCACTTGATCTATTTTATCATGTGGAACTCCTCTTTTGTCATGATCTGCTCTAATTAGTTCCGGATTATTTCTGAAGAGCTCCATTCCTAACATCATAATCACCTTAGAAAGAAATTCCGAAACTAAATGCAGCGCTACCTACAAACAATAGCCCACCTATAATGTATCCAACGATAGCGCCTCCATTTAGTAGAGGCAATCCTGCTTGTGGTTTTCCACTTGCAACGTAACTCATCAAAATGAGATATCCCACTAATCCACCGACCATTGCAGAAAGACCTACTGAAAGGCCACCAGTCCCAATCCACTGTACACATGAAACCACTAACATTCCCGGGAATATTACATCACCTAATCCCATAAACATAGCTTCTTTTGATTTTTTGGTTGGTTTGGAAACACTTGTAGGCATCTCGCCATTTGCTTGAATTGAAACCGGCCTTACACTTTCCTGCTGTTCTAGCATTGAATAACTCTTATCTTGAGGAGCAACAAGAAGTATAGGTAAATTTAATCCAATCATAGTATCTGCTAGATCTAACATATGCTTTGATCGATATACTGCCCATGCATCATATATTGCAGCAGCAATCATGAATATTACTATCAAGGTAGGCACAAATGTAACTCCTAACATTACAATTACTCCCGCTCCAACTAAGACACCAACGGTATTTACAACGTACCATTCGGGATAATAAATCAACCCAATCATAAGGATAAGAGAAATTCCTAATCCAATAATAAAGGCAGAATCTGACCATTGAATTCCATAAACATTGTATCCTGTTTCTGAATTGAAAACACCACTATTTATCGTAATCAAATTTTCCTGACTAGAACTAACATATCGTTCAATAGACCAATTTGAAGTAGTGATCATAACAGTATCGCTAGTATTGCAGTCAAATGTAACATATTCAACCAAACCTTCTCCAAATAGTCCATGAAAACCATTGTTGTCACCAATCCAAATTTCGAATTCACCATTTTCCGTTAGATCCAATGATGCAACTGAATTAATCGGCCCTTCATAGAAATCGTCAATGTGTATTCTAGTCTCTTTGGTTACATTATTTGCCTCTAAATTAAATCCACTTACTGTGCCATTAGTAAATCCAAATAGCATTAACTCGTCACTTACATCTGAATATGGGCTAGTACCAATATTAAATGCTGTAACATCATTATCATTATCTTCTATTAACATATACCATTTAACGTCGGCTTCATCAACCCATCTAGGGTCGTTAGGATCAAGTGGTGCATCAGCAGTCACTTCTAATTTCAGATAATAGGCACCCTTGTTTGCAACTACTAAGAAATGTTCATCATTTGTTTGTCTCATACTTATGAATTCTACATCGATATTTGGAACCGACCATTTTGCTTGATGTACTGTAATGTTTGTTTGATGGAAAGTATTCCTCCTTACTAATTCACCACCGTGTGTTAATATGTATAATCCACCTTTTGATTGATTCGCATCTCCTTCGGGATATTCAACAACCTCCAGTGCAGCTACACAGCCTCCTTCTAGATTATCTAATGGTGAATTTGGGTATCCTTCTTCATTAACATCATCAACAGGATAACAAACATACTCTGAAAGAATACTACCATCATTTTTGTCAACACTCCAGACATGTGCAGCATCTGTAATCGTGTACCAATATGGTCCTTCTACGATATTAAGTGAATTTGGAAGTGCAGGAAACGTCATGAATGTTGTATTCCATTCTACTCCTGTTTCATGATTCCTCTTTGTGATTGTAGCCTTATCGTCAGTACTATCGGAACCAATTCCCCAATCAACAATTGTAGTAAGAATTGCTCCATCTGCAGAACTCATCACAAACTGTTCACTAATTGTTGACTCTTCTGAAAATTCAAATGGGATAGTTACTTGATCATCAACAAGAATCATATGAGCTCCAGGAACAGTTGTATAGCATAATGCTAAGAATAATACAAATAATAATCCATATTTGATAAAGTGCTGTAAGTGCTTTTTTGCTAACCATAGAATTAGGAAGGTAAATGCAAAAATTGCAGCTAATTCAAGAACAATCCATCTCCCTTGTGTTGTGCCTGATTCTCCAAAAGCGTGTAAACCAGCAGCATTGAAAAATGGTTGTAACCAGATTGCAATTGCTATGGTAATGACAAACATAAGTGCCATTCCAATCATTCCAGGAGCTTGTTCAATCATATTAGAAATAAGACTATCAGGCTTATTTTTTGATGCTGTCCCAACATCTCGCGCCTTGGAAACGGACTCGCCCATGCTGATGACCGAGAGCGAGGGTGGTTTTCTAATCATTGGAGGGTGTGGCCCCTACGGGGCCAATGACCGAAGTAACGCCAAGAGAGTGGCTAGAGGCCACAAAAAGTCATGGAATGCAACTAGGGCTGGAAAGAGTAAATGAGGCACTGGAAGCCCTTGGAAGACCAGATAAACAGATGTCTTGTATTCAAGTAGCAGGTTCTAATGGTAAAGGAAGTGCTTGTTCACAATTAGTAGCTGGATTATGTCAAGCAGGATATAATGTTGGCTTGTTTTCATCTCCTCATATTGCTCGCATAGAAGAAAGAATTAGGGTTAATGGAAAACCCATAGATTCAGAATCGTTTGATAAAGCATTAATGTTGATTAAAGAACTAGAAATTCAATTGACATTTTTTGAAATTACTTATATCGCATCTTTGATTATTTGTAGTAATAATGAGATGCAAATAATGATTTTAGAAACAGGCTTAGGGGGAAGATATGATGCCACTAGTAGCGCAGAGGTAATTGGATGTTTAGTTACATCAATCAGTTTTGAGCATAGTGATATCTTAGGTGAAACATTAGAAGATATTGCCAGAGAAAAGGCAGCTATTTGGAGACCAGGTGTTCCTATGCTTGTCCGCGACCCATGTATCCCAAGAATTCGTAATGCAATACGCGAGGAGGCTATTAGTGCGCGATTTTGGAATCCAGAATCAGGGAATGCAATGGACGAAGCTGGAGATTTGGCTGAAGTGCTTTGCAAAATGCTAGGATTAGAATTTGAGCGAAGAATGCCGAAATGGCCTGCACGAATGCAATATGTAGAAGGAACTCCATCGATTCTTCTTGATGCGGCACATAATCCAAGTGGTATGCTTAGAATAATTCCAGAAATATCAGAAAAATTACCGAAGAAATGGTCGTTGCTATTTGGCACATCCCCGCAAATTGATATGAAATTATTCTTACAGCCATTATTCGAATTGATGATTGAAAATCCACCTCAAGAAATAATTACCACAGAGCCTCAAGGAGGAAGATATGCAGGAGTTGTCCAACCAATTTCTGAAGTAGTCCATATTTCTAATCCTGAAGAAGCAATACAAGCATTTAGATTGGAATGTGATATGATATTGATTGTTGGATCATTATATTTATGTGGAAATATACTTACTTATTTGGGATTAGACACCGATGAAGATCTCGACATACTTTCATGAGTAAGTGCCCCCTGAGACCAATTATAACGGCTGAGGATTTAGTGCAAATTATTATCATAGAGATAGGTGAAAACGATGAGTGAAAAGTGGGATAGAAGATTCTTGGAATTGGCTCAACAAATTTCTAGTTGGTCAAAAGACCCCTCAACGAAAGTTGGATGTGTTGTTGTTGGTGAAGATCGTGAGATTCGTAGTACGGGATTCAATGGTTTTCCACGTGGAATTTCAGATGATAATGAGCGACTAACAGATCGAGAATTAAAGTACCCATTGATTTGTCACGCTGAAGAAAATGCAATAATGCATGCTGCACGTATTGGATTATCATTGAAAGATTGTACAGCTTACGTAACATGGCCTCCCTGCACACGTTGTACTCGTTCTTTGATTCAAGCAGGAATTATTGAAGTTGTTTATCCTTTAGGCTGCGAAACACCAGAACGGTGGAAAGCAGATTTTCAAATGTCAACTCAAATGATGAATGAAGCAGGCCTCAAGATTCGTTTAGTGTAATTGCCGCATAAATAAAAATCATTCAACAACATAAATTGTTGAATTATTTAACCGGTGTTTTGAAGGATGCTGAACCCACGTATCACACTATGCGAGTCATACCAGTTCTTCTTATGGTCGGCTTGCTTTTGCTACCCGGTTGTACTTATTTGGATGAATATACAGATGATTCTGAACTCGAGGATATCGAAGAACCAGTTATTGAATTAAAACAAGGGTGTACCGATCCAGAAGCAAATAATTATGATGAAACCGCTGAAGAAGATGACGGTTCTTGCGAATATGATGAGCCAGAACCAATTCTAGGATGTACCGATCCTGATGCAGAAAATTACAATGAAACAGCAGATCAGGACGATGGAACTTGCGAATATCTTGAAACAATTCCTTGTAATGGGTTAGTAATATTATGTCACCGAACATATGACCAGGTGACTTTCCCCGAAACTCATAATTCATTTTCAACACATGAAGACAATATCTATTATCCTGCAAGTAATCATAAAACAGGATTTCAAGCACAATGGAATGCAGGTATGAGAGCATTCATGCTAGATACACATTATTTAACAAATACAGATTTAGATTCATCATCGGTCCGATTTTGCCATGGAGATTCTAGTCGTGGAATTAGTCCTTGTACATATGGTGCTGTAGATCCATGGAATTGGCTGGGTAACTTGAAATCGGAAATGGAAAGTGAAGAAAGAGATATAGTTACTTTACTAGTCGAAAATCATGTTGAACCTACACATTTGAAAGATTTATTTGATGACGTTGGATTAACAGATTGGATGTACATACACCAAATGAATGAAGATTGGCCTACTTTAATTGAACTAATCAATGTAGACAAACGTTTAGTTGTATTTTGGGAACAATCCAGTAATCCATCATACCCCCAATTCCATGATTTTTTAACACATAGCTGGACTACAGATTATGCAGAAGAAAACAAAGAAGACATGGATTGTGAACCTTTGCGAGGAGATTCAAATCAAGTAGTATTTCATATGAATAATTGGTTAAGTGTCCAAAATGGTCAAGGGCTTTCAGATCCGAGTCGTTCTGCTGAGGCAAATGATGTAGATTTTTTAGTTGAAAGAGCGATTGAATGTATTGAATTATACAATAAGAGGCCTACATTTATCGCCGTTGATTGGTGGGAAGACGGTGATGTCGTAAAGGCTGCAAGATTGGTTAATGAGATGGAATTAGATACAGATTGAGGTCTTCAAGAAATATTGGATTCAATTATTGATCGAACCATAACTGAGGTTGGTTTTTTCGGCGGTTCACTGAATCCAAAGCATGCGTTTGTTTCAAAATTAGTCATATTATTCAGATCAATGCCGTTACATTTTGCGCTTGCGGTATGTATTTTTGCAATTCTGTTAATGCAATACCATTCTTTCAAATTGTTACTTGTAATGCCATATGTTTTTGTGCCAAAAAGGATTTTTGCAAAGAATAATTCAACAGTAGAGATAAACCAACGCGGTCTTGAAAATGGAATGATTAATCCATAATTCCAATGCATTTCTATTTCTAAAGGACCTGCTTTAATTTGAATTCCTTTTGGCAATCGTTCAACAAAGATTTCAGTGATAATTACTTCTTCAAAATTATAGAGTGAAGAAACATAGTCAGCATTTTTTTTGGTTCCAGAAATAAGTATGCGTGTACCATCAGGTTTTGCCCAAAGAACATTTGCAAATGGACCTAAAGGCGAACTATGCCAATCACCAATAACAAACCTGTCACCACTTTCGAATCCAGATGAGGAAATGCGCCCCTCAAAAACATCCATGATAACACCTCTAATGAATATATGAAATTGAAAAATCAATCATATTCGTCATCTTCATACTCATCATCATCATATTCGTCATCATCTTCCCATTCATCATCATAAAGGTCAGAATCATGATGAGATATAGCTGTACGATTTGCGGTGATTCCAACCACTGCAAGTATGGAAATAGTAAGTACAATGAATATGACAATCAAAGGCTGCTCACGGATGAAATCAAACCAACCCATGTTGGAGATGTAAACAATTTCAACACTGTGTTCAGCATAATTATCATCATTGTTAACCTCAACAATCACATCATCTGGATCAACTTGGACACGAATTCGATTAACTCCTTCTTCTGCTTCCCATACTGCGTTAACAGGAATAACTTCATCCTCGCCAATACTGTTCAAGGTAGCAGAATCAAATGGTACAAGATTATTGCCAGCATAAAATGATACTTTGAATTGACTTGTTGTAGCGCCACCTGCGTTGTACACATATGCAGTTATGACAACATCTTGACCTGGGGCAACATGGTCATCATCTAGAGATATAGTTTTGAATTTTAATTGAGGACCAATTCCTCCCATTTGGACCCATTGGCGTTCAAAATCTGTATCATCCGAAGCAATTTCTGGAATTGGACTTGCTTCAGAATTAGAAACCATAGGGAATTCATTACCAGCAGAATCATAACCAGTCAGATAGAAACCGATCCAATCACCAACACGAGGCACAATTTTACCTCCATCAGTCAAATCAACAGTACCAGTCCAAATGACGTTTTGACCATCTTGTTGCATACCAAGTATAGAATTGCCTGCTCCAAGGGTTAAGGTACGACTAGAATCTCTCATTACCCAATGTACTTTTTGTTGTGAACCAGTCATATCAGCATCTTCAGTTCCATGGAATTCCACTGGAACCTTGGTTAAGTCTGAAAGTTCTGAAATGTCAATGATATTCAATGGTAATGCCCTACTAACCACTCTAGGAGCAGTATCGTCAATAATTACTCTAAGGGTTGTGGACACAGTTTGCCCAGTCATATCTTCTCCGCGTCCAGGAATGCCTGCTATTGATATTAGACATGTTCTAGTTGGGGAAGATTGAAGAGACTCTGCACTAGCAAGAGGAACTTCGATAGAATAGCCCCCATCATCTCCTAGGCTACCATCTGACCATACTTTTTCACCATCAAATACTTCAACCTGAATAGCAGCATCTTCTGGTGCAGGTTGAGATGATCCTTCGTATACAACACGGCCTGTGAACTCCAAACGGTCATCATTTCTAACTCTACTACCATCTGCGATTTGTCCAGTTCTTGGTTCGCTAATATCTTCAACAAGGAAAGAAGACGCATCGATTACCAAGTCGTTCTCTACATAGAAAGTATGTTCAGCAATAATATGCCTTGTAGGGTGTTCTTCTCCGCGTTCTTTGTATTCAAGCGCAATATCACTAACTTCCTCATCAGGCCAATTCCAATCGATGTCAAAATTGAAATCAATCAGAATAAGTGGCATTCCACTTTCATTAGTTGTCTGTATCATTTTCGAACTTGAATACAAATTGATAAATTCAGAATTAGAAGCAAAAATATCAGTAATTCCATAGTATGAAATTCGTTGCTGATCAACCTCAGAATCAGGTCCTTCAAAATCAAAAACCAAGTCAATATATTCAAAATCAATTGCAGTATTAGCATCAATAAGTCCTAAAGATATTGACTGAGATGTACCAGCGAATATAGCACCCCCATCTTGATGATCCAGCCATTCTAATCCAGTGAAAATCGCACTTGAATCCTTTCGAGTTCTAAATGTAGCGTCATCAGCATCAAAACCGGGACCAGTTTCATGCATGTAATCTTCATCATCAATTATCAATTTGTGGTGTAATTGATTACCAGCCCTATCGCCGCCATCCCAATAATAAGATACACGTCCCATATTTGGATTTCTAGAATGGTCAATTGATGTTATGAACCATTTTGAATCGGCTTCTGTATTATTTGTTACATTTTTCATAGCATATTCTGAAGGGTCGGCTTCACCATTTCTATTCAAATCGTGATCAGCTTCAACCCAATAGAACAGTTTGACAGTAGTCGGATCACCTACTGAATCTGAAACATGCAATCGAACTGATTGCTTTTCATCTGCAGCTTCATAAGCATCTTCAAGTGGATGAATAGACTTAATTTCTGGTGCGGTTGCATCAACCTTGTATGTTCGGGACCAATCCGAATTTGATGGAAGTACCTTTGATGCATCTCTTTCATTATAGGTTTGAATCTCATATGTTAGACCTTCTTCTACATCAATTTCTGGTAAATCAATTGACACAAAGAAAGAACCATTTGTATTTGAAGTATCTCTCCAATTTGCATGAACAAAACCATTCTGTGCTACACGTACATCGAATGCACTATCTTTAGGAGCATCATTACTATCTGCAAACCACATAGCACCTTGGAAATGTATTGTTTCACCAGCAGCAACCCAAGAACCGTCTTCTACATCATTACTAGTAAATGCTCCATCATTATCTCTTACTTTTAGCCACCCAAGACCAAACGAATTGTTTGCTCTCAATCCTTGTTCGCTGCTAAGTGATGCTGGTGAGTAACCATTAGTCCCAGAGTTATCTAGGCAATTAGTAGTAAAACGAACACTATTTTGATCTGGGAAGTTACTTTTTACATGGAACAACCAGTGAATTTCTAGTATCCCATTATTTTCATTGGACCAAGAAGATTGATCAATTTCAATCCAATCATCAGGATCATTAGGTGTTGGGAAAATATCACCTGCTTGCCATTCAAGTGTAGGGGCACTACTTGCGGGCTGAGCATTAAATGATAATGTTGCAGATTGGATGTAATTATTGGACCCGTCTCCTATTATATGTCGTGTAACTACTTCGTAAGGCTCTGCTCTTTCATGTAGAATTTCACCTTCCGGAATAGATATATCGAGATTTACAGTATTGATAGTATATGTCACACTGAAACTTTGAAGAATTACTATCCCACTAGATTGTGAAGTGACAGCAATTGGGATCTCTATGTATCCACTACCAGTACCAGGTATTAAGTCATTGAATTCTTGAACAATGCGATTATTGTTTGCTGTAGTTGAACCTAACAAAACACCAGCAGTAGTCCACTCATTAATTCCATCTGCTCCAACATCAATGCCTACTTGTTCCGGCGCATCAGTGTGTAATTCAAAAGCAATATCATGTAGTATAGGAGTATTTTGTCCATTCCCATTCAATCTTATGTAAATATACATTGTACCACTTGTCATTGTTATGGATTTTGAGTCACCAGAATAGCTGAAATAACTGTTACCTCCTGCCTGCAACTCAATTTGCACACTAGTTCCTGTGGGTGTAGTTGAATTCCACCATGCTGTTACAGCAACAGGTGCATTTCCACTGTAATAGTTGTATAATCTGAAGTATCCACTAGTTTGGTATGTAGTTGAGTATGTTAGTGTGACGAAATCTAATATTGGTGTTTCAGAAGTTGTTCCATTAAGGTAAGCTTTCCAAATTAAGGAAGAACCAGGGGTTGCAAAGGTCAGGTTTTGCCCAGCATATCCAGTTTTCCAAGTATTGCCCCCATCAATACTAATCTCAATATCGATACTTGTATTTAGAGGGATATAGCCCACAACTGCAGATAACTGCAATGAACTAATGGTCTTAGTTAGAGATGTAGTTGTACTTGTTACAATAGATGAAGAACTTGTAGGAGTACGTAAATCAAATGGTGAACCTTTGCCTTCAGTTTGCATTTTATTCGTTTGTCCAGAACAGTATGAATAGTAGTGACAATGGTATCCAATTTCCATTTCATTAATCTGATCCATTCCGTAATGGCTACCACTTTGTAGAGTTTCTTTACCCATATGTTCAACAAATATTCCATTCATAGTGAAATGATTGTGATATCCTCGTGAACTATAATATTCATTTGTAAGTATCTTAGGAAAGTCAACAATCAAGCCCGCTGCTTGTGTACTAGAATCTCCTAATTCATTCCTAGTTCCTAGTAACCAAGTACCATTTATCGATGTGGGAGATGAAGGGTCAACTTCATACAAATGCCTGTTGTAATTAGGGAAACTAGGTTCATACATCAACATGAAAAGACGACCAGTGTCTTCATCGACATCAACTCCTACAGGGTAATAACTGCTAACGGCCCAAGTATTTTGACAAGTCCAAGAATTAGCGGTTATAGTCCATTTGACCAGTATTCTGTAAGAATATGAAACAGTCCATGCAACTCCATTTCCATCACTTGTGCCATCATATGCCGAATAAAGCAGTTGAGTGTTAGAATATGAACAACCACCTGCATTTTGATTAGCAGTTCCAATATATTGGCCAGTACTTGAGTTATATCTCTTGATAGTAGGAGTTGTATAAAGCGAAGAAGAAGTATAACTCATTATATGAAGCTCATCTTTATGTGTAACAACAAATCCTCGGTAATTAGAATTGGAACCAGTAATACTCAGAGTGTCCTTTACAGAAGAGCCCAAGAAACCTTGATCACCATTGGCAGCAAATCCTCCAGTTCTATTCCAATGACCATTAGTACTAATTTCATTCACTTTTTGAAGAGTTGAAATTTGATCCGTTGGATTACCAATCAACTTCACTTCATCATTTTCAACATGAACTGAAGTTCTGTATCCGCTAGAAAATCCAGTTGGTTGACCTTTCCATGATCCTACTCCTTCTCCTCCAAAATCAGAATTATTTGTGAAATTAGAATAGACAGTGTTTGAAGGCTCACCCTTTACATTAAATGAGGCTTGAGAAACCGATGCACCATAAGGGAAAGTAAGGTTTCCGGCATGACCACTTCCGATTCCAGTAAATGTGTGGGTGTAAGACGTTGAACCATCTTCAAACTGGGTCTCAGTGACATCTGCAATAGCAAAAGGCGACATTGATGAAATCACAAATATCGTAGTAAGAATAATTGCTGCTCGCATCATTTCAACTCCCTATTACCGCAGTGGGCCTTCGGCCCACGCGTCACCATAACATTTGAACAATTGCCCGTCAGGTCTATTTCAATTAATCAGCAAATCCTAGGAAAATTCGTATATGGGAATCATTACTGGGGGGTAAGGTGACACATATGGGATGGTGGGAAAATCAGCACGGGAATCAGTTAAGAATTGCAGCCACAGCGACTTTTGCTTCAGTTGTATTAGTAATTTTGTCAGCATTGCAATTGTTAATATTGCAAGACTTTGAAGGCTATGAAGGATATACTCAATATGCTATAGTATTGATTGTGGTTGGTGTTATTGGGCTTTCTTTTGCAGCACCACAATTTGCCAATTTGAATGCGCGTGCAAACACAATAAAATCGATAATGGAATTGAACTCTGCTTCTGAACTCCGTAAACATAGAGCAGATGGCGACGAAGCAGCCCGAATACTTGGCGGAGGCCACGAAGAGACTTGGAACTCTTTCTTAGTAGAGAAGGGTTTGAAGAAGCGTTAGTGTTTGGGATGAATTATGAGCGAGTCTAATCCATTAAGAGTACTCGCACGAGAATTATTCCTAGCAATAGGGATGATTTCTCTGATAGTCATTGCGATGTGGGCCCATACTGGTTCAATGCCACCTCTAGTGGTGGTAGAATCTAATTCAATGCAACATGATTCCGATGGTGAAATTGGAACAATAGATGCAGGGGATTTGGTATTAGTTCATTCCCCTGAGAAAAGAAACATAGTTACCTTTGCTGAGGCTACTGACCCAAATAATCCTAATTTTGGGCATGAAAAACTTGGTATGCCAGGGGATGTTATTGTTTACAAAAGAAATGGTGAAGATTCTAGCACTCCTATAATTCATAGAGCTATTTTCAAAGTGAATATTGCCCGTACAACTTCACAAATTGATGGCAATTGTAATTCAGGTGTTGAATATCAAGATCAGTGTATATTGTCATGGAGCGTACCAGGAACTAGCCAAATTGATGTGGAAAATATTACTGTAAATTTTGATGGGGTAGATGCGCCTGGAGATTATAATTGCAAGATTGAAGTAATGGGACATGGAGATGTAAAATTCAGAATCGAAAATTGGAAACCATCACAACCGGGTTATGTTACATTAGGGGATAATAATCTATGTTCTGATGATCAAGGAGTTGCTAAAGAATCAAGTGGTATTTCTTCAAATTCAGGTGGATTGGTAAAGCCAGTGTTAGACGAGTGGGTAATTGGAATTTCAGGATCAGAAATACCTTGGTTAGGATCAGTGAAATTGTTAGTGAGCGGAGGTAGTTCACCCGGGATTAGCAATGTCCCAGGGCATTCAATCATGAAGTTAGTTGCAGTAATAGTTTTGGTATTGTTAATTCCAATGATATGGGAGCCTATTGTAAAAAGATTATTATCAAACTCCCCTGAAATGGAGCAAGCAGAACATGAAGAAGCGATTGCAACAGTTGTGTCTACAATTACTGAAGAAGAGTAATCAGTCATTAATGCCAGCGAGTCTGCTATCGATTTTGTTTAATTTAGAATCAATTTGATTTATTGTATCTTTTATTTCAGAAAGTTCGGCTTGTTCTAGCATTCTTTCAGCAACATCTCTAGATCTTTTCAAGTCAGCAATTCTTCTTCGCTTATCACGTGGTTTAGAATCATCACCACGCATATCTAGTAACCATTCTTCTAATAGCGCACTAGCCCATTCAGGTGCACGAACTCTAGGAGAAAGAATAATTTCTTTCGTGCGATGTTTAAAGCGGACCATACCATCACTTAATCTTCTAGTTTGAATAGAACCAGGTTGCCAATTATCAAGTGAAATAACCATTGTAGTTTCTTCAAATAAAGTATTTTCATCCCAAGATAAATCTGCGATTACAACTTCTTTGTTTAAGCGTAGCAAAACCTGCACGACGTCTTCATCATCGGCCCATATTGAAAGATCAATCGGGCTTTGACCAAAAGCATCTTCACACCATATTCTGATTTGGCGTTCCGCTGTGTCCATGTTGCTGCGAGAAGGCTAACCCTCAAGAACTCACCGTGGAGGGTTTGAAGAATAAGAGCGAAGACGCCTATACATGGGAAGCGGATTGTTTGCAATTGAAGCGGACTGGAGTTTCGTCTTCCTATTCATCATTCTGTGGTACATTTTGGTCCGTAGTTGGGAATCTTCTGGTAAGTTAGATGATTGGAATGCTTCTAGAGCATTAGGATTTATCTTGATGTTGAGGACTTCATGGGGGAAATCAGCACTTGAAAAGATCTCAAAACCACGTAAATTTTGGAGAGCATATGGGGAATTATCATTATGGGTATGTTGGTTTTCTATGTTCGCAGTTGGATTAGTTCTATTGCTAGCTGTAATCAGTGCACTGTTAGTAGATACCAAAGTTGACCCACCTTCTGCTTCAGAATTAGTTGCAATACCAGGATTAAATCCAATGATACCTCTGGGTTGGGGTACTGTTGCATTTGTAGTATGTCTCGTAATTCATGAATTTGGACATGGGATTCAAGCTAGAGCACATGGGATGAGAGTTAGAAATTTTGGCCTATTGCTTTTAGGACCTATTCCCCTAGGTGCATTTGCTGAGCCAGAACATTCTGAAATTATCGAATCTCCACGTAGAGAAAGACAGCGAATGTTTGCAGCAGGGCCAGCAACAAACATATTTGCAGCATTATTGTTGATGATATTGATGGGTCCTGTAGCAGGCCAGTTTGTTGCTGCAGAAAGTGGAGTACATTCAAGTCAAATCATCAAAGAAACAGGTGCGGAAGAAGGGGGATTGCAACCTTGGGATACAATCATAGAAATCGATGGAGATCCAATAGCCACCACCGATGATTTTTCAAACAAAATGGATGAATTATCTGCAGGTGATTCCGTCCATATGAAAGTCATTAGATATGCAGACGGTTCTATTGAAACAATTGTTGTAAACCTTACAGACAAATATGATTATTATTTAGAATTAGGATGGGATGTAGAGTCTTTAGAAGTATATGGTATTGAAGAGGGAGATGCCTTTTTGGGAGTAGAAAATTTAGCAGGAGGAACAGCAGGAATCGATAGATTAGCTGGATGGGCCCATCCTGATTTCGAAGGAAACATGCTAACTTATTCGGTTGCAGTACCACTACATACACTGAATATTTTGGTAACTCCGTTCCAATATCAAGGAGTAGCAATTCATCCAGCACAGGAGGAAATGTTAGCTGCGGGAGATGGTTGGCTTGCATCATTGGTTGGCCTTGAAGGTTTACTTTTCCTAGTTAATTTGATATTTTGGCTAATTTGGGTTAACATATTACTTGGATTTACCAACTTGATACCAATGGTACCATTTGATGGAGGCCATTTATTCAAAGATATAGTTCATGGCCTGATGAATGGATTACGGAAAATTGGTAAACGGACTGGTTTTTGGTCCATACATCCATTATGGGTAAATCACGTTACAACAAAAGCATCATCAATGTCATCATTGTTATTACTATTAGTACTTGCATTTTTGATGATCTCACCATATTTTTGATGTGTACTTTCTGTATGTTTTGTTCTGCAGACCAATGCCAAAAATAAATGAAGGGGCATACCTTGTTCCCAATCTAAGAATGGCTTACCATTACGTGTAAGCGGCAAGGGAGGGATTCTTCTAGTTAGAATACCCAACCTTCCTGTTAATTTACTAATTTCTACTCTAAATATTCTCCAAGAATCCCCTCTAACACCCTTCAACCTAAACGCGTATAAGGGCATAAGTTCACACCTTTCTCCTTCTCTTTGCATAGCTAAATATTGATCTTCTGTTCTGCCAGAAAGATATAATTTTGATTTTTTTGAACTTTTAACTTCAATTGGGAAACACAAATCTCCTCTCAATGCTAACAAATCTCCACTGCCTTCCATTCCGGAACCAGCAGCACGAACCACAAGAAACGGGCGGTTAAGCACCTGCATGGCTCTAGATTTTGCAAGTTGATCACAGGATCTTGTAACGGCTTCAACTCCTTTAGGTATTCCTGCTAGAACAGACCTTAGTTCGCGCTCATATTGGCTCGCCACATTTTACAATCGTTGTCAAGTGTTCTTGATAATACCGGTGATTACGCGTCATATTGAAGGCTGATTAGTATTAGCAAGGTATGTGCGCAGAATAGCAGTACGTACCTCTGATTTTAAATTGTCATTTCATTTAATGAGGGAATTAAAGCGCCGTAATGCTGAGTTTGTAATGCTCTCTATTGGAGACACCTGGGGTGGCATTTGGATTGCTTCACCCGAAGAAGTTACACAAGGGGGGATTCCAGCGACAGAAGAGACTATTGAAAGTGCAGTAGAAAGAGCGATACAAATGTCCAAAGGCCTCGGTGAAGCCATTTTGTTGATCATTGGCATAGATCCCGGACCTAGGCCGGGAATTGCATGGCTCGCAGATGGAGCTTTGGTAGGGGCGTGTCAATTAGAAAGTATAGAGGAAGTAATAAACAAGATTTTTATCATTTCAAATACAATTACCCATAACCGTATTTGTGTTAAAATAGGTAATGGAGCACCTCTTATCCGTGATAGATTGATTAATCAATTGATTAAAAACGAGATAGAAATAATCGAAGTAAGTGAGTATCGAACAAGTAAAGGTTCAAGAATAAATACTCATATCCATGCAGCAACAAGAATTGCATTACAGAATGGAAAAAGAGTTACAAAAATTAGAGAAATAGAGGCGACAGAGGGAGATTTGAAAGAAATTCAACGACAATCAAGAATCTCTAGCGGAGGGGCAGTTACAATTTCGAGTAACTTAGCAAATCTAGTTGCTATTGGACAAATAACAATAGAAGAAGCAATAAAAAAATCTTAATTTTTGGAAGCTCATATTTCCATTGTGGTATCAACACCAGGCAATTGGTCTTCAGATTCTCTGTAAACTGTTCGCATATTGTTGATGAAATTTCTTTCCTTAACAATAATTGTATATTCTTTGATACCTGGATTTTTTTCTCCATCTAAGATTCCTAATAAGCATTCAAGTGTTAGTCTTGCACCCTCTCTATGAGGATATGCAAAGACTCCCATAGATAGAGGTGGAGCAATTACATTTTTGACTCCTTTCATGCCCTTTAATGTCTTGAAAAGATTTTCATATGCTTGCGGCAACAATGTACGTCGAGCCTCATCCTGATTTGGTCTACGGCAATCTGGACTTACAACATGAATAATATGTTTAAATTGTTCAGAAAGATTGTATGGCTTTGTTACAACATTACTCGTTACTGGGCAAGGTGGAAGGTTATCCTTTCTTTGTTCCACACTAATCTCTCTACATTTTTCTCTAAGTTCATCGCCTGCTGCTTTGTGAATCAGGGCATCAAGACCTTCTCTTCCTGACAAGCGATTGTTAGCCGGTGTAATTACAACATCACCTTCTTGTCGATGTAAATCACCTCCAACAACACGTAGAACTCCCCATCGGCAAGTTCGCGCCATGTATAACTCGACCATGAGTTGCCTAGGGGGGGCCATCCTTCATATACACATTGACGAAAATGGGCTCAGAAGGCGTTTTTTTCACATAATCGTGATTCCGAAGTGCATTTGAGTAAGTATCACCCCACGCGCAGCGTGGAAGAGGGGAGAAGGGCGATTTTTCTCGCCGTTTTAGTTTTATTTGGGAGCACAAATCTCAATCCAAATCAGGAAGTTGATTTGGAATCAGATACTTCGCTTTTCCAAGGATTTTCAATTCTAACAGATGTATGGAATGAAACTCCATTTAATGATGTTGCATCAAGTAATGGCTTCAATTATAGCAACGTAATTGATTACAGCGATGTTGGAGTATTGATCAATAATAGGTCTGAAATCAGTAGGACAATAGGATGGGCTTTTGTTACTGCTAGAAATATTTCGGCAGATCGAATATTTATTTTTGATAATGAATCAACTCCCACAGGTGAAACAATTAATCGCGACCAATTTGATACATATTTTGAAAGTCCGTTCCGTTTAATGTTACAGAATTATAATGGCACAGATTTGAATTATTTAGTTACGACTAAAGGAGTACCTTTACGAATTAATGGAGGAAATAATAAAGCCTCTTTTGATCAAGAAATTTCTTTGATAGGTGGAGATTATGATGGAGATATTAACTCAGATTATTGGGGAAATCATGGGTATGGGCCACTTGCAGGAAAACAGATGGACAAATTTACGAGGGATGATTATGGCTTTTTCTTGGTCACGAGATTAACAGGATATACTGTTGATACCGCTATAGATTTGATCGAAAAAGCGAATCAATCATATGGGTCTAGAGGGGTCCATGTTCTAGATTTGGCTACAAATCGAAATACGTCAGGATATCAATTTTGGAATGATGATTTATACATAGCTAATTCAACGTTAAATGGTACATATGGCCATCCAGTATATTTCGATGAAGAAACAGAATTTCGGACAAATTATTCAAATGTAATAGGGTATGCTTCATGGGGTAGTAATGATGGTAATTGGAACAAAAACTATCTCGTTAATGGAGGCTTTGAGACTAGCAATTCATCTTGGACAAGTGGTTCAGAATATTGGAACGCGCATTCACCTATTGTTGCTACAGGAGAAGAGTTTAGTTGGGAATATCAAACAAATACCACTCAAGGCGGAAATAATGCAATGGAGGCAATAATTTCAGCAGAATGTAATCAAGAATCTGGAAATATGAAGGCTGGAATTCTAGCAGAATATTTTGATAATGAAGGACTAAGTTTCAGTTCAGCATCTATGCCAGATCTTATTGATAGAGTCCCAGATCATGTGCGAATAGAAAACAATCTTGCTTATACCTCTTCAGGAAATCCATATCCAGGTTTAGATGATAGATTCAAACATAATTGGGGTGCACGCTTTAGTGGACTAATCGATGTACCTGAATCGGGAAATTGGACATTTTACCTTAATACAGATGATGGATCAGAGTTATGGATTGATGGCATTAGTGCAATTCAAAATTATGGTATGCATGGGATGAGGGAGGTCTCTGCAACCATAAACCTCACCTCGGGCTATCATGATTTTAGAATAGAATTTTTCCAAGGAGGAGGCCCCCATGGATTGACATTTTCTTGGCAGGGGCCTAACCAAACTAAGACATATATTCCTTCATCTGCATTTATTGTGGCTGGAAATTATGTACCACAGAAAGAAGATTTGATTCACCATTGGGATTTTGAAGAAGGTTCTGGAAACATATCATTGGACAGTGTTACGAATAATTCTAACTTCACACTACATGGTATGAATTCTAGTAATTGGAAGAATTGCATTGATGGTAATTGTTTATGGTATGATGGATTAAATGATTATGCAAAAGTAGACGTAGATGATTGGTTTGGCAATTTCACTGTTAGTCAGTGGGTTTGGGCAAACAAGACTAATCAAACAAATTATGCTGCAACATTTGCAATAGACAATAATGCTAGTTCAAAATATTCATTTCAACATATTGTGTACAATGATAAATGGCGTTTACATAATAATCAAACCAAAGTATTTGGAGATGTAAGAGCACAATATTGGACACATTTGGTTACAGTTTTTGATGCTGGAAATGTAAGACAATATATGGATGGGGTACTGGTTAATTCTAATGTTTATACTAATGGTTCATTAAATAATTTTGATCTGTATAAATTAGGCGTAAATAGAGGAGGAGGCGCACATTTTGAAGGCATGATTGACAATGTTATGATTTGGGATGCTGCACTAAATAATTCTTCAATAACTTCGCTTAATAGAGACATTGTAAAAAATTGTTCAGCCTATTCCGGTAATGGGCAAAACGTTGCTTATCTTGAAACTACACATGAGATTCCTAATGACTTTACAAATCATGTATGGGTTGTGTATGCACAAGGTAAGAGGAGTGGAGATGTATTTGGAGAATATAAAATAGAAGTATCAGCATTAGACTCAAATGGTACTTTGCTTTCTACAAATATATCTTCAAACGTAGACTATACTTCGAATTGGAATTCAGACGCCATGAGATTCAGGCCTCATTCAGATGCAACCTCATTCAAAATTAGAATATTATTAGATATAGTTCCAACTTCTACAGAAGGATCATTATTTGTAGATTCAGCAGTTTTGAGAATAATTAGGCCCCATATGAGTTGGATAAACGGTTCAATTACTGAAACAGCAGTTAGTACAGGGGCTAGATCATTTAATTTTGGAACTAGTTATGGCCAATCTTTGATTGCAGATATTCTTGAAGATGGAACTAGTGGTGTTAAGGGGTATGTGTATGAGCCATATTTGACAGCAGTATCATTGCCAAGTGTTTTGTTTTCTTCTTATGCGAGCGGATATAACCTTGCCGAATCATATGCAGCAGCCAATACTATGACGAGTTGGATGGGAGTTGTGGTTGGAGATCCAAAGATGAGTCCATATGCTGATGTTGTACATGATGTTGACATAATTGACGCAAGAGTTACAGATAATGTGTCAGTGAATCAAACATTTAACATTGAAATTGCATTACAAAATTCAGGTCCAGGAGAAGCCCAAGGACAGCTATTGATAAAGGATAAATTAGGAGGCAGAGAGTTAGCAAATCAAACCATGACTATTCCACGAGGCGACGCCTCAGGTAGCCGCCTAATTTTGAATTTGGAAATCAATTCTACGAGAGAGGGTTGGAATAATATTGTAATTAGTTGGGTTGCAAACGGGCCACTAAATCCTGAGAGGGAATTATCTAACAATTATCATGATCTAGTATTATGGGTTAATTCATATCCGGAAATCGATGAAATCTATTGCGACAAGTCTCAGTATAATAGAGGCGACCGCTTCATTTGTGGTATTCTTGCTACAGATGATAGTCAAGTAGATACAGTATTAATTGCTTGGAGAATTACACATAATGGAAACAGTTCCCAATGGAATTGGCTTTCAACAGGATCGCAAGATGGCTATGATTGGTGGACCACTATTGAGATACCAAGTGATGCAAATTTGGGTGATTTTGATGTCAGAGCCGAAGTAATTGATCAATCGAATATGAGTACGTTTGCACAAGAAGACTCAATCGCTATTGTTACAGATGCCCCCGCAGTTTGGTTTGGGATACATGTTGAATATGTTGATGATTCTGAGTGGGGGGGCGCTTCTTCTTTACCGACAAAACCTTCAGGAGGCATAACTAGAGGGGTGGTGACTTTGTTACGCGCATGTGTATTAGATGCAGATCATAATCCTTCAAAGCAAATGCCAATATTTGTATCGAGTCGCGGCAGTATCGGCCCTCTTAATTATCAGAATGGAGATAGTCCAGAACATCATTGCTATGTAGCGAATTTGGCAGTTTCAGTGAATACAAATTTAGATATATTTACACTTGAATTACGTGATGCAGAAGGCCATTTCGTTACTCGGAGGAATATTGGAGTAACTGATAGTTTACCTGAAATCCAGATAGTTCCAATCAATGATGAATATGTGGTGTTAGATCGATTAAGGGCCGGAGGTAATGAGAGAGCAATTATTGCAGTAAACGATGCCGACGATGAGATAGATGGATTATATGGCGATTTACATGTAACTTGGCCAGGACTAACTACTTCTATACTAGCTTTAGAATTCATTAATGGCACTGCTATTGTAGATTTGCCACTTCCTCAAGAAGAATTAGAAAACGGAGATGTAATACTGAAAGCTGTAGTTACAGGAGCCAATGGTGCGGTTAATAGCTCAACAGTTTCCATACCACTGATGCTAACCCCACCTGAAATAGTTTCAATTATTTTCTGTAATCAAGAAGGTGTTGAAATTGATGAATTGATGTTTGGTACACCAGCGATAGCAACAGTTGAAGTCCAGTCAACTAGGCCTTTATCTTCAGTCACTGCTAGCATCAATCAATTTGGCTGGTCGGTAGGTTCACCAAAAACACAAGAAAATTGTCCAACTGCTAATGGAGCAAATGAGCTGCACTCATTTAGAGTTCAATTAGATTCCTCATTTGTTCCTGGTAATGGAACATTGATAATTACAGCAACAGATTTGGATTCGTATTCATCATCTTCTATTTTGTACTTTGAATTTCTAAATACTCCTCCAAATTTGATACTAGATTATGTTTCAAATAACACAGCAGGTGAAGCTTTTACTTTAGTTGTAGAATTTAGAAGTTATCTCGGCCCAGAAGGAGCTAGTTGCACATTTATGTTACACGATACTGACCAAAATAATACAACAATAACCAATCAAACAGGAAGTGTTTCTTCAGTTGGCGAAGTAGGGTTTTGGTCAACAAGTTGGTTTTTGTCAAAAGATATGAATGGCACCTATCCAATTACATTATCTTGTGTAAGTAGATTGGGAGGGGCTACAACAATTCAAAATTCGATACAAGTTTCACCCTGGGATTGTCCCGATTGCGGTGAATCAGAATCAAACAATAGCAATAAATCATCATCGGACAAGAGTTTGTCATCTCTTACAGCGATTGGATTAGTTGTATTGGTAACTTTCATTGTAACAGTATTCTACATACGCGCGCGCGCACGCGAGGACGAACTAGAATCTTCAGTATCATGGGAAGTTGACTCTATGCCACAAGAAAGAGATGAAAGAATACCAGAAGGATGGTCATTAGAAGAATTTCAAGAATGGATTAATGGACCTATTCCAGAGGAGTGGAATGAGGAGCAGTGGGAAATTTATAGGCAAAGTGTAGAAGATCTTCTTTGAAATTTAGAAATTTACATTATTTTATTATTATTCTAATTTATGCGCGATTTTTTTTTTTGAAGAAAGCGAATAATTTCTATTTTTTATAAACGATGTACTGCGCATAAGTAGGCTCGAAACGTCACACTGCGCCTATTATGCAGCGCAGTATTGCGTTTTTTTGGGCGAAATCTTATAACCTTTAGTTGTCCGTAGGGCCACCGAGGTATAACCAATGGGTGAAAAGAAATACTTCGTCCTCATGCAGGGCGGAAACGACACAAGCCAGGTATTTGCAAGCCGACAACCACGCGGAGCAGCGCTAAAAGCAGCTACTCGCGGACACACAAGCATCCGTCTACGAGAGCGCGGAACCAAGAAGGTTCACGTGTTCAAGGGATGGGTTGACACAGTGCCAAAGCCAGCAAATGGCCCAGCATGGCTTCCTGACAAGATCAAGAAAGCCAACGTGAAGAAGCAAGGCGTAGAACACCTCTGATTGAGGATATAGTCTAACTGATTCTCCCTTACGGGATGTTGCCTCTTCTGGTTCTTAGGAACCAGAGGGGGCTTTTTTTTATTTCAATATCTTACCTTTTGACGAGTAATTTTTCTCCAAATCATTTTGACAGGGTCATAATACCTGTCAACGACCCTTTCTTTTAGTGGGATTATTGCATTATCTGTAATATTTATGCCAGCGGGACAAACATCAGTACAACACTTTGTGATGTTACAATACCCGATTCCAAAATCATTTTTTATTTCTGGAACTCGATCTTCTTGATCCATAGGGTGCATCTCAAAGTTAGCCAACCTTACCATTGTTCTTGGTCCACCGAAGTCATCAAATTTGTCATATTCTCGGAGTACGTGGCATGTGTCCTGGCAAATGAAACACTCAATACACATACGGAATTCTTGTGCACGTTTTGCTTCAAATTGACTGAAAACCCAATCAGTCTCTTCTGGACCTTTTATGGGGACCACTTTTTCAGCCATTTCGTAATTCCAAGAGACATCCGTTACAAGATCTTTGATGTGAGGAAATGTTTTCATTGGTCGAACAGTAATGTTTGTTCCTTCTGGAGTTTCTTCAATTAAATCATTCATTCTTGTCATGCACATTAAACGTGGCTTTCCATTAATTTCTGCACTACATGAACCACATTTACCTGCTTTACAATTCCAACGGTTTGAAAGATCCGCTTCTTGTTCGTATTGAATACGGTGAATACAATCTAGTAAGACCATGCCTTCATCAAGTTCGAGATTATATGATTCTATACTTCCTTCGCCTTCTTCACCTCGAAAAACATCGATTGTAATTTCACTCATTTTTCCACCTCTTTCTTTTTATTTATTGAACGATCAAGCAATTCTTCTAATTCGGCAGGAGGTTGCTTCAATTCTTCTTGACGAATCTTCACTTGGTTATTTTCCATCCAAATTACATTTGTAGTGTGGCTCCATTTTCCACTGTCAGGAGTGGGGTAGTCATCTCTAGTATGTCCGCCTCTACTTTCTGTTCGAGTTAAAGCAGCGAGTGTACATGCTTTGGATATATCAATCATGTTTTTCAAATCAAGAGCCTGATGCCAACCAGAATTATATATTTTTGAAGAACCAACTGATATTGCTTCTGAACGCCTTTGAAACTCGTTTAATTCATCTAGTGCTTTTTCAAGCTCATTTCCATTACGGATGATTCCAACTTTAGTTTGCATCATCTCTCTTAATGATTCATAAATAATCCCAGGATTTTCACCATCGGTTTGAGATAAAGGATCTAATATGCTATTACAAGCACGATTTACTTCGGTTTCATCTAATTTTGGTTGCTCTATATTCTTTGCAGACTTTGCTGCAAATTCCCCTGCTCTTTTTCCGAAAACAATCAAGTCGGATAATGAATTCCCACCAAGACGGTTTGCTCCATGTAACCCAGATGCAACTTCACCAGCGGCATATAATTGGGGGACTATTGTTTCTTGAGTTTCAGCATCAACTCTAACTCCGCCCATTACATAGTGTGCTGTAGGGCCAACTTCCATTGGCTCTTTTGTAATATCAACTCCTGCTAATTCCATAAATTGGTGATGCATTGAAGGTAATTTTTCTTTAATTTCTTCAGGAGTTCTCTGTGATGCAATGTCAAGATAGGCTCCTCCATGTGTCGAACCTCTACCTTCTGCAACTTCTTTGTTGATTGCTTTTGCAACAACATCTCTTGTAAGAAGCTCAGGAGGTCTTCTTACAGAAGCAATCTCTCCCGCAACAACTTGCCTAACCCATTCTGTTGCTTCTTCCTCAGTTTCAGCGTGGTCGCCTTTAAACATCTCAGGTACATTGTCAAACATGAAACGCTCACCTTCAGAATTTTTCAGTACCCCTCCTTCACCTCTTACGCCTTCAGTTACCAATATACCTCTAACACTTGGTGGCCATACCATTCCTGTTGGATGGAATTGAACAAATTCCATATCGATAAGTTCTGCTCCAGCCCACATGGCAATTGCATGCCCGTCTCCAGTATACTCCCATGAGCCAGAACAAACACTCCAGCATCTTGTAATTCCTCCTGTTGCTAGTATTGTCGATTTTGCAGAAAATGCATGAATTGCTCCGTCAACACGATTATATGCAATACAACCTATACATTTTCCATCTTCATCTTTGAACAATTCCCGGACAGTATATTCCATGAAGATATCAATACCAGAGTGGATTCCTTTCTCTTGTAATGTTCGAATAATTTCTAATCCAGTAGAATCTCCTACGTGTGCCAGCCTAGGATATGTATGACCTCCAAAATTCCTTTGATTGGTCAATCCATCTTTGGTTCTATCAAAAACCGCACCCCATTGTTCTAATTCTCGAATTCTATCTGGAGCCTCTTGAGCATGAATTTGTGCCATTCTCCAATTATTCAGATATTTTCCACCTTTCATGGTGTCCTTAAAATGAGTTTTCCAGCTATCACGATCATCAGCATTTGCTAACGCAGCAGCAGCACCTCCTTCAGCCATAACAGTGTGGGCCTTCCCAAGTAATGATTTGCAAATAATCGCAGTTCTTGCGCCTTGGCGAGAAGCTTCTATTGCGGCTCTTAGGCCAGCACCGCCGGCACCTACAACAATCACATCATATTCGTGAGATTCGTATTCAGAAATCATAATCCCCCCATTAGTACGATATCAGTCCAAACACCGGAAGTACACATGTAGACATAAAAATCAGAAAACATAACCCAAAATAATGAAAAGATAGCCCACTTATTATGATGTTTGTTTAATCCAGTACATGCTTTCCAACATGCTTCTGCTGTTTTTCCAACTCCTCCTCCAAACTGATCTTTAATTCCTCCAACCATATGCCTGAATGAATGACATCCAAGTGTGTAGCCAGACAGCAGTAATACGTTAATTGCCAATACTAACGTCCCAACGCTAATTCCAAAACTATCAGAATTACCTTCGTGGAATTGTGTTGCTAAATATACATCAAAAGAAAGAATGAATAGATATGCTACAGCAAGATACATGAAATATCTATGCAAATTTTGGAAAAGGAATAATCTTCTTTCACCATTGTAGTCTCCAAAAGGAGTGCTTACTGCGCATGCTGCTGGATTTGCCATAAATGAACGGTAGTATGCTTTACGGTAATAGTAACAAGTGCCTCTGAATCCAGCAGGAATTATTAGAATGAACATTGCTGGAGACATCCACCAAAACATCTTTGGAACCAAATCGCTTTTTGGGAAAATTAGTGGGCTGTAGAGTGGAGAAAGAACATGGCTACCTTCACTTTCAATTGCCATGGTTTGACACACACTGACGTCATCTAATGTTTTTGCAACATCCCAATTCTCACATGCTGAGGCCCCAAATCCTTCAAAAATCCAAAAATCAGCTTCCATAAATCCACGCCAAGAAGCGTAGATTACTGCAATTCCTAGATAAATCGACATTGCGAGTGGAGACTTCCACCAAGCGTCAATGCGCTCTGTTTTTCCTAATCCCCTGGCCATTGGTAATCGCTTAGCATTAACCATCAATTGACCCCTATGCCCCCTTGGGCTGTAATCAAAGACATTAACCTATCTTCCTCTAGGTTAAGCACGACCAATCGACTTCTGCTTCATCAATTTCAATTTCATCAACATCCATTTGTGCGAGTTGGAGTTTTCCAGATAATTCATCATTGACAGCATGCCAATAAGAATATGCTTCAATAACCCAGATTCCAGATTCTCTTGTTCCATTACCACTTCCTTTTACTCCTCCAAATGGAAGATGCGCTTCAGCACCAGTTGTGGAATTATTTATTCCAGTCATTCCCGCTTTGATTCCGGTTTTGAAGCGATATGCTTCTAGCCGATCATTAGTATATATTGCAGAAGACAAACCATATGGTGAAGCATTAGCTAAATGTAATGCATGATCAAAGTCTTTTGCTTTAACGACAGTTACAACTGGTCCAAATACTTCTTCATGGAAGCATTCCATTTCTTCAGTAACATCGACATAAACATGTGGCCACATGTATACTCCTTCACTCGGGTTTCCTAAGAAATTGTCAGGTGTATTTTCTTTAGAAATACGGCCATTACCCCAAATTTTCCTAGCTCCATCCGAATCAACCATCTGTAGGCCTTTCAAAAAATCAATAGCATATTTTTCTGATAACATTGCACCATAAAGTACGTCATTCTGGTGTAAAGAATCACCGATGCGAGTAGTTTCAACTTTTGCCATGAATTTGTCCATGAATTCATCATATATGTCCTCATGAAGGATCAGGTTTCCAAGGCTAGTACAGCGCTGTCCAGCCGTACCAAATCCACCCCAATATGCTCCTTCTACAGCATTGTCAATATTAGCACTCGGCATAACTACAAGTGGATTTTTCCCACCAAGTTCGAGTGAACAAGATACAAGGTTACGTCCACAAACTTCTCCAATCGCTTTTCCTACAGCAGTAGACCCTGTGAATGAAATTTTGTTGATCAGACCTTCATCTACCGCATCTACGATATATTGGCCTGCTCCACTACCTTTGCCATGCACCAAGTTGATGACTCCATCAGGTAATCCTGATTGATGCATGATACGGGCTAAAGCAAAGGAGAGAAGAGGTGAATCTTGTGGAGATTTCCAAACACACGTGTTGCCACAGATAATTGCAGGGATCATTTTCCAGAATGGAACAGCAGAAGGGAAATTACAAGCATTTATTATTCCACAAACACCTAATGGGCGTCGATACGTGAATAATTCTTTATCTGGTAATTCAGAATTAACAGTTTGGCCATAGAGTCTTCTTCCTTCTGATTGGAAAAACAAACAAGTGTCGATAGCTTCTTGTATTTCACCGCCACATTCTTTCAGAGTTTTACCTATTTCACGAGCTTGTAGTCGAACAAGTTCCTCTTTGTGTTCCATCAACAAACGGCCCATATTTCCGATAATTTGCCCACGTGTAGGTGCAGGAGTAGCAGCCCAACCAGTCAAGGCAGTACGGGCGGCATCAATTGCATCATGTACATCGTTTCGTGTTGACAAGGGAAATTCACCTAAATTGTCAGTTAGGTTAGCAGGGTTGATTGATTTGAAGGTATTGCCATCGCTGGAATTGGTTAGTTTCCCGTTGATGATATTGTAACCACGAACCATTGGGAGGTTGTGAGGGTTGTTTGAATCCATGAATTCTAATCCGGTTTCTAGTACGTGCGCCATGGAGGTGCGTTTAGTATGTCAAACATCAATCCACCGCTTGTAATAGAATGCGCGACTTAAAGGGGGAGGGGGGGTGAGGTGAAGTTATCCCCGGAGGTTATCCCCATGTCTGAAGATGATTCAAATAGCATCTCTTTGAGAGTCTCTAAAGCAATACCAAGCGATGTAGGCCATGGCCGTGCACGTATCAGTGGAGAGAATGATTTAGATCTAAAACCAGGTGACATTATAGAGATAAAGGGAGAAAATAGAACCACTGCTGCAATTTACTGGCGCAGCCGACCTGAAGATTCAAAGATGGATATCATAAGAGTTGATGGAATTATTCGTAAGAATGCGGGTGTAAGTCTTGGTGACAGGGTAGCAGTTTCTAAAGTCGAAGCAAAGCTTTGTACAAAACTAGTGCTTTCACCAGTTATGGCAAATAAACAAAAAGTGAAATTTGGCCCAGGAATTGAAGGTTTTGCTCGTAGAGGCTTGAACAAGAGGCCTGTAGTTACAGGAGATAGAATTTTTATTCCAGGAATGACATTATTTGCAGAAGCCCTTCCTTTTGCAGTATTACAAACAACACCAAAAGGTATAGTTCAAGTTAATTCGGATACAGATATAATAATCAAAGATGAAGCAATTGATGATGATGATGTAGGCCAATCACAAGGTATAACTTATGAGGATATAGGAGGTATTGGAACTCAGTTACTAAAGGTTAGAGAGATGATTGAATTACCATTAAAACATCCCGAATTATTCCGCAGATTAGGAATCGATCCACCTAAAGGTGTTCTTCTACATGGCCCTCCGGGTACTGGAAAAACAATGATTGCAAAAGCAGTGGCTACTGAAACAAATGCACATTTTACTTCTATAAATGGACCAGAAATAATTTCAAAATATTATGGGGAATCTGAAAAACAATTAAGGGAAATTTTTGATGATGCTGCAAATAATGCGCCTGCAATAGTATTCGTAGATGAAATAGATTCAATTTGTCCAAAACGCGAAGATGTTAGTGGTGAAGTCGAACGTCGCGTGGTTGCTCAAATGTTGACTTTAATGGATGGAATGCAAGGGCGGGACAATGTGATCGTAATTGGTGCTACAAATCGTCGAGATGCAATGGATCCAGCCTTGAGAAGACCTGGGCGATTTGATCGTGAAATTGAAATCGGGGTTCCAGATAGAGATGGTAGAAAAGAAATACTCGATGTACACACTAGACAAATGCCAATCTCAGACGATTTTGATGTTGAATGGGTTTTGGAAAATACTTACGGGTTTGTAGGGGCTGATCTTGCAGCATTAGTAAGAGAATCTGCAATGAAAGCATTACGTAGATATCTGCCTGAAATCGATCTCGAAGAGGATACAATCCCTCCAGAAGTACTTGAAAAGATGGAAGTTAGGATGGATGATTTCCGTTTGGCAATACGTGAAATCGAACCGTCAGCATTGAGAGAAATTTATGTCGAAGTTCCAGATATTTCTTGGGATAGTGTTGGAGGGCTAGAAGAAATAAAAGAACGGTTGAAAGAAAGCGTTGAATGGCCTTTAACTAAACCAGATTTGTTTGAACACTTTGGCATCAAACCTCCCCGTGGTATTGTATTGTTTGGTGCGCCCGGTACTGGAAAAACTTTGTTAGCAAAAGCGATTGCTAATGAAGCCAAAGCCAATTTTATTTCGATTAAGGGCCCTGAATTAATATCCAAATGGGTTGGAGAATCTGAGAAAGCAATACGTGAGATTTTCAAGAAAGCCAAACAATCAGCACCATCTATCATATTTTTAGATGAATTTGAATCGATTGCTGGAATGAGAAGTTCAAACACCCAATCTGGTGGTTCAGATGTTTCAAATCGTGTAGTAAATCAATTGTTAGCTAGTATGGATGGCGTTGAAAGTCTTGATGGTGTAATTATTGTCGCTGCTACAAATCGTCCAGAAATGATAGATCCCGCATTATTGCGCAGTGGTAGATTTGAGAGAGTACTACACGTCCCTCCTCCAGATAAACCAGCAAGAGAAGCGATAATGGCAATACACACAAGTGGAATGCCATTGTCTAAATTTTCTGTTAAAGATCTACTTAGCAATCTTGAAGGATTTACAGGAGCAGATATAGAAGCGGTTTGTCGTGAGGCAGCCCTCATTACTATGCGTGCGGGAAAGAAAAAGGTGACAAAGTCTCACTTTGAGGAAGCGATCTCTAGAGTGAGGCCAACAGTAACTCCAGAAATGCTTGAATATTATTCTAAGATGGAAGAACGATTAACATCAGGGTTATCAAATATAAAACGCTCTAGAGATTCTGGTTATGGCATGGAGTCAATGTGATAATCCTAGAATTATCCGATTATTTGAAGTGGGATACGCCCCCGTAGGGGGCGAGGTCGACCCATGGCAAGTTTTAGCGGCGAGTTTTTGAAACGTCAAGTTGTGGATAATAATGGTGACTTATTTGGGCGTCTTGAAGACATGGTAATCGATACAAAGAGTGGCGAATTAGTAGAATTCCTAGTTGAAGTTTCAGAAGAAATAGATGTTAGTAAATTACCATGGCCAGTTACAGACGGATTGTGTAGAGTTCCTGCTAGCGAAGTATCTCAAATGGGTAGTAGAATACATTTGAGGCGATGAGCATATTTGCATCATTGGTGCACAACCTTCTAAACCGAAGTTAATGCGTGTAATGTCAGAATCTTGTACTAGTGGTGAGCATATGGAGGAAGCGCCGAGGTTGAATAGGAAGAGAATAGCGCTTCAGGCTGCCTTTTGGGCAGTATTATTTATCCTACTTTCAACTGTAGTATCCAATGTAATTAATCTCGGCAATCAAGATGGCCAATCAGCCTATGGAGAAGATTGGAATGATTTGTCAGCATTTCGTGGTGATATCAACGATATGGGTATTGAAACGAAATCTCTAGTTTCTTCCCCATTGTTGCTTGCAGATATAGAAGATCCTGTAAATACGACGTTTGTAATTGCAGGAGTTGAAAGAGATACGATTTCATTACCACAGTTTTCTTCGGATGGCTTTCTAACATTTGCATCAGAAGATGGTTATTCACCAGCTGAAGTTGACGCAATTAAGGAATTCGTTATTGCAGGAGGAAATGTATTGGTAATGGACGATTTTGGTTATTCTTCATCAATCGCTGAAGCATTCGGTATTAAATTCAAGGGTGTACAATTATATGATACAGTTTACGTAACAGAGTTAGATTACAATTTTGTCTGGATGTGTGTCCAAGAAGCCCCCTGCGGGATGAATGGCACTCAATTAGATCAAGAAACTCTTACCTCACATACTCGTTGGACAACTGATCATCCTTGTGCAGCATACAACAATACAGCAGTAACTTATTCAAATTCAGGACTTTGCTCGCACCATTGGGCAGATCAACAAATCCAATTCGATCCAAGTTATCAAGTACTATTGAACAATATTACAGGTATCGACGTCATTCCAAATACACTTTCTCCTTTTGGTTCTACTGAGATAACTGCTATGACAAGTGCAGAAGCGACAATAGATGTAAATGGAGATGGTGAAATATGGGTTGGTTCAGAACAAAATTCAGAAACTCCTGATTTGTGGGGCCAATTTAATCTCTCAATAGACGTATGTGTTTCTCAAAATTGTAATGGATCTGGGGGTAGGATTACATTTGTAGCAGATGGTTCAATTCTGACCAATGCAATATATGATTATGAAAATTATAATGCTGGTAAATACGGTAAAGCAGAGAATACAATACCTCCAAATGATAATCGAAAATGGGCATTAGATTTTATTGTAGATTCCTTATTTTCCCCTGAAGCAACATCAGATAACAATGGAGATCCAACAGCATCAGATAATGCATTAGTAATATTTGATGAAAGTCGACATATACAGCCAAGCGTTGCTTCGGAATCGTATAATACAGTATATTTCTTGTTGGTATATTTCACTGGTGAAGGTTTAGCAATGCTTCTATTATTCATGATATTGTTTATTTCTTTTGAAGCAGTGTTGTTGAAGAAAAAAGATCCAGAAGCATGGAGGCATGTATTCAGTATAATCTACTATGGCTTTGGAGATGCAAATCGGTATGGCTATTATGCAAAATCAAACAAAATAAAACAAGTATTTTTGTCAAAGGTTAGAAATCAAAATGGCCTAACGAGAGAAGAATTTGATTCTCTACCAGCACGAGAATTACAGTCGATGATTAATGACCCTATATTAGTAAAATTCGTGTTTGAAAATAAGAATTATTCATTAGAACAAACGGTTGCTATTGTAAAACGAATAAAGGTCTGGGGTAGGACTTGAGGTGATAAAAAATGTGGACACGTAAAGCAGCTTTCACCTTTACTGGAGGAATTGCACTTATCCTTATTGGCATGATGATTTCCAATCATCAGATGATGATACTGGGATTAGCATTTATCGCATTTATTGTAGTAAATTCTTGGGTAAGTGGCCATGGAGATGTAGAAGTGCAAAGAACATTATCTGCAGATAATCTATACAAAGGCGATGATTTGTATGTCGAATTACTTGTAACAAATCGTAGTAGACGCAGAACCCAACAATTAGAAGTTTATGATAACGTTCCACATGAAATGAAATTAAGAAGTGGATTAAACCAAATGCGTCTCAATCTCAAACCAGGAGAAAGTGCAAGAATTCGTTATGTTTTGAGATGCCCACTAAGGGGCCATTATTCAATAGGCCCAGTTTCTTTACGTTACCGAAATACATTCAATCTTGCAGTAGATGAAATGTATGTAGACCATCATTCTGACATTATCATTTTCCCACAGATACGTGATGTTGAAGAAGCATTCATTCGATCACGAACAGCTAAAATGTACACTGGTGCAACAACGCTGAGGACACCAGGTCCTGGCACTGAATTTTACAGCCTAAGAGAATACGTGCCAGGCGATCCGTTCAAGAATATTAATTGGAAAGCATTTGCACGTACTGGTGATTTAATGATAAATGAAAAGTGTCGTGATGCTGTCACAGATTTGTATATTATTCTCGATAGTAGAGATATTGCACGTATTGGTACTGTATTGAAAAATCCACTTGAAATGGGAACAGTTGCAGCTGCAAGCCTAGCAAGTTTCTTTATCAAAAGACGAGATTCAGTATCGCTAACAATTTATGATGAGAAACTATCATTTTTACCTCCTG
Organism: Candidatus Poseidoniaceae archaeon; assembly: GCA_030747695.1. Lineage (GTDB taxonomy): Archaea > Thermoplasmatota > Poseidoniia > Poseidoniales > Poseidoniaceae > MGIIa-K1. The sequence continues at coordinate 135,741 of JASLKG010000005.1, forward strand.
ATACAGGGGATAAACAATATTTCAAGATCTTGAGTTCCCTTGCTGGAGTGGCTCCTAGAGGTACTATGCCTTTACAAGCTGTGACAAATAGTTTGGCCGCAAGGTTTAGTCGAGGCAGCCCAGTATTCATTATTTCATCCTGTGAAGGAGATGGAACTGTTCCATCAGCAGTTAGAGACCTTGTTGGAAGAGGTCATGAGGTTACTGTACTGTCACCCTCATCTATTGATTTCGAAAGATTAGTCAGTCGTATCCCAAGAATGTCCTATGAGGTATTGAAAATTGAAAGACAAAACAGATTAACTTCGTTGGCTGGATTTGGTAGTCAGGTTATCGATTGGATGCCGGATATGGATTTGTCACAGGCATTGTTGCAAGTCAGAGGTTACTAGGTGATAATATGGCAGGAGAAGTATCCCCTCAAAGTGAAGGAAGCCGTTCCTTACATCTTCGACAACTCCGCCGCCAATGGCAAATAGTTACTTTACAAGTAGTAGCAACACTTTCACTAGTGTGGATGTATATGGAAGTAGTTTCTACTTATGTTGTAGGAAGTATAGATCACACACAATTGTTCGCGACAATAGAATCCGGATTAGGTATTGAGTTACCATTAGCAGATTGGCTCACAGGCTCTTCACAAGATGGGCTTGCTAGATTTTATGTTCCAATTGGCCTGGGAATGGGCCTAGGTGGTGCTATGGCCTTCTTAGCATTCCAAACACCAAAGATGCAACAAAGAATAAAATTAGGATTTATTATTTGCATGATTCTGTTACTTGCTGGAAAATTCGTAGTGACTTATCTTTGGCAATTACTTGGTGAAGGATGGAGCGCACCTACCGAAGATGTGTTACAAGCTCTTGAATGGCCATTATTATTCATGCTCTCACTAATAATATTGTCATTTTATCTGTTACCAATTATAACAGGGACTAAAGGAATCTGGGGCCTTTCACGAAGAGGGGTGGCATGGGCTATTGGTTTCACATTACTATTTTTGGGAATTCACGCTATACTTACATTCCCTCTAATTAGAGCACAGTTGGGAGATTATGGTTCTCAATTGAATACCCTTGAAGTATTAGTTTCAGATCCAGATATCTTTGGCTTAGTTAATGCAGAACAATTTTCTTTGATATTAATTGCATGTCTGATGATGATTTTCCAAGAATCAGCATTTGGAGTAATTAGGCAATTAGAATATGCTTATCGATTACCAGAATCATGTAAAAGAGATCCAGAATATGTTTCACAGATGGACAATTTGTTAAACGGATTGATTAGACATACAGGGATATTTTTGTCATTAACTGTAGTTGTAACTACTATTGCTTTAGGCTTCCATTCGGTATTGTTAGAGTGGGTAAGTGGAATTACAGGTTCACAGTGGGCATCTCAAGTAGGAGAATCGATTGAACTAACATTGACATATGGGCTGGTAATATCCGCTCTACTATTTTTGGGAGTTATGGCATTATTACGATTTGTAGTTCCCTGGCAAAGGTTCTGGGGCTTGATAGAATCAACAATTATTACTCGCGAGTAATTATCGATTGCAGTAGCCTACCAAGGAATTCAGTAATCACTAAAACAAGAATTGGAATTCCGCAAATTCTAGTTATCCAAAGTAGAACGCCTTCAAGATAATTACTCAATTCTATTCCTAGTACAATTCCAGCAGTTACTAGCAATAAAAATCCAAATTTCTCAATCCAAAGCGGATACAAATTTGACATTTGAAAACCTCAGAGGTCTATTCCATCAAGTTCTTCTTCCAATTCACCAAGGGCAATATCAGATCCACTTGATTCAGGAACTGGTTCACTTTGGCGTACCCACCTTGCATCTAATCTAGCAAGCTCCTCTTCTAGGGAAGCCCTTTCATCATCATGAGAAAGAACACTTTCTTCACTAACAGCATCATCCTCTTTGGCTGGAGTACTCATTTCTTCCCACTCTTCTGCAACATCACTTGTTTCAGTAGATACAGCCACTTCTTCATCAATCAATTCTCCCTGTAATTCTTCGATAACTTCTTCTTCGATAGGCTCCCTTGCTGTAAGTGGGACATTGTTACGTTCAAAGGGCAAATAGCCATCTCGTTTGAAATCCCAAAGTGCACCCCTAACCTCGCCATTAACAAATCCACTCGCGTCTAGTTGTGTTAATAATTCTTCAAGTGCAATCGTAGTTGATTCAAGGCGTACAGCAGATCCAGCATCTCGCATATCTGCTTCGAGATGTATGTCATCAAGCGCCTTTTGAATCAATGAACGTGTCTCACGTGCAAGTACTGGCAAAGATTCAGGTCGGCGCGTATTTGCAATTAAAGCCTGAACTTGGTCTGTAGGCGCTCCAAGCTTTTCTAATTGTTCGAGGACATTTCGAATTCTACGTAGCATCGTTACAGAACGATCATAATCTTCGAGCAAATTTTCTAAATCCAAAATCAGATTAGTTACAGTTTCACCTAATTGATGTTCTAATCGCTGCTGAACAGACCACCGGGACAATCCTCTAACGGCTCCAGCAGTTGCAGGAACTTGGCGCTCTAATAGCGACATAACTTCATTTGAAAGTAAATTGCGTGGTGTTTTTGCAACATGGTCAACGACTCCTTGAATTACTTGAAGCGCTCTTTCTACTGCTCTATCAAGTAAAGAGACAGAATACCCAAGACTACGTGCATGCTCTAATCTATCTAGTACAGGGCCTAACCCCTCAAATTGCTGGGCATCTTCCAGTAATGCTTGTGCCAAAGGCTCTTCAGATAATCGTGCTCTAAGTAACTCGGCTTCCTTAATATCTGACAATGCTTCTTCATGTGCAATTGCTAGAGCCTCAGCCTGATCTAGTAGATTTGATAATTCAGCCTCAGCTTGACCCCGGCGAGCACCGAGATCCCCTAATTCTTTCAATGTCTGACGGCGTTCATCCATCAACTCTTTCATTTCCGCTTGTATCATTGCAGCACGATTTTCTTGTTCAGTCAGCCTTGAACGGTCATCTTCTGTTCTATCACGTGCGGATTTTGATTCAGCCTCAATTTGACGCAGAGATAATGTGGCATCATTGATCTTGCTCTCAACATCAGATAGTTCAGCTTGTGCTCTACGATGTCTATCTCTAGCAGCTTCGACCTGTTCTTCAATCATACGCTGACGCCTTTGGTCATCCTCAATTCTAGAGCGAATTGATGCTAGAGTTGTAGAATGTGAATCTATGTCACTAGAAAGAGCAGCTTCGGTAGATGCCATTTCTTCGATTTGTTTTGATAACTCTGAACTAGCCTTGGAATCACCTAGAGCTTTTGCTAATTCACTTGCTCGTTCGGATAGTTGATGTTCAAGTTCGTTGATGCGTTTTGCTAATCTATCTGCTCGGGATTCTGCAGATTCTGCACTTGCTTGTGCGCTAGAGAGGTCAATTTGTAATTGATCTAGTTCTTTATTTGATCCAGAAATTTTGGATTGTATGTCAGATGCTTGCCTATTTGCCTCAAGCGCGTTGACTTTTGCCGCTTCTTCCGCCTTTTTCGCAGAATCAAGGGCAACACGTGTCGCAATTAACTCAGAATTAACTTCATCTAGAGCATGTTCAGCCTTTTCCAACTTTCTACGCAAGCCATCATCAATAGCAGCGGCACTCTTTTCAATAGAATCTAGGCCTTTGCTAATTCCAACATTAGATATTTTAAATTCAGATTTTGTTCGGTCTTTCTTTAGATTGGCAAGGCCAACTTCAAACCCATACATTTCATCCATTGTTTGAGATATAAGTGCTTTCTTTGCATCTGATCTTACTCTTGTTTCAGCCATTATTGAGCAAAATGAGGGAAGTGAAAAATCTTTCACATTGCCCGAATCAGGACCAAGTATAGTGCCAACCGGTAATCTGTGCAATGCAAGAGTACGCTTTGATTCAGTCATGTCCCTAAGCGCAGAATCAAGGGCGTGCCCTTTTGGAGCTTGTATTGCTACAGGAATTCCTTTAACCAAAGCAATTCGAATTGCCTTTGAAGATTTTCCAGCGCTTAAATGGCCAGTAATCCCTTCTTCCAAAGCGGTTTGTAGCATAGAAAGGACAGCATCAGAACCCCCGCGCCCTTCTCTAACTATATGGCCATCAGAAAGCGTTTGACCCCCCGAACCCATGATCTCAGTTTGCCCATCCATTGTTGCTGTAATTTGATTAATCAACATAGAGTGGTCAGTATCGGCTTCAGTCCATACTGCAAGTGCAATTTCACCAGCTTCAGCCAGTAATAGCGCACCATCTCCAGTATGCAATGTCCAATGCCCATTACCATCCAGGCCTAAATCAGAAGCCATCGCTTTGCGGCCAGTTAATGTCTCTCCAACTTGCGCAGCTAGGTCCTTTGCATCAGAAGGTAAATCACCAGAATCATCAATTAACATGCCTTGATCTACTGCAATTCCTCCACGAACATCATTTTTCTTAGTGAGTTCTTGTAGAACCGCAGACAAATCTCTTGATAGTAATCTTTCAATTGAATCTCCAGATCCAATGAGTCCCCGCATATCGGCTGCATGTTCAAAACATTCAGGCAATATTTCCGCAATAGAGCCAAGTGCAGATTGACTCCAAACTTTGCCTTTGAGCCTATGTTGTTCAGTTTCTAAGTTTTCTAAATGAGATCGTGCTTCAGACCCACAGAGTAATGCCTTTCCTTTTGCAGGTTCGGCCAACCATCCCACAATTCTACCAGCGCGAATTATACGATGGCCACTAGGAGTAGATCTTCGCCCCACATATGTCGAAATAGCACCGTTTTCAAACGGAATTATTGCTCCATCACTTATATCAAAATCGCCATCAAAGGGGGCCCCGTATGGTAAATCAAACATCATTTCACCTCATTGCAGCGAGCACCATGGTAAGATTGCAATCAACTGCGTGTCTCCACCTAGCAATTTGTCCATCCTTTTTGCCTGACAAGATGATGCTTGCATCTTCACTAATTCTACAAAGATACATTGTACTCCCTCTTTCAGACCAAAATTCCAAACCCCTTCCAAAGTCAGTCTTTGCATCGAGATTTTCCATCGCTCGGACCAATTTTTGGGCATGGTCCAAATTAGGAAGATTTCTCTTCGCCCCTACCGCTGCAACCAACCCGTCACGTTTCGAAACAATGTATGCCTGATCAACACCAGAAATGGCGGAGAAGTCGGCCAGAATTCGTTGCAGCATGCGCGCTCAGATACCTTCAGGTCGAAATAGGCTTCAAGAAGTTTGGGATGTCTAAACGCCCGTAGGGCGATTTATGCAGTGAATTAATTTCGCCAACTGATTTTTTTGAATGTGTAATTATGACAAAATGAAAACCAATTGAAAATTCATTTTTTCAATTGGATTTTTTAACCGTTCACATCAAACCATAAATCCCGTAGCAATTGTATGGCCGGAAGATTTGAAGTTCCAGGATGTGACAAATGTCGCAATCCTGCAATTCATCATCAAATTTATTCAGGCCGTATGATGTGCGGTAACCATTTATCAGAAAGTGTAGAGAAGAAAGTATCTAAAGCTCTTAGAAAGCAATTGGTCATACCAAAGGGTAACAATTTCACGATATTGGTTGCGATATCCGGGGGAAAGGACTCAGCAGTATTGTTGGAAAGAATCGTTGGAACATTAGGTATGCGGCCAGATGTAACAATTATTGGTGGCTGTGTCGATGAAGGCATTGAGGGATATCGCCCCCCTTCATTAGAATGCGCTAGAACATTATGTGAGGATCTAGGTGTTCGTTTTGAAACTGTTTCTTATCCTGAATTAGGATTTAAAGAAATGGACGAAGTTGTTGTTAGGATGAGTGAATTATCAGAAGCAAAAGCCCCTTGTTCATTTTGTGGTGTTTTTCGAAGACAGGGAATAAATCATTTAGCACGTAGAGTAGAAGCTGATGTTATAGCCCTTGGACATAATCTAGATGATATGGCTCAAACAATAATGATGAATCTTCAGAATGGAGATTTAGAGAGAACATTGCGATTAGCTCCTCATACATATACTCCAATCGAAGGAATACAACCACGTATTGTTCCATTAAGGTGGATTCCAGAACAAGAGATACATCTCTATGCTCTACATAAGAAGCTTCCAATTCACCACGAAGAATGTCCTCATGGAAGTGGGGCATTGCGCTTCCGACATCGTGAAACAATTGCTTGGATGGAATCTGACGTGCCGGGTACTAGACACGGTTTACTAAGAATGACTGATGACATAAAAGCCCTCAATGCTAAATCAACTGAAAACAGGCCTCCTCCGCCGAGTTCTTGTCCAGAATGTGGAGAGATTTGCAGCGGTGAAATATGTAAGGGCTGCGAAATGAAGAAATTACTTTTTGATTAAACACGCCGTCTTAGTTTTTCCATAAACTCATCAGCAAGGCCAAGTGATTCTAGAGCATGATCAATATTTCCGCCTTTGATTGCTTCCTCAGCAATTGCCACGGCTTCTTCACATGATCGTCGTTCGTCATCTGTTGCTTTGATTCCACTAGCCTCACATTGATTTCGGAGAGTTTTCCATCCATCCTTAACATAGGTTAGTAATTCATTTGCCTCTTCTTCGGCTTTACCTTCAGAATCTAATTCCTTGGTAAGGCGTTCAAGTAATACAGCAGCATGACTCCATTGTTTTTCATCTGCAAATTTTTCAAGTTCAACTAATTTTGCATCCCATTCTTGAGAGTCATCTCTTGTATTCCATCGTGAGATCAAATGTACCTTTTGCCTCAAGGCTCTTCTTACATCTTCCATTGCCTCTCTTTCAGAGTTTATTTCACGAACAACACCATCAGCAAGGCCTTTGGCTTGTGCATGATCACCAGATTCCAATGCTTTTTCAGCGTGAACCAATCTTTCTTTTAGCGGCGATTTATGAATGCCATTTGCAGCTTTCAACTGCCTTTTTGCATCTTTCAAAGAATTTGCAGCGTTATCTAAAGCATCATCAGAAGCATTCAATTGATTAGGTATTACAATAGCTAATTCCCATGCTTTTTTTGGTTGTTCAGAATTCAATTTTTTCTTAGCTTCAACTAATAATTCTTCAAGATGTACAGGGGGGTGATCAGATTTCGCTAACTTTGCAGAACCTTCACGTATTGCATTTTCAGCTTTTTCCCACCATTCAATAATCTCATTAGCACGTTTCTTTGCTTGCCTGAAAAGGGTTTCACCTTCTCTAAGACTACCTAATTCAACTTCTCGAATTCCCATATTCCATGCTTTTCTTGGTCTTTTTACTATAGGTGCAATATTTTCTGCAGTTTCTACTGAATCTAAAGCATCATCACGGATAATTTCAACATCGCCTGCTAGTGATAATGATCTTTCAATATCTTCTTCGGCTTCATTAAGTAACTTCATTCCCCATGGTGGGTCGCGATGCCCTTCTTCTCTTGCAGTCATAATGAGACTTGCTGCTTGATCTACAGAAGAACCCTGGCTTTTCAATTCTAATATGCGATTTTCTAATGCATTCAATCTTCGATCAAATAATTTCCTTTCTGCTCTATGATTATCAGAGCTAAACCAATCTGTAATAACTAGAAGAACACCAATTCCACAGAAGGATAATTGCAATATTCCGGAGAATTGAGTTAAATCATTACCAATAGTAATTGGAATTGCAATTGCAACTGATAATAGGCCCATTACAGACCTGAAACGCATTACTTCAATACCTCCAATTAGCATTTTTCTGCTAGAAACAAAAAGAGAACCAGAAACGCAAATCATCAATAATGCCCCAATAAATTCCAAAGTATCTCCAAAAAGATGTGGAATACCCATAACTAGAATTGGCAAATATGCAATTGTTGTAACTGCTGCAACTCTAGTCTTAGCACGTCCATCCATGAGTCCAAGGTCTTGAACAAAGATCCCCCAAGTTAGTATGATCAAAGAATAACCTATTCCTTGAATTAACGAACCACCATCCATTGCAGACATCAATGTGGGCCATGCAAGCCAAGCCGCTGCACATAGCATTATTAGGGCACTAATCATTGCTAATCGTTCTATTCGATCGAGTATAGCCCGCGTTTCCGCTTCGACGGCTTCTTCAAGTGTATTCATGCCGTCCATAGAACTCACTCGACCTTCTCCGTTATCAGAATCTCGCTTCATTGCGTGTTCGAAGCCAGTATATTGTAATCGAACTGAATGTTACAATTAGAAGCAATTCTAAACCCCCAATTCCAGCCCCACTTGAATATTCAGAAATTTCTGTTTTTACAATAGTATTGTTATTTTCATCGATATAAGATAATTCAACTCCGTACGTTTCAAACCATCCCATCTCAGTTTCCATATGTACAATAGTTGTTGCATTGTTGTTATAACTCGAAGGACCAATAACTCCAGATTTGCATTTGTCTCCGCTGCACAAAATGAATTCAGTCGTACTTGCTCCATTATTTTGAATAGTTATCCAAAATACATTTTTCCCAGGTTCAAGTTCTCCGCCTGAATGTTTTATGTCAACAATTTCTAAATCACGATTGCTTGATGGAGAAATTGCTATTCCAACAGTACTAGCTCCTATATTTCCAACTTCATCCCAGGATTTTATCTCCATTAGATGGAAACCAGATCCAGGATTGGGGAATTCTAGAAATTGAATTTCGTTCCAAGTAAGATTGTTCTCAATGGTTCCATTGATATGTTTGACTTCAAACAATACATTTTCAATCGCAGAATGGTCATCAAAAGTTGGAGTCAAGTTCAATCTTAGAACATCAGTCGAGTTGAATAGATTCTTATTTTCCCAATTGCCACCATTATTGAACTCTAGTTGACCTCTTATTGTTGGACCAATAATATCACTAAGTTGGATAGTCCAGTTACGGTAAATAGTGTGCCCTGCATCATCACTAATCTCTGCGGCTAGCCAATATTCGATTGGGTTTCTTTTGTTGTGACGGTCCTCTATTGAATCTGTTTCTGAGTTTAATTCAGAGTTAACATGAAAATTCGTCTCAAGTTGATCTCCGATAGACCACCAACCTTCAGATTTATTACTAGTCCAATAAACAGTTAAATTTTCATCATGATCATCTCCAATCATTAGATTCCAATTAAACGCACCGGGAGGTATTATTTGAGTTTCAGTTGTAGCATTAATCCAAGGGAATTCATCATCAAGAATAATCTCTCCTTCCCAATAGCCTGATAGCCCTCCTTCATCAGTACAATTTATTGAAACACTGAGTAATGTATCTGGTTCAAAAGAGCTGAGATTCAAGGAACTATTGTCACTCTCTCCATCAATATTCCACAGACATAGATGCGTAGATAAATGCGAATCATCAATATGGGCTATTAATTCAAATTGTTCATTTTCCCATGGCAATGCTTCATAATTTATTGAAATTTCAGGTGGGTAATTTTGAGTCATTGAAATTACATATAGGCCATTTATTGATGTTTGAGATCGATCAAGAGTAAATCTCTCAGAACTTCCATTAATCCAATTTTCTAACGGGGAAGAGAGATATTGCCATACCCCCTTTGTTTCAAAAGTAATTGGAGTCAATTGACGAATATCATTTGAAAACGGGACTTCCAAATGGATAATGTCAAGATGTGATCGTTCTATACTAATGTTAGCGCTTTCATTCCACCCCCAGACTCCAGATTCTAAGTCAATATTTGCTTCTATGTTGACATTGTCAAAATTTACGGCAGAATCATCAATAATGCAGCAATGAGAATCTATCCCACTAGAATAGTCAATAGTTTCGAGAATATTTTCTAATTCATTTTCATCGCCATTTAAGAATCTTAGAACTTGACTTTGAATTCCAGCATTTGATCCAGGGATAAATGGTAAACCAACTCCCGTTGAAAATTTGTGATTAGCTTGCCAGGTACCATTTATTTGCTGGTTTTGATTCAGTGGTGAGTCAAACGATAGTATGGACTGGCCTTTGATTTCACTCGTATTAAGTTGTAATGAAACCCATTCACGAGTTGGAGGCCATGTTTCATTTCCAATAGGTAGGCCATCTTTCAAAATTCTAGCACTCCATCCATTTCCATATTCTCCTACTGTAATTGTTTGATTTACCCAATGAATTATTGCACCAGATATCGAATGAACTGCAATTACTTCTATGTCTTGAGAATAGTTTCCTGAAAGGTTGTAAGAGTTTAATGTAGATGGAAGTGAGATGTGTGACTCAACAGTTCTTATTGCTGAACCACCCTCTCCAAGAATTATTAATGATACACCCTGAGGCGCAGTTACACTATTATTCATAGGAACGGTATCCCAATCTGCCCCAATTGCAACAATACTGGAAACATTTTCAACTGTAAATAAGTCATCGATAATTGGATATGCTTCGAGCACAACAGTTGTTTGTGAAGATTTTACTGGCTGATGCCACATTACAACATAACCTTCGCAAAATGCATATGGCTGATACATTCCTTTCGTAGGGTTTTGTAATATTGTTCCACTCCATGGATCACGAATTTCGGTTTGACAATTTTCAAGTGGCTGGCCTGTCGGGTCCTCAACTTCAATATTGATACTATTAGAAGAATCTGCAGAAATTGTTGGTAGAATTAGTAGAAGAATGAGCCACCAAACCCTTCGCATGTCTTCTTAGGAAGCATATCTCTCGTATCAATCGAGCGGATAGTCGCGCCCTAATGTTCAAGGTCGGGGTTAATCCAAGCCTAAGGGAAGGGGGACCGAAATGCCCGGACTAATCACCATGGACGACTTGACTAATGAGGAGATAATTTCTATTCTCGATGATGCAGAGCAGCTTCTTCCAGTTGCCAAAGGAGAGATATTTTTGCCACTACTTCAAGGTAGAATCTTAGGCAATTTATTTTTTGAACCTTCGACAAGAACAAGAATGTCATTTGAAACCGCAATGAAGAGACTCGGTGGCAATGTTGTCAATCTTGGTGATGTAAAAACCTCATCTGTAGTGAAAGGCGAAACTTTGTATGACACAATACAGATGGTAGATGGTTATACTGATATCATTGCCATGCGACATCCGAGGCAAGGTGCAGCACAATATGCATCGGATAGTGCAAATGTCCCCATAATGAATGGTGGTGACGGAGCTGGGCATCATCCAACTCAAACAATGCTTGATCTATTTACCATTAGAAGGGCACATGGCACATTGGAAGGCCTAAATGTGGTATTAGCTGGAGACCTTAGATATGGTAGAACTGTGCACTCACTTTCACACGCCTTAGTTAGATTTGGCTGCAATGTTACACTTTCTTCACCTGAAGCCCTTAGAATGCCCGAAGAGATAATCTCAGATTTGCGTAATCAAGGAGCAGATGTTAACGAAACTGATGATTTACTAAGCCAAATAGTGAATGCAGATGTAGTTTACATGACTCGAATCCAAAAGGAGAGATTCCCTGATGAAGACGAATATCATAAGGTTGCAGGAGCATACAAATTACATGCTCGCGACCTTGATGATGCAAAAGCTGAGATGATAATTATGCACCCACTACCAAGAGTTGATGAAATAGATTCATCTGTAGATTCTACGCGTCATGCGTGTTATTTTGAACAGGCATTCAATGGAGTAGTTACCCGAATGTCATTGATGTGTTGGTTACTTGGAGTAAAGGTTCCTAGTGATGTTAATACAATGGGGAGTGAGATTTGATGAGTGTACAAGAAGCTAGCATGCGTAGAGTAACTGCAATCAGAAACGGTACAGTGATTGACCATGTGCCAGCAGGAAAATCCCTTTCGGTTCTCAAAATGTTAGGTTTAGATGGTTCACTATCTAATCCTGTCTCATTAGTAATGAATGTTCCAAGCCAGAAAATGGGAGGAAAAGATATCATCAAAGTAGAAGATAGAGAATTAACTCAGGTGGAATTAGATCGTTTAGCTTTAGTTGCTCCAGAAGCATCAGTTTCCATAATTAGAGCATATTCTGTAGCAGAAAAACTAGATATCAATTTAACAGACGAAGTAGTAAATGTAGCGAGGTGTACGTTCTCTAATTGCATCACAATTAATCCAAGAGAACCATTACCGCACAGATTAGTATTAACAAACCGTGACCCTCTTGAACTTAGATGCAGGTATTGTGGTAAAACACAAGATGTAGAAGCATTGGTAGATAATTTACTTTGATATTTGAAGGTTACAAATCTAGAAGATTAGCTTGTTCACACTGATTAATATCAATCCATCCTGGTAATCCCAAATCGATAGGTGCGCCTCCGATTGTTGTAACCAATCCGGCGAGTAATAGATGGTTGGCAACTGGTTGTATTTGCCATTCGAACTGTTTCCAATCTTTACGCCCTTTCAATAAATCAGTGTTTTCTCTTCGGCATGCCCACGCGTTAGCATTCCAAGCATGCTGCTTTAATTTCTGGTGTTCTAGTGTTGGCGCTACTGCTACATTGTGTGTGGCAAGCCAATTTATTTCCCATTCTCCTGCCATGGTATCAGCCCATATAAGTCCAGTTCGCTCATTTTCTGGAAGCGATATTTTTTCACCCTTTCTTGCAAACCATATTGCCATTCTTCGTAAATTAGGATGTCTGGGATGCTTCTTTATTGCTTGCCTAATGATATCAATCGCACTAGCCGCCATCCCTCTATCCAAATAGAGAAGTGCTCTAGCAACTTGTCCTTGAGGCCATTTAGACAAATCTATATTTTCTTTTTTGACCCATAATTCAATACGGTCTAATGCAATTTCAGATTGATTCCAAATTCTAAATCTGGCAATATCGCTGAGAATCTGCATTCGGCCTGGAGGGTCGTTAATCCAAACTAAATCCGAAGCAGGCGCTCCCTCTTTATATCGGCGTAATAAATCGATGTTCCTTTTTGTTATTGGATCTAATTTGAGGGATGCTCGAATTGAATTCGGGAGAGGAATTGATGGCTTTAGGATGCTCGTAATCCATTTCATTCTTGCTGCTTCAATATCTTCATCACTAAGTAACTCAAGACGAGGTATTGCTTCTGGGATATCTCTCTGAGCAAGTGATGCACCTACGAGAATAAGACGTGCAATTTCAGCCCTTCTACCAGCTCTTAGTGCTAAGAAAGACAATGCAACTTGTTCAGCCTGATCCCATCTTCCTAAGCCCATTAGTAATTCCATTGATGCTTCAGTTCTTTTGACCAATGATAGCCCTTCTACCGCTTCTTCTCCATGGTCCTCATATAATCGCTCCATTCGTTCTAGTGCTATTGACCATTCATCATTTGCAATCATTTCAATAAATGATTCGTCTTGGCGATAAATTAGATTCTCTATTGATTCTAGTTGTACCCTATTTTCTACAGCCTTTGCATCAAATGAAATGTCAGATAGATGCTGGCCAGTTCTTCTACTTAGCATCCATATTCCTAAGAAAACAATTTGTCCACCAGCTGAAAGCATCCATGTCATTTCTTCTAAGGCATCTTTCCGAATAAATTCACAAATTGAACCCTGCCATGAACCACATTGTTGCCCTTGAGGCAAATATTGTGAGTCCCAAAAAGTAAGCATTGCTAATGCAAGCAATAGCATAGATTGCCCAGCAAAACCTGTAAAACAGAAATTTAGGACACTAGCCTGTTGACTTTTTTCAGATCTCAATAAACGTGAATCTGCAAGGCGAATCCCTCCCTTTCCTGAAATATCTGCGATATCTAAGAACAAAATTCTAGCGACTTCATAAACAAATAAGAATCCAATAATTGCAACGTTTAGTAATAAGAAAAGAAGTACTAAAGAGACGAGGGGAACTCTTATTCCCGCTTCGGGAATATATGAAAACATTTCAATAATAAAAAATCCAAGTAATCCTCCCTCTTCCATTATTGAACTCTGAATACGGTATTCAGGTAAGGCAAGAACACGTTCGGAATGTACAAACATTCCATCGTCTATTAGGATTAGAACAAGTGAAACAAGTGTGTTGAATGCAATGTAAGGCATTACAGCAGTGTTAAAGTAAACTAGAGTGGATACAAATTGCTTCCTCGCACCGGGCTTATATGGATAAAATGCTGATGGTTCACCTCGTGATAACATCTTGCTAGATTCAGCCAAAGCAGTCCAAGATGAACCCATCACCCGTCCATATGCGATGAATGATGGAGCAAAGGCTAGAGTGCCAATTAATGCAAGTTTTCTATCCCATCCAACTCCAGCAAATCCCAGAATATACCATACCATAATCAATGCAGTAAACCACATTATTACCATAGAAATAGAAACACCATTTCTAAAAGTGCTAGCTTCTTGTAATGTGGCTCGATTTCCTCCAGTACGAGTAATTATTTGAGCAGACATTGAGACTCCTGAAGAGATTACGGCAGGAAATGCGATTAAGACTAATGCTAAAGCCAATGAAAATTTGTGCAATCCATCTGAAAATCCTAATTGGTACATTGACCATTCAGTAGCAACTAAGATAGCACCAGTTAATGCCATTAAATAGACCGTAATTCCAAAACGCATACCTTCAGATGCAAGCAATTCTTTCGCTTCTTTTGTATTAGCAGTAACTTTGTGGACTTCATATCTCTTCGGACCAGTTGGAAATGCAACTTGTAATTCACTAAGTGACCGAGGAACAAAAATTTCATGGAAACCATATGCAAAAGCGAAAGAAAGAAGTATGCTGAACAATGTCATTGCATCGAATCCACTTACGATTTGGATTCCCAAATTGATCACTCCTTAATCCTGTGTAGGAACTAGAGATGGAATTGCAATCTTTTCATCAATTTCAACACTTAATTGGTTGACAAAATCATCAAGATTCAAGCCTGAAAGTTGATCGCCATTTCTTGCACGAATAGACACAGTACCGTTTGTCATTTCTTCATCTCCAAGAATTAACATATATGCCGGTTGAAATTTCCTATGCATTCTAATTTTTTTGCCTATTGTATCATCTCCATCATCAATATTTACGCGAATCCCTGCAGACTTCAGAGCGCTGACAACTTTTCTTCCGTATTCGATTTGTTTTTCAGAAATAGTGAGGACATGTACTTGAGTTGGTGAAAGCCAAGTAGGAAACTTACCAGCAAAATGTTCGATAAGTACACCACAGAATCTTTCCATAGAGCCAAATGGTGCACGGTGTATCATAACAGGGCGGTGTAGTTCTCCATCATTTCCTTTGTATTGAAGATTAAATCGCTCAGGGAGATTGTAATCTACTTGTACTGTACCTAATTGCCATTCTCTTCCTATGACATCTTTGACAACGAAATCTATTTTCGGGCCATAGAATGCAGCTTCTCCAGGCTCTTCAGACCAATTAACTCCCAAACTTGAAGCAGCAGAACGACATGCTTCTTCTGCCCTATCCCATTTGTCTACTTCTCCAACATATTTGGTTGAATCAGGATCTCTCAATCCCACCCTGACGCGATAATCATGCATACCAAGAGCCCCGAAAATCACCTGCACCAATTCAATGCAGCCGAGAACTTCGTTTGCTATTTGATCTTCAGTTACAAATAAATGGGCATCATCTTGAGTAAATCCACGAACTCTTGTCATGCCACTGATTTCACCAGATTGCTCCCATCGATATACAGTTCCAAATTCTGCAAGACGTAAAGGTAAATCTCGATACGATCTTGCTTGGGATGCATAAATCTTGATGTGATGAGGGCAATTCATTGGCTTGAGCATATATCCTTCAATATCACCAGTAGACATCATATTCGATAGTTCATCACAACTACACCCCTCGTCAGCCAGTTTCTTCATCATGTCTTTTTCTACAAGTGGAGGATATTGTGACTCTTGGTAATAGGGAAAGTGTCCACTAATACGGTATAGATCCAATTTGCCTATATGGGGAGTGAATACTTGATTGTAACCCTGTCTTGTAAGATGTTCTGAAATGAATTGTTGTAATTCATTTCGTATGATTGAACCTCTTGGAGTCCATAGAATCAGGCCTTGTCCAACATCTTCATCGACATAGAATAATTGTAGATCCTTTCCAAGTTTACGATGGTCCCGTCTTTTCGCTTCTTCTAGCGCGGAAAGAGTTTGTTTTAAGGCATCTTTTGTTGGCTCTATGATTCCATATATGCGCGTTAATTGTTCCCGGGATTGGTCACCTCTCCAAAATGCAGAGGAGACAGAGGTAAGGCGCACATGCATCAACTTTGCAGTCGAATGAACATGGGGTCCTAGACACAAATCATACCAGTCACCTTGACGGTAGATTGTTGATCCAGAACCTTCATCTAACTTATCGTTAATGATTTCTATTTTGTATGGATTTGAAGAAAATAGATCTATCAATTCAGATTCAGAACATTCAATCCTTTCTACAGTTTGATTTTTTCTGGCAATTTCATGCATCTTCTTTTGCACAATCTTCATTTCTGCTTCTCCAAAATCATCTAAACCCGCAAAATCATAGTAAAACCCTCTATCAATTGCAGGGCCAATTGTTGGATTTGCATTTGGATATAATTGACTTACAGCCTGTGCTAATAGGTGAGCTGCAGAGTGTCGAAGTATGTGTATACCTTCCTCACTAAAACCGGAGATTCCAGTAACAGAGCAACTTTCTGTAAGGATATGCGAAAAATCAACCTCCATCCCATCAACATTGGCAGCCACGCAATCATGCTTTCTACCTTCAATATCAATTACTATTTCACCAGCTGTGATGCCTGTAGCATATTCGTTAACCGAACCATCTGGGAGAGTGATATTGATCATGCTCATGGGTGCGCCTCCGCCCCCTACGGGGGCGTTTTTACATTTCAACCCTCACCATTCAACATCGAAGTCATCCCCATCTTTTGATGATAATCGTTCAACGACATTGGCATTTTTCTTTTCTATTTTAGGAGTGGTATTCTTTTTTGCGGACATAACGATTTGTGAGCGTTTTTCAACGATATCCCTCTGGCCTCTAAAGGCTGGTTTTTCATGTATGGGGCCTTCCGATTTTTTCAAAGATTTCTCAGAAGTTTTCTTCTCATTTTCGTATTGGTTGTCCCAAGCCCCTTCGAAACTCAAATCATCAGTTTTGCGCTCCATGAACAGGCCTTGTTAGCCGTAATACATAATCGGTTTGATGTATCGTGAGTGTTTCGAATAGAACATGCGCATCGCGGTGATGGTCAATCCTGATGCTGGTCTAGGTGGTAGATTAGGTTTCAAAGGGAGTGATGGCAGGGCTGCTGAAGCGAGAGCTGCTGGTGCTGAAGATAGATCGGGACCAAGAATGAAGATATGTTTGCAACACCTTAGTGATTTAGCAAGAAAACCGATCGAAATAATTGCATGGGAAGGTAGAATGGGAGGGGATTGGATTCCTATGGAATATACATCTACAGGAGTAACTCCAGAAGTTACTTCAGCAGAGAGTACAGCACAATTTATTGAAACTCATAGCCCTGATTTATTTCTTTATGCAGGGGGAGATGGAACTACAAGAGATATTGTAGAATCCCTTGATGGTAGAGAGATACCACTTGTAGGAGTCCCTGGTGGCGTAAAAATGCATAGTGGATGTTTTGCAACAACTCCAAAAGCAGCCGCTGAAGTGGTGTATGCTTACGTTGTTGGTGATTTGATGATTGCTAGAACAGAAGTTATGGATTTGGATGAAGAAGTATATTTGAAAGGCGAATGGAAAGTCAAGATGTATGGTGAAGCATTTACTCCTGCCAGTCCGAGATGGATGCAAGGCGCCAAGGAACAAGTACAACGTGAATCAGAATCAGAAACCTTGGAAGCAATGGCAATGCATATTGGCAATTTGCTTGAGGAAGACCCCACTTTGATGATAGTGTGGGGTAGTGGAGGAACATTACGTCAAATGTGTCTAGAACTTGGTTTTGAATCTACATTGTTGGGTATAGATATACAAAGTTCCGGGGAGATGTATTTAGATTTAAATGAAAAAAGATTGCTTGAGAAAATAAGTTCACATAAAGGAAAAGTCATATTATTATTGTCTCCAATGGGGGGGCAGGGATTTTTGATTGGACGTGGCAATTTACAACTTTCTCCAGAAGTAATTAGAGAGATTGGTATTGAAAATATTCTAGGCATTGCAACACCAGCAAAGTTACTCGGACTTTCAGAGGTTAGAATTGATACTGGAAACGAGGGTCTTGATGATGAAATTCGTGCTAAGCGTTACATAAAACTCCTTCAAGGATATCGAACAACTCGTGTGATTCGCGTCGCAGATGATTGACTGTTCAAATTTGTTTGCCAGTGGCTGCCATTAACAATCCAAGGAAAGGAGGACTTGGCCTCTCAGGTCTGCTTTTGAATTCAGGATGATATTGAACTCCTACATAGTAAGGGTGACCTTCTAATTCAAAGATTTCACAACGTTGCCCTGTCTCATCCTTCCCCACAAAAATCAATCCAGCATCTTCAATTTGTTTTATCAAATCAGGATTTACTTCATATCTATGACGATGCCTTTCATCAACTTGTTCAACCCCATTGTATAATCGTTTAATCATGCACTCATTTACTTGGAAATTGGTTGGCCTACTACCTAAGCGCATTGTACCTCCAAGGTGCGTTTTTGAAATTTCAGGCATGAAAATGACTGCTGGATGGGGCGTATTTTCATCAAATTCTGTCGAGTTTGCATTTTCCATTCCTAAGACATTACGACAAAATTCAATGGTTGCAACTTGTAATCCAAGACAAATTCCTAGATATGGAATATTGTTTGTTCTGGCATATTCAGCAGCTAATATTTTACCTTCTATTCCACGATCACCAAACCCTCCAGGAACTAATATACCATTTGCTGCGCGCAAAGTATTCCAATCTTCATGTTCTTGATTTTCTAAATTACTAGCTTCAATCCAATCAATGACTAATGTCCTATTTACTGAATATGAAGCATGTTGCAAACTTTTGATTACAGAGAGGTATGAATCAGTTAACCCAGTATATTTCCCAACCATTGCAATATGAATATCTTGACCCAAATTGTCAACACGGTCTGCCATCTTCTCCCATCGAGGAATAAGGTCTGTAGCATTACAATTGATTTCTAATGCTTGACATATTCCTTGGTCTTTGAGCATTAATGGAACTCGGTAAATGTTTGAAACATCATGTGCACTCATTACAGAATTTGGAGAAACATGGCAGAATGCTGCAAGTTTTTCGCGGGTTTCTTTAGTCAAAGGAGATTGAGAACGACAAACTAAGACATCTGGACTTATACCAAGGCCCCTTAATTCTTTGACAGTATGCTGTGTTGGTTTTGTTTTTTGTTCACCAACTGGTCCCATGACAGGAACAAGTGAAACATGAACAAAGCAAATATTTTCTCTTCCAACTCTAAACTGAAATTGACGCAATGCTTCGATAAAGGGTGCACTTTCAATATCGCCAACAGTTCCGCCTAATTCAATTACACATGCTTCGGGTTCAAGGCCACTGCCATCTGCAGGTTGCTTTGAAACATTTTCAATCCAATCTTGAACGGAATCTGTAATATGAGGAATCACTTGAACAGTTTTACCAAGATAATCTCCACGGCGTTCAGCTTCAATTACTCTTGAATAGATTTTTCCAGTAGTGATATTGTTGTCACGGAAAAGATTCAGATCACAGAACCGTTCGTAGTTTCCTAAGTCAAGATCGGCTTCGCCACCATCGTCGAGAACGAAAACTTCCCCATGTTCGAAAGGAGACATTGTCCCAGCATCACTGTTTAGATAGGGATCAATTTTGATTGCAGTGACTCGCAATCCAGCACTTTTCAATAAAACTCCAATGCTGGAAGCAGTGACGCCTTTACCTAGTCCGCTGAGAACTCCGCCGGAGACGACTACGTACTTCATACCCTTCAACGGGCTTTGAGGCCGTCGCGCCTCCCATTTCAATATTCCCCGTATTTCAATAAATCAGAATTAGGGGAAATCTAGTATAATCTTACCACATTGCCCATTCTTGGAAAGCCTCATGGCATCTTGAAAATCCTTCCAGTTTATTCTGTGAGTGACAATGGTTTCAATATCAATTTCATTACGAGATAGTAAATCTTCCATTATATCCCAAGTAGACCACATTTTGCGTCCATTAATTCCTTTCAAGTGCAAATATCGGAATACTAAATCATTCATTGGTACAGGAGGATTTGGATTTCCATATACTGAAAGTACATTCAGATATCCTCCCATTCTTGTTGAATGTATGGCATTCGATAAAGCAGCAGTTGAACCTGAGAATTCGCAGGAATTATCTACTCCTCTGCCTTCTGTCGCAGATAGTATTTCAGCAATTATGTCGTGAGATTTTCCTAAGACCATATCTGCTCCCAATTTTTTTGCTAAATCCATACGGTACTCATTTTCCCAATCAATGGCAATAATCATCTTGGCACCTAAAGCCTTAGCAGCATTTACAGCAAATAAACCGATAGGTCCTAAACCATGTATCGCAATAGTTGAGCCTTCGATTGGCCCTCCCGTTAGCGTGTGAATCGCATTACCTAATGGATCTTGTATTGAACCATATCCTGGTTCCAAGCCTTCTGGCGTTGTTCTTGCATTTGTTGCTTGGATTGTAAAATAGGGTGCAAACGCTCCATTTGTATGAACTCCAAAGATGGAGCCATTTTCACAAATATGTGCATTCCCTTCTTTGCAACGCTGGCAAGTCCAATCTGCTAAATGACATTCAATCGAAACTAATTGACCTAGTTTATGTGAAGTTACATTACTTCCCAAACCAACAATGGTACCACACGTTTCATGACCCGTAATAGTTCCTAATGGCACTTCTTGTTTACTCCATTCATCCCAGTGCCATATATGGAGATCTGTGCCACAAATGCTTGTTGAAGTAGTTTTCACCAATATTTCATTTGGTCCGGGATTGGGAACTGGGTGTTCAATTAATTCAAAACCATCGGGTTCATTTCGGACCTTGGTCCATGCTAACATGGTAGATGGGAGGTCCGACATGTTACTACCGACTAACAAAGCCGTTCTTGAGCATTGGCTCATTCGGAGCCCATGCCAGAAAGCCGTTCTTGGACCTCATCAGGAACTTCTGCATCTATTTGAGCCCAAAGAACATCATCAATACGCAAGATGCTAATTGCTGCATCTGTAGCTCCAGATATTGCTTGTCTTGTTATTGTAGCAGGCTCTAAAACCCCTCTTTCTATTACGCATGATGGCTTTCCAGAAATCAAGTCGAGACCCATGTTGTCCCCATGTTTTGTTTGTGAAGCAGTAAGTACAAGTAGAGAATCAATTGGATCATATCCTGCATTTGCAGCTAGAGTTCTTGGTATAGATTCCAATCCATCAGCCCATGCTTCAATGGCAAGTTGTTCACGTCCAGGAACACCTTCCGCAAATCTTCTCATTTTTCTAGCAAGTGCAACTTGTGTTGCACCAGCTCCTGGTAACAATATAGGTTTTTCAAGCAATTGACAAGCAACACCCAGAGCATCATCAAAGCATCTTTGAATTTCATCAAGGATTTCTGTGGTACTACCACGTACAATCAAAGTAGCACCTCCATTTTCAGCACCGAGTATCCAGTAGTTTACACCCCCACGTAATTCTTCACGTGTATATTTGAAATCACCCAAATCCTCCTTTGTAGCATGGCCAACATTACGAACAATCTTTGCCCCACACGAAGAAGCTAGCAATTCTAAATCACTTCGTTCAACTCTTCGATATGCAAGAATCCCAGTATCCGCAAGGATTTGCCTTACTTCTTCATCGACGCCTTCGTTGAGAACAAGAATATCACAACCGATTTCAATTATATTATCAATTTGTTTTCTCAGAGTCTTTGACTCAGATTCTCTGAACTGATCCAGCATACCAGTTGATGTAATCTTTAATTTAGCATCAAGATTTGGTTTTCGCCTTTCAATTCCCCCATCAATCAGCAATATTTTCCCTGGTCCAAAGCGATCAGGCATCTCTGAATGGATTTTATTTTTGGCAATAGCCAGCCCAGCAATTAGTTGCGAATCCAATGCCGAACCTCCGTTTTGCTGGATTATCTTTACGCGCGTGGGATCAGCACGCCTGTCATCAAAAATACTCTCTGCAGAAGTAATCGCCATCATTGCGATATGTTCTATAATCTTGGAATTTAATTTACCAGATAAAGATGTTTTAACAGCCTCAATAATTTGTTCTTTTGATGCAGTAATTCCTATTGAATCAATGATTTTTATTGCTTCATTATTTGCTTGTGCAAAACCGCGTGCAATAGTGGCTGGATGGACCCCCTGCCGCACAAGCTCCCATGCGTTTCTCAGCATTTCGGAACAAAAAATCACAGTCGATGTAGTGCCATCTCTAGCAACACGATCTTGAACTGATGAAGCATTAATAATCATACGAGCAGCAGGGTGTTCTACTTTTGCAGATTCAAGTACAGTTACTCCGTCATTGGTTACCAAGTTACGTCCTTCATCATCTACTAACAATTTGTCTAGACCTTTGGGCCCAAGAGTTGATTTCACGGCACCTGATAATGCAATAGCGGCTTGAACATTTTTTCTTAAAGCGTCCCTTCCACTTGTTCTTTCGGTGGATTCCAATATGGTTTCCTCCGCCATGAATCTCCGAATCGTGTGCTTATCTTGAGCGTTTGGTTGATATATGACTACTGTGTGCGACTATACAACCGATGGTTAACTAGTGGGGAAAACGCATGCCTGAAGATTGGGAAGAGAAAATGCTGGAACAAATGGCAGACATGTTCAAAAACATGGGCATGAGTATAGATATCGAACAATTAAGGACATTAATGAATCAATTTCGTGGCCAATTTGATGCTATGGGAATAGATCCAGAACGGCTTTCTAAAGGAGATGTAAATTTCAATTTCGATATCTCTAATTTGATGAAATTATTTCAGTCAGGGATGCCCATGGATGAAATGCTTTCCAATATGGGTGTTGATGTAAAGGTGGACGCTTCTCCTGCAGTAATAGATATCGAGGATGAAAAACCCATAAGTGACATTTTGAAACTTCCAGCAGACGATATATTTCTCTCAGGATGGAACATGTCAATCACTGTAGATGTTTCAACTAGAACACAACTTGAAGAAATTGAAGTTGCATTATCAAGCGGAGGTGAAGTAATTCAGGTTTTGATTGATCCGAGTGAACCTCCCTTGGCTCAGATCGAGTTGCCGCATCAATGTGATGATGTAGTTGATTGGTCACTCAACAATGGAATACTAGACATAACACTCAAGTTATCTCCACAAGGCTCTGCTATTAGTGAACAAAAATTAGACCTGGATAACGGTGTTGAAGATGATTATTCTCCATCACTTTCCGATGTTAGTTTAGATATGGCTGATGACGAAGATGATAATGATGAAGATGGAGGAATCCCAATCCTCTGAATTGGGTAATGGATGTGAAAATATGGCAAAAAATCATGTTATAGGAATAGATTTAGGAACAACAAATTCTTGTGTGGCAACGATTGAAAACGGCGAAGCAATTGTAATACCCAATGCTGAAGGGGCCAGAACTACCCCTTCAGTAGTTGCATTCACTAAGGATGACGGTGAAAGAATGGTAGGAGTAACTGCAAAAAGACAAGCTGTTACAAATCATGAAAGAACAATGATTAGTGTAAAGCGACACATGGGTACAGGATGGTCTTCTAGTGTAGATGATAGTGAATATACACCACAGGAGATCTCAGCATTTATACTTCAAAAGTTGAAAGCAGATGCAGAAGCCTACCTTGGAGGTCCTGTTAAGCAAGCAGTAATTACATGCCCTGCATATTTCACAGACGCACAACGCAAAGCAACAAAAGATGCTGGAAGAATTGCTGGATTAGAGGTTTTAAGAATTATCAATGAACCAACTGCAGCAGCATTAGCTTATGGCGTCGACAAAGAAGAAGATCAAACAATACTTGTCTACGATCTTGGAGGGGGAACCTTTGATGTTTCAGTTCTTGAGATTTATGATGTTGATGGGCAACCTCAGATCGAGGTAAAAGCTACGGCAGGAAATAACAAACTTGGTGGCGATGATTTCGATGAAGTATTGATACAACACCTTGTTGCAGAATACAAGAAAGATTCAGGAATTGATCTCTCAAAAGATGTTCAGGCGATGAGTCGATTAAAAGAAGGAGCAGAAAAAGCGAAAATCGAATTGTCAGGAACGGGGCAATCACAGATAAATCTTCCATTCATTACGATGAAGGATGGACAACCTGAGCATTTAGATATCACAGTTACACGTGCTAAATTTGAGGATTTAATCGCTCCTTTAGTAGAGAAAACAATGAAACCAACAAGACAAGCAATGAAGGATTCAGGAGTATCAAAGGGCGAAATTGACAAAGTAATACTTGTAGGAGGTTCTACTCGCGTCCCTGCAGTTCAAACAGCAATTGAGAAAGAAACTGGTAAATCACCATTTAAGGGTATTAATCCAGATGAAGCAGTTGCAATGGGAGCAGCATTACAGGCGGGCATTATTGCTGGCGATGAAGGAGTTTCAGATATTTTACTATTGGATGTAACTCCACTTACACTTGGAATTGAAACTTTAGGTGGAGTAACCACAACAATGATTGAAAGAAATACTACAATACCAAGTCGACGTAGTGAGACTTTTTCGACTGCAAGCGATAACCAGCCTGCAGTAGAAATTCATGTTTTACAAGGCGAAAGGGAATTTGCTAAAGATAACGTTACACTAGGGCAATTCCATTTGGTAGGAATACCGCCTGCACCACGGGGAATGCCTCAAATCGAAGTAACATTTGATATTGACGCGAATGGTATAGTTAATGTAAGCGCCAAAGATTTGGGAACAGGAAAAGAACAATCCATTAAAATAGAATCTTCAACATCTCTTTCAGAAGATGATATTCAATCAAAGATTGCAGAGGCTGAAGAATTTGCGGAAGCAGATAAGCGCCGCAAGGGCCAAGTTGAAATGAGAAATATGGCGGATCAGATTGTTTATCAAACACGTCGTACTTTGGAGGAAGCAGGTGACAAATTATCAGATGATGACAAATCTCCTGTCCTATCACGTGTTGATGAACTCGAATCGTTATTGCAAAATGAAGAGGGCGAATCAAAGGATTTAGATGAAATCGACGAACCTGCAGTGCAAGCAAAAGTCAAGGAAATCGAAGAAGCGATGCATGCAATTTCTTCCAAGCTATATGAAGCGGCAGCAGCAGAGATGGCAGCCCAAGAAGAAACAGGTGAAGCAACTGAAGATGGCGTCGTAGATGCTGATTTTGAAGTAGTAGATGAAGATTAATTGTTATTCATTTGAATGACAATATTGAAGACACGTCTTCTATGGCTTCAAGTTATGGCAGACGCGCTATCCTTGTTGGAGCAGATGCGGACGACGAGCGGTAATTCCGTAACGAAAGGCTTGCCCAATGATGTAATTCTTGATTTTTCTTCTAGAGATGATACTTTAATTCAAGCGATAGAGGAAGCAGCAGTAAAGCATTCTACATTTGATGAAAAATTACTTTTAATGGACGAAAATGATTTGGTTGAATTCATCCAGAAGGATTTCATCAATTTTTACGCATCTGCTACAGTTAACCCATATGTGGCATTAGCAGCTAGAGGGCCATGGATTGTAACGACACATGGGGCAGTAATCCATGACAATGGAGGATATGGTATGCTTGGAGTAGGCCATGGGCCAGATGCAATAATCTCTGCAATGAGTAATAATCATGTAATGGCGAATGTGATGACTCCCTCTTTTAGTCAGGTTAGATTGGCTGACGCATTGAAGCGAGAACTTGGCCACACAAGAGGAGGTTGTCCCTTTAAGAAATTCATTTGTATGAATTCAGGATCGGAATCAGTAACAGTCGCATTAAGAATTTCAGATGTAAACTCTAAATTAATGACAGGCCCAGGAGGGCGCCATGAAGGAAAACCGGTCAAATTGTTGGCTATTGAACGAGCATTTCATGGCCGTACAGATAGGCCAGCACAAATATCCCATTCTTGTAAGAGTTCTTATGATAATAATTTGAAAACATTTTCTGAAAGAGATAATTTGTTGTTAGTAGCATCGAATGATGTTGGCGCATTGCAGGCAGCATTTTCAGATGCTGATGAAAAAGGCTACTTTATCGAAGCAATGGCCATTGAACCTGTTCAAGGCGAAGGTAATCCAGGCCAATGCATCGATCGAGAATTCTATGACGAAGCACGAAGATTAACCAAAGAACACGGTTCAATGTTACTAATTGACTCAATACAAGCAGGGATTCGTGGTCAAGGCACTCTTTCAATTATTGATTATGAGGGATTCCAAGATGCAGAAGCCCCCGATCTTGAAACTTGGTCAAAAGCATTGAATGCAGGACAATACCCATTATCTGTACTAGGATTAAATGAACGTGCTTCAGAATTATATGTTGTAGGAATTTATGGAAATACAATGACTACGAATCCACGAGCCCTTGAGACAGCGATCGCAGTATTGAATAGAATTACACCCGAACTAAGGCAAAACATACGAGAACGAGGCGTTGAATTCGTTGAAAAGTTAGCTGCTTTATCTAATGAATTGCCAGGAACAATTACTAAAGTTCAGGGCACAGGACTCCTTATTTCTGCAGAATTAGACCCTGAAAGATTGCAAGTTGTTGGATTTGAAAAGGTAGAAGTATGGTGCAGAAAACACGGTCTTGGAGTAATTCATGGTGGCGAGAATGCTTTACGTTACACTCCACATTTCAACATTACAAGTGAAGAAATCGATCTTGTAGTTGACATAACACGACAAGCAATAAAGCACTTTACAGAGTGATTAGATGAAAAATAGTTGGCTATTAGCCGTCGCTTTATCCCTACTCATGTTACCCGTAGTTTCATCCCAAGGGCCGGGTGAAACTTTTAGTGAATGCCCAGGAACACTCACAGGTAGTTCTGTACCGGAACAGATTCATTTGCAAATGACCGATATTCCTAATGAAATGGTGGTAATGTGGGCTACAGATATGCGTGGCGATGCATATGTTGAGTGGAGCTATGGTACAAATACACAATCTGCGCAAGGAGAATCATATTGCTATAATCATGATATAGCACTACATATGGCTACAATGACAGATCTACCACTCAATGAAAATATTACTTACAGAGTGGGGGATGGGTCTGCTTGGTCTACAGAATGGACTTTTAGAACGATAGATCCAGCCTCTTCAAATTTTGAGTGGATATCAATTGCAGATCATGGAATGTCCGATGAAGGACAACAAGTTTCTGACGCTATTATCTACGATGAATCAGCACAAATGGTAACAATTTCGGGAGATATCTCTTACGCTGATGGTAGTCAGAATGTGTGGGATGATTGGTTCAATATCCAACAACCAAGCATGGCAAAAATTCCTTGGGTTACAGCCGCAGGAAATCATGAAAATGAACCTGGAGTAGGTTTCATACCATATGAGCACAGATTTGATTCAGATAAACAGATTGAATCAGAAGGATTCTGGTATTCTAGAGATTTACCAGGAGTTCATATGATTTTCATCAGTAGTGAACATGACTACAGTTTGGGAAGTGAACAATATAATTGGATAAAATCAGATCTTGAAATAGCAAATACTGAAACAGCGAGAGAATCTAGACCATTCATCATTGTATATTGTCATAAACCGATGTATTCTTCAAATTCATATCATGGTTCTGAAGTAGAATTGCGTGATGCTTTGGAAGAACTATATGTTGCAAATAATGTAGATTTAGTAATAGCGGGACATGATCATTTCTATGAACGAACATACCCAGTTATAGAAGAGAAAGTAGTTGAAAAAGGCCCAATTCATCTCGTGATTGGAGTTGGAGGGAGATCATCCTATGAGGAATTAGATGTTCCTCAACCAGAATGGAGCGCATATAGGGAGAATAGCACTTATGGATGGACAAAATTAGTTTATGATGGTGATTCAAGAACGATTGATTTTACCCATTATCGAATAGACAATAGTGTTGGTGACAAGTTTACATTACAAGAAAACTTGAAAAATATTGAGATTAAAGAAGATAGTTCTGAACTGGGTGTATCTTCAATTAATCTAATAATTTTGTTAACCGCACTTATTGGAGCTGCACGTTTTATTGACCAGTAATCAAGTGATGTAGAGTTCTTACGTGAATTCCAGTTGCACCATTTTTGACCAATTTGTTTGTTTTTGCGCCCCAAGCAGTTCCTGCAATATCAAGATGTGCCCATGGTATCTGTTTACCATCTTTTTCAGGTACGAATTGTTTGAGGAAAGCAGCAGCAGTATTGGAGCCACCCCATCTGCCAGCTCCTAGGTTACGAGTATCTGCAATTTTTGAGTCTGTCATTTCCTTTTCAAATGCTTTGAATAATGGCATTGGCCAAGCAATTTCCCCGCAATGTTCTCCAGCGGCTTTTATTTTTGCGAGCAATTCATCATCATTCGACCATAATCCGCTCGCTTCATGACCTAATGCAACAACACAAGCACCTGTAAGAGTAGCCAAATCAATTATGTAAGAGGTGTTTAAGTGTGTTCCTGCATACCATAATCCATCAGATAAAACCAGTCTACCTTCAGCATCAGTGTTTAGAACTTCCACTGTTTTACCTGAATATGTTTTGATTACATCCCCGGGCCTTTGTGCATTTGCTGATGGCATATTCTCAGCCATACATGATACTGCAACAACTCGTTCTTTCCAGCCACTTTCAGCAAGGGCAACGATTGTTCCGAAAGAAGTTGCTGAACCATGCATGTCATACTTCATTTCATCCATTGAGGGAGATGGTTTGATTGAAATCCCTCCAGTATCGAATGTTATTCCTTTACCTACAATGCAGGGCGAAGGTCCAGGTTTGTCCCCGTTTAATTCGAAAATAACCATACAAGGTTTGCGTATACTTCCCATTCCAACGCCGACTAACCCTCCCATTCCCATGTCGACAGCTTGGTCATATGAGATTACGGTAACTTCGAGATTGTCGTGCTTATCTGCAAAATCAAGGGCTTGTTTTGCATAGGCTTGTGGATAAAGGTCGTTTGGAGGAGCGTTGCCTAAATCCCGTGCCATAAACACTCCTTTTGCAACCGAACAAGACAATTCAGCAGATGCAGATAGTGCTTTTGTTTTGTCTTCCTCGCATGTGACAAGAACTTCCAAATCACCCTCTTCTTCCTCTTCTTCATCTTTAGATTTGTAATGATCATAGGAATAATCTCTCAATATCATACCCTCAACTAAAGATGCCATAAGAGAGTCTTCAATACCATGTAATCTAACTGAAAGTGTAGTGCCATGCATCTTTGAACGAGACGAAACGATTTTTGCACCGGCTTCACGCATTGATTGGCTGTTAGCATCCTCTTGTTTACCTAGACCAACTAAGATTGCTTTTCCACCTTGTGTTCCAGCAAGTGTCATTGCTGTACCCGATTTTGCTTTGAAATCTCCAGCCTGTAGGACATTGTCAATTTGATTTCTTAAGTCCCTGTGAATGCCTGAAGACGCATTATCAGAGATAGAATCTGAACCCTGCCATAATGGCAATACCAAAGTCCCTAAGATATTTTCATTCGATTCTACATTGACCTTCATTGGTTCACCTAACAGGAGGGGAGAAGCGACAGGTCTTGAATATGTGTGCGAATAGATTAGTACTTTCTAATGAGGGCAGCACCTATGAAAATGAGAATATAAAGATTAAAATCAAGTATAGCAGGGCCTCCTAGCCAACTACTTTTTTCATCATCAATAATAACTACAATCGAATCATTTACGCTTTCATTAACCCATTTTGCACTATCAATTAGACGCTTTTGGTATGAAAGCCTCCATGCCCCATTTTCAAAATTAAAACCACTAGCCGAAACACTAGTAATGTTTGTAGCATTTACAGTAAAATTGTTTGATTCCCACATTATTTCTTGATTTTCATTAAGATATTGTAGAGTCGCATTTCTAGTAGTAGCCCGTCCATGATTTGTAACGTCAAACGTCACGATATCATCTTGAATTGTAAGTGAATCTACAGTTAATCTTGCGCGCCAATACCATACATTGTCAATCAAGTATCGCATAACATCTAACTCCTCAGCCAATCTATCTGGCACAGGTTCGGCAGAACCCGGGGCCCACTGTTCATCATCAGTTTCGAATGTGAATGTTGGGAAACCCATTATCCCATATCCATAATCTCGGCTGGTTCCACAATTTGGATACAATCCTTGGTTTGCATTTTGGATTGGGATATCTGAAATGTTAGCATGCACATCATCTCTGATGAAGTGGAATAACTCCCAATCTGTAGGTTGATCGGGCCACTTACCCCAAGGATAGAGCATTATCCAAACTCCAGTATGCATTGTAACATAGAGGTCGGCATCAGGGACTACCGTATTCATGTAAATCGAATTTGCAAGAGTTTCAGATTCGCTAAAAGCACTATTGCCTGGTTGGGTTGTAGGGCAGGTATTCCAGTAATGGTCGTAGTTTCGATTCAAGTCTACTTGGTTAACATTCCAGCGGGTATTGGCGTCGTTTCCATCTGCATTTAGCATAATAAGAATATGAATCTCAGAGTTTTGCAATACTCGGATAGCTTCATCATTTCCAGCAGCCCATTCTTCGATATACCATTTTGCAGCCAGCCATGCCAAGGCCGTACCTAAGTGTTCGTTACCATGATGCCCTCCGTCAATATAGACGATTTCTTTAGAGCTTCCATCTGCCTTTGTTTCCATAGACCAATCCGATAATCTAACTACCCATAGATCCTTTCCAAGTTCGGTATTGCCTGCGCTTGTCAGATCGACGATTTCTGGGTAATCATCTGCCCAATTGTTGACATCCATAGTCAAAGTTGCCCATGTGAGATATAGATGACTGTCTATGGGTTCGCCAGGAAATTCTTGTCCGGCACTAACCATCGCTGGAGTAGTGATTAGGATTGTAAGAAATATCGCAAGCACTCGCATGTTAATTCCACCATTAATCTAGTATGTAAGAGAAGAGGATTGGTGCTACAATAGTTGCATCAGACTCGATTATATGCATTGGGACATCGGGTGCTAATTTGCCCCATGATATTTTTTCACTAGGCGGTGCTCCAGAATAGCCACCATATGAGGCACTAGATTCACTAATTTGGGCGAACCAACTCCATAAAGGAGCATCGATTTCTAGATCTTGCCGCAACATAGGTACCACGCAAATGGGGAAATCACCAGCAATTCCACCTCCTAGTTGTAAGAAACCAAGTGGATGTTCTGCATTTCGATACCAATCTGCTAGATGAATCATGTAGTCAATTCCAGTTTTCACTGCACTACTTTCACAATTGCCATCAATGCAATGTGCTGCGAAAATGTTCCCCAATGTTGAATCTTCCCAGCCGGGCACATAAACTGGTATTTTTGCATCACGAGCTGCAATCAACCATGAATCAGTTCTAGGGATATCTGCTTCAAGGTCATCCAATATTGCCATTATATGTTCATGCGGGAAGGCTTGCCCTTTTTTCCATTGTTCCAGAATCTTGCTTTCAATATGTCGAATTGCTTCGTTTTCAGGAATGCATGTATCAGTGACTCGATTGTACCCCTCATCTAGTAATTTTGCATCATCAAGTTTGGTCAGGTCTCTCCAATTAGGGATTCGCTTGAATGAAGAGTGTGCAACTAGATTGAAGACGTCTTCTTCCAAATTAGCACCTGTACATGTAATTGCATGAACTTTACCTGAACGAATTAAAGGAGCTAGTGATTTTCCTATTTCAGCAGTACTCATTGCACCTGCAATTGTAATCATCAAACGACCACCATTTGTCAGAAATGAATCAAGAGATTTAGCACAATCACGTAATGCGCCAGCATTAAAATGACTGAAATGCCGATCTACAAACCCTCTTACTCCCCCATTTATATTTTCAGTTAGGAAACGCTCAACTCTCTTTCTTCTCTTTATTGTCATCTTTGGAAATGATTCTGAAAGAGATTTTTCAACAATCTCAATAATCCTATCAGGGTCGGTATTTCCACAAGTAAATGCATCAATAGCTAACAACCCTTGTTCTGAATAACAATGCGCACTTACATGGCTTTCATCAAGTAATACTACAGCCGCGAATCCAGGTGGACTAACAGTACCATCAAAATGCTCTACATGAGAATGAACTCTTCGTGAACCAGAAGAATCCACTGCACCTTCCATTAATTTCAACATCCACTCTCCACAAACACCGATTGCCCCTGTACAATCAAGCATTATGTGATTACCATGTGCCATCTTTTCACCTCCTGTTAGACAAATAGGCAGCAATAATCCTGGTAGTAAGCATTGCAGCAGTAAATTGTGTTAAAGGTGTATCTTCTTGAGGTACAATTTCATTTACATCAGCACTAATCATTTGGCAATTAGAAAATAATGTGTCGATAGTTTGTACTACGTGCCAATACGAGAGGCCACCTGGAACGGGCGTTCCTGTGGCAGGGACCAATCCTCCATCCAATCCATCAATATCTATTGTTAAGTGTACAGGACCTTCAATTTTTGATATTGACTCAATCCAATTATCCCATGCTTTTGCACCTGTGCAAGGGCTCATTACATCTCTAGCAAACCAAGTGTTTACTCGTTCGTCACTTTCAATGTAATCAGATTCTTGTTTGCAATATGCTCTTATTCCAACTTGGTAGACTTCTAATGCACCTTCATCAAGACTACGTGCAATGGCGCAAGCATGTGAATACTCTTCACCATCTAGATGGTCTCTTAGATCAGCATGTGCATCAATTTGCACCAAGGTGACTCGTTCCGGACATCCTCTAAGGATTCCTGGCAACATCCCATGTTCTCCACCTAGGAAAATCGGAAACGCTGAACTTTCATATTGTAATTTTGAATATATGCCAATGTTATCTAATTGTTGTTGTAGAGTGGCTCCTTCACCGTCCCAAGGGCTAATAGTCAGAATATTTGCTCCTGCAGGTAACTCAGCTCCTAACAAATCATCGTATAATTCAACTTGTCCAGATGCTTCAATGCACGCTTTAGGACCATTAATTGTACCTTGGCCATACGAAGTTGTTAATTCGTACGGAACAGATGCGATTATGACATCAGGAGAGCCATTGGGCTTTGGAAGCCCCAAAAAGTTACCCGAAACAAACTCCTCCATGCAATGTCGGGGGGTAATCTCCCCTTTGAACGCTGCGAAATTGCATTTTTAAGCGAAGTGTCTATTAGGGACTTCGACCTATACATATTACTGCGCAGCGGTGTAAAGGTGCGCCGCACAGATTCAAACCGAGGGG
The DNA here is from genome assembly GCA_030747695.1 of Candidatus Poseidoniaceae archaeon. Lineage (GTDB taxonomy): Archaea > Thermoplasmatota > Poseidoniia > Poseidoniales > Poseidoniaceae > MGIIa-K1. The sequence goes on from JASLKG010000005.1 coordinate 169,107, forward strand.
AATTTCATGGGAATGACAATGCAAGAATTAACACAAGCGATTCGACAACACATAGACATGGAAATGGATCCAGAAGTAGCATGCGGTATGGCTGAACATGCTCTCGGTTTCTTTGGATTTTATGATAGAATTATTGATAATGCCCTAGAGCCAACTGATAGAAATTTATTCTATATGTTCCAAGATTATGATTTACTGACGACAGAATCAGAAGAAACGACACTTTGGGATGGGCGTGAATGGAGGATACATTATTGGCGCTTCAAACCAGAATTAAGAGAACGTGTTGAAGCTTACATGTCTCGTAAGGTCGAAGAAGTAGAAATCGATCCATTTGCAGACGTATATGGCGGTGGACGTGACCTTTGGATGAGAGAAGGCGACAAGCCTGTAAATCCAAATGCGTTTACTTCTGACCATTGGAATTGATTAGACACAAGTACCCATAAGTCTTGAAGGGGAGTAGGTCCCCCATCAATATATGAATCGGACAAAGGCGTCACTAATTGCACTTATTTTTTTGACATCGATAGTTCCACTTAATGGGTCTGCAGATTCGGTAGAATCAATTGAAATAGTCACTGATTGGACCGATGAACATGCATATTTTATCAGTGGAAATGTAGATATTGGTAACATAAGCGCAACTCATCTTCGTAATGGTAGTGCCTTAGATGTAGGTCTAATTTATGATACTACAGGTGAAAACCTGCGAATTATTCTTAATACAACAATACAGTATAATGATCAAATTACAATAAATGCGGAGGGAGTTGAAAGATCGCTTACAGTTGGTTTGTGGGGACAACCTATGGATGATCACGAGGTTACACTTGAGTCGGAATGGGAAATGGATCAGCAATGGGTCAATGAGAATGGCACTCAAAAATATATCCTTGTTTTCGATGGACAAGGTTGGCAAGAAAGAGTCGATAACAAATTGGATAGTTGGGAATCAGGGGGAGGGTCTTTGCTAATCATGACTTCCACAGAAGATAGTGCTTTATCTCTTTCACTTATTCTAGATTCTGTTTGGAAAAATGAAACTACAATTGACGGGATAATGACAGGCCAAGTATTTGATGCTAGAGGAAGCGGTACAATTGAGACAATTGTTGGAGAGGAAGGAGACATGACAATTGAAGGCGCAGTTACTGACGCTTGGATAAATAGGTCAATGATAGATGGAATTGTTGATGAAAAGTTTAGACTTGAAGCAAACGGCACTCTAGAACTGATTTCAGAAGATGAAGATGAATCAATCAATATGTCTGGAGAAATCGCAGTACTGCTAATTGAAACTTGGGACTACAATGGCACACGTCTCCTAACATACCAACAGATAGAAGCTACAGCCGATTTAGTATTGGAAACTGAAGAATCAAGGATGGATATCTCATTAGACACATTTGAAAACATTGAGAAATGGGAAGAAGGCGTAAGAGTAGAGCATTTATCAAATCTTGAAGGAAGTGGCACATTTGGATTTAATTCTGAAGATGAAAATTCAAGTGTTGTAATTAACGGTACAGTACATGACTTTCATCAGAAAGAAATTGATGGCTTAGTTACAATTGATGATGTACATGTCGATGGTACAATAACTGGCGATGCCCAAGGAACATTTGGTGTTATGAGAACAATTGAACAAAGCGGCACTCAAACTTCTTGGAATGGCACAACATATGATGTGGTAATCATTCATCAAGAAAATTGGTTTAATCTGACAGGCATTTCTGCTTTACCTAATTCTGAACTTGGTGTGGGTGCACATCATAATGAATCATGGTTATACGAAGCACCACAATCCTCATGGGATAATCGTACAATTAGAACGGTGTGGGAACAAACCGGACCAGAGCCGAGTAGTGGAGATGAAGTTCACAACAATTCTCCTATAGAAATCGCTCCAACAGTTCCTGAATCAGAAGCTGCGATCGGAGATGTAACTATTGGGCGTGAAATGGGTTACGCCCCAATTGATGCTAAAGCTGGAGACGTATTCTTACTTAATCATCAAGATGGGATGACATTAACAGTTACGACAAGTGATACACAAGTTGTAGCAATGGATGGACATATGGTTGATACTGTTTCTTGGAATGGTACCTATGGTGGCAATGTTACAGGAACAGCAAGTGGGAATTTGATTATTGATGGTCCATTGTCCGGTTTGAATGTAATAGTTCATCGACAATTTCAAATTCCATTTGGTGATGAAGACGAGTTAGCAAATTTAACAGAAAATCAGAGCGTTAGCAGGGTAATCTCTCCTTCAATAATCTCAGTTCATGATAACACCCCTCCCTCCATAGTTGACATTAGTATTGCAGAAGGAATAGTTGTAGGAGAAGGCGGCACACCCGGGCATCTTGAAGTTACAGTTTCAGATGTGGACTATAATGCTAATTTGGTAACTGCTGATTTGAGTTCAGTCGATGGAGGAATAGTAACATTGAATGATAGAGGGTTAGATGGCGATCGTGTTATCGGCGATGACATTTATACAACAACAATAGTAGTTCCCGGGATTCAAATTGGAATACAAAATATTAGTGCCACAGTAACAGATGCTTTTGATGAATCTTCTACAGAGAATTCAACTTTTGAAGTTGTAAATCAACCTCCAAGACTTGCTTCAATAATAATGGAACCATATATTCTTGAACGTAATCAATTAATGATAGTTAATGCCGTAGTTTATGATGAACATGGGGTAGAAAGTGTAGAGATGGATATGAGAGACTTTGGCGGTGATATGATTCCATTTTCAAGAGTCGGAGATCTCTGGATTGGGCAAGTAGAAATTCCAAGTTCCATGACTCCTGGAGATCAGATACTAAAGATTCGGATGGAAGATTCTGAAGGATCTTCAATTATTGTGACCCGCACTTCATTTTCACTCCAACATCATGTTGAGAATGAAAATGATGAAGATATTAAAGTGAAAATTTTAAATTCTCCTCCAGGGATAACCGCTGGTGAATTGCGAGAAATCGAAGTTGATGGGAATCCTCAAACTTATTCATTCAATGTAGAAATATTTGATCACGATGGTTTGATGTGGGCAAAAGTGAAACTTGGAACTCTAGCACCCCCTGGAAATTCAAACAAGTGGTATACATTAAACAACAATGGGGATGGGACTTGGTCGATAGATATCGAATTACGCTCAACACACACCCCCTCAACATATGAAATTCTAGTTAAGGCAAAGGACATCTATGGAGAAGAAACTGGAGAAGAATCAATTCCAATCAAGCTAATTGAAAAAGATGCTACAACTATTGTGGGCGAAGGAGGAGCAGCAAACATGATAGTTGTTGGCGCAATAGTAGGAATTGGTATTCTTTCGATTATTGGTGCATTAATTTATGTCAGAAGAGGAAGCGATGGCGAAGGCGGATTAGGCGGATTTGGTACCGCGTGATTGAATAATTATAACGCGTCGACAATGGTTTATACTCCTGACCAATCGGCGGAATACACTTGCGAGAGTAGTGTAGTGGTTATCACCGGGCGTTGCCAACGCCTGAACCCGAGTTCGAGTCCCGGCTCTCGCACCATCTTTTGAATTGATATGAATAAAAAAAAGCCACCGAGGGGTGCTAACACCCCTCGATGGCGAAACGTGAAACACGTATTTCTTGGTTAACTATACCAAATCATTCTTCAGAGCTTGCGCCCATCTTTCCGATTTGCTCATCAATCTTGACACCCAATAGAGCACCAACACCAACGAATAGACCATCACAGATCCAGTTGACTAATGTGTCAGCCATTCCATCAAAGCTGCTAGTGATGGAAGCTCCCATCTCTGATGCACCATTAATGGTCATTACAGCAGCAAGTGCCATCATAGCGAAGCCACTTGCCCATGCGGAATCACAGCGTGTGTGAATCTGCCACCAGACAGCACCAGCAGCGATCATACCTAGTACAACCCAGAGATTATCTGCGATGTCAGGTATCCACATTTCTGTATGTGCCCATCCAGTTTCTATTGCACCTGCTTCTGTAGCCAGAACAATCGCTAGACATGCTCCAATTACTTGAGCTACTAAGCGCATTCCGTTTGTCATCCAGTTTCCTTCAGCATCTGACAGATCGCCAGTTAGCATGTGACACCAGGTGACCACAGGTAGTAGATGTGCGCCCGCAAACGCCATCCAAGCTACTGCAAGGCAGACAGCCCATTCTACTCCCACGCCGCCGTAACCGACGACCCATGTGAGCATGAATGCTCCACCAATTTCGTTCATATTGTCTTTCCAGTTTATTTCCATAACCATCCCTCTTGACCTTAAGGTCGGACCCCAATCACTATTTCCTCCTTATAACATTTCTATAGATAAAATAACATTATAAGCCTGTTTTGAGATAGTTTTCAATTCTCCACAAATAATTAATAATTGCTCTGAATAACAGACTTTAGGCTTCCAGTCCAACGTTTACGGGTGAAAAAACCTAATAAAAACGTCATAATTCTTTGATTTTTTGTTCAATAATCAATGCAATTTCTTCAAAAACACGTATTGGTTGGCTAACAGGATCATCCAGCTTCCAATCAATATCGATTTTTATTGCAGGGCAACTTACTCCACATCCCATACTGATTATTTTGTTATACGATTTCCAATCTACATCATCAATTGATTTAGGATAAAGCCCATCCGTACTATAGTTTTTAGATTCAAGGACCTTTAGCGCCTTTGCATTCACTTTCTGTGATGGATTTGTACCCGCACTACATGCATTATACCCCATCTTACGTGCTATAGCTTCAGCCATTTGGGATCGACAGGAATTTCCCACGCACACGAAAAGAAGTCGCACAAAACTGCCAATGTACCCTACAATATGAATTAAACCGAATTGTTAGTTTCAAAAGAGGGTTGAAGTACATGTCGTAATTCGAAGCAAACATGGGTGAATCTCCTATCAAGATTAACAATCCGAATGATTCTGTTGAAAGCCCTTCCCCAGAGGACCAAAAAAAGATGGAAGCAGCATACAAGCAGATGAAGCGTAAGATGGCGATAGCTGAAATGGGTAAAGGAATAAAACACAAGATAATGGTACTTTCAGGAAAAGGCGGTGTTGGCAAATCTACAGTTGCAACAGGTTTGGCATTGTCATTAGCTCAACAAGGGTTGAAAGTTGGCTTGTTAGATATTGACATCACAGGACCAAATGTTCCAAAGATGATGGGATTAGATGGTCGAAGGCTACATGTAGAATCGGGAACTATACATCCTGCCCAGGGTCATCTTGGCGTCAAAGTAATATCAATGGCATTTTTATTAGAAGATGAAGATACACCTGTTGTGTGGCGTGGGCCAATTAAATTAGGTGCGATTCAACAATTCATAGGAGATGTGAATTGGGGAGAACTTGATTATTTAATTATTGATTTCCCTCCTGGTACTTCTGATGAACCACTAACAGTGGCCCAAAACCTTCCAGATATTGATGGAATGGTGGTAGTTACTACGCCACAAGATGTAGCATTGCTAGATTCACGTAAGTCAATCACATTTGCAAAATCATTGAAAGTTAATGTCATAGGAATAATAGAGAATATGAGCGGTTATACAATAAGAGGTAAAGCAGCACCAGGTGCTGAATTAGAATTATCTGGCCCGAGTGGAAAAATGATTGAGGTCATAACTGATCAATCAGGGGCGTGGAGTGCAACATTGGATATTTTCAAGTCTGGAGGAGGAGAGAAAACAGCTGAAGAATTTGGAGTGCCATTTTTGGGCAAGTTACCATTCGACCCAGGATTTGTACGCGGATGTGATGATGGAGTTCACCGTATCGTATCAGAACCAGAAGGGCCTTCTTCTATCGCTTTTAGTAAGGTTGTTGCCGAGATACAATCAATAGTTGAACAAGATAATGGAAGCGAAGAATTAGAGATCATTTGAGGTGCTAATTTGACAGAACTTCCAACTCTAAATAGATTAGAAAGACGTGATTTAGACATTCATCTTACTTGGTCAGATGGAACAGAACATGAGATCACTTATGATGATCTAAGGCACGCCTGCCCATGTGCAAAATGCGCACCCCAAAGGAATGAAGATGAAACATCGATGATTCTCAGACGTAATGTGGAAAAACTTCCAAGAGAGAAACCTAATGTGAGAAAAATTGGAAACTATGCACTATCATTTGAATGGAATAATGGGTGCTCATCTGGGATACATCGCTTTGAAAGACTTTGGAAATTGGGTTCAAAGCAGGATCCAGATGATGGCAAGCCGTATGTACATGGTGCTTGGTAAATTTGATTATTGTATTAGATTATAGCAGAACACACTTGAAGTTGAGGCTTACCGGGTCGTTTGAGGTTGAGGTATGGACGGCATCTATCTGACTTGGCTAATTTCAGCATTAGCCATAGGGGTTTTACTAATGCCCATAGTTAAGCCACCATGGTCGAAAATCACTTTGGAAGGCTTTATTGATTTTCTTAGAAGATATTGGATGCACATCTTGTTGGTTCTTACTATTTATAATGCCAAAGATTTCCTTGATGAGGTAGATAGAATCTTGATGGCTAATACTGGATTAGATATGACTCCATGGATTTATGCAGTTGAAGGAGATATGGTATTATGGGTTCAAGAAGCGTTTTTGAGTGATTGGCTTACTACTTTCATGACTCACTTTTATGTTGTCGGGTTTATGGTAATCTGTTATGTTTCAATATTCTATTTTGCATATTTTGATGACAGATGGATGGCAGATAGAATTTGCTTCACTATTTTTTGGGTATATGCATTAGCAGTCCCGTTTTATTTATTTTTCAATGTGAGGGTTGCCGGAGATCATATTCCAGGAATGGAAACTTTAGCTTATGATTTAACTGGTGAAATCAATGATTGGTTTACACGCATTGATCCATTTACTAATGGAATGCCAAGTTTGCATATAGGATTTCCATTTGCAGTCTGGTTGTGTTTGCTTCGTAATGATGTAGATGGCAGATGGAAAGTTTATCGAAGGATCGTTTTTGCATATACACTTGTAACTGCATTTTGTATTGTATATCTTGGCATTCATTGGTTCTTAGATATTATTGGTGGAATGGTAATTGCTGCAATAGCAGTTAGTATTACAGATAGGATGGCTGGGCCCTTTTGGAAAATTTTTGATGAAAGGACAGTTAATGCTAGATTAGCAACAGTGTTAACTAACCCAGGAAGGGCTTTTAGTATCATTAAAGGTAGCATAATCAATACTGCTAAACGCTATTCTAAACCAACAAGTAGTGAAACTGGGAGTATTATTGTAGCCGTAATGATATTAATTTCAGGAGTGATAACTTGGGATTTAACACATCAATCACTTCCGGCTAATGGCGTAAGTGCTCCGATAGAAGTATCATCTGCAGATGGATGGCTAGTAACACTTGACGATAGAGGTGAATCGGCACTACTTGTAGTACATGATTTGTCAGATTTATCAACCGAAATAGAAGTTGCTCAGCCAATAATGACTCTTAATTCAAGCTATGATATCCGAGGAGATTTGATAGTAATGACTAACACGACAAAATTAATTGTTTCTGATTTAGCACAGAATGGTATAGAGATATTTTCAGTTAATATTTCTGGCAATGGAAGTGTTACTTTTGTAGCGAATGATGTTATAGCATTGAATGATGACAATGGTTTGCAATATATTTCCCTAAAATCGGAACAAGTCATTGGTCCAAGCATACCTGAAGATGAAGATTTGTTATTGTTCACTAGTAATAATGAAGAAATTGCTCTTGTATTAACTAGTGAGTCTACAGTTGTACATTTGGGGCTAATGGGCTCAGAAGGAATGATTTCAATAAAAATAAACGCAACAGGAGAAGAATCTGAAGATCAGATTCTAATTGATAATGGGCGTAATGTCGATGTTGAAAATTCAACAATAACTGATGTAGTATTATCTGAAACACATATTGCGGCAATTGTAGATGTTAATGCAACTAAAAGGCTTGTATTGGTAAACCGCTCAAATGGAGATAGTATTGTGATTTCAGATGCAAAATTTGCTGCACAAGATCCTTATCTTTCCAATGAAATACTAATGTGGGCTCAGTATCAAAACATTGATCCTACAAATGCTTCAGAAAAATATTCAGACAAAGAGATATTTTTGCTAACCTTGGAAAATAACATTGTAGAACCACTTACCGCGGATAATCTAGAGCAATGGAATCCGATGATTTTAGAAAATCACTATGTTTATCAACAAACAAATGAAGACGGTACGGTGAGCGTTGAAGTGCAACAAAAAGAAGCGTCATTGAAGCCTTACACTTCTGCAGTATTGCAAATCGGAGTAATACTAATTATAGCCTTAACATTTGTTAATTTTATGCAAAGGCAATATGAAACACAAATTAAGACTCATCCTCCATGATATCTTACACGTTTCATGATTTGTTCTAATCGTTTGATTACATCTGTTGCACTTGGAGGTTTCCCTCCAGGTGCTGGTATCACGTCTCCTAATTCGATGTCTAGTTCGAGATAACCTTCAATTACTATTTTCATAGCATCATCAATTGATGGATGGCTTGCTCTTAGAATTTCATGCAGGACATGTAAATCGATACCATAACCTTCGAGTTCATATTCCATTGATGCCAACCCTAAATCAATAAGATAAGGCTCTCCATTCTGAGAAATCAAAATGTTATTCGTTGAAAGATCACCATGAATTATTGCATTTCTATGAAGATATCGAATCGCCTTTCCGACTTTTTTGAGTAGTTCTGCATCAGAGATTCCATTGTTTAGAATTTCAAATAACTGTTTTCCTTCTATTTTTTGCATTACGATTGAAGCATTTTCAAAATCGACATCCCAAATAGCAGGCACTGGGACCCCAATGCTGTGTAATTTAATCATTAATTTCACTTCAGAATTCATACGTTTACGGGTAAGTCTGTAATCTAGGTCAGGATGACGCCAAGTACGTTTACGTCTTATTTTCTGTATGGCAGGTTTACTAAACCATGTGCCAGCAGTAATTTCAGCTTCGGCGCCTACATGCAATATTTCGCCTGTGGCAAATTCAGCAAATGGGACTTCCATAATCTACCTCGTGTAGTGCATGGTTGAAAAAGGGGACCCCCTCACCTTGTAATGAGGGAAGACTATGACTTTGTCACTTCCAATGTGCGCAATTGATTTCACGGATGATGCGATGAGTTCTGAAGAATTAGCAATTGCAGAACGGATTTCTGAGCTAAAGGAACAACTTGGGGATGATTTGTTAATTTTGGGACACCATTACCAGAGAGATCAAATTGTAATGCACGCTGATTTACTAGGAGATTCCTTTTTACTTTCAGAACTTGCGGCCAAATCTAAGGCAAAAAATATTGTATTTTGTGGCGTACACTTTATGGCTGAATCAGCAGATATTTTAACTTCAGATGAACAAAGAGTGATTCTTCCCAATATGCGAGCTGGATGCTCAATGGCAGATATGGCTGCACTAAATGAGGTGGAAATTGCATGGGAGGAGATACTACAAAAAACAGGATTACGTGATCCTGCCGCTGCTAACGAGGGCGATTCATGTTTGATTCCTGTGACTTACATGAATAGTTCAGCGGCTTTGAAGGATTTTTGTGGTAGACATGGGGGAATTGTTTGTACTTCTTCAAATGCAGCAGGAGTTCTCGAATGGGCTTATGAAAGGGCAGGTCAAAAGGGAGCAGTCTTGTTTTTCCCAGATCAACATCTTGGCCGTAATACTGGAATTTCTATGGGGATTCCACTTGATCAAATGGCTACTTGGACTCCTAATGAAAGGAAAGACGAGGTTGAATGGGAACAAATAAGGAAATCAAAATTAATTTTGTGGCATGGATTTTGTTCTGTGCATAAACGCTTCACAGTACAGCAAATTGAAGAATTTAGGAATAATAATCCAAATGGAATAGTTGTAGTACATCCAGAGTGTACTAAGGATGTAGTGAATGCAGCAGATGCAAATGGTAGTACCGAATTTATTCGTAGATTTGTAGCACAACAAGAAGCAGGATCACACATAGCTGTAGGTACTGAAATAAACATGGTTGCACGATTAAATGCAACGCATGAGGAACTTGAAATTGAATGTCTTGAACCAACAATTTGTCCATGTTCAACAATGTATATGATTCATCCAGCATATCTTTTGGATGTATTAGAAAGATTAGTTGAAGGAGAAATTCCTAATCAAATTGTAGTTGAAAAAGAGGTACAATCTGGTGCGAAGTTGGCCCTGGATAGAATGTTAGCGATTAGGAAGTAAATTCAACAACTTTCCATCCACATAGAGCAAGTAGCGGGCACAATGTCATTGTAATAATCACATATCCAATTGCTTTAGTTTGATCATCTCCCCACATTTCTATTGTCTCAACAGAGAATGTTGACATCGTTGTAAATGCACCTAAAATTCCACTACCAATTAGGATAGTAAGATCTTTTGAGATCAAATCCTGAGCAAGAGCAGCCATACAAATGCCAAGCAGTAATGACCCTAGTGAATTTACTAAGAGTGTACCTTGCGGCGTACCTATCCATTCAGAAATTGTAAAGCGTAATAATCCTCCAATAGCTCCACCTATCCCGACCGCTAAATATGAATTCACAAAACATCGTCAAGGGTTACATCCTATCAATCATCCTCAAAAGCCTCCTTCAATTACAGCATTCTATGACCCTATGGTTTATGACCAGCAATAAAGGAAAAGTTGCTGAAGCATCTGAGTATTTTGCAAATCATGGAATGATTGTAAAACAATTTGAATTCGAAGCTACAGAGCCGCAAACAGATGATTTGGAGGTTGTAACGATTTCTAAACTTGAACAGGCAATTTCAACTCTTCCTAATCCTGACGATATGCTATTAGTGGAGGATGCTGGGTTATTTGTTGATGCGTTGGATGGTTTTCCGGGAGTGTATTCTTCATATGTGCTTAATACAATAGGAACACATGGTATACTGAAATTATTAGACCAACTGAAGAGTGAAAATCCAATACAGGATTCAAAGTTAAGGAGTGCCGAGTTTAGAGCAGTTGCTGCACTATATTGCAAAGGTCAAACAATTATTTCTGAGGGAGTATGTCGAGGGAGAATCTCTCATCAAGTGCGTGGGGATGAAGGATTTGGATTTGATCCTATTTTTGTTCCAACCGATTTAGATGTTACAGGAGAATCTCTTGAATGCGGAGAATTAGGAGAAACAAGTACACATGGTAAGACATTCGGAGAGATTACATTGGAAGAGAAACAGTTGTATTCACATAGGAGAAGAGCACTTTCTGGAATCATTGAAGGTTTTTCCAGAATAGGGTGAATTTCATGTGTATGAGCAGACTGGCTTAGGGTGAGCAGGATGAAGAAATCACGTATCGTAACATTGATTCTATTGTTAGGAGTTGTTTTGGTATTCTTCACTATGCAAAGATCATTTGATGAAAACGGCCGATGGGGTTTGGTAGGCAGTGCGGTAATATTGGGGTTAATTTTTGTATTCCTCGGGGATAATGTTGCCCCTCATACCCCTCAAGTGATAAATAGAGTCGTAGAAAAACAACCAGAAATCGAAGAAGAAGGCGACAAGTTGGATATACCAGAGATAGTTGTGAAAGATGATTTGGATGGCGCAACATTACGTGAAAGGAAATTAGCCAAAGTGAAAGCTAAAGAAGAATCGGAAACTGAAGATATGATTCAACCAGAACCAGATGATGAACTTGAAGAAGTTGAAGTTTCAATTGAAGAAGTACATGTTGCAGATGAATATGTTGTAGAAACATCACCACAATCAATCGAAGATGCTAATATTTCAGCAACAATTCAAGATAAGAGGGAGAGGCATGATACGATACGTGCTAGAATTGAAGAACGTCGTCGAGGACAAATGGCAGAGATAAGAGCTTCAACTGCACGTATGTGGGAGAATTATAGTGCAGGGGAAGATCTTGTGACAGTAATTCAGACCGAAGGTCATGGCAATCAGATTCTTGAAGAACCAGAGACAGCGCAAGCAGGACACGTATATGGTGCATCATTAATTCGAATTGATGAATCAACAATTCTCAAATTGAGAGTACCTTTAGATGAAGGATTTATTTTGGTGGATGATGAAAAGAGTATGGCTGCAGGAATGCCAATGCCCTTGCCAGAGGGTATACCTTCGCCTGAAGAATTAGGACTTGCTTTACCCCCTCCCCCTGGAGCATCTGGCGCATTAGCTGCGTTACGTGATGAAATTGAAAATGATTAATCATCGATGCTTCCAGTTTGGAGTTTCTCTTGATAAGAACGCTTGAACACCGATTTCTTTGTCTTCAGTATCAAACAAATTAGCAAATTCATTTGCTTCGATTTTTACACCTTCTGTAATTCCATTATCTAAGGCCGCTCTAATTGTTTTTTTTGCAACATTCAATGTGTGCATCGATTTGCTAGCAATAGTTTGAGCAATTAGCATAGTCTTTTCTTCTAATTTATCATGCTCAACAATGTGATTAGCCAATCCTATCGCCAATGCTTCGTCAGCACTAATTGGCTCTCCACTCATAACCATCTCCATTGTTTTACCAAGACCTACAATTTTGACCAATCGTTGAGTTCCGCCAAAACCAGGAATTAAACCTAATTTGATTTCTGGTGTGCCGAACATCGACCTTTTACTCGCGATACGAATATCACACACACAGGCTATTTCGCACCCTCCTCCTAATGCAAAGCCATCAATCATTGCAATTGTTGGTTTTGTTATATTCCAAATAGATTCACATCCATTATCCTCGAAATCAGAGCGAATATCTTCGCTACTCGCACCTACAAATTCAGTAATATCTGCGCCAGCAACAAACGCGTTTGGTTTCATTCTCTTTCCTTCAGTAGGAGGATTTGGCTTTGCACCTGTAATTATCACACAACGAACATCATCATTGGAATTAACCCAGGTAGCCATTTCTTTCATTTTAGTCATGACATTAGCATTTAGTGAATTGAGTTTATCAGGACGATTAATTGTGACTTTCGCGATAAACCCATCACCGTTTTCACAAGCAATTTCATCGACAAGTAAAACCTCGCTCATGGTAGTGCCAGTAAGTCACTACTCATCAACTTTGCAAACACATTGAAGAATAAGTCTCGCACCCTTGTTGGTATGACGGACGGAGAAGGCTACCTCGTCGTCGCCAAAGATCTTGGTAAAAGGTATGGAGATTTTATTGCCTTACATCCTCTGAATGTCAAGGTTAGTGCAGGAGAATTCTTTGGAGTGTTTGGGCCGAATGGCGCTGGTAAATCCACTTTTATCAAGTTGTTAACAGGGCAATTACGTCCATCAAAGGGTGGAGTAGAAGTTTTAGGAATAAACGCCGAAACGGATCCACAAAAATTGAAGGCAAATATTGGAATTGTACCAGAATCAGAATCCCCTCCTTCTTTTTTGACACCAAGTGAATTTTTACATTTTGTAGGTAAATTGAGAGGAGTTTCAGATTTGGAAAACAAGGTGGAGTATTGGCTGGATTGGTTTGGCTTACAAGAAAAAAGAGACACAATGTGCAAAGATTTGTCAAAAGGTCAACGCCAAAAAGTGATGTTATCATCTGCATTTATACATGAACCACGTTTACTATTTCTTGATGAACCATTTGCAAATTTAGATCCAATCTATCAAAGAAAATGCCGCAAATGGTTACTTGATTTAGTATCTAATGGTGGAACGATTTTCTTATGTTCACATGTGCTTGAAATGGCTGAAAGGATGTGTAATAGAATGGCCATAATAAATAATGGTAAAGTTCTTGCATCAGGTACAGTTAAAGGATTGAAAGAAAGCGAGAGTGAAACACTGGAAGATGTATTCATACGCTTAGTGGGGCACTCAATTGAAGAGGCAGAAAGGTTGACAGATGATGCAAAAGGCGAGGAGGAGTGAACCTGCCAGCCGAAATCTCCAGTCGTGATTGGCATGAAGTTGGAGAAACATCATACTATAAGTTTGGATCCACAGGTGGGGGTAAACATCTCCATGAACCCCTTACAGGTTGGGATGCATTTAGTGCTACATTTGGAGTAATGTTCGTTGAAGAATATCGTGAACAATTAGACTTTGCTCGCAGGCGTCGAATAATGTTGTTTCCAATGTTAGTGACTTTGGTAACCATGGTTGCAACAATAGGGCTTCAATTCTTGGTTGGAGAAGGAGCAGCACAAGATACAACAGTAGCGAATTCAAAGGCATTTACTTGGGATGAATTGAGAGCAGGCTTACATTTCCCCTTGTTGATGTTTTCATTAGGAATGGGTTCATTTGCATTCCTTGGAAGAGAAAAAGTACTTTCGAGAACGGGCACAAAAAATTATCTTTTGGCATCACCAGCATTACAGCCATTAAAAAATTCAACAGCACATTTTGCGTATTATGTCAAAGATTTATCATACTATGTTCTTCTTATTTTGACCCCAGTAATTGCAGGAATGGCGTTTGGAATTATATTAGATGAAATTGGACAAGTTTCAACTCCCCTTGAATGGTCAAGTTTGCCTCGTACTTGGATTGCAATGACAACAACACTTGCACAAGGCCTTGCATTTTCATTTATCGCCTCTTCATTGTGGCTTCTAGGAGGATGGATTGGACGAGCAACGCCACTAGCTGTGATAGCGTTGGGAGTCATATTGGGACTTGGCTTAATGCCGAGGGAGTATTTGTTGTGGGGATTAGCAACACAAACACCTGGAGGTTTTGCAATAGCACTACCAGCTCTGTTTTTTTCGATTATGTTAGCTTGGATAGCCTCTAAATTAGTCAGAGATGATTTTGAAGTTAAGGTCGTATCCAAACGTGAGATTTTCCAGCCGGCCTGGAATAGATTAGGATTTCTTGGACGTGGCACTACGCGTTTGCTAGTTGCAAAAGAGGCAGTAGATTTAATCCGTTCCGGTTCGTTGAAAAAAATGGTTGTAAGCTATTCTGTACCCTTGATTGTACTATTAATGATGGCATGGTTAGTTGATTTTGCAGATGCTCCAATACCAATTAATTTACTATCATATGCCCCCTTTCTCGGATTTTTTGGATTCAATTTTTATTCATGGCTTACTGCTTTAGATTCTCCTGAACATATGAATGGATTACCATTAACCGTACCTCAATTAATCAGAGCAAAAGTGGTAGTGTATTTTTTAGCCACAACTTGGATTTCTGTTATTTTTGTTTGCCTAATGGCTTGGAAATTAGATGAGTGGAATGCATTACCTGCAGCATTGATTGTTATGTTAGCAAATTCGATATATATTGTTTCATTAACAGCATTTTTGATGGGACTAGCTCCAAATAAAGCCATATTTGATGCTAAGAAAATGACCTGGTTTTGGATTGGAACTGTAATTCCATTACTTGCATTATTTTTGCTTTCATTTACTCAAGGAGATGTAGCCTTTTATGAGAATTGGGCGCAACAAGTCCAGGAAAAAGGCCTTGAGGCAACAGCTACAGAATTCGATCCCGAGAAAATGGAGATCGGCTTTCAAGCCATATTGTGGGTAAGTGCAGGACTAATCGCTGCTGCAGCGTTGTTGATGAAACTGCTTGATTCACGCTGGGGAAGGGCAGAGTTCAACAACTGACTTCTATGTCGGATAACTATGGGACTTGTTATTGCTGTTTGCGGAATGCCTGCAAGTGGCAAGGGTGAATTTGCAAAAATTCTTGCATCAAGAGGCGTCCCAGTCTGTTCAATGGGAGATTTAGTTCGGGAAGAAGTTAAGCATCTTGGTCTCGAAGAAGGACCGAATGTATTTGGCCAAGTAGCATCAGAATTGAGGGCAGAATACGGGGATGATGTATTAGCAAAGCGATTAATATCCGAAATAGATAACAAATTAACTGAAGCATCAATAGTGCTAATCGAAGGGTTGCGTGGAACTGCTGAGAAAGAAGTCTTCAAAGCACACTGGGGCGAATCTTTTCTTACAGTGGCGATAACAGCCTCAACAGAAGTACGTTTTCAAAGAGTGTTAAGTCGTAATAGATCTGAAGATGGAGATTTAATTTCGTTTAATCAAAGAGATGAACGAGAACGTGGGTGGGGGTTAGGAAAATTAATTGATCAATCTGATATTGTAATTGCAAATAATGACAATATTGGTGATTTCAATCAAGAGGTTTCTCGGTGGTTAGATACTCTGTGAGTGGGCCCGTAGGGCCCCTCACACATCCGAAAGGTCATAACCGACCCTAGATGTGTTGTGTCCAGCAGGGGAGTGTGAACATGGCAAGAAGAGGTGGAGGCGGCCAAAGGCGTCAACGAGGTCAGCAGCGCGCACAATACGATGAACTTGACAAATATCCAGTTATGCCACCGCACGCTTTTGCACGAATTGTGAGAGATAAACGTACATTGAATATTATCTATCAAATCATTGAACCGCCACTGAATAAAAAAGAACAAGAATGGCGAGATGAACTTCTAGAGATTTTCATTCGTTCACTGACTGCAAATATAGATGAGATAGATGCTGACCCAATTGCATATCTTCGAACTGCAATGGATAAAGTCATCAAATCTTATGGTCTGAAAATAAATAAAAAAGCAAAATCGAAGCTATTCTACTATTTGCGCAGAGATCTTGTGGGATATGGGCAAATGGATGTTCTGATGAATGATGCAAATGTTGAAGATATTTCTTTAGATGGAACCAATGTCCCAATTTTCGCATATCACAGAAAATTCGAATCTGTAGAAACGACTTGTGTTTGGACAACAGATGAGGAATTAGAGAGTTATGTCATCAAATTGGCTCAACGTTGTGGCAAACATATATCCGTAGCTGAACCTTTGTTAGACGCTACACTAATGGACGGTTCTAGAATCGTTATGAAATTGGGGCACGAAATTTCGACACGTGGTTCAGCGTTTTGTATTAGAAGATTCAGAGATGACCCGTTCTCCCCCTGTGATATTATTGCATTTAGAACTCTATCTTCATTGATGGGAGCTTATTTGTGGATTTCATTCCAGAATGAAGTTCCAATGCTGTTTGTAGGAGGTACAGCATCAGGTAAAACAACAACATTAAACGCGATGTGTATATTCATTCCTTGGCAGATGAAAATTGTTTCAATAGAGTCTACTCGAGAGGTAAACATTCCTCAACCTAATTGGGTTCCTGGATTAACTAGGCAAGGTTTTGGTGGTGAATCCAATGAGGGTGAAATTGGAGAGTTCGAATTACTCAAAGCAGCTCTTCGTGAGAGGCCTGAATATATAATCGTGGGAGAAATACGTGGTGCTGAGGCATATGTATTATTCCAGGCAATGGCAACGGGGCACTGTGCATATTCAACAGTTCACGCGGATTCAGTACCATCACTTGTCCATCGACTTGAAAATAAACCAATTGATATTCCACGTGTATTGTTACCTGCTTTGGAAGCATGCGCAATTCAGATCCAAACCAGAATAAACGGAAGGCGTGTTCGTAGAACAAAACAAATTGTAGAGATTGTGGGCATAGATCCTAACTCGATGGAAGTAATCACAAATGAAGTGTTTAGATGGAATGTTGGAAATGATGATTTCATATTTTCAGGCAAATCATATGTATTGGAGAAGATTATGGTTAAAATTAATTTTAGCCAAGATGAAATGCGCCGTGAGTTAAGAACACGTAAACGCATATTAGAATGGATGGTATTGAATGACATCCGTAAATCAGACCAAGTGAGCCAAATAATTACTGAATATTATGTAAGGCCACATGAAATACTTGCAAGAGTTGATGGATTGCGTTAATATTCTTAATTTTATTAATGGAGTTGAAATAAATGGAATTAACCGCTTGGCAGAAAATCTGTCACAGGATTTTAGGTGGTATGTTCAAGAAAAAAGCGAGATCAGACCAAGAATTATCTGAAAATCTTGTAAAAGGAAACGTTCCAATAATGCCTGAAGTATATTTGGCACAAGTTTTCGTAACAACCGTTGCTGTAATTATTATCTGTGGAATGATATTAGTAGGATTATTCATGCCAGAAATAGGCTTAGTAGCATGGTATGAAGCACAACCAGATGAATCTTCAGCACTACCTTGCTTTGAATGGGAATATTGGAATCCAGATTTAGTTGATGCAACTCTTGAAAGTAGAGGATGCCCATATTTTACTTATCAAGCATTTCCATTCTTTTTGAAAATAATAATTCCAATATTGTTTGGCGCAATTATTCCATATGGGACATTCAAGGGGTTGAAAGGTGCAGCAAAGAGGTCTGCTGTGGCGAGAGGCAATAAATTAGAAAAATATCTTCCATATGCTGCATCATATACTGCAGCAATGGCTGCGGCAAATGCAACACCACATAAGATATTCAAATCTCTTGCATTGAATGAGGACATTTATGGTGAAATTGCATATGACTCGGCCATGATATACCGTGATGTTACATTACTTGGATACGATTTATTAACAGCAATGAAAATGTCTGTTGATAGAGCCGCTTCTCCTTGGATGACGGAGTTCTTCCAAGGAATGGTTGGAACTTTAACTGCTGGAGGCTCTTTGAAATTGTATTTCTTAAATCGTGCTGAACATTACATGAGAGAGAATAGGACGCGCCTACAGGAGTTCCTAGAATCATTAGCTATGCTTGCAGAATCTTACGTTGTTGTTGCGGTCGCTATGCCTCTTTTCTTAATTGTAATGTTAGTTATTATGTTCTGGGTTAGTGGCGCTGGTGCACAAATGGAAGAGAGTACTTTGTATGCAGTAGTGATGGTAGGGCTACCAATGATTCATGCTATGTTTGCATTTTTAGTATGGTCGTCTAGTGAAGAGCAGAAGATGTGAATAGGAGGTGAAATTGTGGCAAGGAAGAAAAAAGAAAAGATAGTAGTCGATTTGGATCTTCCTAAAGACGATTCAACACTTACAAAATTGTATGCAATCTTAGCAATTTGTATTCTACTTGGCTTAACTTCATTTACGTTTTGGGTTACTAATTCACATTTAACTACACAACCAAACGGCCAACCTATGTTTGTTAACATGGTGTGTGGATATGCTCCCGATTATCAACCAAATTACGTATCAAATGAGTCGTGTTCAATATTGCATGAATCTCCTGACAAGTTGGTAATGGAACCAGATGATCCCTGGATGGAATTTTACAGTTTGGGCCAATTATTTGATGTCCCTGGATTGAATGAATCGGAATTGGGGGCGACTCCACCTCCACAATATATGGAAGGAACGTGTGATGTAGGAGCATCAGTACCTTCCAATTATTATTTTGAGATAAGGGATCCAAGCGGGTCTTCTATCGAAAGATACGAGGGCAATACTCATGCAGAGGGCGATTCTTGCTATCTAAATATTACAGATGTGCCTAAAGGGGAACTTTACTCTTTGGTTATAGTTTCAGATGAAAAGGTTACAGAAGCCACATACAAACTTACCCTAGATTATTATGATGGTATTCCAGAAAATATGAACAATAAATCCCAATGGATTGGACCTGATGTTGGTGGTTTTCGACCGACTATCTTCTTGAATTTCTTTGGATTCGGTTTCTTCATTATGTTTTGGCCAGCAGCCTATTACTGGGACAAAGTCAAAGAAAGGATAAATCGAATGGAAGAAAAATTCCCAGACTTCTTACGAGATTTAGCTGAATATTGGAAAGGTGGTCTCTCGATGACTATAGCAGTTCAAACGTTAGCTACAAGTGAATACGGAGCCCTTAATCATGAAGTCAAGAAAATGTCAGATCAGCTTTCATGGGGTGTATCTTTTGGAGATGTCATTGAAATGTTTGCAGATCGGGTAGGGACACCTCTAGTTAAGCGTGCTATTTCACTAATTAGTGAAGCAAATAGGGCCGGAGGCAAAATTTCGGATATTTTGGTAACTGCAGCAAACGATAGTAGAGAAATAAAATTCTTAGAAGGAGAACGGAAACGATCAATTGCATCATATATTTCTGTTATTTGGACCTCATACGGAGTATTCTTAGGTGTAATTGTCGTTCTTGCAAAGGTATTCATTCCTGCGATAGCAGGTTCTAATTCAGAATCTGATGATGGAGGGTCCGGAGGAGGACAACAACTAGGAAACATGGTCATAAGAAATATCGAACCACTGTTTTTCTTAACCATTTTTTATTATGGAGTGACAATGCAGGCATTAGGCAATGGTTCTATGGCGGGATTAATGGCAACGGGAAGATTTTCTAGTGGAATGAAACACTCAGGATTAATGATTTTACTTGCAATTCTTTGTTTCAATTTAATTGTATTTACACCTGATCTAATCGGAGTTACTGATTTGCCCGCCTTCAAACCAAGTGCAGGTACCTTCAAACCTTAATGGAGGCATTCACTTGAAAAGAGATGACAATGCACAAATACATATTTTGGAAATGCTAACACTATTTTGGTTATTTTTTATGAGTGCAGCATTTTTGATTAGTGTACATGTTCCAGATTCTCCCACCATGTCCTTGGATGCCGAATTGGAATTTGCCGGCAAGGATGCAATAAATCATGGATTAGGATTATCTTCTGAAGAAGGAGTTTATGATTCAAGGCTTGCCGAATTGTTAGCCGCGAATGATAGAGATGGAGCTTGTGAATTAATTCAAAACTCCTTTGCGAGTGGCGTTGAAGGTAATTGTTGGCTCGCACGTGATTCAGGCACATCACAACCCCAAGGAGAAGTAGCAACACCAAATGGCGAAGTTGTAGTGACACATTCTTTAGTTTCTGTAGATGACAACCTTTGGACAATTTCATTAGATCTTTGGGTAAGAGGAGGTGGTGATTAATGATACGCCGCAATACTAGTAATCAGGCACAAATGTTACTTGCAACAGGGGTCGTTCTTATGATGGCCTTGCTTTCAATGGCTATTTTCGGCGTAAAAAGTGCAGGGCTTTCGATGCCATATGATGATTCAGGAGATTCAACAATCGATGCATCTATTGAAGTCACCTTAGCATTACCAGGTTTGGCAGAATCAAGAGCAAATATTTGGTATGAAGGCGGCCTTACTGAATTAGAAAGTGTTGAAAAGGCAATGGATTCATTGCACCAAGATGTGCTCCATCATGGGGAAATTAGAGGTGTTGAATTAAAATTACTCAATATTACAATCACTGAAGAATCAGGTATAGTTACAGTAGATTGCGAATTAGGTGCAGCAGATCGCAACTCAATGTTATCTCGTAGTATTTCTTTTGATTTGAATCTAGATTAGTTCAATTCTCTTTGCGCCAATCATTCCAAGCAATATCCATCCAATGTTTGATACGTTTTTGTGATTCCTTTACTCTAGTAACATCAAGCAAATTCCAATCAGCAATTTTTGCCTTTTCCTTTAATGATTCTTGAATAGAACGAATTCTCGGTAAAGCAGAAATATAGCGTTCAGCATTTCTAAATGAATGACTTTCCCTTTGCTTTAGGAAATTAGTATGCAAATTTTCATCTTCTACATGCATCACAATACCAATTGCAATTCCTCCAGAATCAGTCCATGTTCTTAGGAGTCTGGAACTTGGTTCAAGATGTACTCCTTCTAAAATCAAATCAATACCCTCTCTGCGTGCTCTTTCAATGGTTGCCAAGATACCAGGCTCAACTGCTTTACAGGTGTCCTGCCAATCAAGGACAGGATCTCCAGAATCTCCTTTTGAAAACGATGAGCGATGTAGAGCCCCCATTCCATCATTATCCATTACACGCATTATTTCACGTATAGCATCTGTAGATAGTAGACGTGAAAATGAATTAAGATGCGCCAACTTAACTGCAGTAGTAGATTTTCCAACACCAGTTGCTCCCGCAATCAATACGAGAAGAGGAGGTTTTCCCGTAACTTTCGTAGTAGTCGCTTCAGCGATGCCGATTTGCTTCGCCATGCCATGGCCTGAACCTCGTGCATCATGAAGGCTTGGGCCGATGGGAGAGGCTTTGAGCAAGTTCCCCCTCGCACAGTACATGTCGGGCGAACAAATGTTAATCGCAGGTGAATGGTGTAATTCTAGTGATGGTGCTGTAGGTGAGGTATTAAATCCCGCTACAGGAAGCATAATCACTACTGTTCCTAAGGCTACCATTGAAGATGTTAATCGGTGTGTAGATGCTTCAAGAGAGGCCTTTAATTCAAAAGAATGGTCTAATGTTGATCCGGCTCAACGGGGCCGCATATTACAGAAGATGGCAGCAGCAACTTATGCCAATGCCAAATCTTTAGCAGCACTAGAATCAAACAATAATGGTAAAACTTTCCGTGAGGCTCTCTCCGAGATTCGTTATGGCGCATGGACCCTTGAATACTTTGCAGGATTATCTGATAAAATAGAAGGTAGCACAATACCAGTCCCCGGTAATCGATTAAATTACACTCTACGTCAACCACTTGGAGTTACTGCACATATTGTGCCATGGAATTTTCCTTTACAATTAGCCATTCGTTCAATAGCTCCTGCTATTGCAGCGGGCTGTACTGTGATAGCGAAACCAGCTTCTTGGACACCTCTTTCATTACTTGCATGGGTAAAAGCAATGGAGGAAGCAGAAGTAGGTCTGCCAACTAATGTATTACAAGTTATTACAGGATCTGGAGGTTTAATTGGCGATGCATTAGCAGGCCATTCGGGTGTTGATGGTATTGTATTGACAGGTGGCGTTCCAACTGGTCAAGCGGTAATGGCTAAGGCGAGTACCAATCTTACTCCCGTCACACTTGAATTGGGAGGGAAAGGTGCAAATATTGTATTTCCTGATGCAAATCTACGACATTGTGCAAAAGCAATTTGTTTTGGTATATTCATGAATGCTGGACAAATGTGTTGGGCAGGTTCAAGATTGATTGTACATGAAGATGTACATGATGAATTAGTTGATGCAATTGTAAATGAGATTTCAAAGTGGCCAATTGGTCCTGGGATGGAAGAAGGTGTAAGAATGGGTTCAATGGTTCATACATCGCATCGTGATGATGTTCTGAATATGTTGTCAAAAGGATTAGAAAAAGGAGGAACAATTGTGTGTGGCGGGAAACCGCTTGATAGAGAGGGTGCTTTCATGGAAGCAACAGTAGTTACAGATGTTAGTAGCGACAATCTACTATTCCAAGAAGAATTATTTGGGCCTGTACTTGCAGTCACGAAATTTAATGAAGAAAATGATGCACTCAATTTAGCAAATGATACACCATTTGGATTGTTAAATGGAATCTGGACAAATAATTTATCACGCGCCCATAGCTTTGCAAGAGATTTACAATCAGGAATGGTTAGTGTAAATGAATATCCAATTACTTTCCCTCAAACCGCTTTTACAGGATGGAAACAATCAGGAATAGGTATTGAACAATCTAAGGATGCCCTCAATTTCTATACCAAGGTTAAGAACGTCAATGTAAAGTTGTGATAGTATGAATATTAGTCATAGGGAGGGTGTTGTGGTTATCCAGTTAACTGGAGGCTCAGCAACTCAATCTTTTAGCAGAGAGTTTCTTCCGAAGATTAGAGATGCAATCTTGGATCATATCGGTTGTAAGGCGATTGTAATCACAGGGGAAGGCAAATTTTTCTCAGCTGGAGCAGATATTTTAGCATTCCAGAAATCTATTGAAGACGGAGACAGTGTAGAATTGATTAGAGAATTGACCGGAATTCTTCATCCCCTGTTGCTAAAGATGCGTACTTCAGAAACTATTTTTGTGGCGGCATTAAATGGCGCATCTGCAGGAGGTGGATTGGGTTTAGCTCTTGCATGTGATGTTAGAATTGCAAGTAATAATGCCAAGATGGCAGCATCTTACTCAGGAATCGGTTTGTCGCCAGATGGTGGCACTACCTGGCTATTACCAAGACTAGTAGGTGAACAATCAGCCCGATGTTTCTTTTTGGAGAATCAAGTTTGGAATGCCGAAGAGGCATTAACTAAAGGCGCTATTGATCAAATAGTACCAGAAGAAGTATTAATCGACAAGTCAGTTTTGATAGCGCAGAAATGGTCACAGTGGAGTAAGCACACCAAAGAGGCAACTAAGCACCTATTGTTAACACAAAATGTTAATGATTTTGAAACACATCTTAAACATGAAAGAACGCTTATTGAAGCAGCAGGACTTACGTCTGAATTTGCAGAAGGGGTTGATGCCTTCATCAATAAACGCAATCCAAATTTTAATAGTGATTAATATGACTGAAGTATGGGTTATTGATTCTAATTGTTTGATACATATTGGGGCAATGGCTCCTCCGAATTTCGTTTCCGATTTACAATTAATTATTGACAAAAATTCAACCAATTTTTTTGTAACACCCGGAGTGAATGATGAGGTTCGTAACGTTAGATTTCAGAGATGGGATGGCAAGCCAAATTTGTTAGATCAAATGAGTGAAATATTAATCACAATTTCTGTTGAAGATCAAGAGATTAAACAATTGGCATCAAAGATTGGTGAGAAATCTTCTCCCCAAGATGTAGATTTATCACTTATGACTTTAGCAAAAAACATGTCACAAGAAGGTAAGAAAGTAACATTAGTTTCTGATGATTATAAGATGACAACAGCAAGCGACAAAGTCAATTTAAATTTTGAAACTTGTCCTCCTTCGACGTTCCTACAGCGTTTAGCAGGTTACGGTTCACGAGGTTTACGTAGTAGAATGCGTAGTCTTTCTAGACGAGTAAGAGCAGCTGAAATGAGATATGCAATTAGTCGAGCTGGACAGTATGATATTCAGGCCAAGCTAACTTGGATGGTAGAATCTTTGTTGACATCAAAGGTACAATCTACAGAGGAATCAACCGGAAATCAAACTACGGATGAAAGAAAGTTAGTTTCAGCTTTAATACGTGCAATAAGGGGAGAGAAAGTAAAGAAATCATTATTGAATTCTCTTGGGAAATTACCAGAGATATGCGCGCCAGTATGCCGCCTAGACGACCACCTTTCGTCTCTTTCTACTGATGATAGCCTTGAAAACATCGTCCAGAAATATGATGCTTCAGCAGAGATATTGAGTGAAGTGCTAGAAAAAACGGGGGTTGAGTTAGCACCATTTGGTGAAGAGATGGCTGAATTAGCACATAGGGCAATGTCAGGGTATCTTTACAGAATGGAATCGGCTTTGGGAGTTATGGCCCGTATGTCAGGTAATCTTTCTCTGTCAAGGTT
This sequence comes from Candidatus Poseidoniaceae archaeon, assembly GCA_030747695.1. Classification (GTDB taxonomy): domain Archaea; phylum Thermoplasmatota; class Poseidoniia; order Poseidoniales; family Poseidoniaceae; genus MGIIa-K1. The sequence goes on from JASLKG010000005.1 coordinate 194,343, forward strand.
ACATCTTTCAAGGGCTTTACATTTAGCAACACTGATTGATGATATTTCTGCAGAAATGAGAGCAATGCATCAGTTGGGTCTACTTTCATTAGCAAATAGTAATTGGAAAAGAGCAGCAAACTTGTTTGAAACTTCAGATAGACAAGCACAAATGATTGGAACAAGTAGACTTCCTCCTCTCATTTTAGGTGGAATTGCAAGACACCTTAATTCAGATTTGGAGTTAGCGATTTCACATATTAAGGCTGCAGAGCCATTAGTTAGAATGAACAAAGATCAAGCGGCGGTTGAGCTAACAACAATAGGTAATTCCTTATTGGCAATAGATTGCCCTGGGTTAGCAATTGAGATACTTGATGAGGCTATGGAATGTGCGATAGAAACATCACAAGAAATAAGTCTAGATTTGTTAGCAGAATTATTACTATTAGCAAATGCTGCAATATTGGGTGATGAGAAAAAGCAATACGATGGTTTGAGACAATTACTTGATGGCTTGAATCAAATACCGGAGGATTCCCTTGACAAATTCCAGCAAAGAATAGCTAGAATTGATGAAAAGAAAGATGAATTATCGAAACCGTTAGATGATACATGGACAGAATGGCAACAATCTACAAGATTATTGCAAGATGAAGAGACTTTGACAGTGCTTAGAATTGACCGTGATGATGAAGGTCAAGAATTAATCATCTCACATCATAATGAGATTGGTGCAATTGGTATATGGCTTCCAAAAGGAGGTTCTAAAGCAGCCTCTGGAAACCAAATAAAAATTCAAAATAGTCGTATTAAAATTGTAAAACCTACTGATTTGTTAAAGGAAATTCATAGCATAAGAGGAATTGTGGCAATAGAAAATCCAGAAGGCCTTTCCTTTATTGTTAAAACAGATGAGATAACGAGAGAAGATTGAATTCAATCTATACTTTCAAATTGGCTTTGCAATGTGGGCAGCGTATAGTTCCTGAATAATTAGATGGAACTAACATCTCATTGTCACACTTGTTACATTCAATAGTTTTCTTCCCACCAGAACCTCTACTTTCAATAAGACGTTCTATTGCAGGAGGCCAGCCTGATTTAAGGCTGTCATGAGAAAAGATTAGAGGCATTCCAACGATTACAATAAATGTGAAGGAACACATAATTGAAGTCATCATCATAGCAAAATCACCCCAGACTAAAGTCACGGGATTCATATTTTCGTAATCCTCAGCATGGAAAATGATACTTAATAGTCCAGAAACAAGTAATGTAGCGATTGTAAAGAAAATACCTGATCTATATTCATTGTAAATCATTACTCCTCCAAATAGTAAACACATCCCCATCATTAATCCAACAGGGGCCAATAACCAACCATACCATTGATCCATACTTAGTGAGAATATCATTGCCCATCCAATTCTGAAAACCCCGTAAATTATTAAGAAAACACCGAGAGTTTTCAACAAATCGTTTCCACTTTTTTGAATCATAAATTGCTGGGGCGTGAAAATCTGTTGAACTGGTGCTTGCTGTTGTACAACTGGGTTGCCATTAACTTCGTCATTTTCCATTAATCGGATTACAACATCATCCTTAGTGCCTGAAATCTTCAAGCTTCTCTCTTTACACAATTTTTTTAATTGTAATAGAGTAAGGCGTTCGTAATCCATATTAATCCCTACATGCAGTCTCATATAACATTTTTACCGGCAATATTACGGCAAATCAGTATCTTTTGGAACACCATCTGACCAATCATAAATTCCTTTACCAGTTTTTTTCCCAAGCCGGCCCATTTCAATTAATTCATTCAGTAAGGGATGTGGCGTATATGATTCATCATTGAATGATTTTTTCAAATTTAGTAATATATCTCTACGTACATCTAAACCTACAAGATCAGTAAGGGCAAGGGGACCCATCGGATGTTTGTATCCAAGTACCATTGCATTATCTATGTCGGTAGCACTTGCAACTCCATCAGCAAGCATTTTAATTGCTTCATTGCCAAGAACTACACCTAATCTTGAGGTAGCAAAACCAGGAACATCTTTGACCAGTATTGTTGTTTTACCCATAGCATTACCTGCTGATTTTGCTAACGCAATAGTCTCTTCAGAACACAAATCATGTTTTACTAATTCAAGTAACTTCATTATGGGTACAGGGTTGAAAAAATGCATACCAATGACCTTATCAGGCCTTCCTGAAGCTGCAGCAATATCAGCAATTGATAGAGAAGATGTATTTGTCCCTAAGAGGCAATCTTCCTTTGTCTCTTCACCAAGAACATGAAAAATCCTAGCTTTGATCTGAAGAACTTCAGGAACGGCCTCTATCACCATGTCCGCCTCTTTCACCGCAGCAACCATGTCTGAAAACGGATGAATGTTTGCGGACCATTCATCTTTTTGTTCAGGAGTAGTTTTACCACGTTCAATCCCTTTATCCCAAAAAGCGTTAATAGCACTCATTCCTTTCTCTAAACCTTCAGGATATGCATCAAATAAATTGGTTTTCCATCCTGCCTGAGCACAAATTTGGGCAATACCTGCCCCCATTGTTCCAGCTCCAATTACTGCAACAGTGCTGATTGCCATGTGTAGGCTAAGAGGCCTAGGTACATCACCGTTTTCTCAAATTCGTATTAGCTGAATTTGCTATATATGTCCCACCGGCAATCAGGGCAAATGAAATTACAAGTGGAATTCCTAACTTTTCATCTAACAGTATCCAACCTCCTATTATTCCAAAAATAGGGACCAAATACACATAGAATGAAGACTTTCCGGCCCCAATTTTTCGAATTCCTTCGGCAAACCAAACGTAACTTAACACCGTTGAAAAAATAGCTAAGAATGCTAACCACACCCATGCTTCTATTGAAACATTCTTTGGCATTCCTACTGCTACAACTTCCCATAATGCCGCAGGTGAAAGAATAATCAATCCTACAGTACTTGCCCATACTGTAAGGTGTAGAGGAGATAATGCATTATTACCAATCATTGCCTTTTTCATAAATATAGTTGAACCAGCCCAAGAAAGTGCAGCCAAACCAATCAAACCATCTCCCAATAATCTTTCATTCAGGGGTATATCTACATTTGGAGAATACCAAGCAAGTATACCAATGCCAATTACAGCAAGGACAAGTCCTATTGCAAGTTTGTAGTCTAATTTTTCTCCTAAAAATGGGATTGCTAATATTGCTGTAAATAGTGGATTAAAGGTAATCATTAGAGAAGCATCTCCAGCCGCAGTCCATTTCATGCCATACATAAAGAATGCTTGATAAAGGAAAGTTGAGAGGAAACCAATCATCGTTATTATCTTCCATTGATCTTTGTTAGGTATTACAAATTGGCTTGAGACTCTTAGGTATATCATAAAACAAGATACAGCTAATACATACCTAGCCCAACTTGCTGCAAAGGGCGGAATTTCTTGAGCGACAACTCGTCCAGCAACCCACCCAAAACCCCAGATTATTGCAACTAATAGTAATTTGAGATGAATTGAAATATAATTCATTCAAATCGCTCCAAGCCAAGCTGTAGAATTCTTGCACGAGGAAGTCCAATTTCTGGCATACCTGCTGCTGGAGCATGAATTTTCAATCCTTCAATGCGTTCTACATATAGGCCATAAGAAGCAATATCATTTGGTTTAAATGGGGTTTTCAATCCTAATTTTCCTAGGCCTTCACATGCTAATTTGGTATATATGGGATATACATTAGTAGCAAAATGCATCCAAGTGGAAACTCTAATGCAGTCAATATTTTCAAGCGTAAGTAAATGTTCTAGAAGTCCAACATCTGGATATTTTATGGTTTGTAGAGTCATGTCAACTTCAATAGCAATTTCTTCAGGCCAGACAAATGGGTCCTCATTTGCCCAAGCGTCAGCCTTTTTCAGATGTTCAACCATATCATTTCCAGAGATAGAAAAAAGAGTTTTTTGATATTTTTTGTCTTCATATGCATTATCTACAAGGGCTGGTAATTCCAAATAGAACCGTTCTAGTTCAGAATCAATGGCTCCATAAAGAGCGATTGGAATCAAATCCCCACCTCAAGCAGTAGCGCCAATCCCACTTGCAGCTTGTTTAGGCGTTAGAGGTTTATCTTCAATCCATTGTTGTTTGAAAATTTCTTTTAGAGCCTCTTCATCTTCTGGCGTAGGTAGAATAGTTTGAAGATATGCTGCGTATTCTTCTTCATTACCGTCAAAAACGCGACCATCGGTGTAACAATTCTTGCCACAAAAATCACCAATTTCTCGGTTGAAATTTTCGTGTGGCACAATTAGGGAAAAGTCACAATCTTCAGGAAGGTATCCATTCAGTTTCTCAACTTCTCTGACAATTTCATCATGATAATGACCTCGGCTTTCTTCATTTAGTATTTCTTTATCGACCATTATTTCATTGTCGAGCTTTTTACGTTCGTCCCAACGCCCCTTGACTCCCCAAACATAAGCCCAATGTGCAGATGTAGATGAATCAGTGCCAAATAGATCGTGTGCAGTAGCGACCCACTTATTCACATATCTTTGGAGCAAATCCAAAGGGACAATTCCTGCTTTGATAATTCGGCGTAGTCCATTCGAACCTGTACCTAGGTGAAATGATTCTTCTTTTAGCATTGGTCCCATAGAAGCTGCCAATGGTTTGAAGGCAGAAGTGGAAAGCATTCCTAGTTGGAATTTCCCATCACGATCTACAAACATGGTATAGCAGAAAAAATCTAACCAATGAGGCATTGGGCGGTTAAAAGCACCAAGCAAACGGTCTCCATCTTGTGCGTTACGTTCTAGCAATTTTTGTGCTTCACGTCGACCTTGTTGCCCAAAGAAAGTCATCAACAAGTAGGCCATTTGCCAACCATGTCTTTGTTCTTCAGCCATTATACGTGCTGCTGCATATCGATCATAATCTGTAGGTGCCGTAGCTAGCAAGTGGCGCTGTTGTTCAACAGAAGCGAATTCAGTATCACCCTGAACAGTGATCATAGAAATAAGTGCATCTCTAATATTTTGGTGTGGGACTTGCAAAGCCCTTTCCCACTTCGCTCTACCAGCATAATCTCCAAATTCAATACTCTCACCTGCACGATCCCAATCAAACAAGATAGAAAGCTCAAAATCACCTAACCATTCTCGATTGAAACCTACTCTATCTTGCCAATCCTGAAAGTTGTTAACCCAGTCATCCCATGTCTTAGGAAGTTCCGCCATGAGTATCGGAGCACCCTTCTGCTATTCATTAATTTGCGAACATGTTCGCTAAAAGCATCAGGGAGAGTTTCTTCGAACATATTCGGACACTGAATTAATGATCACAGATTCGATTTTGTGTAAATGTACAGATAGAGTCGATTTACTAACTCCTAATAATTTTGCAAGTTTGGTCAAAGTTATTCTTCTTGGCGTCTCCCAATATCCTTCAATCATTGCACTATCAAAAACAAATCTTTGTCGTGGAGTCAACATCCTTGAATTGGTTCGGCGTGTAGAAATTATCCTGTATGGTATTTTTTGTTCGCTTAGTGCTTGAACCAAATCCTTGCCCTTTTCTGGAGTGCATTCAATAGTCCAATCAACCCATCCATCTCGCACTGCAAATGGCGATTTAGGTATTACGCCCGCATCACGAATTGGCTTGATAAAACCTCCACCCCTAGGGGCGATATCAACTTCATATCGATTGTTACCAAGTATTCTTACCTCTTCAACTCCAGAGTGTGAACTTAATTCATTTATTACATTCGAGGAAGAGGAGAGTCTTGCAGTACCTCTTCCTCGCCCCAAAGGCATTGTTTCTTCAATTCTGAAAACTGCATCTGGACGGTCTCGTGAAACATCTCCTGACCAATGTCCTTCTGGCAATCGCACTTCTATTCGTAATTGGTTAACCATATAATCACAGAGAATGGGTGCGGTCATGCCTGGATACTTCTCCCGTTTGCACATCAATTAATTCGGCAAATGTTTGGATGCAGTCATTCTTGACAATTACACCAGGAAGATACCCATCACAAACTCCGGAAGCTACAAAAATCGCATCATCTGAACTGCAGAGATCAGTTGCATCCCATAGGCGCGTAAGGTCATCGTTGACCATGGTTTCAGCACGTTTCTCTTCTTCTTCAGATCGGAAAACTAGGCGTCCTTCGAATACTCCTCCTATGCCACGAATCGCCGTTGCGGTAATTACCCCTTCAGGTGCAGCACCAATTCCTAGCAACATGTCAAATGGGCCATCAGGTCGCGCTGACCAAATTGCTGCAGAAACATCACCATCTCCCATTAGATGTAATTCAGCACCAGCTTCTTTAATTTCTTTGAACAATTCAGAATGCCGTTCCCTCTCAAGTGCAACAACTCTCACATCAGATATTGGTTTGTCAAGGACATGAGCTGCTTGTTCAAGATTATATTTCACTCCTCCATCAAGACTAATGTGGCCTGCTAATTCAGGACCAGCAGCAATTTTGTCCATGTAACAATCAGGTGCATGAAGCAAAGTACCACGGGGGGCAGCAGCTAATACTGCAATTGAATTAGGTGAATTATCTGCACAATTATTTGTACATTCTAAAGGATCAACTGCAATATCAATTTGTAAAGCACCTTCTACATCAATATTGGAACCTAATTTCTCTCCGATAAATAGCATTGGTGCATCATCACGTTCACCCTCTCCAATTGCAACACGTCCATCAAATGGAACCGAATCGAATGTACGGCGCATAGCTTCTACTGCAGCACCATCTGCAGCGTTTTTGTCTCCTAAACCACGCCATGCAGCACTTGCTATTGCAGCTTGATCAACAGCCTCAAGGAAATAGTGTGCCAAGTCTGCGGTACGGGCCATGTGCTTTGCCATACGCGCCCCCTCCATCAATCAAACGGGTCAATCACCCTTGAATTTCTCTAGTACTCTTATTTCAGAAATACATGTGTGAGGGTATTGCCCCTCGCTATCCTTTTCCAATGATTTCACCATGTCCAAAACACAAAGCAATCCTGCTGATACGCCAGTTAATGCTTCCATTTCAATACCAGTTTTGTATTTTGCACAAACTTCAACGGTACAGCGTAGATGTAAATCTTCCCAACTCCAGTCTACTTTGCAACTTTCAAGTGGTATTGGGTGGCAATGAGGAATAATCCGGGGTGTGTCTTTTACAGCTTGAATTGCCGCAATAGTAGATGCCTCAATCACATTTCCCTTCGTTATAGAATCTGTGGTGATTGCCTTTTTTGATTTGGCTGAAAGTTGTATTGTTCCAGTTGCAATAGCACGCCTTTCAACAACTGGTTTGTTTCCTATGTCGACAATACCCTGTATACTCTTCTTCATGTTTTCACCCCAGTCCGGCTTTCCAAGTGGCACCACTTGGTTTTACTTCCTTCTTCCACAAAGGGGCTTGATTTTTCAGTTCATCGATAAGCCAAGAGCACCCTAAGAAGGCCTCTTTTCTATGTGGGCTAGCGACATGAATCACAACAATAGTTTCACCAGGGCCTACGACCCCAGTTCTGTGGCCCATTGCAATTGAATGTATAGAGAAATTTTCAATTGCTTCTTCTGCTAATCTGTATAATGTAGAATTGAGTGTCTCCTGCCATGCATCGAATTCAAGGTGTAGAACCTTTTCATCCTGATCAAAATCTCTGGTAATGCCTACAAAAGAGACTATTGCTCCACATTCCCTTGTTATCAATTTATTTCGCAATATTTCAATATCTAACTTCTCAGGGTCATTTTGGATATATATCCGGCCCTGCATATTGCATCCCAAGTGAGCCGCATCCTTGAAACCATCCTTGTACATGGGATAACATGGCGGACGCTGCCCCAATCCACATAATGGGTGCCGGTTTATCTGGTCTTGCTGCAGCAACAACTCTAGCTAAAGCAGGAATTGAAGTTCATGTCCATGATATTAGAGAAGATTCAGGTAAGAGATTCGATGGTGATTTCCAAGCATTAGAAAATTGGTCAATGGATACTGATTTTTTCGATCAACTTCGCGAATGGGGTTTCGATCCTGATGAATTTAAATCAACAGAATTTAGCATAATCGATTTAATACATCCTGATGATGAGATTTCAAAAACACATACTCCAGGTATTGCTTACAGAATAGTTGAACGAGGCACTTCTGAGCATACTATTGATCAAGGATTCAAACGCATGGCAATCAATGCCGGTGCAAATTTACATTATAAGAGTAGAGTAAAAGAAGAAGATTGTAACATAATTTCATGTGGACCTAAAGGAACTAGCGCAGTTGCTTATGGCGAAATTTTCCATACAGAACATCCGAATCATGTTGCATTTCAATTGAATGATAAATTAGCACCTGGGGCATATTCATATCTCATAATTATTGATGGTGTAGGATTAATTTGTACATGTCTTTGGCGCAAACAAAAGGGAAGTGAACGCTTCCTAAATGAAACAATTGCATGGTATAAAAAGAAATATCCCGACATTGATATGATACCTTTGAAGCGAGTAGGGGGCAAAGGTGATTTTACTATCAACAAAAGATACAAGCAAGATGGAAGATACTACGTAGGAGAGTCTGGTGGTTTACAGGATTTTATGTGGGGTTTTGGTATGAGAATGGCTGTTTGGTCAGGACATTTAGCAGCTAAGGACATCCTGGGCCAATGTGATTATGAAAAAGAAGTAAGAAAACAATTAATGCCCTATGTTAGGACTTCACTGGCAAATCGTTTTTTGATGAATAGAGTAGGTAATAGGACATTCAAAACAATGTGTAATCGGTGGATGAAACATCAGAAAAAATCTAAAGACGGGTTAATATGGATTGGAAAGCTGTTCAGACCGACATGGTACAAAAATTTCCTTTATTATCTTGTAAGCCCCTTTATGTTAGTAAGAGATCCTAAGGCAATGGGGAGAGGTGTACGTAGAATGCCATTCCGTAAAGCCTTGAAACGGGATGTCTGGGAGCAATCAGAGGATGCAATTAACGTTGGTAATATATGGAACAATATTCGTAAGAAAGGGGGTAAGACTTCATTTGTTAATGACTCTGATAGCACATCTGTTCCTGAACCTAATACGGGCGATTGACTCATTAAGCGGTACCTTTTCGGTTAGGATATGAGCGACTTATATGGGTTGAATTTCGAGCCTATGTCAAACAAATTAGTGAACTATGGTGTTACAGAAAACGGTATCGCAGTGATTGAACTTGCATCAAATTCAGCGGGTGCACCATTAGAGGGTGATGAGGTTGGCCCGAATACCTATACTCACGGGATGATGCGAGATATAGATGAAGCCGTTGTTCGCGCTCGTTTTGATGACGATGTCACCGTAATATTGTTGACAGGAAATGGACACAAGTTCTTTTCAGCAGGTGCTTCAATCCAAATGTTGAATTCAGTAACTCCTGGATTCAAGTATAATTTTTGTCTTCATGCGAACGAGACACTTTCGCGATTAGAACAAACTCCAAAACTCGTAATTTGTGCTATGAATGGCCACGCTGTAGGTGGCGGATTAGAAATAGCAATGGCAGCGGATATTCGTATTGCTAGAAAGAATTCTGGCAAAGTGGGTCTGCCGGAAATAAATCTAGGAGTATTAGCCGGAACTGGAGGTACTGCAAGATTAACCCGACTTATTGGGAAAGCCAAAGCTTTGGAAATGATGGTTACAGGGGAATTGATGTCGTTTGAAGATGCACTTGATTGCAATTTAATTAATCATTTGTGGGAAGGAGATGCAGATGATTTCCGAAGAGATGTATTGGACTGGTCAAGCCAATTTACACTACCAAATAAGGCTGTTAAAGCAGTTGGAAATATTAAGAGATCATGTCAAACTGGGCCGGAAATTCCATTCGAATACCATCTTGCACTTGAGAGGGAATTACAAGCAGCTTTGTTCAATAGTAGTGATGCCAAAGAAGGAATTGCCGCCTATGTGGAGAAGAGAGTTCCGAGTTTCACTGGCAAATAATTGGTTATAATTTAGAATACATTCTGAGGGATGTATTCAAGTCTAGATTCACTCTGCGAGTATCAGATGGCATCCAAGTATCATGTCCCTGCTGATGTTCCAGACGAACTAATTGACACCTTTATTGCAAATATGGATGCTGCTACATGTGGCACTGGTAAGATGAATTTATTTGCTTGTGATCAAAAGATAGAACATTTGAATGATGATTTTTATGATGGGGGCAAAGAGATTCCTCTTTCTTCAAACGACCCAGCACATTTGTTTGAAATAGGTGCCCGTGCAACAGCTGAAGGTACTATTGGAGTATTGGCAGGACAACTTGGATTAATCGCACAGTATGCCCGCGAATATCCAGATATACCTTATTTGGTAAAATTGAATTCTAAATCTCATATGGTTGGAACTTCACAAAGAGATCCAATCTCCCAAGCATTGTGGTCAGTTGAAGATGCAATGAGTTTGGTACATAATGGAATAAATGTAGTTGGAATTGGATATACTGTTTATATTGGGTCTGAATTTGAACATGAAATGTTAACTGAGGCAGCACAGGCAATTAGGGAAGCCCATGAATTGGGAATGATATCAGTAGTTTGGATGTACCCTAGGGGTCAGGCAGTGACAGATGAAAAGGACCCTCAATTAATCTCAGGCGCTGCAGGGGTAGCTGCTTGTATTGGTGCAGATTTTGCTAAAGTAAATTATCCACGTGGGTGGGACGGAATGTCTCAGCCTGAGAGTTTAGCGATTGCAGTAGAAGCTGCAGGTAGAACAGGAATCATTTGTTCAGGAGGAGGTTCACTTCCTGCAGATGAATTCTTAGGAAGATTAGTTGATCAAATGCAGATTTCAGGATGTCGTGGTGCTGCAACTGGCCGTAATATACATCAGAAGAATACTGGTGATGCTGTACGGATGACAGCTGCATGTAAAGCTGTAATTTGTGATGGTGCATCATTGAAGGAAGCACTCGATATTTACAATGGCGAGTGATTATTGGACCATCCCACAATTAGTGCAAATACTTCCTACGACTAAGCCGCCGCAGAATATGCATAAGCTATCGATTCGAATCATATTAGCTCAATTTCGACGAATTAAATCCGATGAAGTCTGAACATTTCCGTCAGAATCTATGATGAGTGGCTGACCTTCTTTCCATCCAGGGCAATTATCTGAAACCCATATGCGTGTTGCCCATTCGCAGATGTCATAGCCGCCTGATAAGATGCCAGAACGCTTGATGTAGCCTACTTTGACAATATCCTTATCTTTTGATAAGACATTTCCTAGTTGTTGGGAGGTTGTCCCATGGCGCATTGTACTATTGATATGCTCAAGTATTTCTGCGGTATTCCTTGGACGGTCGCCCAAGAACTTTTTGATCTTCTCTCTGATTCTTACGGTTTTCATTTCTTTTTCCTCCCTTGTCATGCGTCCAAAATCCCGAATCAGTGTGTGTTCCGGTGGCCGCTGTTTACGAGGAGCAAAGCAGCCCATATAACCGTTCTCCCCTCAAATCCCTCTGGAGTTACATACTGTGACATAATAATACCATTTTTTGTGCGGTTTTATTCTTAAACTGAGTGTAATAAATCATTCTCCAGTGGAAATATGTAATAAAATGTAACAAGTAAGTTAAATTAAGGCCAGTATGTTAAAATGTAAGGGCAACTCCGGTTAAAATGGTGTAAATGTTGCATAGTGGGCGCATTCGTTCATCACATCAGCGTAGAATACTAGATTGGTTAGCCGATGGAGGAGGAACAGTAACGGAAATTTCCAAAGCTTTAGGACTGCGAATGCCCCACGCCTCTGCCGCATTGAAAAAATTACGTAAAACGAATGACGTAGTACGCGATGATCAACATATCCGCGGCTCAAGATACCGACTATCTTCTCAAGGATTGAACCGATTAGAAGCGGATGGGCTCGAAAGATTGCTGGGACTTGTGCAGTGGCCACCTCCTCCTGGAGCAGCAGGAATTATTCTTGGAAGAGATGGTCCAATGTTACTATTGGGTTACACATCTAATCCGAAAGGCCCCCTCTTGGGATTGCCAAATCGTCCTATGGATGATTATTCTGGTGTGTTGAGAAACTCCAATGGAAACAAGGGGGAGCCCCATGAATGGAGATGGGCGGTAATGAGAGGCGACAAACCATCTTGGTATGATTTAGAAACTCATAGATTAACATCTGCTCCTTCGGAATTAGTTCCAACGACTCTAGCCGCATGGATGGAAAGCCCGAAAGTGATGGGAGTCATACGTGCAAGGTTATTGGAAGAAGATACGATTTGGCCATTAGGAGTTGGAAGTTGGTTTATGGAGATGCCTCAAGGCTATTGGCCAGAGTTACCTAATGATTTACGTTCTGGGCCAATTGTAATTGGCCGTGCGGGAAATACTGGTCCATTGGTCAAACCCCAAGGTCCAATTCATGCAAAATTAAATCGTCGTTTAGAATTGACACAATTATTATCATCGTTTGGAAATGATTGTTTAATTATAGGCGATGGATCCTTGATTGGGAGGAAAAAATCTCCTCTTCCATTTGATATAATTGAACATTGGCTAAAGAAAATACATCCTCGTCTAAGTCCTGTTACTATCAAGGAGAGAGCTGATAAATTGATTTCAAATCTTAAGAATCAACAATCAACAGCCCTCACCCGTCGTTTGTTGGTTGATTTCCCTGGACGTGAATGGAACTCTGAAGTCGAGTATTTGGATACAACAGGGTTATCATTAGTAGCAGGAGAATCAATATTATCAACAGTGCTTGCAACCTCAAAGAAACAATTTGTAGTGCATTGGAAATGGAATGAATCTAGTGACGAGTTATACAAGGTATCTACAGATGAAAGATGCTGTTTACTTATTGCACAAAATTTCAGATCGAACATGCCTTTTCACCTTTCTTCAACAAATGGGCAGTTAAAACTCCAATTACCAAGTAGAATACATTTACCAATAAAACTTGAATCCTCTAATTTGTTACGCCCTGAAGATTGGACACCCCCGGGTAAACCATCAGATTTGGAGCGAGGTAATATGACAACAGTAATCGATGCAAATGAGGAATTAGATGCTCTTTGGGCTGCTTGTTCATTAGCTAATGGCGACGACTCTTGGGCTGATCGTCATGAACGTAAATTCCCTTTAGCATCATGGATCGCTTCATCAGAAAGTAGTCGTGTATCGCGTTGGCGTAGAATTTCAAAAGAAGTCGATGTAAAATGGTCAACATTATGCAATTTGAAAGATTTCGATTTGGTAGATTTATGCGATATAGCAGTTAGTATTGATGAAGCACTTGATGAGTTAGTAAATCGAATAAGAGCTAATCCTATGCTTGTTCATCAGAAAGCCGAGCTTGTAAATAATTCAGCTATGGCAACTGCAATCTTACTTTCAATTCAATGGTTTGATGAGTTACCTGATGTAATCACAACTTGGCTAAAATCACCAATGAGAATTAAAGAGGTACTTCGCGTTTGTTGGGAAAAATCATTCGTCGAACAACTAATTACATCATCACCAAGTCATGCAAGGTTATACGAAGGCGAAATCATATCAAAAGAAGATGCAATTTCAATTATGGAAGAAGTACATTTTGATTTGTGGAAAGATAAAGCAGTAGATTTACTCATGCTTGCCCTTTCAACAACTTCGGGAAGAAACAGGATGGCGTTAATTCCATTGCCATGGCCAGTAATATTGTGCCAGCATTCTCTAAAATCTTCAGAGTTAACTTTGATTCATCATATGGAAAATGGTCCTGGAACCGATTCACTATTGGACTCATATGACGGATTAGTTGCTGCAGAATCTAATAGTCTACCGGGGCCAGGCCGTACACATCCTCTTTCTGGGTGGCTTTTCCAACAAAAAACACCTCTTATTGAATCAAATGTGACAGGAGATATAGAGATTCATCTTGCTTTACACCGACGGGTTCAACAATGATTGACACTTCGATGTGTTTGACCGAACATGCAACATCGATCGGAATGCATTTGCATAATGATGTTCGATACCAATGATTCGGTCATGTGCCATTGACGAAGATCAGGGTGACGTATAGGATGACTTCTGATGCAAACCGATGGACTATGTGGTCGATAATGGGTCCTCGCTGGACGAAAGAATGAGAGTGAGACAACCAATCGGCTTCACAGACGCCCTGGTCTAGGGTCAAGCCTCCGAGGAGACTATGAAAGGGGCTGTTATAGGCCGGGGCACACATCTTTTTGCGATTCTTTGAATAGTCAAATTGTCACAGTTGTATATATGGGGAAGTTTGGCCGATGCATTGTTGGCGGGACTTTTGACAGATTTCATAGTGGACATAGCTTGCTGATAAATCACGCTTTAGAAGTTGCAGAACATGTTGAAGTTTGGATTACTTCTGATTCAATGTCTATGTCTAAATCACCATTCATTGAGTCATTTGAGGATAGAAGAGAAGCGATATTATCATTGCGAAATGAAAGAATAACTACTCATATGTTAGAAGATATACTAGGGCCTGCGCCAAATAGAAAGGATTGTGATTCAATAGTATGCACTCCCGAAACTTTAGGAAATTGTCAATTAATCAATGAAAAGAGACTTTCAAATGGATTAATCCCGCTTGAGATTATTGAGGTTCCATATGCTATTGATGAAAATGGGGGCGTATTATCTAGCTCAAGGATTCGCGCAGGATTGATTGATAGAGATGGTAAATTTTGGATAAATTCTGATCAGCGCTTACAAACTCATTATTATCACGATATTTTAGATGAAGAATTAAAGAATCCAATGGGGGAACTTTACAGTGGCCCCGAAGATGCATTAGAGATTGCTATGAGTGCAGCAATTGAAAACATCGTCCCAGGCGCTTTGATTGCAGTTGGCGATGTATGTGTTTCTAGTTTGCTAGAGCTTGGAATCATTCCTGATATTGGATTAATTGACGGCTACACAAAAAGAGAGGAATTGTCTAATAAAGTAGATACCTCCTCATTTGAAATTTTGTTAACTTGTGTCAATCCTGCTGGGCAGATTACACCCTCTTTAATAGAATCAATTGATATTGCTATGCGTAGTGATCAAACTACATGTATTGAAGTAGATGGAGAAGAAGATTTAGCGCCACTAATCGTTCACCTTCTTGCACCTATTGGTACTAATGTTGTTTATGGTCAACCAAGCAAAGGCGTGGTATTACAGTTCACAGATGAGTCAGTAAAAATTAGATGTAGAGAGTTATTATCTAAATTTGAGGTGAAATAATGACATTAGTTTCAATTACAGTTTGTGTTAGAAATGGTGTAAATTGGATTGATGGTTGTATGGAATCTTTACTAGCTCAAACCTATTCACCGATTGAAATAATTGTAGTAGATGATGGGTCCTCTGATGGTTCAAGGCAAAAAGTAGAATCCTGGGGTAATAAAGAAGGAATAACTGCTATTTTACAAAACCCTCTAGGTTTGTCAGCTGCAAGGATGGCAGCCGTAGAGAATTCTAATGGTGAATGGGTCGCAATAACAGATATAGATGTACGACCCGAATCTACTTGGATTGAACAAATGGTATTAGCTTCTCCCTCACAAGAGGGTGAAGAAGTTGTGGCTGTAACAGGGAGAACGGTTTTTGCTCAAGCAAATGACATTATTTCACGAATACGCTCAATAGAAATAGCATCGAAATATCGTTCGCGTCCAAGGAGAACTACTCTAGCAAATGGTCCTTGTTCAATGTTCAAAAGAGAGCCTTTGTTGAAGATTGGAGGTTTTAATCCAGATTGGTATCATGCGGAGGACATGGAAGTCTCATTAAAATTAATCAAGGAAGGAGGAACCATTGTATATACACAAGAAGCAGTTGTGAATCACGTTCCTGAAACAGGATTGTTTAGGTTTTTACACAAACGTAGACGTGATGCAAGAGCACACGTTAGAATACATCGCAGATATCGTGATATAGAATTCGACTTTCTAGGGTCTTCATGGTTAGTTTTGTCATATGCTCCTGTATTATTTGTTGCATTTTACTCATTATTTTTGGGTGCATCAACATATGAAGGAAATTCTTTAATTACTCATTTGAAGGAATTGAGAGAACCATATTTTCTCTTAATACCATTAGGAATTTGGTGGATTCTAGCATTCCGTTCAAATTTGAGAAGTGTAGTAATCAATACGAGATTTACTATGTTAGTAATATTAGGATGGTCTCTTGCCCTTTGGCAAGGAATATGTTTAGGATATCTCGATGCGTTATTGAAACGCCGAGGTCACTCTTGATCATCAATTGTCGATAAAGATCGTAAGATAAACCCGGTTGCAATTAATACGATAGCAACCGAATATGATCCAGCATCAATCCAGTTCATATGTACGATGCCTCGATAGATGTAAAATCCAAATCCAATTAACAATAACCATGCTCCTATAACAGCAGACCAACCACCCTCTTCACTACCTACTATGTCAGTCCAAGAATCTGATTTCAAAATACTTTGGAACCATTCTCCAAATGTATTTTCTCCCATCAATGTTCGTAATCCAAAATAGATTAGTATTCCACACATCAGCATGAAAACTAAGTCACCAGCAACAAATGTTGGAGCATCTTCTTTTGATCCTAATGCAGAATTTGTCATTTCAAAGGTCAGTAGACCTCCCCACGAAACTCTATGAAAACGATCAACAAGTCCAAGAATATTGAGAATAGCTAGCAGCATCCCCCACAAACCCACTCCAAGGTACCAATTTGCAATAACCCGAGTCGGCTCAGTAATCATTGACATAAGGCCACGTTCTTCGCCTTCAGTGGTAGCGCTCATGGCCTGCGCGACCTATGACGTAGTTATCAATGTTCAGTAGAGCCCCTACGGGGCTATCAAAAACTCATAACCTAGATTGATGCCTATATTTATGTTCAAATACTTCAACAAAGGCAGGTTCGGATTTGCTAATAACAGATTTAGAATCGATATTATTTGGTATGCATGAATTTATTTCTTTAGTACGGCCACCACGCCCTCTTGAAATCACTTTTGCAGTTATTAGGCCCAACATATCTAGGTTTGAAATAATTCCAGAAATACGTCTTGCAGTTAGGAATTGAGTTTGCAAAATCACACATGCTTGTTTGTAAATATCATACACTTCTCCAGTTTGTATATTGCGCAATCCATGTGATTCAATTAACAGTATAGAAGAAAGAACGATTTTTTGTTGTGTTGGTAGGGTTCGAATTACTGGTGTAACTTGATCAGATTCTATTTGAGCCTGTGCAATTCTCACATGACTTTGATCTACTAATGACATATTTTCCCTTTCAGCAACCTCAGTTGACACTCTAAGTAAGTCAAGTGCGCAGCGTGCATCACCATGTTCTTGCGCTGCGAGTGCTGCACACAATTCTATTACACCTGGTGCAATGGCATCACTTGCAATACCTTCAGAAGCTCTCTCTCTCAATATATCTTGAAGATGTTCTGAATTATATGGATTGAAAATAATATCTTGTTGACCTAATCTACTTCGAACGCGAGGATCGAGGAAATCTGTAAATTTCAAATCGTTTGAGATTCCAATCACGCATGCTCTCGCATTTTTTAATTGAGCATTGAGGTTTGTAAGATTGTACAAAAGGTCATCTCCAGCTTTCTTTACCAAATGATCAATTTCATCGAGGACAATAACATAAACGCCACCTCTAGAATCCATCCTACGCACTAACTCGGAAAACACACGATCAGTAGGCCATCCTGTAAATGGAATATCTGCTTGCTCATGTTCTTCAAGTAAAGTATTGCCAAGATGAGATAGAACTCTATATTGAGTATCGATTTGTCTACAATTAACTAATACTGGATTAACAATACGGCCAATTTGTTCTCCTTTCCTTTCTAATTGATCGCAAACATACCTTGTAACAGCAGTCTTTCCAGCACCAGTTACACCATACAAAATCATATTAGATGGAATATGTCCTTTCAGTGCTTCAACCAAATTGAAAGACAGGTCTTCAACTTCAGTATCTCTGTGGGGTAGGTATACAGGTTGATGAGTATGACGCAGTGCCTCTTTGTTTACGAATAGAGTTTTTTGAGTAAGAATGCCATCGAAAATATTTTGAGACATTTTCTAACACCCTTTCTCCATTGTGAATCACGACTCGAAACACGCACCACGGCGCGTGATGCCTGTAGGGAGTCCGAGTCCGCCATATAAGCCTAATTGCGAACAAATCCCCTAGGTTGGTATTTACTCACTAAATGGGATTCAATTGATAGTATAAAAAGCATAGAGTTTTTTTACCGATATACGCAATCAAAGTGCTATACTGTTAACCGGAATCCGGAAGGCTCTGCGCATTTCGATTTGCTATACAATCTCGCGTAATAATATGAAGCCGAAGAGCTCTTGATTGTATCCGAACCTAGGAAGTAAAAAAATCGTGTAACAATTATCTTTTTTCGCTTCTACCGAAAAACCTCCAAAACACAATCGAGTAAACTAACACCCAACCTTTGTTAAAAAAAAGATAATTATTGTAACATTATACTTCCATCATTATCCACGATGAAAACCATTTCGTCATTACCATGAATTACGTTTGCAGGGAAAACAGGTATTTCATTAGTCAAGATCTCATAATCTGAATCTACATAGGTATGGGTTACGATAAAGGTAGTCTCTGGATACATATTTGCAATTTTTCTAATATCTGATGGCTTATGGTGATGTTGAGTATCCACCCATTCAGGAACTCCCATTTCCAGTATCACAAAATTGCATTGCCCGATTCGATTCCATAATTCATCACAAGGCCCAGAATCTCCAGAATGTAGCATTTTCCAACCATCATCATGTGTCATCATCCAGCCATGAGGATCCACTTCAGGATCATGATTTACTTCGAATCTTTCAAATGTCCATCTGTTAATTTCGGGTAAATCAACCCAATTAATTAGTTTCAGCATTTGATCTAAACTACCAGGGTATGCTAGATTACATAATTCAATCAATCTTGATTTTACTCCACTCGAACCCGCAACTGTTAGCGGTCTTTCCATCTCTCTATCAGAAATGTAACGTCTTTCAAGCAATAGGAATGGAAATCCAAATACATGATCGCCATGAACGTGCGTAATCAATATTGTATCTATATCGGATGGAGAGATTCCAGCTCTTCTCAGGCTTGCCAATGCGGTAGGTGGCGCATCTACAATTATATGACGCTCAATACAAAGGAATGAATGGTGTCTTCCAGATGGCAGGAATGCATTGCCACTACCAAGCAACTCTACTCGCACCATGTTGGCTCCAGGTATCATTTACCTAAGATATCATCGCACCAACATTCATGAACATTCCACTGGTGGCGTCCAGCATTCGGTGCTTATGATGGCGGATTGGAGTGCAAAGAACCCTTACATGTCAAAGATTACTGAATGCTATATTCTCAATGGAGAAGGTTCACGTAAAGAGACACGACACATCGTCTTTGATTTAGGCAAATCTGGTTTGGATTACAAAGTAGGGGATGCTCTTGGAGTGGTAGCTGAAAATCCGGCTAATACAGTTGAAGAATTAATTTCAGTTGCAGGTTGGGATGGTAATCATATAGTTACAACACACAAAGGAGAATCTAAATTGAGAGATGCGCTTAGGAAAGATGTTGAGATCCATAGGGTTAACAAAAAATTTGTACAGTCATTAAATGAGAAGGTAACGTCAAGTGAATTACGAATTTCAGTGAAACTTATTGATAGAACACGCGAATCAACAACTTCATTTTCGAGCGGTGACTCAGCATTATTACAGGAATTAATGCCTTCAAATCCAAGCGATGATCCGGTTGGACGTATCGAAAATATGATTTCCAATGGTGAAGCAATGGAGGATTATATTTGGTCTCGAGATTATATTGATGTAATACGTGAATTTGATGTAACTTATACGCCTGAAGAATTTCTAGAACTTGTTGATAGGTTGAAACCACGCCTATACTCCATAGCTTCGAGCCATGATGCACATCCTGGTTTTGTTGAATTGACTGTCGCAATCGTAAGATATTCACATCATGGAAGAGATCGAGGTGGTCTTTGTACAATCTATATGGCTGATGAAGTCAAAGTAAAAAAGACAAATGTAGGTGTATTCATGAGTCCAACTAAATCATTTGTATTACCTGAAGATAAATCAATAGACATAATCATGGTTGGCCCAGGAACAGGAATTGCACCATTTCGTGCATTCATGGAACAAAGAGTCATCGACGGAGGAAGTGGCCGCAATTGGTTATTCTTTGGCGATCAATCAGAAAAAACTGAATTTTATTACAAAGATGAGATAGAATCATGGTTAGATGAAGGCCATTTGTATCGATTTACAACAGCTTGGTCAAGGGACCAAGAAGAGAAAATTTACGTTCAACATCGATTAAAGGAGCATGGGAAAGAAGTTTGGGAATGGTTTGAAAGAGGTGCTTATTTCTATATCTGTGGTGATAAGACTTACATGGCAAAAGATGTTCACAAAGCATTAATTGAAATCGCAATTGAACATGGTAATATGTCCGAAGAGGCAGCAACAATATTCATTGAAAAGACAATGATGAAAGAGCAAAAACGATATTTGCGTGATGTTTATTGATTTTCAAGCTCCAAGGGAGTAGGGAATTCATCAGCATTTATTCCACGTTCTTGAGCACGTTTGATCATTATAGATGTCCATTTGGATTTTGGTCCTGGAAATGCTAATACATGTGTTGCATGATCCAGCATAATATCAACCAAACCAGGCGCTGCTTCAGGTCTTCCAGTATCCCGAAGTCCACGTCTAGGTTGATTCCAAGCTTCATTAAAGACAGCAGTAGGAATTGAATTTTCTGCGGCCCAACGTTCTACTAAGCAATCAATCCCACTTGCTCCACCTAATATTAGTAAATCCGGTTTATCATTTTGTGAAATCCAACTGGTTATTTTTTCATTTAACCATTCAAAATTGTAGAATCTTGAGTTTCCAGAAATAGCGAGATTAATCACCTTTCCATTGTTGTTGAGGTCTCTTCTCCCCAAACGTTCCACAGTTTCGGCTCCACTACTGTCGCCCTCGCCCATGGCCCTAAGTCAACAAATTGGATTATAATTGACACCCTAAATTTCAATCTAGGAAGGGTAAAATCAACCTGATTATCAAATCCCGGTTAATCTAACTGAAAATATGCACCTACAACCGCTTTCATCATAGAATAGTTCTTACTGGCAATGCATATGGGGTTCACGCGTGTTCTCATAGCAAACCGAGGGGAAATTGCACTTAGAATACTTAGAGCACTAAGGGATATGGGAATTGAAGTAGCAATTATACATGGACGAGAAGATCGACTTTCTCTTCCAGTTAGGATGGCAGATATAGCATATCCAATAATGCGTAGTAACCCATTAGATTCATATTTAGATATTGAAGCAGTAGTGCAGGCTGCAAAGGATTTGAATTGCGATGCAGTACATCCTGGCTATGGATTTCTTGCAGAAAATGCAAACTTCGTAAAGCGGCTACAAGAAGAGGGGATCATATTTATTGGGCCCTCAGCTGATGTAATTACTCTCTTGGGTGACAAAATTGAGGCGAGAGCTGCCATGGAATCTGCAGGGTTGCCTACAGCTAAAGGAAGTAGTGAGCCAATATCAGAGGCATCAAAAGCCTCAAAATTAGCTGATGAAATAGGATATCCGGTAATAATTAAGGCAGCAGCGGGCGGAGGAGGAATTGGTATGCAAATAGTGCATGCAGAGCATGAATTTGAAAGCGCCCTAAAGTTATGCCAATCAAGAGCAAAGAGTGCATTTGGTGATGATCGAGTATTTGTAGAGAAATACATTGAAGGTGCACAGCATGTAGAATTCCAAGTATTAGCAGATGGCACCAATGCAATACATTTTGGAGAGAGGTTTTGTTCAATTCAAAGGAGACATCAAAAATTGGTTGAGGAAGGACCATGGTTGTCTGAAGAAAAGAGAGATGAAATTGGCTCTTTGGTTTGTGCAGGTGCAGAATCAGTAGGCTACAAAGGTTTAGCAACATTTGAATTTTTGAGAGATAAGAATGGGGATTTCTATTTCCTTGAAGTAAATCCAAGAGTACAAGTTGAGCATACTGTAACTGAGTTAATCACCGGACACAATTTGGTTGAATTAGGAATTAGAGTTGCACAAGGTGAATCATTGCCCCTATCTCAGGAGGAGATATCTTGGCGAGGTCATGCAATACAATGCCGACTAAATGCTGAAGATCCTCGGAATTTTGTCCCCTCTCCTGGTCGTTTATGGGAATGTCATTTCCCATCTGGTTTTGGAATAAGATGTGATACCCATGCACATCCTGGATATGAGATGCCAGGTTGTTTTGATTCTCTATTAGCTAAATTGCTTACTTGGGGTGCTACAAGGGAAGATGCCATCGCTAGAATGCGTACAGCACTAGATGAAACAATACTTACAGGAGTTGAGCATCTTATACCACTTCATCGTAGAATAATGGATGAGAAAGATTTTTTGAACAGAGAGATTACAATTCAATATATTGAACAGCATGAGGAACTATTAGGGTGATTATATGGATGTACTAATCGTTGGCAGTCTCGCCTACGATTCCCTAGAAACTCCATCAGGAATTAGGGAAGATGAGTTGGGGGGTTCAGCATCTTATGGAGGTTTTTCAGCAGCTTTCCATAACAAAAGGTTGAGTGGAAATGGAATTGGCATAGTAGGAGTAGTTGGAGAAGATTTTGTTGATGAGCACATGGAGTGGTATGTTGAATCTGGCATAGATATTAGTGGTATTGAAATTGTACAAGGCAAGACTTTTCGTTGGAGAGGCTCCTATCATGGGGATATGTCAGAAGCAATTACACACGAAACACAATTGAACGCCTTTGAAGATTTCATCCCCAAAATTCCCTCCTCTATTGGTTCGCCTAAGGTAGTAATGTGCGCAAATCTTGTTCCAAGTATACAAAAGAGTGTCTTAGATCAAACTAATCCAACTAGGTTAACAATACTTGATTCTATGAATTTGTGGATAGAAATTGCAAAAGAAGAATTACTTTCTGTAATCAAACGAGTAGAGATACTTGTTTTGAATGATGGAGAAGTAAAAATGTTGGCAGAGAACGACAATTTGATTCAAGCTTCATTTTATGTTCATAGTCTAATGGGAAATGGAATTTTGGTTGTAAAAAGAGGCGAACATGGAGTTATTGCAATACATCCAGAGGGCATAGTTTCAATTCCTGCTTATCCCACTACGGAACTTGTAGACCCAACTGGCTGTGGAGATACTTTTGCTGGCGCCATGGCAGCAGAATTATCACAGCGTGATGGAGAGGTTACAAAATTAGAATTAGCTGAAGCATTGGTGCATGCAACTATTACAGCGTCATTCACAATTGAGCAATTCGGAACAGGGAAAATACGGGCATTAAACATTGAAAATTATAACTCACGATTAATTAGTTACAGAGAAATGACAAGGACTAATACGAATAATTAGCGATGCCCTCAAGAATCTTTGACTATTCGCAGATGTATGACCGTATTGAATATTGCAATGGTTGGCAGCGATGATTTGGCCAAATCTATTGCAAAAGCAACTGATCAAAGAGACGTTCATACTTATGTCCACAAAGAAAATGGACCAAATGGTGCGAGAATATTATCTATTATTCGCCCTGCAAAATTACCCGAACGAATACGTCCCCTATTCAATTCATTATGTGCTGCAAGAGTTGGTTTGATTGAGGTCAACAAAATAGATTCAAATTTGGGAGAAGTAATTGTCGCATTTGCAAGTTCTGGAATTACTAATGGCATAATTGTAATTAATCCAAATTCTGATGAATGGATTGATGAGGAGCAAGTAATTGCTTTATTTACACAAGCGGGGCTTTCAAATTGGACTCAATGTGCTAATGAGGGCACAGAACTAAGAAGCACCTTATACGATTTAATGGATGAAATCGAATCTGAGTTAATGGAAGCCCAGACCTTGCCATTAGTGGTTCCTATTGATCAATATTTCAATGTGAAAGGCATAGGTTTGGTTGCGATAGGTTATGTTCAATCTGGTTCAATAAAAGTGCATGATGAATTACATTTACTCCCGGCTGAAGGCCCTGGCACTGTAAAATCATTACAAGTAATGGACGATGATGTTCCAATAGCAGTTGCAGGAGATAGAGTAGGTATTGCATTACGAAATACAAAGGAGGATCATCTTTCTGGAGGAAGTATTGTTTTGCACAAACCAATAGAAGACAAAAACAAAGGAATTTCAATGCCTCTTGCAATGGAGAAGCATATGAAATCAATAATCAACTTGAATCAATCACCATTCCAGAAGCGTAAATTGTTAGTAGGCGATGTAGTTCATGCCAGTGTAGATTTACAATTTGTAGTAGGCAGAATTGAGTCAGTTGATGGCGAATTAATTGTTGAATGGGAATCGCCATTATACTCAAGGATAGAAAATCCTCCAAAAGTGCTGATTGCCCAATTGGATTCTAAACCAAGAATAATGGGTAGTGCAAATCTGATTCGGCTTGAATAATTTAGTTCAAAGAACGGCTTCCCCTACGGGGACTCCAACGGTGGTTTCATAACCGCGCAAAGTTTTGCAACGTTCGGGATGTACATAGACACGAGGCCAGAAGGCCCCAGTGTCAGCGAGAACGGAATCAGATTTCGTTCCCTGAGTCTGGGAGGAGTTCGGGGTAGAGTTAGAGCTACTCTTACTGAACGTTCACTTTCGTTTGAGTCTAGAGATGGAAAGGCCCTTGATCTAAGAATTGATGCAATCAATAGAGTCCATCAACACGATACTACTTTGATTCCAGGTTGGCTTGGCGTAGTTGGATTAATCTTGTTATGGATTTCATGGAGAGGAGTATCAAGCGGTTTACAGGCAATTTCAGGTTCCATTGGTGTAGTCCTTACTGCTGGCTATCTTCTTACAAAAAAACCAATATTAATTATTGATACAGAAGCTGGTGATTGCCACACAGTTATTGGCTCGGAAGATGCAATGATTCGTCTTTGTAACTTGATTCAATGTTTACATGATGGTATGGGCTTAAATGAGGCAAAATCTGTTGTACAGTCAATGATAAGTGATGCAGATTATCCTCGACATAAAACCGAAGAAATTATTCCCGAACCAGTTAATATACAGTTAGATCCAGCGCCTGTTCTGACAACATTTCTTGAAACAATGCAATTTGATGATGAGTTGTCAATTGTTGACGAACGTGTCTCAGAAGATGTTTCAGTCGAAGACACAATTTTACCAGAGTGGTTTGATGAAGTAGGCCAAGAAACCGAACAACAGATACCAAATGGTTTGATTTCAAGAGCGATTACAAATAATCATACTCAGCGACATAACGTAGCTAATAATGGCTGGCAGCCGCCACAAAATCAACCTGTTGCAGGAGTTCATCGAAATCAAATGGTAGATGCTTCTTCATTTGGCATGTTAAATCATCATGCGGGTTACCAACCTAATTATTCTGAACCATTACAACAGTCCCCGCCTCCAACAAATTTCTTGCCCTCTTTTGTTGGAATCAATGGAGCACACGTGCCAGGTTCATTGCCCGAAGAGTTTAGTTCACCAGATACTCCACTCCCAATAGTCGAAGAAGAAGAACAAGTTTCACTAGTAGCCTCTATTCGTAAAGATTCTGAGATATTGGATGCAGAAGTAATTGACGAAAATCAATTGGAAAGTCCTAAAGAACGTTATCCAGGAATGTCACGACTTACAGTAAAACCCAAAAAACGAAGAATAAAAACAAGCAAAAATCGAAATCGGCGGTTATCTGCAGGCTCAGTAGTACGTGAATTAGTAGGCGGCCCTCTTGATCGAGCAAGTGCGCTATCACGTCGTTTTTTACCAAGAAGGCGTAGAACTACTGATGCACTAAGGTTACAGGCACAAAATGCTAGACAAGAACAAGTAGCAGACTCAATTCAGAATTTGGCAAAAAGTCGTGGAGGAGAAGTTAGTGATGCAGAGGTATCAGCTATGATGTCGCATATTCAAGCTCGTCCCGATATTCCAGATTCTTTTGACGAACTAGTCAGTACGGACAAAAATAAATCTGAACAGGTGGAAGTAGAGCACATTCCTCGTCTAGATTCATGATTTTTTCCTCTTAGAAATCATATTTTCACGGATTGCTTTTGCAGATTCCCAATCCTCTTTTTCAATTTCAGTTGTTGGTGTGAATTGTGGAATAGGTATTGGCCTCATCATTGAATCAATTGCGACCATAAAAAAGAATCCTTCACAAATTATTGTTTTAGTCCAATCCGCTTTATTCATTGCCCAGGCAGTTACTTTTGTACATGCAGTTCTGTTTGATGTGAATACAATTTTCCCAGTGACTTCAATTAAATCGCCCTGTCGAGCAGGGGCAATAAATTCCAAAGTATCTATGGAAATCGTAACAAATTCTCGGTGTGCAAATTTTGAACAAGTAATTCCAGCAGCTTTGTCCATTAGGGACAATAACCTACCTCCAAATAGTGTATTATATGCATTCGTATCCTGTGGAAATACTTCTTCAATTAGCGTGACAGGTTCAGTACTAAATGGCTCCATCAATTTCTGCGAAAACCCTCTACTCCTTCAATCCATGTGAGAAACACCCCTATTATCGGTCGATTTGATGGTATATACCCGCTGCCGACAAATATGGCGGGAGTATGCGTTGCTTTAGTTAGCGGAGGCATAGATTCGCCAGTTGCTGTAGCAAGAATGCTTGCAGAGGGGTGGAAAATCTTCCCCTTGCATGCTTCTCAAGAACCAATAACAGGGCCTGAAGCCGAAGAAAAAACAGTAGAATCACTAAGGCACTTGATCAACATGGATGGTGAATTAGGAGAATTAGCACGATCAAATTTATCAAAAAATCTCATAGTAGTTCCCGTGGCTGACACACTTGCATTATTTACAGAAAAATGGAATCATTCCGAGTATTTTATCCACATGAAAAGGCTGTATAATGCAATTGCAACATTACATGCAAACGAAGTAGGCGCAACACATGTATTGACAGGAGAGAATCTTGGCCAAGTTTCTTCACAAACATTGGGTAATTTAGGCGGTGTTGAAATTGCAACATCGTTACAACCATTGAGGCCCTTATTGGCATTCGATAAAGTAACAATAATGTCAATGGCAAGGAAATTAGGAACTTTAGAAATAAGCGAAGGACCAGAAGTCTGTGATGCACTTGGCCCAAATAAGCCTACAACAGTAGCAAATAAAGAATGGCTGGAGCGTTCTGAAGAAAGAGCAGGTGGCCTTCAGTCCCTCGCTTCTGGCTGTTTTTCAGGTTGTAGAATTGTGCCTCTATGAATCTATTCGGGTCCCCCCCTAAGGGGGGGTACCCGCCTCAATCGTAACCCCGTCGGTCTTTTATGTCGGACCGATGTGGACGAAGAAGAGGGGTGCCACCCATGATTAAGAATAAAAATACAACAGCCGCCTTAGTTTTCACACTGCTAATGCTAATTTCACCTTTGGCAGGAGCCGTTAATGTGACCACATTCAGTGGAGGAGATAGTCAAGTTGATGTTGAAGTTAGAGATGCCCCCGATTATACAAATATTGTTGATGGAACAATTACACTACCCTCAGGCGATACAGTAACAAGCGCTTCATTCGATGTTGGAACCAGTTTTGCAACACATTCGACATCTAGTACGATTGATTCTAGTACACAGCAGTTTGTATGGGATCCAATGTATAATAATCAACAAACAGAGTATTCCGCACTTAGTGATTTCACCTATAATGATGATTTCGTTGGCTTAGTTAGCGGTGGTTTTTCAACAGATTTTGAAAACGATCGTGCTGGTTTTGAGGATAATTCCCAAATGGTGATTGATGGTTTTGGATGGGAACATACTACACTTTCTGAAGGAACAACTTTGAATGATAATTGTAATACTGGTAATGATTGCTGGGGTACAAATCCATTTGATTATGATAATGATTATACTAATGACAATGGAGGATCATCCTTTTCTTATCAGATGATTACTCCGGCTTTACAAGTTAACCAAGGATCACATATTGCTAAATTTTCAAGTTGGCATGGAATGCATTGGTCTCAAACTGGATCGGCAACTAATCCAACAAATACCTATTATGACTGCGGATATGTAATGGTTAGAAATTCCTCATCTCCTGATTTTGGCCCTCCTGAACTTGGTTGGTCATATTTGCCGTTTGATACATTGAACACCACAGGTGTCAATTATGCGAATGGCCTATATCCTGTAGGAGTCGGTAATGGCAAAATTCAGAGTTGTGATGGATTAGGAGGTAATGATTACGTATTGGGCGGTCAATCTACACATCCTACTCATAATCCAAATGGATGGGGTACAGTCGCTCTTAACTTAGGAGGACACTTAGGTAAATATGTACAATTAAAATTTGTACTTACTCATAATTCTGGAACTGGAAGCCCAGAGAATAATACAATGCCAGGATGGTTCATCGACGATTTCCGTGTAGGAAATCCTCTACCTCAAAGTGGTTGGATGACTGTAAAAGGGTTCACTCCAAAACAAGCTCCAAGTCCAGGTTTCCCTGATGGCTATGGTATTTTGAATATCGAACAGGAATCCAGTCCAACAAATAGTCTCAAAGTTACATTATTACGTGGTTCAACTACAGAGATTGTGTTAGACCGCGATGGAAACCAAATGGCTAACTTAGAAGGCCCAATCATTGAATTGTGGGATATTGATGCATCCGAATACCCAGTAATAGATTTAAAATTTGTATTTGATACAGGTCAGTATAGATTGTCAACAGCAGTAATCCATGGCATTAGCATGGGTACAAGAGTCGGAGTCGGTATGAACAATACAGATGTTGTAAGTGATCCAATGATTGCTGATGGGGTATGGGAGTCACCAGGTATGGATTTGCCATTAATGTTTAACACAGTTATCAGCGATGATTTGTTCAATTCTTCTTTCAAAAGATCAAGATTTAGCATGCCAATTATGTCAATAACTCCTGTTGTAGTAGATGATTGCGTAGAAAATCCAAACATAGAATTGATACTATTGGATGGATCTATGGTCAATCTCACTGTTGATACGAAATGGACTCCTAGCGAGCCAATATTTGGATTCAACACACAGGTTTCCTATCCAAATCCTTGTGGGCTATCTGAATTGTGGTATGATTTAGAATTTGGACACAGCGCTAAAGGTGTAACAATAGATGTTGCAAATGATGGCGACATAGAGTGGGGAATGGATGAGCCTGCCTTCGGGTCTTTCGGTAGACAGAATTCGTTTTGGAGCGGATATGCAGAGGGTGTAAATCATGCATCAGATAGCTCAATGATTACATTGAATACTAACGGACAAGGAACAGGCGCTACTTTCATGTTACCAAAGGGATCAGATGTAACATTTGCAGACTTAGTCTTTTCAGGAAATACAGCTGAAGGGTTCGAATTAAAATTAACATCAAGCGGTCAAGAAGAAACCGTAGGCACAATGCCAAATGCGTCAATAATTTCAATCGAGTCATTGGACCCAACATTTACTTCAACATTCGTCAATGCATTGAATAACCTCCTTTATAATCCATTATTACAAACCTCGTATATTGATAATTATGGCAATGAGTGGGCAACATTCCACTTGGATATTAATAATCCAAATGCACAGTCAGGTTCTTCGGTAAAAGTAAGTCATTTGGACATTCTATATGATTGGCAAATGACACTTGATGGCAATCATAATCTTGACCGTGAACTTAACCAAGGAATTGCATTGGGCGCAGGTGCAGATGTTGACGTTCCAATTGCAATTTCCGCAGGAAGTGGAGGAGCAGTTTCACTGTCAAATTTGTTAGTCACAACATCGAATGGCTATGATTCTACACTTACTTTAACTGGAAATCCAATTGGATTATATCCAAATGGTGACATTATTGAAGCGGTTTCTACACACGAAGTATCATCATCAGGCGCTTCATTTGCTGAGGCAAGACTTCGAATGGAATCTTCAACAGGAGTAGTCGAACTATCTTATTCAGAATTGATGGGCTTCTCTGAAGCATTGGATGAAAATAATCTGATTACTTTAGATTCATCGAATGTAAATAATGTGGGCTCTCAAATAATTGTAACATGGAGATTTATGATTAATCCTGCATGGGAAGACACATCAGAACTGAGAATCTATGCAAGTCTAGTTGCGTCTGATGGAGTAAACGGGCTTCCTGGCGCAGTAGTTTTAGCTCCTGCAAATGGTAATGCAATTGAAAATGATGCTTACATCACTGCGTTTGAATTAAGAAATAACGCAGGAGTAATACAGAATTTAAGTTCTGCTAAATCAAATCAAAATATTCAGTTAATTGGTACAGTGAGACTTGAAAACCTTGACATTTCACCAGACCCATCTGCATACAACCTCACATTGCAGAGAATGGATTACAATAATTCGAATGGAACTGTAACTCCATATTGGACAACAATCGATCAAATTCCAGGAGTAATTGGTGGGGATTTTGAGTGGGATGTTAATCTTGGATTAACTGCAGCAGGACAAGCAGATTACCGTTTCATGATTGATAGTTATGCAGGCGGCGATACACTTTGCTCACCAAATGTAGTTACAGATGTTGATTGTTCAATACCTTTTAATTTGACAATTGACACATATTCGCCAACATTAATCAATATTTCAGTTCTAAAGGCAGCAAACTATGATCCAACAATATGGTCCAATTGGAGACAACTATTGGATGATACTTGGATATTGCCTACAACACAGCAAAAAGTTAGAGTTTTGGCACAGGACATTCCAACACCTCCATCAAGTTTAGACATGTATTATTGGGTTGAATATGATCATGATTCCAATGGTGATGGGCAGGCAGATGAAGAGGAATATGCAATGATTACACTTTCGAGTGATGGTAGTGCACCTACAGCTAACTATACTGGTGATTATTCAGATGTAGCAAATCAAGGGCAAGACCCTGCAGGTAAAGTTAGCATATATGTTGCTGGAGCAGACCTAGGTGGAAATTTGATTGAAGGTGGTTCCGCAGGCTTCGATAATGATTTGGTGACATATGTTTCAATGGATGCCAAATCGCCTAGTATTCGTAATTTCTTCATTGAAAATTCAAACGGAGAACGCTTGCATAATCCTAGTGAGGGCGCACCTAGATATCAGGGGCCATGGAATATGACAATGTATGCTGGAAATGAATATCATCTAATTGTCGAGGCTGTTGATGAAAATGGATGGAGAGATATTTCTTACTTTGAAATAGATTTGGGGCCAGAAAATATGGTTGTTTACTATTCTCCACGTAATGAAACGGCTTGGTCAGATACAACAGATATTGAATTAATTCCAGCATCTGATGAAAGTAATGGCCCAGAAGTCCTTCGTATGGATGGAGGCAGATTAATCGATCCATTCGAAAGCGAATTCTATTTGGATCTTCCAATAAAAATGAATTGGGATATTGTTGGTATCGATTCAACTACTTATGTCCCTCAATTGAGAATAAAGGATTTAGATAAACAGCCTTCATTGATGAGTGAATCTGGAGGGCGTCATAAACAAAGATGGGTTTACAGTGATGGAATAAAATTGGACTATAGGAATGGAATTACACCTTCGTTTAATGATCTTTCAACACCATATACTGCTGATGTAACTTCTAATTTCGTTTTCCCTGGAGATACAATTTCATTCCAAGGACAATACGCTTTCGTTGAAGGTATTAACAATGGCGTATACATTCTTCCTGAAGGTGAATTCACATTAGAGGTAACTAGATTGGAAGCTCAAATGGATGGTTCAAAGGGGTACTATCAGTGGCCTGGAGAAGTAACTACATACGCGATTAATGGAGGCGCGTTTAATGTAAATATTACAGCACCTCCAAACAATAATGAATATACTTATACATTCAAATTGATAGATTTACCAGATGGAGCTGTAGATTCTACTGATGCACAATGTGAAGGTTCTAATTCATACGGATGTGGAAGATTTGTAATCAAGGTTGACGGACAACAACCAGAAATTGCTAGTGACACTTGGACTGCCTCTTCGGGAATAAATGGAGAAGTATTTGGTGCAGCACTTCCGTCTTCAACTATGCATTGTGTAGACGTGC
This sequence comes from Candidatus Poseidoniaceae archaeon, assembly GCA_030747695.1. Classification (GTDB taxonomy): domain Archaea; phylum Thermoplasmatota; class Poseidoniia; order Poseidoniales; family Poseidoniaceae; genus MGIIa-K1. Next base: position 226,603 of record JASLKG010000005.1, read on the forward strand.
AAGCAATCGTTGAGGAGAATGCAGCGTTATTGTCTGGAGAAGTTCAATTGAATTGGGGATTCTATTCAAATGCTGAAACCAATATGGTATGGGCACCATATGGTCAGACATTTGGAATTGAACCAATGACGGCAAGTTTGACAGTTAAATTACAAGGTTCTGACTATTTGCTTGAAGCAGATTGTATTGATATTTGGCCAGACCAAGTCGAACCTTCTCAAACCCAAATAGAAGCTGGAGTTGAAATTGTGTTCTGGGTATCTGGAAGAGATTCAGCGGGTTGGTCGATTGATGGAGGAGGTCCCAATCAGGCAGGAGGAATAAGTGAAATTTGGTCAAGCGACCCTTCACACAATTCACTCTATGTTCTGATACATCAGCAGGCAGAATTTGAGATTATGGATGTAAGAATGACTCCAAAGAATCCAAATGTAGGAGATACACCGGAGATTGAAATTTCAATTAAGAATGTTGGAACAATGGATGGCAACATCACATTGGAGATACAATCTGTAACTGATGGCGGTTTCCCTGTTACTGAAGCAACACTTACTACGGAAGTAATTGAACAAGATAAGATGCAAAATGTATTCGTAGAACTAGAACAGTTTGCAGCATCCACAACTGGAATGTATTTTGTCATAGTTGACTCTGATTCAAATATGCCACTTTGGAATGGGTCAAACTTTGGCAAAGCCTTCAATGTAGCAGAAGCAGAAGAAGAAGGAGGGATGCTTTCAGGTTCTGGATTACTGATAATTATTGGTCTTGCAGCATTAATAATCATACTTCTTGTAGTTGTATTGGTACTTGCTAGAAGAGGATCAGAAGATGAAAAATTCGAATATGTGTATGATGATGAAGATGAATTTGAAACATATTCAGATACTCCTGCAGTTACACGTGGACCTCCACCTTCAGCAGAACCAGCAGCGAGTTTAGATCCAAAAATGGCTGCTGCCTTAGCAGAATTCCCACAATGGGATCAAGCAACAATCCAAGGATATTTCGACCAAGGTTGGGATATTGATAGCCTAAGAGATTGGGTAAATAGCAATCAGTGATCGAGATGAATCTCGATTGGGATGATATCCATTGGTCTGACCCTGAGGGGGGAACGATAGTTCTACATGGAGTTCTACCTACAGTCGTATTGCCTTTATCGATGCGTCCTCGAATAAAATGGCATGGTCTGTGTTTGATGGCAAATGCTGACGAGATTGAAATTTGGAAGCAAGAAGAAAAAGCCGAATCCCAAGATTCAGGAATAAATCTTGATAGTGCAATTCTAAATGGAGGATTGGATGGAATGTTTTTGGAAACAATAACTTATGTTGAAGATTTACAAGTAGGTCGGTTTCCAGATCCAGAACCACGTCGCCTTCATCGCAATGCAGAAACACATAATCGGCCAGTATATTTTGCTGAACCAGATTTAGACGATGAAAGTTGGATGGAACATCTCGAGGATGAGGCCAAAGCGATGACTAAACCAAGGAAATTATTGCAGATTGTATTTACTGGAAGAACATGGCGAAAAAGGATGAAACGTATGTCAAAATTAGTAGTACAACAGCCTATACGCGAGCCAGATGGTTTGCAAGCTGCAAGTGCATTATGTGCAGCATGGTGGGCTATGAATCAGGACCGTTCAAGTGTTAAACTGAATACAAGTCGAGATTTAAGATTTGCATCAAGATTAAGGGGTGCTTTAGCAGATTTAAGACGTGAAATTGGTAATGATGCAATATTGCTAGTGCCAATACAGCAAGCGTGGCGAGAGGACATGGTAAAAATGCTAGAAACACATCCCGATATAGAGGAGGTTTCTTCCCTCAATGCGTCTTCGGGTAAAGAGGAGGAGTGATTGTGAGCGGTTCAACAAAAGTTGATGTGAAGGTTGAAAATCTACTTGTTCGCTTTACTCCTACGCCTTCATTGGATCTTGAAGAGGCTATCGAAAGAGCAGGGGGCATTCAGAACGGCGATGTAATAATCAAGATGCTCGAAAGTCCAAGGGCTACTATAATTATCGACAATGAAGGGCGGATGGTAGTACATGGTACACATCGTATTGAAGCGGCTAGAGCTGCTGCGAAGGAATTGTTACTAAGAATGGGCCGAGACGACACTGGTTTGGTTGCGGAACTCGGACCTATTGTGGCATCATTTGATTTTGAAGAAGAAATAGAAATAAATGCATATCGTAAGAATCTAGGTAGTGGAACTACAGAGGTAGATGAAAGGTTGGGATGTTTACGCATTGATGACACTCGTCACGATTTGGAATTATTAATTTGGCCACATGGACGATGCGTAGCACTGAAAGCGCGCCATCCAAATATGGTTGCAATGGCAGCAGTTCATTGGAAAGCAAAACTTGCTGAAAAGAAATCGCGTAAGGCGTGAGATTGATGGATTGGAATGGCCCAATACTCGATGACCATTTCCATCTAAATCGCAATGGACGATTTCTGGATGCTGCTTTGGATTTTCAAAAAGCAGGAGGCACAGATCTTGTTTTGGTACACTGTCCCAATTTTGCTTCACCACCTATAACTCGTAAAGGGCACTCTGAAGCGTATTCAAATACAATTTCAATGGCTGAAGAGGTTAGGAAATTAGGATTAGGCGTCAGGGTAATTCTTGGACCACATCCTGCTGCTTTTGCACATCAGTTCGAAACACTTGGCGATAGAGCAGAAGAAAATTATTGGGACAGTATAGAAACCGCACTTGAGTTCATCAAGGAAGGAAAAGCGCATGGTATTGGCGAAGTGGGGAGGCCTCATTGGAAAGTTGATGACGACATATGGAATCGTTCTAACCATTTATTGTTCGAAACAATGAAATTAGCAGCAAAGGAAGGAATACCACTGCAATTACACGTCGAAGGAGAGAGTGAAGAAACCTACCCTGAATTGGCCTCAATGGCCGATAAAGCAGGACTTGCTAGGGAGCGATTAGTAAGGCACTATGCTCCACCAGATGTCTCTGAAAAGAGCACATGCGGGCTTATTCCTAGTGTATTGGCAGGAAGCGGGTCAATCGAAACTATAATTGAAACATATTCAGATTCAAAACACGGATTCATGCTGGAAACAGATTATATGGATGACCTAAAGAGACCTGGTGCAGTTTTAGGACCAAAGACAGTACCAAAAAGAACACGCCAATTACTTGAAGCAGGTTTAGATGAAGAAGCCTTGAGTATTTGCCATATTGATTTGCCTGAGAGAATTTATGGACCAATTTGACCAAGACTTCTTGACCTCCCCTCCCTTCGGGAGGGGTGGTGGAATAGCTGAAACGTAGTATTTTGCTATCAATTTTTGTTGTGGCAATATTCATTCCATTTGGTGCACAAGCCCAAGGGGGGGTGCCAATTGGAGTGGAATTAGACTGCAATCAAGGAACAATAAATATCAATGTTCACCCAGAACAAAACGAACCTGTTGATGTGACATGTACAGTAAAAAACACAGGATCATTTAAGGAAACAATAAGTGTAGAAGATAGCGTAGAAGGTAATGATTTTTTAATCCAATTATCAGAATCTAGTTTTGAATTAGATGCTGGCGATGAGGAAACATTTTTGGCAACATTTTCAGCATCACCAAGAATCGCGGTACTATCTGCTGATTTTAGTCTCAACGCTTCTGTAGATACATGGGGACCTGATCCAATACATGTGTTTCCCGGAGCTATAGGTTCTAGTGCGGAAGTTACTGGAACTGTAAACTCACTTCCTTATTCTAGAATTGAACTTTCAGTTGCAAATTCAGGAACTAGAACAGTTGAAGTTGGCGAAGAAGTAAATATACAATTTTCACTATTCAATGATGGAAATAGAATAGACAATCTCGAGGTTATTATTACCAATGAACAGGAGATTCTCAGTTCAGGATTAAAATTTGTATCTGATTCCTTCTTTAGGGCATCACCAAATCCAGGCTCATCTGTTGAAGGAAGTATTGTGTTGGAAGTACCAGCTTCACTATCTAAAGAAGTTAACATTGAAGTCATGTTGTCTGCAACATCAACATTAGATTCAAGTGCAGAATCAAGCGAGGTCAAAGTTCGAGTGGTTACAGAATCCTCATCCGGAGGCTCAGGTACAGGCGATTTTGAATTTGGCGAATTCGATGTCCAGGGAGAAGATAGTATGGCCATGATAGCGATGGGCGTAGGAGGAGTCATTGCTCTGATTTTACTACTTGTGATAATTTCCCGTCTTACAAAGAAAGCAGCAGGAGGCCAAAAAGAAGCAATTAAAGCCGCCAAGAAGATTGCAAAAGCAGAGAAAAAAGCTGCAAAAAAGAATAAGGGTAAAGCCAAAAATATTGTCCAAGAAGAAATATTTGAAGAAGAAGATTTCGACTTTGGAGATTTAGATGGTAGTGATGATTTTGATTTTGATGGTCTCTAATTGTTAAATCCCGTCATAGGAATACACTCTTCTAAAGTGCTACAAAGACCATTTTTGAATGGCAATAGTCATAGGCGTAGTGTTGCCGTTAACACCTACCCTTAGGGTAGGTGCTCATTGTTGCTAGGTCTGCAAGGGAAAGTTGCGTTTGTTTTTGGAGTTGCAAGTGAAGACTCAATCGCTTGGGCGATTTGTAAATCTTTGTCGGATGCTGGAGTTACACTTTACCTTGGCTATCAGAAGAGATTTATGTCTCGAGTATTCCAATTGAAGGACAAATTGCCCGCAATTGCTGGATTTTACCCACTTGATGTTGCAAGTGATGCCGACACAAAGGAATTCTTTGACGAATTTTCCAAAGAAAATCCTGGTGTCAAGGCAGATATTCTGGTACATGCAATTGGATTTGCACCGAGGGAGTGTTTTGATAGACCGATCTTATTTGTAGACGATTCAGCAATTAATACAGCATACACAATTTCAGCAAATTCATTGCAGAGATGTTTGAAATTCGCATTACCACATTTAAATCCAGCCTCTTCTACGATTACGCTAACTTATGCAGCTTCTACTAGGCACGTCCCTTCATATGGCATAATGAGTATGGCAAAAGCAGCTTTAGAATGTTGGACACGTGAATTAGCATGCCATCTAGGGCCAGAGGGTCACAGGGTTAACGCCATTTCAAGCGGGCCAATTCGTACAATCGCTGCAAGCGGCATACCCGGGTTTGATAATATTCTCGATCATGTTGCAAATAATTCACCGCTAAGGAGAAATGTGACGCAAGAAGATGTTGCTGGATGTACAACCTGGCTAGCAAGTCCACTATCTTCGGGAGTTACTGGGCAATGCATACATGTTGATGCAGGCTATTCGATTACAATGGTGCCTTCAAGCATAATGGGAGAGTGATTTTTTTGATTACTACGCGGGACGGGAAGCCATGCGATGGCCTTGAACAATATCCGTTTGAGCCAATTGCGGTTGTAGGAATGGCTGCATTAATGCCAGACGCTAAAGATATTGAGCAGTTTTGGCAGAACATCATCGATGCACATGTTTCAATCAAAGAAGTACCCAAAGAGCGATGGGATCCACAAATTTATTGGGAAAATGGAGAGCCTGGAAAGGTGACTGAAGGTAAAACCTATTCAAAAATCGGGGCATTTGTAGAGGGTTATGAATTCGATTGGCGAAGATGGCGCCAACCTCCAGGAACGTTGCCACAGATAGACCCGTGCCAACTATGGGCAGTTACTGTTTCTGCAAGTGCAATTGAAAATGCAGGTTATGGAGAGGGAGGAAAAGATTTCGACAGAGCAAGTTGTGGTGTCATTTTTGCTAACGCACTCGGAGGAGAGAATCGTTCTGAATCAAACATCAGAGTTTACTCTGCCGAAGTGAGAAAAATCGCTATTGACAATGGGGCAACACCTGAACAAGCAGATGCGATGGTTGAGCAAATCTGCGAAGGTAAACCTCGAATCGATGAAGATACAATGCCAGGGGAATTAGCCAATGTTGTAAGTGGAAGAGTAGCAAATCTTCTAGATCTCCAAGGTCCAAATTATTCTACAGATGCAGCTTGCGCATCTTCAATGGCAGCCATTCTTGACGCCTGTAAACTGTTGCAATCGAGACAAGTCGACACTATGTTGGCGGGAGCAACAGACCGGTGCATGGAGGCACCAACATATGCTAAATTTAGTGCAATAGGCGCATTATCTTCCTCTCATTCCACTCCCTTTGATGCACGAGCAAATGGCTTCGTAATGGGTGAAGGAGCAGGAGTACTTTTACTCAAAAGATTGTCAGATGCAATACAGGACGAGGATGATATCAAAGCAGTAATTAGAGGCGTTGGTGGTTCGTCAGATGGACGCGGAAAGGGAATTACTGCACCTTCACAAAGGGGACAAGTCCAAGCAGTTTCACGCGCATATAACCAAGCAGGATATGAACCATCTACAGTAGAATTGGTAGAGGCTCATGGAACTTCCACAAAAGTCGGCGATGCAACGGAACTTTCCACGCTATCTCTATTGTGGAGCGGTTTAGACGGAGGAGATCATGTTGCCGTAGGCTCGGTAAAAAGCCAAATTGGACATCTGAAAGCGGCTGCAGGAATTGCAGGAATAATGAAAGCATGTAATTCCGTTTATCATGCAACAATACCTCCGAGTGCAGGTTTTGTAACGCCAAATCCCACAGTAGAATGGGATAAAATTCCATTTTTTGTGCCAACACAAGCAAGGGATTGGCCTGAGCCAGAAAACAACCCGCGTCGTGCTGGAGTTTCAGCATTTGGTTTCGGCGGAACTAATTTCCATATAGCAATCGAAGGGTATAGCCCTGAATTTCATTCTAAAATAGCAACACATTGGGAGGAGAAATGGCGCGAATATTCAGGTAAAAAGGTCAATTCAGACTCAATTTTAGACGTTTCAGCAAATCCATCACTGACCCACGAGGAACTAAAATCTGTAGAAGGCGGCCTCTTATTGATTTCAGGTTCAAATGTAGATGAAGTCAAAGAAAAATTACAGGCGACAAACACACCTTCAACTAATTTTGATAATAATCCAAAGGGAAAAAGATTGTCAAAAGAACTTTCAGAATCGTGGGATTATACAGGCAATGACCCAGTTAGAATGGCAGTGATTGCAACATCATGGGTGGATTTCGATAAGAAGAAAGAATTAGCAATAAAATCATTAGACGATAAAGCAAAATGGGGATTTTTGGCAAGCCAAGGCGTATTGGTTACTGATGATCCGCCATTGCCACACAATGCAAAGATTGCACATATGTATCCAGGCCAAGGAAGCCAGTATGTGGGCATGACATTAGATTTGCATACGCGATTTAGCGGAGTAGGCGAGGTTTGGGAAAAATCAGACAAAACGATGGTTGAGGTGCTAGATGGCGAGACACTTTCTTCATTTGTTCTTAGAAATAATTTGAGCAAAGAAGAATTAGTTGAATCAGAATATAAATTAAAACAGACAGAATATACTCAACCTGCTATGCTTACTGCCGATCTTGCAATTGAATCTGTGTTAAATGCTCACGGATATGTGCCAGATATGGTTGCAGGACATAGTTTAGGAGAATATGCGGCATTAATGAGTGCCGGAATATTGGATATGGATGGAGCATTACGTGCAGCAGCAGCACGTGGAACCGAGATGGGTAGTGTGGAAATTGAAGATAAGGGTTTGATGGCTAGTATCACAGCCCCCTATACTGCCATTGAGGAAATACTGGGAGAAGTAGAAGGTTATGTTATTGCTGCAAATAAAAACTCACCAAAGATGACAGTCATTGCAGGAGAAACAGAGCCTATGAAGGCTGCAATAAAACGCTTTGAGTCCGAAGGATATCAATGTGTAATTCTCCAAACCAGTCATGCATTCCATTCCAAAATAGTAGCGCCAGCTAATGAACCATTACGCAGATTCCTCGAAAATATAGATATTAATTGGCCAAAAATTCCAATCACAAGTAATTTTGATGGAGGCTGGTATCCAATGAATGATGGCAGTGAAGCCAAACCAGCAATACTGTCTAAATTAGCGCCTCAAATGGCATCAAGTGTAGAATGGACTACACAAATAGAATCAATGTATGCAGCAGGCGCGAGAGTATTCATTGAAGTGGGCCCAAAGCGAGCATTGACAGTATTTGCTTCACAAATATTAGAAGAGAAAGACGGGATTCCAATCATGACAAATCATCCAAAAGCGGGCGGAATTTCAACACTTCTTACTGCAATGGGCAATTTGGCCTTGGCAGGAAGAGTGCCAAAATGGCCTTCGGATAATAGCTCACACTTAACCGAGGCATTCCGTGCTGGCCCGATTGAAGCATATGTTGAGGTTACAAACTCAATTCCTGCAACCCCACTCAAACAGAGGGCTAAACCATTACCCTCTGGGGGGGGGAATAATAATTCATCACTTTCTATAAGAGATTCAGAAATTGCCATTCTAGCAAATCCCGACCAGTCAAAGGAAATCTTAGTTGGAGAATTAATTGCTTCACGTACTGGCTATCCGGTAAAGATGTGTAAAGGCGCAATTGATATGCGCAAAACTTTGGGCATGCTAGATTCTGACATCCAAGAAATAATCACAATAGTAAATTCACAATGCGAAACTGATCCAGAATGGGATGTTTCTAAGGCAACAACAATAGCAGATATCACAAGATGGATAATTACAGCCCCACAAATAAGAGAGCAAATTAAAATTAATTCTGTTGACAAACGTACAGTTGATCCATATGTGGTTACTGGAATTTCATTAGGGCTACCAGGCGGAGACAAAGTATTCGATGAAGATAATTTTGAGAAGTTAATACGTGGAGAAACTTGTATTTCAGAAGTATCAGACGAATATAAACAAAGATTGCTTGATAAGAACATTGTACGTTTGATCAAAAACCGAGATGGTAGCGTAGGAATGGAGGCAGCTACTGAATTTGGAGACATACCTCAACTCGCTGGATTACGAGGAGGATTCGATCCAGCTGAAGAATTTGGAATAGATCCAAAGGTTCTGAAAGCATGGGACATTTCAACACAATTAGCGTGTGCGGCAGGTTTGCTTGCGCTAAGGGACGCAGGAATACCTCTTACTCCGGTAGAACAAGTCGGGAAAGGAGGATTGAGATTAATTCGTTCATGGGAAATACCTTCTGTTTATCGAGAAAGAACAGGTATTGTATTCTCAAGTTGTTTTGCAGGCCATCAAATGGCTGCCAAACACGCAAAATCAGGTGCAAATGATGGAGAAGGTAACTTTGATCGGAGATATTTGTTCCAAATATTGAATATGGGCCATTCTCAGTTTGCACAATATATTGGAGCACGGGGCCCAAATACCACAATTAATCTTGCATGCGCATCTGCTACTGCAGCATTTGGAGTTGCGGAAGATTGGTTAAATTCAGACAGATGTGATCGAGTTATAATTATCTCTGCAGATGATGTGACGAATGATGATTTGTGGGAATGGATAGGAGGAGGTTTCGCAGCGAGCGGGGCAGCATCGACAAGTAATATTGTAGAGGATGCAGCATTACCTTTTGATAAACGTCGGGATGGGCTGGTATTAGGAATGGGCGCAGCAGCGTTTGTAGTAGAACGCAAATCACAATCAGATGCGAGAGGAGTTCAACCAATAGCCGAACTATTGGGTACAATGACTGCAAATTCAGCATTCCATGGAACGCGTCTAGATGTGAATCATGTGGCACAAACAGTCAATCATTTCATAGCTGAAATGGAAGGAAAATGGGGATTAGATCGCTCTAAAATGGCTCCAAAAACAGTCTTCTTCTCGCATGAGACATATACCCCTGCGCGTGGCGGTTCAGCACAGGCTGAAGTCAAAGCACTGAGAGAAACTTTTGGAGATTCAACAGATGCATTAGTTATTGCAAATACAAAAGGTTTCACAGGACATCCTATGGGTGTTGGGATTGAAGATGCTTCAATGTTCCATGGCTTGAACACAGGAATGATTCCACCTATTGCTAACCATAAAGAGGTAGATCCTGAACTTGGTGATCTCAATTTGTCAAAAGGAGGTAATCATTCTAATTTGAAATATGGTATGCGTTTTGCAGCAGGATTTGGTTCTCAAATTGCACTTTCTTTGGTTAGAAAATATGACTATATTGGAGAACGAATTGATAAATCAAAACTTTTGTCATGGAACCAATCTCTTGCAGGAACAAACAATATTCAATTGAGAATATTACAAAATAAATTGGTTGCATATGTAGATGGTGAAAACAATCTTCATGGTGGGATTCAAGGAGACGAATATGCTATTGCAAATATTGAACCAACCAGTTCGCAAATAGTGATTGAAGTCGAACCAGAACCCGAACCTGAACCAAAATTAGAACCTGAACTACCAAAATCTGTAAATCAATCAGGAATAACGCCTGTAGTAATTGAAGTTGTAGTGGCACATACAGGTTACCCTGCAGACTTTGTAGAGTTAGATCAAGATCTCGAAGGTGAGCTTGGTATTGATACTGTAAAGCAAGCAGAAATCATGGCTGACATTAGAGAAAAATTCAACTTACCAGTCGATGAAGATTTCATCCTTTCAGATTATCCTACTCTGAATCACTTTGTATCATATATTCAACGTATGACAGGAGGAGAAGTTTTGCCAACTTTGGTACCTTCTACGACTGAAGAGGAAGATTTCGAATTACCAACTGAGCCAGTTGCACCAGTTGAATCAAAAGTTGAAGTTTCAGATGAGGGCGGAATAAAACCGAAATTAATCGCTGTTGTAGTGAAGCATACAGGCTATCCTGAAGATTTCATAGAAATGGATCAGGATCTCGAAGGAGAGCTTGGTATTGATACTGTAAAACAAGCAGAGATTATGGGAGATGTTCGTGAAATTTTCTCTTTACCAGTCGACGAAGATTTCGTACTTGCAGATCATCCTACTCTGAATCACTTTGTATCATATATTCAACGTATGACAGGAGGAGAAGTTTTGCCAACTTTGGTACCTTCTACGACTGAAGAGGAAGATTTCGAATTACCAACTGAGCCAGAAATACAGGAGGTAATAGCAAGTGAGCCAATTGTAGAACCGATTCAAATTGAAAGTTCTACCAATACTAGGAGATGGCAGGTAGAAGTTGAACCGTGCCCAGCGATATCAGATCCGCTTCCAGTAAGTGGGACAATCGTATTGACTCAAGATATTTGGGGAGTAGCGGATGCTTTGGCAGTTCGTCTAAAAGAGAGAGGACTTTCGATAGCAAAAATTGGATTTGAATATGGCGCTAAATCTGTATCAGAGCAGGAAGAACTGTCAGGACATACTTATCGGGCAGATCCTGGCAGTGCTGAACAAATCGCTGAAATATGCTCACAGTTAGAAGGGATTGGCGGAGTTATACATCTAGCACCATTAAGTTTGGCAGATTCAACATGGGAATTAGAAGGTGCATCTAATCAAGTGAATTTATCATGCCAATCTTGGTTTGGTTTGCTCAAAGGGCTTGATTCAAAATTGGCTCCACTTTCAATTGGTTTAGTAGGTAGTGTGACTGCACTTGATGGGAGGCATGGCAACCTTGGTGAAAGATTTAATTCACTACAATGCGGTGCAAGCGGCGTCACCAAATCATATTCATTTGAACGAGAAAACATTCGTTGCAGAGCATTAGATTTGCATCCAGAGATAATTATTGATTCGTCAAAGGCTGCAGAAATAATCGAACGTGAAATGTTTGGAATTGGCGGAGAAATAGAAATTGGAATCGATAGAGACAATCGCCGTTGGACGTTAGTTAATTTTGCCGAAGATCTTGTTGAGGAAAGACACCCATTACGTCCAGATGATATTTGGTTAGTAAGTGGAGGAGGGTCAGGAGTTACCGCCGCTTCTATAATTGGTGTTTCCAACGAATCGAAAAATTCTGGAGCGACATTTATTTTGTTGGGTAGGTCAAAATTAATTGAGGAAACTTCTGGATGGCTAAATTGGACCGATGAACAATTAAATCATCGAAAGGCAACTCTTCGCGAGACACTAATTTCAGAATCAGAAAATGGCAAAGTCACTATTGTAGAATGGAATAATGCTTGGACAAAGATGACACGCAGTAGGGATATATATCGTACAATGAATCAAATTAAATCTGTCGGGAATTATGCAGAATATCATAGTGTTGATGTTACAGATAGTGCAGGAATAATAAGTGTAGTTAACGGACGTAGCATCACAGGAATTGTACACGGTGCAGGTCTTGAAGAATCAAAACTTGTAAGCGACAAAACTTGGAATAAATTCGATTTAGTTGTTCGTGTTAAAGTAGATGGCTGGAAATCATTGGTAAGTGCTGCAGGTGAATCACTACGATTTGCTTGTTCATTCACTAGTGTTGCAGGCCGTTTTGGTAATGGTGGGCAAACAGATTATGCTGCAGGTAACTCAATACTTGATGCAGAGATGGCCCGGTTAACAGCTAGTGGCAAATGCCGTGCAGTTGCAATAGGTTGGACAGGATGGCGCGATGTGGGTATGGCAACTAGAGGTTCAATAGAAGCAGTATTTGAAGCAGCAGGAATTGAAACACTTGCAGTAAATGAAGGAGTGAATATTTTTGTGGGCGAGGCATTAGCTGGTGGTAAACGTAGAGTCATTGGGTGTGGTAGTTTAGGACTGATGGACAGATTCAATTCATTTAGAGAAGCGCCATTAAAGTTACCAGCGGCAATGGCAGCATCTATTGCAGATCCCCGCAGATTCCCGCTAATTGACAAATTGTTGAGTGTTAATGAGAATCAGTCATTAGTTTCACAATGTACACTGTCATTAAAGAACCATCCCTTTTTGTCAGATCATGCGATTGAAGGAGTACCTTATCATCCAGGGGTAATGGCACTTGAGATGTTTGCAGAAAATGCATTGTTGATGCTTCCAGGACATTGCTTAGCTGGATTCGAACAAGTTACATTTGGTTTACCAGTGAAAATAATGAAAGGTAGTATGAATGTAAGAGTTGAGTCTATGTTAGAAAAATCAGAAGGCGACCTTAGATGGGTGCATTGTAAATTAGTTTCAGATTTGACAAATTCGAAGGGAGAAGTGTTCGGGGAACCGCGATTACATCACGAAGCACGCGTAAGGTTGATTGCAAAATGTGACGATTTATGCCCCTTTTTGCAAGGAGAAGTAGACCAAATCCCAGAAGTAGGAACTCCAGCAGATGGTGAACTATTACATCATGCAAGTTTCATTTATCTCAGATATTTCCATGGGCCGAGATTCCAATCCCACGGAGGAGTCATACGAGGAGTTGAAGAGGGAGTCGATGGTATTGCATTGATGAGACATCAATTACCAGCAACAGATCAATTTGCTGCAGAATCTAGTGGTGAAGAAGTACTTCTGGAAGCCCTACCAATGCTCATTGAAGCAGGATTCCAAAATGCAGGTCTCGCAGCAATGGAATCTGATGGGTACTCAAGTTTGCCAATTGGAATCGATTGGTCAACAATGTTACGTGTGCCTGAAAGAGATGAAAAGTTGCGAATGCGAAGCCTCAAAGTATCCAGTGAAGATACGGGCATAACTGTGCATGATGTTGTAATTGTTGGTGATGATGATGCACCAGTACTTGCCCTCAAAGGTTTGAGACTCAAAGCCATGGGACAAGTGCCAGACGATCAAAAATTCACACTTTCGAGGTGAGATATTGGAAATAATTGATCCGCCCAAGGGTCCTAGAATGCTACTTGCTAGAAAATTGATTACAAATTGTTCTAGCGTATTGGCAGAAGAATTAGGGCGTGCGACTCAAAAAAGGAAAGAAGACCATAATTCTGGACGTTTGTTATTGGAAGAATGTTTAGAGGAGTGGGGTGTTCCTGTAAATTTGATTGAAGTAAGACGCACTCCGGAAAGAGCACCATATTTGTCATGGATTGAAGGCACATGGAGAAATAATCCATTACCTGGAATTAGTTTAGGCCATTCAGGTAAATGGGCTGTTTGTGCATTGATAGAAAAGGGATGGTGGATTGGCATTGATGCTGAACCAGCTAACCGAGGAATTCAAAAAAACACATTTGATATGATTTCTTGTGGTGATGAACTTGATTGGTTACGAAATAATCCAGATCAAGCAATCAGAATTTGGACTGCAAAAGAGGCAATACAGAAATCGGAAAGGATGGGGATGAATTTGAATCCAAGAACGATTTTATTAGACAAATATATTGTGAAATCATTAGTTTATGATGATTTAATGGTTTCAATTGCATGGAGGAGAGCAGGAGAAAATCCAAAAACACCTGAGGATGAGTTATTGGAATTGACTAGAGCCGCAATGAAAGATAACCCAGATTTTTCAATCGGATGCAAAACATCTCGCAATGCAATATAGGCATGAATTAAAAAGCAATCAGAGGATGAGATTTCTATGGAAAAGAGTTTGTGGAAGTGGATTGGCTCTTCTGCAGTCCTTGCATCAATGTGCTGTTTACCATCAGTAGTAATGGTAATGTTTGGGCTGGCTTCTGTTTCGACTGCAGCAGCACTTTCAGACAAATTGTATTGGGGTCCGTTTAGATGGTGGTTGTATTTAGCAACTCTACTATTTCTTGGATATGGATTATACCGTTATTTCAGAGCGGATGGCATCTGTACTATTGATGATGTGAAGAGAGAAAAACAGAAAGTAGTAAACACGACATTGCTCGTTTTGGTTTCAACGATTGCACTGTATTTGATCTGGAATTATTTGATTCTTGAATTAATTGGAATAGCGGTTGGGCTTCCTTGGGAAGAAACTGCATTTTGGAATTGATCACGCATTCAGGTTTCTAATGTCAGGGGATTGGTCAGCAACGATGAACTCCAGCATAGCCGCCCACATCACGAATTCCATGCTTTTCTCAAGTTCTTCTTGACCACCGACTTCAGCAACCATATTGTCGAGGGTGTCAGACGGTGAATGATAAGCGGAGTAATCTTCATCATAGGCCCCTAGATGGAATATTGTTTGTGCACCAAGGTTTCGGAATGTGACGTGATCAGAACGACCGAAAGTGTCCTCGTGAACATCAAAAACTCTGTTATGATGCTCATCCCAGTGCTGATCACATCCAGCACCATAACTGCCATTTATTGATAGATTACGCTCTGCATTGAGAATTCCAAAATGGACGTGATCAAGCACATTGGTGATTTCGACATCTTGCACATCAGGATTAGCATCTGGTCCAGACCAGGCATGGTATGGAAAGAAGTCACCAGTCCCTCCTTTCTTAGCAGGCCAAGACATACCCATCATATCCATATTGATATAGAACTCTAATTCTTTGTCATGAGGTAGACAGTAATCACATTGATTGTTAGCGAAGGCATTGGAACCGCGAAGTCCTTCTTCTTCACTAGACCATAAGGCGAGAAAAGTGTCACAATCGAATGTTAGATCTACAAATGCACGAGCGAACAGCATCATGGTGACAGTACCTGCAGTATTGTCGTATGCGCCCTCATATGTGCCTCCTCCGGGGGGGCCGCCAGGGAACATGATGTCCATATGAGCCCCCATCCCTTGTACACAGTCATCGTTACGTCCATCTTTCCATGCAATAATATTGAGACTCTCAGGTTCTGTTGGATTTCCATGATCTATTACTCTCAGGATGTGAGTTTCATAGCCGAGCCCCTCAAAATGCCCTTGGAAGAATGAAGCAGCCCGCTCAAATGCAGGATTAGGGCTCCCCATCCAGCGATTAACATATCCTCCACATTTTGAGGAGTCAGAGCAAACACTAGTTATGAAGTCCATCTTTTCGAACCATTCTTCGCCGGTAACTATCGGTGTTCCATCAGTAATCGGGACATTAACGATTTCACTGCGTCCATTGTCATCGGTGAAAGTGATGTTTACACTAGTGACGTATGGTGTTGTCAGGATCCAACCGGCTACAGTTTCTTCTCCAGCAGTGACCTGATGGCTCTTCACATATGTTCCATTAACAAATAATAGCACATCTTCCTGAGTCGATATACTGTTACCTTTTCCTTCCAGAGTGAAGTCATGAAATTCTCCATTTCTTAGAATTATGTCATTAGGATTAGCAAAATCAATTTGAAAGGCCGAATCTACATCTATCTCCTTAACTTCAGATTCACCAAAGCACCCTGAAAGCGGTGCTAGAACAAAAATACCAACCAGTACTAGTGCAGTCATCTTCTTGTCCATACATCTCGCGTTGTATAACTCATTGATGAATATATTCAATCTACGTATTATCAAAAAGGTGCGGATAGCGCTATCCGCACCTTAGTCAAAACCGTTGTATTGAAAGTCATACCCGTGTGGAATAAATGTCCAAAATTTGAGCATATTATTGACGAATAAGACAAACTTCCATATTTCCCGATTCCGGTAAAATATCGACGAAACGTGTAACTTTCTAGCATAGAATATTCAAGCCTCTAGAATAATTCAATATAACTTCGAAATTGTTTAGATAAAAGCGAGAGTTCTTTGAGTTGGATCCATGCATAAAAGCTGATACCAAAAAGACCAAGCGGAAATGCAACAAAAAATAGGTCAACAAAGAGTACTCCTAGAAAGTCCCCAATGTTAGAAAAAGACTGATTATTTAGTACAAAAGGGAAAGGAGTAGTAAATACAAAAAATGTCCACATGGTTGCCAAAAAAGCATTACCTGTAGAGACAATCCTCCTACTAGGACTAGTATATGTTAGACAATCTAAAATCCTCTTCATCATTTGCTTTATTTCCATTTTCATCGAATCATATTCAGAACTCATACTCTTTGGGGGGAACATGTTGAACCATCCTTCAGCACAGTCATTCATCATGCCAACCAAAAGAATAATGTCATCTATTCTCCAACTTCCCCAACGTTTTGTCTGAAGTTTATCCAGCATTACCAAATGTACTGATAATATATATTCGAAGTTAGAAAATTC
The DNA here is from genome assembly GCA_030747695.1 of Candidatus Poseidoniaceae archaeon. Lineage (GTDB taxonomy): Archaea > Thermoplasmatota > Poseidoniia > Poseidoniales > Poseidoniaceae > MGIIa-K1. The sequence goes on from JASLKG010000005.1 coordinate 243,538, forward strand.
CAGCAGCAGAGAGTCTTCATAACTTGGATTCTCTGATAGATGGTTTAGGACTATTGCTGCATCATGCACTTCTTCTGATTTTGAGATTTGCTTCCCATAATGCATCCATTGTTCTTTAGAATTTTCCTCCGTGAAAATTTCAGGGTATTCCTCAATATTTCTAACTAAATCAATCATTTTCTCAAATATTATTCTTCTTTCAGTTATCGGAATCAATCGATCTACTATTCCCACTTTGTCACTTGAATCACAATAGTCACACAAAGATGCGATAGAACTCTTAATGATCTCACCATCTCCCAATCTAATTCCCGTTCTAATCTTGATTACCATATGATCGATAATAGAATATTCTCCGGCAGAAATCATGGCTTCTTCATCGTTGTATACTTGATTCACGTCACCCATCACGACAGAATCTTCTATTGCCAAAGATAGTGAAGTATGTACAGTATCACCTGACATTGGTGGAGAGGGAATCCATTCAGAACCAGTCCACATCCATTTTCCATCTGGGCTAAAAGTTGGACTTGACACAACATCTGTAAATCATGATAGTTTATTGATTAATTCCCGTAATCAAAGAATATAACGAAAAATATGAGGAAATAGTCGGTGTTCTTGCCTTTCAGGTATGGTTCACGGCGGGTTGAGGTTGGGTTGAGGTATACGTAGAAAGATAATTGTTGAAATCGTGTCAAATAATGGCATGTGAAACAACCGTACCGATTGAATTACCGGAAAGTGGAACTTTTTGCCCGCAGCAAAGCCGGTGAAAAAGGTAGGTGCGGATAGCGGGAGTCGAACCCACGACATGAGGTTGGAAACCTCAGGTGATAGCCACTTCACCATATCCGCGAAGCAATTTGGGGGAGGGCGTCCCCCTCTTAGCCGATTCGGTTTAATTTGGAGGAGGCATACGCCCAAATCTGTTGGCTGGATCGAAGTTAAATCTATCATTCCGAATTTGATTAATCGCCATTTCCCGGTTCTGTTTACGTTTTAATGAGGCCTTTCTACTACTAATAATTAAAGAAATTAGTAAAAATATCGCAACAGCACACGCAATAATTTCTTGCAAGTGAGGAATAGATAAGATACTGTCTTCAATGTCTTGTAACGTCCCTGTTTCATTCGAGTTAATTGCGTGAACGGGTATGCTGGTAATTGACATCGATGAAGCAGCACCTGGTTCACTAGCTTCAATTACAATTGTATGCTCACCAGTGTTTACTACATTACCTGCAAAGGGGACCATCTTATTTTCTGAACCATCAAGATTGATAACATGTGTTCTGGCACCTACATCGATTGAATTAATTGTTTTCCATTCTACTCTAACTGTTAGTGGATAAAGAATTTCATTCTGCACGCTACAAGTGAATGCAATACTGTTATCTGTAGCAATATCAATTTCAAAATTGGTTTCTGAGCATGTAAGAATTACTTCAGCAACATTTCTTCCTGGATCTTCAGGCCAGTGATCAGCAAGTTCTGACCCTGGAGCATTATTGTCACCAAAACCATCGCCATCAGTATCATTCCATTGGCTATCGTGATCAGGGAATAGGTCTCCGCTATCAGACCACCCATCTTCATCACCATCAAGACAACCATTTTGGTCTATTGTCGAAGTTCCAAACGTCTGTGGGCAATCATCCCCATTGGTACCATCTGTATTGTCACCAAAACCATCTCCATCAACATCACTCCATTGGCTTGGATCGTTTGGCATTATGTCATGGTCATCGGACCATCCATCGCCATCAGTATCAGAGCATCCAATTGATCCATTTGTTGAGTTTCCAGACTGTGACGGACAAGCATCTTGATTGTTACCGAATCCATCTCCATCAGTATCGTTCCATTCTGAGTTGTCAGATGGGAATAAATCTCCAGAATCAGACCAACCATCCCCATCAGCATCTATGCATCCAAACCTGTCTTCGGTTGAGGTTCCTGCAAGTGTAGGACATGAATCACTTTCAAACCCGGGATTATTGTCTCCATATCCATCTCCATCAGTATCATTCCATTGCGAATTTTCGAGAGGAAAAGAATCATTTGAATCAGCCCACGAATCTTGATCTGCATCAAAACATCCTAGTGAACCATTTGTTGAAGTTCCAGATTGGTTTACACAATCATCTTCCAGGTCATCATATCCATCTCCATCAGAGTCTATCCAGCGTGTAGGATCGGAAGGGAAATCATCATTCAAATCGGAATACCCGTCTCCATCGCTATCTAAACACCCATAGCGGTCAATTGTTGAATTACCATATGAATTTGTGCATGCATCAGGTTGGTTTCCAGCAGAGTTATCTCCATAGCCATCACCATCTGAATCTAACCATTGTGTAGGGTCATTTGGTAGTGCGTCGATTAAATCCGCCCATCCATCTCCATCAGTATCAGGACATCCTAGCGCCCCTCCTTCAGTTGAATTGCCTGCAACTTCTGGACATGCATCGGGATTAGTACCTCCACTATTATCTCCATACCCGTCACCATCAATATCATGCCATTGAGTAATGTCATCAGCATAAGAGTCTTCAGAATCAGCCCATCCGTCACCATCAGTATCAGGACACCCTAGAGTCCCATTTTGCCACGAATCTCCTGCAGTGTTGGGGCAATCATCTGCTAATGTCCCACTTGGATTATCTCCATATCCGTCACCATCAGTATCATTCCATTGAGTTCCATCACTTGGAAAAGCATCGTATTCAACCGTCCGACCGTCTCCATCAGCATCAGGGCAACCAATCAATATCCAAGTGGAATTCCCAGCATCGAAGGGGCAATCATCTCCACTATCAGCAATCCCATCTCCATCAGTATCTGTTGATTTAGTTGGATCATTGGGCCACCCATCATCTGAATCAGCTACACCATCTCCATCAGTATCTAAACATCCTTGCACAGGGCTGGTTGAATTACCCCAAGTTGTGGGGCAGTCATCCCAATTAGTAGCAGGGTTAGCATTGTCAAAGTATCCATCACTGTCAGTATCTAACCATTGACTAGAATCATTTTCAAGGACGTCGTTGATGTTTGATTGCCCGTCACCATCATTATCCAAACATCCATTTCTATCTAAAGTTGAATTACCCCAAACAGAATCGCATGCGTCAGCTCCATCAATTTCGGTCCAACTTCCATCGGGATCTGACCATGAATCTGAATCTGAATCTGGGCATCCATATCGGTCATTGCTAGAAGTTCCAATTACAGAGGTACACGAGTCAGGATTTATCCCACCTGGATTGTCACCAAATCCATCACCATCACTATCTGACCATTGTGTTACTTCATTGGGGAAATCATCTCCAACATTGGACCATCCATCTCCATCGCCATCAGGGCAACCAGTTTGATCTTGGGTTGAAGTTCCGGCCGTAGTTGGACAATCATCTAAAGTATCAATGAAACCATCTCCATCGGCATCAGCAGACATATTGGTCATCGAATAAGGAGAATCTAATATCATAGCAAACTTCTGTGGACCTGTTGGAATATTTGTTCCATTAACATGAACTTCCCAAACCCCCGCCATAGGGGCTGAAATTGTAGTTCCAATTAGATTGTCAAGATTGTTTCCATATTCAGCCCAGTTGCCATTAGGATCTTTTACTGCAAAATCAATGTCATTGACGAGATTAGTTGCTGCAGAAGGGGTACTCGGTGCATCAGTCCAAGAAACCATTATTTTTAGATCAGGGGCACTAGAGGGCACTGTAAACTTCCAACTCCTCGAATCCCCAGTATTGACAGATTCATCATCGACCCATGATGTGTTTAATGCTTGACTTAAATCTAATAGCCCCCAGCCTTCATGATTGTTTGGTGCAGTTTCACCTGCACCATTTGTTGAAGAACCGTATTGGCCATTCATATCACGCGCACTAGAGGTTAGGATCCCTTTGACCAAAGCACTAGAGGGGTCGGAGTACCCAAGATTGTCTATTAGGTGCTGATAAATTAGAGCTGAAGCACCTGCAGTAATAGGAGTAGACATACTTGTTCCTCCCATGTAAACATAATCGGAATTAGAATATGACCCCCATCCCTGTGAAGTTGTAGAACGACTTTTCGTTGAAAGAATAAATGTTCCAGGTGCTGAAAGATCCGGTTTAAGTCGCCCATCATCAGTTGGCCCTCTACTAGAAAATGCGGCTAAACCTTCAGAATTGTTAGCCATTGGGTCAGAGTTGATTGGATTTGAAGGGAAGCTAACTGGCCACCATCCACCCCATGCTGAAGAAATACTGGGCCGGTTATTTTCTGAAGCGCCAACAGTAAGTACATTCTTTGAAGTAGCAGGTGCACCAATACTATCCCAATTTATTTCACCATCATTATCTGAATCAACCCCTGAATTTCCAGCAGAGAATAGTATTAACATCCCGCTGTGGTTTCTTGCTGAATAATCAGTTTGCATAGAGTTTGTAGTGTATTGACCTGCAGCAGGTGCTCCCCATGAATTAGTGTGAATATGCGAACCATTTGCAGCAGCAGCATCAAACATATATGATAAATCATCAGGAATTCCCATTAGGGTATAATCATCAATGTATCCAAATGTATTTTCAACACTTGTAGTCCAATCAGTATACACCTGAGTTGCCTGCATGTATAATCGAGCTTCAGGCGCCATCCCCATTATTTGTCCAGAAGATTGAGTCCCATCTCCCAATACTGATCCAGCAACATGTGTACCATGCCCACTATCTAAATCGGAGGCTCCGTCATTATATGGTGCATTTGCCCAACTTTGCGAGCTTGGAGGAATTCCAAATGAGTGAATATCAACAATATGATCACGTATGTCAGGGTGCATATTGGAATCATTGACACCATTGTCTAAACCTGTATCTGATACAGCGACAATTATACCGGTTCCATCTAAAGCATTCCAAGCCGGATTTATCCCCGCGACTTGCGTAGCATTTCTCAAAACAGTTGCATCCACTATGTCGTCAGCCACATCGTTTAGTATGACTTTTTCATAAAGTGGTTCGATCCATTCTACTTCTGATTGTTGTATCAACCATTCAACGCCACTAATTCGTACTTCTACAGTTGCCCAACGCCAATTATGCGAAAAAATACTAACATCGTTTCTTTCTTCAATGCCTTCTGGCAAATTATCTCCAGAAAGTACTAACTTTACAAACCCGTAGTCTTTGGTGATAAACCAAGAATCCATTTCTCCTTTCAGAGACGGAATCAAGTCGGGATGTAATTTTGATTCTGGCGGCATTTGTATCATGCTACTTACATCTAAATCTTCCAATTGCAGAGTATTCTGTCCGGTTAATTCACAATGAAATGCTGCCGGAGGAAGGAATGACCAACAATTAATTCCAGACGATTCTAGTTCATGCAGCCATTCGCTTGGGACAGGGTAATCATGTGTTAGAATGAAATAACCTTCATGTGTCATCATTGGAATATTTTCAATAGCATCTGCAACAACATTGCCATTACTTAGATTGATTACATCACCTTCAGGACTTGATTCACCCCAACTTAATGCAGGACTGGCAGCAGAAGAAATCATCAGCAAGGCGAGTAATATCGAACGCATGATTTACTGTAATACCGGGTAGGGGATGAATGTTACTCTATTACGCAGGTTGAATAAATAGAACCATTGCGCGCATAATATGGGTGCCGGAAATCCGCGGGCAGCGCAGTACGACCACCTTTCTCCAGAACAACTTAATCGGAAAATTTCCGTTCTGGGTAAACAGATTTGGCGAGTAGTCCCATATGCATTACAATATAAATCAAGAGCAATTACTGGTATGATCTCAAATGGCTTGGCTAGGTTTTCTGATTTGTTACCATTTGTGTTTATCGGGTTTGCAGTTGATTACTATTCAGGCATAGATACAGAGGGACCTTATGGAGTATTCAGAGATTGGTTAGATGGATCTGTGTTTCCACTAATAACCGATAATCTTGCTGTAGGATATGGGATTTTGATATTCCTTGGTTTTGCGAGCCTCTCCATTTTTCAAGGGATTAGTGAATATTGTTGGCAAACATTAGGGTACAAGGTTCAGCATGATTTACGTTTAGATGCAACAAGGTCATTGATTGAGATGGAAGCATCATATTATGATCTTAGGCAAACTGGACAACTAATGTCTGTCCTGTCTGCTGATGTAAATCAATTAGAAGACGTGATTAGTGATGCATCAACTTCAATAATACGAATAATTGTAACATTTGCAACTGCATTTTTATTGTTAATCTTGATGAGTTGGAAACTTGCAGCAGTATTATTTGCACCTTTGACTTTAATCGTCCCACTTGTATATTTATTCTCAACGAGAGTGCAAAAGAAGTATCGCCAGCAAAGGGAATCTACTGGCGATATTACAGCAGTATTAGAGAACATGATTTCTGGTATTTCAGTAGTACAAGCGTACAATGCTCAAGAATGGGAAGCGAATCGAGTGACGCAAGAATCCCTTGCGTATCGCGACCAAGCAATTTCAGCTAGCAAAGTAAGAAATAGGTTTTTACCAGGATTATATTGGATTGCAGGAATTGCTTTTGGTTTATTGGTAACAGTAGGAGGGTATCTTACAAACAGTGGCGAGATTACTACTGGGCAATTGGTTACATTTTTACTGATCTCAACTAGGATGACAATGCCTATGTTTATTTTCGGAATGTTAGTAAATCAATTACAAAAAGGAGAAGCAAGTGCAAGGAGAGTATTTGCATTAGTAGATTTGGAACCTAATATCAAAGATTCTGAAGACGCTATCAATTTGAAAGAACCAATTTCTACAATAGAATTTAAGAAAGTAGATTTTACATATCCTGGGACTTCAATCAAAGTATTAGCTGGTATTTCATTCAAAGTCGATGCTGGTGAATTTGTTGGAATTATGGGCCATACTGGCGCAGGTAAAACAACAATTCTCAAGTTGTTAATGAGATATTATGTTCCGGATTCAGGCCAAGTTTTGGTAAATGGTATTGATGTAAACGAATTAACTTTAGATTCAGTAAGGCATCAAATGGGTTTTGTAAGCCAAGAACCATTTTTGTTTTTTGGAACGTTAAAGGAAAATGTTGCATACAATCGTGAATCTACAGATGAAGAAATAATATCAGCATTAGAAATGGCTGGCGCAGTCGGATTCTTATCTGAATTAGAAGATGGCTTAGAAACAATGGTAGGCGACAGAGGCACAAAATTATCTGGAGGTCAAAGGGCTAGAGTGTCGTTAGCTCGTGCGTTGTTGAAGAGTCCAAGTTTATTGGTATTAGATGAAGCCAGTAGTGCTCTAGATGCCGAAACCGAGAAACGGATTCAAGAGAACCTCTTAGCAAGTGGAGGATCAAGGACAACGATTGCAGTGGCACATAGACTTTCTACAATAAGAAATGCAGAAGAAATAATCTCCATGGTTGATGGGGCAATTGTAGAGAGAGGTACGCATGAACAATTGATTGAAAGCGATGGAGTTTATGCCAGCCAATGGTTAATACAAACGGGTGAACAATAATTATTCACGTTTTCTTATTGGCCTTTTTACAGCCATAGAAGCCATACTTTTCTTTCTCCTCTCTTCAAAATCAGGGGCAAATCGCTTATCCCCCTGAACGATTACCATTGAAATCAAAATGAACAAGGGAATTCCAATAATCACTGCCCATATGGAAATTGAAAAATTCTTTAGTGTATGTTCTTCAAATAATTCAGCAGTAAATATAGTTAGTACTACAATTGCAATTCTAATCAACACTAACCAAGTACGCATCGTTTCCCAGATCTCTCGGTCTTCAGTATTGCCATCCGGCGCTTCCATACGTTCACGTAAGGTAGACGCCATATTCGCATCTCAGGTAGAAGTGTCCTTCATACTTGCTCATGCAGTACGTATTCTGTCGTCGATTTGTTCACCTACACCAGCAGAACCACCAGTACGACGAATCTCTCTCCAAGCTTTGTTAACACCTTGACCATATGCCCAATGTGCAAGGAATACAAATAGCGGTGCAAAGAACACAGTTCCTATATTTCGATGAGGGCTTGTTCCAATTGCTGCACCTAGCCATGAGATTAGTACGTAAATTAATCCTAGAGTGCCAGGTATGTGAATTAAACAGCGATATAACAAGTCATCAGTCATAATGTTAAATCCAGACAGATACAGCCCAGCTCCGGTACTAATTACAGCTGCAATAATTATCCAAGGAAACCAACCGATTGCAGTATGAGACCATTCAGCAATTTCTGGCCACCGTTTGTTAGCCACCATTCTTGTGTATCCATAGTTTCTCATTTGCTTCATATAGGGCTTGAAAGGACGCCTTCTTCTATGCGGCATTACATTTTCAGGGTCAATGAACAATTTGTGACCTGCTCTCTGTATTTTAGCATCTAATACCACATCTTCAGCACCAATACATCCCGGTTCAAAGAAATTAACTTCTCTCAAATTAGCCATTCTGTGCGCACAATTAACTCCAGGGTTATGAGTTATAGGTACTAATTTCCCCTTAGGTTGGGCACCGTATCTTGTTCCAGCAGTCATAAATTTTGTACAAAAAGCAACATCTGCACATTTTGCTCCAAAAGGGTCATCATCTGGTGCAAAATTAGGTCCGCCAACAGCTCCAACCTTTGGATCATCAAACCAGCGAACCAATTTTTCTACCCAGTCCAATGGGGGAACAGTATCATCATCAGTAAACAAAACTAAATCATGGTCCATTTGTTTAAGAGCGTAATTACAAGCATCAGCTCTATTTCGTGAGGGGTCATCAATCCATGTCACCCCATACTTGTCGCATACCGATTTAGTATGATCTTTAGATTTGGAATCAGAAATTACGATTTCAAACTCATTGTATGTTTGTTTCGATAATCTCTCTAGAACAATATCTAACTCATCTGCATTGTTGATAGTTGGAATTAATACAGCAACCTTGTATGGTTCTCCATCCTCTTTGAGAAGAGGTGAAACCTCGCTCATGTTGCGGGCCAGCCAGCCCCACTTCATCAAACCACCTCTTTACAATGCGCGGAAAACAATGACTCTAGACTACACCGCGTACAGGCATCATCTTCTGCAAGGTTGATAAGCCTCCGAAGTAGCAAACGATTCCTAGGGGTGCTCTCATGTTGAACGTCACAGCCCGTCAAGATCTCATAAGACCCATTGTTGAGACTCTTGCTGTTGTAGTAGAAGAAGCAAGACTTGACTTCTCAGAAGAGGGATTAAGCGTACGAGTTGTTGACCCTTCACATGTTGCCATGATTAAAATGGATGTTGATAGTGCTGCATTCGATACTTGGGAAGTAGATGAGACTAAACTAGGCCTTGAAATGCGCAAACTCAAGGAGATGGTTGCACTTGCTAGTGCAGGCGATGTTGTGAACTTGACATTTGATGATGTAAGCGGTCAAGCAACAGTGAATATCGGTAGAATAGATTTGAATATACGTCCACTAGATAATACTACACTTAATCCTCCGAACGTGCCTTCACTGGAATTACCATGTGGAGTAACCATTGCAGGTAGCGAATTAGGACAGGCACTTAGAGCAGCAAGACAAGTTGGCGATTTGGTAAATATATCACTTACAGAATCCTCCTTTGCAGTTAATGTACAAGGCTCTACAGATTCCGTCAATGTTGAATTTTCAAAAGATGAGTTAGTAAGCATAGATTGCAAGGAAGCTGCAAGGTCACAATATTCACTCACTTACTTGATTCCTATGGCAAAGGTGTTTGGAGCAGTGGAAAATGTCAATTTAAGATTTGGCGAAAATTATCCTCTCAAACTTACCTTTGATTTCGCTGAAGGCGCAGGCCATGTAGAGTATTTCTTGGCACCACGCGTCGAAGGCGACTTGTGATTATCCTAGCAATAGTCGTATTTCTTCGACAGATCTCAACTCAACCAAGTGTATTTGTTCAACACTATCGTAAAGCTCAGTATCGCCAATTTCTTCTAGCAATATCATGAGTTCACTATACACTTTAGCAGCATGTATCTCAGTATCTAGGGCATATTCTAGCATTTCACGATAATTTTCAGTGTGGATTATTTCTTGCTCATTTCGCTCAGTAACACAGATTCCACCATGCTTTACTATTGAATTTCTAACACTTCCAGCATGAGCCATGGATTCAGTTGCTTCTTTTTGGAATAAGGGCTCTAATTGTAGCCTGTACATACCTTTGACATTTGCAGCGTAATGCGCATACATGTTTATGGCGCGTAATTCCCATCCAAGGGCTTCATTCATTTTGTCAATTAATTTGGACATATTATCACTTATTTAGGTGTAACGAAAGTTTTAGGTCTTCCCTTCTCACTAAAACAAGAGTACCGATATTAATACAAAAAGGCTTGTATTCATTTCATGGTTGTGAAGAATAAACAATGATTATCTTCAAGCCCATGTAAATCAATTTGTTCATTAACAACCATTCCAGAATGCTCTAATTGATTTCGAACCTTTGTAAAGATGATTTTGTCACCACTTGCGTCAAACCTTTCTGAGGCAGCCTTCAATGAAAGTAGACCTTTTCCTCCTTTTTTCAAAAATTTCTTTGCAGCATCTATGAAAATTTCAGCTTGATCAGCTTGACTAACATCTTGCAGCAACCAGTCAACCTTTGTTGGCAACATCATTCTCCATGATGAGGAGTTCCGCGCATCCCCAAGAATTGGCACTAAACCAGGTCTAATTTTCTCTAAATATACAAGGTCTCTGAGACATCTTGGTGACAAATCTATTGCTATAATTCGTCCTTCTTTTTCGTTATTATTACCACACACATGATCATGTAGGTGGGATAATGAAGTTCCATGCCCCGCTCCAAGATACAAACAAGTATCCCCAGGATTAGGGAGGAGGTCATATTGTGTATTTCTTGCACGTGACAAACCAGCTCCTAATTTGGATCTAGTTGGATCCCAACGACGATATTCAACTCCTTTGAATCGACGTAGTTGTTCACCGTATTGGGAATACTTAGGTACAGCATTCCGAGTCCAAAGGGTGCGTCCATCAACCACAACAGCCCAACTTATCTGGCGTAACTTGGCCACCCTTTCATCTCCTAGGTGGTTTTGAATTTTCTGTGCGCAATAATTCTACTTTATTTGCTACGGATTCTATGATTTCATCTCCCCAAAGTTCACCACCAAATGCATCACATCTTGCAGCTATACTAGCCTTTGCAGCAACCATTCTCGCAATTTTACCCCTTACCCATTTAGGAGATCTAGAGATCCATGGGTGCATGAATATGTGTCCGTGTTTTGGTGACGGAGCGCCTGTTTTTAGGTGATTGAAAAAGGCTTTTTCGGCACCCAGTATTTGCAAAGTACCTGCAGGCAATCTTGCTAGGCGCATCCTCCCATGGGCTTCTACACAAAGTCTGGCAGCAAGAATTGGACCAAGTAATTTGGATAATGAGGGCATATGTTCAAGTGAGATTTCCCTCACCACCGTTTCCATTTTGTCTACTCGTGTTTTAATTTCTGATACGCTTGTTGACCAATCAACTATTGCCTTCCACTCTTCAGGAGTAGGGCCCACGGGAGGCATTCCAATTTCCAAATTCGTTGCCAGATCTGATAGTGATTCACTATTACTTACTGTAGTAGCCAAAGAAGAACGGTCCTTTTCAAATCTGGCTTCTGGTAGGAACAATCCAACCCATTCAACAAGTCGCCCTTCAATCGTAATCCAAGCAGCCCGCAATTCATCTGTAGCCTTTAGAATATGTTCAAGACGGCGATCCGGGTCTCCTGCTGCAGAATCAACTCCCCTTTTTGATAGAATGATTGCCGCCTTATCGAGTGACTTCATTGCTTCAGAACTTGGAAGTGGCCAATTTGCATCGGGTAAACCAGGATCTCCATGAATAAGCGGAATGGCGTCAGGAAAGCGCTCAGATAATCGTTTAGCTTCAGGTGTAAGTGCAGAATGCGCAATTATTTCTAATCGTGAAATAACCGAATCAGTGGATTTCCACCCATCCCATTCCTCAAGATCTAGTATGTTCCCTTCCGCATCTGCTATCGCAGCCGATCTCCAATCATACCAAAGCCACATATTCGCTCCCAAGAGTAACTCCTTGATGAACAATCTGTTAGTACGATGTTCCAAATGATTGATATGTGTAATCGTTTCACCTGTTAGGCATGTTCTGCCCAGAATGCGGCACATTGGCTTTTCCAACACCCACTGGAGAGATTAATTGTACCAACTATAAATGTGGATACCGAGGGGCTGCAAATGTTACTGTAAAAGGCGCTGACGGTAAGGATGTTGACCTATCAAAAACAACATCATCTACCAAGGCCGAAACTCGCACATATGAAGTAATAAAAGATTCAGATGAGATGAAAGGAGTCTTGACAAAAGATGCATATATTTGTCCTAAATGTGATTGTATGGAAGTTTATTCTTATCTTGAACAAACAAGATCGTCTGATGAACCTGAAACACGTATGTTAACTTGCAAAGATTGCGGTAACGGTTGGAGAGAATATTGAGGGTGCAATATGCGATTGACGACTGTATGCGCAGTCTTCATGTTTATTATTGCTGGATGTCTATCTGGCAACAATATTAATTTTCATGGTGACGATTTGAAGGAACTTGAAATTTACAAGTTTACTTTGACAGATCAGTATGGTGATGAATGGTCATTAGCAGATCAAAAAGGGAAAATTGTGGTGGTTGCTTTTATTTACACTAGTTGTGATGACGTTTGCCTTGCAATTTCTTCTAATCTAAAATGGATAAAGAAACAACTAACTGAATCAGAATTAGAAAATATAAGTTTTGTATCTGTAACAATTGATTGGAAAAATGACTCACCTTCTGTACTCGAGAATTGGTCAAATGAATTGGGTTTAGATTGGCCTCATTTGACCGATTGGAATTCAGATGAATTACAGAATAGCTATTATTCATATAATGTCGAACCTTATGATGAAGAAAAATATCAAGAATTACATTTGCAGCCAACTTATATTTTGGATACCGAGTTGAATGCAAGAGTTATGTGGAATGATTTTGATTGGCCAGTCGATTTATTTCTTGAAGATTTAAGGACCGTAATTAAATTGTAGTGTGTTGATTATTTGAGAATTAAAGTATTATTGTTGATATTAATATTGGTTGCCCCAGGCTGCCTTTCTTCCAAAGAGTTGGTTGAATATAATGGCAGGGATTTAGATGGTTCACCCGTACTTATGTTTACTTTGGAAGAATCCAATGGAGAGATTTGGAATTTGACAGATCAAATTGGTAATACAGTAGTTCTATCTTTTATGTTTACACGTTGCGATACTACATGTCCAGTAACTAGTGAGAATATTAAGTGGGTAAAAAATCAACTTACTTCTGAAGAATTAGCAGTCATATCTTTTGTTTCAGTGACTGTTGATTGGAAGTATGACACAGCAGAAAAGTTACAAAATTGGACAGAGGAAAGAGGATATGATTGGCCACACCTGACAGGTTCAGAAAGTGCATTAGAGGAAGTACACTATGCATATGGCGTGGCTCCTATGGAAGTAGAAGATGATAGCAATGATGAATATGATGTAGTTCACACAACTCCAACTTACATTATCGACAAAGATTCTAATGGGAGAGTAGTATGGTCTGATTTTGATTTCCCAGTCGATTTATTTCTTGAGGATCTTAGAAAAGTAATAGAAAAATGCCCAACAGATTGTTGATCACTTTTGGCAAGATGAGCACCAAAATGTGGACCTACCTCCTTGGATTAGACGCTCTACAATACCTCCACAGCCACACATATTACCTTCTTTGTCGTAAACTTTGAATTGATGAGGGAAATAACCTAGAGTACCATCGACATTTGCAAAATCTTTCAAAGTTGAACCTCCGGCTTTTATTGCTTCAGTTAGAATTATTCTTATTTCTCTAACCAATGTCCTACATTCATCAATTGAAATATTGCAAGAAAGCCTTTGGGGAGAAATTTTACTTTTGTATAAAGCTTCACAAGCATAAATATTCCCAACTCCAACAACTACTTTTTGATCGAGCAAAGCGATCTTTATTGCACTTTTTCGATTTTTTAATTTAGAAAATAAATCTTCACAATCCCATAATTCCAAGGGCTCAGGCCCCAGGTGATCTAGTAATTTGTGTGAAATTCCATCAAAAATATCTAACACTCCAAAACGCCTTGGATCATTGTAAACTGAAATACTACCATCATCCAATAATAGAACTACATGATCGTGTTTCCCTTCACATTCACTAGCATCTAGTGTCCATTTACCACTCATTCCTAAATGAGATAGTAACACATTTCCATCATCCAAGTCGATTAAGAGATATTTTGCCCTTCTTCTAATGTCAACAATTACCCTTCCTACTAATTGCTCTTCAAAATTTTCAGGGAATGGGAATCTCAAAGAATTCCTTCTCAAATCTACACCATCAATACGTCGGCCTTTCCATGAGCGAGAGAGACCGGTACGAACTGTCTCGACTTCTGGCAACTCCGGCATAGACCACCCTTGGGGGCATAATCAATAGTGGTGTTGCTTATCTCAAGATATAGCAAACAATCGAATTGGCACCCAGATTGCTAAACAAATCATCAGTATTCCTGTAATCAAATTTAGAACGCGTTGATTTTGTTTAATGTAAGATAGTATGACTCCATTTGAAAGTGAAAGTGCTACAATTACGTACCATAAGGTGTCTATCGACATACCTAATATTGCAATCACCCATTTTGTATCTGAATTCATAGAAGGATCTAGAACACTAGCCAAAACAGCTAGCATGAATACTGCTATTTTTGGATTTAAGAAAGCAATCATAAATCCTTCAATGAATCCTTCGCGACTAGAATCTTCAACTTCGTCTTCGCTTATTTTGGAACGAATCATTCCAATTCCAAGGTATAGCAAGAACCCACCACCAAGAATTTGCATTACAACATAAACATCAGGATAATTGTTCATTAGAGCAACTAATCCAAAGACAACAGCAACAGCATAGAAACCAAACCCAATACCGTGTCCAATAGCACATGAGAAACCACGTTTTCTACCTCCAAGCATTGTATTCCGTAATACAACTGCTAAGGAGGGCCCAGGAGAAGTGGCCCCTAGAATGAACATTATTGCAGCGGCTGAAATTGCAGTCCACTCTACCGCCATGTTCATTGGTAATGGAATGAACATTTGTTTTTATTCATGTAACATATTTGTATTGTACCGAATTTAGGTGTTTAGATGTTTCAGCACTTGCCCGATCCAAGTGATCATGAATCATTATTCTGTCCATTACGGTTAGTGTGGCGTTAACTAAACATTCTGCAGCAGACGGTCGATACTCTTTCCTCTCTCCGGCCATGTATGCAAGAAAGATGTCCAAGATTATTTACCTTTCTACTGCAAGTTTATCAAAAATAACGTAACATTTAGTACGAATTACGCACTAAAGTTACCGTAATCCGGTAATACAAACTTACATGTTACGGCGGTATTGTCCACCTACTGCAAATAACGACTCGGTAATTTGACCTAATGAAGCTACTTTAGTTGTCTCCATTAATTCTTCAAATACGTTACCACCTTCTCTAGCAACCTGTTGTAAACGATTGAGAGCTTCTATATCTTTAGGAATTGATTGGGTTCTCTCAAGGCATGCTTGCTTTTCGTCTGGAGTTGCACGGGCTAATTCCATATCGAAATCATCTGCTGCATTTGCATCGAAATCCTTAGCATTTGGATTTAGGAATGTATTGACGCCAATAATTGGTAATGTCCCATCATGTTTGAGATGTTCATAGTACATGCTTTCATCTTGGATCTTACCGCGTTGATACATCGTCTCCATTGCACCAAGAACTCCACCTCTACGCGATAGTGCTTCGAACTCTTGTAGAACCGCTTCTTCAACCAAATCAGTTAATTCTTCGACTATGAATGAACCTTGCATTGGATTCTCAGTTTTTGTCCATCCACTTTCTTTATTGACAATCAATTGAATTGCTAAAGCTCTGCGCACTGATTCTTCAGTAGGTGTTGTAATCGCTTCATCATATGCATTTGTATGCAAGGAATTAGCATTGTCTTGAATCGCCAAGAGTGCTTGTAGAGTTGTGCGGATATCATTGAAGTCTATTTCTTGTGCGTGAAGACTTCTACCACTTGTTTGAATGTGATACTTAAGTTTCTGACTTCGTTCATCAGCACCGTACAAATCACGCATTGCGACAGCCCATATTCGGCGAGCAACTCTTCCTATTACCGTATATTCTGGATCTAAACCATTAGAAAAGAAAAAGGAAAGATTTGGAGCAAATTGAGCAACATCCATTCCTCTGCTTCTGTAGTACTCAACATAGGTGAATCCATTTGCTAGAGTCAAAGCCAATTGTGTAATCGGGTTTGCACCAGCTTCCGCAATGTGATATCCGGAAATCGAAACCGAGTAATGATTTCTGACTCCATTATCGATGTAGTATTGTTGTACGTCACCCATCATTTTGAGTGCGAATGGTGTAGAGAAAATACAAGTATTCTGTGCTTGGTCTTCTTTGAGGATGTCAGCCTGCACAGTACCTCTAACTGTCTGCAAAGTCTTTGCTTTGATTTGTGCATAGGTTTCAGCATCAACCATTTCATCACCACGCTTTCCAACAGTAGCAAGACCAAACCCATTGTGACCGTCAGGTAAATCGCCACGATAGCCACTAGAATCAATGGAGAGTTGCAAATACTTCTCGATTTGTTGATCAATAGCAGTGTTAAGATAAAATGCTAGAATAATTGGTGCCGGACCATTGATTGTCATCGAAACAGAGGTGTTAGTATCACACAAATCAAAACCAGAGTATAGACGTTTAGCATCATCAATACTTGCAATAGACACTCCAGAGTTTCCAACTTTGCCCCATATATCAGGACGACGATCTGGGTCACGGCCATATAGAGTCACACTATCGAAAGCTGTTGATAAACGCACATAATCTTGACCTTGTGAGAGGAGATGAAATCTTCGATTAGTTCTCTCTCCTTCTCCTTCACCTGCAAACATTCTGGCACTTAATTCATCAGTTCGCTTAAATGGAAAAACACCAGCAGTGAATGGGAAATACCCAGGGGCATTTTCTCTACAAACCCAATTATACATGTCGCCATCATCACTGAATTTGGGTAAAGCAACACGTGGGATCATTTGATGTGAGAGTGATTCAGTTACTGTTGATACTGTGAATGGTTTTTTGCGGACATAGTAGGTATATTCACCGCTGGAGTATGATTTAACCAACTCTCTAAAATCAATCACAACTCGTTTTGCATCTGCAACTTCTTCACGTATTTGTACAAGGTGCTCCTCAATTTCGTCTTTGATAACAGGTAATTCTACACTAGCAGATTCTAGATGTTGTATTGTACGAAGTTTTTCAGAAACTGAATTGTTATGAATATGATATTCACGAATAGATGAAGCAATTTCTGACAAATAGTGAACTCTTTCTGGAGGTATTACTCCTTTACGTTCTCCAATAATTCCTATTGGTTTGCTTGCATTAAATCCAATCATTGACGCAAGTTTCTGCCACAGTACATCAACTCCTGAATCCGCGAATTGACTAGCGATAGTTGCCACAACGGGAAGTTCAGAATCTTCAGAATCGAACATATTTCTGTTGCGTCTAACTTGTTTGCGTATGGCACGTAACGCATCTTCACTTCCCCTCTTCTCATACTTGTTGAGTACAACAATATCAGCAACATCAAGCATTTCGATTTTTTCTAGTTGAGTGTGAGCCCCAAATTCAGCAGTCATCACATACATCGAGTGATCAGACACAGTAGTGATTGCATCACTGCCTTGGCCGATTCCACTTGTTTCACAGAATATCAAATCGAAACCAACTGCTTTTGCAGCATCAATAGCTCTGTCGAGATTTGCACTAATCTCTGAACCGCTTCCTCGACTTGCAAGAGATCTCATGTAGAGGTTGTTGTTAGAGAGTGAGTTCATCCTAATGCGATCCCCAAGTAAGGCCCCACCCGTACGTTTACGAGTTGGGTCGACACAAAGTAAACACACTTTTTTGTCAGGATTATCTCTAAGGATACGTAACATTAATTCATCCAAAAGGCTACTTTTACCAGCGCCACCAGTACCTGTAAATCCTATTACAGGGACATCTGAGTTGCTGGAGCGAACTCTATCTAAAGTGGCAGCAAAATCACTATCACTAGCTGATTCCGAAAGTGTTAGCAATAGGCCAACTTTTGACATATCACTTGTATCAATAGGACTGTCAAGACTAGCTAACCTTTCTTTAGAAATCAAATCAACTTCACTAGCAGTTTCCATCAAATCATGAATCATTCCCATTAGTCCCATCTTTCTCCCATCATCAGGAGAATAGATTCTTGAGATCCCACTATCATGTAAATCACGGATTTCGGGGGGAGTAATAGTCCCCCCTCCTCCTCCAAATATACGAACATGTTCACAACCAGCTTCGTCAAGTAATTGTCTGATGTAAGTGAAATATTCCATATGCCCGCCTTGATAACTAGTTAGGGCAATAGCATGAGCGTCTTCTTGTATAGCACAGTCGACAACATCCTTTGCTGAGCGATCATGTCCAAGGTGAATTACTTCAGCACCACTTGTTTGTATGAGGCGGCGCATGACATTTATTGCAGCATCATGGCCATCAAAAAGGCTGGCTGCAGTAATAACTCGGACCGGACCAGTCGTAGTTTCAAACACCGGCGCCTCCTCGGACATGCTCCTACGGAGCATCACTTTGTTCATCATCATACCGTTGAAATGAAAGGCTGTGAATACAGTGGCCATTGTATGCGCCCCCGCTGGATTCTTAACCCAGCCGAAGTAAAAGTGCTAGACGCTAATGCTGAAGCACTAGGTGTAAATCTGGATGAACTTATGATAAAAGCAGCAACAGAATTAGCATTAGCATTGGAAGGTGCTCCAGAGCCAATTTGGATTTTATGTGGGCCCGGAAATAATGGCGGAGATGGCTTTCGTCTCGCAGAAATATTGGAAGAGTGTCATGTTATTGCAACACACAAAACTCAGAAAACAGAACTTTCAAAACGCGCGAGGTCTTGTTGGAAAGGTGAGATTAACTATGTAGAAAATCTTCCCGAAAAACCCCCAGCTGTAATTGTTGATTGTTTACTTGGTGCAGGCAGTAATGGGAAACCTCGGGGAGAAATATTGCGATTAATGGAATCAATCCCAGGCCGCCCGATGGTATTAGCATGCGATATGCCAACAGGTTGTGGTAGTGGAATTGCATTCAATGCTTTTAGGACAGTAACTTTTGAATCTCCAAAATCAAACATGGTTGATCAAGAAGGGCGCTTGCTTCCTGAAGTTGGAGATTTGTTCATCGCATCACTTGGTTGGCCGGAGGAAGTACTTGATCCTGGGCCCGGTGATTTGTTACGGTATCCAATTTCAATCGATGGGCAATTAAAGGGTGATCGTGGTAGGGTAATGATTGTTGGAGGAGGTCCATATCACGGTGCGCCAATACTCGCTGGGATGGCAGCAGCAAGAATGGGAGTAGATTTGGTTCATGTAGCCATGCCAATAAAAGCAGCACAGAGAGCGACATGGCCATCTGATTTAATTCCAGAAAAACTCAGTGACAATGAGTATATTTCAGATGTGACTTCCATAGTAAAGAGATGCATGAGTGGGCGTGGCGTTCAAGCAATGGTAATAGGCCCAGGAATGGGAACGAAACAAGAAACCCTTGAAGCAGTTAGGTTACTAATCGAATCTACACCTTCCATACCTAAAGTGATTGATGCAGATGCAATAAGAGCATTGAGTGATTGGCCAGAATCATTAATTGGGGTAGTCACTCCTCATCAAAAAGAATTGGAAAATTGGATTGGTAGTATAGATGAAATACCCAAATTAGTGAAGGGCTCTGGAGAAGATAGAGTCGTAATACGCACTGGATCTGAGGATTTGATTATTGGTGCTGGAGGTCGTGGTGGCTGTGTAAAAGGAGGCAACCCACGTATGGCAATGGGAGGCACTGGCGATCTATTAGCAGGGTGTATTGGAGGACTATTGGCTCTTGGCTTATCACCATGGAGTGCATCTCGCCTTGGGACCTATCTGTTACGGGTTTCAGGGAAAATAGCAGGTGATGAAATTGGACCAGGCCTTGTAGCAGAGGATATACCTCTATACTTGTCTAAGTCACTCAAATAACAGGTTCTTCTCCATCAACTAACGGAGGAAGACCTTTCTTTTTGCGAACATAATCTGTATAATTTCCAAAATATTTTGTAACAACACCGTCTTGTAATTCCCAGATTTGGTTTACAACTTGATCGAGGAACCACCGATCGTGACTAACTGTAACAATCGCACCATCATAATCAATTAGAGCCTCCTCAAGTGTTTCTTTTGCATCCATGTCTAAATGATTTGTAGGCTCATCTAGTAGCAATAGGTTGTTTTCCTCAAGCAGTAATTTTAGTAGCGCAATTCTTGCTCTTTCTCCACCAGATAATTTACCTAGAGGGGTTGTAACTTGGTCTTTTGTAAATTGAAATCTTCCCAGAGCAGCACGTATGTCTCCATATTGCATATCAGGACGCAATACTTCTACCTGCTCGACAGGGTTTAGTTTGAAATCTAGTGTTCTGTGGTCCTGATGATAGTAACCAATTATTGCACCAGGCGCGAGATCACGTTCACCAGAATCAATATCCTCATCACCAGTAATTAACTTTAGTAGTGTAGTTTTTCCTTGTCCGTTTCCGCCAACTATTCCAATTCTATGGCCCTTTTGTATGTCTAAATTTTGGTTATCTAGTATCGGACGTTCTAATCCCTCGAATTTTTTCGTAACGTCTTTTAATTCGATTATATCATTACTACTTTTATCAGCAGCCTCAAGATTAAATCGTAGGCCTTTTCGTGTTTTTGGTTTTCGAGCTTTTAGAGCCTTTAATTCCTGTTGAAGCCTTTGAATCATCTTATGTTTTGCTGAAATAGATTTATCATATTTGTTAGCAGATTTCATTGAACGCAATGCGGATTGAGTACTTGAAATCTTTTTTTCAGTATTTTTTATTCTGTCATCAAGTGCTGCTAGAAATGTTTCTTTTTGCTTCAAATATTGTGAATAATTACCTTTGTAATTCCAATTTCGCAAATTATCTATTTCAATAATTCGCGTACAGACTTGATCCAAAAAATATCTGTCGTGTGATACAATCATTTGTGCTCCATTAAAATCATTGATAAAACTCTCTAGCCATTCAGTAGTTTGAATATCTAGATGATTAGTAGGTTCGTCAAGAAATATAACATCAACTCCTGCTAGCCCAACAAGTTGTCGTGCGAGAGCCAATTTTGCACGCTCACCTCCACTCAATTGTTCAACTTTCATTTCCATAGGGTGTTTGTCCAACCCCAGCATTTCAAGAATCGCTTTAGCAATTCCAGCAACATTGGTCCCTCCGGATTCGCCAAGCATTTGTTGAAGTTCAGAATATCTGTCCATTACAGGTTGCCAGTTTCCTTCATAGAATGCAGGGTCAACCATTTGTGCTTCTATTGATGCAATTTCTTCTTCTAATTCTTGGAATTGACGTCCTTTGCGAGACAACTCTTCTTCTATAGTAGAGTGCTCTTCAATGTCACGAATTTGAGTCAGATAAGCGATTCTGAGTCCTGGAGCAAATTCGATATCTCCAACATCTTGTTTTTGTTCTGAAATTGTGTTTAACAATGTAGTTTTTCCAGCTCCATTGTGGCCTACAATACCAATCCTGTCGCCTTCATTGACAATTAGATTGATATCTTCTAGTACCGTTACAGGTCCAAAGGCTCTGTCAACACCTTCGACATGTATGAGCTCTCTGGTCATATTTGTTGGCGACATAAGCCCATTCATCAACCAACCGGTCGTATGGAAGAAAGCAAAGCGATTGAAAGCATGTACTTTGCAAATGCATGATTGCAATTTGTTTAATAACCTACTATCAAAATGAATAGCAGATGACTACACCACTGAAGGAAGTGATTTGGGGGGGCGCTACCCTACTAAAGATCGCCGAGAAACCACTCGGAATTGGTCTTGTAATAGGGATTGGCGCTGGTATTGCAAATGCTTTAATCCTGGGGATCCCGATGTGGATTTCATTACTTACAGGAGGAGTATTAGGCGTAGCAGTCTGCTTAGTAGGTAGCCCTGCAATGAAATCAGAACTAAGGGCTAGAAGAATAGCAGAATCAAACCGACGTAAAGCCATGCTAAAGAAAGCCAGAGTTGCTTCAGCATTTACTGCTTTTGAATAAATCAAAGAGATTTGATTGCTTCATCATGCAGTTTTAACAAGTTACGTAGTTTAACTTTCAATGAAGGCGTCATCAAATCGTTATCTACACTCCATTCTTCAGAATCTAGAATGATATTACGTGCAACTTCATACCCCTTCCATTTAGGAGCAGTCATGTTGTTTTCCTTTAGATGATCCAATAACCATTTCTTGACATTAGAATCATTACACATTTCATTGTTATCATCAGGACAGGCTACACCTGCTTCTGAAAGAGCGGTTCTCAATGCTTTAATTGACGGATGAACAATAAGGAATGTATGTTGCATATTTCTACCGTCTAGTACTGCTTGCTCAACTAGTGGGCTTAACTTAAGATTCTCTTCGAGAGGAGCAGGAGAAACATACTTTCCATTCTCTAGCTTGAATTGACTTTTTACACGACCTGTGATTGATAGATATCCGTCGACCATCTTTCCAAGATCACCTGTTCTAAATCCTCCATCGTCAGTCATAACTTCAGCAGTAGCTTCAGGCAGATTCCAATAGCCTTGCATAACGTTTGGACCATATACCACAATTTCACCTTCATCAGGGCGATCGGGATCATCCCATGCACTAGTATCAATTTCAACGCGCACACCATTTGCTGGCATTCCAACCGTGTTTAGGCGAGATAATCCTTTGCCCATCCAACCGTTTGCAGATACAAGTGGGCTAGTCTCAGTCAAACCATATCCTTCGTAGCAATTGAATCCAACCTTTTGGACGAATGCAGCTACATCGGGCGAAAGAGCAGCAGCACCGGACATACAAAAGCGAATGTTTCCACCGAATCGAGCACGTACTTTGCCCCAAACAAGTTTATCCCAGAGTTTGTCAAAGAATCCACTTGGTTGAACTGAATCACATTGTACTCCAGCCTTGGCAATTCGCCTTTCCGCTGATTTTTGTGCTTTACCAACAAATATTTTCTTCAAACCAGTCGCTGCTTCAAATTGACTGTTGACTCTGTCGTAGAATTTGTTCCACACACGAGGTACAGCCAGTAATGCTGAAGGTTTGATTTCAATACATTCATCAGCGATCTTAGTTAAATCACTAATCAAATTGATGTGAACTCCCATTCTGATCATCCAATGTAAATCGAAGGTTGAACCAAAACTGTGCGCCCATGGCAAGAAAGCAGCGTTCTTATCTCCAGGATATAACTCGAATACACCTTGTACACAAAGAACGTTGGAGAGGGTATTCCAATTAGAAAGCATAACACCTTTTGGATTTCCAGTAGTGCCTGATGTGTAAATTAATGTTGATAGCGCTTGCCAATCATCAGCAATTTCTTCTAAATCATCTGAAGAACGTCCAGCAGCAACAAATTCACTCCACATTCTTACATCGACACCTGTAGGAGGTAATTTGTTTGCAGGCTCATCTCCAAGAAGAATAATTCCCGAAGGAGGCCAAGCATCGTCATCCAGAGCATCACAAAGTTTGTCTAAAACTTCAGTGTTTGCTACTACTACCGCCTTAGGTGTAGAATCTGAGATAATAAAGGACCAATCCTTTCCATGTTGATGAGTATACATTGCTGTATAAGCTGCACCTAATGCATTTGCTCCATAAGAAACAGCCGCCCATTCTACAGAGTTGTCTACAATAATTGCGACACGATCGCCTTTTTCTACTCCAATATCTCTCAAACCTTTGGCTACAGATGTACATAGATCTCCAAATTCATTGTAAGTAATATGTATTCTTTGCATACCAGGTTCTGGGATATATCCTATACAGGGTTCATCACCAAATCGTTCTTGAGATACCATCAACATTTGATATAATGTACGTGGATCATCACCCTCGGGTTGTTCCCATTGGCGGTCTTTTTCCTGCTTTGGCCAAGCCATTTTTTTAGCGGGCATGAATCCATCTGAGGGGCTTATCATTAAGAACTCTATGCTAGCAGAATACTTTCGACATTTTCTCTCCAATCAGCCCCATTATTCCTATTTGCTAATGGAGAAGCTGGAGAGGGATGCCAACATGTTGTTATTTCAGGCCCAGTATTCCCAAACACAGAAGTTGCCCTTCTTTCGGCATATTTGCCTACACCCACTATTCTTTCGATTTTCAAAATATCTACAACTTCATTCAAATGGTTATCACAAATTTTGATTAGAGATTTGACTGCAGGCCCAGAAATATTATCTGGGGTAATATTTTTTCCAGATTCTCCAAGCAATAGAAGGGGGCAATGATTGACCAAGAAAACATTTTGATGAATTTTCTCTGGTGTTTTCCATATGTCTTTCAGCAATCCCCATAATCGAGTTCCACTTATTTCTTGTCTTTCAAATTCAAGACCATGTACTGGCCTTTTAGGATGTCCTCCAATAGGTTCTGTGAAATTCCCAGTAATGTGTAAGAAATCCTTTGCGATTTCAGTTGCACCAAAAGGCACTCCACATTGCGCCATTCCATATGGGCCTGGATTCATCCCTAGTAGCAATGTTTTTGCCCCAAGATTAGAATATTGACTTAGGTATGATTCATGAAACTCCCAAGCATAATCTAGTGGATTGGTGGCATATGCGACATCGGTTTCATTGATAATCCCCCTTCGAAGATTATCACACGCGCCACTCAATTTTTTAGCAGCATCTACAATCTCCATGAGTGTAGCAGAAGGCATTAGGCCAAAAAACGCTCGGCTTCGACGGTGTATTTCACAACACCACTCTTAACAGTTTTTTTTGGCGGTGTTGTTAAAGGGTATCTGGTGCCGGCAGGACTTATGGCCTCAAAAGTCGGAATCGATGATATGGCTTTGCATTTTCCACGCCTATACATGGATATGCAAGATTTTGCAGAAATGAGAGGTGCGGATTATGCAAAATTAAACAAAGGCTTAGGTCTAGCTGCTATGGCGATACCAGATGTACACGAAGATACTGCAACAATGGGCGCAAATGCAGTTTGTAGATTGATTGATCGAAATGGAATCAACCCTAGAGATATCGGTCGTATATATTTAGGAACCGAATCAGCACTTGATGGTGCTAAACCTACTGCCACTTACATTGTAGATATGTTAACTTCAAGATATGGTGAAAGGTTTGGAGAAGATTGTTTCCGTGGATGCGATGTAGTTGATATGACATTTGCGTGTATAGGTGCTGTAGATGCATTACACAACACACTGGACTGGGTTGCAAGAGGAGGAGAAAGTCAAGACCGTATGGGAATTGTTGTATTTTCTGACAATGCAAAATATGATCTTGAATCTTCTGGAGAATATACTCAAGGCGCCGGAGGAGGTGCATTGTTAGTAAGGCACAATCCACGTTTAGTAATTATTCCAGATAGATGGGGCGTTTCTACAACGCCTGTTCATGATTTCTTTAAGCCTCGTAGAGAAGTTTCAATTCAAAGTGTAATTCAACATGTTCTTCAATTAGCAGCAGAAGCAGGTGCAACAATAAAAGAAGGAATGGCAGAAGCAATGATTAAACATCTTCCTGAATCAACTGTTAGACGTTTGGGTATTTTTGCACATGGTGAAGAAAATGTTCAAGTTCATCGTGACGAACCAGTTTTTGATGGACAATTTTCGAATAGATGTTACCGTGAAGCAGTAAAGCAAGCCTTCACACACTTCATGGGGAAAGCGGTAGCGCAAAATCGATTTGATCCAGAGATGGATACAATACTTACAGAACAATGGGCACGAATAATCATGCATTTGCCTTATGCATTCCAGGCAAAGAGAATGTTCCCTGATGTATTTAGGCATGATAGAAAGCATCTGACAGAATGGAAAAGCATTGAAGCTGAAATCGGATTAGCACCTTTAGAAGACGATTTTGAAACAGAGGCAGAATGGGATAAAGAGATGGATACATATCGCCGTTCGATATCAAAGACCGATGCCTTTCGTCAATTTGTTGAGGATAGAATAGAGAAAGGACAACGTGCATCATCATTGATAGGAAATCAGTATACTGGATCCATCTTCTTAGCATTGATGTCTACGTTTGAAGCAGATTATGATGAGAATTCTAATTTAGATAATCAGATTTTTGGTTTGTGTGGTTATGGTTCTGGTGCCAAAGCAAAAGTGTTTGAGGCAGTAGTTCAACCGACCTGGAGAGAGATTGCTAGCCGTTGGAATTTGTTTGAGAGGTTAGAAGGTAGAATTGCAATTGATCGTTTGACGTACGAGGCATTGCATAAGGGATTAGCCAAGGAATCAGTAATCTCTCCAAAGGGCGAGTTTGCATTGGTTGAAGTTGGCGATGAAGGTTTCGAAGAAGGAATGAGGACTTATGCATGGATTGGTGAATAATTCAATTTAAGATTGAATGAATATTTACAATACTAGGGATTTGCATATTTGCCAAATCAAACCACGATTCAATGTCTTCTATACTCTTTTGTTTTGAATAGGTTTTTGCTCTTGTACTAACTAAATTCCAAGCACCCTTTGAACTGATCCCTGGAATAGCAGCAAGCTGTTTTTCGGTAATAGTTTCAATTTTTAGATTAGTTTCAATTCCTGTAATCGACCTTGTTCCATGTGAAGTCACAATAATATCTGAATAAGTTTCAAGCGGAGCAAGATAATTCATTCCAATAAGTATTGGATATGCTCCAATTTGTCGCCCAAAAGTAACACCTGACTTACCATGTATTGCAGTATCTTTTGCGTTAGCATCTAGATGCCTTGGCAATCTAGTTCTTCCATCGTGAGTTTCCCACCATACATCCTTTAAGATTGTACCAACAGGTAGCATTTCTTTTAACAATGGGCCATCGAAATTATCTCTTACTGTTGTTTTAAATGATTTAAAATCGGTTTCATTTATTTCTTGAAAATCATCTCCTTCGACTTGACGTATGTTCACTCTTCGAATCATATGGCCTTCATTTTTCAATTCATTTAGTAAATCAAGGTTCATCTTGTACGTAGAAGAAGTTTCACCATGTAACCCTGCAATAAAATTCAATCCAGGTAGTAATTTTGGTAAACCCCTCTCGCCTCTCTCTCTTCCAAATTTATTGATTAATGAAATTGCAGTTTTTAATTGGCCCGAATTACAATTTAACCAATTAGCTTCATGCACATTTGGATCGGCACTTTCAAGACCAAAAGAAAGTACTGCGCCATCAGATAATGTTTCAATAAGAGTTTTTGTTATTTCTTCAGACTCTTCGAGATGTTCTGCAATAATTGATGGATTTGCATTATCCGTGTGGAGTATTTTCAACCTTTCATCTTCTCGTAATCCATGTAGTAATTTGGCAATTGGTTCAGGATTTGGAATAGGATACTCCATTTCAACCACACCATCCGCCATGTAAGTGTATGTATCAGTCATACCACCAAGGCGAACATGTTGAACTCCCATTTCATGAGCAATCTTCACTTCATCAATAATGTCTTCAGGAGACCTCCATATCGGCACTCCTTTTTTAGGCTCAATACAAAACTTACATCCTCTTTTGTAACGCACACATCCTTGGTATACTTCTACTTCATACGTAAGTGGGCCATGTAAATCAGGATTCATTGTGACTGCTTTAGATGAAGCACCTGCATGAGCCCATTCTGTCCATTCTTCGGAAGTTCTTCTTTTATGCTTCCATTCTTTATGTTTGA
This sequence comes from Candidatus Poseidoniaceae archaeon, assembly GCA_030747695.1. GTDB lineage: Archaea > Thermoplasmatota > Poseidoniia > Poseidoniales > Poseidoniaceae > MGIIa-K1. The sequence goes on from JASLKG010000005.1 coordinate 271,562, forward strand.
AGTAATAACTAAGTGTAGCATCTGTATCTTGGACAGCTAAAAATAGGTTTTTCTTTAAGGGGTTCCAACCTTGCTGTTTCCATCCACGAATAGCCCATCCTCCTGCCAATATAGGAATTTCACTTGAAGTAGATGATATCAATTGGCGGATCTCATTAAGAGAAATAGGGGTCCCACGTAGATATTTTCCTGGCACAACCGCTCCTGCAAGAATTACAACACCTAATCTGTTTTCTGTGGATGCAGGATTTAATCTGTGTGAATCGATAGTTTTGTATTCATAATCAACACCAAGTTTTTCCAAAACACCACAAATATACCTGATGTGAAATCCAATATAAGGAGGAACTCCAAAAGCAGCAGGCTCATCTTCATAGCCATCTATGACGAGCCAGGTCTTTTCTCCTGACTTATCCATCTAAACACCTCAATCCTTTCTTGGACGTCGGCGTTTCTTTTTTGCATCTTCTTCTTCCTCTTGCAATGCTCGCAATTCACGTGTGGTTTTTCCACCACTCTGCTTATCTTTACCACGATTATTCCCGGTGGATGGTTTCGAGACCTCAATCTTTAGCTTACGTTCCATCAATTCAATTCCATTTAGTGAAGATGCGATTTCTTCACCTTTATTTTCTGGTTTTACGGTGACAAAAGCAAACGCCTTCCTTCTACCACTTCGGTCAGTTGCCCATTCTACAATTGCAGAATCACATTTGCCTTCGAAAAGTTTTGCAACATCTTTATCTTCAGCCTTAAAAGGTAGATTTCCGACATATAAACGCGCACCATCGTGGCGTTTTTTCTTTTGTCTTTCTTCACGGGGTGCATCAGCATCTCTTACTCCAATTCTGCGGCCATTTATTCTCTGGCCATTTAATTTCGCTATTGCATTATCAGCCATTTCTTTTTCTTCAAAAGTGATGAAACCAAATCCTTTGAGGTTCCCTTGGTCATCACGCATTAAAGCAAAATCTGTAATTTTACCCTGTTCAGAAAACAAATTTTTCACTTCAGTTTCATCAGCATCTCTTGACAACCCACCAAGGAATAATCTGCATCCAGGTTTGTGATTTTGACGTGGGCTTCTTCTTCCCCCTCCGTCAGAACCTTCGAAGCGGAAGTATTCTCGGACTCTTCCATCTTCGCGAATATCTTCTGCAATGAATGTAGCTCTGCCTGCACTGCCCTTTGAAAATAGATTTTCAGCATCTTTACCCCAACGTTTTCCAGCACCATTTAGAGCAGCTTTACCGGACTCTCCACCAAAATCATCAGCTAATGCACGAAATGATTTATTTCCACATGTACGGCATATTACATTCCAATCACCATTCAACTCGGCTTGGAATGTATCGCCACAAGGGGGGCATAAGGCCCAAAGGACTCCACATTTTTCATCTTCGCGCATATCAATACGAATCACATTTCCGGCTTCAATTACCTTTGCTCTAATGATATCACGACGCCGTAATCCATCTGCAGTATTGTGTAAGAATCTGTCAGTGATTTTGGTAACATGAAATTGCGCATATAAATCATCAGCCATTATTGAACGATTTTCTTTTCCTTCAACAGACAAGATCATTGCCTCTCCAGATTTTTCATTTAATTTGACGACTGCACAAATGACAATATCACCAACTCCAACATGAAGCATTTCATTATGAGTTTTGACTGAAATAAGCCCATCCTTTTCAACGATCTTTCCTGTAATAGTAGCAACAATATTGCCATTCAATTCTGTGGTTCCGATACCTAATTCATTATTATTTACAGCACCAATTACTGTGCCTGGGGTGACAATATTCGTCATTTGATCACGCTCTTTTTTGGAAATCACCCATAGGGTGACTGGAATTGTATGTAGGTAGGCGGACACTAATTACTTTTGAAACCCTATCCTCGTGTGATACGCCAGCAGCGAATAGCAGTTTTCCCCATTCTTGAGTTATGATGTGAGTAAATAGCAGGCATTCTGAATTCACCTTCTAGAACTAATTCACCTTTGGGTAAATGGGTTGCTGCTGCATTGTGCATGATGTGTAGTACTGGTGAGCATTCCAACGCCCTTTCAACAAAAACTCTGTCAGCACCATGATTTTGAAACCCCCATGGAGGATTTGTTATTACAAGATCAGCATTTGGTAAATCAACATCTTCAACTCGTCCTTCAATTGTGTTTCCGAGTTGGCGGCACAACTCTGCTGCATCCGGATCACACTCAACAAAAGTGACATCAGCACCTAGGAGTTTTGCACCATAACCAAGGATCCCATTACCGGAACCTAAATCAATAACTGTTTTACCATTTAATCCATCTATACCGTCAATATTTGCTAGCCATAAAGCAGCCAAATCACCTTCAGTTTGATATTGTTCTAGGTCAACATTAGAACAAGGGTGAGGAGGTAATTTGGATAATGTAATCGCCAATTGGCGAAGTTTCATCTAAATCACCATCGCTGTTGTTGATTTCCATACCCCATCTGCTGTTGTTGCATTGATTGGGCTTGCATCTGTTGGAATTGAAATCTGATTGCTTCAGCTTCCATGCGCAATCTTGTGATGAGTTGATCGCCAGGTTGTTGGCCTCCACAGAATCGGCAAAATCTGGTGCCATCTGCCTGCATTTGTCCACAGTTTGTACAGAATGCCATACTTGCCCCAACTCCTCGATACCTTTGAACCCTGCGTTACTAACTTACCATTTGCATAAAAACAGGCCATGTTTCAAATCCTTGCGCCAGTGCTCGTTCTTGAATATCTTCTAATCTACTATCAGTCATCATATCTGAAGGATCAACACCCGAATCCAATAATTCTTGAATTAAATTGCGGAATTCTCTTTCAATGGCAGGAGTATCATCAACTTCAGGCACTCCTGTTGGTAGCGGAATACTTTCGTCAGATATTTCTTCATTTTCAATATCGTGTCCGATTGTGGGGAGCGGCACTTCAGAATCTTCAACAATTTCAGGAATCATTTCAGACACAAATGCGGCCTCCATACCCCCCACCTCTTCATGAACTTCTTCAGGTTGTGGTATTTCTTCAACAGTTGGGACCTCAACTATTGTTGGTTCGGGTTTTGCAAGTCCAACTCCTAGAATCTCTGCTTGTTGTCTTGCAAGTTCTGCTGCTTGTTTTCTTGGTAATGATACGAATGCTTTACCAGTTAATGCAAATATTGGGTATGGCAGATGGTATCGGTCAATGGAATCAACCGATGGATGCCTAAAGCAAAGAATAGAATGTTTCTCAAATGGTCTTTGATTTGGGATGTCTAATGCAAACGGTACAGGTGAAAGTTCGATCATACTTCTCAACCAACCCTCTTGAGTAACTAATTGTTGCATCCATGGTCCTAAATCAGAGTTAGCAATATTGCAGAACATGAATGAAGAAGAACGAGGATCGAATCCAACTTCTTCTAGCAATGTTGCCTCAGCACGAGGCCTGTGAAAAATATTCATTACAGGTTGTCCATGGTCAATCATGTCTCCATGTAATTCAAGCAATTTCCGTTGTTTTCGCGGGCACATCAATAGCACATACATCCTTGCAGTACCAGGATCCCATATGTCTCCCCAGCGTTCTGCGGCTTCATCTTGGAGTTGCTGAAATGTCATGTTGGGGAGCATCGCTGTAACACCCATAATACCACACCTGAACCAGCGAGATACGATACCCTATTTGGTGATGTGGGATTGACGAACAGCAAATTCAGCTAGTAATATGACGCCACCAGCAGCACCTCTAACTGTATTGTGCGATAATGCATCGTAGCGAACAGTGCGTTCATTTACCCGTATATTTCCAACAACTGTGGCCATTCCAGCGGCTAAACCCTCTCCACCCAACCACAAGTGCTCTTTTCTTGTGGGAGTTGACTCAATGACAATGTTAACCGTCTCAGGAGAAGATGGACAAGAAACACCTTGTATGTTGAACAATTCTTTTACTTCTGATAAGGTAGTATTTTTTGATAATTTTACTTCTACACTCACTTTGTGTCCATCTTTATGTGGTACTCTGTTACATGTTGCATTTACTGGAATGTCAAGATTCAATATGTGCTTCAATTCAGCACATACCTTTTCTTCTTCTCCTACAATAATAGGATCAAGGTCACCAGAAAGTGCAGCAGAATCAGTCATCATTCTCCATCCCCCTCCAGATAAGGCTTGTCTAGTATGTACCGAAATAGATTGGATGCCAAGTGGCAGCAATCCCTTGAGAGGAGTTATTATTGGTACTACAGTACAGTTTGTAGCACAAGCGTGACCATCATAAGTTCTAAGCATTTCAGGATTTATTTCAGGAATCACAAGAGGAATTCCGGCAACACGTCTGAATTTACTAGAATTTGAAAAAACATGTATCCCCCTGGCAACCAATGACGGCTCAACTACTGCGGCAATTTGAGAGGGAAGAGCCGAGAAAACAATATCTACATCAGGTATATCACTCATTGAGCAAATTAATATGTCATAATTTGGTTTGAATCCATCAATTTTCCAATCAAGTTCACTATGCATCAATCCAACGCTAGATGGTGATCCTGCTATTGCACTTAACTCAAACATCGGATGATCATAGAGTCGTTGTTGCAATCTTTGTCCAACTAGGCCATTGGCGCCCAAAATAGCAACACTAAATTTTTTCACTCAATCGCCTCATGTGGAATTGGGAAAATACGTCTAATGATGAGTTTTCTTGCAATTGAACCTCCATCCTTGATGCTACCCAATTTTGCTTCTCCAATTCGTTTTGAATATGAAATTGGTACATGAGAAATTGTGATGCCTTGTAACGCACAAGAGGTATACATTTCAGCTTCTATTTCGAACCTCATTGAATTTAATTTCAAATTCTCTATAGCAAATCTAGAGAATGCCCAATATCCTGAACATAAATCATTGACAGTTTTCCCATGAAGTGCAACAGCTAACCAAGTCAACATGTGGTTCCCAGCCCAATTAAGGGGAGTCATAGCATCCACTCCCATTTTCCCATGTAATCTATCACCAATAACGACATTTTCATTTGACAAATTTATTAGAAGATCAATCATTTCTTCGGGAGAATATGTGCCATCAGCATCCAACATCACTAATGCTTGGTCATCAGTGGTAAGGAAATGCTCGAATGCTTGTCTCATTCCAGCACCCTTTCCTTTACCCCATTGAACAATAGATTCACAACCGAGATTATTTGCAATTTCAATGGTTGAATCTTCAGAACCCCCATCCACTACTACAATCCTTGGTTTCCAATTCATTTTCTTTAGGGCCGAAACAGGGATTCGCGCAATAACTGATTCTAAAGCCTCCTCTTCATTTAAAGTGGGAAGCATTACGTAGAGTCCTTTCACAAAACGAACGGGCACATATTCTAATGTCAATACTTTCGCTAAATTTTATCCAATAGTAATGATTTCGAGCCAATGTAGGCGTATGCCAGTTTCATCAACGAATCTATCACTTCTCCCAGAAGCCCCACTTGGATTGAGCCAATATTCGGATTCACTCTCCATTGAAATTGTTATAGTGTCTGTAATTTGATTTGGACATGCTCTTACCCAACCAGATCCACTATATTCCAACTCTTCTACACTTATGCTAACATCTCCAATTAATTCAATTGAAACACATGCCTGTATCAAATTCGATTGATTAAGTTGAATAGTATAATCTCCTTTGTTCATGAAGAATCTATCATTACCCATATTGAAAGGATCTCTAAATCGATGTTCCCTCCATGGATCAGGCCTCATATTGTCGCCAATTATGGGTACAAATGTTGAAACCAATGAATCATTTTCAGACAATTCCCAGAGCATTGAACCTTCAATTTCTAAGATCAATTTCCAATGATTTGAGCTAGCGATCTCCCATTGCATGGTCCCGAGTGGTGATGTAATTGCATGTGTTATCCCAATTTCACTAATCTTTGTGTAATCGTCATTCACAATGGCTGTAGTAGCAACATTTTGTATTGAATATGTTTGATGAAGTATGCCAAGAGTTGGAACTGAAGTAATGCCCAAGCTTTCTGGTGTGTTCCACGAATGGCCCCAATGTATATTTTCTGAGTATACTATTGAATCATCTGGGAGATTTTCAATCCACGAATGGAGTATGAAATCCCCAGAAGTTTGAGCATGTAATTCATCATGCTCAGATAATTCTAGGAGACACTGTTGAGCTATTGCCGAGATTAATATTGTAACAATCATTATGCTACGAGTAATTTTAATATCGGAAAATAATTCTGTTTTTGCTAATTTTAGGGAAACTAGACATGCCATTGGAATATGAAAGGCATGCATACTCATCGAATACAATATGTAAGAGAGCATTGAGAGTAAAGGGATTCCAGCCAAACCATCAAACAAGTAAATACTCGTTAGCAACCAGTTTATTATAATCCATAGAATGAACAATCTTCCTTCATAAGAATGCCTCATGTCCCACCCAGCCCATATTGCCAGAGGTGCCAGTAATCCAGCATACATAACAAAGGGAGAACCTCCTTGCCAACCATATTCCGCAAATACGGCTTTACCGTTAAATGCTGGAAGTAGTGCTAAAATGACTACGATAATTGCAATAACGATGAGCCCGATTTGTGTTTTATCAGAAAATGTAAATTTTTGTTTTTCTAATAATAAAATCGAAGCAGTTAAGGTACAATAATAGATTAATCCAGTCGGGTGAATCATTGCAACAGTAATTGCAGTAAAGAGAAATAATGACCAATTTATTTTTCGGTACAACATCGACAATCCAACAATTAATCCCAATTGACTTGCGATTGTAGGATATCCTGAATCGAGTGTTTTTGCGAATAATGCTGGTGCTAGTAACATTGCTAGGATTAGCCAATGCGACGCTCCAATACGTTCGCCAATAGCCGAAAGAGCAAGAAGTAATGCAGCAAAGGAGAGATGTCCTAAGTTGAATACTGATTCGGGAGCCAAAATACCTGTTGCTTCGGCTTGCCATGCAGCTAACATTGGAAAAGCAGGAGGATATATCCACTCGCCAAGTGATGGACTTGGCAAAATCATTCCTCCACTTCTAATAATAGCATCAGTTAGTGCTGAGAATCCAATCCAATCCACTCCCATCGGCCTAGTATAGGTCAATAGCGGAGTCATTGAGATAAGTATTGCAATTACAGTGAAGCCCCAAAATTTTGTATCTCGTACAGTATTTGTTGTAGGATCTTTTCCCAAATCGATTTCTGACCTAATTATCGCAATCGATATTAAATTTACAATAAGCAATAGCCATGATAACATTGTCAAACTAAGGCCAAATAAGAAAGAAATACCAGATGCAAAGTATAAGAAAAGCAGGCCAAGGGCAGGAGTTAGCATTGCTTGTCTAATCCAATCTCCCTCAGGATCTATTTTTCTTGCAAAGGCTTGTCCGGGGAGAATCGTAGTCAACAAGACAAGCCACATAACATGTATACAGAACAAGAGCCCCTTGAATGTTCACCAAAAAGAGCAATGTAGTGTGCTTTTCTACGAGTGATATGGCCGAGGTCGTAAGGCTGCCTCCCGAATACTGGGTTTTCGATTTTACAAGAGGCGAAGACCCAGATTTCGAATGCCCATATGAATATAGCATCGGTAGATATGATGAACATAGACCTGGAATGTATACACAGGAATTATTTCAAGGAACAAGAAATTTACACATTGGAATTGATATTGGAGGGCCAGTTGGAGAACCAATCTATGCATTTGCATCTGGTGTCGTGCATTCGATGGGAATAAATGATGAACCAGGATCCTATGGTCCTACAATTATCACAAAGCACCAACTAGAGGGTAGAGATATTTGGGCATTGCATGGGCATTTATCATTGGAATCCTTGAATCTAGTGGAAGTGGGACAATCAATAAGTGAAGGTCAAATGATAGCATCAATAGGAAACAGTGAAGTAAATGGGGGTTGGTCTCCACATCTTCATTTCCAATTATGTTGGGAAGAACCAAAGTCAAATGATATGCCAGGCGTTGTATCAATTGAAGATCGCAAATTAGCACTTGAAAAATATCCAGATCCAAGAATTGTATTGGGGCCTATCTATTGATCAATTTGAGAAAGATATTCTTTCAAAGAAATAATTGAAGAAATCGAGCTTGGATCTTTTCCATGCAATAAAGCGAGTGCTATTGATAACCAATCCATTAAGATACAAAGATGCAACATTGCTCCTAGCAATGAATCTCCTTCTCCATGAATCCGCCAAGCATTTTCAGTAGGACAATTTGATACAAACCAGTCCATTCGTTGGTAAACTCTTGGGTGTAATTTCTCCCAAGAGAGAAGGATAACTGCTTGTTTTTCAGCATCAATATCTCCCTCATCTCCAACTCCTCCCCATGCGACTATTTCATTGTGATTCATTTCAGGTAATATGCCAATTCTAACGAACCGAGCAGCATTTTCATTAATTTGATTTTTGAATCTTGTTAATGCAGGTTCTAATTCTCTCGGCCCTATTATTGCAATTGGGTTATTGATTAAATTTAATGCTAAACTTGCAACATCGCCATGAGGATATTTTACAATATCAGAATTTTCAATTGCCAAAGAGAGACGTTTCATTTCTTCTTCATCAAGAACAGAATTTAGAATATTCAAATTTGACAAAAGCGCCAATTGGCGAGACAAGATATGGCCAAAAGCAGAGCGAGGCGGCTGCCCAGATGGACAAGAAATCAAGAATACAGTTTGCGACAACTCACATAGGCCCGCTAATTCCCCCCCACTTGAGATAATTATGATTGTAGCACCCCTTTCTAGTGCTTGTTTTGTTGCACTAAGGGTTTCTTCAGTATTGCCTGAATATGAAGTAGAAATGACCAACCATCTGTTGTTCCACCAAGAGGGTAAATCATACCCCTTGCAACTAAACATAGGAATTCCGCAATCCCATTCTGCGAGTGTGCATAAGAAATCACCTGCAGCAGCAGATCCCCCCATGCCGAGAAAGAGAACACCGTCCCAATCATGTTTTAGTTCAGAAAGCCATGGTAGTAAATCTTCTCTTACAGAATCTTGCCCTATCCTTATATCTTCAATAAATTTACGAGTAAATCCAATCATATTCTCTTTGTCTAAAGAGGTTGCTAGAATTTCTAAATCTTCTTTCATTTATTCACCGTCCATTCCAAGTTTTGGCAGACTTATCCATTCGCCTTCAATCCGTGCTAAATTCAATTTGCGTCCTGATATATGATCAAAAGGCAATCGTACAGACTCCATTTTCCATGTATTTGGATTTAGAATTTCTGCAACAGACGAATCTTCATTTAATGAGTCTATAGTGATAAAATCTTCCATTCTAGCCATTACATTTGCACTTTCTAAATCTCTCCAACTCGCCCCAGTTCTTTCTCTCCTATCTACACGCTCGAGAACTGCTCCATCACTAGACCAATTAGAAGGGCGCCACAAATTACCTCGCCAACTTACAACATCGCCCAATTCATAACCTGGTTTACGATATAGCAAGGTTAGTCTTGTTAGATCAACACCATCTTTCCTACCAACTACTGAAGTTGTTGTAGTAATTTGTCCTCCATGTAAATTGACAAGATGACGGCCCCATGCTCTAGCTAGGGCCTTTGAACCTAGAACTACATCATATCCTCCAGTAACAGGTCCCTCTTTAGTAATGAAAAACATAGGATCTGCAGGCATTTCTGACAATACATCATCCAGAGTGGCACGTAAGACTGTAAATTCATCATCAGATAGTCGCCTAGCACTTGATCTCAATTGTACAGTTGCTTCAAAGTAATTTCCAGCTTGACGTGTACATGTAAGACAAACTCCATTTGACATACGGGCCCGCATTGTAAATTCTTCAGTATATAGTAAATCATCAATAGTACCTTCTAATTGTAGGTGAATCAGCGTGTGTCTGCCATCGACTTCTTGTGCCATTAATCCCACTTCCAAATTCTCAACATTTGCATTGAATTCAACATTACGTTGTACTAATTCATGCCATATCTCATCAGATTCTACTTCTGACCATTTCCCTTTGAAATCAACTTTGTTGCATCTAGCACATTTAATCCAAGGAACATTTTTAGGAATTTTGGCAAGCTTTACACGCTCACGAGTGCATTTTTCGCACATACGTCCTGTGAACAAAGGCGGCGTGGAACCGCAAATCAAACAGAACTCGCCACCGAGGTCCATGTCAACGCCTCAACTTATTTGGCTTCATCCTTTGGGGCAATAGCACCTTCAAGAGCAGCAATTCTATCTTCTAAACTATTGGAACGAGACATTATGGTCCAAGTCCATATCCCAAGGGCAGCAATCATTCCAATATATGCGATAGCTAGATGTGTCATATCTGTCATTGTATCCTCTCCTCGTATTGAATTTGTAACTCTTCTAATCTCATTTCTAATTCAGCAAGATGCATTGATGATAGAACATGTCCAATTACAAGCAAAGTGAATGAAAGTGCCCCAATCATTAGTACAATGAACATATCTGAGTTCAAAGAGCCCTCACTAGTTCCAATTACAGGTCCCGGATGCCTAATTTGCCACAAACGCGTCGCTATATATGTCAAGGGAACTAGAACAAAACCATACATTCCAAAAGTTGCAAATGTGTCTCGAGATTCGACACCATCAGGCTGTCCTCTTCGTCCAAGAATTAGGAATAGTGCAAGTAATGTCAACATTGCAAAAGTATTGAGTCGTATATCAGTCCAATCCCATGGAACTTTCCATTCTGCAGAGCCCCATATGCATCCTGACCATACACACATTAAGCCTGTAGCAAGTCCAGCTTCAGAACTTGCAATATGTAGTCTCCATCCCCATTCTTTACGCTTGAAAAACCAAACGCTTGATCCCAAAAACAGGAAACTAAATGCTAACATTGCAGCCCAAGCACTTGGGACATGCCAGTAGAAAATCCGTTGCGCATTTGGTGCTTCAAAAGCCTCAATTGAAACTGATGGCGCCCATGTCAAACCAAGCAATAGGGTTGCTGACGCGCCTGCAAGCCCCGCGAGCGAAATCACTTGACTTTTGGTTGCCATCTTTTGTCCCCCGGTTAGAACTTGTCTTCAAACATATTGCTGTAGCGCGTCAACAATCAAGGCCCAAGGCAATATTAATATCGGCGTCAATAGTTTAATCATAACTGCATTTGGCCTTGACAAATTCAATGTTGCATGGCCAATAAAAGCAATTACAAAAGCAGTAAATCCACCTAAGATTGCCCCTACAGAAATAATACGCCAATCAAAATCTCCCGTAGATGCCGATGCAAGCAGAGTCAATCCTCCACAAATCAAAGACACATTCATTATTGCATTTGGCGGTATGGCGCTTTTTGCATTCCACCACGCATAAGCGCGATTTTCCTGTAATAATCTTAGAATCGGATCACCACACATTCCTGCTGCAAGAGAAGGTGCTAGAAGGAATGCAATTTCTATTCTACCCTTCAATGAATTAGGATCTAAAAATGCGAACATTGCCCCGAGTACAATTAATCCTACAATACAATTGTTAGAAATACTTGACATTGTCCTTAGATCAAGCGTTGTGCCTGTATTTGATTTTACGTTGTTCTTAGATTTAAGATGTATAGGAATTCCCTTTTTTGGATTATTTGTTTTTGCTTCAAATGGAAATGAGATAATCCTATCAGCACAATTTAGGATGTTTTCATTATGTGATGAAACTAATATTGAATGCCCACTCGCAGCAAGGTTGCGAATGATTTCCGATAGATTTGTTATTGCAACTCTATCTAATCCTGAATCTGCTTCATCAAGAAGAATTGCAATTGGCTTATCACTTATTAGAGCGGGTAATATTCCAGAAATAACTGCAAGTTTTCTTCTTTGACCACCTGAAAGCATAGCAACACGATCGTTTATTCTATGATTTAGATTCCACGATTCAAGTAATTTTGAGACATCGAAATTCTTTCCTGCGACATCTAGCAATCGTTGTCCTACTAATTCATCTCCCATTATACAATCATCTTGCAAACAAAGTCCAAAATTTGTACGTCCACGACGGCCTTCTTTATCTTTGATAATTTGTTTTGAAATAGTAACAGTTCCTTCATCCAGATGCAGTAGCCCTGCTGCAGCTTCAATTACTGTTGATTTGCCACAGCCATTTTCCCCAGAAAGAGCCACTACCTCGCCAGATTTAATTTCTAAAGAGAAGTTTTTCAAAACCTCTTTGTGACCGCGTTTCACAGTCAGATCTGACAATTGAACTAGTCCCATTGTTTGGTCCGAATGACCGCATTGGCTTCAAGCCGCCGCCTCCTCCGGGGGTACATGGAGGGAGTTATGCTCGGCCTGTGGTTTGTGGCAGTTCTTGGTCCATTAATGTGGGCCTGGAGGGAAAAAGCCTCTATTTCAATGGCAATGACTTTGTCACTTTTGTTTGGATATATCGTTCAATTAATTTGGAATTGGACAGGACACGGAAATCTTGTTGATTACCTAGTCATGATTCCAAGCGAAGTACAATCGGGAGAGATTTACACACTCTTAACTGCTGGTTTTTTGCATAATCCCTGGAATCCATTACATGTTTTAGGAAACATCGTCATTATCGCATTAGTTGGTATACCACTTGAGCAGAGGTTAGGTCGTGAAAGATGGCTCATCTCATATGTAATTGGATTACTTGGCGGATCAATTGCTTGGACACTTGCTAATTTTGGTTCAGATACACCTGCACTTGGAGCATCAGGTGCTGCCTTTGGAATTTTAGGAGCATACCTTGCCGGTTGGCCAAATGATGAGGTTTTGTTTCCATTTGTCATTATAAGAAAATGGCCAGTATCTTGGATTGCTTTACTCTATTTCGGATTTGAAGTAATCAACGCTTGGGGTGTTTATGGTTTCTCCGAAGTATCTCATGTTGCACATATGGCACATTTGGGAGGATTTGTTGTTGCATATTTTTCCTTATCCTTGATTCGTAAAGGAACTACTTGGGAAGGTGAAATTGAGTTACAAGATTTACCTGAAAATCATCCATTTGTAGGAGTAGATGATTTAGTGATTAGGCTTAGAAAAGAGGGTGATGAGAAAGAAACCCGGCAAGCTTGGATGGAAGAACTGGTGATGAAAACCAATTGTCCCGTTTGTGAAGGCAAATTACAGGTGCATAGGCTAAAAATACGCTGTACTGAAAGCAAATCACATGTAGATTGGCCTTGAGCCCCTTCGGGGCTCTTGAGCAGATAAGGTTAATCCGTATTGCAATCCGCCCGTAGGGCGGGTTGACACCATGGTTAGGTTCACATCACTAATTTTGGTAACAATTTTCCTTATTGCAGATTTGTCCGCATTGAGTGTTTCAGGATATAATTCTGATGAGGTTTCTAATCTAGACCAGCGTTTACCAGATAGGGCAGGAAAATATGCATCTGAAGATTATGGATGGTGGTTTTCGTATGGGCCTGATATTAATTTTGACGGAATGGATGATCGGTTGGAAGCAGTAATTTCTGGCGAAAAATCAGTATCAACAACTTCGGTAATGGGCTCTGATGGGCGTTGGACAGTTGCAATCGTTGTAGATTTTGCATGGCATCCCGGGGGCCCAGAGGTTGAAGAATTGACCGCTATTCTTCGTAAACACGGCTGGTCATCTGAAGATTCATGGTTCCAAATTATGGATTCAATAGATTCTATTGTTGTTGATCACGTTCCTGTTAGTTCACTAACTGAAATATTAGCTCTTCAAAGCGTAGTGGTTGTTGAGATGCAGAATGTCATGGCTTCTACATTACAAACAGCAAACCCTGCAACAAGAATACAACCTTCAGATGTATATGCGGGTTCAGTATATGATAGAGGATATGATGGAACTGGAGTTGTGATTGCAGTATTGGATAGTGGTGTTGATAACGAACATCGAGCATTGAATGATTTTGATGATGAGAACGATGAACCAGACCTTGATCCTAATTCTTACGATGATCAAAAGTGGGTTGCAGGTTTTGACGCAACATCCCAAGCATCGAATCCAGATGGATCACAAGATCCTGATGATGGCCAAGGACACGGTACTCACGTTGCTGGTATAGCTTTGGGCACAGGCGACTCCTCTCGAGTTCATATTGGAGGCGCCCCCGGAGCTTATCTTGTCGACGTGAAAGTTCTGACCGATACTGGAGGAACAAATTCACAGAATTCTCTTAATGGCATACAATGGATGATCAACAATAAGGATACAAATTGGGGTGATGGTGCTAAAGGTATAGACATCGGGCAGATGTCTTTTGGTTCTATTGGCAACGCTTTAGATCCTGAAGATACAGGGGATAATGGAACAGGTGCTGAAGCAAGATTAGTCAACAATGCAACTGAAAATGGGATTGCATGCATTATTGCAGCTGGTAATGATGGAAAGCGTAGAATTGCATCACCTGGTAGTGCTGATGGAGCGATTACAATTGCCTCTGCAGATAATGCCGATACAATAAATCGGACAGATGATTTTATTGCAAGCTATTCTAATTCTGGACCAAGAGAAGATGATAATGACAATGATGATTGGGATGAGTTAAAGCCAGATTTAACAGCATTTGGTAGTGGAATAATGTCAGCATCAGCAGCCACAGGCTCATCTTTACCCGGTTCACCAAGGCCTATGGCTGATAATTCATATGAATCAAAAGATGGAACTTCAATGGCCACTCCTCTTGTTTCAGGAGTCGTAGCATTGATGTTGCAAGCAGATTCTTCATTAGATCCATATGAAATAAAAAATATACTTAGAAATTCATCAGAAGAGATGGGAACTCCAAGTGAGCCTAGCGTTTCTAACAGGTGGAATGAGGATTGGGGTTTTGGCTCATTAGATGCATCTTGTGCAATTGATACTGTTTTAGAACGAAGTTGTACTCCTTTTGCCGAATCAAATGGAACTGTAATCATAACTCCTCCAAATCAGAGTGAAAACGAACCAGGAATCACCTTGTCAAGTCCAGAAAATGGTACTTGGTTGATTGCTGGAGACATTGTTAGAATTCAAGGTGGGATCATAAATAGTACTGGGCCATGGGACAAAGTCGACATCAGAATAATACAACATTTAGATGATGGAGAAGAGAAAACATTGCTTGATTGGACAACTGCTGGTGGAGATATTAATTCTTGGTACCTTGATGTTTTGATTAAGGGAGAGTGGTATAGTGCAAATGAAGAATATATCGTCGTAGAAGCAACAGCAAGCGATGATGAAGATTTACAATCAACACAATCAAGATGGGCTCGAATTGGTAGAATGATTGTTAATTTCGCTTCACCATCATCAGGTTCATCTCTTACTGGAACAGCCAGTTTTAGTGGTTCAGCACAAGGTATCGAACCATCTCAATTGTTGTACAAAATAAATAATGGCGATTGGAATATTGCACATAACTTCGATGAAGAAGACAATGAGATGCAAGATTGGACATTTACTTGGGACTCAACTTTGGTCGATGACGGATCCCATAGAGTCTCTGTAAAGTTGGTTAATGTGAGTGGCATGGAGTCTAGTACTGTGAGACGAACTTTTACAATCGATAATCAACCGGCAGCACCCGCACTCAGTTTCCAAGGTTCTGTTGAAATCATTGATCAAGGATTACCTGCAAATACAGCAGTTGCGGGGACAATATTGGAGATACATTTCAACGTGGTAAATACCGGTGACGCCGATGCTACAGATTTGCATGTGAAGCTAGTTGCTCCCGGTTCCGAATCATCTACATATCCGAGTGAAGGTCAGATACCGAGGCTAGATCAAGGGGAGACCACATCAGTTATATTGTGGTGGTGGGCTACAAATGCAGGTGAAGATTTGAATGTAGAAATTCAGATAGATCCCTATGGTTCGCAAAATGAAATAGATACAACTGACAATTCATATCAATTTGATTTTACAATCCAAGAAAGACCGGTTGAGCCAATGTTGAGATTCATGTCAAGTTCGGTTCTCACTTCACCATTAATACCAAATCCATCATCTGATGAAAATCCATCTTCATATACTGTAAACATCAGAATTGATAATTTGGGCCAAACAGATGCAACAGATTTGACTATGACATTCTTTACTTGGGAAGAGGTAGGTTGGGTCGAAAAAGGAACAAAACAGATTAGTGTAATCCCCGGTTCTACAACTTCTAGTGGCAACAAAAAAGTGACATTTTCTAATACAGCAAGTTCAATTGGATTAGTTAAACACAGAGCAATACTTTCTGGAGATGGCGTTGAAGCTCAATATTCAGAGTTAAGATTTGGCGTCATAATTGATGAATTCGGATTAGGTGGCGTTACACGCTTGACACTTTCGGATGGAGAAGCAGTGTTAGGTTTCGTAGGTCTTGAACAGGGAGGTTTGTTGTTCACAACAATTGATGGAGAATTACATGCGAGAACAATTACTGAAAGTTTTGGAATGCCCGGCGATACATTGATTGAGTCAGATTGGGGCGGAGAATTTGCATTTACTACACGTTCAGATGGGCGTGCACATATTGCCTGGAACAAGAGATTTACAGATCAATTAGGTTACACTATGACTGATTTATCTATGGCTAGTATTGGCGCACAAGGAGATCTCTCAGGAGAAGACAGCTTCCTTACCCCGTTGAAACAATCTGAAGGATATTACTGGGGTCTTGATCTTTCAGAAAGAGATGGAGAAGTAGTATTAGCAGGATATCACAGAGATATTTCAACAAGTGGTTCATGGATGGATGTTACAAATATTTTCATGGTTCATAATGAAAATGCAATCTCTGGCTCAAGTTGGACACAACGTATGAATGTATTAAACGACATTGACATTAAACCGAATGATGGAGACCCGTTAGCAGTTGCAATTGGTAACTCGCAAATTCATCTTTTGTATCAAGAAATGCGTGATGATGGAACAGGTATTGAACGAGTAGGATTATTTTATTCACATGGTATTATTGATCAAGTACCATTCAATTTCCAAGCACCTGCAGGTGATGATGCAAGTATTCCAAATTTGCTAGTAAGAGATGAGGGTAGTAAAGATGTATTAATTGCAGCATGGGCAATGGGAAGCGGTAGAGAGACCCAACTAATGACTCAAGTTCAAGATTCAATATGGTCGGTCGATGAGATCCAGAACGTTTCAGCACCAGGACTTTCCCGTATTGTAATGTACCAAGTTGATTCTAGCGTGAAATTCTATTTCGATGAATTAGGTATTGAAGGGCCCGTAATTAGATACGGAATACATTTGAAAGGTGATAGCGAAATAAGCCTTTCAAATATTATTGGTTCTGATAATTTGATTGGTGCTGGTGATCTCGATGGTGACCAAATGGTAATTGTTTCTTCACCTTCAGGGCAAATTAGTGGCAAGCAATTATTGTCAATTAGTGGTCCTGACATTGAAGAAGATAAAGGAATATTAGATATGATACTAGATCCACTTCCTGGCGATACAAATGAACAGAAATTTGCAGTATTACTTGGTATTGGTTGTTTCTTATTGGTATTGCATATTACGGTACTAGTAGTTCTTAGAAGAACCCACCGCGAGGAGGAAGAATTAGAAGTTTCAGCAGAGGATGGAGATTTGGAATTGTTAATACAAACTGAAGAAGACGCAGGTCCTTTGGTATTATATTCGGATGTTCAAAACACTGAATTAAAGGTCGTTTTAGATGATGATCAAGACATTGAGTCAAATGAAATAGAAACATCTCTTGCTGAAGAATTAGAAGCAAAAGTAGAGTCAGGAACAGCATCGAAGCGCCTTGAACGTCGAATGAAGAGAAAAGAACAGCGCGAAGTAAAGGAAGTTATGGAGAAGGTGATTTCGGGTCTCCCACCATTACCTTTGCCGGGAGAACTACCTCCACTCGAAGGGTTACCATTACCTTCACCCGATGAATTAACCCCACTTGGTTTGCCTCCATTACCAACTCCTCCTTTGCCAGGAGAATTGCCTCCAATTGGATTGCCTCCATTACCAGCTCCAGAAAGAAATGTAGGTTGTGATAATTGTGGTTCTAATATTACAGTCAAAGACATGACATTAAGAAAAATGGAATGCCCAATTTGTGCGGAAATCATCCAAATGTGAGGTAATAGAATGTGTGGCATATTTGGCTTCATAGGTAATAGAAATGCTGCGCCGATATTACTTGAAGGACTTCGGCGGCTTGAGTATAGAGGATATGACTCAACTGGGATCGCAGTTCATAATTCCACAATACAGACCTACAAAAGAGTGGGAAAGGTTTCAGAACTTCAAGAAATTTTACCAGATGTAATCGAAGGGCACAAAGGAATAGCACACACAAGGTGGGCAACACATGGGGGAGTAACAAATGAGAATGCCCACCCCCACATCGATACAAATAACCGCCTTGCAATTGTGCATAATGGCATATTGGATAATGCTAGAGGTTTGCGCGAAAAATTACAATCCAAAGGTGTAAATCTAATTTCAGAAACAGATTCTGAAGTTTTGGCACATATGATATCAATTGGCATTAATTCTGGCCAATCGCCCGAAGATGCTGTGAGACATACACTTAATCGAGTTACTGGGACTTGGGGATTATGTGTACTATTCGAAGACCATGATTTGTTAATTTGTGCGAGTAATGGTTCTCCATTAATCATTGGTCAAGGAGATGGTGAAAATTTTGTTTCTTCAGACCCCCATGCATTAACACCGCATACACAAAACATCTTTTTCCTTGAAGATGGAGATATTGCTACAGTTACAATAGATAAAATCCAAATTTCAAGGCAAGATGGTCGAACTTCTAGTACAGGAATGACTATCTTGGAAAAAGAGTGGGGTGAATCCGATTTAGGAGAATTCCCTCATTATATGATTAAAGAAATACATGAACAACCAGAAGCACTTAGACGCTGCATTTCGGGGCGTTTGGATTATCCAAATGGTTCAGCAAAGATGAGTGGATTAAGGGTAAGCCCTGTCGATTTAAGAAATGCTCCACATGTAAGATTAATCGGCTGCGGAACAGCTCTAAATGCTTGCAAGATAGGCGCATTAGCAATAGAAGAATTAGCGAGAATAACAGCATTATCACACGTTGCAAGTGAATTTAGGTATAACGATCCAGTAATTAATACAAAAGCATTCCACCTTGCAGTATCGCAGTCAGGAGAAACCGCTGATACACTTTCAGCAGTAAAAGAAATCAAATTGAAGGGGGGTACAGTACATGGGATTATCAATGTTGTAGGGTCAACAATTGCTAGAAAATGTGGACAAGGAGTGTACATACATAGTGGACCTGAACAAGCTGTTGCTTCGACAAAAGCATTCACCAATATGGTTGCGGCTCTACTTATGTTCGCTATAAAAATTGGAAGAACTCGATCGTTTACAACTGAAAGAGGCCGCGTATTGATAGATGAATTTAACAAAATTCCAAATTTAATGGATGAATATCTTCAAAATAGCGGTCCAATCGATGAGGCTGTAGGGTTGTTAAAAGATGCAAAATGTGTGTTGTTCCTTGGGCGAGGTTTGTCTATGCCAGTTGCCAGTGAGGGAGCACTAAAGTTGATGGAAGTTGCGTATATCCCATGTTTATCATATCCTGCAGGAGAAATGAAACACGGGCCAATAGCATTGTTAGAAGAAGGTTCACCCGTAGTTGTAATAGCACCAAACGATAAACATAAGCAGAAAACGATTGCATCAATGCATGAATGCAAAGCTAGGGGAGCAAAAATAATTCTAATCCATGAAGAAGGAGATGATGAAATTTCATTAGAAGCAGATGTTTCGATTGCAATTCCTAGTTGTGACAATTTGCTAACGCCTTTGCTTACTGTGATTCCAACACAGTTAATTGCTTACAAAACGGCTCTTGTCTTGGGGTGCGATGTTGATCGACCTCGTAATTTAGCAAAATCAGTTACAGTTGAGTGAATTCTATTTTTCAACTAAACGTCCACTCACTTGTATTAGTATTGTAATACATCAATGATCCATCTTGTTGCCTACACCAGTTGACTCCATTTTCATCAACCCACTGCTCAGGTTGTTGAATTACAATTTGTTGTGTTTCTGGATCAACCATCATTTCATCAATACTAGCTTTAGGAGGTTCAGGCGGAGTTTTATTTCTTGTAACAAACAAGAAAATAACTAGAATACTCAAAACTACAATAAGTGCATAAAATATCCATGAATTGTCTATTGCATCTTCTTGTTTTGACATGGTAGAATCATTAGGGAAGTAATCTGATTTATCACCAATTCCATCACCATCAGTATCTTTAGATTCAAGTGGGTCATTAGGAAATGCATCAATCGCATCACTAATTCCGTCATTATCCGAATCTCTTTGCGATGGTGAACAACCATCAAGATTTGCAACTTCTGATGCAGGCGTATATGGGCAAGCATCATCTATGTCCATCACACCATCGCTATCGGAATCACGTTCCACATCTGCACAGCCATCAATGTCAACAATTGCTCCTAATGGGCTTCCAAGGCACAAATCTAGTGAGTCAGGTAATCCATCTCCATCTCCATCTCTTTGGTTGGCTGAACAACCATAGTCATCAACTAAAACTCCGCCTGTAGTGATTGGACAATTATCTAATTCATCATTAACTCCATCTTGATCTCCATCCCTCTCGTATGCTGCGCATCCGTTTGCATCTACTGCTTCACCAGGATCAGTTCTCGAACATTGATCCATACTATCCATTATTCCATCATTGTCAGTATCTCTTTGATTAGCTGAGCATCCATTAGAATCAACCTCTAGACCACTAGGCGTTCCAGTACAACTGTCCCATGCATTTTTTATTCCATCATTGTCATCATCAATTTCCCATTCTGAACAACCCATTCCGTCAACATCATCACCAGGGCTTGTTGAAGGACATATATCTCTTGAATCATCAATTCCATCACCATCAGTATCACGTTGTGAAGGCGAACAACCACTTGTATCCGCAATAGAACCCGGAACAGTATTTGGGCATGAATCCCATGTATTGTTTACACCATCTTCATCATCATCTAGTTGATTTTGCGAGCAACCTTGTTGATTTACGGATTGGCTAGGTAAGGTGTTAGGGCATAAGTCATCATCATCAGATACTCCATCACTGTCATGATCAGATTGTGATTCTGAACAACCGAATTCATCTACAGATTGCCCAAATGGAGTGTTTGGACATTGGTCTCCATTAATTCCACTAGCATTGTTACCATAGCCATCTTCATCAGTATCTTCCCATTGTGATGGTTCATTAGGGAATTTGTCTGGATTATTCCCTGCCTGATTATCTCCATATCCATCACCATCTAAATCTGTCCATTGTGTACTATCATCCGGGAATGCATCTGGATTTGCTCCAGCTTGATTATCTCCATATCCATCTCCGTCTCTATCAAACCATTGAGACGAATCACTAGGGAATTTGTCTGGATTATTACCGGCTTGATTATCTCCATATCCATCTCCATCAGTATCTGCCCATTGTGTTGATTCATTAGGGAATTTGTCTGGATTGTTTCCAGATTGGTTATCTCCATATCCATCTCCATCAGCATCTGCCCATTGTGTTGGATCAGCAGGGAAGTAGTCAGGATTATTTCCCCAAGTATTGTCTCCATATCCATCTCCATCAGAATCTACCCATTGGGTAGGATCACTTGGGTACATATCGGCACCATTGCCGTTGGGATTATCTCCATATCCATCTCCATCAGAGTCTGACCACTGAGTAGAATCAAATGGTAAATCATCACCATTAACTCCTGAAGCATTATCTCCATATCCATCTCCATCAATATCAGACCATTGTGTTGGATCTGTTGGAAAAGCATCACCTAACGTTCCGTTTGTATTATCTCCATATCCATCTCCATCCGTATCGGCCCACTGAGTAGAATCAAAGGGGAATACGTCAACATCATCATTGAATCCATCTCCATCAGTATCTCTTTGACTTGCTGCACATCCATTTGAATCAACAGTAGAACCAATAGGTGTATTCGGACACAAATCCTGCTCATTGGCAACACCATCATTGTCATTGTCAAACGTCAAATTGAAACAATATGAGTCTTGATTTACAAATGATCCGTAGAAGTATAGGTTAGCTATTGCACAATAATATCCAGTGGCATTTGGAGTTGTGTAATTGTACGTGGATGCACTGTAAGTACTGCTAGAGGGGGTGAAGTAATTCAGTGAAGAAGCCGTAACAGTAGAATTATTTCCATAATTATTAATTGAAATTTGATATGAATAGTTAGATCCACTTGTCAAATTATTCATAGATACATCTACAGTATTTGTACTTGAATTTGCATTTGTTGTGATAGAATCAATTGTGATTAAAGGCCTTGGTGGGTCATATGTATTGGAATGATATCCAATCATGCTTGAATTTTGATCATACAATATTACTTCCAACATATGTTGATTAGTCGTATTTACAGAATTTAACATTATGTTTATTGTTTTTGAACTGCTAGTAGTATTGAATGCTGTATAATTTGAATAACTAACCGTAGAGTTTGTAATACTATCATAATATCTCCATTCTATACTATATGATTGCCCAGCAGTAAGATTTGTAGCGTATAGATTCGCACTAGAGGAATTTACAATATTTGACTCCATCATTTCATAATAAAATATATTGTAATCATAATCTAAAAACAAGTTACTTGAATACAACATGGTCATTAATCCATAAACGCCTTCGATATCTGAGTTATTTGCAGAAATATTCAATGTAGATTGCGTAGAGGTTGCTGTTACGTTATAGGTACTAGAACTGTTATATCCGCTACTACTAATTGGATATGAATACGTTGTTGCATTAATCGAATAACTATTGCCTATTACCAAATTTGAAAGACTTACTGAAGCATAATCCTTGGTAAGAGATGTAATTGAGATTGAGGGCGTTGGTACAGCATTTGGATTTACAAATGTAAAATTCATTGTGTAGTTTCCACTACCTGAATTTGCAATAACTCCAAAGTAAACAGTAACTCCTCCATTAGAGATATTAGTGTTATTTGTAGTCACACTCAATGAACCCTGTGTACCAGTATCTTGGTCAATCCAATATGTGAAAGCGCTGTCTATCAATCCAATAGTGTAATTGCCTGTAGGCATAGAACAGTTGACAAATAATTCATAACCACTCGAAATCGAAACATCGTATAAATCAGCAGCATCAAGTACAGAATCCACATATCCAGTGTAGCTTGAAGAGTTTGAAGGTAGTGTATGTGATGTAGTTTGCGAATTTCCAACATCTCCACCAGACCCAGCATCATTTTGCGTTACAGTAACTGGTGACCAAAAGGTGAGAGTGAGATAGTATTGTCCGTATCCCGAGTAAGCAACAACATAAATTGCAACTGTAACTCCGCCATTTGAAATATTTGTTCCAGAAGTTGATACGACTTCTGGATTACTGTATTCACTTAAATCATATGCATAAGTGAGATTCGTATCTGCCAGATAAAGATCAAAGTCTTCAGTTGAAGCAAAACTCATACTCACATTCAAGATATATCCTGAAGGGATGGTGATCAGATACAAATCTTCAGGATCGGTTGTGTCGTCAACCCATCCGTTATATGTTGAATTTGTAGTTGAAGTAAATGTTACACTAGACGCTGAAGTATTTCCCGCATCTCCTCCAGAACCACCATCATTTTGAGAGTTGTTCGTTGCAAATAGTGGTAAATTATTGCTAGAATCTAGTGTTGATACAGTATCAATTCCATTTGCAAATGAAGTTAATATTAGAACCAATGATAAGACAAACACTCGTAATTTTACTCCGGACATGGCTATGCCATGCTCTCAAGCAACATCAAAGCATCCCCTTCCAAACACGACATTTGAAATGCTCTCGAATCAGTTTTTCAAATAACCCCTTGCAACTTTCCGAATCAATCGAGAAGGTAGAATTTGATGATTGTTTGAGCCTGAAAATGTCCCACTCCGTGAACAGCCTTGAGATGCTCCTTCAGTTCATGTTTTTCTGACAAATCAGTATCTCTCAACACTGAGAACCACTCCTCAAGAGAGCGACCGGTTTTGTCCGCAAGATTTCGGATAATGGCCTTCTCCATTTTCTCTGGTTTCATAGAAGGGCCCCCGTTCCAAACACGGGCGTTGTATAGGGTACCCTTGTTATCGTATACGATACAGAGGGCCCCCCTTTGAAATATCAACACCTTTTCCGCAAACCATGAACCGTTTGAAATCTATTTTGATAGTTCTGACTTTTCTGCTATCATCTCTCTCAGGATGTATTGGTGACGAAACAGAAGTAGAAGGCGATGATAGTCCAATCTTATACAGTAGGTCTGGTACTGTAGAACACAATTACTGCAAGTTACTACCTGGTCAAGGTACTACTAGTAATAATTCCTCAGACGGATGTCCAACTGATGATGAGACAATTGAGGATTATTGGTCTGCTATATCCAATTTGACTGTGATAAATCAGAGTGCTGGAGAAGGCATCATTATTCACACCCAATCAGGAGGGAATATGGCTGGAACATGCAGCAGTGGTGTAATCTGGGGTTGGAACATAAGACCAGATAATGGAGATGAGTATAACACTGCAGTGAACACATACGGCCCAGATA
>JASLKG010000006.1 GCA_030747695.1 Candidatus Poseidoniaceae archaeon
TTTTGCTAAGGATAGTACAGTTGGTTCTTATTGTGGAAATGAAAATGCTTCTGAAAATGAGGAGTGGTGTTTAGAGATGGATCAATACGTTGCTCTTCCTGCTTTCGGACAAGCCCCTAGCCACCCAGTAATGTATAATCCAGATGTATTAGACATGCAAACAAGGACTGCTATTTTGAATGCTTTAATGGACTTGAATAATGAAATGTATGTTGAAAATTATTCAGTAATGGGTGAAACTTACACCGGTTGTTATGATATTACAACTCATCAAATAGATTCGGATTCTGCAAAGAATACTTGTGGTAGTGAAATTTTAACTAATGTCCTAAACACTCCAGGACTGGTTAGGGTAAATACTCAAGAGCATTTGGGAAGTTACTCTGCTTTGATTTCTAATGTTCCAGGAATTGCTGCCTATTATGACGACAAATTCGATATCACTTCTTGATTTGATTTTGTTATTGGATTGTTTTAGAGGTTTATCTGATAAAATCAAAATAGGGAGAGGTGATGGTTTAATTGTTGAGTAGGTAATACAGCATTCAGGGGTGGGTATTTTGGATGATGGATGTGTGATTTCTCTTGATAATGTGTCGATTGGATATCAAAAAAATAAACCCTTAATTGAAGGTTTAAATCTACGAGTTAATTCTGGTGAAATTATTGCAATTGTAGGCCCCTCTGGAATTGGGAAGACTACGTTATTGCGAACTATTGCTGGATTAGTCCCTCCTTTGAAGGGTGGTTTGAAAGTTTGTAGCCAAACGAACCCCGCAAGTCCTCCGCGGGGTGAGTTGGGTTACATTCCTCAACGGCTGGGTTTGGTAAGACACGCTAGTGTGCATCACAATGTGATGTTGGGTGCTTTAGCTGGACACTGTTCTCCTTGGTTACCATTCTCTTTTGATGCTAGAAAATCCGCTCATAAAGCAATACAAAAGATGGGTTTGGAAGAAAAAAGGCGATCGCTTGTTCGCCGGCTTTCTGGTGGCCAACAACGCCGTGTTGCTACTGCAAGGACTCTTGCGCAAAAACCATCTCTAATTCTGGCCGATGAATTTCTTGGAGAATTAGATGAAGAGACTATGCTCATTGTAATGGATGCTGTAATTTCTTATGTTGATGAAAAAAATGCTGCTCTGCTTGTTGTTGAGCATGATATCCAAAGGGCTCGGAAAATGGCTGATAGATTACTATTGATGAAAAATGGTAAACTTGTGCCATATGTTGAATCTTTAGAACCTGTGGAGGAAGAATAATGAAGGGCGAAAATGATGATTCTTTTTCAATGAGGGATTTTGTAACTGGCGCCTGGTTTTCTTCGCGGTGGGCCTTATTTTTTGTAAGTCTAATATTGCTGTCAATAATTATTGCAAACAGTATGGTAGATGATTGGGGGCGCTTAGAAAATGGAGGTAGTAATCTAATCATATTTATTGAAGAGTCTCTTTGGCCTCCTGATTGGAGTGTTTTGGAGCCTCAAGATTACCCTGTTTGCTTAGCTGCTCCGGGTTTTAGTTTTACTTGTTCTACTGCATGGATTGGTTTAATTGAAACTCTAAAGATTGCATTTGTTTCGACCGTCCTTGGAATGATTATCTCATTACCAATTTCACTATTTGCTGCTAGAAATTTAAATTCGCCTTGGGTTAGTTACCCTGCTAGGTTTATTCTTGCAGCATCTAGGAGTTTACCTAGTATTATTTGGGCGATTTTCTTTGTGATTTTAGTAGGTTTGGGGCCTCTTTCTGGAATTCTCGCAATGACTGTTTACACAGTAGGGTATCTAGGTAAATTACAATATGAGGCTATTGAAGGAATTTCTCGCTCCCCTCTTGATGCTTCAAGGGCGATGGGGCATAGTTGGATTGAGAGGTCTTTTGGTGTGGTTTTACCAGAGGCTGCAAATGGCCTAATTTCTCAAGCCATTTTCATGTTTGAATATAACTTTAGACATGGTACAGTTATTGGTATTGTAGGCGCTGGGGGAATTGGATATTACATCAATTTGTATCTAAAATTCTTGCAATACGATAAAGTGATTGCTTACCTTATCATCATTTTTATTGTTGTACTTTTATTAGATTTTATTTCAATCAAAGCGAGATCGTATTTCACTGAAGAGAACGATGTAAATGAAAGAGGATGGCTCGGATTTATTTCTCGGATTACTGCACTAAAAAAATCTCCCAAATAGATAGGGGGGTGTTTTGTAGATGTTTTTCTTATTCGCTGATTTGGAAATGCAGAGGGCAGGATTTGAACCTGCGAACCGTTGAGGACTGGGACCTCATCCCAGCGCCGTTGACCAAGCTTGGCGACCCCTGCAGCAACTTTGCCAATTTATGCGCGTATATCAAAACGTTTGATGGATATTTATTATAGGAAACAAGATAATGGCCTTATGATGTTTGGAAACATTTTGAAGGTGGTTCGTATGTATCCTTATCACAACAAGATAAAACAACGAATTAGAAATAATGAGCTTGTTGGATTTGAATATGTTGAGCGATATAAGAATATTAGTCCGTGTCTTTTATTATATTTTGAAACGGAACCAAAAATAAGGCCGATTAGAGAATACAGATTTGAAGAGTATGCGTCTTTGTTAATTTCATATCAGTGAGAGTGATCAATAATTTAATAGAAAATTGAACAACAAGTTGGGGATGCGTCTGCTGCTCTAATTTGGCTCATATCAAGTACAATTGTTTCAAAACCTCTAGATTCTAAAGTTGATTTAACAGTAGGGTAGCCTTCTGCAATGATTACTTTATTCCCTGGAAGGCCGATTGTATTGCAACCATATACTTCTCCTTCTGGCATCATAATCACTTCGCATCCATCAGGAAGATCTCCAAATGATTCCGAAGTCAAATATCCTTCAGGAGCAAGGATTATTTCATCAGAAGGTGTTGAAGAAATACTTGTTAGATGTAATGCGTGGTTTGGTATGTCCACCACTCTTAATTCGTGGCCAAGATGTTCGATCAAACTTCTAAGTTCATTAATTCCTGAATCGTTAGTCCTAGTAGATCTACCTACAAAGAAGAGGTTTCCGAGTCTCAAAATATCCCCCCCATCCATCATTGCTGGCAATTCCATTTTGCAGATATGATGTCCGTGTAGTGCTTTAGAAAGGAATTCTGCGATTGGGGGTTGTTCTCCTCTACGAGATTCGTGCCCTGCTACTGGGAGAAGTACGTGGCCGTCTATTACTACGGCTTGATCTTCAACAAACACACAATCTGGATGGTTGTTGTCTGCATCCATTATTGTTACTTCAACCCCATTCGAGGTTAATGCTTCAATGTAAGCTGCGTGTTGACTTCTAGCTGCGCCTATATCTGTTGGGCCCGTACCAAAATAATTAGCCATTGCATTTGAATAAGAATCTGGTATATTTCTTACAAGCGCTCGCGATTTTTGGTCGAGGCGAACGGTTGCCATCATTGATTCGGGCCGATGGTTCATGTATAATGGTTATCCTCTATGTGGAAAACACATTCCATACAACGGTAATGGTAATTGAACCATATCATTCAACAATATGATAGTTGTCGGCAGTGCCATGGGTGCCTTGCGTGCTGTATTAATAGCCATGGTAATGTGTCTTGGTTCCTTGTCGGGATGCTTTGGTGAAAGTGACAGTTTAGATGCCCCTAAGGCTAACGATTTGGAGGTTTCACCAACAATTATTCCTGGTGGAGAATGGACTACTATCGAGTTGAATGCTAAAGAAGACTTGAGTGTATTCATCCCATACTTCCTTCAAGATCCTGGTTCTATGAGGGCGCAAAATGGCACTGTTTTAGATATCAAGGCTGGGAAAGGAGTAAGTGTGAATATTTTATTCCCTCCAAGAAATACTGATGTTGTTTTATTGGTTGGAGAATATGGTCGTGAAAATTGGCCTATACGAGCGGCTGATGAGTCTTGGTATGCATGGTCTTCGGATATGTCAAACGGAGGTGCCGTCACCACTACTTCGAATGAAGATAATGGGACATGGCAATGGTTAATTCCTCACAGCGATAGTGGTGGTGATGTTTCAATAAAGATGTTGAAAACTATTAGGGCACAACGATCTGACCTAACTGTTGAAAACGGAGTTGGGGCATCTGCCGGCTGGGTTGATGGTAGATCGGTTTATGAGTGGGTTGAATTCATCACAGATGAAACTCCAGACCCTTTAGATCCTGCTGATGGTGCTGTTGGATATTTGGATAGGTGGATTGGTAATGGCAACCCTGCATACGAAGATGCAATAACTTATTTTGAAGGGGTAATGAGTGGTTATGGGTTAAGAACTGAGGTGCATCGATTTCAAAGTGGGACTCTGTGGGCTGCTAATATTTGTGGCTACAAAGATGGGACGATGTTTCCTGATGAATGGTTAGTATTTGGTGGGCATTTTGATATTGCTCCTTACGCGACCCCGACTTCTTTACTTCCTGGGCTTGAACAAACTGGGTATGGAACTAGAACCGGGGCTTATGATAACACGGCCGGTTCTTCGATGGTCCTCACTACTGCTGGTGCTTTAGCAAATTTTGATGCTAGACGGACAATGGTTTTCTGCCTATGGTCAAGTGAAGAAGAGGGGCTTTGGGGGTCTTCGGCCTTTGCTAATGATTTACCTCCTGGGGTTACGGTTTCGAATTACTTGAATCTTGATATGGCGGGGATAAATTATCCTGGTAATTATGCTCTATCTGTCTATCTTGGGCCCGATGGTACTGGTGACGTTATTGATCAGCCAGGAATGTATCATATGGCTGAATGGATTGGATCTGATGCTCTAGACCTTGCCTACCAAATAGAACGGGGGAGGGAGGAATGGGCTGCTGTTGGTGAAGATCCACTTTGGCAAGTTCAGTATGAAGATATGGTGGCGATTTATGAATCCCCTACGGCAAGGAGTGATCATGACCCATTCCAACAAATTGGTGTGGCAACACTTGGATGGAATGGTGTTGTAGATGGGTATCCTTGTTATCACAAAACTTGTGATAAATTGTCGGAAATGGAAGGATATATGGCTACAGATAATGCTACAGGTGAGGCAAATTTAGTCCATTCTTGGGATATTGTAACTTGGTGGGCTGTATATGCGTTTTTGCATATGGACCAAAATCCCGTCCCAAATGAATTGTGATTATCCTTCAATTATTGGCGTCTTGTCTTCTGTTTCTATTTTCACCATTTTTGCCCAGAGGTAAGATATTCTTCTTGGGTGTTGCTTGTACACAAGTAGTGCGGTTTCCACCATATTTCTCAATAATAATATCTACCTGTTCCCTATTGAAACCTTCTATTTCTTGTCTATACTAATAATCGTAGCATTGAGAAGGGGTTGCGGTTACGGGTCATTATGCAGCGGCCGATAATTGCGAGTCTCCTCGTCCTGTTATTCTGTCTAGCTCCAATTAGTGGCTGCATTGGTAATGATAACGGGGATTCACTTATGTTAGACGATGTTACTATCACACCCAATATACTCTCCGGGGGCGTATTTCAAGGTATGACTATACAAGCAGATGTTGATTTATCGGCTTTCATTCCTTATCTTATTCTAAATCAAGAAACTGGTTTTGTACAAAATTCAACTATTGTGGATATTAAGGCTGGGAATTCTATTTTGCTAAACGTTCTAGCCCCTCCTAGAACGGATACTGCTGTGGTTTTAGTGGGTGATTTTGGCCGTGATAATTGGCCGATTAGAAATTTGGAGGAGTCGTGGAAAACGTGGTATGAAAGAGGAGGATTCGAAAAAAATGACAACCAGGGGATTTCAAGAGTTTCCAATTCGACACTAGATACTATTGAGGCGTCAAACGAGAATGGCGGGGCCGTTATTGCTGTTAATATTCCAATTGAAAGAGGGATGGCTGCAGCATATTCTGAGGCAGATGGTGGAAGACATTCTACAGGAATTGTAAATGGTAGAACTACCTATAATTATCTCTCCATGTTCACTGATCAAACATTAGATCCTACTGATTTATCCGATGGTGCTGTTGGATATCTTGACAGGTGGGCTGGGCAGGGGAATCCTGCGTATGAGGATGGGGCGATGTTCATTATCCAAACGCTCGAAAGTTTCGGGTTAGAAGTAATGACTCATCGTTTTGAATTTACTGATATTTTTGGTAAGCAAAACCCCGAGGCTTACAATATCTGTGGGTATCGTTGGGGAGAAGTTGATGCTGATAAATGGATGGTTTTTGGGGCTCATTTTGATGTTGCCCCCCCTGTAAATGCTATACTTCTAGATCCCCATATCACTGGTAGTAGAACTTACGGAACACGTGTTGGTGCATACGATAATACTGCGGGAACAAGTATGGTGATGACTGTAGCTGAATCAATGGCTGGTTACAAAACCCGGAATACAATGGTATTCTGTCTTTGGTCTGGTGAAGAAGGAGGTAAAAGAGGAAGTGATTATTGGACTGACTACTGGGTTAAAGAAGATAATCCGAATGTCGAAGTTACCAATTATGTTAATCTCGATATGGCTGGTGTAAATTGGCCGGGCGGCGGCGGCGCACCACACGGTGACCCCGCTACTGCAATTGATCCCGATGGTTACCCTAAGGATGAGGAAGTTTGGCCAATGCGTGTTTATATTGGTCCAAGTCTAGAGCATGATATTATGAATCAGCCAGGAATGGTTAATCTTGCTTTGTGGATTGGTTCTGATGCTATTGGGGTCGAGGGGGAAGTGTCGACGTTAATTGGTACTAATTTATCAGCAGATACTTGGAAGGTTGATGATTGGTTGGAAGAAGATAGGCCTGAGATTATTGTGTATGAAGATACTACTGCTCGTTCTGATCATGCTAGTTTCCAAGATAATCTGGGAACTGTGACGATGGGTTTTGGTGGTTTGGTTGATGGATATTGGTGTTATCATCAAACCTGTGATACTCTAGAAGAAATGGAAGAATGGATGGATACGACTGGTAAAAATTACGGAGATGAGCAATCGGGAACAAGTAATCTCATAGATAGTTTAGATATGATTACGTGGTGGGCTACTTACTCATTCTTCCACCTTGATGAAACGCCTGTAAGAAACGCCTATTTAGATTAGTTCAGCAATTGATATTGCGAGCGACAGTGGACTGAATGCACTTCCTATAAACATTAGATAAATTAAGCCGATAAATACTGCAAATGTTCCAAACCAAATTTGTTGGTTCCAATCTATTATTTTCGCACCATCTAAGGGCCCGAATGGTAACATGTTGAATGTTCCCAAAATCAAATTTGCAAATATCCAAAATTCTACAACATCAAATAACATTGCTTTGAGATTTAATCCAGAACCCGTAAGATATGCTGAATTTGATGCCGTTTCTGCACTGAATAGCCCTAATAGTAAGCCGCCAATTGGTATACCAATAAGAAACAAACTAAGATTTACCAAAGGGCCTGCTATGGCTATGTGTCCGTTTTGTCTTCTAGTAACCATGCCTGCTACCATCACAGCTCCTGGTGCCATGAAAACTATACCTAAAAATGCAGAAATAATTACTCCAAATTGTAATCCTTTTGGATCCGCTCTAAATTCTGCCCAACAACCATAATGCTTAGCGACTATTTTGTGGCCTATCTCGTGCAAAATGAATGCTGGGCCAACAGCAAGTAACATTACAGGCATCGATAATAATAGAATTGCTACCCATTGTGAGAGTGATGTAAATTCGCTTGTGTTGAATAGCCCCCCTACTCTCATTAAGCCTAAAGCAAGGGTGAATGCTGATGTTGCTAAAAATAAATGTCGTATTTCTTCTTGGCTAAAATGCCAAATTTTACCCTGGTGGTGTTCTATTGCTTTTCTTCCCCTTACTCCGAAAAAACCCCCTCCTGTATCAAAATGAATTGTTCCGTCTTTTGTCACATTGGCATGGACTCGGTGTATTCTAGGTTGGGTTTGGGGGAAGAGGTCGTCTTCCAGCATATCGGCGCGTGGGTCTCTCGCCATTATGTGGGCATTAATAGCGGGGGGTTTTGAAGCCTCGCGTGGAAGGCTTCTAATCCGAATTAGATAACGAGAGTATGTAAGGGCTGCATTAACTGTCTCGTCAATTTAATGTTTTGAGGGTTTTAAATGGAAAACAAAGAAGATTTAAAATTTAGAGATGTTGTTTTCCTCTATGGTTTAGGCATACCTCCTGAAAAGATTGCAAAGGCGAAAAAAATCAGTGTTGATGATGTTAATAAATTGATCAATTCACAACAAGATGTCGTCAAAAAAAATAAAATTAACATTGTTCAAGAAATTGCAAATCAAAACCCGTGGAAAGATGAAGTGCCTCCGGATGAAATTTTAGAATTAATGGCTGAGCACTTGGAAGCTGAAGATAGACACGATGGGGCCCGGACTATTCCAAGTCGGCCGATTCCTAAAGCTGATCGTTCAGAAAGATTGGGGGAAGATAGAGAAATGGTTGATCGAGTTGAAGGTGTTAAGGCTGCTTCTAGTGCACCTAAAGTGCTTAGAGAGGTGGTAGAGGCTGCGACTATAGCTAAACGAAGACGAGACCGGGATGATTGGGAAGAAGTTAGAACGGGTGTTTCTGATTTATTGGATGATGATTTAGACTTATAGTTTAATTGATAAGTTAATATTATTAACATTACTTGATAGGAGATTAGATATTATTAGGTGTTTTTTTATTCACAGCCTTCTAAAGTATAACTAACTCTTGTTGTTCCTTTACCTTTGTTCTTTTTTCCAATAAATTTCATTTCCCCTATTTCCCCTAATGCCCTTACATGTGTGCCTGCACAGGGGCAGAGATCTAGATTATCTCCAATTCTTATTACTCTTAATTGCTTGACCGAGATTGGGAGTAAGTCCATATTTGTTCGATCTGGTGGCATAATCGAGTTTATCTCATCTCGTGTCATTATGCAATCTGTAACTTGTAAATTGGTTTCCACATATTCATTTGCTTTATTGAAAATGGTCTCTATCATTTCTTCGTCGAATTTTATTGGGTTAAAATCTATTCTCGACCTATTAGTGTGTATTTGATTTCCCACCGTCCTAGCTCCGTTATACTCCTCGTAAACAATACCGCTTACAAGATGTTGTGCGGTGTGCATACGCATGTGTGCATGTCTTCTTTTCCAATCAATCTCTCCTTGAATTGTTTCGCCAGGAGATAGGCCGTGGTCTTGGCCAACAATATGTTGTACTTCTGAGCGGCCTCGAACTTCAGTTACTTGCAATTCACCTCCATCCCAAGAAATGGTGCCTGTATCCCAATTCTGCCCTCCTCCTAGTGGGTAGAAAAGGGTTTGATCTAAAATTACTGAGGTTTCATCCACTGCTGTAACCTTTGCTGAAAAATCTGTAAGGTAACA
The DNA here is from genome assembly GCA_030747695.1 of Candidatus Poseidoniaceae archaeon. Lineage (GTDB taxonomy): Archaea > Thermoplasmatota > Poseidoniia > Poseidoniales > Poseidoniaceae > MGIIa-K1. The sequence goes on from JASLKG010000006.1 coordinate 9,385, forward strand.
GGCATCGATGCTTTCCATATACAATTTATCGCTCGCCATGTAGTACAGATGAAGAAGTTACTGAATTTATTATCTTTGTAATTTATAAATTAGATTTAGCATAATTTACTGCGTTTTGGAATATCTTCATCCCTTCTCCTAATATTTCTTCTTGAATCTCTTTTCGTGTGTGGTGTGGATGTAAAAAGTTCGCATACGCTGCTTCGGGGTGTGGCATTAACCCAAATATTAACCCGGTTGGGTCGCAAATTCCTGCAATATTTCTAATACTGCCATTTGGACAAATAGGAAAGGGTAGATCCTCGTTTGTTATTCCTTTACCGGGTTCTGTGGAAGGGTCAACATAACGTGTCACAATCTGGTGATTTTTCTCTAAAGTGTCCAAGTCTGTAATTGAAGGCATCACAAACCGGCCCTCTCCATGCCTTACTGGGCATTCAATTCTTGTGATTCCTTTGGTCCAAATGCACTTACTATTAGGGTCGAAATCCAAAGTAATCCATCTATCCTCATAGCGTCCACTATTGTTGAGGGTTAGGCTTGCACTTTGTTCAAAGTCAGGTTTTTCTCTACCAGGTAATAAACCTGTTTTTACTAATACTTGAAAGCCGTTACAAATGCCAATAATCGGTTTTCCTGCAGCGACAAATTCGGAAAGTTGTTTCCTCATTGCAAACCTCATTCGGTTACCTAATAGCCTCCCTGAGCCTAAATGGTCGCCGAATGAAAAGCCGCCTGGTACTGCAAGTATATGGAATTCAGATAGGTCTCTTTCATTATTTACAAAATTATTCACGTGGACTCTTTCGCTTTGTGCTCCTGCTAATTCAAACACCGCTGCTGTTTCTCTATCACAATTTATTCCGAAACCGAAAAGAACTGCTACTTTTGGAATATTCACCATTATTAGTTGCCTCCAGTCATGTCCAAGCTGTTCTTCCAAACAGAGGCCATCTCCTCTGTATTTGCTTCAATTATTAGTTCATCCCCATCCCATATGAGTAAGTTGTCGCCATCTGTAGTTTCTCCCATATATGTTAGGTTGTGGCCTTTCATCATAGCAAGGAATCTTTCACGGTTTTCTTGTTTAACGCCGACAATAATTCGTCCTAACGATTCTCCCCATAGTCTTCCCCACAAATCGGCATTTCCGGGCCCATCGATATCTATTTCTGCGCCGCATCTACCCCCGATGCACATTTCTGCAATCGCAATGGCAACTCCTCCTTCGCTACAATCGTGGGCAGTTCTAATAAGGCCATTTTGTATTGCTTTGGTTAGAGATTTATAGGATGCTAAATTTATTTCAGGATAAGGAAGTTGTGGGACTGTTCCTCCTATTCCATTAGCTTCGTTCGATTCTTTAAGCATGAATGAAATTTCGCTAGCACCTAATTCTTGTTTAGATTCGCCAAGGAGATAAATACTCTCCCCTGGTTTGAGGTCGGAGGTTGTGGTGTATCGTACGTCTGGGTGGTTTCCAAATAAAGAAAAGAGAAGTGTTGGAGGAATTGAAATTTTATTTTCTCCCGTGCCATAATCGTTTTTCATTGAGTCTTTGCCTGAAATACAAGGAACGAAATATGCTCTACAAATCCGTTCTAATTCTCGGTTAGCTCGGACTAATTGTGCCAATTTGAATTTGCCATCGGGTGTTTTTGCACTTTCAATAGGATCTGGCCAGCAAAAGTTGTCTAATCCTGCGATTTTAGATAAGTCTGCTCCCGCGCATACTGCGTTCCTCATCGCCTCATCTACTGCTGCGGCAGCCATTGCTCCAGCATCGATATCACTGTAACGCGGAGATATTCCATTTGAGACTACAAGACCGCGTGTAGAGCCGTGAATTGGGGCTAGTACTCCTGCGTCACCAGGGCCATCATTTTCAATCCCGACAAAGGGTTTAACTGCTGTTTGTGCAATTACTTCGTGATCATATTGTCTGACCCATGTTTCCTTTGAAGCAATGTTTGGCCGTGATAGCATTCGCATTAATAGGTCGGTATGTGAGGCGTTTGAGTGTGGTATAAATTCTTCATGTGTTGGTTTTTTCCACTCACTTTCTAGCCTGAGTTGAGGGACGCCGTCATGAAGGAATTCAATAGGTAATAATGCAACAGTGTCATCATCATGAGTAACATGAAAAAGACCCGTATTAGTAAAATCTGCAACCCAAGTCGCTTCAACTTCGTGAAGTTTTGCTAATGCTTCGAATTTAGTTACGTCTGATTCTTTTACTGCAACCGTCATTCTCTCTTGAGATTCTGAAACTAAAATTTCCCAAGAAGAAAGTCCGGCTTGCTTTAGTGGGACTTTTCCAAGATCTATTTTGCACCCATTTGTGTATTCTGCCATTTCGCCAATACTTGATGAAAGGCCTCCTGCTCCATTATCTGTAATACATGTGATTAATCCTATATCTCTTGCTTCAAGGATCATATCAATCATTTTCTTTTGGGTAATTGGGTCCCCTATTTGCACTGCACTAGAGGGGGATTCTTCTGTTAGTTCAAGTGATGAAAAGGTTGCTCCATGGATTCCATCATAGCCCACGCGCCCACCTACCATATACACCCTGTCTCCCGGCTGTGGGTTTTTTTCGTGTGATTCTCGCCCGTCGGAAAGTTGTCTTGGCATTATACCTATTGTACCACAATAAACAAGTGGTTTTCCAATATAACGGTCATCGAAAACAATTGCTCCGTTAACTGTGGGGATTCCGCTTTCATTCCCCCCTACTCTTACTCCAGCATGAACGCCGCGAAGAACTCGTGAAGGGTGAAATAAATTGTCAGGTAAATCTCCTTTCCAAGTTGGTGGTCCAAAACAAAATACATCTGTATTTGCAATTGGTCTAGCACCTAAACCTGTACCTAATATGTCTCTATTAACTCCAACTATTCCTGTCATTGCTCCACCATATGGGTCTAATGCGCTTGGTGAATTGTGTGTCTCTGCTTTCATGCACACTGACCAATTTTCATCCCATGCGATTACTCCAGAATTATCATGAAATACAGAAAGAAGCCAATCGACTTCTTTTTTCATATCAAGTGTTGGAGTCATTATGTGTGTTTTAAAAAGTGAATCTATCTCTGAATTTTCACCTGTCTCTTTGTCTATATGATTAATGTGTGCCGCGAATATTTTGTGTTTACAATGTTCAGACCAAGTTTGTGCTAGACATTCTAGCTCAACATCAGTAGGGGCGTTTTGGGGTAAACCCACGGCTTCGCGGGATTTTCTAACATCTAAATTCCTATAATGAGATTGGATTGTTTGCATTTCTTCTAAGTTTAGAGCCAATAATCCTTCATCTGATATCTTTAGTAATTCGTCATCCGATACTTCTAGATTTATTGTTGCTGGTTTTGCATAAGAACTAGGTTCTACGGGAGTATATTCTATTTTGGGAGGGGGTTGTCCTTTTGATGAAATTAAAGCTCTTTCAATCAATCCATTGTGTAGTTGTTTTGAAAGCCAATCTCCTTCAATATTAGAAGGTAGGCCTGTGAAGCCATAAGTGATGTATGTTGAAATATTGGCTTCGGGTCCTGCGTCTGGGAAAATTGTTCTAAACCCATCTAGTGCTGCTTTACCTGGATTATCGGTAACGCCTGGTTTAAATCCAATTGTAACAACCATATCTAAGGGATCGGGAAATAAGTTAATGTCATCCAAATGGAGCTTGTTTGTTGTGCTTTCTTCGATTATTGGATCTGCGAAAACATCGTCTGCTCTCTGGGCTATTTTTTCTGCATCTATTTCACTGAAAATCAAAAACCCCACTATAGAGCGTACGTTACCTATTTTAATTCCGTGATCAGCCAAAAGTTGTCTTTTTACAGAGTCGCCTCGAACGTCCCTCATCCCCTCGCCACGCTTGGGTGTTGTCTCTATTCTGACGACGTTGGTAGACATTTGACCCGCCTGCCCCCTATGGGGGCAGACCGGCGGCAGCGACTACCGTCCATGAATACTACGCTTCTAAAATAATGATTTTTTAATCAAAAAGTGCATCTTTCAAAAACTGTCCAGTAAAACTTTCATTGATTTGGCTAATTTCCTCAGGGGTTCCTTCTGCAATTAATTCACCACCTCTATCGCCGCCTTCTGGGCCTAGATCTATTACCCAATCTGCAGATTTTATTACATCGAGGTGGTGTTCGATTACAATAATTGTATGGCCTGTGGTTCTCAATCTAAGAAGTACATCTATCAATTGTTGAACGTCAGAAAATGAAAGGCCGGTTGTTGGTTCATCAAGAATGTACATCGTATGTTTATGAGGAGGTCTGCGTAATTCGCTAGCAAGTTTTACTCGTTGTGCCTCGCCACCAGAAAGTGTAGTAGCTGGTTGGCCCAATCGGATATATCCTAAACCCACATCATTAATTGTTGAAAGTGTACGGTGTAATTTCCGATGATTTGAAAAAAAGTCTACTGCTTCCGATACCGGCATCTCCAATATATCGTGGATATTTTTCCCCTTCCATGTTACTTCAAGTGTTTCCCTTGTGTATCTTTTACCGTGACATATATCACAAGTAATCCAAACATCTGGTAAAAAGTTCATCTCTAATTTGATTGAGCCTCCGCCTCTGCATGCTTCACAGCGCCCTCCTTTGATATTAAATGAAAAATGACCGGGAGTGTATCCTCTCTCTTTGGATAAATTGGTTTCTGAAAATAATTTACGGATTTCATCAAAGGCTTTAGTATATGTTGCAGGATTTGATCTTGGTGTTCTTCCGATTGGAGATTGGTCGATAACGATCACTTTGTCTACCTTTTCAATTCCTTGGATTTCTTCATATGCTCCTTGTTGTGAGTCGTTTCCTGTGAGGTGTCTTTGTAAAGCGGGCGCTAGAATACTAGAAACGAGGGATGATTTTCCTGATCCCGACACTCCCGTTACTGCTGTAAGGCACCCTAATGGGAAATTTATGTTGAGGTTTTTTAGGTTGTTTTGTTTGGCTCCCATAACTTTGATGTGCCCTTTTGTTGCAATTGTTCTATTTTCTGGGACTGGGATTTTTTGTTTGCCTGAAAGATAGGCTCCTGTTATCGATTTTTTTGTTTTCATTGCTATTTTTGGTGGCCCATTTGCAATTATTTGTCCCCCTTCTAGGCCAGCTCCGGGTCCCAAATCACAAAGCCAATCTGCTTGTCGTAAAGTTTCTTCATCGTGTTCAACTACAAGTAATGTATTGCCTAAATCTGATAGTTCCCTAAGTGTGCTTAATAATCGCGCATTGTCTCTCTGATGAAGCCCAATTGATGGTTCGTCTAAAACATACATAACTCCGGTTAATCGGCTGCCAATTTGTGTCGCTAATCGGATCCTTTGGCTTTCTCCGCCAGACAAGGTGTTTGCTCTTCGATCTAAAGTTAAATAATCCAATCCAACGTCATTCAAAAACGCAAGTCTTCCTTCGATTTCTTTAAGGATTTCTCGCCCTATGAATAGACTTCTCTCATCGAGTTTTTCTGCAAGATTTCCTTTACCACTCATTGAATTCATTATTTTTAATGCATCGTGTACACTTGCGGCGCCTATTTCGGGAAGTCGTTTTCCCCCAACAGTAACTTGGCGTGCTGCAGCATTCAGTTTTTCACCATTACATTCTGAGCAATCTTCGTCATTCATACATGAAATAAGTCGGCTTCGTGTTCTTTCTGATGTTGTATCTGTGTAGGTTTTTTGTAATCTAGCATAAACTCCTTCCCAGGGTTTACTATATTTGTACTGAGAGCCTGTTTCTGAGATAAATTCAAAATGTATTATTGTAGAGCCTGAGCCATTCATTAGGATATCTTTAGCTTCATCATCTAATTCAAAGAAGGGTACATCTGTGGGAATATTGTAATGTTTTGCGGTTTGTTCCATTAATTTACGATACCAATGTGGAGACATAGATCGCCGCCAAGGTAGTATACACCCTTCTGATATTGTCGCTTTGCGATTTACTAACAGCTCCATGCTAAATCTGCGTTGTACCCCCAATCCTTGGCAAGAGGAGCATGCCCCTAGTGGTGAATTGAATGAAAAGACTCTTGGGCTCATTTCGGGCATGAATGCTCCGTGTTGCGGGCATGCAAATTCCTCCGACCAAACCATTATTTGTCCGGTTTTTGTTTGTGTAGATTTTGTTCCTTCACTAAATTCAAAATTTTTCAATGGTTTTTTTATACTCTCAATAGCAACAGTTCCGCCCCCGATTTGTAGGGCTGACTCTACTCCTTCTGTTAATCTCTGGCGGCGTTCTTTAGTACAATTAAACCGATCTATTCTAACATCTATATCATGTCGTAAATTTTTGTCAAGGTTGTGGTCTTTTTCGAAGGATTCTTCTCTGCCATTTATTCGCCCTTCTGTCCATCCCTGTTCGACTAAATTGCGGAATAAATCTGCATGTGTACCTTTTTTATTACGGATTGCTGGACTCCATATTGCAATACCGTGTCCTTCCATATTCCACACAATGTCATCTACAATTTCTTGTATTGTTCGTCGGGCTACTTCAACTCCGCATGTTGGACAATGTGGCTTTCCTATTCTAGCCCACATTAAACGTAAATAATCCATTATTTCTGTTACTGTTGCTACTGTTGATCTGGGATTGTGACTTCCTTGTTTTTGGTCTATCGATATAGCAGGAGATAGTCCTTCAATCCCATCACAATCTGCTTTTTTCATTTGTCCAATGAATTGTCGGGCGTATGAAGAAAGGCTCTCAACATATCTCCTTTGGCCCTCTGCATATAATGTATCAAAGGCTAAAGACGATTTTCCTGAGCCTGATACACCAGATATTACAACAAATTTACCCCGGGGTAATTTTACATCGATGTTTTGTAAATTGTGGGTTCGAGCACCTCGAACTTCAATCCACCCGGCATCTCCTGGTTTGCCCATTATTTGTCAGGGGTTAGTCAAGGGTTTTTGAGACCTTGCTTCTTATTCTGGCCCAAAGGGGATTGGTGCTTCAAATCTAACTGGGTCATCTGTCCTAGGATGAAGTAATTCGAGTGATGTTGCGTGTAATGCGATTCTACCAATTGGATTGCCGGTTGCTCCGTGTTGGTTGTCTCCTACTACCGGGTTGCCGATGTTGCTTAAACCGACTCTTATTTGGTGGCGCCTTCCTGTTTCTATTGTTAGTATTAGTAAACTTGCTATTTCGTCACTATCAACTAAACTCCAATGAGTTATTGCTTCCTTAGCTTTAGGGTTTCTTTTGTTTACTGCTTTGACTTTTAAGAACTTGTCTTCTAATAACCATTCGTGTATTGTTCCTTTTTCCTTAGTGGGTTTTCCTTCAACTAAAGCATGGTAATTTCGATGTATAGATCTGTTTGCAAATTGTTCTTGTAAGTATTTTTTATTGTTTTTATTTTTAGCAAAAAGCATTACACCAGATGTTTCCCTATCTAGCCTATGAACAATAAATGCCCATGCTTTTTTTGTGTTGTTTTGTAAGTAATTATTAACTCGTGAGTGTAATGTATCTGGTTCCATTTTATCCGTTGCGATGGATAACAATCCTGCTTGTTTGTTTACAACGATGATGTCTTCATCTTCAAAAAGAATTTTAATCCTAGAATGAGGGGTTTTCTGTGATTTTTTGATTGGTTTATCTACAACTTCTTTTTTATTTAATATTGATATTTTACTACCTTTTTTAACAATATATTTTGCTTTATGTATTATCTTTTTATCAACTAATATGCGGCCCTCTGTAAGCATTTTTCGCAATTTATTACGTTTGGAGTTTGGGAAATGGGAAGCGAGTGCTTCAATTAATTCCATATCTTCCTTAAATTGCATAAATAGCCCTCACAAAATTATTACTTCAACTATTTCGCCAATATTGTATTTTTTATTCGGTTTTAATACTACTAAACCCTCACTAAAACTCATACTTGTTATATTTCCAGAACCCTGGTGAATTTTTTGGTGTGCGAATAATTCTCCTTCTTCGATTATTAATGAAACCCTACGTAGGGTCAAGCAATCCTTTGAATTTTTTACATTAGTAGCTAATTTCGCAACTGTTCTAAATTCAGTTGGTTCTGTTGATGATGTTGTATTTCTAATCCATGGGGCCACTAGCATCCTAAATACAATATGTGAACTTACTGGATTTCCAGGGAGTCCGAAAATGGGGGTTTTTTCCCATGTGCCAAAAAGCGGTGGGGAGCCGGGGCGGAGTTTTATTCTCCAAAAAGAGAGGTTTCCTTCTTCTTCCATTATTTTGCGTACCAGATCCCATTCTCCCATTGAAACACCCCCGCTTGTTAATATTAAATCACACTCTGTTGATGCTTTATTCAGTATTTTACGTAAGTCTTCAATGGTGTCTCCGACAATATTCATTCTCACAGGATTATGTCCTAGCCATTTAACAAGTCCAGCCAAACCAAAGGAATTTGATTCGTAGATTTCTCCGCGTTTTAGTTTTTCACCAGGGCTTTTTAGTTCGTTTCCTGTTGAAATTATTGCAATATTTAATTTTCTTATTACTGGTATTGTTGAATAACCCATGGTTGCACATAAGCTGATTTTAGAAGGAGTTAGATAGGTTCCTAATTTTAATGCTACATCGCCCTTTTTCAGGTTTTCACCCTTTCTTCTAATGAAATGTTTCATCCCTTCCTGGGATAGTGTTACTAGATTTTTTTTAGTAGTGGTTAATTCAACTTGTAAAATTGAGTCTGCGCCTTTTGGTATAGGCGCTCCCGTCATTATTCTAACTGCTTGGCCCGATTTTACTGTAATGTTGTCTTCTTGGCCTGTTGCTTGTATTGTGCCTATTATTTTCAATGTGGATGGGGGGGATGTTGTATCATAATACTTCATTGCAAAACCGTCCATTGCTGAATTGTCAAATGGGGGGTCGTTTACTTTTGATGTTAGATCTTTACCTAATATTCTCCCATAGGCTTTGTCCAATGTAATTTCTTCATAGGATTGTTTTATTTTAATTTGTGTCGAAATACGAATTGCTTCTTCAAGTGTGATGAAGGTGGGTATATCCGACATAATACTACCAACAAATGATAGGATTTGATTATCTCTATTGTAGGTAACATAATTTTGTAATTAGTTATAGGGGGTTTTGTGGAATTTGTAATTCTGGGTGCGCTTTGTGTTATTGCCATGCTATATTCTAGTGTGGGACATGGTGGTGCTTCTGGTTATCTTGCGATTCTTTCTTTGACTGTGTATGGATCTATGGATTCCGCATGGTTAAAACAACATGTTTGGTGTTTAAATTTAGTTGTTGCTGCGATTGCGTTTTATTATTATAATAAGGCTGGGTTTCACGTTTTCCGTTTGACTTTTCCGTTTATCGTATCAAGTATTCCTTGTGCAATGATTGGGGGTTACTTAGAGATTAATGGTTCGATTTATGATGTGTTGTTATCAATAACATTAGTATGGGCTGCATATAGATTATTTTCAATAAAAGAGAATGGTGTTGGGGATGATGTGAATTTACCCTCGTTTAGTATTGCATTACCCCTGGGGGGTATTATTGGTTTTATTAGTGGAGTTGTGGGCGTGGGTGGTGGAATTTTCCTTTCCCCTATTTTATTATTAAAAAAATGGGGTAGTGCTAAGATTGTTGCAGCAACTTCTGCTTTGTTTATTTGGGTTAATTCGATGTCTGGTATAGTTGGTGCTGGTTTGTCGGGGCAACTTATTGTTGAATTTGAAGTTGTTATTCCTTTTGCTTTTTCAGTATTAGTTGGTGGTATAATAGGATCTAGGTATGGTTCTAAAATAGCTTCTCAATTAACAATAAGGCGTTTATTGGTTGTTGTATTAATAATAGCTGCAGTTAAAAAAATTATTGAAATTATTTAACCAAACATTTGAGCGTGCTCACAGTGTGGGCATGTTATTGTATAGCGTGATTTTTTAGGTTTTGGTACTTGCATTATAGAGCCGCACATTTCGCATTGGTGTTTTATTTTGTCTGGTGCTTTTGGTTTGGCTTGTTCTTCCACTGTTCGTCCAACATCTGTAGACCATCCTAATTGATCTGAATATGAATCTGTTTTTTTCATTTTGGAACTTCTTAAAGATAGGCGCAATTTCCTCTTTTTCCTCTTGCGAGGTTTTCCACCGGGTGCTTTTGCTGCCATGCCAACCAATTATCCCTTAACGTCACTATATTCAATCGCTTCGCTTGTATTGTTATTCGATATATTCTGAAATTCCATTTTCTGGCGTATGTACAATATGTCCGTTAGATTCTAAATCTTTAGCTAATTCTGGTCTTGCATTTGTAGAGTCAGAGTGGTAAATAACAACTGTTTCTGCTTCACAATCTTTTGCAAAATTAATTATTTCTGAATGACCAGCGTGTGTTGAAAAGGAAAATTGGTTTATTTCTAATTCAATGTTTTCATTATTACCCCAAATTGGTATCTTTCCTTTATCTAGTAACATCCTTCCCCCAGAACCCTTTGCTTGGTATCCTGTTAGTAATATTGAATTTTTAATATTGTCTCTTAGTCTATTTAGATACCAAATAGATGGTCCGCCATCTAACATTCCTGATGTTGATACTATACAGTCTGCATTTAGCGCTTTTTTTCTATCTGATTTTGATGATACTTTTTTGCACCATTTCCAGGCTGACTCTAATGCATTTGGATCCCTTAGTGATTCTGGGTGATTTAATTGAAGTTTTGCTATGTGTTTTCCCATACCATCAACATGTACATCAAAATCAGGTAGGTATTTGTGTAATGTCATTACAAGATCTTGTGTTCTACCGTTTGCAAAAGAAGGAATTAGTGCTGTCCCTCCTCTTTCGTTTATCTCAATCAATTTTGATATAAATTTTTCAATTGTTTCTTCTTTGGGTGGATGGTCTCTTCCACCATATGTTCCTTCTACGAATAAAACATCTGTTTTTATTGGTTTAGCTCCTGATGTTAGGGGGGAGTCTCTTGTATCAAAATCTCCTGTAAAAAGCAATTTATGAGTGTCTGTTTCAACATTTAACATTGCTGCTCCTGGTATGTGTCCTGCTTTTTTTAGTTGTAAATTCCAATTGTTTTTGTGCCATTTTTCATCGAATTTATGGGTATTCCAATATGACATTGCTTCATCAATATCTCTTTTATCCCAAGCTAATGGGTAACCTTCTATTCTTGATACTTTGTAACAATCATTCCACATCATTCTAGATATTTCAGATGTTAATTCTGTTCCATGTAAATTAGTTCGGTGATTTGCACAAAGCCATGGGGCCATTCCAAGATGATCTATATGAGAATGTGTAATTACTGCATCTTTTATTGGTGGTGCTTCGTTTGGGTATTTTGGAGGATCTGTAGGAGCTAATCCATAATCTAGTAACATTTTTGTTCCTTTTGAATCTTCAAAAACACATCCTACATTCCCAACTTCATTACCTCCTCCAAGATAATGATAACGAATTCCTTTTTCTGGAGGGGTGTTAGGATATGTTGTTGTTCGTCCTGGAGAATACAAGACCATGTACTTGCGTTAACTCTCTCATCAATGAACATGTCGCACCCCTTTATTTCCATTGGAAGTATATTTTCTCTTTTTTGAAATTAATTTTCATTAGAGATAGTTAAGGACTTGACGCGATACACAACAATGGGGCTTGCTTCGCACATATTCACCTCACATCATTGATTACTTCACACAATAAGATCAAAATATGTTCTAATGGAAATAGAGGGGTATGGGTTAGGTATATTGAAAATAAGAAAAAAATAAACAATAAAATTTCCATTAGAAAATTATAATCAAGATAATTACTATAATTCAAAAATTAATATTAAAAATAAAATCAAATAGCCGAAGCAGCGATTAGTAATAATTTACTGGAACATCTCCATGGGAAATAGTTCTACTGCAGTTTTCGTGGTGGATGAAGAAACATGTTATGGGTGTGGAGCTTGTATTGCATTGTGCCCAACAAATGCATTATTATTAGAAAATAGATTAGCAATAGTATCACAATCAGATTGTACTTTATGTGAACATTGTATACCATCTTGCCCTGTCTTTGCACTTTCAATCAAAGAGGAATAATTTTGATTTCATTAAATGGCGCAAAAATATCTGGATTAATTTGTGGTATTGAATTAATCGATCAAGGTTTTAATGTTGAAATTTTTGAAAAACGCCAAGAAATCGGCAATCCAATAAATGGACCTGGAATAATTAATGAATTATCAAAAGACGAAAAAAGAATATGTACAGCGAGAGAAACAAAAATAGGTTGGGCTCTTAGAAGAGAGTGGTTTGAAAAAAATTTAGCTAAAAAATTTCTTAATAAAGGAGGAGTAATACACTTAAAATCAAAACCACCTCCAAATTCACACAACACAAACAACATTCACAAAAAAACTTGGTATGGAGGAGTAACAATCGAAGAAAACAAACCAAATAATTTCATAATTGATTCAATTAATGGTAACAATCTTTGTTTTAAGAGAGGAGATGGGCTGATTGAATGTTGGTCTGATATAGAATTACCAAATATGAAAAACGGCTGGTTAGAAAAAATTCAAGGAAAACACCCAGAAGATATTAACAAACTAACAATAAATAGGGAGATTGATGAAGGCCAATCAATAGCCCAGAAAATCATCAGACTAATAGGAGGTGAAATAAAACATGATTCCAGATGAAGGCCTTCTAAATTATATAATAAAAAGAACCGATGGTTGCCGCCATATTACATTAATAGATCCGGGAAAACAGAGTGCAGAAATTGCAGTTAGAAGAGCAATTACAGCAATAGAAGCAGGATCTAGGATGATTTTCATTGGAGGTTCTACAAATACACCAAACGAAATAGTTCATACAACTTGTTTAAAAATTCAAGAAGAATTAGAATTAAGAATTTTTGCAGCAAGCCAAGACCCAACAATTAATGAAGAATATTGGAAGATTCCAATAATTCTTTTCCCAGGAGGATCGCACGCCCTATCTCCTTCTGCAGATGGGATAACCTTCATGATGTTAATGAATTCAAAAGCCCGTAAATTTTTAATCAATGAGCAATTAAAAGGCGCTTCTTATTTGGAAAAATATAACATCGAAACAATACCTACAGGATATCTTGTATTTGCTCCCGGGGGTAAAGTCGGAGAGGTAGGGGAAGCATCATTAATAGAAGAGAACGAATTAGAATTAGTTTATTCATATGCGCTTACTGCAAAGATGTTCGGATTTAAAACACTCTATTTAGAAGCGGGAAGCGGCTCGAATAAACAAGTAAACATTAACTGTATTAAAGAAGCAAAAAAAGTTGATGAATTATGTTTAATTGTGGGAGGGGGAATTAGAACCCCAGAACAAGCAAAACTTGCAGCTGAAGCAGGAGCAGATTGGATTGTTACAGGTAATTTATGTGAAGAATTAGAAGATTTAGATAAATTAAGAAAAACCCTAGAGGAGCTAATCACCCCCCTGAATAATTAATCCTCTTCGAAAACAACAGGGTCCCCACTACCACCGGGAGCATCAGGGCGATCAGTATCAACATCAATACCAGAATCCAACTCTTCTATTTTTTGTTCCAATTCTATTTCTCCACCCTTTGCTAGAGTTTTCATATCATCCGAGGTCGGAGTCGAAATCTTCCTTTCAACATCTGGAGAATTAGCATACATTTCTTTCTTTAATTCTCTTTCATCATGCCCCCTTACTAATGACAACGAATCAGCAAACACCCTTCCGACAACCTCTCTTGTTCTTTCAGAACGCCGAACACCATCTAACTCAGCAGCAGCAACCTCTCTTTGCCCCTCTAACTCTTTAATTTCAGCAGTCCGATCTGTTAGGGCGGCTTCTAAATCACCAATCGTCAAAGACATTTGTTGTATTCTCTCATCTCTTTCGAATACATCATTATGTAATCTCCTCTCCCTTCTCCTCAAAGATTCATATTCTCTATTTCTTTCAAGTAACCGGCGCTTCAACTCTTCAATTTGCTCAACCAGGTAATCATGTTCAGCAGACACCGAACGCGGCCCCTGCATAACACGTTCCAATTGCTCTTCCAATTCCGCCAATCGCTGGTCGCGTTGATCCAATAAACCACGCAAACGGTCTGCAATGTCACGCAAACGCTGCCTTTCTTCTTCTAAAGAAAGATTAGCAGCCTTTTCAGCTTCAAGATCGGCAGAAAGAGAATCGGTTTGCACCTTTAATGCCCTAACCTCGTCAGCAGTAACACTAGTTAAACCAGCATCAGCAGCTCTTTCTAAAGCATCTACCATTTGAGACATTCTTCCTTCCATTTCAGCAATAACATCATCTTGTTGAGTAGTTAGTTCACGTAATTGTGATAACTCGTTTTCTAATACTAAACGCTCTTCAGCAGAAATACTAGATTGATTTAATTCTAATTCCTTTTTACTATCTTCTAATAGTCTTTCTAAATGGATTATTTTTGCAGACTTTTCTTCTAATTCAGATTCAGCTTGTTGCAATTGAATCACTTCAGGAGCAATTTCATCCTTTCTTTCAGCCAAATCTAATTCCAAAACCCGTAATCTTTGTTTTGTTGTAACTAAATCTTCATTTCTATCAGCAAGTTCTTGCCATGCAATTAAAACCTCATCAACAAGTTGTTCAATCGGATATCCACGCAACATCCCTTCAAGCGCAGCACGCTCATCTTTGGATGAATTACCGATGCGGCGAATGCCATCAGGTGTAGTCGAGCCGAGAGTCATTGTACCCAATCGCACATCAACCATTATTCAACCTTTCATCTCTTAAGGGGCCCTTCGGGCCCATTATGGGACCTTTAGTTTATGGCGGTATATTGCTCATCAGGCATATCCTGGGCCAATGCCATAGCTCCAGTGGCAACCTTTTCAATTGGGTCATCAACACAAGTAACTGTAACATCACCAATATCCCCAATTTCATTAGCGATTGCATCAGCAATTCCACCAATCAACGAACCGCCTCCAGAGAGAATGATATTATTTCTCAGCACTGGTTGATATTCAGGATCTGCTGTTGCGACAATTGATTTTATTGCGTTACCTACCTTGTTTACAATCATCGAACAAGCCTCTTTAATTAAGTCACCAACATCAACATCTTGCTTCTTACCTTCTACAGACAATTCAACCATTTGTACACGATCATCCCCATCAACATATGAATGCGCTTCTTTCCATTTACGAACCATGTCTTTTGTAATTTGAGCACCAGTAAATTTCTTCTTTACTAGATCCATTAATTGCTCATCAATCCAATCCCCAGCTTCTTCAATAGTTAATTGATCTTCTTCGGCCGGGAAGATACCGTAAAGACGAGCAATATCTGTTGTGCCCGCCCCAATATCAACAACAATTGAACCTGCAATTTCACCAATACCATAAGCGGTTGCAAACGGCTCAGTTACAACCATTATTGCATTCACTTGTCCACGAAGTGTAGCAACTAAGTTACTCTTGTCAGTAAATGAAACATGAGAAGGCGAACAAATGACGCCAAAAACCTCATCATATTCTTCAGGATCTACGGTTTCTACTAAATGTGTTACAAACGCTTTAGCCGCAGCCAAATTCGCCTCATCATCTTGGGCAACACCAGCAGCCATTGGCCGATACAAATTACAAGCCAATTTATTCTTTAACGCATCAGCGCCAAACAATACATCCCTTCCAAGAAAATTTCTTGCTACAGGATCCTTCGGTCTACCTACAACAGTTTCAATAGTTTCCATTGAACCTGAACTTGATGCGATAGTTGATTGATACGTTCCAAGATCAATTCCAACATAGAGTCTTTCTGCCATTTTATTCATCACCTTCGTCCTTCGGACGCCCCTGCCACAAAGTTCCATACTTTGAATGTCTCGTCGCGAAAAAACTACTCCTCTTCTTCAACAAAAGGAGGAGGTGGAGAATCAAAAACCCACTTTTCATAACGTCTAAATGCAACACTGGCAGCGACTAAAGCCCCAACAATAATCCCTACAACACTCCACATTAACACCCGGTTTTGCCCAGAAGTTGATTGTGAAGGGGTAGAGGGCAAAATACCGTTATTTTCAAACTGCGGATTAATCCACCAAATAGTAAAATTAGAACTAATAACCGACGAATTCATCGGTAAAGTCCACCCAGAGGAATTATCATCATAAGCTAAAATTTCAATTTTCCAATTTTCACTATTTAGTTGATAAACAACCAAATCTGTTGACAAATCAATAGTACAATTCCCACCCCCTACACCTTCAACAATTCTTGCACAATCTACCAAATCAATAGTTTGACTTTCGTTTTGTAATTTTATTGAAACAACAACACGATCCATCTCCAAATCATTCACATACCATTCTACCTCAATAACATCAGAATTATTTGATGAAGGATGTGGAGAAATAATCGTAATTTGCGGGGCAGAATTCTCCTCTCCTAACCAAACCCCACTCGCGGAAAGAGCGAAACCAACCATATCCCCATTAACTCCCAAAAAACCTTCATTTACTCCCTGTGTAATATTTGCTGCGAAAATTTCAATATCTAACCATTCTACACCAATTAAATCCTCACTAGGAATTCTAATCATAACCGTTGTTTCATTACTCGACCCATCTTCATATGGATTGGAAACACTTCCATAATACATTGAACTATAACCCGAAGATAACATAACATCATCAACAAAATAATCACCATTTGGCTTGTGAACAATTAATCGCAAATCATCAATTTTTCCATTTTGCAGTGGTAGTGCATTATATGACATACTTACTATAACATCTTCATCAATCTTGGGAATTACAGGAAGGTGAAAAGACTCACCACTCTTAAGGAATGGGCCCTTTGCATTAGAACCATTCCAAGGGTTTGAAATCAACTGGTCTATTTTTCCACCCCGCGAAGAAATCACATCTTTCCAATCTTCAGTTTGATATGAATCATACACAACAATTTCACTATTTATATTGTCAATCAAAGGGCGACCATATCCTTGTATATGATCGGGCCTCATATCTGTAATATTTTCTGCAGACATAGCAAGAAGGGCCCGAAGCAAAGGACCAGATGGAGTAAAACCAAATTCCACTTCAATCATTTCTTGTAGTAGCGCTGCAAAAGAAGCAGCTACAGGGGTTGAAACCGAAGTTCCAGTCAATTGATATGAATCATTATTCATAGAATAATTAAGACCATCTGCTTTAGCTGAAACAATTCCTTCACCGGGCGCACAAATCAAAACACCCCTTCTATTATTCACATCAGGGCCGATTGAGGAAGCGCCCCACATTGAACCATTATATTCAGAATCACAAGCAGAAACAGCTACAACATTTCTTGCATTCGCAGGTTCCAATAACATGCCCCCATTATTTCCCGGCGCTACAAAAACAAGCGACCAAGGATTTTCTAAACTCCACAAATCAATATTATTACTTCTATTTGTATAATTCACAGTATTATCTCCCCAGGACCAACTATTAATTACAGCCCCATGCTGAAAACTTTCCTCCAAAAGCTCATTCACAGGAGGGACCGCCCATCCCTCTCCACCAACAACATCCTGGATCAATAATTTAGCACCATTAGATATAGACTTCATATCTACACCACCCTCGATAGGATCGCAAGCCAAAATTCCTGCCAAATGAGTTCCATGCTTAAATTGTGTATGGCCTTGATAATCCCCACTATCTATGCTATCATTATAATGAATTATTTTACGGTGCTGGGAGCCAAAATCCCCCACCTCTTCTAATTGATTTCTAAAACATGCGTGATCAACATCAACCCCAGTATCTGCAATAGCAACAACAACCCCAGATCCATTATATTTTGAATTATTTTGATGGTACAAATACCAATCATCAAAAAAGATCAAATCACCCCCATCTCTTCCAATTTCATCACGATTAGCAACAACAGGAGAAGCGATAGAAAACAATAACACCCCTACAATTACCCACCGCATAATCTACGACAAACACCTCTTACAGTTGAAACTTCACCAATTTAGTGTCGCGCCAGCGCGTTTAAGAAACATCCACAGGTCGGCCAACCCATGCAAGCATTCCGCACAACCGGTACTGCGCTGTTTGGTAGAACCTCACAACCCTTCTCACTCGACTTAGTTGCTACAGATGCAGCAGACGCCGAACACAGGTGTTATTCGATAATCGGATCAAGACATAAAGTAGGGCGCAGATTTATTGAAATAGAATCCACTTCTAAAATAGACCCGAAGACTTCAAACGAAGCTAGAGTATTACACTTCTTTAGAGATCAAATAGAAGCAGAAGGCGGCAGAATAGCACCCGCCGAAGAAGAATAAAACAATCGCCGGGTTCATCATGGGGGAACCCGTCCCCTTAAGTGGTCGACATGGTTGAGAATAACGAATTACAAAACATGGCGCGCCTCATTGATATGAATCGCGAACGACTAGAAGAAATTCAAACCCAAATAAAAAGAATAGAATCTGTGCAACACGAACACGAAGATGCGCACCAAGCATTAGCTGCACTATCAAGCGGAGAAAAAGGGCACATTCCAATTGGGGCTGGAGTAATGATACCAACTTCAAAAATTTCCACTACATTGGTTGATTTGGGTACTGGGATTTACGGGGAGAGAACAACAACAGAAACCTCAAAATTAGTTAGAAAAAGAACAGAAGAATTGGATTCTCTAAAAAATCAATTTGTTGAAGAATCTAAGGAAATAAATTCTCGTATAGAAGATCTTGCAATAGCCTTTGAAAAAGCAGCAAAAAACATCACAAAGAAACCCGTACAAGAATCAACAACAAATATCGAAAAACAAGACACATCTTCTAAATCACAAAGAAGGCGCCGTGGTATGAGTTCTGAACTTACACTTGACGATTAAGGTGATATAATGGGGCTATTTGATAAATTTAGGAAAAAAGTCCACGACGCAGTATCCGAAGTTGACATAAATACAATTTCTTCCGAAGAAACATCCAATCCAAATAAAGAGGCTACATCTCTAACAAAGGAAGAGTTCGGAGAACAAATTCCGAATTTTGACGGAGAGGACTACTACTGGGGTAAAAATGAGGAAGACGAGGAAGAATTTGATGAAGAAGAGGAAACAACTCACGAAACCCAAGATGATGATTGGGAAGAGTGGGATGATGAAGAAATAAATTACAAATTACCTACTAAATTATCTCGAAAAGAACGAAAAATACTAGCTAGGGAAAACAAAAAACACCAACGGCTTGAAAAAACACGAAAGAAGGAACTTAAACGAAGAAAAGGAGTTGAAGTCGAAAAATTAGCTGGCTCAAAAGTAAATCTCAATATGATGCGAACAACAACAGGAAGGCAACTTGTGAAAGTTAAAGAAAGCCCAACCGGAAGCGCCGGGGCAAAACAAACCGACGGCATGTCCATTGATCTTGGCGGCGGAATTGTTGAAAAAGGCGGCAGAATTGTCAAAGAAAACGAAGCACTAACTAATTTATTAGAAGAACTAGAATGGATAATGTTAGAATCTGATATTTCTTCTGATGCAGTAACTAGTATTATTACAGCATTAAAAACAAATTTAGTAGGACAAAGATTACGTAAAGGCGCAAATTTATCTAAAGTATTAGAGGCAAGCCTAAAAAGAGCCCTCCGCTCAATTTTAAAGGCAGGATATTGGGATTTTGATGCAACAATAAAAAAATATATTGACGAGAGGGATAAACCAGTTGTCGTAATGTTTGTTGGAGTTAATGGAACCGGTAAAACAACAACCGCAGCAAAAATAGCTCATAGATTAAAGCAATCAGGACACACAGTAATAGCTGCAGCTGGAGACACATTTAGGGCCGGAGCAATTGAACAATTAGAAAGCCACTGTAAAAAATTGGAAATAAAATGCATATCATCCCAAAGAGGAGGCGACTCAGCAGCGATAGCTAGAGATGCGATAGAATCTGCAAAATCAAAAGATATAGATGTTGTATTAGTGGATACAGCAGGTAGAATGCAGAATAAAGCAAATTTAATGGCAGAATTAGAGAAGGTTAGGAGGGTTGCAAATCCACACCTAACTCTATTCGTAGGTGATGCTTTAGCAGGAAATGACGCTGTAGATCAAGCAAAGAGCTTCCAAGAAATGTTGAAGTTCGACGGGGCGATATTAACAAAATTAGATACAGATGCGAAAGGAGGGGCCGGCCTTTCTATTGCACATACAACAGGAAGGCCAATCGTATTATGTGGAATGGGCCAAGGCTATGACGATTTAATTCAATTCGATCCAGATTGGTTATTGAATCAATTATTCGATTAAGGTGAGAGCATGACTACAGAATTCTTTGATGATGAAATTAGTACAGAATTTTTTCAATTGGTGCACATGATACAACGCTCAGCAATGATGAATATGGGAATGTTTCAGGATTCAGACGGTCGTTTACATTTTAATTTAGCAGAAACAAAAGCAGCAATAGATTCATTGATGATGTTACAAAACAAGACCAAGGGAAACCTTTCTCCTAAAGAATTTACAATGCTAAATGGAATTGTTAGCGAACTACAATTACAATTTACAAAAGCCCCCTCGCGCCAAAGAGACCTAGAAGAGCAGGTTGCAACCCAAGAAGCAATAAAAGAAACATTTACAGATCCAAAAAACGCACCGTCTGAATTGATTATAGATGAAGAAGAATGAGGACAACCAATTAACAAGATGCGGTTGTTTGATGAATAGTAAAGAATTGGACCAAGTGAGTGAGATGATTACAAGAAACGTAGGGTCCGTAGATCGTATGGCTCGTGCAATCGGTGGCGGCGGACTTGCAATTGTCGAACTAACAGGAAATCTAGGTGATATTGAGCAATATTTCCATTATTTCGCTATAGCTACATCCATTTGGTTGGTCGCCACAGCAACATCTGGAAAATGCCCAGCATACTCACTAATGAAAGTATCAACATGCTCTGCTGGACCCATTGAAGAAGAATAAGAGGAATTAATATCCAGCGGTTGTTTGATGAATAGTAAAGAATTGGCCTAAGTGATTGGGATGACCAGGGTAAAGGATATCGATGACCCCGAAGCACCAATTGTGCTCATAGTTGACAACAATCAAATGTCAACCCATAGGTTGTCAGGAATATTTCGGCAAAAAGGATTCCAAATAGAGATTTGCGATGATGGTGATAAAGCAGTAGATGAATACATCAGGTTAGATCCAGAGCTAGTTGTTATGGCTTTAGACATACCTTCGTTGGACGGCCATCTTGCAGCACTTGAAATGAGAGAGCACGGAGGAGATTGTCGGCTAGTATTCATGGCACCAAAACGCCAAGCCCGACTTGCCCACGACGCCACCCATTCAGCAGGAGCACTAGCCTGGATTGAAAAACCAGTCACCGCATCATCATTCGAATTAATTTGGAAAAAGATACTGGGCCCAATACCAGAGGCTCCAGGATTACAAGATCTTGACAATATTCATCCAGTGGAAGAGTTAATCGAAGTAGAGCCCGACGAAACCCCCCTCCCTCTTCCAACAAATTTACCCCCTCTACCAGTAATTACCCAACCCACTAAGAAAAAAAGTACAGTCAAAAAAAGATTGGTGATTGTGTTAATACTTTTTACTGCACTGGGGGCCGGTGGATGGGGACTGCTCTCACATCTTGGTTACCTGCCTGTTTAGTATTATCCGGCACCATTACCATTCTACCATCTGGCAAATACATAGGGATCATTCGTTGTACTGTTGTGTTTTGAATAACAACCTGAGCAATGTTATTTACTACACTTCCTTGAGGGGCTTGAATAACTTCAGTAATACCAAATTGATCAGAAGATAATAAATTAAAATCACAATCACGAAGGCGACCTTCAAGATTATTTGTTGACCACCATCTTCTCCAAACCATCCAACCACATGCAATCAATACAGGTATAGTAAGAACCCAAAGGGCCACATCATCAGTCATGAAACCCTCTCACACAAAGCATCCCAAGATACGCGTGCATATTCCATTGCGGAATTAACAGGTGAATCAGATTGATGAATTCCACTTCCAACAATTATACAATCAGAACCAGCTAGAATAGCCTCTCTTGGATCGCCATATCTTTGTCCTAATTCCCCCTCTCCTATTGCGAGATTAACTCCTGGCGTCCAAATCATTTTTCCACCACCAACAACTTCACGTAAAACTGCCAAATCCTTTGAATTACTACCATTGCCAATGAAGCCAACAACACCTGGGTGTTTGTTACCTAATGAAACAACTGAATTTGTATAATCTTCTAAAAGCAAATTACCCCTACTAGACATCTGTGCTAATAATAAAACTGCGCCCTCATTTCCAACACCTTTCCAGGCATTACATAAACCATCAACAATATCTGGCCCACTAATTAAATGTGCAGTGACTAAATCTGCCCAAGATTGAACATCGTAAATCCCTCCCATTTGCTTGTTACTTATTTTACCAATATCAGCAAATTTCCTATCTTCAAAAATTAACAGATCAGCAGATTTTGCAATACTACACAATTCAACCCATCCCTCTTGCGTCCAATCTTCTATCAAATCCACGTGAGTTTTCAAGACAGCAATATATGGGCCAACATCTTCAATCAATTCTAACAAACCACCCATAGTTTTTCTATCAGCAGCAAGGCAAACCAACGTCTTTTTTCTACATGCTATTTCCATATATTTACGCGCCATATTGTTATCACAGAGAGACCACCTCTCTCCCCAAGAATCTTCTGGCATCAGAGTAGCGGGTGACTAAGCCCCGTGTCAACCTTACGCCTTAAGAGAAGAAAATCCATCCTTCAAAGTCTTCTCATCATTTGTTTTTTCAATACAAAGAACTTCAAAAGAATTTCCAACATCATATTCAACAACACTACCCAAATTAGATTTCAAATCCTTCCAAGATAATTTTGGATGGAGAAGTGAAATAATGAATGCTAAAAACCGCGGTAGTGTTGGCCAATTTCGATTTAATACACAACCAATTTCATTAAACCATAAACTCTTGTTATGAATCAAAAAACGACCTCCGTTTTCTCCTAAATCAAGCGCATTTACATGCGCCTTTGCAACATCTCTAACATCAACAAAATTGACTTGAATATCTAATACAAACGGAAGTTTACCAGTAAAATGTTTTAGATAAGACATAGACCCCTCTGAATGTCTTTTGTGTAGAATAGGCCCAAAAACAACAGATGGGTGTATAGTGACCAAACGAACATCTCTTTCTTCAGCCCACCTTCTTATTTTTCTTTCAGCTTCAACCTTTGCCAAACCATAAGGATTAGTTTCAATAGTTGCATCATTACACCAATCATCTACACTAAACACCTGCCCATTTTCATAAGTAGTTGTTCTAATTGCGGCAACAGAAGAGGTGTGTATTATTCGTTTAACCCCTTCCATAACAGAGCATAAATTATCTACTCCGATTACCGAGGGATCTACAACCTCTTTTTGAACATCCTTAGCTCCAACATATAATGCAGCAGCACAATGTATTATGTCATCACAACCTGAAACAGCAGCGCGCAAAGAATCAACATCAAACAAATCAGCAACTACAATCTCTAATTTTTCAGATTTGGGAAAAATAGTTGCTAATTTTTCATCACGCAACATAGCTTTAACCGTAAAACCCCGTTCCAATAATTCCATTACAACATGAGCACCAATAAAACCACTCGCGCCTGTAACTAAAACAGTCAAAAACCACTCCTCCCATTAGAGGGGCACCTTCTTGCTGTATAGGTGCTACGGACAAATAATGCGAACCGCTATGATGTTGGCACTACTAATTATCACAACATCTCTTTCTGGTTGTTTTGGTGCAGAAGAAACCACTCAAAAAACCACAGTCGATTTATATCCGGACATATATGATCGTCACAATTTGGATTGGAACTGGACAGGATCTTATTCTATGGTTCTTGAAGAAGGGCCCTACATTCCATTGGAAGTACAAGAAACAATCATCGAAGTAGATACTACAGGGGTATGGGAAGGGGGACCAAATTCTGCAGAAGTACATCTCTCTTATTGGCTACCTTCTAATACAGAACGAGGGGAAAAAGTCCCCGTTATTGCAGTAATCAGCCCATATTTTTCTTACGGCCAACCTGGAGATGAATCAACCCCTACAAATGTAGTAGGAGCGGGTCGCGGAGAATTTATTTATGACAATTTTATTCCCCATGGATATGCTTTTGCCCAAGTTGCAGTATTTGCGACCGAAGAAAGCACAGGATGTTTTGATTACAGGGGTGATGGAGAAGGCCTAAGCATCCATACAGCAGTAGAATGGATGGGAACTCAAAACTGGAGCAATGGAAATGTTGCAATTTATGGAAAGTCCTACGAAGGCGCGACCGCATGGGAAGCAGCAGCACAGGGCAGCCCCCATTTGAAAACAATAGTGCCAATTTCAGGAACAACTGCATTGGGGCCACTACTGTACAAAAACGGAAGCGCAGAAGCAAGAAGCCTTGTCATGCATTCAAATTATGGAGGTAGCATACTCGACTATGATGACGAGGATCTTGATAATATGTGCGCAGATGTCGCCGAAGGTTTTTTTGCAGGCCCCACACGATATGGCCTTGGTGAAGCAGATCCCTATATGGAAAATTATTACAATGAACGTAGCCATATCGATAAAGCACTTGGAAAGTATAATGGTAGCATATATTGGGTACAAGGGTTACAAGATTGGAATGTAGACCCCCACCAAGTCTTTGGGGGCCCCCCTGGTGTAAATTGGTATCAAGAATATATTGACAAAGGATATGATGTTGCAGGAATGATAGGACAATGGGAGCACAACTATCCAGATCAATGGACTAAACATAACAACCAAGACCCGGGATATGGCGCAGAAGCTATACACAATATGACTCGGTGGGATTGGGCTCAAGACTTGTTTGAATGGATGGAATATTATCTCAAAGGAATAGGCCCAAAACCAAACTTACACACACAAATTCAACGCAATGATGGGGAATGGAGAATTGAAGAAACATGGCCCCCTTTAGATGTGGAAAAATATACACTACAACTCAATGATTGTAGTAATGATGGAGCATTTGTAGGAGGAGGAGCCTCAGTTGTAGGAGGAGGACAAACAATCACATTAGAATGCCCCGCTATTAATGAAACAACAAACATTCACATTTCAGGATTAGCAACCTTTCATTTGTCTGCAATACCCTCGTTTGACGGAGGACAAATCTTTGTTGAAATGCAAGATTCTGTAACGGGACTTCGTCTAGGACACGCAACAATGGACATTAGATACCACGAAGGGGGTTATGATGCCAAAACCGTAATCCCCGGCCAAACCGTAATTATGAAAATGGAATTTCAAGCAATAGACGCATTACTTCCAGCAGGGCACGGATTGAAATTCATTCTCAGCGATACAGGTGAAGACTATCTTGCACCGGCTTGCGGAAATTCTTGCACAATACACGCATTACCTTCTATGTCAATAGCCGAATTACCAATAATATACCGTACAGGAGAGGTACTAATCACCCCGCAATCTTCTGAAGCAGCAAATAGCTAAAAAACCAAAAATTGAACGAATATTCAAAGAACGCGCTTTACATTATTCATTTGAATATCAAACGAATAAAATTAGAACGTAAAAATCACACAAACGAGCAACAAATAACTTATTTATTGGTTATTTTCAAAATATTATTTGATAATATTGGGCGATTGTATAATATACCGTATTCAAAACCCCCGTGACGATACCAATGTGGGCAAAATTAGAGTACATATGGCTCGATGGAACAGAGCCAACACAAAGTATGCGGAGCAAGACAATGATTAGACATGATTTTTCAGGAGAATTAGATGAATGCCCAATGTGGTGTTTTGATGGCTCTTCTACAAATCAAGCCGAAGGAGGCTCCTCTGATTGTTTGCTGAAACCCGTTGCTATTTACCCAGACCCAGATCGAAACTCAGGCTATCTTGTAATGTGTGAGGTATTGAATGCTGATAGCACACCACATGCTACAAATGGGCGAGCAACAATTCAAGAAGATGATGATGATTTCTGGTTTGGTTTTGAACAAGAATACTTTCTTTGGGATCCAGAAACAAATTTACCATATGGTTTCCCTCGCGATCAAACCCCACAAGGCCAATTTTATTGTTCTGTAGGCGCAATGAATGCTTTTGGGAGAGATGTAATTGAAGATCACTTTGACCAATGCCTGGAAGCGGGGTTAAATGTCGAAGGAATTAATGCTGAAGTAGCAGCAGGACAATGGGAATACCAAATATTCGCTAAAGGCGCGAAGAGCGCAGGAGATCAGATTTGGGTATCAAGATATTTAGCTGAACGCAATGCAGAAAAATATGGATTACGCATAGATTGGCACCCAAAACCACTCGGAGCAACAGATTGGAATGGTAGCGGAATGCATGCAAATTTTTCAGATGGCAGAATGCGAGATGAAGGAGGAGAGGCACTAATGAGCCAAATCTGCGAGGCCTTTGGTAAAAACATCAAGAAACATATGGATGTTTATGGGGCTCACAACGAACAACGATTAACAGGACTACATGAAACACAATCAATCCATGAATTTTCATATGGAGTATCAGACAGAGGAGCATCCATTAGAATCCCTATTGGTACAATTGAAGATGGCTGGAAGGGCAGATTAGAAGATCGTAGACCTTCATCTAATGGCGACCCGTATAAAATTGCAGCAGCAATAATCACTACCACCAAATCTTCGTATTGATTATTGACGCCGCAACCTAATGACACCAATAATTACGGTGAAAATAGCGCCCAACGTCATTATATTCGCAATAATCATTGCAACAGACTTAATCAAGATACCATATAGTAACCAAAGACCAAGAGCAATTGTAACTATACTGAAAGTTACGAGAGAGATCCCCTCGTGACGTTTGTTAACCCACACTTCTTTAATTTGCGGAGCCCAGGCAACAATTCCTAACACTCCTGCAAAAAGACCGATAGCTTCAATCCATGCATCAGCCATATCAAACCCTGTTTGGTTTTGGGTTTGAACCCTTGCAAATTTTCAAATCAAATCAAATTTTTATCTGGGAATTGTTTATTGCTTTGAAGTAGTGCACAGGATATGGCAAGTAGTGATGCACTTGAGAAATTAAAGGACGCAATGAAAGATGATAACAAATCAGTAGAAGATTTGTTTAAGGAAATTGATACTGATAAAGATGGCACAATCAACGGACCTGAACTGTATAAAGGAATCAAATCTATAGCAGGCGAGGCATTGACTCCAGATCAAATCTCTAACATTATTAAATCACTTGATACAGATGGCGACAACAGAATAGATGTAATGGAATTAAGAAATGCATTGGGCTAACCCCATTCAGCCTTTGGATTACTAAATTCAATTTTTGAAATGTGGGCGAAAGGAATTGTTCGAGAACCCTTTTCTCCAACAACAGATACAAGAGGCCCAGACAAATCATTAACCAACTCCCCATTAGAAATTGTACTTTTAGGCCCCAATAAAAGCCCCAACAAACCACTATTTTTTACTTCACAATCACTCCTTTCAAAGGGATAATCAATAATGTCTCCATGCAAGGTTTTTCCACCATTTAAGTGAATAGTGTCCCAGGTGCCAAA
Source organism: Candidatus Poseidoniaceae archaeon (assembly GCA_030747695.1). Lineage (GTDB taxonomy): Archaea > Thermoplasmatota > Poseidoniia > Poseidoniales > Poseidoniaceae > MGIIa-K1. The sequence goes on from JASLKG010000006.1 coordinate 37,077, forward strand.
ACCCTGCAACGTCTCCCTTAAATTTTCAGAAGGAGGCAAACGCTCCAAACCTTCAAGCATATTTACAAATCCTATTTCATCGTAAGCTTCAGCACCAGAATTGTTCGGCAAAGATTCCCATTCTAAATTTTGATTTGAAAAAACAAGAATCGTTTTACTAGGGGGGCAAACTTCCCCGGTTCTTTCTTTATGCAAATCACACAAGATTTTCCCCTTTCTTGCAGTCCACGCAATTATATCCTTATGTTCTAAATATGAACCATTTTTTCTTTTTTGGAGAAATTTACCATTTTCTTGAATTGTAAAAGACCCAGACCAATGTTTCTGTTCAACAAATAACAAAGAATCCTTCGTTGCAACAATCATATCAATTTCTCTTCGCCCCCCCTCTTCCGGATCCGGAATTCTAATTCCTTCCAAAACCAACGAATCTCCAGAGACAGCCCTTGCTAATTTAAACAATCTATATTCTGCTAATCTTCCCGAAACAACATGCCCTTCTGGAGGAAACTTTTTCCTTCTTTGAATCCATTGATTCAAACGACCCAACATCTCACCTCAATAATTCATCTACAGAACCAACGATAAGATTAGGCAAGCTTCCAATACCGCGCTCCACATCCTCTCTGGTCGCTTCTCCGGAAAGCACAAGGATGGAAAAACACCCTGCCCTAGCAGCCATTTCAATATCAGTGTACAGCCTATCTCCAACCATTGCACATCGGGCAGGATTCAGGCCCAAAGCCTCTATTTTATGCAGAATCATTCCTGGATTCGGCTTCCCACATATGTGCACAGGATCAACATTTGTTGTTGCCTTTAACATAGCCAAATAGGCACCAACATCAGGCAACCCTCCATTAGGAGAGGGGCAGACCATATCAGGGTGGCTTGCAACCAACGGGACTCCCTGGTGGAGGAAAACCGATCCCTTTGCAATTTTCTCATAATTAATTTCAGTATCATAACCTAAAACAACAAATTCAGGATTATCCGCCTTTGTATCAATTCCAACATCAGACATCATTTGACACATACCTTTTGTGGCTATAGCCCACGTTTTTGTTATCTTATTTTCAGTTAACCAGGAAATCAAATCATGGGTGGAAAGTAAGATATCGTCGTTAGTTGCCGGGATACCTAATTTCAATAATTTTGCTAAGTATTCATCAACCGATTTAGAAGAATTATTAGACAGGAAAAAACGTTTAATACCCCTTTCATCACAGCGCTTTAAGAAATCAATAGACCCTGAAATTAAATTATCTCCCAGATAAATCGTACCATCTAAATCAAGGAAAATCGCATCAATATTATCTAGTTCAGTATCCATATATTCCCCTCAAAAAAGTAAAGTTTTCAAAATAAACCATTTCGAATGTAAATTTCCTTGAGCTTCTTTACTCGCAATCATTTCAGTCATCATTTCTTGGATCGCAGGCTTCTTCCCCGCTTTACGGACGAACCAATTCAGTAGCCACTTTCGCTTACTTGTTTGTTGCATTTTATACGAATTAGTTAATTCAGGACCGAGTAACCCCCAAAGCTCTTCTTGATATTCAACCCCACCTCTATTTTCAATAATATGCCTTGAAGCCATTTCACCACTAACTAAAGCATTTCCAATCCCTTCTCCTGAAAAAGGGTCTACCAAACTAGCAGCATCTCCTACAAGTAAAGCACCCGCTGCAAAAACCCTTCTTGGCTGCATATTTTTCCCTTTACGAGGACTTCCAAATGGCAATTGCCAACCTTTACCACTACCTTTTATGAATTCAGCATCTACAAAACGCTGCTTGAATAAAGGATGATTAGAAATAACATCTTCTTGTAATGCTTTCAACTTTTTTTTCTGTTTATCCATCTCTCCCAGCACCATTCCAATCCCAACATTTACAACTCCTCCTCCAAGAGGAAAGAGCCAAAAATATCCCGGATTAACAGTATCTACAAAATGAATCTCGATGCTCCCAGAATCTCCTTCGCATCCTTTAACTCCCTTCCAATATTGTCTAAAGCCTGCACAATAATGCATACGATCGACCATATTTTCATTATTTAGGCCTTCAACTACGGTTTTTGCAACTGGGCACCGATAACCCCCTGCCCCCACAGTCCACGGCGCTGAATAAGAATTTACAATTCCACTCCGTTTCCCAATTTCAACTTCAACACCTTCGATAACACCATCATGATGGATTATATTTTTTACATTTCCATCTTGAATTACAGATCCTCCACTTTCAATAACCAAATCCTTTACTCTATCAAATAGTAACCAATCAAATTGCACTCTAGGCAAGGCATAACCCGCTTCTAGTTTAGCAATATCTTCTTCTGGTAGAGGAACGTTAACTTCGGCCCCATTCGGAGAAGAAAATGTAATCCCATTAACTCGGAAATGAGGTGTCTCTTCTAATTTTGCTTTAACCCCTAAAGCAGCTACATGGCCAAGAGACTTTCCACCAACAGCGTCCCCACAAACTTTGTCTCGTGGCCAAACCCCCTTTTCAATCAAAAGCACCTTTTTCTGGGCCATAGCAAGATATCCAGCAGCAGCAGCGCCCCCTGGCCCCCCACCTACAATTATGGCATCAAAGGCAGAACCATCTTCAGGCACAGGGCCAGTATCAATCCCCCCCTCCCAAAAAGAACCTTCGCCCATAACCAATCCTATTTCAACGCGGCTCAAGAGTATTGGCCTTTATTTGGCTAAATTATAATTGTTAGTCTAAATCAACATCTCGACCATCAGGATGAAAAAGTCGGTTATATTGAGGTAAATTATGGTGACCCGCCGCCAAGCCATAATCGGATTACTTGGCGTAACTTTACTTTGGGGCGGAACATTTGTTTGGATGAAACAAATATTGAATAATTTGGATGCAGAAATTATAGAATTTGGAAAGACAAGCATAATCTCTACTATGGTTGCGGCGCGTTTTATAATCGCCTTTGTATTATTACTATTATTTTCAAAAAGAGCAAGAAAAGCATTACAATCTAAAGAAGCCTGGGAAGGGGGAGCAATCCTTGGAACGCTTATGTTTGCAGGTTATTTATTACAAATGATAGGTATAAACTCAGTATCACCTTCAGTATCTGCCTTTCTTACTTCCTTGTATGTTGTATTTACAGCTATTCTGAGTACAAAAATTAGCGAACGCAAACCAACAAGAATGATGCTTACAGGAGTAATATTAGCAACCATCGGCGCCGGGTTTATTGATGGCCCCCCACACATTGTTTGGGGTATAGGGGAAATTCTAACAGTAATTTGCGCCCTCTTTTTTGCTCTACACATTATCTATACAGATAAAATCACAAAGAAAACAGATCCAATTTCAGTAACATCAACCTCTTTTGCAATATTAATAATCGAAGCATCAATTGTTAGTTTATTTTCAAGCAAAGACCTTTCAATAATTCAAACTACCTGGAAAAGCGAAATAATAATTCCTCTTTTATTATTGGGAATTTTCGGATCATTATTTTGTATATTGATTCTTAATTTATTTCAAAAACACCTCAATCCAACCCATGCAGCAATCATCTATTCCTTTGAACCAGTTTGGGCAACATTGTATGGTTGGTTTGAAGAATTAGTATCCATAACTCCTTGGCTTGGAATGGGATTATTGCTTTTAATTGGAAATATAATTGTAGAGCTTGACGAATCAAAATTATCTTATCGTAACGAGGAAGCAGGCCCAGAATAATCATAGAAAGAAACCATTGTTTGAGTGCTTGCAATTCCTCCAACTTTCGACAAACCATCCAATATTGCGTCGCCCAATGAATCCATAGAAGGGCTAACAACTTCGATTAATAAATCCCAATCTCCCGCAACTACATTACATCTAACGACATATGGTAAGCTACAGATTTTTTGAGCAACATCTCTTCGATCTACATCACCTGTATCACATCTAGCAAAGATAAAAGCACGTAATTCATAACCCCAGGCCCTAGCATCAATATCTACAGTATATCTACGAATGATACCTTCGCGTTTTAATTTAACCATCCTATCATGAGTAGTTACTCTTGCAATTCCCATAGCTTCAGCCAATGAGGTAACAGACGCCCTACAATCTTCCTTTAACAATTCAATTAGTTTCAAATCGTTAGAATCTAGTTTCATTATTTGGCCGAATAGAAGTTACATTATGAAAGATTCCGTCATATTGACGGATAAATAACACTATTTACCCCTATTTTCCGACATCCGTCTAAAATATTAAGCGAATTGTTGATGTACGTAACCATCATACCGTTGTTTGGAGATATATATGTCCGACAAAAGGAGATTTTCAACAAACGCCGTACACGCTGGCACACAACACATCGAAGGAGCAGTAAATACTCCGATTTTCCAATCATCTACATACTATCTCACCGATGAAAGATACGCGGGATGGGCAGCAGGCGCCCAACACACCCTCCTCTATGCGCGCCTTTCCAGCGTTAATTCAGAGGCCGTAGTCCAGAAAATTTGCGCACTTGAAGGAGCCGAAGATGGAGAATTATTCGCTAGCGGAATGGCAGCAGTTTCCACCACATTGATGGGATTATTATCACAAGGCGATCATATTGTAGCTAGTTCTGACGTATATGGGGGCACATATGGTCTTATGACAGAAGAATTACCCAGATTTGGAATCTCTACAACGATGGCGGATATGCAAGACCCTGCATCATACGAAGCAGCCATTCAAGAAAATACCAAAATATTGTATATTGAAACAATTACAAATCCAGTGATTAAAATATGTGATGTTGAGGCAATGTCAGAAATTGCAAAGCGCCACGAATTATTGCTAGTTATTGACAACACATTCGCCTCCCCGTGGGGTTGCCAACCAATTTCAATGGGTGCCGATCTAGTAATCCATTCAACAACAAAATATCTTGGAGGGCATTCAGATATAGTTGGTGGAGCGGTGGTGGGAAGAGCAGAATTAATCGCTAAAATGTTCATTAAAAAAGTGCACTTTGGGGGCTCACCAGACCCACATAATTGCTATTTACTCGAACGTGGAATCCGTACACTTTCAGTACGTATGCCAAAACATTGTACTAATGCAGCAGAAATTGCAAAACGCCTCCAATCTCATAATTCGATTGAAATAGTACACCACCCCTCTCTTCCTTCTCATCCTGATTATGAATTAGCAAAGCGTATAATTCCTAAAGGCACTGGTATGATTGCATTCACAGTAAAAGGAGGCGATAGCGCAGCATTAAAATTTATGAGAGGCTTAGATATAATATTTGAAGCAACAAGCCTAGGTGGGGTAGAAAGCCTTGTGGAATGCCCATTTAATTCGAGCCATATGTTTATTCCAGAAGAAGTTAGATATGCGGCAGGGCTTGGACCAGGATTTGTTAGGATTTCAATCGGCATTGAAGACATAGAAGATTTATGGGACGACATTTCACAAGCCCTCGCTAATGTTTAGTGAGGAATATCTTCAATAAAATAGCGCGCTTGAGACACGCAATAATAAGATTTAGACGTAAATAAATTGAATTACAACAAGTCATTTATTTGTCCACAAGATGAAATAAACGCCTTTAAAGCCGATTTATAATCGGCCTTTTCCCCATTTATCAAATCGTTACCTGCCTGCCATACATCTTTTGCAGCAATACTCCAAGCATTTCCCTTATCTCTCGCATTAGGAGAAAATTGCCATTCTTGCCCTGAAGATCGATTAACCGAAACTAACCACGCCCATGCCGCAGCTTCCATTTCAATATCTTGTGTTTTTGTTAATGCTGTTTTTTCAGCTTTACCCACGCCTTCTACTAATCCAGTAATTGTGAGGTCGTTAATCAATCCAACTGGACCATCAAGCTCTTCTTTTCGATATGGGAATAATTTAACCAACGATGTTTTTTCACGTTGTTTTTCTAAATTCTTTAAAAATTTACCAAAAGCACGCTTATTTTCGGATTGATCTTTCCACAACTCTTCAGCCTCAGCATCTCCTAAACCCATCGAAACCAAACCACTCATTCCATGGTCATCCCAAAGCGCAGAAAGAACATCATTACAAGAAGAGGCAGCAATTTCCAAAGCAGCACCGTCTCTTTCCACAATTTCCCCCTTTGCAGAAATTCGCAAACCACTGCCTTCAGCACTCATCATTAACTCTAGAGCCAATTCCTTTTCAGCCTTTGAACCATTTAACTCTTGAACAGCATCATTGGCACTCTGAAACCACTTCTGCCCTACGATAAAACCTTCATCAAGGTGATGCAACACAGCTCCTTTCACACTATTTGCCACAAAACCTTCATTCAACGTTAAACCCATCCACGCATCCAATATTCTATCCAATTGTTCTTGAGACGAATGCTCTTTGACACCATCAGGCAACCATACGGCTGTAGGCTTCATAATAGTTGATAGATTTGGAGGAAGCATCGATAAAGCCATTTCATGTGCAAAAGACGTTTTGCCTTTTATTGAATTTAAATCATCAAAACCAATCGCAACTTTGTCTCCATTAGTAAAATTAAGCAACAGATAACCTTCCTCAGCCATTTCCTCATCATTAATTAGGCTATGATCCAACCCCTTAGTGCACCAAACCCCATCCTTTTCAGTAAAATCAAATCTGGATTTATCTAATATTGATTCCAACCACCCATCAGGGATATCCGCTTTAGGCCCAGTACAAACAAAACCACCATGCCAGGAGAAAAAGAAATAACCTTTCCTAGCATGATCTTCCCAAGGAAGCATTCGTAACTTTGGCATATTGTGATTTTGAAGACCTGCTTGATATGCAACCTTGGCATCACCACGTCTAACATAGGAAGCATTTCCAAATGAAGGAGATTTGTAATTTCCAACAGTAGTAATATCGGTTTCATGGGCAGCACGTAAGGAACCAGCTAAAGCCTTCCCAACCGGGTCCCCTCGTTTAGCCATCATACGTTTAGATAGCCATGCAACATCGTGCCGTTTGGCGAGAATTTTACTCAATTCTTTCAGGGTTTTTGTTACTGGATCGGTACGACCCCAACTTAATTTCCCAGTCCATAACATTCCAGGTAGTAATTTCTCTCCCTCCTCTAACAAACGGTCCAAATTTTTTCGAAGACGCTTTTGTGTGTATTCATCAGCCTGCTTTGTTCCACGCATACGCATACGCTGGCGTTTTTTCCCGGGAAACTCAACTTGGGCAGGCCTCGCCATATTATATCGCGACACACAACTCCTTGTTCATTACTTCGTCCATCTATGTAGGGCCGCTTTCTCAGTATCTGTTAGTTTGGATGGTATAATGAGGCAATGTAATCGCCCTTCTTTTGCTGAATGCAAATCCTTTAATTTCAGGTAAGTTATAGATTGATCATCCGTTCCCATATCAGTGCATAAAATGACAGGTAAATTTGTAATATCAGAGCACACTTCTTTAAACGCCCCAATTTCCATATTCCATAGAGCATCACTTATTTCCCAACTGTCAATATTCTCCATTATTTTTTCTGACATTAACATAACAGCATCAGCAGCATCGGCTGGTTGCATAGGACACTGCTCCCCAACTCCTTCACCTGTAGGATCTAAATCTAACAAAACAAGAGTATGTAATCCCTGACACCTATTCATTGCTATTGTTTCTAAAGGAGACGTAGGAACCCATCCTCTATATGGATAAGTAATTGTGGTTTGCCTCCCAAATTTGTAATTTGAAAGACCAACTGCTCCAGTCACAACTCCAGTAATTGAAATCCCATGAATTACCTTACAATCAATTCCAGCATCTTGCGCTTGCAATTGTAAATCAACATGCGTTGTAGCTTGCAAAGGATCCCCTACAACCAATAGTGCAACTACACATTCCTTAGCCAAATTTAGCAATTCAACCGGTTCTTCAACATCTGGACGCATGACTTTATCGATGTCTCCAACTTCCTTTTCTAATTCCACAAAATGTTCTGCAGACCAAAGTGCAGTATATCCCTCAAACTTCCTAATATCAGCAGATTTTGCAGCACTTAATGCTTCCATCGTCATATTGGAAACACCCCCAAGACCGATACCAACCAATACCAAACCAGCCGCCATACTCAAACCACCGACGCGTGTGCCCCTTCCGAGCAACATGCGACATTTGAGCGTGCCGAGCAAGAAAACAGCATCTGTAAGGGAGTATTTAACCACCCAAGGATGGCTTGCAGAAGGTTACGGAATTCAAAGTATAGGAGATAATCGAGCAATACCTCTGAATGACAAAGCACCACAATCAATTAAGAAGTATAAACAAATCACATTATCACCCTTGTCTCCACCTCCTAAACATTGGACAGAAAGACTAGATCTAGAGCTCTTTACCGAATACAAAGAGTATTGGCCAATGAGTCATGATCAAATTGGAGACATCATAATTTTGAAATTACCTAGTGAAATTATAGATTTTGGAAATACAATAGGGGAGGCAATATTGCAACAATTTCCCAATATGCGAGTAGTTTGCGCGGATAAAGGAGTAACGGGCAAATTCCGCGTTAGAGACTTACAAATACTTTCGTCAAGAAATAAACAAACAACGGAGACAATAGTTCGGGAGAATGGAAATGAAATGATAGTTAACCCTAGTGTTGCGTATTATTCTCCACGATTAGCAAATGAACGACTCTTAACTGTAGAATCAGCTAAGAAATTAAAGAATCGTTTAGGTAGGCCATTAGATGTGTGTGATCCTTATGCAGGAGTTGGACCATCATTAGTTACTTTACTTTCTGAAAAAGGATTGACAAACAAAATATACGGAAGCGATCTAAATCCTGCTGCAGTACCAATTCTCAAACAAAACATCGGAAACCACTGGGCTGAATGTAGAGATGCCAGAGATTTATCAAAGGAACACCCACAGTGTGCCGATTTATTATTAGTTAATTTACCCCATGAAAGCATCAACCACTTGTCAAAATTAATTGGATTATTGAAAAAAAACCAAGAGACAGTAATTAGAGGCTGGGCGATAATCGATAATGAATCAATAGATACGACTAAACAAAAACTTGAAAAAATATTAGATGAATATATAATAAACGACATAACAATTTCACCTTCAAAATCTTATTCCCCAAAGGAATCATACGCTTCATTTGAAATTTCTTTAACCATCAATTAATGGGCGGCACAATCATCTATTGTTTCTTCTTGGGCACTCCATGCTCGGACGTGTAAAGTGTGATTGCGGAGCCGAAATAGATATCTCGGGAGCAATTCCTCGTAAAAAGGGGATAAATGTTTACTGCAAAGTATGTGGAACGGTTTCAAATCACAACGAATAAGTCATTAGTCGCGTTTGAATAATGCAACAACAAAACAAATCAGCATTATTTCAACCACACCTAACGGGTAGGGCAAAGAACCATCATCGTCATTTTCGTTAAGTGACACCCCAGTTTCTTCAATATAATCATCATCCATTATCATAAACCAATCCAAATCTCTTGGCAAATCCCCAGTTAGGAATTCATGTCCGTCTTGATTAATCAAGAAATCATCTTCTATCCTAATACCAAACCAACCATCATGGTAAATCCCAGGCTCTACTGTAACAGCATCATATGCCATTAACAATTGCTGATTGTAAGAGAGTCCAAACAAAGGATCAGACGAGCCAGAAGAAAGTAGCGGGGGTTCATGAACACATACACCAAAACCATGTCCTAAACTATGGATAAATTTGTCACCATAACCTTGCTCTTCAATATGTGTTCTCGCAATATCATCCGGAACCCATGCAGGGGTTCCAGCTTCAATTACTGGAAAAGTAAGATTTTGAGCATCATATACGGCCATATATGACGAGATAATTGTATCATTCGTAGTTCCTCCAATCACATAAGTTCGTGTAACATCACTTACCCAATCGTTCACTCGCGCACCCAAATCAACAACAACAACATCTCCAATTTCTACAATTTTAGGCCCAGCGCCTTTATTTTCAGGGTCGCCATGAGGAATAGCTCCATTGGAACCTGATGCAATAATTGTATCAAAAGAAGGCCAATTAGGATTAGAACCATTTTCAATCATTGCCCGATCAACTTCGTCAGCGATTTCGCGTTCAGTTAGGTTTTCTCCCATCAATACTTTCCATAACATGTGCCTTGCAGTCTCTTGTCCAATACCAGCCAATCTCGTTGATTCGCGAATAGATTCATCTTTATCGGGAGAAATACCAGTTGGTGAGGGGAAGTAACCATTCAACGCCCTTGCAACCTCCGTTTCGCATGCAATTGCCATGGGGCAGAGCATGATGATTACGAAACCCCATGCAATAACGCGCATATTACCCCCTAACAGCCACCCCTCAAGAACCATTCGTGCAATAATAAATACGAGTAAAAGGGCAATAGAGCGCCCGCGCCGGGAATCGAACCCGGGTCGAGGGATCGACAACCCCTCATGATAACCGCTACACCACGCGGGCAGCAGGTCGCCGAGCGGTAACCGCTATTTAAGCCGCACTCAGTGGCCTCTCCGGTGGGACATATGCCGGGGCCGAAAACATCAGCAAAAAAGGCACGAGAGGAAGCCAATCAGGCCGCAGCAGACAACATGTTTGGCGGCGCGTTTGGAGACATTGAGGAAATATCCTCCCCGGAACCAGAAATTATAACAGAAACCCCAGAAGAAACCCAAGAAGAATCCGCGGAAGAACTTACAGAAGAAGAATCTTCTGAAGAAGAATCTACAGAAGAACCCGAAGAAGAACCTTCTGAAAAATCAAAATCCCTCTCTGGCCCTCCGCCAGGCCCATCATCAGGACCACCATCAGGACCACCATCAGGACCACCATCAGGGCCACCATCAGGACCACCATCAGGACCACCATCAGGACCACCATCAGGACCACCATCAGGACCACCATCAGGACCACCATCAGGACCACCATCAGGACCCCCTTCAGAATCAAAACAAGAAAACAAATCTGAATCAGCCGAAGAAGAACCCGAAGAAGAACCTGAAGAAAAACCTGAAGAAGAACCTGCAGAAGAACCCGAAGAAAAACCTACAGAAGAACCTACAGAAGAACCTGAAGAAGCACCTGAAGAAGAACCTGAAGAAGAACCTGCAGAAGAACCTGAAGAAGAACCTGAAGAAGAACCTGCAGAAGAACCCGAAGAAGAATCCCAAACAAAAGACAAACCAAATCTTGCAAAGGCTGCACAAAAAGAAGTTGCCCGCCTTTCCGGAGAAGTAGCAAGTTTGAGAAAATCCTTAGCGGGCGCCGCTGAAGTGATAGAGGAATTAGAAGAACAACCAATGCCTCCTGCAGTATTTGCAGACATAGTTGTTCCAGACCATTTGGTTGCAGATATAGCCCGTCTTGCCCGCCAACTAGATCGGGAACTTTTGATTCGAGCAAACATGGGCTCCATTACGATGTTACATCCAGGCATGCCTGGTGTAATGATTGGAACGCGAGAGGGCTGTTTACTTCCGAGATTAAATGAAAGAGATCTGATTGGTGGTAGATTAGGACAAGGCGCGCCAGAAGGCGCCCCTCCAGATTGGAGAGTCCTAGAAGTTCTTTTAGCCTCAATTTCTTTGGAAACCGGAGGCCCAGCAGCTTGTATTCACATGCAAGGAGCATTCACTACAGCAGCCAGTTGTGAAAAGGACCTGGTTTTGTGCACTCCAATTGATGAAGCAGGTAAAAAGCACTTAGGCAAGATAATAATTGTAGATCCTGACGACGACAATCCTGACGATTTCTTAAGACAAACGGCTGAGGCTTTGAAAATGGGAGGCAATAAATGTGTAGTAATTAGAGGTCATGGCGCATATTGCGTAGGATCCGATTTAGATGATGCATGGGCAATCACTGCAATGTTGGAACATAGTATGAAAATAGTATTACTAGCACGACAAGCAAATCTGAAAGTATGAATTATTATTCTGATTTAGCATTTCTACATATTTCAACAAAGTTTTCAAACATTTCTTTACCAAATTCAGAATCATTAACTTCTGGATGAAATTGTAGACCAAACCGATCTCCAGCATTATTTTCCATGCCCTGTACCTCACATGAAGAACTTGAAGCAGTAATAAAGAAATTATCAGGTACGATATGCACCTCGTCGTTATGACTTTCCCAGACAATTTGATTTTCAGCAGTTCTAGCAAAAATCTTACCACCTCCATTTCGCAATGTTATGTTCATTGCACCAAATTCTGGCTTTGGAGCTTCTCGAGCATCCCCCCCATAATATCGAGCCATAAATTGATGTCCAGCACAAATCCCCAATATAGGAATGTTAAGTTTAAGAAATTCTGCACAATTCCCTAATTCTCCAGTAAGGCCAACGCGAGCAGCCCCTCCAGACAAGATTAAACCGTCCAGATTCCGCAGATTTTCAATAGGGGTATTATTTTCTACAATTTTAGTATCAACACCAAGATACCTTAGCATACGCCATTCGCGATGGGTCCATTGCCCTCCATTATCAATTACATCGATAATCAAAGGTGAAACTCCCATAATTTTCTCTCACCGCGCGCCACTCATGAACATTGCTTGTTAGAAAGGACACCTTCAAAGAGGAGAGGACGGTCGCGGGGGCAGGAGCGAGAACTATGGCTGACAATACAGTTGACTATAAGTGCGCAAATTGCGGACAAATTCAGAACTTCACACGTGATCGTGACGGTAAGTGGCAGCCGGCAATGACGTGCAAAATCTGCGGGACTCGCATTTTCGTAAAACTACGAAGAACCTCTCATAAGATTCTTGATGCAGAGTAATTGAAAATCAAACCGTGTGGTTGAAAGACCGCATGTTGGTTACTAAGTTCAATGGCGAGTTGGCTTGAATCATATTCCCCTCGCCGATTCGATGAATTGGCAATACCAGAAGCAACACTCAAAGCCTTAGAAAAAGCAGCAACACAAGCAAACCCCCCCCATCTAATAATTGCAGGACCTCCAGGCGTAGGTAAAACAGCAGCTTGGAAACTAGTTGCAAGACAAATTCTAGGCCCCTCATGGGAGTCAACAACACATGTACTACAAGCAAGAGACATTTCAAGGCAATCCGGAGCCATGTCAAAATTTGAAGAGTTTTTGAGACCCGGTGGCAGCAGTTCAAAAGACACGCTCGCTAGCAGAGCGAGCCTCGACTCATTTGACTCGAATATTACAATAGCAAAAAAAGGAGATGTAGCCCCTGCAGGAATGGAAAATAGAGAATTAATCGATGGAGAAATAATGCCAATATCCCGACTAATAGTAATCGAAGACGCAGACCATCTAGGGCCGACAAGACAACCCTATTTACGAAGGATGATGGAAACAAACTCCCTAACCTCCAGATTTATATTCACCGCACGCTCTCCATCAAGAATTATCGATGCATTAAGATCTAGATCTCAGCAAATAAGAATTCCTTCAACAGACAAACAACAAGTAGTTACATGCTTAGAACATATTTCAAGTAAAGAATCAATAATTCCAGTTCGTGGAATTATAGGAGACATAGCGCATATCTCAAACGGTAATTTACGAAAAGCAGTATTCACTATGGAATTACTTGCAAAAAGAAACCAACTCAATAATCGACAAAACCTCCAAACTTTAGTAGCATCGACTTCATTAGTCGGAATTCAACAAATTTTCGAAGAAGCAATGAGGGGGCGCGTTTACGATTTCCGTTGGGAGAAGGTAGGAAATAAAAACAAAAGAGTATTGAAAGGAGCTCTTGGAATCATGGATCGATTAATGGATGAACATACACTTGAAGCAGAAGACATAGTTCATCACATGCACAAATTATTGACAACAGGACGACTTCTTTTGGACGACGAATTACTCTGTGAATTACTTACTGCACTTGCTGAATGCGATACTAATTTACAAAAATCAATGCATGGCCGAATACAATTAGAAGAATTCCTACATAGAGTAAAGGAGATATCAAAACCTACTCCGATTTGATGGCGGACACGGCAGGATTTGAACCCGCGATCTGCGGCTTAGGAGGCCGCCGCCTTATCCAGCTGGGCCACGTGTCCAAAGTTCCCGTGCAAGGCCTCCTTCAACAAACCATCGCTCAAAGTTAATTCCTAACATAATTAAACAGCCACGGTTTTGAAGAAGTTGTTGCTTTCGGATAACCATGGCCGACCGCGTTTGCATTGTCACAGGAGGCAACTCAGGAATCGGATTTGAATTATGCCGGGGGATGGCAGCGGCAGGATATCACGTCGTGATGGTCAGCCGAGGAATTAAGCGAGGGCAAAAAGCACTCAATAAATTACAGATGGAATTTGGCAATAATGTGGAAATGATGTTATGTGATATGAGCGATTTAAGAAATATCACAAAATTATATTCTGAATTTATCAATAAGTTTGACAGATTAGATGTTTTACTAAACAATGCGGGGGCGCTGTGGGGTAAAAAACTCAGAACGACCCAGGGGCAAGAAATGACATTTGGTGTAAATCATTTAGGATACTTTGTTATGACACAGACATTTTTACCAATATTAAAAACCACAGAAAATAGTAGAATTATCAATACTGCATCAGAAGCGCATAAGATGTCCCGCCTCAATTTAGAAGATTTAAATTTTGAAAATCGCCGATATAGCCAATGGTTAACATATTCAAATTCAAAACTGTGTAACATCCTATTTACTCGTGAATTAGCACGAAGGCTGGAAGGAACTAATGTCATTACACATTGCTTTCATCCAGGTGTTGTGCGAACAAGGTTTGCGGAAGACGCGAGTGGCCCTATGCGCTTATTTTGGCCCTTAGTACGTATATTTATGATCGGATCAAAACGTGGTGCAAAAACCGGATTACACCTTGCCTTAAGTAATGAAGCAGGTAAATCGTCTGGCCAATATTGGATAAATAAAAAACGGCGTAGAGGTAACCGCGCTGCCCGAAACGATGACAATGCAACCAAGTTGTGGATAAGAACGGAGGAGATACTAGATGGGCACCAAATCTAGAGGCATAGAGAGAGCAGTTCCTGGCGCTACTCGGGGTTTTCCTTCGCCACAAGGTGAAAACTGGAACAACACCGTGGACACAATAGAATCGAGTTTAAACGCCCTTCACCAATCTAATAAAAGCCGAATAAAGTATGGGAAAATCGCGAATAGAAATATAATAATTTCACTTAGAATAATTACTGGGATGTTGATGGCACTTTCAGCACTTTCAGGAGTAATCGCACCAGGAATTATATTTGCAACGCCATCTTTAACCGTATTATTTTGGATACCAATGCTCTTTCTAAGCATCACTCCAGCATTTGTATCTGCAGAAAAAGCATCTAGTGCACTAATTTTAAGATCAGCTTTGTGGAAGCAAGGGGAAATTCAAAAAGGAATAAAGCGAGATATGATGGCTGAACCTGGAATGGATCGGATAAAAACAGGAATTAATGATGTAAGAATAAGCAATGGAATTTCATCAATATTAGCAGCAACAGCAGTACTATTATTATTGGCAGCAGGAGGATTAGAACCAAACACATTAGCATATAATATGCTTTTACTAATAGCAATGGCGTTTTCCCTTTCCCTTTCTTTTCATGCAATATTTATTACAGACCACATCTTAAAATTAGGCGATGAAATGCCCTATCTTATCTTGCATTCTCCAACTCACCACCCAACCCAACTTGATACTATAATGGGAGATATAATCCTCTCTCATTTAGATCCCGACTTAGTTGCACAATGGGGCGATTGGGAAAAAAAATTAGCAAACTCATTGTTACCCGGTGTCGACTCCCGCCAAGCAAGAGAAAGAATCCTGTATTTGATGCATCTTAATTTGAGGGGCAACTTATCAGATTTGGAAACAATAGATGAGCTAAAAGAATTCATAAAATATACATCAATATCAGACTTATTATTGAACCCAAAGGGCATGATAAATTGGAGAACAATTCAACGATTAATTAGACACGCCAAATCTTGGCGCGAAGATGTTTTTAATTTGCTTGACAGATTACAAAACGACTTAATGGCAGGGGCTTCAACCATTACAGAATCTGAATGGAGAATGGACATAGCCCTTTCGCCTTACTGCGGTGGCGGGGCTGGAGATTTATTCATCGCATTGAATAACCAAACATCAAAGAATCGACATATGCGAGTAGAGGTAATTGTTCCCGGGGGAAAACCCCAATCTCATACACACAGGTTAGAACTTTCAGCATGTCCAGCGCCATCAGGCCCTCTTAAGATCACGGACCCATTAGTTGATGATGCATTAGATTGGATGCCAAGGTATCTCGAAAAAGGCATCATTCTATGGATAGGAGTTTGCTGGGAGAAAACAATTAGGGGTGAAAGAAACGTCCAGATAATTCTCCGTGACGATGAGGGAATAGTGGTCGACTCACGAGTAATTAGAACAACAGTTACTGCAAGAGACAACTATCTTAATTCACGCCGACTAAATGGAATGTTAAAAGCAAGAACAATCGGAGAATCTCCCATTCCTATTATTGAAGATATGACTCTTTCAGCATAACCCGCGAAGCGCTGTACTTATGGCGTGACTACACTTGGGATAATCTAACGGAGAGGAGAACATGGAGGCATGGGATACTATCGTTATTGGAGATGGCCCCGCAGCATTACGTGCTGCTGCTAGTGCAGCTAAGGCCGGAGCAAGTACATTATTAGTTTCAGCAAACAGTCTTGGTACACCAGACACGGTTGCTTTGGATGGCATTGCAGCTCCTCTAAAAGAAAGCACCACAAAATCACACAGAGACGATACCATTAGAGCAGGGGCGTTTTTGTGCGATCAAGATATAGTCTCTACCCGTATTTCCCAAGCAATTAGACAAGTGGATTTGCTAGAACGCTGGGGAGTAATCTTTCGCAGAGACTCAGATGGCATACCACTAGTCCGCCGTGCTGCAGGCCACAGCCTTCCCCGATTATCAGGGGCAGGCGATGCAATGGTTAGGGAAACACAACAAGTTCTCGAAGAACAATGCATGAAGCACGGAGTAACCCGAAGAGGTGACCAAATCCCATTACAATTAGTACATACAGACCAATCTGTAAATGGGATTATTTCATTGGACATGACAACAGGACAAGTGAACGCTTTACAAGCTAAAACAGTGATTATTGCTGATGGAGGTTATGAAGGGGCATGGAATGGAAGCCCAATCGGATTAGGTTTAGATCTCGCAATGAAAGCAAACATCCCAGTACGTAATATGGAATTTATTACATGGACCCCCCTGGCAGTTCCAGGGACAAATGTAGTATTACCAATGGGAATGCTTGCTGATGGTGCAACAATCTTAAATTTAGACGGAAGCCCAATTGATGCAGAAGAATATTCAGACCAAAATGCTCTTGCCCAAGCAATCATGATGTCAGACACAATAGTATTAGATGCTCGAAAACTTGACACTTCAAGCGAGTGGTGGGCACAAACTTCAGAATTAATTTCAACCCGTTTAGGAATTAATATGAAAAAGCAAACAATCCCAATAAAACCTCAAGTTTCAACAACTTTAGGAGGAATTGTCACAGATGAACATGGCAGGGCAATTGTAGAAAAATGGTCTAGATGGTTTACAGGACTTTATGCAGCAGGGGATGCGGCTTGCTCTGGTGTACACGGGGCTGGCATGATTACAGGAAATAGATTACTTGACGCATTATCAGGCGGTGCAGCAGCAGGAGAACATGCAGCAGGATTTGCAGAAAAAACCTCATATTCAGGAATATCAGAATTAGAAACACAACTTGGTGCAGTAGAGGCAGACCTTGATATTGATTTGGCAGCAACAGAAGAGGGGACTGTACAACGCGCAGGCCCCTTACTAACAAAATTAAAGACAATAATGAATAGCCAAGTAAATTATTTGCGAGACGCTTCAGGATTAGAATCAGCGATTTCGTTACTTGAAGAATTAGAAACCGAGGCTGAAAATCTATACGTTGATGATAAAAATAGATTGTACAATACGAATCTATTGGATACATTACGCCTAAAAGCCGGAATTAGACTAGCAATTGCAACAGCAAAAAGCGCATTGGCGCGAACCGAAAGCAGAGGAACACATCAACGTAACGACTTCGCCGAAACTGACGACTCACAATTACATCATACATTAGTTGATAATAACGGTAAAATCTCAACACTTGCGGTTAGAAAAGGAACGTCAGGATCTTGGACCCTGCCTCCTAATTCATAAATCGACTTAGTATATTGAGGACCTGAGGTGTTGAACCAAATGACTGAATCGACACTCTTCGAAAAAATACTTTCAGGTAAAATCCCAGCAAATTTTATTGCAAAAGGCGAAACGTGGGGGGCGTTTCTCGATGTATTCCCAAGAAGAGAAGGACACACTCTGGTAGTGCCCCGAAATCCTGTTAAACACTTATCACAACTCCCGCAATTAGAAATTAATGAATTGATGCAAGGAGTTCAACAAACACAAAAAATACTTTCAAAGTATTTCAGAACTAAAGATTTTACAATATTAATCCATGATGGACCAATAGCAGGACAAGAAATACCCCACATGCACATACACATAATACCCCGAACAGAAGGAGACGGAGGAAAAACAATCACATCTCTATTTCCCGAAACAGTGACCCCACAAACTCCAGATTTTGAATCACTTTCACTTCTGCACAATAAAATAATGGAGGCATCCTCATGAAATCAGGACAAGATGGAGCAGTTGACCAACACGGCGAACTACTACCCATACTGTCTCAATCAGCAACTAAAATGAATTATGAGGGATTGTTGAATACGCCTCTGCCAAAATTCGAAGGAAAATACCCCGGCTCACCCTTTTGGATGAATGTAGCATACTTCATGTTACGTAGAACATACAATTCTATTTTTAGGACAATAGAAATTACTGGTATCGAAAAAAT
This sequence comes from Candidatus Poseidoniaceae archaeon, assembly GCA_030747695.1. Lineage (GTDB taxonomy): Archaea > Thermoplasmatota > Poseidoniia > Poseidoniales > Poseidoniaceae > MGIIa-K1. Next base: position 56,009 of record JASLKG010000006.1, read on the forward strand.
ACCTACAGACAGGGGCACATTGTGCGCTGCATGGCACACAAATGGGCTAATAGACCCCTTTTCAATAATATTGTCACATCCAAAATATTTCGTTGTCGGGGGCAGACATGATTTAGTAACTCGGCCATTGCTTGGATTTTGGGCAAGAAAATTTGCAACACAACCCGTTGTACGTAAAGCAGAATTGTTGAGAGGAGGATGTACAGAAGAAGAAGCGATTGCTATGAACGGGCGCTCTTTGCTAAATCTAGCAACAGGCATTTCCTATGGATATGGGTGTGCTTTATTCCCGGAAGGAACAAGCCATTCAGAAAGCCACCTTATCCGTACCAAAACAGGGCCAATGCGAACAGTATTGGCTGCAGCCGCCCATGCAAAAGCAAATGGTAAAGAAATACCAGTCATAATGCCAATAGGGCTACATTTTCGTAAACGCCACCTCTTTAGAACTGATTGTTGGATAGAATATTCAGATCCAATAGAAGTCCCAGCTGAGAATTTGCCAAACGAATTAGTTGATGCTGTTGCAAAAGAAAAATGGAAAGAGCCCCCAGTGGATGATGTAAATGCACTGAGAGAGGCTGTGACAGAACGCCTGACCAATTTAACCCCAAATAGAAAGAATTGGTCAGAATATTACCGAGATCAACTAATTTCTCACATCCGCAATAGGAAAAAAGGACTTGGAACATTAACTTGGAGAGAAGAAGTATTGGCTACAAGAGCAATGACCAATCAAAAAATCAATTCTAAAACATCTGAATTAGCAGAAAAAATCGCAGTGGAATTAGATAGTAACAAACTCAACGGACAAGATCTAAACTCTAAAGGTAATGGAATACGAATGACAACCCCGTTTGCAATGGCAACAAACTCAATCAAAATTGCATTATTTTTGTTAGTATTGCCTACTCTAATTTATGGAACAGGATTACAAATTGCCTTAGGTCGTGTATTAGGCGATAATACCGACGAAGGAGAAGATGCTAGGGTCTCCTATCAATTTTTAACAGCAATGTTCGGGTCGATGTTCTTCTGGCCAATATTGTCCGTAATTTTAATCATAATTTTAACCTTTGAACCTAATGGAATATTACCATCATTAATTGAAACACACATTGGAACAACATTACTTGCAACAATGGCAGGAGCCCTAATTACATGGGTATTATTCGTATTATTGTTTTATATTTCAGCCAAGACATATTCAATTACTTGGGATGCAGTTGATGATTTCTTTCGTTTCTTTAGACGCATTAAATTAAAAAGGAAAATTGACATTAAACTACAAGAGTTGTATGAATTATTAGACTGAACTATTGAAGTGAGACAACACCTCGCCCCAAGCATGTCGTCCGAAGAAATCGAGCCAAAGGTTCGCGAGTGGCTTATTTCTGAAAGAATAGAAATGCAAGATCAACAAGACGATAGAGCACTAATGCACACATTGATCAGATACCCCGTAGGGAAAAATGGGCACATGTTCGCGATTATTATTCCCAAAGGCAGAGATCTAGTCGCAATATCTTCAATGACAAGAGTAGATGCAGGACAGCAAGATCTAATGAGAAAAATGGCAAAAACAGAATTAGACGAGTGGAAATCTTGGATGCATGAATGCCGAATGCAACTAATGGCTTCGGGAGTTGATTGGGCTGTACATGTTGGACATGATGATAATCGAACCACAGGCCCTCTTCAAGCATTTAATGTAAGCGAACCAATTTGGTTTGATGGCTTAACAAAAAACGAGTTGATGCAAACATTACGGCGCCTTTGGTTAGCTAAATTGGGAATGATTCATGAAATAAAATATACATTTGGAAAGGGCACAGGAGCCCCTGGCCCTGTTGATGATTGGAATGAGAAAAAGAGCCGAAGTAAGAAAACGAATAAGCCACAAAAAGCGGCAGAACAAGAAGTTCATATCGACGATTCAATGTCATTTGGAAATGGATTTGACCCCGATGACTGGGTATGAATTAGAGAGATTACGCCAACCTGCATTTTGACCCGAAAGGGACGCGGTTAAGTAGGAAGAAGGTAGCGTTAAGTTTGTCTTAGAGTAGGTGTTAGTATGGGGCAGAGAATAAAATCAATTAGTTTAGTAGCAATAATGGTAATGTCAGTAATGTCAACAATGCTTGTTGCAGCACCAGCTGCAGCAACACAAGTAGTGATTACAGAAGCCATTCAAGTTGCAGATGGAGGTTCCGCCGCAGACCGTATGGCGGCAGTCGCATCTGATTCAGAAGGAAACGTTCACGTTGTATGGAGCCGTAATACCCAACACCTGTATTACTCGATGGTATCTCCACGTGGAGAAACTCTAATTGACGCAACACAAATAACAAACTCCGGTTTACACAAAATTTACCATCCTGACATGGTGATAGATGAGGATAACAAAGTACACATCGTTTGGGCAGATCATTCTGGGCAACACAAAATTATGTATACCGCATTAAATCCATTTAACACACCTATGGATGGAACATCATTACTAGATGGCGATATATCTGCAATAGACGATTACATAGTTGCACAGCACTCAAATGATCGAGATTGGCCTGCAATCGACGTAGATAGTAAAGGAAATATTCACATCGTTTGGCAAGATAATTATGATGCACTGGACATCTTTTTCCAACAACCACAAATTTACTACAAGATGCTAGAGCCAGATTACTCTATACAAAATGTAGTTGTATTATTTGATAACACATTATTGACTCCAATCATTGGTCACAAGGGCCACCCTGATATTGTAGTAGATGCTAATGATTACGTTCAGATTGCATGGGATGATACACGTGGAGGAAAAGTAGAGTTAGTGTTCGTAGTAGATACTTCAGGATCCATGTATTCAGAGTGGGCGGACGTATGCACAGTAATTTATGGTGGAAACTTTGCATCTGGAGGATATTTCGCTGGAATAAAACCCATGTTAGAAGAAGGTAATATGACAGTATACGAAACCATATATGGCCTAGGCAACACTCTACCTGGTGCAGCAAGCTCAGGAAATTGCGCTTCGCATAATAAAAACTCAGGGCCGCGTAGTACACCGCTAGGGCAAGTCCCAGGGGACGACTCTGGAGGACTCAGAACTCTACCGGGAACTGTGTACAACGGGGCAACATACTCTGGATATTCAGGTGAAGATTGGGGCCCAGGGTCTAATTGGGCCTGCCTTTCTTGGAAAGACGCAGTAGGAAACGTCCCAGGCAACCCCCCAACCTCTTCTGACCACAGATGGAATCCCAACGCAACGAAGATAGTAATTCCAATATCTGATGAAGGACCAAAAGATGGAGATCCTTCACAACAAGCAGATGATACTACTTCAATAAACGAAGCCCACGACAGTTGTATCAATGCAGGAGTCATTCCTGTAGGATTATATGGACAATCTTATGGTGGTGCAAATAACATTCAATCTCACATGAAGGATTTAGCTCAATGTCCAAACGGAGTCGTTTCAACTGCAGCTAGAAATTGCCCAGGAAATTCTGTACGAGGAACAGATGCAGGCGGCCAAACATACGAGTTCCCATCAGGAACTGGCGGAGCTAGCCAAATGCAATTATTGGTAGAAGCTATGGTTTATATTTCAACAAACAACTCAAGAGAAATTTACATGACAGTACTTGACCCATATGGGAAGATGGACAACGATCAACAATGGGTCCCAGGACAACCAGGACACATAACAAACGCCCAAACTTATTCTGAAGATTTAGGTAGAGGGAGCGAAGGACATTTAGTTGTAGTCAATGACACACGAGTAACTATCGATGATGCCTTTTCATTCCATCCTTCTATTGGAGTTGATATGCAAGGAAATACGCACATTGCATGGATGGATGCTAGAGATTATGGATTCGAAAAAGGGATTCCATATGAAGTATATTATACAAAATTACGATTACAAGGAGCAGGAGAATGGGACGGCGTATCAGCTGGCCTCTCTACTTATGCAATAAAGAGAATAGATGACACGCCAATTTCTACAGTGGAGGGTTGGGGCGGCATGCCAAATGGAGCCAGCCAATTATCTGCTTATCCAGCCTTACTTACAGATCCACAAAATAACGTACATATCGCGTGGCACGATTTTGGTAATGCTAGTGCTGGAGAAGAAATCCTCTATGTGAGACTTAATGCAACAGATTTGACAGGCCCAGGCAGTACAGCTTTGGATTCTTGGAACTCGACAGCAATTACTAGTTGGAACTCATTCAAACTCGGCCCCAACCAATTATCAAAACCATCACTAGGAATGCCTCCAGCATTTGCTAATGATTTAGGTAGCGGGGCACATGTTGCATGGTCTGATACTAACAAATGTTCAGATGAAAGCAATGGTAACAGATGGACAATTTGTTACTCACACGTACTTACAGGACAAGTAGATATTGAATTTGATGACGGAGAAACATATTACCACGTAATTGAACCGGGAGAACAAACAATATACAATTTAACAATAAATAATACAACACCGGGGCCAAAGGATTTAGTCGCAGACACATACAATTTGAATCTTTCAGGAATCCCGGAAAACTGGACTGCGAATTTGTATTTCTCAAATAACCATACAGCAATATTCCCAGACACGCCAATATTCTTGGAAGGCGGAGAATTAGCTAGAATATATCTAAGAGTAAGAGCACCTTCAATTTATCAAGCAAACGAAGACCAATTGGCTGCAGTAATGGTAAACGCAATCAGCCAAAAAGATCCTGCAATACGCTCTGAACGTTTAACACTGACTTTGATGGATGTAGTCCACGGAATCGACTTGGATACTAGCCATCGAATGGCAGATGTAGAACAAGGACAAACAGCGATCTTCTCAATTACGATTACTAACACTGGTAACGTTCACGACTCATTTGCTTTCTATGATCCAAATAGCCTAGAAGGCCAACAAGAATGGTTACTACCCTTTGGCTGGCAAGTAGTCTTCCCTATGCAGGTTTCTCTTGATCCCGGCCAGTCAGTTACGAAAAATTTGGAAATTTCAGTCCCAACTAGTCAAGACCCCGGAACTTTCGTAATTTATGTTAAGGGCTGGTCAGAAGGAGAGCCTTTGAAATCTCTTGAGAAGGGCACGTACGATGTACTTGAATTATGGATTAACGTTTCAATTAGATCAGTGGGTAATATTGTATTCGAAATTTATGATACAAGTGAAATTATTTTACCAGGAGAATGTGCAACATACGATGTAAATGTCATTAAGAATTATGAACAAGGTTACTTGATATTTAGTACACCGGGAGCCCCTGAAGCCAAACCGGATGAAATCGATATTAATACTTGGAGACAAGACCATTGGACAGTAGACCTTGACTTTTCAAACGCACCAGGTCCAAGAGATCCTGGAGACCCAACAAGTCCAAGATTATGGCCAATAGAAACAACATATACTGTAGTCGCATCAGTTTGCGCCCCATATAATGCAAATGCAGGATTAGGGCCAGCAGTTACAGTGAAGGCTTACTTGGAAGGCTATCCTAGAGTCGCAGACTCAGTAATTCTGTCAACAAATGTAATCCATGTATTTTCATTGGAGACTGAAATGGAAACGACGACTCTTACTGCAAACCCCGGAGACTCATGGGTAATTCCTACAACTGTAACAAATACAGGCAACGGCCCTGATAGGTATGATCTACGACTAGGACGTGTTTACGATTCGCAAGGTATTGACGTATTGTGGGATATCGAAATCCCACGAGGATTATTGTCTGAATTATCTCGAGATAGTTCTCAAACGGTTGACATAATAGTAAATGTCCCAACACAAGTTCCAGCAGGAGATTACACAGTAATCATTCAATCATTTAGCGAAGAAGATTATCCTGATGACACAGGGCATAGGACAAGATTGCGTGAGGAAATTGCAATTTCGGTTGTCGTGAATGAATTCTATGATATGCAAATTACTATGGATTCTAATGTTGACAACCAAGTTAAAACTAGTGCGCCTGGAAGAATTGTTGAATTTGTTGTTAATATTACAAATGCAGGGAACGTAGTAGATACGCCTTCATTACATAACCACACCTCGCAAAAAGATCCATCAACCGGTACAATTCTATGGAATACGATGCCCGGAATGGGACAATTAACTGGATGGAGCGTAGATTGGGAAATGGTCTATTATATCGGAGCAGAACTTGAAGTTCGAACACCTTGTACAGAGGCCACATCACTAGATTCAGAATTCCCTGATTTTACCTGTGTTTATCTTACTGATATTGGTGAATGGCGAATGCCCCAAATGGATCCATATACCACCCATACAATGATTGCAACAGTGAACATAGCAACAGGTGCAAAATTAGATACCAGATATATTGGTTTGAAAGTAACTAGTATGGCTGGAGGAATGGACGTAGATGGAGATCACGACGATAGTTTACAATGGGACGGAGAGGACTTAGATACCAATGAACTGATACTTACTTTACGTTTAAGAGCTCCAAATCTAAGAATCCAAGAGGTTTCAGTAGATACTACTAGCAATGAAGTAGATAACACAATTCCAGTGCGTGTAGTATTACAAAACACAGGAAACGTCCATGCAACAGATATTGAAGTTGTTCTTTGCGAGTTTTCAAGTGTTGACGATGAAGTTATGAAGGATATAAGGGATAATGGATGCCCTGAAGATAGTATTGTAATGCGCCAAACAATTGGTGCATTATTACCGCCCGACGACTCTGAAACGGCAAAGGAAATCGAGTTATATCTTCTATACCCAGTTTCTGCAGGAAGCCATGAAGTAGTAGTTGTAGTAGATCCACAAAATACTATTGTTGAAGTTTCAGAAAGCGATAATACAAAATTGATTGGCGAGGAATTATCTTCAGACTCTCCATTCCTTGATGTTGCTGGTGAAATTGTTAGCGAATGGGCATTACCATTTGGTGTACTTCTATTGACCTTTTCACTCTTTGGAGTACTTTACCTTGTAGGGAAAGGACGCCGAACAGATGTTAAGAATAGATTAGCAGAACAAAGTAGCCTAATTACTGTATTACAGGATGAAAATTGATAATTTTCATTTAGACTGGGGGATCCATCCCAAGAGCGGCCCACCATGGCAATTCAATTGATTGTGGTGCTGCAATAAACCCCCCAGATCGTTCAGCTAATTGTCTTGTCATACGTGTTCTAACTTCATCCATTAATCGGTCTGTAGCATCACTACCAAGCTGCAATTCTTTTGCAAACGCCTTGAAATCAAATTTTGAGCCCGGCGCTTCGAGAATATTATGAACAACAAGACGTTGTTCGTAGGAATCAAAATCAGAATCAACGGTTGCTGAGATCCGTTGTTTTATTTGTTGGTGTAAAGCGATTAATGCATCTCTTTCTCTGTCAATGGCGTCAATAGCGTTAGCAATTTTCGACAGATGATGTGCACCTTCACCTACACCGATTCGTTTTCGCCCACTCACAACTTCCGCAATTGGAACAACCTCTCCTTTCAATTTATTTGAAAGCTTTAGAGGACCGCCAGGAGGCAAACTCCGTTGTTCACATTGAAACAAATCCGGCCCTAAATCAATTCTAATTGAAATTGCTTGTTTTACAGTGTAAATGTTTTTTGGTGGGCCGCCTTTATTGCTTGCAGCCTTTACTTTTACAACAAAACCAGAATTTTCTAAAATCTTTAGGTGCTTCATTACAGCTTGTTGTGAAATACCAATTTGTTTTGCTAATTGCAATGGATAATGAGGCTCCCTAACTAATCGTTCTAAAATCGCTCTCCGAGCCTTATTTTGCAATACAGCCAGCGCAGCATCTAGGTCGGCCATTACTTCACAACCGGAGGTTAACTACCAAAGGACCCCTATGAATGCGTCGATAATTAGTCAAGCATCATCCCATTTCTTCCAGGCATCATCTTTAGGCGGGTTAGAATGAGTATATTCTGAAGGCGAATTAATCGATCCACTCTTATTTACGACATTTTTCACTCTAGTATCTTTATTTGAAAAGGGCGAAGGGACCTCTTCTTTAATTCCCGGATTAACAAAACCTTCTTCTGGAATATCACCCTTCATCAATCGGTAAACCTCGTCAGTTGTTAGCAAAGGTGCTTTCGAATCAACTTCATCATGCAAAGGAGTCAGTGAGGTGATTATATCATTCTGTGCCAATTCTATTTGAGCCGCTCTGCCTTTGTTAATCATAATTAACATTGCACCAAATGGAATAAGTATGAATCCAATACAACAGAACAAACCAGAAAATAGTAGTGGCAAATCGTCGAACCAAAGAAGCATAGCATCTCCATTATTTGTTAAATAAACATGAACATCACCGCAACTACTTTCTTCAGAACAATTGATCACAACTTGTACTTGTTCATTGTCATCAATGTCCAATGTTTGATGAACTTTGAATAAAGTTCCATCTGTAGATTGCGGCTCAACATCATATTTACAATCAGTAGCAATTTCTTTTGATGAAATAGTTGAGTTTTCAATTTTATTAAACGTCAAATCAAATGTCACATCAGTGTTGATCGAACTAACAATCCAACACCCGCTTGTAAGGTTGAAAACATTATCATCTCCATATGTTGCAACAAATTCTGAAGACTGCCTTGGGTCAACTTTTTCATTTACACTTTCAGACAATAGGAAAAACATGGATAAACCAATAATGACCAATGTAACCCCTGCAATTAACAATCGCTTTGGCCAAGGAGATGGCGAATCAGTTGGCTGCATATATTCTCCCGAGGGGCGACAACCCTTCAATAAAGCGGCCTCAAATCAATCCCATTTCACCTAGTTTTTCAGGAAGATAAGTATCGGTTACGAAATCTAAGCCATATTTTGCAAGCGATTGCTGTTCTGCCTTTTTGCCAATTTCCAACATCATGTTGATTTGATCCTGCCACCAACCATCAGCAAATCGTGGATCAGATAATTCTGCATTTAATGCTTCAATATCCTTTTTCGATAAATCATCAGCGGGTAAATCGTAAGCTAATATATCGTCAGCAGTGATGCCAAGATAACTTGCCGAAGGAGTCGCTAAATATTCAGAAATATGAGCTGTTTTTATTGCCCCATAAGCAATCGAAGCAAAAATTCTGAAAGACCATGGGTCACCATCAAGAAACACAACTACGGGCAAGTCCCACTCTTCATTCATCCTTTTTATGATTCTTCGTGTTGAACGAGCAGGCTGGCCTTTTAGATGAATTAATCCGCAATTGTAATCTTCATCAAATCCATTTTCAATCAACCTATCAAACATACCGCCGGTTTCAATTGCCATTAGAAATTTCACATCATGTTCCACAAGTTGGATCTTTTCTATTTCAACGTTATATGGCACTCCATAACCAGAATCACCAACATCGTCCCTTGCATTAATTCGCATCCATTGGCCCCTCCTGTTCAATTCATTAACAGTCACGTTACCAATCATTCTAGCACCATCTTCTTCTGGACGCAATTTGAAATCTTCACGTAGACATGTAGTAACAACTTCAAGATCTTCTGCCAAATTATTTGACTCGTTTTGATTACTAAATTTGCCAAGGCCCCACCCTTCTGAAATATAGTACATCTCTCTTAATGTAGATGACTTTCCAGCATCAATCATTTCTTCAATGAACTCAACAACATGTAAAGCACGAAGTAGATTTTTTGCTGATCCTAGACTTGTAGCATCCCTAATTGATCTCTTCTTTCCATATTTAAAAACTCCAAGTTTTTTGTCAAATCCAATATTATTTTTTGTTCTTACAGGAAGGGTCATTGTTGGGGGCTCGCCTTTGATAATTCTATCATACATCTCTTCAACAACAGCATGTAATCGTTCACGAGTTAATTCTGCATCATTTACTCTTGCCATCATTCAGCACCTCCAATAAGGGTAGTTTGGGTAGTTTGATCACTGACAAATCCTTCACTTTCATTATTTGCAAGAATCTCTTCTTGGCGCCTAATTTCATCAAGCATTTTTTCATCTAATTTAGTAGCTCCAATCACATCTTGACTTCCTCTAAAGAAAACCTCAGTTTCAGTCCAATCTCCTTTTTCTAATCCTGATAATGAATAATTAATTTTTGCAAACTCGCCAGATTCTAATGTTTCTAATTTCCAACCCCAAATGCCCATGGCCTCTTTTCTTCCACCGCGCTCATTCCTATCCATAACTGCACCTTCTTTTTCAGGCCAATTAATTAACAAAGAATATGATCTCGCCCTTGCAGTATAATTGAACAAAGTAATGTCTACATCAACTTGTTTGGTTTCAGCATTCCAAGTCGTCAACTCATTACAAATTACAGCACTCATTATTCGTGTAATTGAACCCGAAAGATTAGGTATAGGGCGATCAAGAATCGTAGCACTTTTTTCAGCGATCGCAGGTAAAATATCATTAATCAATTCAAATTTTTCACGTGTTTTCGCCATCTTCTTTTTCTTTTCTAAATGCTTTCTCAAACCCCGCCCCATCTCTAACATTGCCTTTCTAGCCTCTTCAAACACGATTTCATTATCTGAAAGCGCTTCCTTTGCTTCAGATGTAAATTGAACATTGGTGCTAGCAAGATGCACTAATATTGCAGCAGGCCCTTTAGGTACGCCTTTCCCTCCAGCCTGCTCAAGACCATATTGTCGCCAGTCAACACTTTCTATTGCCTTTGTTAACAAACACCCTCCTTGTTGATACATTAAGGGGACCCGATTTGCAAATCTTAAGATTTCTACGTGTTTATCTCCAGGCATCCCTTCACCAAAAATTAATCCAACTTCTACCTGAAAGGGATTTCCATTACTAACTGTAGGAATCCTAGTCATAGTAGTGATAAATTTTGAATCAATTGTCTTCGAAAGACCCTTTTTAATTAGCATTTCTTCAATGGGCGAAAGACAATTTGTTGGAGGCGCTAGCAATTTGACAGCTTTACCAGAAAACAAGCGCTCACCCTGAAACGTTTCAAGCAACGCTCTAATGTGATCGGGCTTCAACGATTTTGGTTTTGTTGTAATATCTAATTCTGCTGCTTCACATAATTCCTTTGCAGCCCTCATTGAAACACCAGAGAAATTTTGCCTTAAGAAAACCGTCATCCTCGAATCTGAAGACTCTTTGCACATACGTTGCAATTGACCCAATTCAATACCATGTGGGTGAGGCTTAATGGCATCAACCTTCCCAGGTAATCTTTCGGTAACGCGTGGCCAATGGTGAACTTCACCATCAGGATCAACGAATGTAATTTCAGCATGGGGGTTCACAATACTAGTCATTCTCAGATATTGATAAACCGATTGCCGCCCTCTTTGATATTTTGCTTTCATACGAGTGGTAACCCTTAATCCATGTTCCTTCAAGGTGTCATCATCATTTTTCCAAATGATTCGATCTTGGTCTGATTTTATTGCTTTATTTTTTCTAGTATCAAGGCCAATATTTACACTTACTGTTGTTTCATCATTAGCAACCTTTGATAAAACAGAAGTAGGTTTTCCTGTAGTTAATTGAGAATACATTACAACTCCAGTAATTCCAATTCCTTGTTGCCCCCTGCTTTGCCTAATGGCATGAAATCTAGAACCAAAAAGGAGTTGCCCGAAAACCTTCTCAATACTTTTTTGAGGGATGCCAGGACCATTATCTTCCGAAGTTAATTCGAGAATATTCTTTTTTGCATCCAATTTAGAAATTTTTATTTGAATCTCAGGTAAAATCCTTGCTTCTTCACATGCGTCTAATGAGTTATCAACCGCTTCTTTTACTGCAGTAATAATTGATCGTTGAAGAGTATCAAAACCGAGGAAGTGTTTATTTTTTTCAAAGAATTCAGAAATAGCTATTTGTTTTTGGTTTCTTGCCATTTTGTCTGCAATACCTGCCATAATTACACCTTCGCCAAGGTCCTCCTCCGTCCTAATGACGTCGGGCCTCTAACACAGGGAGCGCGACGCCTAAGGTTCTTGAACCATACCTGTGGTTTCACCATATTCTTCGGAAATATTATCCAAAGTAATTTTTCGGAAATACCAAATTATCCATATCGTTAGGAGGACAGAAAACCCCATGGCGGCCCAATAACTCCAATCTTTATTCTCATTAATTACTGCATCACTGATTGTATTGGCCTGACTTCCCCACCATGCGTATAAACACGCGGGTACAACTAAACCAATATTTCCAATTAAGTAATCTCGCCATGAAACATTTGTGACCCCATAGCCGTAGTTAAGGAAAGGATATGGAATCACAAGCCCAATCCTCGTTAGAAATACACACTTCAATCCGTTATTACTAACTCCTTCATTAAGAGCTTTAGAAAGTGGCATTTTTTCCAATTTGCTACTAACCCATTTGTGTAATATTTTTCGACCTATGAAAAATGGTAAAATTGCCCCAATCCAAGATCCGATTAAAGCAATTAATCCCCCGCCCCAAAAACCGAAAATAACCCCGCTTACGAATTTGTGAAAACTAGCAGGCACCATTATCAAGGCGAATGCAACATATAGAATAAAGAAAAAGAAAACCCCAAGAATTCCATTCTCACCAAACCACTCCATTTTTGTAATTAATGGAGATAGTAAAGTTTGAGTCAGAAAAATAACAAATACAATACCTCCAACTGTACCTAAAACTCCTAATGAAGCATTACGCATTTTTGACATTTAAGCCCCTCAATTGAATAAGTCAGGCCGCCACGCAGTAATCTTTCCAGTGAACGCAGATGCCATTACAGTAAGAGGACTTGCAAGATACAATTTTCCAGGACCTGATCGACCCTGGAAATTTCGATTAATTGCAGACACAGAAACTTGTTCTGAGTTGTTACTAACACCAGGACCTGCTCCAATACAAGCACCGCAACCAGGATCAATAAGTTTCACTCCTGCAGATTCAAACATCTCAACCCATCCATTTGCCATAGCTAAATTTTTGACAGTCTTCGATCCAAATTGGATATAGCAATCAACACCTTCAGCAACCTTTAGGCCAGCATCTAAAGCTGCTTTAGTCACCATTGCATAATAGGAGAAATCATCATCCTTTCCAGCCGTGCAAGAACCAGCATATGCAATATCAATTTTTATGTTACCAATTTCATCGATGTAAGCACCATTAGTTGGGTCTGAAGGAACCCCTTCATCTGGGTTCCCAGGATGTGCAACCATTGGTCGAATTTCGTTAAGATTAATGGTATGGACTCCACCATCGTAATGTGCATCTGGATCAGCATGTACAAACGCAGCACGAACATCTTCTTCAGTCAAATCCTCACGTCTGGAAAGTAACCAATCAATTGTTAATTGATCAGGATCACAAATTCCGGTTTTAGCACTACATTCTGTTGCCATATTACATAGAGTTGCACGTTCATCCATTGAGATGGAAGCCAAACCTGGCCCCCCAAACTCCATTGAACGATCAAGAGTATCGGAGTGTTTTGCGTAGTGCCATAAAATATGAAGAATAACATCTTTAGCAGTACATCCAGGATTAAGGGACCCAATTAATTCGAATCGAATACTTTCAGGGACTTTAACAAATGCAAATTGGTTGTAAACAAGGTTTGCGTATTCTGTTGCACCCACTCCGTAAGTAAGCGCGTTAGAAGCCCCCCCCATACACGTATGACTATCAGTGGCTTGAATAAAATCTCCAACATCAATGAATTCCTCTCTAGCGACTTGATGACAGATTCCAGGGCTCACACCATCCTTTGCAGAATAATCTCGCACTCCTGTATGTTTTTGGAAATCGATTTGCAAATCACGCAATGTTTGAATTTTATCAGCAAACGGTCCGAATCTCGGCACACCAGTTGCATAGAGTAAATGGTCTTCAAAAACAGCAAATTTAGGAGGATTTGGTAATGAGTAATTATCACCATATTCAGCAGCTAAGAAATTGTGTACCTGAGCGGTTGTAAATTCATGGCTGTACCCTCCATCAACCGAAGCCAGAACCGCATCACCCGGGGAAACATAGCATGCAGCACCATCTTGACCAATCAGTTTCCTTGCAATAATTTTTTCAGCCATTGTCATTCCACGTACCTCGCTAGAAATTGCAGGTAAAATAATCTCATTAGCATCGAGCATTTTTGCAAAGGGCAAAATACCTCCGTTCTCAAGAATCAATCGGGTTACAGGATCATACTGTTTTGTAAATTCAGCAAGAGGGATAGACTCACCATTTTGCAATCGTTTTAGCACCTCATGACCGCCCATAACCTGTCCGAGATTGATATTGTTTCGTTCGTGAATCGGTGCGAAAGAAGCAGCGATAACGATTCTAATGCCCGACCATCGCTCACATTGTGCCGCGGTTTCCCGACTACTCCCCGTACCCTTTCTATGCCCACTAACAAGTACTTCGAAACCACCATTTTTTAATGCCCCTTGTTTGAAGACCCGTTCACCTTCATGCATGAGGCCAGCATATGCATTTTCAGCAATTAAGGCGGGCTCGTGATCGAAACAAACCCAAGCAGGAGTCATAACATCGGTGTTAATATCATCAAGCAAGTCATCAATTGTCAAATCTTCCATGCGTAGATTCAAACCATCATACAATTGACGTTTGATTAAATCAAGATCTTTTGTCAAAAATAAGACCCTTTTACCCGGAGTTAGGCTGATTTTTTGGGGCGGCCATATCTCAGTCATACCGGGGTCCTCGTTCCTTTCAGAAGCCCAATATGTATAACGGGTTCGGAAATAAATTATATTGAATATTTTCAACTTGGCAATATTTTCACTTATACGGGCTTATTATTACCAATATTCTTCAAATAATATAAACGCAACACTGAGAGCCATAACCATCCATATTAGTATTAACCATACCGGCGAACCCTTCAAATACCCCCTGTTTTCACCCAATATCAATACTTCGGCAGGGTTCAATGGCCAAAGCCGAATCGAGGGATGTATATGGTAGAAAATAATCAGCAAGTTGAAGACATTGTAAAATGTAGTGATTGTGGAAGCAGAGCTCTAACAAGAGATGAAACACGTGGAGAGGTTGTTTGTGAGGATTGCGGTCTTGTATTAGAAGACAATGTGATCGATCAAGGCGCCGAATGGCGAGTATTTAGTCCAGAACAGGGAGACCAACGTGCAAGAACAGGGGCTCCAATGACTGTAATGCTACACGATAAAGGATTATCAACAGATATTGATTGGCAAAACAAAGACTATTCTGGAAAAACAATCAATTCCCGTTATAGATCACAATTTTATCGTATGAGGAAATGGCAAAAACGTTCCAGAGTATCAAACGCTACTGAAAGAAATTTAGCTATGGCCTTGGCAGAATTAGATAGAATGGCAAGCCGTTTAGAATTGCCAAAATCCGTAAGAGAAGCAGCAGCAGTCAATTACAAGAAAGCAGTTGAGAAGCGCCTAATACGCGGGCGTTCAATCGAGGGAGTTGCAGCAGCATCACTCTATGCAGCATGTAGGCAATGTGGCGTACCTAGAACACTTGATGAAATAGGCCAAGCTAGTAGAACAGGCCGTAAGGAAATTGGAAGAACTTACCGATTTATGGTTAGAGAATTGAAAATGAAAATAATGCCAACAGGCCCAGAAGATTACATTTCAAGATTTTGTTCAGGATTGGGGCTTGATGCAGAAGTTGAGGCAAAGGCCCACGAATTAATCAAAGCAGCTCAAGAAAAGGAACTAACTAGTGGAAGAGGGCCAACGGGAATTGCAGCATCAATAATTTACATCGCAAGTGTACTTTGTGGTAAAAGAAGAACTCAGAGAGAAGTTGCAGAAGTTGCTGGCGTGACAGAAGTTACAATTCGAAATAGATACAAGGAATTAATTCAAAATTTGAATATAGAATTGGATATTTGAATCCTACCTTGGATTTGAGAATACAGCACTACTGGTCCCGATAAACGGGTGGTAATATGAAACAAAGAAGGAAGATTGCCGATAAGGTGTTGGAAACACTTTGCGCATCATTAGTTGAATCCTTAGAGAAAGGATGCGAGCACTGGCCATTACCAAATCCTCCCCTAGTTGATCCAGATTTTCCTCCAATACCTCCAAAGGATTACCGCAGTTTACCAGAGAAGGGCTTGGCTTTATTGCGAGCCGATAGAGGGATGTTTGACCGTCACCTCACCATAGTCGTGGATTTGATAGTGCCTCATAGAATGAACTTGACAGATGACCCCTTCGAAGTATATGAGCGCTGGCTATTACGTAGATTAGACATCCTAACTGAAAGGCTGCAATTTGCAATTGCAACAGAATGGCTATCGCAGGCGCTAGATCGCAGCAGCCCCGACACTGAAAGGTGGTGGTTGGCCGTAGCTCTAATCAACGGACTATCTACAAAATCTTATGGCCAACCAGTCCATCAAGGATATCATTTGGTTGAATCAATCGCACTAGGAGAAAAACCAGGGACTTGGCATACTCAACCCGAAGCCACTAATGCCAATATCGATTGGAACCCTCTTGCAGTAACACCTAGGAGTACTTCTGTAATAGCGCACAAAGCAGGCTCCGATGCAGCCAATTGGTTATTAGAACGGCTTGAAGAAGGCCCTGAAGAGCGTCGTAAACTTTTAATCGAGTGGGTTAGATTATTGCTAGAAAGAAAAGAACTGATAGGCCCATTAAATCTTTCAAAAATATTGTTACGCCGTGCAAGCGACTCATCACCAGAAATTGTCAGTAAGGTTGCATTATGTATTGCAAAACTATTAGAAAGCGATCCAGATTCTGGTAAAGATTGTATAAGAATCATACACGCAAATAGAGAGACTTTAGTACGTCGAACAATGGCTGACATATTGACTCGATTATTCCGCCGAATAGGGGAAGGCGCCATCCCGCTTTTGGAGGATATGCTTTCTGATGATGATGAAAGCGTACTTGCTGCTGCAAGTGCAACAGTTGGAGATTTGAAATATATCGATAGTAATCTTTGGGCTAATAAAATTAGAGAATTATGCGATCATAAAAGCGCAATAGTTCGCCGTAATTTAGTTTATACTATACGGGACTATTTGGAAGAATTCCATGAAGACTCTAGGGGAATAATCCCTCTATTATGGGCTGATGGTGATGAAGTGATATTAACTCGCTTGAAAGAATTATTGATTCGTATGGAAGAAGTCAACACAGAACGATTCGCCTCAACTCTAAGTAAAATAAAACATCTAGAACTTGAAACATTATGGAGCCCCATGGCCATAAAGGACAATGAGAGAACAAAAGCGTGGAAGGATTGGCTTAGTGAGAAAGGACCTCGTCCGAAAGATAATCCAAAACCAGAAATTCACATTTCCAATAAAACCGTAGGAGATTTACCTCAATTAGATGAAGCACTTTCAAAGTTAGATGATTTAGGATTCTTAGATTAGTTATTCTTCTTCATCACTAAGTAATCCGTATGAAACAAGCCACACATATATCCCATTAGTTAGGATAAGTAAGCCTATTCCGGTCAGAAGTAAACCAGCAGGCTCTGGAAAGAAATCAACACGGCCAGCAGAATAGGCTACAATTAGAGTTGCTATGCCAACTCCGATAACTTTCGGCGCTGTCCCAACAGGATCCTTCCATCGGTCCAAGGTAGGAACAATTCCTTTATCTCCAAACATCACTTTAAACCAAGCAATATACAATAAAAATAGGCCAACTAAACCAATAGAGCCCGAGGTAAATCTGGAGTCATTCCAAGGGCCAGAAGGCGCAATATCAAAGAATGTAATTGCAACAAGAATAATTCCAAGCCCGGCATAGTGTACCCACTTCAAATTAAGGCCCATGTTGTACGGAGGAGGGCCACGCTTGAAAGGGATGATGCTAGTGTGACTGCTGATGGCGGCAGTTGAGGATGCAATATTAGTAGCCGGAGGAATCGGCTCGAGAATGCTACCAGCAAGTGCAGCAATTCCTAAAGAAATGCTACCATTAGTTGATGTTCCAGCACTTACACATCTAGCAAGAGAAGCAATAGTAGCCGGAATAAAGCGCTTACATATTGTAACTTCGCCTCATAAGGATCTATCAGGGTTAATTAGAGATAATTCACATTTTGAAAATCACAGAGGAGATATCCCGGTTGAGCTTATTTCTCCATTAGCAGGAGTAGATGTTTTTGTACATGTACAAGAAGTACAAAAGGGTCTTGGGGATGCAATTAATTGTGCACTACATGCAATAAAAGGCCCCTTTCTTGTATTATTAGGCGATAATTTACTAATGAATTCTCACAACAAATTGCTTGAGTATGAACCATCTTTAGCATCTTCGAAATTAGTTGAAGTATTTCAAAGAACCCAGCTACCATGCGTGGGTTTGGCAGCAGTAAAAGATCCCGAAAATTATGGCGTTGTAAGTATGGACGGAAATTTGGTAAAAGAAATAATAGAGAAACCTAATAGAGAAACCGCTCCAAGCAATTTGGTCTTATGCGGCAGATATATTTTCACCGCGGATGCAGTAGAACTATTGAAAAAATACAATTTCAAAACATATGGTGAATTACAATCAATTGCAATTCAACAGCACTGGATAGATAATGATGGCCTTGTAGGAATTGAACTAGAAGGTTTTCAATGGTACGATTCTGGCGCCCCATTAGCATGGTTAAAAAGCCAAATAGACCATGCATTAAGAAGAGAAGAATATTCAGTGGAACTTAATGATTGGCTTAGTGAACGCACTCAGCGCTGACCCGGCTTCCAAAACGACAATGAAAGAGGAGTTTCAGAATTAGCAGCTCTAATTGCTAAATGATCTGCACGCTCATTCCAGCGATGTCCACTATGTGCGCGTACATGCTCCCACTCGACACTCCGAATCATTGAAACTTCATCCCACAACATTCTTACATGTGAAACAAGCTCGATATTTGCTTTTGCTTTCCACGCACCAGTAGCCTGATTTCCAGCATATTTAGAATCAGTTTTTATGATGACAGGACCCAAATCATCTTGTTTTAATAACCATCTCAAAGCTTCTGCAAAGGCAGTAAGCTCAGCAGTATTATTAGACCCAACCTCTGCACCAATATACCCTTCTTCGCCCTTAGAAGTTACAACCCGTCCATTGAATTCAAATACAATATCTCCATTACCACGGCCTAGATCATTTGAACCTTCTACAATAACAACTCCCCACCCTGCAGGAGTCTCATCACTAACATTCTGATTACCAATACAAGACCCATCAACGTAGATATGCAGCATTAAAGATTCACTCGCCAATTTCTGATTTGTAATCGGAAGCAGAGAGCAAAGTCCCAATAGAATCACTATTTTCTAACTCCATTTTGACAATCCACCCAGCGCCATATGGGTCATCATTCATTAATTCTGGAGCATCTTCTAAATCAAAATTGACAGTCACAATTTTTCCAGCAAGTGGTGCAAAAATAGGAGATGCTGATTTGACAGATTCTACAATTGCAAACTCCTCCATTTCTCCAACATCCTCGCCTTCTTCAGGCAATTCAATGTACACAATATCAGTTAATGCATTTTGTGCATGGTCTGTAATTCCAATAATTATTTGATCTCCATCAACTTTAATCCATTCATGTTCTTTGGTGTAATACAGGCCTTCTGGAATGTCACTCATGTATCTTCCTCTATTGTGTTGCAGTTGGTTAAAGGAATCAAACTTTTCTCATAGAGGATTAGAACAATGAGGGCATATTTTCCAACCATCTTCAGAAATTTTCCCACAATTATTGCAAGACTTGTTACTTGTTTCAGAAATCATAACTGAATCATTTAACACAGTGTCTCCAACCTGGCCAATTTGGACAACAGGTTGATTTTGTTCAAGGAAACCCTGTCTAATTCTGCCAGCTTCTGCATAAAGTCCAGCTTCTTGATATGCTTTAGCAGCGCCGTCAAAATCCCTTGCTTCCTCAAGGTTTTTTGCTTTTTGAATTTTGATTTGTTGCTGCTGATAATTCTCCTTTTGTGCTTGTTGGCGATGTATTTGTTGCTGCCTTAACAGCGCTTCACCTTCCTGTACCGAATTAACATAAATCGGTCCGCCCTGTTTGGGTCTTTGTACTGGAGGCTGAATTTGGGGCAAATAAACAGGACTCTGCTGAACGATAATTGATTTACCCCCTTCTCCAGACGATGCAAGGGTTGTAATCCCAATCACCAACATAATCAATCCAACACAAGCCAATGGAGGTATGAGAATCCCAATTATTAGAAAGAAAACTCCAAGAATCAGTAGGCTAACTCCTCCTCCTGACGAACCGGATCCTGGATTTCTTACCTGAACTACCATTCATTCTTCCTCCAATTCTTTAGTTAGGACAGTTTTTTCCAATTGGGCCCACGCATCACCGACATCTTGTTCTGTGTTGAATTGTATAAGTTCAGAACTAATCCTTGATGCCATTACCTCTTGGTTTTCATCAGGAAATAATGAATTCAGGGGATTTATAGTATTACCGAGAGGGCTTGAAATAATTAGTAAAGCAAGGCCAACGATTGGAAAAATCAACTCAAACCCTGGAGAAGAAAAATCAAACATGCCAGAAACAAGACCAAAACCCGTAACAAGAATCAATCCCAGCCCAGTCCCGATTAGGATTCGATTGGCTGAACTCGCGGGGTTCATAATTACCCCGACTCACTACCAGTGCATCAATCCAGCGGCTATTTGATTTAGTAAGTTTCTCTCATCAACTTATGAATTTTATATGGCAACAAAGCTCTATTGACAGGCGTAACTTCAAGGATACGCGCATCATCTCTACGTCGAATATCTTGCAAAAGAGGATGCCTTGATTTTTTGTGCAATGCCAATAGGGTTGGCTTATCCACTTCCAAAGCAGATCTCACAGTATTTACAAACTCTTCAGATTCTACAGTAAATTTACCAATTTCATCAATCACAATTACTTCCGAGTAATCACGTGCATGCTCAATTGCTGGCACAGCAACTCGTTCTAACTCTTCAGTATCAATTCCATATCCTAAGACCCTTAAACGAGTTTCAATACTTTTGTGAGCCATTACACCCTCCTCTTCAGTATTAATATCAATTAATTTGTACCCAACCCTTTCGGAATTTTCTGAGATTGGTTCTGTGCGCAAACCACCAATTATGTCAGTATCAAAACCACTGCCGCCGCGCGCATCAATCTCTCTTCTTCTTTCATCCTCTAGCATTTCTAATACCTTTGCGAGAACTGCGGACTTGCCTGAACGAGGTAAGCCAGTAATGCCAATCTTTGGATGTATTCCCATTTTCATCAACACAGAAGTCTGCAATAATCAATTGCGCTGATTGCTTTGAGGGAGGTACTGATGATAAAAGGATTGGTTAAAATAGCCTAATTACCCTTATCCGGAAACAATAGACCCACTTCGAAACACTTCATGAGCGCAATTTGTCATCTCCGGGAATTGGAGTTGCTATTATCGCCCGACCCTCAGCTTCAATACTCCAACATTGGCCGACCCAATTTAGGACGCCCGCCATCTCCTTTTCAGTAAGTCCGCCAGCCTCAGCAATTTTCCTTAACGCAGATATTTCAGCCTCATCATAATCCCCATCAACAGAAGCCACACGAGCCCCGTCACGAAGAGCCAATCTGATTGCAGCAGTTTCCATTCCTTCCAATATAGAATCAATTTCAGGTGGGTCAATTAATAATTGTCGAACCTCTTCTCGACTTTCAGGATGCAGCATCATATGCCCCATTGCGGCTTCAATAGCACTCATTTCTTCTCTAACTAAAGCCCCGTCTGCAGCAGCAACCATAACTAATATGCAAGCAATTCTTCTTCGTTGCTCTTCGGAAAGAGAAAGAAGAGCGTCAGGTAACAAAACATCACCATCAAACTTGATTCAATAAATCATAACCATCTCTCATCCAAGCGTAGCCTTCAACAGTCCATTCTAACAGAAGAGGGATTATTTCTGGATTGAGATCTAAATGTTCAACAATTAGTTCTAGCACTTCTCGCTCATCCTCATCAACAGTACCATCTGCTGCTGCCATTAATACTGCATCTCTAAGTGCTAGGCGTCCAGATTCTTCTCCTAAACCATCTAAACAATCTTCAAGAGATGGCGGGTGCTTTAATGTTGAACGGATTTGGTCCCGTTGTTTTGGAGAAAGTAAAGCTGTACCTAGCCTTTGTTCAAACATTGCCATTTCATCCACAGTTAATTCGTTATCTATACGTGCCATATAAGCAAGCAATTTAGCATAAGCAAACCTTTCTGCAGGCGGTAGTTTGTGTAGAGTGTCGGGCAGCATGTTACCTCCGTTGTTGGCAAAGTCCTTCAATCCAACGCTGAGTTCCTACCCTCTTCTCCCATTTTTGGACTAGGGTTTCTAAATGCGATTTCTCGTTGTCCAAGATAATTAAGAAACCCCCAAAGACTGTTATTCAATAAGAAAACGACCCTTACGTCTAATCCCATAGGCACACTTCCAATGTAGTAGCAAGCAGTTGAGCCCACTAGGCCTATCGTATATACAGCCATAGATGCAGGAACGGTCCATCGCGGATCTCTTTTTGAATCAAAAGTCCATTTTCGATGTGTCCAATGGGCACAAAAAGAACCGATTATCCAAGCAATAGCCCAAGCAATACTCGGCCAATAATTTGACTCAGGAAGTAGCCAGAAAAAAAACTCCCAAATTATGTAAAAAATGATTACATTGATTATTGCAGTTAACATATAACGGCGAAATGTACCATAAGGAATCATTAGTCATCCTCCGTCAATACATCAGAATCCTTTCCAGTAGGAATTTCGCGCAAGCGCGAATTATCAGATTGTATTGCATTAAGAAGGTCATAAGCAACCCCCATTTCTATTGCCATCCGATGTAAAGCCAAACTATCTTTTGGTAAGCACTTTCCACCAAAACCTCGACTCAAACCCATCATAGGCTCTAAGTGCGAATCTCCAATTATTTGATCTTGAGGCGCAGTTATTATTTCGCGTATTTTATCCCAATTAACACCTAAATTTTCACAAATATCATACATTTGATTAGCAAAAACGACCTTCATAGCATAATAATTATTTTTTGTATATTTTACCATCTCTGCTGTTGTAGAATCTACATGGAACATCTGATTGTTCTTTAACACGCCTGCCGACTTATGTTGCTCAAAGACTAGATCAGCAACATATTTGTAGTCAGTACCAACAATCAATATTTGTTGATTTGAAAAATCTTCTATGTGAGTACGCTCAACTAAAAACTCAGGAGAATATGCCAATTTTAGGCTTGCAAATTTCTTTTGTAATTCTGCGGTAGTCCCTGGAATAATTGTACTTTTAATTATTGCAATGAAACCATCTGGCAATTCATCGAGTATTTCTTCAACAATTGAAATGTCACAACCCCCATCTTCTTTTGGAGGAGTTGGAACAGCAATGTACGCCATCTTACAATTATCTGTAACGTTTTGCAAAGAAGTACCTCTCGCAGGATCATGAACAAAAACATCATGAAATTTTGAAAAGCAATGTTCAATCGCCCCTCCAACAATCCCGGCGCCAATAATTCCGATATTCAAATTCCCACCTCTTGTATCGTGAATAAGCCCTCCTCTATCATCTGTGCGGCTATTTGCAAACCTTCTGGTGTACCACAATCCATCCAGGTATTACTACCTACTGTAACTAACTCAACACTGTTTTGATTAACATATTGCTTAGTAACATCACTAATTGAAAAATTTGCAATATTTTTTGCTAAATCAAATTTATTCCAGAAACTAGAATCAAACAAGTAAATGCCTCCAATAGCAATATTGCTTGGTGCAGAAATTGGTTTTTCAACAATATCAATTAGCTCCCCCTTGTCGAAAACCGCTATGCCAAATTCAGATGGCTTCTCTACTTCTCGCGATAATAAAACAGCACCGCCCTTAAAATCAGCAACATATTTACTCAAATCAATATTTGAAATATTGTCCGAAAACCAAATCAACAGGGGGCACCCCTCATTTCCACTTCTTGCTAATTCTAAAGCAGCAGCAACTCCTTTGGGTTCTTTTTCCAGAACATATTTCATATCCTCTCCAACATGTGCTTTTATTTTGTCAATGAATTTATTTCCAATTATTGTGATGTCAGCAATACCAGCATTACGTATCGCAGCAAGCACATAATCAATTATTGGACGCCCACACAAAGGAAGCAATGTTTTGTGTGTATGTAATGTCAACGGATGAAGGCGACTGCCATGACCTCCAGCCACAATAATAGCTTTCATGCGCCCCCTCCTATACGTTAGGACTTATGATTTCACGGTAACTCTTCGTTCTTATTAGCAGTCTTAGCAAAAACCCCTTCTTCGGCATTTTTTTCAAAATATTCAGTTTTAACCAAATCTCCTAACCGATCAACACCATATTCAACAAGATCGCCATCATTCGCTTCAGATTTATCCCATCTCTTCTGTGCCATATCTGCATATTTTTCATTGGCTGTAGCAACCATTTTTTCTGAAGAAGTCAACTCTCCCTCCATCCCATCATATTTTTCTCCTTCAATTATTGCATCCCTGCGTTGCGGTTCGTGACCTAATTTAAAGTCTGTTTTGCCCCAGTCCGGCCCTGCCGGATCAACCCCCCTTTCTCGTTTAGGATTACCTTCTTCGTTTACTGAATTAATCCACTCAGACAAATGTTCCTTGTAAGCAATAAATCGCTCTTCATCCGAATCTATATCAAGTAAATGAGTCATGTCATATTTTGATGCGAAGTCATATTCATTCGTCTTCAATACCTTTGATAGGAATAGTAAAATCATCGAGCAAGATACAGAAATTAGTAAATAATTAAACTCCCAATAAACGATGTAATAAAAAGATAACATTATGCAAATAATTGCAATTGTTAGAATAATATTTGCATGAATCATTGCAAGTCTATAGCGCAATAATATTCGCGAAGGATTCATAATTAGACCACTTCAAGCCATCTGGGCTATTATGTCGTCAGTCATCCCCGGTATTGATTCCTTCTCTTGCATGAGTACAGAATCCCGCATAGTAATATTCTGTCTTGGCTCTAAAGCTAATTTTTCTAACACAACAGATAGAACTTCTTGAACTCTTGCAGTCTGGTGACCTTGAGCAATAATCATTCTTTCTAAAGATTCTAGCGTTTCTACAGAGCGGTCATTACTCATTTCTAAAGCCACCTTTTGGGCACCCATAGCATCCTCTTGGCGCTTTAACAATTCCCGCGCCGCCGGGCTTCCGATAGCATCCCTTCTGTACAACTCCTCCAATGCTTGCTTCAATTCTTTTGTAGTTTGATCTAATGCTACTTTCATATCAGTTAATTGTATAATTGAAATATTCAACTCATTTTGCAAGTTTGATGCTTTGTGTTTTAATTCACCACGAATACTTGATTGCAGTATCGATTCAGACATGAATGCCGTAAATATTGAAACACCGAGTCTTATATCGTGAGGAGTATGAAATAATGACATTAATCCCCATGTAGAAATTCCAACAATTATTGTGCGTGTTATGCCCATCACTTGTTATATTGTTTCCGTTACATATACTGTGTGCGCCGGGAGTCCATGGGCTCCCATCATTCATCTGGTATGAAGCAATCATCATCGACTTCGTGTACTTGGCCAGTCATGATTAGATGATCTAAAGCCTCATCACATTCTTCAGAGGGGATTCCTCTTTCAAGTAAGGGCGTGAATAACTCATCTAATTCAACCCAATTGGCACCAGAACCAATTCTTTCTTGTGCCACAATCAACATTATCTGTGCAGTAACAGCAAGCAAAGGATCATCACAAGAATCATCAGGCATCAGATTGATGAATGTTCCAGCTGGGTGAATTTCCCCATCGTCAATTTCTTCAATTCTATTTACTAAATGTTTCATTGGATCCGGGATATCAAAACAGTCAAACAGATTGGTTTGACCTGTTGGAACTTCTCGTATATCCTCATCTTTCAATCGGTTTACAAGAGAATTTAACCTATGGATTCGTTGTTTAAGTTGCAACAAATCTCTTTCAATATCACTGCTTAACATTTCTAAATCTTCATTAGCCTTTGAAACCAACCATTTTTCTAAATCGAAATTTGGATTAATACCAATCATAGTATCAACCAATCTTTTTACTGCAGTAGGCATCAAATCTAGACGAACTCCTTCATCAGACTTCTTACGTCTATCGTCAGCCATGGTTCTTCTCGGTGTTGTGGCGCTCAATAAAGGTACAGTATTGTGTATAGACCCTTACTTCGATTGCAATACCGCGCGACTGCGCGTATTTTTGCATAAAAACTAGTTCTACAGGACACAAACCCCCTCTCTATATTTCTCTACTTCGGGGACGTCTTCATTTAGGGGCGTCGTATAGCCGGGGTATGAGCGAACATCGTATTGCGATTCTACCCGGCGACGGAACCGGAAGGGAGGTGGCTGTTGAAGCAATGCGAATATTAGATACAGTATCCGCACATACGAATTTCGGATTTGATATGAATGTAATTCCTTGTGGGGGAAAACATTACCTTGAAACAGGCGAAGAGTGGGCAGAAGGCTCGTTTGAATATTGCCGTGAGGAAGTAGATGCGATTTTTCTAGGCGCCATAGGACATCCTGGTGCTCATTTACCTGATGGAGATTTAGCAGGAGGATCTGTAATCCTTGGCCTAAGAGCAGGATTAGAATTGTATGCAAATCTTAGACCAATCAAACTTTACGAGGGCGTACCACATAAAGTACATGGAAAATTCACTCAAATTTGGCAACCCGGAATGGTTGATCTGACATTTTTGAGAGAAAACACAGAGGGCTTGTACCATTCTCTACTGCGTAGGAGTGCAGACCGCGCTTTAGGGCGCGAACCATACGAGCCAATTGAAATGGAATTTCCAGGAATGTCTGGCGAGTTTGCATACGACCCACGCCCAATTTCAGCTAGAGGAACAGAACGAATAGTAAACATGGCATTTGAGATTGCACAAACACGTAATGGAGCACCAGGCGATGGAATAAAGAGAGTTTCTTGTATAGATAAAAGCAATGTAACCCGAGGATGCCAATTATTTAGAAAAACATATGATAAAGTAGCATCCAATTACCCAAGTATAGAGAAGGATTACGGATATATTGATGCTTTTATGCAGTGGATTACTCGTAGCCCTGAACATTATGATGTAGTAGTCTCTTCAAACATGTTTGGAGATATAGCGACAGATCTTGGTGCAGTATTACAAGGAGGAATGGGAATGGCAGCATCTGGAAATATCGGAGACAATAACGCCTTTTTCGAACCCGTACACGGCTCTTCTCCAAAACACGCAGGGAAAAATAAAGTCAACCCAATTGCTTCAATAAATTCAATTCAATTAATGTTAGATTGGTTAGGCAGAAAGAATAACGAAACAGGACTGGTTGAAATAGCTAAATTGATTGATGAAAGTGTTGCAGACCATCTTAGAGATGGTAAAATGCTGACTTATGACTTAGGCGGAGACGCAGGCTGCACTCATGTCGGCGAAGCAATTTCTCAAATACTTAGAACAAAATTAATCGAACTTTAATCATGAACTTCTTCATAGTTTTGCGATCTCATTAATTCAGCCGCAACAATCCTTTCGATTTCTTTCATTAGACGTTCTACTACTTCTAATTCCCATGAATCATGAGGAGAAGGTAAATTCATTCTTGATACTTCATTTCTAAGGGTCTGAACAATTCTAGCCCGAACAGGATTGCCAACTGTAAAATCGTGCGCCCCTGAAACAAAACCAACTAGAGAATCTAACCATTCTTCCTCTGAGATTTCGCCACCACAACCCGGGCAAGCCGTAGTGTCTCTACGCACTCGTCTTCTAGTACTCTTCCTCCTAGCTCTTCTTCGAACAGGAGCTTCAATATCATCGATGTCGAATGAGATGGAGGTTCCAAAACCCCCCTTTTCCATGGAGCCAAGATTCCTCTGCTCATTCATCTCTTTCGGTTTGTAGTTAAACTACCTCTATGATAAATTATACCCCTACAAATATTACTATTTGGTTGGTTTTGATATAGTTTCAACAATGCGGGTAAGTGCAGATTGAAGACATTCATCATTATCCCAGTCACTAATTACAGGAGAGGAAGGAATGATCTCAAGGAGGTTAGACACTACACGCGATAGTTCATCAACAACCGTAACACTCGCCATTTTTGCACTTCGAGAGAGTGGATTGAGATCTATTACCAAAACATCCTTGCCCATATTCACCAAAGCCTCACACCTATCTCCATCTTCAAGTGGCACAAGTATTACATCCGAATCGAAAATCCCATTTTTGTGACAATTAGAACGCGGCCCCTCCAATCCTGTTATTTTAGCATCAGGCTTGCCACCAAGAATAGTAACATTAAGCCCTAATTTTTCATTTAAACCATTAAGATGAGATAGAAGCGCATTCATACGTTCAGGTGTCCTATAAAATATATTAATTTCAATTGGGCAATTTAGTAGTGCAGCAATTTTTAGAAAACCTTCTCCAGCCAAAGCAATCGCATTTCCGTTTAGAGAAATAATTGGATTATCAGCGTTTAATAACCTGGCAGCAATTTCCTTTGTAGCAATAAACGCGGAAGGGATTGTTTGTTCACCAAGCAAGTAGTCGTAAGCTTCTCCACGACCATGAGCAATCATTGCAGAATTCGCTAGCATCCCTTTAGATGCAGCAACTTCTAATTTATGTCGCATCAGTAGTGAATTATATCTTGGGTGGCTAGGGTCCGCTACATGTTCTGTCATCCTAGTACACCATTATTAGTCTATCAACATGGATAAATCGAGAGGAGTAGTCCCGCGATTAATATTGGAAGTAGACAAAACATCAAGTCCACACTTCCGCCAATCTTCCAAATCATTGAGAACAATTCCTCCGCTCGCCTCTAGCCAAACATGTTCTCTTAATCCCATTTCAATCAATTCATCTGCAGTATTTTTACATCGTTCTGGATTAAAATTATCAAGCATTATTACTAATCGATTCAAATCATCAATTATTCGCCGCTCAGACCACGCAAAGGCCGCCATAATAGCTTCCTTTTCCTCCCTCACTTCTATTTCTAAAAACGCTCCAATTTCATCTACATTGACAGATCCGATAAATTTGACAATACGCGCCCCATTTCCTTCGATATCAGGGTACATGGTAGCAAGGTCGTTTTCCTTTACCATCATCGCATCTGTCTTTGATAACCTATGCGTTAAACCGCCACCCAAATGTACAGCCCACTTGTCTAATAATCCCCAGATTGTTTTTCGTGTACATGCGATTTGCCCTGGTGCTTTGGCAGACCATAGCCTAGCTTCAGTCGAAATACCTGATAGTTGTCCAAGAATATTTAGTATCGGGCGCTCTAAAGCCAATAAAGCATCTTTCGCACCTGTTAAAATTGCAATTTCATCGCCACTAACCACTGTTCTACCGTCTCCGTGGGACCAAGAAATAGAAATCCCTCCTGCCCAAATCTGTAGCATATGATCAATCACAGCACATCCTGCCAAGGTCCCATTACCTCTTGCAATTATTTTCGCCTCAATTTGATTTTCACTTCCCATGAAAGGAAACTCAATCCCATCATCAGCAAGCATTGCTGAAACCCACCTATCGAAGCTGGAAATTAGAATCCGGGTTGGCCCTGTAGAGGCATCCCATAACTCACGCCCACGATCATGTGGGGGCTTTTTCTTCCCAGCCATGGACATGGGTTGGGGTGCGAGGACTTCATGGTTATGTACCGTTTCGAGATACACATGGGGCGTGTTCTTGTCATCGGAGCTGGACTAAAAGGTCTAGTAACTGGAATACGTGAACATTTGGCAGGGAACCGAGTATTTATTGTTGAAAAAAGAGAAACGATTGGAGGAAGAGGTACTAGTGAAAAGTCCCAGGGATTTGCGATTGAACATGGCCCTCATCTACTTTTAAAGGGAGGGGAATTACATAAGATGATTAAAAAAGTAAGTAAAATCAAACCATCACTCCGTCCAATAATCCCTTCAAAAATTTTGATTGCAGGAATAGGTCCCATGTATCCAATTAACGACCCAAAAGCATTGTTTCAATTAAAATCTGGAAACGACCCCATACGGGAAAATGCAATAAAATTAATTTCTGGATGGGGTATAGAAAACCCTTCGAGACGCAAGGCTTTATTGAAGCACAAATTATGCGTCATTAATGAAGGATGGGCTGGTTTAGTTGGACGGTTAGCAACTACATTAGAGGAAGTTGGAGTCCCAATACAATGCAACACAGAAATAATTATGAAAAACGGGAAACCATTTGTTAAAGATGGCCCAGAAATAGAAGCCGATAGGGTATATTTTTGTGTTGGACCTGAAAAGAATAATCGTATAGAAGTTTCAACATACGACATCATATTGAACAACAACCCGCTAGGTAAAACTCATGCATTAATCAAAGAGGATGTTGCAATAATGAATTTAGGGGCAATACATACAAACAAACTCCCAGAAAACTATGCCCACCTGTCTTGTATTTCAATAAAGGAAGGCGTGAAAGCGATCGAAGCACTTCTAGATGAGCGACTATCTGGATGGAGAAATCATATTGTTACTCAGAGAATTAACAACAAAATTACACTCAGTGATTTATCCGGTCAACTGTCGGATGGAGTCTTAATGAAAAAGGAGGAAGATTGATGCGGATAGTAACTTGGAATGTAAATGGAATACGTGCTGCAATACGTAAAGGTTTAGACAGGTATTTTGAAGAAATCAAGGCCGATGTTTGGATGTTACAAGAAACACGATGCCTTGAAGAACAGTTACCTAAAGATTGGAGCTTACCTCAAGGGTATGATTGGATATTACACCCAGCTACAAAAAAAGGGTATTCCGGAGTGGCTACAATATCTAAACTGAATATGATTGAAATTGGGAGAGGGAAAGGAGGAGTAACAGACCCGATTGATTCCGAAGGGAGAGTGCTAATTACCAAACATGAAGACTTACTTTTAGTCAACACCTATCTTCCAAGCGGGTCTTCCAAAGACGAACGCCAAACTTTCAAAGAACAATGGATGAAAGAATGGCGTGAGTTTGTAACGCCCCTGTTTAAACAAAAAACACCAGTAATCTTGGCCGGCGATCTAAATATAGCGCATACCGAAGATGATATTTGGAATCCCAAGGGCAATTCAAAAATGAGTGGGTTTTTACCCCAAGAAAGAGAATGGCTAACAAATTTGTTGGAAGATGGTTGGTGTGATTTATTCAGAGAGCACACTGGCCCCGGAATTAAAGAATATTCCTGGTGGTCAAACAGAGGTCAAGCACGGGCCAAAGATAGGGGGTGGAGAATTGATTACTTACTTGGGAATAAAGCAGCAAAAGAAAGATTATCATCTTGTAGAATTATGCGGAAAGGCGGTTTAGAAGTAAGCGATCACGCGCCAGTAATCTTGGAACTTCATTGATCTTGATCTGATAATATTTCTAGAAGATTGTCAACCTTTGTTCGAATACTTTCCAATGTTGAATCTGTTACATAAATTATTAGTTTAGAATTATCATTGTTATTGATAACTTCAAAATTATAATTTGCAGGGATGAGTTTTGACATTTTTTCTATTATCGATAATGGGCCTGCCCATGTCAATTCTGATAAATGACTGTCTGTCACGTTACAATCCTTTAATCACACATTCAAATATTCTTTGCTCAATGACAGAATGCTTGAATTTGTATTAGTTGTGCCCAGTTTATGGGAGAGGTGCCATATCTCGCCGGGACAGGTGGAGTTGAGTTAGGCGAAGCGCGCACTGATCATGAAGGCCGCCGTGCAATATTGCTTCATAGAGAAGGCAATCCCCAAGAATTAATTTCATTAGCCGAAACAATGGGTATAGAAGTTGTTGAAATAATCTTTCAGACTGGAAAATCTGATCCTAGGACTTATTTTGGTAGCGGTAGGTTACAAGATATTTCGGATGATATTTCAAGTGCAATAGAGGGACACAAATGGCATGGAGTTGATTTGGCGATAATTAATACAAACGCAACACCCCGTCAACTTGTAAATATACAAAACAAAATAAAAATCGAGGTATGGGATAGAGTAAGATTACTTCTTTCATTATTTACTTCTCATGCATCAAGCGTGGAGGCAAGAATTCAAGTAAGAATAGCTAGATTGGAAGCAGATCGAACATTATTACGGGAATTAGCAAATCAAGAAACAACGGGCGAAAGAGCAGGTTTTGGAGCAGGGGGGAGGCAAGCTTTACAAAATGTAATCTTAACAGTAAATCGGGAATTAACTCAATTAAAACGAAAACAAAACCGTTATGCAAACTCGAGGAGAGAAAGAAGAAGACAAAGATCGAGGAGTGGTGCAATGACTGTCGGATTGGCAGGATATACCAATGCTGGCAAATCGTCTTTATTTTTGAAATTAAGTGGAAAAGAGGTATTAGTGGAAGACAAATTATTTTCGACACTAGAAACTACAATTGGCAGAATGGAAAAAAGTCCCAGAGTACTATTAGCCGACACAATCGGCTTCATAGACAGATTACCTTCTGAATTGTTGGATGCATTCCATGCTACTTTGGATGAATCATTACAATGTGATTTGTTACTACTGCTGGTTGACTCAAGCGATTCTATTTCTGAAATAATACGTAAACTTACTACCTCAAGGAGAGAAGTGATGGGGCGCATTGGAGATAATCCCACTTCAATATTAATTGTATTAACAAAAATTGATGATTGTAATAATATTGATGCAGCAATAAATGCACTAAATGAAATGGGCACCGAGCCACTATGCATTTCATCATTAACTGGTAAAGGAATTGAGGAACTGAAAGAAAAAATATTGAATTCATTATATGGATCAAAGATTTCAATTGAAGTTCACGAAGGCAAAGGGCGATCGAGCGAGTCAATAATCAGTCACTTGTATGATTGTGGAATTGTAACAAAACGGGAAGAGAACACTCTTACAATGTGGTGCAACAAAATTGAAATTGAACGTCTGATTAATGAGAATCCTCAACGCATTTCGACTAAGTAGTGCCGCTATCTTGGAGCAGATGTGTCCGACCTTCTTGAAGAGGTTACAGAGCTTCCCGAGGAAGAAGCGGTTTTCACTTCTAGCGGCGTAGCATTTGAAGTAAAATCTGATGATGGCCATCCAATTCTCAAAGCAATAGGGGTTTTTGTTATAGTAATATGTTGCTTTGGTATTGCAAATGGAATCGATTTTATTAGCACAGATTCAGGACTAATTCGCCCACATGAGATGATAAACAATCAAGCAAAAGGCGCACCTTATGATTCGGCAGTATTAACAGGAACAGTCTATTCAGAAGGAGATCCTATTCCAAATGCAACAATAACTCTGGAAATTAAATTGGAAAACGGCCTTCTTTCGCAAATATCAACACTTTCAGATAGTGAGGGCGAATTCAGATTGGAAAATGCAACGCCAGGGCTCGCTCCGATAGCGATAACTAGATGGAATGAAAACGGAGAGCACGATATTGTACAGCATCGCATAATATTGAATCCTCCTACTTTATTGGAGCCATCGGGTTATACAAATATGGATTTTGAATTACCCCCAGAATCTATGTTTGGAGACATTGAATGTATTTCTCTCGGAAATGGTAGCTGCCTACGAGAAATAAATTATCATCCTCAGGAAATGGATTTTCCTTTGTTAGATCCAACTGCTGGAGGCCTATTTGTTATGGTAGGTTGGGGTTTTATCGGGGCCTCAATTATATCCTGCCTCCTTGCAGTAATTGGAATAAAAAACGGCTCTCGGGCCACAATCCAAATGTCCGCAGGCCTCTCTTTTTTTACAATGGGCCATTTTTATAGCGCCTGTATTTTTGGATTTATTGCCTATGCTCTTACCTTTTTCGTACCTAGAAAATCAATCATTCTAGACACTTGAGTCCGACACACTCTTCACTTGTTGGTATTAGCGAAGGCCATGGACCTAGCCGGAGCCGCATGGATGGTTAGAGAAATTGGTCAACCAATTAGCGCCATTTATCTTTGTGAGGATGGAAGAATAATTGCTGGAGGATGGGACGGCAATCTTTCTGTGTGGGATTCGGATGGAAATAATCTATTGAGCATAGAATGCGGCGATAGAATAGAAACAATAGCCACACTAGAGAATAGAATCATTGTAACATCCGGACTCAATTTGGTATGTATTCTTGACAAAACAATTGATTGGAAATTCCCGCTAGAAGGCTCAGCTGATTTATTGATTATTGTAGACAAACAGATTGTGGCCACATCAAGTGTATATGATATTGAGCATGGAGATTTTATGGAAGGAGCAATTTGGAAATTTTCTTCAAACGGAGAACTAATCTCTGTTAATAGAATCGACGAACGGCCTTGGTTTGTTGCACACGAAACAAATCTTATTGTAGGTTTGGGGCGCCCACGTTGTGGGATATTAATTGATGAAAAACACTCGCTATTGCCTACAGAATCTCCTGTAACTTGTGGATATTCAAAAGACAAGGACATATTTTTTGGGCATGCTGATGGTTCGCTTTCCGATATTAATGGAAACATAATATGTACAGAAGACCATTCAATTGAATCAATAGATTATATGGAACAAAGATTAGTGTTAGCACTAGATGATAACAAAATTATCTCTAAAACATTAGATGACAAATTAATGTGGTTTTCAGAAGGACCACAGATCACGTGCCACGTTTTGGGGTTTGATTTGATGCATTGGTGTGGCCGTTATAATGGGGCCATAGGACTAGTCGAAGTACGTTCTGAGAATGGAGACTTAATCGCAACTCTTGAAGACTCAAAGCCAAAAACTGCAACAGCAGATGAAAAAAGAGTCGCCATAGGATTTGAAAACGGACAAATTATGGTATGGTCTAAGGAACTATTTTCCCGTAGAAAAGATTTGAAATTAGAGTCTGAAATTCCTAGAAATTTAGAGCTTGCAGCAAAGTTACGTTCGTTACGGAAATGAATGTTATTTTTTGTCAAAACCCTCCAGTGGAATCATTGGAAATAAGGCTCGCAACCCCTCGTTTCCAATGGAAAATAGGCCAAAAAAACCGAAACATTTATGGGCTTCGCGGACCCACGTGAATAGTGCCGCTCCTCCGGGGAGTGGTGGAGGGCCTTTCGAGGCCTTCTGGGACCCTTGCCAACCGGCCCGCTCAAACCGAGCGAAGAGTTGGTCACAATTCCTGGAGACAGGAAGAGTGAAGCGATCTAAGGGATTCAATTTCTTCGGGAATTGAAAGCCTTAACGCTCACAGGAGAATTTGGAGCTTCGGCAATAAATTCGCCGTACCTTAGGGTGCGGCACAGGTAGGGACTCAATTTCGGTTGAGTATGAGCCAATGACTGTGCAAACTGCCGGGAAGGTGTGGTAACAGGACTTGTCCGACCTCCACATATCGAACGGCACAGTACCAGTTTACTGGTGCTAGATAGAAACCGGATTATTGTAAATCTTCGGATTTAGAGTAATAACGGACTGTCAGGGACAGTTTGAGAATGTCTTCGGACAGACTCACTCTGGACCAAAGGGTGTGGAAAACGAGCTTCGGCTAACCGCAACACCCACCTGGCCGTCGGGAAGAAGGCGCATTCAGGAATGAGTGCGTCAACGATCTTGTACGGATTCTTCGGAATCCGAATGAGTGAAGACGACTCGGCAGCCGTCAGCGGAGGCTGGCAGGGGGGCGGAAATCCTACCCGGATGAAACCCCCCTGCCAGTTCTCCCATCCTGCTTACACAGGTAATTCGTCCCCAGTCTGTTTCGTTTATGACTGTTGAGTACGCGAATACCACTAATATGCCGTTTTCTCAGACTCCCAAAATTATCCAACCATATTTTTTGGTTGCACCCATAAATCAAACTCTTTTTCGCTAACATATCCTAATTCTAAGGCCGATACGCGCAAAGTTATGCCTTTGAGGTGTGCGTTTTTTGCAATTTTTGCAGCTTTATCATATCCTATGTGATTATTTAATGCAGTAACTAACATTAATGAATTTTCTAAGTGATTATTAATTACTTCATTATTCGCAATCAAACCTTCAATACATTTGGTCCGAAATGAATCCATAGAATCAGATAATATTCTTGCACTGTGTAAAAAATTGTAAATGATCATTGGTTTGAAAACATTTAATTCAAAATTACCCTGGCTTCCTCCTATCGTTATTGCAACATGATTTCCCATGACTTGGCAACAAACCATTGTCAAAGCTTCAGATTGTGTGGGATTAACCTTTCCAGGCATTATTGAAGAGCCCGGCTCATTTGCTGGAAGTGACAATTCACCTAATCCACATCGCGGCCCTGAACCTAGCCACCGAACATCATTTGCAATTTTCATGAGACTCACTGCAAGTGTATTTAGGGTGCCACTTGCAGAAACAACCGCATCATGGGCTGCCAATTGAGAAAATTTATTTGGAGCAGTTACAAAATTAATCCCCGTCTTTTTTGCAATTTCGATAGAAACCATTTCTGCAAACTCAGGATGTGTATTCAACCCAGTGCCTACGGCAGTACCGCCTAATGCCAACTCCAATAAATCAGTCAATGCAAATTCTATGCGTTGAATATTACCTTCTAATTGAGAAACCCATCCACTTGCTTCTTGACCAAGTGTTAATGGAACCGCATCCATCAAATGAGTTCTTCCAATCTTTACAATTTCTTTCCATTCATCAGATTTAGATTGGAGCGCATCTCTTAATTTAACGAGACTTGGAATAAGTTTGTGAGTTAATATTTCAACAGAAGCAATATGCATTGCTGTAGGAAACGTATCATTTGAGGATTGGCCGCGATTTACGTGGTCATTTGGATGGACAGGCGAT
The DNA here is from genome assembly GCA_030747695.1 of Candidatus Poseidoniaceae archaeon. GTDB lineage: Archaea > Thermoplasmatota > Poseidoniia > Poseidoniales > Poseidoniaceae > MGIIa-K1. The sequence continues at coordinate 92,948 of JASLKG010000006.1, forward strand.
TTAGTTCCAAGAACGCCTCCTCCAAGTTCTATACCTCTATTAGCAATTACTTCGTTTGTATTCATATTTGATTGTGTGCCAGAACCAGTCTGCCAAATTTTTAGTGGAAAATGTTCATCTAAATTGCCGTTAATAACCTCTTCAGCAGCAGCAACAATCAAGTCAGCAATAGGTTTTTCCAATTGCCCAAGGTTATGGTTAACCTTTGCAGAAGCCTGTTTTAGTATTCCAAATGCGCGAATAATTTCTCTTGGCATTTTGTCGGCACCAATGTTGAAATTAATTATGGATCTTGCAGTTTGACAACCATAGTACCGATCATTAGGCACTTCCAATTCCCCCATAGTATCAATTTCAATTCTCGTCCCACCTTTGATTTTTTTAGGCTTACTTTCTTCAATCTGGCGCTTCACAGCTTCTACAATCCATTGACTTCTATTTTTTGAAACACCCTCGATTTCTCTCATCGAATTTAAGATTTCAGAAGGAAATGAAACACTGACAATTCTTGCATCGTGCGTTTTGGGCCTACCCTTGCTTGACATGCATGCTCCTATTATTCATTATTAATAAATATAATCTTTAGTTTTTTAATTATTTGTACGCAGTGTAGCAATATTTCCCAATTAGATCTATAAAAAACCACTATAAAGAAGAATTAGTGTAACATAAAATATTTGTTAATAACATTCTTTGAACATCTATTTTCCGACCGACAATGTCAAAGATATAGTTGTAAAAGACAATTTGATGGCCGCCATAATTGATGTAGATGCCTTTATTCTCGGCGCTCCAAAATGTGGTACTACATGGTTATCAAATGCTTTAGAACAGCACCCTGGCCTCTGTATAAGTAATCCGAAGGAACCTAACATTATAGCGACTCATAAGGGTACAATGCTTCGAGATCAAGTTGAACCTGATTTGAATAAATATGCAAAATATTTCAAAGGCCCAGGTAAAAAAATAGATTGTTCAGTACACGCTTTTGCTTGCCCAGTAGCCCCCTCTCGTATTAACAAGAATTGGCCTAATGCAAAATTCATAGTTTGTGTTAGAGAACCAATATCGCGTACCATTTCACATTGGCGGATGATCAGAGAAACCGAAAAAGACATAAATTCAGGTTGTGATTGGTCAGATTTTGAAAAAGCTTGGAAAGATCCAAGATTAAATTTGGACACATTATATGGTCTAGCATTTTCTAATTGGTTAGAGATATTTGATAGAGGTTCATTTTTGGTAATCGATGCAAAGGAAATGCGAGAAAATCCAACAGCAGTATTAGAAAATGTATGTGACCACCTAAATATAGGGCAACACGCCTTTGATTTAGAACAAATCTCTAACTCAAATAAATCAGAAGATAGAAGGAAGCCAACAAAACTTGGCAGAATTATAATGAAATTATCATCATCAATTCCAAGTTTGTTCAAATTGCCAGTTGTATATACATTAGAAAAATTACGAATTAATATTTACAATTCGAAAGGCCTATCTTCAAATTCAAAAGCAATTTTCCTAAGCGAAGAAAAAGTTTCCAAATTAATTGCATCTGAATTAATTAGAGACATCAAACATTTTGAAGAAATATCAGGGATCGATTTTCCACATTGGAAGTAATCGATCATAATCTAATTACTCAGAATCATTTCAAGGCAAGACCCATCAATCATTAGATCGCTTTCTATTCAAAGTCGTAGTCTTCGTATATCTCAAGAAGCAGCTTCACTTCCTTAGAAACTAGGCCGAATTTCCGCTTCCTACCTCTGAGGGCGAAACCCTCGAGCTCAATATCGAAGCCAAGTTCCGATAAGCACTGCTGTGCTTGGTCGTTGGTGTAGGGGTATCGAAGAAACGCGACTTTATCCAACTCCGTTTTACTCGCATATCTGAATGATTCGAGGAAATCAGCAATTCCAAGAGGATCTTGTGGGTTTGTCTCGATTAGTCGACTCATAGTGACTTCGGGCAAATCCATACCATACCGCATCTTCGTCGCATTCGCAGTAAGAAAACCTCTCCTGTCCATAGACCTGATTGCCGACTCAAAATCACCGAAAATCACCAGAATAGGTAGATTCACTGCAGTTCCAGGATGCTTTTTGTGACAAATTAAGCCGTAGTTATCGGGCCGAGTACGAATTTGTTTCGATTCTAGGAAATCGCAGATAGCGTTCGAAGCTACGCCACCATGAGAAACAACCCATAGGTCCATTTCTTCAACGACCAAGTTGGAAGGCCCGATTTCTTTCATGTAACTCGTAAAGGGTAGGTACGTTCAACCTGTCGCATTAGGTGTTAGTTCGAATATTGTACTTCAAGCACGTGCAACAAACATAATTTTCTGAGGTATTCTAGGCCTATCCCCGGGTCCAGTTTGTGTTCTTTCAATTGCAGTTACAACATCCATTCCTGCGACTACCTTTCCAAAAACTGGATGTGCTGACTGTCCCGGGCCAAACCAATCTAGGAATGAATTGTGAACCGTGTTGATGAAGAATTGTGAACCACCACTGTTGGGCCCAGCATTAGCCATACTTAGCGTGCCAGGTTCATTGGAGAACTTTGCATCTGATAGGTGCTCATCTGCAATTTTGTATCCTGGGTCTCCAGTTCCGCAACGGGGACTGTTTGGATCTCTACTGTGGGGGCAACCACCTTGAAGCATGAATCCAGCAATCACTCGATGAAAATGCAATCCGTTGTAGTATCCCTTGTCCACTAAATCAAGAAAATTTCCAGCTGTGATAGGCATACTATCAGTGAAGAGCTCAATTTCAATATCGCCTGCGCTAGTTTGCATTATTACGTTCGTCATATTACCCGCGAAACATCGGTTATTCATGACCTTTTGTAGTCATAGATTAATCGGATTTACTGGTTAAGCCAAGGCCGGAAGTGCTGATCAGCATATTGTCTTGCATAATCAGCAGGATATCCTGCAGCAACTAATTGTTGCTCATATTGTAATTGCTCTTGAGTAATACTTGGGTCAGCAGCCATTGTTTGAGTAGCACCCATATTGAATGCGGCGTTTGCAAAATTCTCATCATCTACACTAGAGCGTCCACGACGAACAAATAGTAGACTTAGAAGCAATATGAATACAATACCGCCTCCGATGCCCCCGTACATCAACAGGTCATTTCCACTTTGAGCAGAGTCACCAGTTGAGTCACTACCCCCATTATCAGTACTATCATCAGTACTATCATCAGTACTATCATCAGTACTACCACTACTACCTCCGCCATCATCTATGATGACTTTACATCCAGTTTCATCTACAGTATCTCCTAACACTGTAGAAGGACAATCATCATCAGAATCCAATACGCCATCACCATCAGCATCATCCAGACATCCATCACTGTCATTATCAAGTATCGATGCATCTTCATCAGGACATTGGTCATACATATTTTCAACACCGTCACCATCATCATCTACGAATGGAGGAGGACAACCGTCTCCTCCATCACCATTAGGAATACCTGGAACACCAGGACATTGATCACCTAAGAATCCAGTTGAATTATCACCAAAACCGTCTTCATCTTCATCTAACCATTGAGATTCATCTAGAGGTGCAAAATCATTCGCATTCGACCATCCATCTCCATCAAGATCTGCACAACCATATCTATCTCCCCATGATTCACCCCAGCTTTCTGGGCAATCATCGACAATACCATCACCAGTATCGGTTGTGTTGTACCCGTCACGATCTACATCATTAGCCCATAATTCTTCTTCATTTTGAATGTAAAACATTTCGCCAGACATTTCATTATTTTCTATGTCTAACTCCATTACAGTCATTTCTAGATTAACAACTAAGTTACATTGATACATTCCACTCTCAGTATCAGCATCTATGAAGTGAGAAGACCCTCTTTGTAATACCAATTGGCCATATGTTGCCCATGTACTTTCATTTGCAGAATCTATAAACTCAACAAGATCACCATTTTCATCGACAAGGAACAATTCCCATCCAAATTCGACACTGTTTGTCGGACCTCTAAGGTTATGGATATCAAAACTGTAGAATAATTCATTTCCACTTACCATTTCAGAACCACAAGATAAATTCGACACTGTCAAATCAGCAGGGGCAGGTTCTGTCGTCATTATTGATAAGTTGTAGTACCCTTCTGAATTTGAAGAATCAATAACAAGAGTATATGTCCCATCAGTACCTTCGTACTGCGGATTATCTAGAGTCGTCCATAAACTAGAATTATAATCCATTATTTGGGAGCCGTTTTCATCATATAATGTTGCAGAAAAAGAAGTATCTGCGTCTGGTGTGAAAGAAATCTCAACATTTTTATTTTCACTAAGTGTGAATTGATAGGCATCTGAAATATCTAAATCGCTAAGACATCCCTGACCTAAAGCATGGGCATTAATTCCAAGTACCATTGCGTTACTTAAGTCAGTCCCACCATCTGCACCAACCCCCACATCATCATGACCTACACATGAGAATGGAGCAACCCATTCAGCAGGCGTTCCAATGATTAGTCTGTAGGTACCAGCTCCTCCATCTTCAAACCAAGATGTTGATCGATTGATAAGTACAGTGTAAGTTCCCGCAACCCCGCTCCAATTTGTATCCCAAGTAGAAGCATCATTATCTGAATACCAGCCGCTGTCACCGTCTACATAATCTCCGTTTGCATCTAAGATAGCAAGAGTAATTGCACCACTCGGAGGGTCTACAACTGTAACATTTAACACATCTCCTTGAGATAGTGTTATTGTGTAATGATCAGCAGTATCGGTGGAATCAATACATCCTCTATATTCAGCATCCGCATATTGCCCTAGGTCATACTCACTACCTGCTTGTTGCCCAGCATCTCCGCCCATACCAGCATCATTCTGCTGTGTACAAGCAGTTTCTTCATTACCAATAGTAAACCCACTATTCCTGCTTGCACGGTTGTTATTTTCATCTCTCTCTAGAATTAAATCATCAGGATCAGCAACTACATACAAATTATACTCACCTTCAACGATTCCTAGAGGAATTGTAGATGGGATTGTTACTGATTGATTTGTTCCCATTGTTAATCCACTAACAGTTATAGCACCAATTTCATCATCATACCAGTCTATAGTAGTATCAACAGATAAGATTGCAACTAATTCAACACTAGCATTACCATCTAATGTCCCATCGTTTTCTAATTGAGCAAATACATCTAAAGAACTTCCTGGCTGTCCACTACCAGCTCCTGTTACAGACTCAACAATGTAGTCTGGGGCTGGAATTGAATAGTTAGTCCAAACATTTAGAGTATAATTAGAAATTCCAGACCAATGACTAACATTCACGATGTACGTATCTCCAACTCCTTCCCAAGAGGTTAATTTTGAACTGGCGGTTTCAGGATAGGATGTTGTGTATCCTCTGTCAACTTCAGATCCATTAGAAGCATGGATGAAAATGTCGAAATCTACTGTATTATCTTCAACATCTAATTCAATTTCAATATAATGGCCCGACGGAACATCGAATGCAAGCATATCGTCTCCATCACCCCCATCCATACAACCAGTGTAAGTAGCAGTAACATTTGATCCCATATTGGTTGCATTTGCAGCATCATTTGCAGCATCAGCCCCCAATCCAGCATCGTTTTGTTGCCCTCCCATCAAATCAGTACAATCATTGCCTACGACCATTGAATTTGCAGAAGTCATATCGTTATTTGTGGAATTACTTTCAGTAATATTCCCATAACCATCAGCCCATACAATCCAATAGTATGAATCGTTAGTCAAATTTGCAGGTAAAGTGACCGACATAGAAGTATTTCTACTTGCTCCAGCCGCCAAATCAGCTTCCTTTGAAACATCATCTAGTATAGTATCAAACGCATCGTAAGTAGTGTCAGTTGAAAGAATAAAGAACACATCAAATGCACCTGTGTTTGCTGAAGAATTATTTGCCAAATTTTCTACAGTATAGTTCACATTTACAGTATCCCCAGGTTGTGCTTTAGCTGTATGTGAGATAGCAGTAATTGTCATATCAGGCCGGGGCACAGTATTATTGGTCCAAACTCTGAGCGTATAAGTCCCATCTCCACTGTATGCTGTTACATAAATATAGAAAGTAGCAGCCTGACCTGATAAATTAGTACCAGCTGTAGTAACCTTCTCAAGAGGGTCATTGTACTCAGATCTATCATAGGCATAAGTCACTCCAGAATCAACAATGTATAGATCAAAATCTGCACCAGTAGGAACAACTAATTCAATATCAACATCTTTCCCAGTTGTAGTTGTTACTTTGTACAAATCTTCAGCATCATTTGAATCTACACATCCAGTAACTCCACCTGTTGCGCCACTATTTGGGTTGGTTCCCAAATCCTTTGATGTAGCACTTGTATTACCAGCATCGCCAGCAGTCCCGGCATCTGATTGGATAGCACTACATGGGGCTCTACCACTAGTTCCACTCTGAGAGAGTCTTTGTTGCACATCGTCAATATATCGAATTGGCAAATCGAATTTACTTTCTTCTTGAATTTCTTTTGAATCTACTTCTACATCACTTAATCCAGCAGAAACAACTGGGGCAAAAGTCATTGTTAACATTAGGCTTGCTAGGAGGATGGTAAGTGTACGCATGGCCCTCAACGCCAAACCGTGGTCACAGTCCCCTTTGAATGTAGTGTTTCCCTATCATTTGAATAATTAGCGAAATTATAGCGAAGGACCGGCGGCATTAACGTCATCACTAACGCCTTCAGAATATCGTTCAAAATTCCTTTGAAACATACTAGCCAAATTATCAGCAGTTGCATCATATTGTTCTTTATCTTCCCAAGTTAAACGAGGAATCAAAATTTCTGACGGCACATTAGGGCAAGCAGTGGGGATCTCAAAACCAAATCTGCCATCAACCACATAATGCACATTATCTAATTCACCATCTAATGCAGCATTTAGCATTGCACGAGTATATCGAATTTTCATTCGACTTCCTATACCATAAGGCCCTCCGGACCAACCGGTATTAATTAGCCAGGCAGTTGCACCGTGCTCCGCCATTTTTTCTGAAAGTAAATCAGCATATACTCCCGGGTGCATTGGCATGAAAGGTTCACCAAAGCATGCTGAAAACGTTGCTTCGGGCTCAGTAACTCCAATTTCAGTCCCTGCAACCTTGGCTGTGTATCCTGAAATAAAGTGGTAAGCTGCTTGGGATGGAGTTAAACGACTAATTGGAGGAAGAATTCCAAAAGCGTCACAGGTGAGGAATATTACATTTTGCGGGTGACCGCCCTTACTATCCATAGTTCTATTTTCAATAAATTCAATCGGATAAGAACCTCTTGTATTTTGTGTTTTAGAAACATCAAAGAAATCAGGAACCCCCTCTTCATCAACTACAATATTTTCAAGTACAGTACCTTTCATTTCTGTTGTTGCAAAAATTTCGGGCTCATCTTCTGGTGAAAGATTAATCAATTTTGCATAACAACCTCCTTCGAAGTTGAAAACCCCATTAGAACCCCATCCATGTTCATCATCACCAATTAGTGCACGGTTTGGGTCAGCTGAGAGTGTAGTTTTTCCAGTTCCGGAGAGGCCGAAGAAAATTGCAGTATTTTCTCCAGTTGTGTTAGCAGAACAATGCATAGGTAAAATACCCTTTTTTGTTAATATCAAATTCATCACACTGAATATAGATTTTTTAATCTCACCAGCATAACGCGTCCCTCCAATTATTACTTCACCTGCAGCATAATTTACAATTACAAAACATTGTGAATTTAATTGAGCATCGTTTGCTTCAAAGTGTGGCGCATGGTATACTGTAAATTGAGGCATATGTGATTTTAATTGTTCGACAGTGGGTCTAACAAACATATTTCTAGCAAATGCATTATGCCACGCATTTTGAGTAATTACACGTATTGGCAACGATTCAGACTCTTCAGCTCCACAGTATAAATCCTGAACAAAAAGAGCATCTTGGGTAGAAAGGTAATTGATAACCTGTACTTTCAATCTCTCAAATGTCGAAACATCAGTAGAAACATTCACATCTCCCCAATTTACATCTTTAAAGGTTGAATCTTCAGCCACAATAAATTTGTCATTAGGAGATCTTCCAGTTCTCTCACCCGTCTCAGTAACTAGAGCATTATGAGTAGTCAGAAAACCTTCATCACGTTCGACAGCTAAATCGATTAAATCTAGATTATTAAGATTCCAATATATTTGAGCATCAGTGGTGATACCGTTGTTTGCAAGGTCGCCCGAAGGGGTCCCAGCAAAGGCCGCCATACAACGGCGACCCGCGGGACCTCTTTGTCCCTTGCGGCGCGGAAAAACCCACAAAGCCGAGAAATAGGCAATGTATTGGGTTAACATACGCGATATTGAAAGCCATCCTGTATTAGTCATGTACGTGACTGATAAAGCGCCGGAAGATGAAATCCTCTCCGAAGACGAGTTTAAACGCGCTGCAGGAGTTAATTTGTCCAATTTCATTATAGATAATCCAGAAGAAAAACCAGTAGAAGTAATAGAGCCACAAAGCAAAGAAAGCGAAGAAGAAATAGATGAAGCAATTGGAGAAGTTGCAAACATATTCACCAAAGGAGATCAACCTTCCCGTATTAATCGCGACGGAACAGTTGATGATGCCGAAGAAATGGATACAATTACAGATTACGCAGTTCATGGAGAGAAGCGACTACACTTTGGCATGATGATTGCCATGATAGTAACATATTCCCTAATTGGAGTAGTCGCAGGAATAGTTTTCCCTCCGGTTGCTGCTGCAATTAGTTTGCTTGCGCTAGCTGGACTCGGGTTTTGGCTTGGAGAAATCTGGATCCCTAAGCATAAAATGCATTTACTTGGAGTTACTTGGGTAATTATTTCAATGAAATTATTGTATGGGTTTGCTATATCAATGAATGAGTGGGGATGGATTGATGTAAACCAATTAGGACCCATTCTTTTACTATTAGTTGGTGCCAATATTACAATTGCACAACGCCATAATAATGATGCGATTGCAGCCCAAGCGACGATAGTATTGTTGGCAATTGGAAGTGGTGCAGGAGCAATATATGGCGAAGAAGGAGTTGCAATAATGATAGGAATAGGCACTCTTTTGATGCACGGATTAGCCTATTTCAGAACCTCAGGGAACCTAGCCTCTTTAGGAATTGCAGTTTCATATTTGTGGACTGGTTTACATTCAATTTCAAACGAATGGGTAATCGGAGGAATGCCAATAAAATCTCTAGAAGATCCGTTATTATTGTTTTTGTTGATGTTTGGAATTACTGGCATTAATGCGGTTGTTGCAGCGAAGTTTGCAAAAGAAGAAAATTGGTTTTCATCAGCATTCAAGTCACTAGGATTAGGAAAGCCAGGCCTATGGTCTGTTTCAGTAGGGTTAGGAATGATTGGTGCATTATTAGCAATTGCATCACATAGGGGTGAAACAGGATATTCATTGGCACAAATAATTTTGTTGTTATCAGCATTTGGCCCTTCTTACCTCGTGGTTAGAGGCGTTGAATGGAAGAAATTACAGAAATACACTCTTTATCCTGCCCCGTTTCTTTTAGCTTTACTAATACTGATGGAACAACAGCCACAAATGCAACCTCCATTTGCCCAATCATGGTCGGTATATGCTGCAATTTCTACAATAATCACTACAGTGACACTGCTAAATCACCAGAAGGCAGTTTCAGATCATGTATTGTGGAGTGGAAGTATAGTGATAGTAATATTACTAACTTTATTGATACCTGCCGAGGAAGAATCTGGAGGAAGAATCCTACTTGGTAGTCAATTATTCGTTTGGATTGGTCTGGGGGCACTTTCAATTTACAGAAACTCACCTTCATTGGCAGGAACCACCGTTTTAGCACCTTTGTTTTGGCTAATAATATTTGCCAGCGATGTTGAAAATAGAATAGTTTCAACAGATGTCATACCAATTCAAATTTCAGAAATAGATTTGTCAATATATTTGGCACTAATGATTACAATATCGATTCCAATTAATTTGAAGTTAGGAGATACAGGTGTCAATCTAGCATCTAGATTAGTTGGGTTATCGGAACTAGGGGCTCGGGTACGAGATAGCGGAATGATGCGGCTCTGGAATATTAGTTTCATAGGTGCATTAATAACCATTTTATCGATTACAAGGAAAGACGCAATATCAGCCCCTGGATTGATAATTATAATGGGAATTTTGTTAATTAGCCACTCAATAATTATGAGATTGGATAGGCACCAGGGAACACCAAGAACAATACTCGTTTCGTGGGCACTATCCGCAATTATTCTTCAATGGTGGTATGGATTTGGTCCATTCTGGATTATTCTATTCGGCATATCAAGTTTGATAATTGTATCTTGGGCAGAAAACAATGCTGTTAGGAAAAATGCAGGTGAAGCACTTTCAGATAGAGCCCTTATGCCAGGTAAACTAATTACGCTAACATTAGGCTTTATTGCATTAATGATGATAATTATGGGATTAGATGTATCAAAACCTAATTTGCTAAATTTCACAACAGATTTGCCGGGGGAAATTGACTCAGTTCGACTTTCAGCCATTGCAGCATTTGCAACAATTGGCTCACTCTACCTTCCCAGAGCAGCATCATTTGAGCGTTTACTTCCTCCTGCGATATCATCTATTGCAGTTATTGTTACCGTAGGTCTTGTAGCGGACTCAATAGATGATCAAATTACGAAGATTGCCTCATATGGAGCATTTGTGATTACAGGCTCGTGGCTTGCTGCACAAGGAGAAATAAGATCTCGTGCCAAACAAGTAACAAAACGAGAAGAGAGAATGGCAGAACATGCAATGAAAGTGTCACTAACAGAATCTGTTATGAAACAACAAGAAACATCAGAAGAAACATCATCTAATATCAGAATTGTAGATGCAGATATGTTGTTGATGGCTGAGAAACAGAAAAAGCGTTCACGCAGAAGAGGATCAACTGGTGAATACGATTTAGTCGTTGGAGACATACATCATAACCCTGTCATTGTTTTGAGTTTCCTTTCAGTAACCATTTTGATTGCGTGCTGGTATGCATGGAATGCCGTAGATTCGTTAGTAGTAATTGCACTCGCCTCATTCATTTCAGTTCTATTCATAGGAATTGCTAGATGGAGAGCAGACCAAGTGAATCTTCGTTTACCAGATATGATGGGAATAGAATCTCCGATTGCAATAACAATGATTGGTATAACGTTGATTCATATCGCTTCGCGCCTTGGTGATGTAAGAGTAGTAGCAGATGATCAATGGGGTCGCTTAATTTTGTTATTCACTCTTGTAATAATGGGTGGCATATCATTAGTAGGTAGAAAAGATCTTGGCTTAAGAATCCCTTCAGTTTTGGAAGGTATAGTTTCATTGATGCTGATAAGCCGTATGCTTACTACAGTTATGGGAAACGAATCAGGCCTGATTATAGATCCTGATTTATACGATTCCAATTCATGGTTAATTCCAGTTTGGTCAATTGAAGCCTTCTTTGTTATTGCAGTATTATTGTTCGAATGGGTTGAAACAGAGAGAATGAAACGAGGGTTAGGAGATCATCGTGGAGCAGCAGGTAGGTTTGTCTGGTCGATGTTGGTTGTACTATGCTCATCAGGAATTGCAGGTATTTTAGCTTGCATTGTAGCAATCAAAAATGGCATCAAATGGACACAGCCAGCGGTATTAGTCTCAGTAGCAATCATCTCCCCATTCTCTTGGTTTGCATTAACTGGATGGATAGAAATCATTGAAAGTACTACAGGATGGTATTCAGTAATATTAGGATTCAGTGGATTATTTGTTGCAATATGGGCAACAATATCAGACAATGGTTTATGGATTCCTCCAGGATTATGGATTGGGCATGTATTAATTATTTCAGGACTCTTTGGCCAATACGAAGCCTCAACAGTATTCTTGATGGTTGGAATAATTATTATTTCAACAACTTCATGGCTAATTGGTGTTGTAACACTTAGAAGAGCTTGGAGAGTGATGGGTGCATTAGATTTAGTACTTGCATGGATTGTATCAGGATTCTTGATATTAGGTGGTGCAACATCAATAATGGCATTAATCATGTTAGTTTCAACAGCAATATTACTCGGATTAGTTACAACAATTGGGCAAATTTATGAAGAAGAAATTGCTAATACTTGATTAATTTGTTAACGCTTCAGTTAACGCTTTAACAATTAATTTTACAATTTCTAATGGCTTTTGCGTATTAATTCCAGGACTACATCTTAGTGAAACATTTGTTTTGGCTTGGGTTCCTGAATTTCTTATACCAATAGAAACTCCTTCCGTTTTCATCATCATAAGATTCGGCTCACCCTCAATACTTTGCCGTTGAAAGCCTCCAATTATGGTCGAAGCTATGTGCTCAATTTGATCAGCCAACTCATTATCTCCAGTCCACAATGATCTATTTGTATTATTTATTGAAATTCTACGTTTGAACCCTCTTTCAAATTCTGCAGGGCGCTCTTCTACTGAAATTGCACATATCACGGCAAGTAAACTAGCAACACCATCTCCAACGAGTGTTCTTCCTCCATGAGGGTGAGGGCATGATAATACTAGATGTCCAGAATCTTCAACTCCAATTACATTCCGTTCTTCATCTTTCAATGAATAAGAAAGCCAACGATCTCCAACTGCAGTTTCAATAAATTTAACATCAGCATTTAGACGTTCTAATGAAGACGAAAGAGCCAGATCAGACTCAATGCTTGCAGCCAATGTCCACTGTCCATTCACAGCTCTCAAAATATGGTCAGCCATCCCATCACCGTCTAAAACCTTGCAACCATTCTCAGTACTTTCGATGAACAAACATCGATCACCATCACCGTCAAGAGCAGCTCCAATGATTTTCCCAGACTCTGTTTTTTGTAATGAATTAATTAGCACATGTTCACTCCGTGCAGCCTCTAACCAAGTCCACGAATCGGTGGGTGCCAATTCTCCAGCCCCACAATTATGATTTAGTGCAGGAGCATTCTGTGATACTTCAAATGCCTCAATCCCTTGTTTCCTCAAGAAATCAGCAAGCCAATAAGAGGGTGCGCCCTTCGAACAGTCGAGAATAATTTTGTCAAGATTTGGTGTTCCAAATAACCCTGTAAATTCGGCTAAACGTACAACAGATAATTCTTGATGAGCACTATCTGCTTCGAATAGTGAATCTGGAATACTTAATTCAACTTCATCAATTTCATCAACTTCTCTTTCTTCAGATGCTAGTTGTATTATTAATTCAGAGAGTTCAGATTCAATATTTTTGTTAGTTTTATAGCCATGGCAATCAAAAATTTTGATTCCAGAATCAGTTACAGGATTGTGACTAGCAGTAATCATACATCCAAAGGAGGCATTCTTTTCGAGTAACGCATTATGTAATGCCGGAGTAGAACAGATTCCTGCATGACAAACCACAGCCCCACCTAAGTGCAAACCAATAGTTAAATCATTGACTAATTCTTTATTTCTTGGCCTATCGTCCCACCCAATAATTACTTCTTCACCAACAGAAATTAATCTTGTAAGAGCCTCTCCAATTAATCGCATAAACCGCGGCGAAATAGATCTCTCTTCACTAATTTGTGAAATTGCGTAATTGTCATTGCTTGGAGAATTCACTACTTTTCCTCGAATGCCGTCGGTTCCGAACAGCAAACCAAATCACCTCAACTTGCTTCCTTGCGGATGTATTCCAGTTATTGTGGAGTTTGGCATAACAATAGAATTCGCCCCCAACACAACTCCTGGGTTTGTTACAGCGTTACAACCAAGTTGGCAATTTTCTCCTAGAATAGCACCAAATTTCCTAAGGCCAGTAGGTATTCTTTCATCTTCATAGATAGTGTGAACTTCTTTCCCATCGTTACGTAGATTAGATAATTTTACGCCAGCCCCTAAATTAACACCAGGACCTAGTATAGAATCTCCAACATAATTGAAGTGTGGAGCTTTAGATTTAGGTAAAAGCACACTATGCTTGATTTCAGAAGCATGACCAACCATTGCATCTGAACAAATCCAAGAATATTCGCGAATATAGGCGCCATGCCTAATGGTTGCACCAGATCCTATGAATGCTGGGCCAATTATGTAGACACATTCCTCAATATTAACACCATCTTCAATATGAACTAGGCCCTTTTCTTCATTAGCATTCACTCCTTCAGGAATCTTTGAGCCAATTTCTCTTAAGACATCGTCAAGCTGACCTTTTATTGTGGGCAATACAGACCATACATTGCCTAAAGGAAAACAAGGCTGACGCCCAATAGTGTGGTCAAGATTTGGCCAAAGGTCCTCTGCTCTCGGCAGACTCATCATTACCTCGCATGATGAAGGGTGTTTTGACCTTTCAGGCTACAGTATACACTCTCTTGCCAGTACTGCGGTCTAAGGTAAACATTACAATGTTCTTTAGATATCTTGGAATAAAGAATCCAACCTTCCTTGCAGTCAGTCCATGATTGCGCATTCTTCTAGTGTTAGAAAGGTAATCTACAATATCAGCAGCAGAGCACCCAGGGTTCATCGAAACATATTCTATAATTTCAGTTTTTAATCTCGCTAATCTAGCACTTTTTTGTGAACCAACATTATTCATAATAATATATTTGTAAATTACAATATTTGATTCATAGCAGGGAGGTCCCCGGGAGCCAAATGAATAGATAAGGCTCATAAGAAATTTAACATGTCAGACCATTTGAATGACGATCCTCTTCGAAATAACTTTTCATGAAATTCAGTTTGTGGCGAATGAACACATCGAATAACTCTTCCTCGCGAATTATAACAACCGCTTCTAGTATTGATTGGTACAATGACCGATGAAAGATCAATTGCTGGGCCATTAGCAGGAGGCAGTTTAACATTAATTTTTTCAGCAACACCGTCCCATGAGATGTCATCTAAGTTGGGAGAAGACAAATGCAAATCATCCTCTAAGCGAATAGTCCCTTCTGCTAACCGTTTTGGAACCCAAGTATTCGGATTAGGCCCATCTAACCACTGTACTAAACGCTTCATTTCAGTGGGCTCCAATAGGGTAAGGAAGCAAACTTCCCACCAACCAGGGGATCTAACAATAGTAACATGATGTATGCCAGGATTAACATCTCTAGCATCCAAACTGTCCGCCCAAGTTCTACATATATTTTCAATCCTTACAGGAATAAGTGGCATGTTTGGTGCTCCAATATCACACAATCTGTAAGGATTAGCAAGCTCTCCTGCAATAAGCAAGGGTCTACATTTATCGGTGTTAATAAGATCTCCAACAACTCTTCCATCCTCAAGAGAAGAATTATGTATAAATTGACATAATTCTTGTAGTCCAATTTCCTCTTTTTTTGGCATTATTGGACTAGAAAGGGGATACAAACCCTTCATTGTAAAGAGCATCGGGGTATGGGGGAACGGCAATGGAGAATTGCTAGGTGGATTTGGCCACAAACGTGGGGAATCAGCCATGTCTTCCCGACTAAGAGCATCCTGTTCAAACTTGCTACCATTGTATATTTTGATTTACCCTAATCAATAAAAGCCAACATTTAGTGGTTATAGTTACCACGGTGACAATATGCCACTATCCCAAGAAGCCCTTGAAAAACTAATCAATTTGTCAGGTTACGACAAAATGTTGGAAATGGATTCAATTAGTCGTGTACACGGAATAAGTCTCTCAGAAATAGAGGCAGAAATCAACATTTACAAGTCCAACAAACAACAATTAAATGCATCAAATGATGTAGGCTTTGAACCTGTGGAACAGAAAGATTTTGTTAATTTAGATGAAGCTAAATCGATAACATCCAGCCCGCAATATATTTCAAATCCAGAACAATATCGCATGAAATACAATCCTAGCCAACAAGGACTACAAAATCAGTCGCGTGTAAGCCAGGCAATAATTTGCCCATCTTGTTCCTCTCCTTTAGGAATACCAGAAATTAGACCTATCAAGATAACTTGTCCAGAATGCATGCAAGAAACTACATTCGTATCTTAATTAGATGCCCCAATACCGTTCAGATTGGGCTTGTCTTGCTTGAACAGCGCGTACAATTGTAGTGGTTACCCAAAGCACAGCAATCCACATTAAAGGCTCTAGTAAATCATTAAAAATAGTTTGAACTGAGAATTCATAATTAGCACCACTCATCACATTTAGCGCAATATCTAATCCCTTATTCAGGAATGAATATACAACCATTCCAAATACTGATAATACTATTAATCTACCTGAAAATGAACCCTTCTTTAATCTAAGCAACATGAATCCAGCAGTAGAGGTTAGGAACGCAATGACAATCCACGCTAGAGATGAGTGAATAACACTAATCCAAGTGGCAGATATACTTGAATTAGAATTAGCTTCAGTAAAGGTGTCATATCCTGTAGCAACTGCAAATATGGCACTAAAAACAGTAGCAGTCCACAGCAGTGAAGAGAACATTGCAGCATCAGCATTATCTCTCATCTCTTGTGCTATACGCCCCACCGTAGCTTCTAATCCTAGGCCCTTTGACAGAATGAATAAACCTAGTAACAAAGGCAATGCCCCAATGACAATTCCTCCTAGATCGTCAGGAAGCATCACGCCCAATCCAAATATTGCTAAGATTGTCCCTAAAGGAACTAGCATTTTCGACCGCCATTTTGGATCTTCTAAGGCCTTTACGATGTAATAGTAAGTTCCTTCGATACCTTTTGATTGTTTCACTATTATTTTTTGTACGTGGTCAATTCTTACTTGACTTTGAATAATTGGTAAGACAGACTCGTCTTCTGCACCATCAGTCACAAGAATCGCCATATCTGGTTGGAATTCAGCAACTACTTCTTCAAGCTGAGCAGCAATAGATCTATCTGAAATGGAACCTACCTTTTCATCACCGGTTAGGATTGCGATTTCAACATCATCACTTTCATTATTAGAGTCTGCAATATTATCGTGCTGATTCAATGCGCCTAGAATTGCATTAGTATCACTTTCTTCCGGATCAGCAATCCCCAATCTAAGTGCAGCAGTAAGGACTTGTTTTCTGCCAACAACCGGCCCTCTAATGGCAGTTTTCAGCCCAAGGTCATTATCGCGATCAACAGTCAAAACTAGTGTGCGCGTCATGTACTTGAACCTCCGTTATGGTAGTCGGATGTGGCACCACTTCATCAAGCATCGCCCGAATAGGGAGTATTTGCTGGCAACTTTTCCACATTTTGTTTACTTCGTCTACGTTGTTTGGCGCGAATATATTTCAATGGATGATCCATCCATGGTTGGTCACAAAGTCGATCATCACCAGTTTTGACCCCACAGTTGTGATTAACTTTCAATTTCGGGCACCCTGCCGGCACATATTCACGATCATACAAGTGATTTACTTGGTATGTGGTAGTTCCTTCATTATAATCAGGAGCACTTTTGAAAAATTCAATTGTTGTTTCAGGCGGTAGGCCAATGGTTCTAGAAATCGCTGCTAGAAAAACACGGCCAAAGTGATTAACATTGATACCTTGCGATAGTTCCGCAATAGCCTTCTTCATGCAGGGAGGCCAATCTTCTTTTCCAGCCCCAACCATAGAAATAGCATTTGCAGTTCGGCTAGCCACTAATCCCCGTATCATCCCGACTGGTTCTGAGAGCCTTATTGCAAGCCCTTCATCCATCGAATTCATTTTACTAATCGCATCATTTTTTATTTCATCTTTCATTCTTTCTCGAAGTAGCCTTGCAAGTTTACCAGAGGAAGAATATTTTTCATCTTCATCATGTAATAATACCCAACTATCTTTTATTTCACAATTAGGTAGTCTCCATCTAGGTCCTGAAATTCCGATACACAATTCTACAAAATCAGCCAAACCAATTTTCCATTCACCATTTTCTTCACGCTTTATTTGAGTTATGTATGTTTTAGCAATATTTTCTAGATTAGCTAAATCCTTTGTCAGTATATTTTGTGCACGTTCAGCTTCAGCCTGTGCCCAGCGCGAAATTAAGCGCTCATCATCACTTGCTCCTACAACTAGTCGCGCATAATAGAATGAAAAAGCCTCTAGAAGGCGCCCTTCCTCCGTATGTATATCTCCTATTGAAGCTACATCAACACCGTCTTCAGCATCCACCGAATCAATTAATCTTGATCTAGCTCGGATTCTAGCTCTTTCCATAATTTCACCATCAAGCAATATATCCAAGTCAATTTCGTGTTTCATAGCCATTTTTGTGATCCAACCGGTTGCTTGAGGAAGGAAGGGATACCTTGAGAGAGTAACCTCATCGGTCAATTCTGGAATGGCAAGAGGCTTTGGCACGATTTTGTTGATATCGGCGATGGCACTTGAACCCTCTCATTCATGTGTATGTTTTATTTCGGCAAGGATGATGGAAGCAGTATTTCCAGACCTAATGTCCATCCAAGATGGGTTTAGAGAGGAATTTGGATGGGCGCTTGAAGATGACATATCTAGTGCATTAAAACTCAAAGAAACCTGTAAGCAACCAAAAGCAATAGTTCGGTTTACTGGAACAGTAACAGTTGTCGGAGCAGCAGCATCTAGCAATGTATTTAGTGAAAATCCGATAATAGCAGCAGATGGAGCAGTTGGTTCATTGAAAACATTAGAAAATCTAAAACTTGTAGTTACTGATTGTGATGGTTATCCATACCTTACAAGAGCAATAGAAGCACATATTCCATTAGCTATACACGCGCATGGAGATAACGTAGAAGAATGGAAAAGAACTCTCGCTGAACTTGATGAAGAACACCCAGTATTATTGACTCATCAAACCCCTCTTTACATTCCTGAAATGAGCAATCCGGGTGGATTTACAGATGGAGATAGAGCCGTTTGCATAGCGTTTGCATTAGGAGCAGAACAAGTTGAATTAGTAGGATTTAGTTCGTCTGAAGTTGGAAAATGGTCTTGTGAAACAAACCCAGAAAGAAAACAGATTAAATTACAATGGATGAAAGAAGTGCTATCAATATTGAATCTGGAGGTTTTGGATGAATAAAAATCAGATATATTGGGTTGTAGCAATATTAGTCATAAACGGAGGATGGGCAAGTATTGCAGGGAATACAGTATCTCAAGAAATCAATCGCCCCGGAGCAGATTTTTCATACGAGAGAGAAGCAGATATTGGTACTTTATTTTCTGAAGACAAAATTCCCATTTCGATTGAGTGTTCATTCACGTCAATTAATGGTGAAAATCACGAGGTAGGGTGGGAGCTCGTAAAAGAGGGAAAACTCATAGCGTCATGGAATGGCAACTCAAGTGAAAATTGCATAGGATGGGCAGGAGAAGTAAATGGAGGTAGTTATGTTGTGCGCACACTTTCTAATGAGAGTTTAGAAACAACAATCACATTGAATATACAACCATTTGAACCGTTAAGATATCATGTCCATATAGCAATGACATTTTTGATGATAATTTTTGGATTCCTTGAAGATTTAGTAAGAAAATTCTGGCCAAAAACCAAGAAAAAGGAACTAGAAAAAACCATTGTAGAGGAAATCAATGTATCCTCGGTGCGGAATGAAGGAGTTTGGCAAGATCCAATTAGGCAGAAAAAATCATAAGAAATCAGACAAGCTCATTTGTTTAGCCTTATCATTATTGAACAATGATTCAACACTTTCAGCTAGCCATTCAACATTTTGCTTAGTATAATCATCAACACCATATGTGGCCATAACGTGTTTTGTCACTTCGATATATTTCCTAACAGCCCCTTCTGTAACCGTTAAAGCAAGATTACCATTACATAATCCTCCTTCTGATTTACTAACTCCAAAAGCACTCATACCCCTTCCAAAATTTTTCGGTGTTTGGATACATTTTGCTGCAAGCGGCATACGTCTGTATGAATGTCCGCATTTTAGGCAACGTACTTTTTGTCGTGTAAATGCTACCAGATTACCCCTTAAGTCTGGGAGAAAATGGGATCTGACAACACTTGACGCCACTGTTCGAACATCCACTCCACGTAACCTGTGGCCAAGAGACAATTGACCATTCATTTTGTCAATCATAGTTTCCAGGGTTTTGTATGCTGATAATGCAGGCCCTTCATCAATAGAAGTTGTTGAATGCGTGAAACCTAAACCTCTTACTGCAGCAACAGACCCAATTCTTCTTTCTACAAAATCCATTTTGTTAGCGATTTCTTTGGGATGAGGCTGGGATAGAGTTGCTTCGTAAAACCATCTTTCATAATGCCATCCAGAGTCAACATTCAGTGCTTCTTTGTCAACCTCAGTTGGATTTAATCTGGTAGTTAGTACTAGAGGAGCATCCATTTGTCCACCGCGATTTGCAGGCAATATATCTCTACTAAAATTCAACAACCCATCCATTAGCAACATAATGGCATCTTCATCCCCGTCACAATTCCTTCTTTTTGCTGCATGAAATAATGGATGTGCATATCCTCCAGAAGAGTTGGACCAACCAATTATTCTAGACAAAACTCCACCAGAAGTATGTGGCGCTAATGCACAAATCAAGTGCCCTACTAAATCAGCAGTTGTTTCAACATGATAATAAGGTTGTAAACCATAAAATTTGACAAGTAAATCGTCTATAAAATTTGCAGTTTTTACAAAATAATCAGCTGCAGTTTTTGAAATAATAAAATCCTGTGGAAACATTTCTAGTAATTGCGTATTACTTTGCAATTCATTCCCTTCGTAATCATGTGTGTAACCTAGGTGTTTCAACTGATTATAATCAACACTGATTTCCTTTGGCGTAAAATGAGTTACAGGGACATCACTCATATCAAACCTAATAGTTCCATCTCTAAAGACAGGTAAACCGTAATGTGCACGTAATATCCCCTTTTCTAAAGCTTCAGGTGTTTGATTTTTACTTTTTAATATCTTAGCACCTTTAATCCGTTTAGGTAATCTATCTAGATTTAATCTGATTCTAGCGTCTTCAAGTAAGTGATCGATTCTTACGGTTTGTAATTCCCCACGTCTTCGCGATTTACTAGTATCAGAATTAGATCTCATCACAGTTCTTCCATTACATACTTCACCAGGCAAACTGTTCCCAAAACTGTCAACCTTTCTGTGGTGGCAATTTATCATTGGGGACTTTCGTTTACATTTTGTACAAAATCGAATTCCCATCTGAACTTTGATTTCACTTTTTAATTCTGCATTACTCATAAGCCTTTGATTTCCACCTTGTAATTCAAGAGGAAAAAGAGAATTAACAGTTGGTTTTTCTCTAGGCGCAGCCTTTTCTGGCCTCCCCATTCTACTGCCAATTCTAACGGGAGCACTATGTTCCCAACGGATATGTGAAACTTCTCTTATCAGTGGCAATATCCCATCAACATTGTAATTGTCTTCCAAAATCTGTGCTTTGAGATATTCTTCTGGATTTTTTGGTCCCTTGTCAGGTAATTCAGCAGCGGCATCTTTGCCAATTTTATCGGTTTCAGAAATCCCAAGGCCTCTTTGCCTTGCATTTGTTTCAGCTGCAATTCGTATGGCGCCCCGTTCCTTTTCCAAATTGCTTCGGCGCAAATGTTCACTTTCAAGAGTTGCTTGAGCCGTTCTAAGCGAGCTGATATGACGAGTGTAAATTTTTATGGCATCTTCTATTTTTATTAGCTTTGAATTTTCATACGAAAAACCCAAACCATCTAACAGCGCTTCCCATCCTGATGTGATTATCAAATCATTATCTTCATGATGGTGGCTAAGGCCAAGCATGAGGGCTGAACCTTTGATTAGCCCATGCATTTGCAAAACCCATCCGAATGGCATTCTCTTAGAGAAAATTGGTTTTTCAAGCGCGATCTTAGGCCCTGGTATATTGTTGTAATCTATCTCCACATTTTCTTCAGGCCTCAATTTGTCCATTGCACTAGAGTTCCAATTTTCTACACCATTTTTTATCCTAAAGGAATTGTTTTCAACAATTCCGTTTTCAACGATTTTTAGTAATTCAGGGACCCATTCAATGGGCAAATCTAACCACCACGGGTTATGGGGAGAGGGTAATGATGTTGCAAAACGCAACGCAACAGATTTTGCTTGATTCCAAGATAATTTTGTAGTGATTAAAACATCCCTCCACCTTTTGCGAATCAACGCTCTT
Source organism: Candidatus Poseidoniaceae archaeon (assembly GCA_030747695.1). Taxonomy (GTDB): domain Archaea; phylum Thermoplasmatota; class Poseidoniia; order Poseidoniales; family Poseidoniaceae; genus MGIIa-K1. Next base: position 115,179 of record JASLKG010000006.1, read on the forward strand.
TGACCAAGATTAATCCCCTGTGATATTGGGATTCCTGGTACTCCTTCAGGAAGAATATCTCTATCTATCCCGCATAATCTGGAAAATTCTTCAGCGGCCTGCTCACTATCAATAGCATCAATAAGATCTGCAGCCCACCAATCTTGAGAATATCCTGCAGGAACTAAATGCTTGTTGTTTTCCATAAACTCTCCATATCCAAGTACTAGTTCTCCATTGTCCCATACGGAGGCAACCCTTGGCTTGAGTTTGCGAAACTCAACTTCTGTATCGATCCGTTTGAAACTTCCATCTTTCAAAATCACCCATGGGCCTTCTGCCAAATCACAGGGAGTAATTGCACAAGCTTTACCCGGGCGCTCTATTTTCATCTGAGTCCCAATGGTAATGAAATCATCCATTGCAGCCATACTTGCAGGATTACATGAACCAGCAGCCAATCCTGAAGGCCTAGCTCTACCATATCTCAATCTAAACCCTCCAGGTTCAAGAGGGCCGCCAAAAACAGGCCTTCCTGCAATGATATCCCGCATAAATTTCTCATTATATCGAACCTTTCTAGATTTGAAATTAGATTTTTTATCATTTTGATTTTTATCTTTACCTTTATTTGCAAACTCAGAGATAAAATCCCATCCAGGAACACTTAATCTCTCTGTGTGTTTTTGTATTTTAGGTGCCTTTAAGCACATCCCCTCTCCAATTACTAGAAGGACACCACCTCGAATTCTTGCTTCGTCAATATTTCTTACACGGCCATAACCTGCACATTCAATAGATTCTGTAGACTCACCATTAATCATTATCGGACAAGCCCTTACAATAGTATCAATTTCTTCTGGGGGAGGTCTATATTGCAAATTGCCACGATATAGGCCAAACTCTTCTTTGACACGTTCAACTTCAGGAGTTGTAGGATTATAGGCATCAACACCTAATTCTCTTCGAATCATATCAGCAATTAGCACTGCAAGCGCCTGCGCAGTACCCCCTGCGGCTCTGATAGGGCCTGCGAAATGTACTGAAAGAAATTGTGACCCATCTAAATTATTTAACAATCTTACTTCACTTATACCTTCAAGTGGTGCTACTAATACTGCTTCGGTAAGTATTGCTAATCCCACTCGTATTCCGACATCAATACTCTTTTGTAAATCATAACCATTTTCTTTGAATTTAATTGCAACCTTTTGAGCCATCTTTATTGCTGTAGTTTCTCTGTCGTCTTCTGCTAGTAATTTTCTGATATCTTCTGCAACTTCTTCCCCTTCAAGATATTCAACCAGCAATTTTTCAGTTCGGCTAGCAAGATCTTCTGCACGCGGGATTTCCACTTCGAGCGAATGATCAAAACCCAGATTTCTTGCTTTACTAGCAATATTGTAAGCTTCATCAGTTCTTTGGTCAAACCATTCTTGATATGATTTCATTTCTTCCTCTAAACGAGGAATATCTAAGCCAATAAGAGGGTCATGGATGTCGATTACGCCCACTCCCTCAGATGCCATGTCTGTGGCTTTTGGGCGGGGGCACATAAGACCTTCACTGGCAAAGAGCGATTGTAAAAGCGAAGGTTCATGCAATGTATGCACAACGGTGTACACATGACAGTGCCACAGGGGCTCCGCAATGACCCAAGTTGGGAGCGATTGGTTGAACTGGTGAAAGAATTGGCGTTTATTGATGGAGGTAGCGATGATGCATTCCAATTGGCAAGCGGCCGAAAAAGTCGTTGGTTCTTTGATATGAAACCAATAATGATGCACCCAGAAGCAGGCCGAATAATTGGCAATTTGATGAATCTTAGAGCAGATGAGATTGGTGCAGATTTTGTGGGAGGATTAGAGTTGGGAGCGATTCCTCTTACAGCGTTAGTAGTCGCTACAGACTTTACTTCACCCCGTCGAGGCTTTATGGTTAGAAAAGAAGCAAAAGGACGAGGAGGACGCAAAACTAACAACCCTCCTGGCATAGAAGGAACATCAATTACAGAAGGAGGAAATGTGATCGTTCTTGAAGACGTTACTACTACAGGTGGCTCTGCAATAAAAGCAGTACACCGCATAGAAAAGGAAACCGCTTGCAAGGTAGTTGCAGTAATCAGTATATTGGACCGCCAAGAGGGCGGAGCAGAAGCATTTGCGGAAGCAGGAATCCCGTTTGAAAGTTTACTTGTGAGATCAGATATCTCCGGGTGATTTCATGGAAATTAACCCAAACGAAGCAGATATATCAGGGCCTACTGTGAATGATAATACTGCACCTGAAGGATTATCTTTCCATTATGCTGAGGGAGCCAAACAACTCGCAACACCATGGCAAGTATCCATAGAAAGGGCAAAATTAGTTAGAAAATGCAACATTCATCCAGGAAAAATAGTCGATCCTGCTTGTGGAAGCGGCATCCAATTAGCTGCTTATTGTGCAATATTAGGTCGACAAGGATTAGGCATCGAACTCGATGAGGAAACAGCAAAATCAGCAGCAGCCAATTTTCGCAGAATAGCTGAGCAAGGATTCGACTCTTCATTATTGGAATCGACAATTAGAATTGGAGATGGCACTACTACTGATGATAAAGAAAAATTTTCAATGCTTCATGTTGATCCCGCCCGACCCCGCAATTCACGTTCACATAGTCTTGAGGAAATGCAACCACAATTACCGGCAATATTTGAAAATTGGAAAGAAAAACTAATCCACGATGAGCGAGGTCCAGCAATCCTTCTTGATTTATCTCCGCGTCTTTCAGATAAGCAAAGATTGGAAGTAGAATCAATTGTAGAAGATTTCTGGCCAAACATAGGACACACATGGACTTGGACTAGTCGAGGAAAGGGAAGAATAGACCGCCTTTCACTTTGGATTGGACAACTATCCAAGCCTTCAATATCTAGGAGATTTATCCGAATACCCCCCGATATGAAAGCAACACCATTAATCATTGAAGGAAATAAATCCTCCAATATAGAGCAAAATCGCCTTCCAAGGAAAGGCGATTATGTCACAATATTAGATTCAGCACTAGTCGAATCAGGATTAGCTGATGAATGGCTGAGTCAGATTTTGTGCAATCAGGAATTAACATGGATGGTAGTAAATGGACGACGGCCACAGATTTCACATCAATCAGCAATTCCTTTGAGCAACAAAGAAGAGAAAATACTTATTCAAGCATCTGGTAGAGTAGTAAAATTGGTGCATACAGAATTAACAGAAGAAACAATTTCTACAATAATTGCTGCAGCTAGAGAATATGGATTTGGCAAACTCACCCTACGGGTGCCTCTCCCTCCAGAACAACATCCTAGTCTACAAGGGAGTATAGATCGCCAACTATCCGCAAGGGGCGGACCTTACACCGGTTTCATAGTCAAACAACCGGGCGATTCTATGCTATTATTGTGTGTAGATAGTTCTTGATGGCTTACTGCACATCGAAATACAATATTTGAAACACCCAATCATAGCCGCAGTCTCGCGAATGTAGCATCGCGGTCTTCATATAGGGGCGGTTAGTCGCACAGCCGCTCGACATCACGTCTTACGCGTTATTAGGTGCTTCATCATGGCAAACGACCAAGAATTGGGAGACGATTTCTCATACATGCTACGCATGGCAGATACTGATATTGATGGATTAAAACCTCTAAAAACCGCTCTTACAGCAGTTCGAGGAATCGGCGATAGAACCGCCTCCCAAATTTGCAATATTACCGGTTTTGATCCAAAGATGAAAGCTGGTTATTTGGATTCCAAACAACAAGATGTGCTTAAAGAAGCGATTGTGGATTATGCACAATCTGTACCATTGTGGATGTTAAACCGTCAACGAGATCTAGAATCTGGTGATGAAATTCATCTTTCTGGACAGGACCTAAAATTAACTCAAGAAGATGATATCTCACGACTTCGTTCCATAAAGTCATACCGTGGTATACGCCACGCTGGAGGCCATAAGGTCCGTGGACAAAGGGGCCGCTCTAATGGCAGATTTGGACTAACTCTGGGTGTACAGAAGAAGAAATGATAGGAGGAGAATAAGATGGGACATCCAAAATTTGCACGCCCGAAGTACGACACTCCACCACATCCATGGAAGGCTGACAGGATAGAAGAAGAGCATGCAATGCGTGCTAATCATGGCTTGAAAAATATGACTGAGATATGGAAGGCAAAATCAAAACTACGAAGAATACGTGGCCAAGCTATGAAGTTGATTGGCCGTGTAGATACTTCAGAAGGCCATTTTGCTAGAGAAAAAGAAGACCTACTTTTGTCATTAAATCGAAGAGGATTAATTACCAGTGATGCAATACTTGACGATATACTTTCTTTGACAGTAGAAGATATATTGAATCGCAGATTACAAGCTCAGGTTTACTACAAAGGATTGGCTTGTTCGATGAAACAGGCAAGACAGATAGTCACACACGGACAGATTTGTATTGGAGACCAGAAGGTTACAATTCCATCATATCATGTAACACGTGATGAAGAAGAAGAAATACGATATCATCCTAATTCAGCATTGAATGATGAAAATCATATCATTCGCCAAACGATACTCGGAGTTAGAGAATCTGCGGAATATGCAGAAGAAGAAGAAGAATCCCCTGTGGCTGATGAAGCCGCAAAAGAAACAACTAGTGGGGGCGATGATTGATGCGCAAGGCAATCATTAACATATTTTCTAGTTACAACAATGTGTTGTTAACTGCTACAGATTTAACAGGTGCTGAGACAATAGCCACTTGCTCTGGTGGACAAGTAGTAAAGTCTTCCAAAGATTCTGGAGGCCAATTTGCAGCAACACGTGCAGCAGAAAGAATGGCAGATCAACTAAAAGAAAAAGAATTCACTCAAGTTATTGTCAAATACAGAGGCCCTGGTGGAAACAAATCAAACAATACAGGCCCAGGAGCACAGGCAGCAATTCGAGCATTAACACGTGCTGGCGTCACAGTTACAAGGATTGAAGATGTGACTCCTATTGCACATGATGGAACAAAGAAAAAAGGCGGCCGAAGAGGGCGTCGTGTCTGATTGAAGAGGTGTTGTAAGTGAAAGCAAAGATAGTAGATGGTTGGCCAAATGGTAACAAAATTCGTATTCACCTTTCAAAAACTAACGCAGCTCAAGTAAACAGCCTACGAAGGGCGATTTTGTCAGACGTCCCTAAAATGGCAATAACCAAAGTACGCTTTGAGCAAGGCGTAAGCCAAGATAACGATGGTGTAGTTTTTGAATCCGTCAACGTACTTCCAGACGAAGTTATTGCACATAGGTTAGCAATGATACCAGTACCTACTTTCTTAGATGAATTCGAATTTCCTGAAGATGATGTCAACAATAAAGACCTTCCAGAGGAACAATGGGGAAGTCCACTTTCTCAAATAATATACCACCTTTCAACAAGGGGACCTGATGCAGAATCAGATGAAGAATTCAAGGTTGTTTATGCGGGCGACCTTAACGTGTTAGGAGAAACAAAGTTGCAAATTTCAGAAGACAATTCAAAGATACCAATCACACTACTTGCTAAAGGACAATTCCTTGAATTGTATGCTTACGCTACAAAAGGCCGTGGCAGAGATCATGCAAAGTGGTGTCCAGCAGCAGCAGTAACTTTCCAACCAAGGCAAAAAGCAATATTAGCCAAACCAAAGAAAGCAAAAGCCCTTTTTGACCTTAACCTTACATCTAAGTCAGGTCGCAAAATAGACTCTAAATTGTTTACAAATAAGGAATGTGTAGATATCGACTCAGTACTGGATTTAGAAAGAGCATTACACCAAGTTGGCTATGGGACCGGACGCGAAGATGCCTTTGATAATGCAATAACTCTAGAAGACATGGATGGAGAATATATCTTCTCATACGAATCAGATGGTTCATTAGATCCTGCAGAGATTTTCAATCAAGCAGCAAAGGAACTAGGCAATAGATTTGAGAAGATATCTTCTGAAATAGATATGGCACTCGCATAATAGAACAATATTAGTTCTTATTTGGCGAAGCATCATGACCCTCTAACAAGGAGGTGGCATTATGGAACATGTGAAGGTGCACGTTGGCGGGCATGTTACATTGTTGTTTAGTATTCATTCTTCATCATTATTACCTCGTAATCAGGGATCTCGTGGTGCTGGATTATGTTTGGAGCATGGCGTAGAAGCATCAGTAAAAATCTCTAGTAATGATGATATTATTGTCGTGAAAAAGATGGATGGAAAACCACTTGAAAAGGGTGAATTAATTTATTTTGAATTACTTGAAACATTCCGAGAAATTTTTAAAATATCAGAATCTGTTGATATTGAAGTAAATTTAGAATTACCCATTTCACAAGGTTTTGGGATGTCTGCAGCAGGATTAATGGCAGTAAGCTTTGCATTAGGTGAATTATTTGATGTAGGAGACGAAGGCCAATTAGCCCGTATTGCACATAGAATAGAACGAAATAACTCTAGTGGTTTGGGAGATGTACTTGGACTTTGGGCTGGCGGTGTTGAGTTACGTATTACACCAGGTTCCCCTCCCTCTCCAGGGAAAGCAATAGGGTTTAGTGCCGATGTACCTGCAATACTAGTTTGGATTCCAGGGGAAGAGAAACACACCTCTGGTTATATTGACAATGTTGAGTGGAAAGAAGCAATTACAGACGCAGGCGATAGAGCAGTAACTAACTTACAAATGGCACCTTGGAATAGGTCGATATGGCCAATGCTACTGAGTCAAGCAGATACCTTTGCATTAGAATCAGGACTATTAGATGACTCAAAAAGAGCAGGCTTACTATCAACTGTTTTGGAATTAATTGATGAATTAATGAGCTGTCATCTTTGCATGCTGGGTAACTCATTGATAATTGTTCCAAGAGATTTAGATGTATTATTTGATGTTGATGAAATTAGTTCAGTGTTAGAGTCACTTGAACTTGGTACAATCATTACTCATTTACAGTAAATTGTTCTAATGGAGATAGATCAAGAGGGCCGCAATCCAACAATACAGTTCCAGGGACATGGATGTTAGAGCAAAAACCATGTCTGAATACAAGCGCTCCTTGACCCCAAGAATCAACATATCTTGCGGTTTGTTTCATTATTTTTTTCCGCTGAAAATCAACATCAGCACCATAGAAATGCTTTGCATCTATCCAGGAAACAGACTTTCCATTTATCTTGACATGATCCATGAACAGCAAATCAGGTGTATTTACTGGTCTACCATGCTCAATCATTTGTTCTTTTACCATCTCAGGTTGGCGCCTTAATCGAACACCTTGTTCTTCAAACCAATCAGCTAATATTTCTTCAAATAAATCAGCCCTTTCATGTGTTTCAGATTGATCAACATTACTTACTCTATCAGCAGCTTCAGCAGCTTCAAACTCCTTTCTTTCCCGTTCTTTAAATTTTGAAGGCGTCCGAAGAGTCTCCTTGATTCTAGATTTGGACCATCCCATTTCTTTTAGAATGACGCGAAAGATATTCATGGGAGGAAAATCAAATTTTTTTGAAAGGTCAACAATTCCAACACCCTCTCTGTATAACCTAAGCAACTGTCTTCCTCTCGATTGTAAAATTCCATGCGAGTATACAGTTTTTTGTTGAAGCAAAGCACTTCTTAGAGATAGAGCTTGATCAAGGGTCATATCAAGCTCATCTACCATCTCTCCAATTTCATTTACTCTACTGTCACTGAGCCATCCAAATTCGCCCTTTCGAACAACTTTAGATGCCAAATTAGCTTCAGTTTCAAGGGCTACGGGACGATTTTTCCATTTAAATGAAAACTCCTTTGGCTTTTCAAAATCTTTCGGAATTGCTATAGGGAGAGGATCCAAATTAAAACGAGAATCCGCCTTTTCACCTGCATCTTTGTCAAATTCTGCATGACGCTCAATAAGTACGGATCTAGCAACGCCCCCATAACGCCTTGGCTTTGATCGGCGGCGTTTTCCGCCGCGGCGGTTATTCCTCTGAGGTTTGCCCGCCATATTACTCGCTTCTTCGATAGGCTCCTTGAACACACCGGCTAATTTATGTTCGATATATCCTCTAACAAATCATTACAATAAACTTCCATATAATTTTTTATCTGGCTAGAAAAAATTACTAAAAAACCTGAAATTTCACACGAGGCATGAATTTCAACCCCTCCTCCTTCTTCGTTTAAGAATGTAAATATTATTTTTAAATCATCTAAGCCGCTAGCAATGGGTCTCTCATTCCGACTTTGACCAACACCTAATAGAATAATTTCTGTATAATTGATGTCTTCTTTAATTTCTCCAACCTCCCATCTACTTTCAATAACCGATCCTTTGATTACTTGGTGTAATGCTAAATGATCCCCTTCATCTAATGACTCTGCTTTAGTTGCAATCAACGATTTGGCATTTCGATTCCATTCAGGCCAAGTACTTGGAGTTCTAAATTTATTTATTGAATTTTCAATATTACTTGAATCCAAATAAATTCGGGCAGTATGGCTGATAAGTTTACCCATAATTCCCGGAAACAGTGCAATCGAATTGTTGTTTTGGCACTATCAATGCATCATTTGAAGTGTGACCCGACAATGGCAAGCCATGCAGCGAAGGATTATTGTAGTCATATTATTACTGATTTCAACACCATTATTTACTGTTGCAGCTAATACTGAAGGAGATAGTGCGGAGCCATTGGGTTGGATAAATTCTGCAGGAGGCCCCTTCCAAGAAACGGTTGGGGACATGATCATAATGGATGATGGAAGGATTGTAGTTGCGGGTAGTTTTTCAGGCAATATCATGTTTGAGGGTAATGGATTAGGTGCGACAGATCTTCAAGATAATCAAGATATAGATATGTTTGTTGCAACAATGAATAATAGTGGAAATTGGACTGAAATTTATTCTTTTGGCAGCACTGGTAATGACGGTATTGATTCTCTAGCATTACATCCATCCGGAGATTTGATTATTGCGGGGCATTTTTGTATAGAAAGTGCAGGTGAAGCATGTACATTAAATTTCACGGGAGGGCATACCTTTAGTAAAGAATCAGATGAAGATGAAGGTGATGCTTTTGTGGGCAGGTTTACATTTGGAAATGGAATTCTAGAACCAATTTGGGTTAGAGTAGTTCCAAATCAAGGCCCCCAATCTGCATTTGATATTGAAATTTCAAATAATGGTGATATTGCTTTAGGCATCCTATATAATGGCGAATTAGAGGTTGGAAATGAAACATTTTTTGGTGGAGAAGGACTTAATTTGGTTATAATTAGTTATGATGAAAATGGCGCATTACGATGGGCGAATGGAGTCTCCAGCCCCTTATCACTCGAACCCTTTGGGGCTTTATGTTATGATCAGAATAATTATTTGTATGTTACAGGAACATTCATCCAATCTTTATTTTTCCCTGATTCAATAGAATCAATTGGGGGAGCAGATATATTTTTGATCCAACTTGATGACACTGGTAATTATACTTGGATTACTAGTGCTGGAGGTAGTGGTGATGATTGGGTAACTGATTGCATAGTAGATAATAATAACAAAATTCGGTTAGTTGGACAATTTGATTCTACGGCTACATTTGGAGAAATTAATGTAACATCAAATGGTTGGTGGGACCTGTTTCATGCTAAAGTAAATACCAATGGGGAATGGGATTCAATTGTAACAGGCGGAGGAACCGGGTGGGATAGTATTACATCGATAGCAATCGATGAAAGAGATAACGCCTACTTGTCAGGGTTTTACAGCGAATCATTCACACTAGGATCGGATTTATTGCCAGCACATGATTCAGATTGGGAGAAAACAGATATTCTAATTGCACAACTTGATGCTGATGAACAATGGTCTTGGGCGCTTTCAGCAGGAGGTAATGGGGATGATGACGGCTTACATATTGCAATGGGTGAAAACGAAACCCCAATTATAGCTTCGACCTTTTCCGAAACTGCAATATTTTCTAATCAAACACTTCACTCACAAGGAGAAGCAGATATCGCAATTTGGTTATATGCAAGAGATTACGATTCAGATGGATTTATTGATGGTTCAGACAATTGTCCAAAAGTAGCTAATCCAAATCAAATTGACACAGATAATGATCTGTGGGGAGATGCTTGCGATCCTGATGACGATGGTGATGGAGTTGGGGATGAATGGGATGATTGTTCACCAGGTGAAACCGGATGGTATGCAGACTCAATTACAGACTTTGATAGCGATGGGTGCAAAGATAGTTCCGAGGATTTTGATGACGACGAAGACGGAATCTTAGATGATTATGATGAGTGTCAAAAAGGGTCAATAGGATGGATTTCTACTATTGAAAACGATGAAGATCAAAATGGCTGTGAAGATGTAGATAGTGATGGCGATGGCTGGGTAGACCAGTTAGACGTGTGCCCAGACATTAGCGATAATCAAGCAGATCTTGATAATGATGGTATTGGCGATGCATGTGAAAATGATACAGATGGCGATGGAATTGAAGATGAGATAGATTCTTGTATGCTAGATAATTTTGTATGGATTAGTGATCACTCAATAGATTATGACCAGGACGGTTGTAGAGATGAAGATCGCGACACAGATGATGACAATGATGGGGTACTCGATTTTTCAGATTCTTGTCCTCTAGGGGAGATAAATTGGGATAATTCCGATTTAGCAACAGATCATGATTCCGATGGATGTAGCGATGATTATGAGGATATTGATGATGACGATGATACTTATCCAGACGTTGATGACAACTGTCCCAAAGGAATAGTGGGGATTGCTGGAACCGGAATGGATTTAGATCAAGATGGATGTTTGGATTCAACGGAAGACGATGACGATGATAACGATGGAGTTAACGATACAAATGACCAGTGTAAGTATACTCCTAAGGGCTTACAAGTTGACATCAATGGATGTTCAGGATCTGAATTAGATGATGATAATGATGGAATTGCAAATAATATTGACCTTTGCCCAGCATCAGAAATAGGCGACATAGTTTCTTCTACGGGCTGTGTTATCGAAGATGAAAGTAAACAAATTATTGAATCAGATGAAGATGAAGATTCAATCTTCGTAAATATATTATTCATTATATCAGGATTATTGATAATATTGGCTTTATATCTCAATTTCAAACCAGAAGAAAAACAACCAGATGAGAAAAATAATCCCCCCGCGATAGAAGAAGAAACAGAATCACTCGTAGACGATTGAGGGTGCTAGAGGCATAGCAGTATTACTTTTACCAACATCGTTTTCACCGGCTTCAACTAAAATTGTATTGAGTGACAATTCATCGCAGATGAAATCCGAGGCCTGATTTAATACACGACTTTCATCTAGTAAACTTAGAATCATTTCTCTTTCTTTATCAGACCATTTGAATATTTGAGGCAGCATTCTTTTGCCCCAATACCCCATAATTTCACTTTGATTTTCTTGGACAAAATCCAAGTTAGCAAGAACTCCTGCAAATGTTTTGATATTGTTTCCTCCAATCAAATGGTTTAGAGCCTTTATTGCAAGTTGACGCCTCCATGGCCTAGTAATGTGTATTGTAGCTTTTGTTGCAACTCCGCCTATGTGCTTTTCAGCGATTCTTGAAACCTTTCGAGCCTGCTCCAAAAATATTCTGAGATAATTTTCATCAATTAGCGCCTGCAATTCCTTTTCATTTAATTCAGGGAGTGAGGTGAAGGTTCTTCCAGCAACAAGATCCGAGTTTCCAAGATATTTCCACCAATCTTCGGCAAGATGTGGTGTGGCAATTGAAATCATATGCGTCCAAGTTTCTAATATCTGCATGCCGACATCGTGGTTATTACCTCCGCGACGCCTATACCAATTTATATCTTTAATCAAATCAAAATGACTGATTTCCACAGCACCCCTCAAGTCCCAAGTATTCATTGCATTTTTCCATTCCATACATTGCTCTTTCAATCTAGCAATCATCCATGTATCAATTTCAGTTGCAGGACCATTCCACGACATTAATGATTCAGGTATGTTGTATAATTGTTGGACCTGTTTATGATTTGCTTCTAGTGCAGTATCAGACCAATCCATCCCCGCAGTTGGATTAGCAGCAAACAAAATGAATAAACGAACAGTATCGGCTCCAAATTTGTTAATCATATCTTCAGGAGAGACAGTATTCCCCAAACTTTTACTCATTTTTGCAGAACGCTCCGATAGTAATCCATTGCAATGAGGGCATTTGTCATCGTGAGAGACATGTAGGGTAATCGAACAATTATTGCACCAAGGTGCGGCTTTGTTTACCATCCCCTGACAGAGTAATTCTTGAAAAGGCTCATCTATATCGTGTAATCCTATATCACGTAGAGCTTTGGTCCAAAATCTTGCATAAATAAGGTGCATTTGCGCGTGTTCTATTCCTCCACAGTAAAAATCAACATTCATCCAATGATTAGCTATTGATTTTTCAAAGCATACATCGTTTTGCATGGCATCAGTATACCTCAGGAAATACCAGGCAGAATCAACGAAAGTATCCATTGTGTCAGTTTCCCGTCGTGCATTATTTCCACATAGTGGACAATTTACATTACAAAATGTAGAACTCGACTCAAGTGGGTTACCCTTTCCGTCAAAAGTAACATCTTGTGGCAATTTAACAGGTAATTGTTCCTCAGGAACAGGAACACAGCCGCAATTGTTACAGTGGATAATTGGAATTGGAGTGCCCCAATATCTCTGTCGACTAATTAGCCATGGCCTAATTTTCCAATTAACAGTTTTATTTCCTCTCTTCTTCTCTTCAAGAATTTTACAAACTGCTGCTTTTGCCTCATCTCCATGCAACCCATCAAATCCTTCTAAGCCACTATTAATCATCCAACCCTCATCAGTAAAGGCACAATCCAGCGCTTCCAACTCATGCTCTAAGGTAGGTGTTAGTACTTGTTTGATTTTGAGACCATAGGTATTTGCAAATTCAAAATCCCTTTCATCATGTGCAGGGACTGCCATGACAGCACCAGTACCATAAGATGCAATTACAAAGTTTCCAATCCAAATAGGTACTCTTTCTCCTGTAAGAGGATGTATTGCAAAAGATCCAGTTGGGACCCCCTTTTTTGCACCCATGTTTTTGATACGATCAAACTCACTCATGACAATAATTTCATCATATAATTCCTTCCAGTCAGTTTCATATTCAGTACCGGTGACAAGTTTTTCAGCTAAAGGATGTTCGGGAGCTAATGTAACAAAAGTAACTCCAAAAAGAGTATCTGGCCTTGTTGTAAATACTCGAATAGACTCATCAAGATTTTCTATATTAAATTCAATTTCAGCACCCTCAGATTTCCCAATCCAATCTTGTTGCAGTGCTCTTACATTCTCTGGGAAATCAATAGTTTCTAAACCATCGAGTAATTCTTGTGCATATTCGGTTATATTTAGGAACCATTGACTCATATCTTTTTGGACAACAGGTCCATTACATCTCCAACACCGTCCCGCTTTGACTTGTTCATTTGCTAGTACAGTATTACAAGAATCACACCAATTAACAGGGGCATGTTCTTGATAAGCAAGGCCCTTTTCAAAAAATTTCAGGAAAAACCATTGATTCCAACGATAATAATTAGGATCATGACTTTTGATTAAACGTCTCCAATCATATGAGAATCCCATTCGTCTTATCTGATTCGTGATAGATTTCATGTTACGTTCTGTAATCTCATGCGGATGCCCACCTTCTGCTATTGCGGCATTTTCAGCGGGCATACCAAACGAATCAAAACCCATGGGGTATAATACATCAAATCCCATTAACCGTTTGTAACGAGCGACAGCATCTCCAATTGAGTAGTTTCTAACATGCCCCATATGCATTTTTCCTGAAGGATAGGGATACATTTCTAAGCAATAAAAAGCAGGTTTACTGTTATTTATTTCACTATGAAAAATTCCAGCATTCTCCCAAGCATCTTGCCACACTTCTTCAGTGGTTTGTGGCGAATAATCACTCATCGAAATCCTCCATCAGCCCCTACGGGGCTGTATCGGGGACAAGAACTAGTGCCTTGAACCCATCTGAAGTTCAAAAGTCATTTGTTTCTAATAGGAAACCAGCTTCTTTAGTTAGACGGTAACGATTACGCAATCCCATTTTCCTTTTCTCAACTAGCCCGAACTTTTGTAAAGTTCTGAGGTGATGACTTACCAGTTGCTGAGATCTATTCAATCGAGTAGCAAGTTCAGATTGTGTTGGGAAATCTCCCATTTGTCCATCATCATCTAAGAGCCTCAATATTTTACCTTGCAGACTATTTGGGTCTGGCGATAATGGCGGTAATGGCAAATCGTCGTCATCAATTCCAGGATGTAAGTTTGATGTGAAAGGATAAAATCGAACCAGACGCCCATCTGCACGGCGCCAAAGATTATCTTCAGTTTCGAGAACCTTTAGGTGATGTGTTATTTGTCCATTACTCATTTCTAATGCAGCCATTAAAGCTCTAAAATGGCAACCCGGATTGGCTGTTAAGTAACCCATCAAGCGCCCTCTTTGATATCGCCCATCACTAGTTTCACTAGTGCGCCCAATTAGCCCAAGTAGCCATAATCCTGCGCTTGTTGCTGGAATTCTCCAACTTTCATTGGTAGTGATTGTTGCAAACAGAATTGAAAGCAAACTGGAAGTTGCAACTACTACGCCAATACTAACAATTGTGGGAGAGATTACAGACTCATCTTTTACTGAAACAATCTCATCAACCTGTTCAATATTTTCTTCAGGTTTTACGTCAGGCTCAGTTTCAGATTGCACCATAGTGATTGTAAAGGATTGCACATCAAATGTTGAACATTGACTGATATCTTCACTATTTTCAACAATATATTCGCCAGACCAACCTAGCTTAGGTTCCCATCCGAGTATGGTAGGCGCTCCTGTAAGTGTGAACATTTGATCTTGATTTGAATTAAGTATCCAACAAGTGCCGGTATCGGTTGTAATTGCACTCCATGAGCCACTAACGCCCCAAGATTCCTGTAAGTTAACCGAGTCGTCTTCTTCAACCCCTTCGTCTTTATTATCTTCAAGAATTATCGGCCATGAAAAATCAAATTCAGATGTAATTTGTGGTTTAGAATGAGAGATAATCTTCAAAGTATAATCTCCATCAGGTAGAGTAAATTCAGAAGCATCAATGAATTCAGAATCCTTTATCCTGATAGTCATACCATCATTTTCACAGACGCTTAATTTTCCATCAACATAATTACTATCCTGAGTGATTATAATCTCAATTCCACATTCACTAATCCATGTAAGATCATTCACATTATCGGTTGTGAACATAGTTTCTACAACTAAAGAATCCTCTCCATAAATTTGGGAATCAATACTGATAGTTGATTGCTCACAATCATTAGATTCACCTTGGAAGAAATAAGCATGTCCAAACCCGTATAGATCAAACTCGGGAATTTCAGCAATAATTGTTAATTTCCCATCTGTAACAGGACATGCATTCTGGTCCAAGAAGGACCAATCTGGCTGATTATATTCCCGCAAATCTCCGTTAGTTAGCCTGTGTTCCATTTCAAAGGGGTTACATTCTTTGAGAGATCTAGTATCGAGAACAACATTACCGATTGAATCGATAATCCATATTTCTCCTCGGCATGTAGTTGAGTAATCTAGAGTAACCACTTCATCACCTTGATTTGAAACTTGAACATTAGTGGTCATTGTGTCAAGAGAGCCGTAATTTTCCTTATCTAGTACAATATCAACTTCGAGATTAGGACTAATTTTATCGTCACTATCAGGAATTGCAAAGAAACTAAATGTTTGTGCTAAGTCATTATTTCCTAATGATACAGTAACAAGATTTTCACCTACTACAGGATCATATGGGATTTGAATCAAAGTCATAATTTGATTTGGGCCAAGGTTAAAACCTCCTTCACAACCATTGTATAGGTTTGAATTGATATTTATTTTACAGTAATCAATAGGAAATGAATATGATGAATCCAAAGTATTGTGAATTTTTGCTGATAGGACACTAGGAGCCCCGGCTTCATGAACACCATTACGCGCAGTAAAATCAGTTACGAGTTCCAATCCCTCTGGAAGATTATACGGAGTTAATACAACGATATCCATAGATTCTGAAATCCCTTCTCCTGCAATGAAATATTCAATTGTATAAATTCCGGGGGAAACAACTTCTCCTTGCGTATTTGTGAAATCCCACGTTAATGTTGAAAGCTCTACTTGGGAATTAGGTGAAATATCCAATCCTCTTGATTGCCCTCTACACAGATTTGTTCCATCTTTGACAAGTAAATCATCATACCAAATTTTCAAAACTTCGCCACACGAAGGGTCCGTGTCGATAGTAACCCCATCTCCGTTATTGGAAAGCAGTCCTTTGATTGCAAAATTATCATCGATAGAGTACCATCCTTGTTCAGGAGCCCCTACGGGGCTCAATTCAAGAGAGATTGAGTCATCATCAGCAAATGCACTTGGGACCATCATTAGCATGAATCCGGCCAGTAGTATAGCCAGCATACGCTCCCGGAGCATGTCATCGCATAAGCGTCATCCCTTAGAAGGGATGCGGTTCATCCGGTTAGTGGGCGAGATGGTATCAGCAGTTTTTGAAACCGAAAAAATCTTGGTTTTACAAGAACAATTAGGAGAATGGGACAATCTAAATCATTTGATTGTGTGTAAAATAACATCAAAAGCAATAATTGTAGATCCATTTGATGGCGACTTTTGGATTCAAATATGCCAAAAAAATAGTTGGAATTTAGAACAGGTTTGGCTTACACATTCACATTGGGATCATAGCAAAGGAATAGATAAATTACAAGATAGAGAAATATGGGTTCACGAAAAAGAATCAGAGAGAGGATGGGATGGTCCTTCAAATAAAATCTGGAGCCATGAAGAATTTACTTATGTAACACAAAATATTGGCGAATTATGTTTTGAAATACATTGCACTCCAGGCCACACTCCAGGGCATGTAACAATCATTGGAGAAGGCATTGTAGTAAGTGGAGATTGTTTGTTTCTTGGCAGATGCGGGCGGACAGATTTGGTAGGAGGAAATCCTAATCTTCAACGAGATTCACTAATTTATTTGAGAGAAAGGCTTCGCAACATAAGTCAAAATTGGTTGGTATTACCAGGCCATCAATATCAACTTTCAGATGGCACAAATCCTACATCAATTATAGTCAAAGAAATTCTTTCTAATAATGAAGCACTTCAAGCCTTAGATGACGATTCAGCTTGGAACAAATTAGATTTTCTTGCCTTTGAAGATAGTTTATCAGAAAACGCCAAAAGACACCGAGCAATGAATAGTTAATACAAAACTTACAATTTGTCTAAGTCTAGCATAGTCGGTATTGCAGCCTCTTGTGCACTTTGTTGTTGTTCTTGATGTAATTGCCACTGGGGCACTTCAGCAGGAGGCGTCCATCCTAATTCCATAGCTTTAGCAACTTCTCCCTGGGCTACGTAATATTCTATCCACTCTTGTTTCCTTGCTTCTTCTTCTTGGAACATAGCACTTACTTTCATTTCTTCAGCCTTTCTGCCTGCTAATTTTCTCTTACCTGCTTGTTTTGCCATCATAGCAACAACAATTACAGCCAACAAGAATACAGTTAATGCAATTAGGATTAGAATACTAGTAGGAATTCCGTCTCCCCATCCGTCATTCTTCGATGAAATGAAATCAGAATCAAACTCATCAGGGATTCCATCTTTATCAGCATCATCGAAATAAGCACAATCAACTTGACTTTTCAAACCTTGACTTATTGAACTATCATATGGGCACGGGTCACTTAAATCAGAAACACCATCTTCGTCACTATCAACACATCCGAAATAATCAATATATGATGTTCCATATTTGAATTGACATTCATCCGGCTGCCATACTCCTATGGCTTGATTGTCACCAAAACCATCGCCATCAGTGTCGGCCCATTGAGTATCCCTCATAGGGAATGCATCAGGTAGTCTTCCAGTGTTATTGTCACCAAAACCATCACCATCCATATCAGACCATTGTGTAATATCTGTAACAAAAGCATCTCCCCATTGATCCCTAATTGTAATCATTTCTCCAGGGTTTTGTTCATCAGCAATAGTTTGGTTTGTCCAACCATAATTGTCACCCCAACCATCTAAATCAGTATCTTTCCATTGTTTTGGGTCCTCTGGAAAGTCATCATCTACATCTGCCCAACTGTCGCCATCCATATCAGGACATCCTTGGCGTGAATTGTTAGTACTAGTTCCATATTCTTGTGGACATTCATCACCATTTGGTACGGCTTGGTTATCTCCGAAACCATCACCATCATTGTCAGTTTGTTGATAATAATCTTGAGGGAATGCATCAAATGGATCTACTACTCCATCGTTATCGGTATCCGGGCAACCTCTCGCTTCAGGAATTGTAGACTCTCCATAAAGCTCTGGGCACATGTCTCCGTTATTACCGTCTGAGTTATCCCCGTAACCATCACCATCAAAATCTGCCCATTGAGTTGGATCATCAGGGAAGAAGTCACCAGATCCTGGAATTGCTCTATCTCCATATCCATCTCCATCACGGTCAGCCCATTGGCTAGAATCATCAGGGAATGCATCAGGATCATTTCCTTGAGGATTATCTCCATAATTGTCCCCATCACGATCTTCCCATTGAGTACCATCGGTAGGGAATGGGTCTCCACTATTGGAATAGCCGTCATTATCTGCATCTGGACAACCAACTCGATCTATTGAACTAGTTCCATATTCTCCAGGACAATCATCTGGACTATTGCCTGTAGTATTATCACCAAAACCATCGCCATCACTATCCCTCCATTGCGTGGGGTCATCAGGGAATGCATCAGCATCTCCATCAGGATGTGCTAAGAAATCAGGAGTAGGGTTTGACCACCCGTCTCCGTCATTATCTGGACATCCTAAACGATCTTCAGAGGAATTGCCCCATGTATTGATGCAACCATCAGATCGGGGAGTAGCAGGCTCATTGCCAATCCAATCATCATCATTATCTGCCCACTGATATCTATCTATTGGGAATTTATCTACACCTGTAGCACTTGGGTCATAACTACCAGGCCACTCAGCAGGCCTTATACTAGTCCAATCTGAATTAGCATAATTATCACCATAGTTGTCACCATCAGTATCATTCCATTGACTGGGATTCATTGGAAATGCATCGCCGCTTTGGTTAAGATGTAACTCTGTTAAAGGTTGAACGTCATAGTAGTAATTGTCTCCATGTCCATCAGAATCAGCATCAGCCCATTGTGTGCTATCGATAGGGAATGCATCTCCATCATCAGAATAACCATCACCATCACCATCAGGACATCCAAATCTATCCTGCCAACTGGAACCAAAAGTCGTAGGACAAGCATCCCCTTGATATGCAGGTAATGAATTGTCTCCATATCCATCTCCATCAGTATCATCCCACTGCGTCCCTTCTTCTGGGAAAGCATCATTTTCATTTAACACTCCATCGTTATCGATATCAGGGTCAACCTTCCAATGGTAGATGCCCTCATCATTCCTTCCGTGTGCTGAAATAATATACATGCCATTACTGTGCCAATCTAGGCCATAAATCGAACCACAACCATTTCCTCCACCGGATGAACTACATCCACCTGGACGTGGGGCTGATAGAGTATCGATGATGTTAGCAGTAGATGCATGTGTTTCAAAGATTCTTATGCTTGCCCCATCAGATTGATAATAGGTATGGCCAGCAGCTACTTGGGTTGAATCCGGAGAGAATTCTATGTCATTACAAGAAGTAGAAGTAGTATATACCCACCTTTCATTCATTGAAGGATAATCTAGCATTCGAATCCTTGCCCCTGAACTTTCCCATGCCTCACAAACTCCGATCGAATGACCGTCAGGAGACCATGCAATACTATTTATTGATCCTCTATTCGTATTTCTACTTGCATTTTGTGTCCATGTATCCGTAGTATATACCCATACATCTTCTCTTCCTCCAATTACGATCCTACTGCCGTCAGGAGACCAATCGACCGAATAGAATCTATCAGCAGAAGAGGGATTGAATGTAGTAAGTTCAGTACCACTATATGAATCGTAAATCTGAACTTCTCCATTTGTTCCACTATTGCCAGACCTTCCAATAACTACTGCAATCATTGTACCATCGGGACTGTATTCAACTTCTAGAGCTTGATCTCCACTGCCAACGTCGACACTCACCGTATATACATTAGAAACGTTACTAGTATAGTACACCAGTAATTGATCACTATCATCAACCGCAGCAACATAGTTTCCATCAGGAGACCAAGCAACATCATATATGCCTCCTATATTTACAGATTTGACATTTTGTAGTAAAGAAGTATTCCATATGCGCAAATAGTCACCATCAGAAGTCATGTAATAATTATCATCTTCACTGAATAATGAAATGTAGTAGTCATCATTGTATGCTTGTCGACTATCTTCGTTAAATCCACCACCCTGAACCGCCCATGGATCATTGCGATCACTAGTACCATCACCGTCTCTATCGGGACAACCATTTCGATCAACAGTGCTTGTACCCGCAGCAACCGGGCAATCATCCTGAGAATCATCAATACCGTCTTGATCTAAATCCCCTGCTGAAACGAAGGGTAGAGCCATAACACTCACAAATAAGAGAGTAAGATAAATTGTAACGCGAGGGGACTTTAATTGAATTAAACCATCTCGCATGTACCCGGGTAATGTTCTATACAAAAGGTCTTGTGGTCTAATTGTTCACTGGAAATATCTCATCAAATAGGGGAATTCTTGAAGACAAAGGAGTATTAGCCAATTTGTGGCCGATGATATACCTCGAGTGAATATCGCGGTCAGAGACCGTATTATTCTTCATTTATTAGGAGAGAGTGAACAGATAGATAGGTTCGTTGTAACAGCTTCATTAACTCGCCCGGGCATCGCAGAAGCATGCGCTCAACATCCTCCAAATGTATCTAGAGCTATGCGTGATTTGTTGAAAAATAAAATCGTGACAGAGCACACGCGTTCTATCAAAGGAGATGATAGGCGACAAAAGACATGGCAACTTACCGAAGCAGGAATTGATTTTGCTAAGAAAAGAGCAAAAGAACTTGCAGAGATGAAAGTATTATTGCGAGATAAAGAAGGAACATTGTTAGAAATCGATGCAGGCGAAGCATCATCCCGATTAAATGCCGAATTGACTTTGCTTCAGGTATTACTGCATGCTCAGCATGAAGGAGTTCTAACATATGGCGACATACGTTTTGGATTAGTAAGAAAATCCAAACATGATGACAAACAAAATCCACCACCCGGAAGATTGACTTTACTTGCAGGAGCTCATGCAACCTACCATACATCTCCACCTAAAACCAGAACAATACACGGACGCGAAACAAACCGAGAAGATTTAGATAATTGGTTTTCAGAACGCAGACCCTGTTTGTTAGTACATGGCATTGCAGGTATTGGCAAATCTACACTTGTAGCAGATTGGCTTGAAAGGCGCATGAAAAAAGAACCACTTTTGTCAGTATGTTGGTACCCCTGCCAACCATGGGATAACCAAGCGGGCCTTGCCACATCATTACTTCATCGATTTGGTGTTGATGATGTACATGATCCATACCACCTTATGGATACATTACCATTATCTCCAGGTGCGGAATTTGATGTCGACTCATGGCGTAGACGTTTGTTAGCATATTTGACAGATGCAGCAGCAATACGTGAACGTTTCAAACTAGAACCAGGGGGCCCTCCTCCATATTGGTTAATCGTACTTGACGATGTCCATCACATCGCAGACAAAGCTAGAGATTTACTTGGTGCATTGCTAGATATAGCAATTAAATCACCACTTAGATTAGCCTTTATTTCACGAACAACGTTAGATGTTTATGATCGTCGTGATGTACATACACGTGAAGTAGTTAGTGAAGTTGCATTGAAAGGTCTCTCAATTGATGAGATAGGAGAATGGATTGAAACAATGGGAGAAAGCCCTCCTTCTGCAGAAGAGGTATTCCGCTTGACAGGAGGACATCCTTTGGCCTTAGAGTTACTAGAGATTTACGGTAAAACAACACATGGAGATTGGCTAAGATTCCTTGATGAAGAAATAATAACACATATGCCCGAAGAGGAATATGAAATGCTTGCAACGCTTGCACTTGCAGAGAAACCCGTTCCTTGGGCTAAATTATCCGAAGCCACAAATTGGGATGGCAAACCACCAGAGAGATTACTAGCTTATGGATTATTAATTGAACTTGAAGATGGAATGTGGTTACACGAAGCCCTTCGAGAAAGATTCCTACGTGAAGTAGGAGATAATGCAGACAAACGTCGAATTAAACTGCAATAATCAGAAATCATCTGCACCCATGTGCTGATTAAGCCACGACATCAAGGCAGGCTTTGGCACCATTCCGGTTTGATTTGCAACCATATTTCCATTGTGGAAAAGGAACAATGCAGGGATTCCGCGAACACCAAGACGACCAGCATTCATAGAGTCAGAATCAGTATTTACCTTAGCAATAGTTACTGGAGTTTCAGTAGCAATTTGCTCTAAGATTGGTGAAAGAGCCTTACATGGTCCGCACCAAGGAGCCCAGAAATCAACTAAAACCCATTCATTTTCATTTACTACAGCATCAAAATCAGAATCCGTCACAGCCTTCACTTCACCCATGTTCGCACCGAATGCCCCGTCATCAGTGGGCCATATGAGGCTTTGCTTACACCTCAATCATAATCAAATCCCTTCCTTTCGCCTTGTATGAGAGGACCTTCATGATAATCGCACCATCGGTGTTAACTGCAAACCTTGCAGATTTAGGGGATGCCTGCCAAGAGGCAGTTGACGCAGGACTCAATTGGCTACATCTAGATGTTATGGATGGCAATTTTGTTCCAAATTTGACATTTGGCCCCCCGGTTCTTGCAAAATTGCGTAAGGCACTGGGCGACTCCCCAACCTTTGATGCACATCTCATGATTACCAATGCAGAGACATCTTTCCAACAGTATATTGATGCAGGATGCGATCATATTTCAGTACATGTTGAAGCAGTAAATGATCTTCATAGTTGTGTAAATGCAATAAAAACTGCAGGAGCAACAGCGGGAGTTGTAATAAACCCGAATACACCAATTGATCCAGTATTGGATATTTTATCTGATATTGATTTAGTATTGGTAATGAGTGTAAACCCTGGTTTTGGGGGCCAGTC
Organism: Candidatus Poseidoniaceae archaeon; assembly: GCA_030747695.1. GTDB lineage: Archaea > Thermoplasmatota > Poseidoniia > Poseidoniales > Poseidoniaceae > MGIIa-K1. The sequence continues at coordinate 138,526 of JASLKG010000006.1, forward strand.
ATTCATTCCTACAGTTGAATCAAAGATTCGGCAACTGAGAGTTGCAATAGATGATCAAGTTGCTAAAGGAGGTAACATGGTACAAATCCAGATAGATGGCGGAGTAAAGTCTCATAATATTGCAATGCTACGCGAATGGGGTGTTGAAAATTGTGTGGTTGGTTCAGGATTGTTTAATGACAAGGCAACAGTTGCAGAAAATTTAGCAATAATTCATGAAGCACTCGAGTGATGCGTATGCGCATCTTATTAGTTACACGATTATTCCCATTGCCAACTAATGTGGCAAGAGGTACATTTGTTGCAGATCATGCTGAATTATTACGAGAATTAGGCCATGAAGTACACATCCTAAACGTACTACCTAGGATGATGAGAATGAATGAAGCCCGGCGCTCAACAATGGAAGGAGTTTCGAAAACCCCTTCGAAATTTAAGCATGGTGATTTGAACGTCAACGTAAAGCGGCACTGGGAATTCCCAGAGATTAACTTCTTGACAGCATTTAGCGCGCGCTCTATTCGTTTTGATTGGAAACCTGATTTAATAATCTGTCATACAATTTGGCCAGTTGCTAATACGGCTTCATCATTAGCAAAGCGTTACGAAGTACCATGGATTGCAGTTGTACATGGTCACGATTTCGATGTAGGATTAAAAGACCACAGAGCCACACGAATAGAAAAATTAGCACGTTCAGCAGACAAGTTAATTGTCGTATCAAATAGTTTGAAAAGGTTTGATGCAGAAGTAATACCTTGCCATGTAAATGTGGAAGTAGAATGGAAAAGACCAATGAAAAAATTCCGAGGGATTTTCCAAAAATCAAAACTCGACATTTTGTTTCCAAGTGATTCTAGGAGACCTGAAAAGAACCATTTACTTGCATTGAGAGTTGGCGAGGAGTTAGAAATCCGCGGTTGGAAAGTAGGAATTACAACCCTTCAACAACAACCGAGAACAATTGTTTGGGATCGCATGTTGGCAGCCGACATTTGCTTAATCACATCTAAACGAGAATCAGGACCATTGGTTGCACGCGAAGCAATATTTTGTGGTTGCCCCGTAGTAGCGGTCGATGTAGGAGATTTATCTGAATGGATGGAAGTCTACCCTTATGATGTTGCTAAATTAGCAGATGCGATCGAAAAAACTTTGAAAACAGAGCAAAAAATCACTCTTCCTGATCGTTTTTCATTTGATTCTGTAAAAAGTCAATGGAACGAATTGCTGGAATCATTGTAACCAACCCGATTATAGCAAAAGGACTTTCAATAGATAACAAATAACCTGTAGCCACACAAACAAGGGCTAAACCATCTGTTAATTTTTCATCATCACCACACAACAATTTTGAGGCAGAAAGCATTACTGCACAACCAATTAGACTAGCCCATGCAGCACCCATAACACCAGCAATTGGAATTAATATCCAACCCGAAATAAACGCAGAAATCACAACTAATAAAATCAGTAAAGTAAACCTCCAAGGCTTTTCACCTGCCTGTAGCGCTACATACCAAGGAACAGCTAGCAAAGTCATTCCCCAACCAGCCAATAATATGTCAAAGACTTCAACAGCGCCACTATAATTTTCATCAAAAAATAGCGGTATAGTGAATTTTACAATAAAGTGTCCAGCAATCAATCCAATTGGAAGTATTGCTAGTGATATTTTGTGAGCTTTATGCATTCTAAATGAGAATTCTTCCGGATCATTTCTAGCCTCTCCAAGATATGGCAATAACGCAGACCTCATTGCTTGAGGCAACATCAATCCAGCAATCCAAGCCAATTGTGCAACATGGTATAGTCCAACATCATCATATGAGGATAATGCAGCAAGAAGAAATTTTTCTAATTTAGTTACATAGGGGAGAATTCCTAAGGTAATAGCAAAAGGCAATGCAGAAACAATGAGGCATTTATTCGAACTCCAATCCTTAGGTAAAGTCCCAGAATCATCCCTAACAATTCTTTCTCCCCACCATATTGACAATATTAGTGAACAAACCACTCCAATTGCGAACGCAGTTGCATAATGTGTTGTATTATCTATGCCATATTCTAGTAAGACCCAATAAAGAGAAGTTGTAATCAGACGTTCAGATAGTTTTGCAATAGATTCTAATCTTGCTTCTCCTAATGAACGCATAACGCTGCGGTGCGGATATGACATTATGTGGCCTAGAGCAATCGTTGAACACATTAGCAGCAAGATAATTGGGACTTCTCCCCAAATCATTCTTGCAGAAATCAAACTAAGAATAATGAATGGAATTGCGATAATTAGTTGTAATTTTAGCACCCTACGTACGGCTTCTTTGGATTTTCCAGGTGTTCTAGGAACATCTCTAGCAATTAGAGTTGGCAAACCAGCATCAATTAGGATGTACATTGTTGCAAATGCATCTAATATTACTACAAGTAATCCATAATCAGATTGTAATAGTGCTTTTGCGAGAATTATTTGGCCAATTAGGCCCAGTACTATTGAAGCCCCATCACTACCGGCCAGCCAGAGAGTATCTCTCCCCAGCATTGGTCTGCGCATGTTGGGCCATGAAGCCAATGGTTGAAAGCACAGCGCCCTCTGCGCAGGTCATGGTGACCGCTGATTGGCTTGAAGATCAAGTTCGAATAGTTCTACCAGGCTGTAATGTTGAAGCAATTGATTTGAATGGGACTCAAGACCATTTTCACATTCGAATCATTGATGAAAGTTTTGAAGGAATGAGGTCATTGCAAAGGCAGAAAATAATTCTCAATCATTTCAAACCATATATCCCTCATCCAATTCATGCAATTGATCTAAAATGCATGACTCCAAAACAAGCTGAAACAGCGGGAGATACAGTATTCCATCCACATGCAGGAGGAACCGGAATCCATATCAAGAGGATACAAAAGCATCAAAATAGGGAGTGAATAGATGGATTGGACACCAGAAGAATTGCAAGCAATTGTAGACGAACATGCTTTGGTATTGTTTATGAAAGGAGAACCTAATGCGGCACAATGTGGTTTTTCAAATCGTGCTGCACAAGTAATGCAAGCACTTGGAGAGCCATTTGCAAGTTTGAACATTCTTAGTGATCCACGTGCAATTCCAAGTGTGTGTGCATGGTCAGATTTTCCTACAATGCCCCAAATTTTTGTTCACGGAGAATTAATTGGCGGATCTGACATCGCCCTAGAGATGTTGAATGACGGAAGCCTTCGCGAAATGTTCGATGCTGGAAAAGCATCTGCTGATACCAAAGAAGATGCAGGCTGCTGTGGCAGTTGTTGATTGGCCACAGAAATAATGCTATGCAAGCGCTGAACTCGGTTTCATTCAAATGGTAGTTGACATCAGGACTTTCTATGGGAGTCCCTGAAAACAAGGTTTTACTAAGAGACGGGAGTCTCCCATTCTTTTCAGCCCCCTTCAAGATTCTAAAAAATCTGTATGAATATAG
>JASLKG010000007.1 GCA_030747695.1 Candidatus Poseidoniaceae archaeon
CTCTACACTCTTCATTGTCATATGAAAATTCCAACGCATGCATTGCAATTTGAAACTCTTTCAAAGTCAAGTGGCCTTTACCGCCCATATCTGCTGCTTTGAAGGCTATTACTCTCATGTCATGTTCTAATTTAGTTGGACTGCGAAATTCAGAACGAAATGTTTCAAATGGTGTAGTTCTTTGATGGGAATGGTTCTTGCCATACAATTGGTATACTATCAATCCCATGATTATAGCGGCGGCTGCACCGATTATTGCCTTTTGACCCATTATGTAGACTAGAGCAAAACCTGCTACAATTCCCCATATGTGAATTATTGGATATAATGGCCCCTTGTAAACAGGATCCCATCCGTGTTTGTAACCTGTTTGACGTAGAACTATGACACAGGAATTAATCATTATAAAAATCATGATTTTGAAACCTGATGCCAATTTTGCTACATCCTTTACAGGAAGTAGAAGAATTGTCAATGCCATTGCAGTAGCCGTCAAAATAATCGGCCAGTGTGGCGTTTCATACTTTGCATTCACTTCTTCGAGACTTTGAGGGAGCAAACCATCTCTCGCCATGGCAAACAAAAACCTAGATGCGGCTAATATCCCTGCAAGCGCCATAGATATCATTGTCAATACTGCCAAAATTGCAGCGATGACTCCTACCTTTGAACCTGCAACTGTTTCAACGAATTTGTAAACGGGGTCTTCTATAGTGTCGCCATTACTGTTTATCCACCATTCACCAGGAATCGTTGCCATCATCATGTAGGTTATGGTGCAATAGAGGGTGGTGGCTATGAACAAAGAAATTAGAATACCATAAGGTAAGTTTTTACCTGGATTTTTCACCTCTCCACCAATTGCTGCTACCTTTGTTACTCCCGCATATGCAACAAATACAAATGCGGATGTTTCGGCTATGGTCCAAGGGTCAGTACCCATTGCTGCATCCCATGGTCTAGACAAATTAGTTGATTGATCGAATAATGCCATTATCGAAATAACTACCAATAAGCATACGGTAATACCTAAGATTGGTGCTTGAATTAATTTTACTTTCTTGACCCCTAATATATTTACAAATGTGATTAAAAATAATGCTGAAAATGAAACAACATAAGTATTCAACTCTATGGCAAAGTAAGTTGTTACAGTGTACATGTATGCTGAAAAACCAATTAATGCAAAGGATGATTTCAGCAAAAAAGATGCCCATAGTCCAAGACCACTAATTGTACCAACCAAAGGCCCATAGGTCCTTTCCATGTAAACATATGAGCCCCCGCTAGATGGCATGCCTGAGGCCAATTCAGATTTAGAAAACGCACCTGGTAAAACTACTGATGCTGCAAGCAAGAATGCTAGCCAAACACCTTCTCCCATTATTACTGCTGCAAAGGATGGCAACACAAATAATCCTGAACCAAGCATTGCTGAAAGTGAAATAATTATCACGCCAATTAAACCAACTGAGCGTTCAATCTGAACTTTTACATCTTCAACAACGCCTCGGACATTTCCCTTCAGTAATTTGTTAGCAGTTGATTTGATGTCGATTTGAATCACCCCGGATTACAACAGTTAACTTACCGCTAAACCGGAGCATGAGCAAAGAGTAGTTATTGCTTGCTACAGATTTCAATCACTAAACCCCGAAATCCGGAAATTAAATTTTAGCGATGACTTTCATTTCAACAGCAATTGGTGTTGGAAGTGCACTAATTGCGAGAGTTGTTCGTGTTGGTCCGACTTTGCCCAATGTTTCTGCCCAGACCTCATTGTATCCAGGGAAATCACGGTCCATATCTACCAAAAAGGAGGTGACATCGATTACTTTATCCAAAGATGAGCCAGCTTCCTCTAATATTCTTGCAATATTGTTGACAACCGCCCTTGTTTGGGCCTTGATATCATATTCAAGTGATTTACCATTAGAATCCTTGATAGGACCTCCCGGAATTGAATTGTCACCAGGTTGCCTTGGACCAACACCTGACAGATATATCATTCCATCTTCTATTCTCGCATGCGGATAAGCCCCTACAGGTTTTGGAGCATTGTTGGTGTTTACAGAACCAACTTTGTTTGTAGGTTCGTGTAGTTGCACACCATGATCATCAATCTTTTTCTCCATACTCGAATCGAGGACATTACGGTCGCCTCCATAAAATTCTACATCCTCTTCATCGTACTCCTTGTCGCCAGTTCCATTTGATTCAGGATCTAATACTACTACCGCAGCTCCAGCTCCATGTATTGGTTCGTATGCAAGAACAGAACCAGTCAGGTCGTTTCGGTTGCCATTCATTGCCGAAAGCCACCACATAGGCTTGAAAGCTACAACTTTCTTCACACGGATTTGGTCATGAATCGTCCTGCTTAACTGTCCCACATCTTCCAGCCGCCCCTCTTCTAGGAATTCTAATATTTTCCTGTTCCATTCGTCATCTTTTAGTGAATGAATTCTATCTTCATGAGGTTTGATAGGTTCTGTAAACATTCTATTGGATAAACTCATTACGGATACAGCTACAGCTTTCTTTCCGAGTTTGTTTATGGTATCTAAACATGCTTTAGCAAGTACTGTAGTTTCTGCTCTATTTGAGTATACATTTGTTGAACAGATAACAGCCGGTATCCTATTGCCGGGATTTAACAACTCTAGTGCGACAACGCTTCCAACATCAATAGGAAAACCATGGTATGCTACTGTCCTTGACTCAAGCCCACGTTCAGCATTTGCCTCATTCCAAGCATGTGCAAACTCAGAGTCAATTTGTAAATCGTAGTGTATTGAACCAATGTCATGAAAATCAGCATCAACCATTACCCATTTTGGATTTGGATCTGCCTGTATTTGATGTCCAATGACACTTGGCCATAGTGTTGAATATATGATTAGTAAGTCTGCATTAGTTTCTTCGATTTCTTTTCTCGCATTATCAAAAGCATCTCGGACTTTTTGCCACCCTTGGTTTTTCTCTGGACACAATACAGGGTGGGGGTGTGCAGGTACAATTAGTGATTTGACAATCTCTCCTGTCATCATACATCTCCCCATTTGTAGCATGGCCATTCCACAATAGCATTACCAGTTCCAATAATTGTCCCATAGCCATGTAATGTCGCTGGTTGTTTAGGCATACCCATGGCTGACAATATCCAAGTGAAGGCACCCCCGTCGGCTTCTGCAATTGCTTGTTCACAAAATTCTGGCATTTCGTTGACAATTTGTTGAGACTTTCCCTGTTTCATCAAATCAATCATTCTCATATCCCATAGGTGCATCGCATGGCTCGTGATGTGTTCTTTACTCATATCTTCAGGAGGATTAGTTTCGGTTACAAAGTGCCTATGTGAGAGAGAATTTGAAGCTAAAAGCAAACATTTCTTTCCACTTTTCTCAATCGCTTTAGCAGTGGATTTACCAAGTTCTATCATCATTTCTTGCATAACTTCAACTGAATAATAAGAAAGGCTTCTATTGGATGAAATAGAGACAATTGGTTTGTCCCATTCTGGCCTTACCATGTGGCATGAGACTATCGTGCCGTAATCAACTCTAAAGTCGGGGTTTTCCATCATCTTCACGGACATGCCCTTAGATTTTGCTTCATCATGAATTGAACGTGCGAGTTCAACATCAATTTGTAGATCATAATTAAATCTAAACAAATTTGGAAATACCGGATCAACACTTTTTGATTTGCAGTGTTCTACTCCAATGAAGTGTGTGCCGACATATGTCTGCCAATGGGGAGATAAAATTACAATCACATCATAATCAACATCTTTTATTGAATCACGCAGTCTCTCATATCCCCAACGTAGTTGTTCCCATCCACCTTCAGACTTTGGTTCATTTTGTTCAGGGTTTTCTGCATATACTAAGTGAGGAGGGTGAGGAGCGAGGCATCCTGCAACAATACTACCTTTCCCCATGGTTATGCCAAAAGGTTCCGCACCTTCTATCATTCGGCTCCATCTGGGGGTGTTATGGGCGAAGAAGTACATGACCCCCAATTCCGCCATGTTTTGATTCCATGTATTGCTGGAATAATTCTTGTAATGGTTAGTGCTTCATTGTTTAGAGAGGAATATCCTCCAATGGTTGTTTCTATGGTTCTTGGAATATTTGTTTCACCAATATTGGCGATGATAACTAAGCCTGGAACTATTTGGGAATATTCTTTAGGTGTAACAGTTGTTTGTTTGCCTGTTGGAGGGCTTTGGATGCTTGGTTCAAGTTATTGGAATGTTGCTCTAACATTTATTTTGTGGGCTTGGGCAAGTGCAAAATGGCAAAGCACAACTAACCCTCCATTTAAGGTTGGGATTTGGCATGGCTTTGGCATGTCATTTTCAATAGTACCTGGAGCAATATTATTCGGCATCATTTTCGGTTCTTAGAGGATTTTTTTCCTCAACAAACTATGTATGCTTCGCGCTCGTGCGCGAGGGTATGCGCCTAGTTTCCTGTAAGAATACTGCCCTTTTATTGACATTAATTATGGTCCTAATGCCCATGACTCCATTTGCTGATCAAGACTTCAATCAAGCAGATCGCAATGAAAAACTCAATGAAGAAATCGTCATGAGTACCGGTAATACCGGAAATGCTGATTCGATTGCATTCGGATTACAGTCCGGATGTGCTATTGGCGCATCTGGCAACATCAAGTGCTGGGGTGACGGTAGTGAAGGTCAACTCGGCCTAGGTAATACTCAGAACATTGGAGACAGTACTGACGAAACTGGTACAGATCTCCCGTTCGTAAACCTCGGAACTAATGCATCGGTGGACAAGATTGTCATGGGCGAAGACCACTCTTGTGCACTATTCACCAATGGCTCAGTCAAGTGCTGGGGAGAGTCATCTGTGCTGGGACTAGGTTATTCTTCAAGCAATGGCGGCTTCGGTGACGGATATCTCGAAACTGGCGACACATTGCCGTTCTTGCAATTACCCACTAACCGACATGCTACAATGATTGAAGCTGGAAAGAGCCACACCTGCGCTGTTATGGACAACAACGATCTAATCTGTTGGGGAAACAACTCCAAGGGACAAATTGGTATTGGAGCAGTTAGTTCAAGCGAGTCAGAAATATTTGGAGATGCATCTAATGAAATCGGAGACAACTTCTACGTAACAAGCGTGCCTACTGGACGCACTATCGACAGCATGGCATTGGGTTGGGATCACACCTGTGTAGTCTGGGATAACTACAGCGTATCCTGCTGGGGTGGCAACGACCACGGACAACTCGGATTGGATTCAACAACCGACATCGGAGACGGTGCAGGAGAGATGGGAGACAATCTGGATTTCATAGATCTTCCAGGAACCGCTAGCGCAATCACTGCAGGTGATGGATTCACTTGTGCTATCGTTGACGACAGTGGAACTGACAAAGCATTCTGCTGGGGATTGAATGACTTTGGACAACTTGGAATCGAATCTACAACAAATGTTGGAGATGGCTCTGGCGGTTCTATGTCTTCTATCAGTAATGCTGATTTGTCTGAAGAAGTTCAAGCAATTGATGCTGGTGAAGACCACGTTTGCGCCATTGTTCTAAAGGGTTCTTCTTACAGACCGGTTCAATGCTGGGGTAACGGAGCAGATGGAAGGCTAGGATACGGTAGCCAAGACAGTCGAGGAACTGGCCCTGGTTCCGCTAGCGGAATGGGTAGTAACCTGCCTTATGTTCGATTGAATTCAGGAAACACACACTACGCATATACAGCGACTGATATCGAAGTTGGCGCTGGAACAAGTTGCGTCATAAAGTATCAAGGTAACAATGACATCATTTGTTGGGGAGACAACGGAATCGGACAACTGGGTTACGGAGATACTGAAGACCGTGGAGATGGTCAAACCGATCTACCATTTGTAACTGAATTAAGCCTAAAACTTGATGAAGAAGGCATGGAGAATTCATGTGAAATCCTCGGAGTTCCAGAGCATCGAACTGGACTTGACAAGAGATTAGATACTGATTCTAGCGACACTGGCGACTTGATTTCGATGTTTGAAATCCCAACCACTGGATGCCCTGCAATTGCATACTATGATTCTGGCAGTGACAACCTCAAATTCGCGGCATACGATAATGGAATGTGGTCTGTAGAAACCCTAGGTAGTTACACACGAATCACAGATATTGACCTTGTAGTTGATTCCAACGGCATACCCCACATTATGCACCTGAATGCAACTTATAATATGGGCGATAATGGTGAACCGGTTTACACAACTAAGACAAATGGAATTTGGACTGAGAGCACTTTGCAAGGAGGCACTATCACCACAAACCTATCTCTATCAATTGACTCTAGTGATTCGATTACTCTCACAAGGTATTATGAGACCGCCATTCCGTCATACACATTTGCGAGAGACTCATGCTCAACAGATTGTGGAACTTGGTCGAACTGGAACCAAGATAGCAATATAAATCAAGATACGGCTTACTTCGAGACTGCTAATGGCCATGAGGTTTTCATCGACAATAGCCAAAATGGATTATACTACCGCCCTGGATCTGGCACATCACCATATCTTGTATCTCGTGAAGTATCCCAATCTGACACCTACATGGTGGCAAGCATCGATGCTGCTCCTGATGGAACAGTCGGGATCGCTCACACAAACGATACAACATACAAGACCTATTTCTCATACTGTTCAAGCACATGTTCAACACTATCCTCTTGGACAACTGAACTTGTATCTACTGACACTTCTAGCGAGGTAGTATTGCAATATGATGCCGATGGAACACCTTGGATTCTACTTACCCACAACACAACAGGTGCAACCTTGTTCAAATCGGATAATGGCCAATGGGATGGACAAGCAATATCTACATGGCCAGGTGCAGCTGATTCGTTTGGAATGATCATTAACTCTGCAGGATATATATTCACTTCTCTTCACTTGGTCAATCCAGGAGAATTGTGGGCAGTAACTAATCCTGCAATTGCAGGCGCAGGTTTGTATATAGATGCTGATGGAGATGGTTGGACAGGATTGGAGGAACTTTCCTGTGGAACAGATCGTATGGTTTCTTCATCCATTCCAGGTGATTTCGATGAAGATGGCCGTTGTGATCGCATGGATACTGTCAACAGCCTACCTTCAGTAGGAGATTCCAGTGTTCTTACTCAAGGAATGGATTTCGCTTGTGCAATACTTGATGATGGAGAAATCTACTGTTGGGGTGACAACACATACGGAAAATTAGGTGGCTCGGGCAGCAGTGCTTCATGGCCTACTGGATTTGAAGCAGTAGATGTTGATGCTGGAGAAAGCCATGCATGTGCACTTTCTTCAGCAGGTGAGATTCTGTGCTGGGGAAGAAATAACAAGGGACAAATTGGCATTGGTTCGACTTCTTCTTCCGAAAATCCAACTCTTCTAACTCTACCTAATAATCACGTTGCAGCCAATCTTGCAGTAGGTGCAAATCACAATTGTATAACTACAACCACTAGCCAGATTTACTGTTGGGGAGATGGAGAAGATTCTCAAACTGGAGAATATTATGTTCCAGATACATCTGCTGGATATAATGATGATTTTGAAGCATCAACTGCTGCTTCTTTCTGGACTTTGGAAGGTTCTACTGGCACATTTGGCGATCAGTGGGCGCTGGACTCTACCGATTCTTCTTCAGGGTCTAATTCATTCAAATCAAGTGGGCATGTCTCAGGTTCCGATGTAGGTTTTTCAATAACTAAAATGTTCATGAATGGTACTGTTTCCTTCGACTACAAGACGGCTACCTGTCCCAATCTAAACAATTGTAATGACAAATTGTTATTCACTATCGATGGAGATGAAATCAATTCCACGAAGGGACAAATGAGCAATTGGGCATCATTCAACACCAGTATTGACTCAGGTATGCATACGCTTCGATGGTCTTTTGTTAAAGATGGACAATCTAACAATGATGGAGGAGTGGGTAGCGATTATGTCGCAGTTGATAATATTCAAATCCGCACAGGATTCAGAGTTGAAAGTGGCGGTATTGTAGATTCGCCAGAAGTGATGAGCTTGAATCTTGGTGGCCTTCCTGAAGAGATTGTTGCTGGAGAAAGACATACTTGTTTAACTAACCACTTAGGTGAAATTTGGTGTATGGGTTACAACGGTGGAAGCAACAGAATGGTACTTGGAAATTCAAGTACAACTGGGGCGAATTCTTCATCACTTGTGCAGGTAGACATTGGTTTCGGCACCAACTCTGTAGGAACTGTAACTGCAGGATATGACACTTCTTGCGCTATTTTGGATAACAGCACTCAAGCAGTATGTTGGGGTCAAAGAGACGATTGGAGCGATACAGGAGGTAGCACCCGATCTGGTGAATTACTCCTAGGTTCATCTTCTCCATCTAATAGTGGAACTGTAGCTGACTTAGGTTTTTCATACGATGATGATTTTGAAGCAGCAACAATTTCTTCCGAATGGACTTTGGAAGGTTCAAGTGGACAATGGGCACTAGACACGACCGATGCTTCTTCCGGTACTAATTCATTCAAGTCGAACAACCATGCCACAGATTCAAACATGGGATTTTCAATAACTAGGACGTTTACAAGTGGTTCTGTTTCCTTTGATTACAAAACAGACACATGTCCTAACCTAAACCAATGCACGGACAGATTGGTATTCACTATCGATGGAGTTGAAATCAATTCCTCAAAGGGACAAATGATCAATTGGGCATCATTCAGCACCAATATTACCGAAGGCGAACATACACTTAGGTGGAGCTACCTCAAAGATGGACTTGCTGCAAATGATGCATCGGGTGACGATGTCGCAGTAGATAATATACAAATTCGAACAGGAAATAATGACCGAATTTATTCAATTGCTATGGGTGAATCTCATGCATGTGCTATTGTTGAAAATACTATCCAGTGCTGGGGTGTAGAAGAATCCGGTTCTTTTGGACAAGGCTCTAGCACGACTGCAGCATATAGTACGCCACAGACAATTTCTGTACCTTCTGGATGGACTGCAAAGCAGGTTGTAATCGAGCATTCAACAGATTCAACATGTGGTATCTTCGAAAATTCCGTTGGTAGCTCATCAGTAATGTGCTGGGGTGACGAAACTGCAGTTGGATATTCTACTTCCAATCCAGTTACCGCCATAACTTATATGATACCAGTTGAAGATAGTAATGGTGACGATATCATTCCTTCAGATGATTCAATCTCCCCTTATGATATCGTAGACTTACAATCTGGTTCCTCCCACACATGTGCATTATCCCGTCAAGGATTGATTAAGTGCTGGGGATCAAATCAACAAGGGCAATTGGGCATAGCTGGGCCTGGGTGGAATACGATACGACTTGGAGATAATGCCAATGAAATGGGCATCAATTTGCCATATATCGATTTAGGAGCAAATGTAACTGCAACACAAATTAGTGTAGGAATGAATCACAACTGTGCGATTGTGCAATCTACTACAGATAGTAGCATGAATGGAAAGGTCATGTGCTGGGGCCACAATAATAAGAGACAAACTCTCCTCACAGGTTCCGCTGCCGATCATGAACCTAATCCTAGGTTAGTCAACGCATTTGGTAACGATGTTGTTAAGATTGCAGCGGCAAACGAAGTGACTTGTGCATTAAAGATAGATGGAGAAATACATTGTATGGGCCGTGACTCAGAACGAGCAATTGGCACGACAAGTAGCTATTACGGCCAAGGACCTGCGACTACGTTAGAATTCTCTTCTTCTGGTAAATTCATAGATTTGTATGCTTCATCTCATAGCGCTGGTGCAATGTGTGCAACTTCAGTTAGTGGAGCAATCAAGTGTTGGGGTCAAGGCTCTTACATCAGTCAGACTAGTGTAAATCCAGTTGTATTTTATGACGTCAATGGAATCATAAGCTCAGATTTATCTTTTGGCGAGCAACATGCTTGTATGGTTGTAGGTACAACAACTCAACTGCATGAAACTACTTCTCCATTGACAAATGCAGGTGACATTGTATGTTGGGGAGACAACGCATACGGAAAATTAGGCATTGGTTCAACAACGGATTTGGGAACTCATAACAATATACTGACGGCTAGACCAATTGATTTCAATGGAACAAAAATGACTTATGTAGAATCAAGCATACATCACAATTGTGCAATCTCTGTTTCAGGAGAGGTATATTGCTGGGGAAGCGGTAGTGATGGCAAAATTGGTTATGAAAATACAAACGCTATTGGTGACGACACTAATGAATTACCATTCCTAAACGCTGTCGTTTTAGAAGGTAGTGCGAAGTTACTAGCTTTAACCTCTACATCGACTTGTGCTGTGATGACTGACAACGAAGTCTACTGTTGGGGTGATGGGAGTTCCGGAAGAACTGGTCATGAAAACTCAGTCGACATAGGAGGGTCCTCGAATCAGATGGGGGTTTATCTTGCCCCAACAGATTTGCATATGCGTCCAACCGATTTCGATTTAGATGGCACAATAGACACCTGGGATACTGATGACGATAATGATGGCGCCCTAGATGTGGATGATGATTTTAGATTAGACCCATGTGCTGTATTGGATACTGATTCGGATGGAATGCCTGATTTGATTTATCCAAATTGCACAACTACTTTAGTTGAAGATTTGGATGATGATAATGACAATTGGAACGATACTGTCGAAGAAGCGTGTATCACAAATTCAAAGGATTGGGCAAGTATACCTCGTGATTTAGATGCCGATGGCACCTGTGATACTATCGACACTGATGATGATGGTGATGGTTGGAGTGATGTTGATGAACAAGCTTGTGAACGTAAGGAATGGGGTGAGAGATATCTTACAGCACAAAGCAATAATTGGGGATACGGATTCATGTCAGGCTACGGTACAGGAGTTGTATTCTTACCAAATGATCATGGCCATTTATATCAAACACTTGGATTAGACAATAATGCAAGGCAGTTGTGGATCTACGGATTCAAGGAATCTGAAAGCTACGTGTTACGAGATGACATCTACAATACCGGTGGTTCCCAACAAGGATTTGATTACGAAAGTTATGGCCAGGGTGTTTATGTTGTCAATGATGAAGAATTATTATACCTAAATTATAATTCAAATGTTAATCACGTTTCGAACTCGCCAAGTGAGATTTATACATTCGATATCACTCATGTTGACCAACATCATGACCTATCAATCTCATCTGATGGCACAGTATACATGACTACTCATGACATGATCGTAAGAATTTCTTCAAGTGGCGAAACTGAAATAGCGTACCCTTCTGGCGTGAGTAATTCTACATCGGATGCATCTTACAAACAAATAGCAGTTGATTCAAACGGCGATGTTCATTTGCTAGCCTACCACGAGGTCGCGTCTCGAATTTATACTTGGATATATGACACTAGTTCAGAGTCTTGGAATTCAGGCATAGATTCAGGCTCAGGTTCGGTGAGTGATGTCGGACCGGGACGCTCATCATTTGCTGTTGATTCAAGTAACCAACCACATCTTGCACTCATGAAAGGGTCCTCAGCTACAGATTCTAACTCTTATTTAACTTACCAATTCTATGACAATTCAGGTTCGAATTGGGTTTCAAGGTTTACAGATCAAACACCAAGTGGTTATAATGGAATCAGTTTAGAATTAGATTCTAACAACGATATACATTTAGCATGGGTTGACAATGGCAACAAATCACTATACTACACCAAGTTGTCATCTACATCAAATGCTCAAAGTACAACACTAGTCCAGACTGCCAGCGGCAGCAATAGTTACTGGGATACCAGCCACAAAAGTCTGGAACTGACAATTGGGGCTGGAGACGATCCATGGATCTCTTGGTCACCTTGGCTGAGAAGTTACAACCAATACAACAAGTTACTTCACTTTGGGACAGTCACTGACAGTTCCTTGGACAGTACAGTTTATCCTGGCGATCATGATGGCGATGGAATATGTAACATGCTTGAAGTTGCTACCTTAGATTATGGTTCTGATAGTCTAATCTTTGAGATGGAAATGAGTGTTTCATATGCACCTGAATATCCGGCAATGATGCCAACAGGTGTTGCAATAAGTCCGTCACTACCAGCTGGTTTGACACTTAATACGACAACTGGAGAAATTAGTGGCCGTGTAACAAGCACAGATTTCATTGGCTCTACTTACACTATTTCAACCACTTCTGACGTTGAGGCATGGAATGATAGTATTACAATCAAATCTACTATGGAAAATCCATTATACACCGGTTACCAGACACTGTTCACTAATAGTTATAGTGACCAAACATCTGCTAAAACAGCCTTCGCAGGTAATGGTGAGATCGTTACTTTGGAGAGGTATACCTCAACCAGTAGTATCCAGGTAGATGGCGTTGATGCAGGAGGAAATCATGACAATAATGATATTGTTTTGAGCATGAGAGATCCCACTGGAGATTACATTTGGGCCAAGAGCATTAGAGGAAATACATTCTACATTGAAGATGTTGATGTCGACGACAATGGTAACATTTACGCATTATTCCAAGCCACTGCTCATAGTAGCGACCCTGTTGTATTCAATTTCGATGGAGTGACGATTGACAATAACGGAAAAGAAACTGTTATTCTTGCAAAATGGGATTACTATGGAAATTTACAGTGGGCAATCAATACTGAATCTACAGGTACTTCAACAGATGGCGATTTAGCATCAATATCTAGGAGTAGTGACGATGAATCTTCAGAAATGGACTTAGATAAGTCAACTGGCGATGTTGCAATTATCGCTAAAGGAAGGGCTGTCAATGATGATTTGAAGTTCGGGGGCATGCAAATTGGACCATTTGGAACTTGTCTATCTACTATCCAACCTTGGGTTGCGAAAGTCAACACAAATGGACAAGTCCAATGGACTTCAGTAGGTAAATCCGACCCAACTAATTGCAGGGCTACTGATGAGCATCAAGTTGTTTTGCATCATGATGGTTCTGTAACAACTGCGGGACATGTTAATCCATCCAGTAATGGCCAATGGGATTATGACTTTGGGTCTTCTTCAGCCGCCTACTCAGGCGGAAACTATGCTGCGCGCGCTTCATCTTGGATTGCACATGCAGACTCCTCCGGAAATTGGTTATGGGCAGAAAATGTGACAACAGAGAGTTCCCATTCATCAGAAAGTTACGAACATTACTTTACAATGGACAAGTATAGCGATGATACTCTATTCTTCGCATATGTAAGTTCCCGTCAATATTGCACGGATCTTGAATTCGCTGGAAGCTCGACCGGTTCGATGCCAACACAGATCAACAGATTTTGCTTACATGTAGCAACTATGAACCACACCACCAGTGATGTTATTTCACTTGAAACTCGAATTGGGTATCATTACACTTCAAATACCTTCAGAAGTAATTCGATTTATTCGGCAGTTGATTCTGACGATATTGCACATGTTTTGATGGACATGTCTGAGGGTCACGACTTGAGAACTACTGGATTTGACAAAGACCTAAACATGGCATATGATGTTGCTTCTTCGCAGTGGTCTTCTAACCACTATACTACCGACTTTGGACTCGATAATTCGGGTTCAATTTACATTACAGGTTACCATGGTGCATATCACATGTTCAGAACCGCATCATTGCTGAATGAATGTGATAGCGATAATATAGATTGTAGTGGCGTTAGGTCTTGGAGTTCAGGTCAATCATCTATGTATGCTTCACAACATTATCTCAACAGATTCTGGGGCGATTTTGACCACGAGATAAACTATAACAGTCCGTCAGAAGGTGCATCTTCTTCTTTTGGTACGATCGGGTATCATAACGTTCAAGTTGCTAGTTATACGTTAAATGATAGTGCAGGGAATTATAACACTGCAGCCCTTCCTTGTGGACTGTCGTTTACTGCTTCTAGTGGCAGAATATCTGGAACTCCAAGTAATGGTTGTACTGACACTGCAAATGAAACGTATACTATTTCGGCGTGGTATGGTTCATCATATTCTCAACCGTGGAATAGACTCCAATCTTTCGAGGTTACATTTGGAATCGGGCCTACTGTACCAGTGGTATCATACAACTCAGCAGACACTACTCAAACATACACAAGAGGAGTCGCAATCACACCGATTGCACCAACAGGTATTACGAATAGTGCAAATCTGGACCATTTCACAACATATCCTCCTTTGCCGGCTGGATTGTCAGTGAACAGTACAGGACACATTACCGGTACACCAACTGCTAACCAAAGCACTGCGATATTCAAGGTCAAATCTTGTAATAGTTGGAACATCTGTAGTGAAGGTGTTCCGTTTACAATCACTATTAACGAACCTACTCCGGTAATTTCCTACCCGGATTCTGAATATGAATTCTTCAAGGATGTACCAATTGCTCCTGTAGTTCCTACGAATACTGGCGGAGTGCCTTCTTCTTGGGAGGTTTCACCCGATTTACCCACAGGTATGAGCCTTAGAGGAGACGGAGCAATCGTCGGAATACCATTCGTGGACTCGCTTGCTACAGACTACACGATATACGCAAACAATAGCGGTGGAACTGGAACCACAGTGATTGAGATTACAATTAATGGAACTGGCGTATTCATCAATTACCCATACAATACCGCAGAATTAGCACAATATTCACCAATGATGGCATTGTATCCATCTACCTCTGGTGCAGCAGTTGTCTCTTGGAGTATTGACCCTACATTGCCTACCGGTCTCTTCTTTGGAACCAACAATGGCACCATATGGGGAACTCCAAATACCTTGGCTGAAAGCGCAGTGCATACAATTAACGCTTCTGGAGTCGATGATTTTGGTATTGCCACAGTTACCATTTCTGTATTGTTAGACACAGATTTAGACAGCATACCTGACATCAATGATGATGATATCGATGGTGACGGTTGGACAAACATTGATGAAACAAATTGTCAAACTGATGAGATGGATGTTAATGACTATCCAAGCGATATCGACCAAGATAGAATTTGTGACTTGTTAGATACTAATGATGATAGAGCAATTATCGTAGTCTATCTTGCAAATGATTTGGAATTAGTAAACGACACCATTATGTCGCCACTAGTACCAATTACAGCTGGTGGAGATATTGATACTTGGGAAATAACACCTGCTCTGCCTCTCGGTTTAGACTTTAATGGTACGATGCCAGGTAGATCAAGTTCATTCACGGGAATTATATCAGGTACCCCTACTGAAATAAGTTCAACAACAGTCTATACGATTTGGGCGAACAATACAAATTCTGAACAGAGCGGTATGTTCCAAATAACGATTAGTGTATTGGTGGATACAGATGGTGATGGAATTCCTGATGTTGAAGATGGAGATATAGATGGGGACTCTTGGTCTAATGAGATGGAGGTTTTGTGTGCACGTGATCCACTAGATGAAAATAGCACTCCAATTGATACAGATGGTGATCAAAAGTGCAATTATGTTGATGATGATGATGATGATGATACATATATCGATACAGATGAGATATTGTGTAATTCAGACCCAACAGATGCAACTGATGTTCCAATAGATCTTGATAATGATGGCATATGCGATGCACTCCAATCAGATATTGATCTCGATGGATGGGCTGATGGAACTGAAGAGGCCTGTGGTTCAGATCCAAACAACGCATCTAGTATCCCTGTTGATTCAGATGGCGATGGAATTTGTGATGATTGGGACGATGATAGAGATGGAGACAATGTTGGCAATACTGTAGATGACTTCCCTGATGATCCATCAGCATCCAGAGATACAGATGGAGATGGGAAACCGGATTCAATCTTAGGAACTTCTGAATTTGGACTTGAAGAAGACTTTGACGATGATAATGATAATTGGACAGATTACCAAGAATCTTTGTGTGGCACAAACTCGTTAGATGAATCCGAATTCCCTACCGATTCAGATGGTGATGGACTTTGTGATGCTCTAGAAGAAGATAGAGATGGAGACGATGTAGTTGATGGTGAGGATGCATTCCCTGACGATCCTAATGAATGGAGAGATACAGATGGTGATGGAATTGGCGATAATGCAGACACAGATGACGATGGAGACAATTGGCTAGATTCAGATGAGAATGATTGTGGCACAGATCCATTAGATGCTGAAAGTATGCCTGTTGATGAAGATCAAGATGGTGTTTGTGAACAATCTGATGTCAATAACCAGGAGCCTAATGATAATGATGATACATCTACAATGCTTTGGATTTTGGTCTGTTGTCCATTCTTGTTATTACTGTTGTTGATACCTCTGATATATAGGGCGAGAGATAGAGGTGAGTCCTTGCTTGTACTTATGGGAATGAGAAATGGCCCTGAACCAGAGAATACTACCGCAGAACCAGAATTCATTAGTGGTTCTGGGACTAAGAATGACCCCTATGTCTTACGTCCAGCACATGTGGAAAACTTTGGCGATGATGCAACGAGTGAAGAAACGGTTACAATTACTAATCTAGACCCTGACACTTTAGTCTCTATTACAGATATGGCATCAAACACAAATAGGGGTCGTTTCAATATGGATCCAATCCTTGTAGAAGGAGCCCGGGAAGAGAAAGGCTCAGGCGCAATTGTGTTCCAGTTAAACTTTGATGACAATGTTACAGAAGACCAAATAAATGGAAAATATGAAGGGCAGATTAGAGTTGGTAGTTCTTCAGTATATATTCTATGGCAAGTAACTGTTGGCGATCCAGAACTCGAGGCCGCGGCCCAAGCCAAAGAAGCTGAAGAAAAGGCCGCAAAAGAAGCTGAGAAAGAAGAGTCTGAGAGAAAACTAAGAGAAGCAGAATCCAAAGCAGCAGAGGCTGAAGCCAAAGCAATAATTGCTGAAGAAAAGGCTGCTAAAGAAAAGAAGGCGAGAGAGAATGCGGAAGATGCTGCGCGCTTGGCAGCAGAAGAAGCAGCCAAAGAACGCCTTGCACAGATGGAAAAGGAAATGGATGAACGGCGAGCAAAACTTGCAGAGATGGATGAAACTACTCGCAAAAAAGAAGAAGAGTTACTAAGGATTTCTGAAAAGGCAAAAACAATCGATTTTGCTACAATCGGAGTTGCAGATAAATCCCAAAAAGATGATTTGAAAAAAATCAAGGGAGTGGGTCCATTTATTGAAGACAAATTGAATGCTTTAGGAATCTATACTTTTTCTCAAGTAGGCAATATGACTGCTGAAATAGAAGAACAAGTCAATGTTGCAATAGAGTTCTTCCCTGGCAGAATCCGAAGAGATGAGTGGGCTAAACAGGCACGCAAGTTTGATAGCCAAAAGTGAAGCGGCAAGGGATGTGGGCACCATGTCTTGGTTTTCAGATTTCCTTGCAGATGTAGACTCATTGCCTGATTATGCTAAATTAGCTATTTGTGCAGGGTCAATTGTTGTTGGATTAGTTGTAACAAAACATGCCATAACAAAACCTTGGTTGAAGATTGTCAAGGCTAGTGCTGTCGAATGGGATGACTATCTACACAGGCCATTATCAAATAGATTGAATCTTTTCGTTGTTGTTGGTGGTATTCAAATATCAATGTCATGGATCACATCATCTAGTGGATTTTACAATGATTTACAACCCTTTTTCTCAGCAATATACATTCTTCTTGCTACATCTATCTGTAGTGTTTCTGTAAAGCATTTAGTTCCAGTAATAATGGAACAATTCCAAGAGAAGGGGAGTGTCACTGTTTCGGGCAGTAATTCATTAGTTACCTTTTTCTTGAGGTTTGTACTTTATTTTGCAGGTCTATACTTTGCACTAAACGAACTTGGTATTGAATTGTTTGGAATACTTGCATCCTTAGCAGTATTCTCATTAATCATCGGATTAGCAATTCAGCAGACCTTAGGTAGTATAGTTAATTCATTCTTGCTATCGATTGATCGCCCATTTGAAGTAGGGGATAGGATTGAAATCGATGGAACAATAGGTACAGTGGTTTCAGTTGGTATTCTTTCAACAAAAATCTTAGATAGAGATGAAAGGTTAGTTGTAATTCCAAATAATGCAGTAGTTTCTTCTACATTAGTAAATCATGCGAGAGGAGGTGGAGATGGAATTGCTCGACGTATATCTGTAGTTATTGATATTGGAGTGGATTATAGGGAAGATAATGACCATGTGAAATATAATCTACTCGAGATAGGCAGAAAGTGTCCTTACACTCTTCCATCGCCAGAACCACGTGTTTTACTTAATGAACTAAGTGACTTTTCAAAGGTCTTTAGGTTGTATACTTGGGTCGAAGATTATAGTGAAGAGTGGGTTGCTAGAGATTGGTTGTTAAAAACAATTGATATTGAATTTGCTAACGAGGATATCAATATTCCATATCCTACAACTGTTGAACTTTCAGGTGAAAGCGACAGTACAAGTGCTAAGAAATTAAAGAGCCAAAAAGTAGCAAAGAAAAAGATGACAATGGAAGATCAGCGCTTAAAGGTTGAAAGAGAAAAGACTCGTGCTGAAATCACAAAAATAACAGAGAAACTCAAGGATGCTGAGTTGTCTAAGAAACAGATTACAGATTTGGAATTCGAAGCTCGAAAATTAGAGAATCAGTTGAATATGTTTGACACAGATGATGATTGAAAATGATTACCAGATACAATCTATTCTGTAGAATTTAGTATGATTCATCACTGTTTGGGAAATCACCACTGCGTACATCCTCACAGTATGATTTGACAGCATCAGAGATTTGGTTTTCCAAATCTAAATATCTTCTTAAAAACCGAGGCGAAAAATCAGTTGTAATTCCGAGTAAATCATGCAAAACAAGCACTTGTCCATCGCAATCTGGGCCAGCACCAATTCCAATTGTTGGAATAGACAGAGCTTCACTAACTTGCTTTGCTAGATGTGCAGGTATTTTTTCAAGTACAATTGCAAAGCATCCAGCATCCTCAAGCACCTTTGCATCTGCGATTAATTTTACAGCTTCTTTTTCTTCCTTAGCACGTACTGAATAGGTGCCAAATTTGTAAATTGATTGTGGGGTCAATCCTAAATGTCCCATTACTGGTATACCTGCAGTGAGAATGCGTTCGATTGATTCTACAATCTCAGACCCTCCTTCTAGTTTTACAGCATGCCCATTTGCTTCTTTCATGATTCTTATTGCGCTATCGAGTGCATTTCTTGAATTACCTTGGTAGGTGCCAAATGGCATATCTACTACAATAAGTGCTCTGTCAACAGCCCTTTCAACGCATTGTGCATGGTAAATCATGTGATCTAAACTCATAGGAACTGTAGTATCTCTGCCAGCCATTACATTAGATGCAGAATCTCCAACAAGGATTACATCGACACCTCCACGATCAACCAACTTTGCAAGACTGTAGTCATATGCAGTAAGCATAGTGATTTTTTCACCTTCATGCTTCATTTCTTGAAGCGTATTTGTAGTGACTTTTCGGGCTTTACCATGTATCGACATGCTCTCTGCTCCAAATTGCCTGATGTGGTTTAGGATTTCAATGCTCCTTAACGCAGATATTTACTACTTCTGAGAAGAAATTGACTGACCACATGCCACCTTCTCGCCCTACACCGCTATTTTTTACTCCACCAAAGGGTACACGTAAATCACGATGCAACCACGTATTGACCCAAACCATTCCAGAATCGATTCGTTCTGCGATTTCAAATCCCCTTTCTTTTGACCATACTGAACCTGCAAGCCCATATTCTGTACAATTAGCTATCTCAATTGCTTCATCATCAGTATCAAAAGTGTGTATTGTCACCACGGGCCCGAATATTTCTTCTGTTGCAGTTCTAGAATTGTGCGATATTCCTCCAATTACAGTTGGTTCAATCCACGAACCTGCTTTATCTGGAATATTTCCTCCAGCAATTATCGCCCCCCCTTCATCCTTAGCTAACTGGATGTACGAGAGAATTTTATTTCTATGTTCTTCACTTATTACGGGCCCAATTTCAAAATCTTTTAATTCAGACAAATAACGCGTAAGGAATTCTTCTGCAATAGAAGAATGTACTAATATTCGTGATCCACATAAACAAATTTGTCCACTATTTAGGAAAGATGCGCGTAATACACCAGGCACAGTTATGTCGAGATCAGCATCATCAAGAATAATACTCGCATTTTTACCCCCTAGTTCCAAACTTAATTTTTTGAATAAGGGAGCGGCGGTTGCAGCAACAATTCTTCCTGTTGAGGTTCCTCCTGTGAAGGAAATGGCCTTGATATCTGGATGTGAAACAATCTCCTGTCCTACTTCTGAACCATAGCCGTGTAGTATGTTGATAACCCCTTTTGGTAATCCTATGTCTGTACAAATTTGCCCGAATAGGTGCGCTGTTAGAGGAGTAATTTCACTTGGTTTGGCAATAATTGTGTTTCCCATTAGTAGTGCAGGTGCAATTTTCCATGTAAGGAGATATAGAGGCAGATTCCATGGTGAAATAAGACCTACTACTCCTATTGGTTTCCTTATTATATGATTAATAGCGTCTTCCATAACAAACTCATCATCTCTAATTTCTCTACCAAATTTTGCAAAAAACCTGAAATTATTGATACTTCTTTCAGCATCAACATTCCTAGCAATATCGTATGGCTTTCCAGTATCTAAGGATTCTAGTTCTGCGATTTCTTCTATCTTGTCTTCTAGTGCATTTGCAATATTATCCAACCAATAACATCTCTCAATAATACTAAGGCTGCCCCATTGTAATTGCGCTTCTGTTGCTGCCATTACTGCCTCATCGATTTTTTTTGTACGTGGAACTTTGGCGATAATTGTAGAATCAAGGGGGGAGATGTCATCAAATGACTCTTCAAGAAAAATGTGTTGTCCATTGACCAGGTTTTCAACTTGAATCATATTTCCACCTCATAGTGCCAACGGTCTCTATCGGGATCCCATTCATCCCATGTGGGAATGTTCTCTAACCTCTCATTCATATTTTCAGGAACAATTCCAGGAACAATGAAGGCTTTTTGACGATTTAATGGATATGGATTGCGCAGTTCAATACCTAGACAACCAAGAATCGATCTTGCAATATACCATGTTGCCTGAGAATTCCAACCATGTGCGACCTTTACAACAATTCCCAAACCTTTGGGGTAATCCGAATGCTCAATGGCCATACCTAGTAATCCATCTGCCCCTTCCTTCGCGATAACTTTCCCTTCTCCTGCCTTGATAATTGTAGAATCGAGTCTATTGAAGCCACCCACAAGGTCGGGATGGAGGCACATTGCTTTCCAAATCCAATCCGAATCCTTGTCACGCACTAATCCCGCGTAAATCTGCGCTAATTCCGAAACCGTGTTAGATACAGTTGGCAAACCACAACCATCCTTAGCAATTCGTAAAGGCTTCCATTTTCGTCCAAGAAATCTTTTTATTTGCCCTAAATATGATTCGAATACTTTGTGTGTGGGTAGTGTATAACCGGCTCTATTCCATCCCTTCTTTTTGCATCCATGTAGTATTGCGGCATGTTCTCCGCTACATGTGTGATACCAGCGTCTAGGCCTTCTTACTTGGCGCCCAAATTGAACGAGAGGTACATCGAGTGGAGTCAACATTAGTGGCCACTCTGCTTCAGATAATAGGGACTGAGCAGTCGTAACATGCTCAGTGTCACCATTATGTGATGCTACAGAAATTGCCTTTTGTTCCCAAGTACATGTCTCAAGTTCTTCAGTGAATGCTTTTAGCATAAATGGTTTCATCATGGATCTTCCATAGCAGAGCACATTGCCACCGAATGAATGTATCACTTCATCCCCGTGTGCCCAAGCGACTGCACCATGGATGGTTGTTTCACTGACTCCGTTTCTTCGATAATCTACTAGAGGCTCCCATTCTACATCTCTTCCAGTGGGAATTCCATCAACATCTTCTCCCAGTGGAGATTCAGGATAAACACCTGAACCCGGTTTACCTGGTGAAACAGCAGAGTTGGCATCATGGCGTAAAGACATACTAATCACTCACTAAAGGGACCACATGCTTCCACCAAGCTTCCATATTTCTAATTACACGTTCTGAATCATGGTTGAAAAAATCGAACCAACACATTAGGCGGTCATCTGGATGAAAGCGTTCTTTTACTTGATATGCAATTTCTTCTGGGTTACCAATCAAAGCATTTTTTGCAGCCCGTTCAACTTTGGAGGGGTCAATTGTGCCTTCAAGAGCATTCCAATATTCGCCTAATGCCAAATTCGCTTCATTTTTAGCTGCTTTAGATTGTTCTTCAGGAGTTAAACCCTCCTCTGCATTTAGAAAAACAAAAGTTGTCCTAGGCATGTCTCTTCGCTTCCAATCTCCTCCATTAGGATGATATGCTTCTTGCATTCTCTGATGAGTCGCATTAATAATTTCAGGTGAGGTTATAGACAAGTTAAACACTTTGACTGGCATAAATTGGTTCACAAATTTCTGCGCATTAGGATCATGAGTGCCAGCGATTAATTCTAAACGGTCACGGTTCCACTTTTTTGGTACAATAGAGATTTCTTCGAAATTATATCTATTTGGTATTGTTATGCTTTCTACTTCGCTACCTTGAACCTTCAATACATTCTTCCAGTCTTCATCAGAACGGAAAATCTCACGTGTCAGCACCGTTTTCTTGATGTCATTTGTACAAATTGTATCTCCTCTTAGTAATCGCAAGAAAATTTCACTTGCTTCCATGAAAATTTGTCCACGTAATGCAGGCCATGCCACTTCTTCGACTTCATTCCTAGGAGTAATTGAATAAGGCCGTGCCATGAATTCAAACCTTCCTGCACTAAACCCTACGTGCAATTTTCTAACAGGATCAATAAATGACAAAAATTGAACAGTATTTGCGATTCGTTCTGCTTGTGCGATTGGACCTCCACTGGCTAGGATGCTCACAACAGCAGATCCGATTTCGATGTTTTCTGTTCTTCTAAAACTCTCTAAAGCTAACTGGGGGAAATCTGTACACAATCCGACTTCTCCTTTCCAATGTGGAACTACAGGTTTTGAATTCGATTGTTGTGTTACAGTTGAAAGGTGAGCTTGAGCTAACCATGCAACACCAAAACCCAACTGGTCTGCAGATTCTAATTGAGAGAAATAATTGGAGAACATCTCCTCTTCAGTTGGTGTAAAACCATTGTGGTCAGGAGTCTGACTTATCGAGAAGAATATGTCGTATTCCATGTCCCCTCTCCCATAGGGAGAGGGTTTAGGGTCATGAACATCACTACTAATCAGTTAATTTTGAAATACGCTCTCTAACTGCAACCGGTACCATAGCACCTTCATCCATAAACGCAGTCATCACTTCACTCAATTGTACCATCGCTTCATCTGGCTGTTCACTAATTTCAGCCAGATCTGCAAGACCCCAACGTGCTACCAATATTCCTGAAAGCTCTTTCAACTGAATAGCAATTTCTAATGATTCAATGAGAAGGGCTTGTGATTGTTCCAATTCACCAACAGTTGTATGACAATGCGCAAGGTCGGCCAAAGCCTCCATTCTTTCAAATAATTCAGTTTCAGGTATAATTTCCAACCTTTTACGTAAATGCATTTGAGCAACATCATATTCGTGATTTTCTTTTGCAATATGAGCAATCAATGCATGCCCGTAAATCATTCCTTCAAGGTCATTTGCTTCTTCACGGAGCCTCATTGATCTATTAGCAAAAATTTCAGCATCATCTGAGCCAAGTGAGGTCAGAGAAATGTGGTGAAAAATCCCAGCAGCCAATCCCTGCAATCCGTCTTTCTCTGCCGCAACTCCTAGTCCAATCATTTCATCTTTAGTTGAGCCATTGTGCTTCATTAATTCAAACTGACACCAACCTTGATCCTCTTCCGTATTTGCAACTTTTGCAGCGTGGTCAAGTAGTCTTATGACTAGAGCATCACGCCCTAATTCTTTAGCAAGCACGACTAAATGTAGTGCAAGACTTGTATTGATTTTCTCTAAATCTTCACCTTCAGCAAACATTTCGAGAAATTCTTCGGCTTGTTGCAGATTCATTTCGGCCAAAAGAACACCTCACACGGAACGCAATCTGCCGCCGTCAACTGCCAAGGATACTCCTCTGATGCTCCCTGAAATTGGAAGGCAAAGATATGTGATTGCAGCCCCTGTTTCCAACGGATCAATCAGTCTACCAATTGGCACTTGTGAGAGCCAGTTAGAATGTATGTCATTGATGCCTTTTCCAGTTCTCTCGCTAATGGAATTTGCAAGTGATTCTAGCCTGTCTGTATCTGTGAATCCTGGTAATACATTGTTAATTGTAATACAGGAAGGTAATTCATTTGACAAAGACTTTGACCAAGACGCCATGGCTCCCCTTATTGTGTTAGAGAGACCAATATTTGGAATAGGTTCCTTCACAGAAGTAGAAATGATATTGATTATTCTTCCATACCCTTCCTTTTCCATTAACGGAACTAGTGCTTTCACTAAACTATGTGAGGCATGCAAATGTCTTTTGAAGGGCCCTTCAAAATCATCCATGGTATTTTCCAGTAAAGGACCTCCAGGAGGGCCTCCCGAATTGTTAACAAGTATGTGACATTTTTCAATTGAAGAAATGAAATTGTCAATTGCTTTCTGATCTTCAAGATTTACGCTAAATGCTTGGTGGCCACTGCCATGCAATGTGGGAATAATGGCCTCAGGATTCCTACTTACAGCAGTTATTTTTGCACCAGCAAGTGCCAACATTTGGCATGTCGCAGCGCCGATTCCTTTTGAGGCACCACATACAATTGCATGTTTGCCAGTAAGTGAATTCGGAGAAAAAGGATAGTCTACTCCTAACCAGTCCATGTATAGGCGAGGGGTTAGCCCCCTTCAACCTTCACTCCTCAATCAACATAATGCGCATATGTTTGTTCTAATAATTTTTGATAAACGACTTGCAATATTTCTTCAGGTGCATTACGGAAAGTGGGATGTTCACTTTCACCCTGTGGTCTACGCATAGAATCCCATTCGTCATTTTCATATGCCATTAGAGCTTCTTTCATTAGAACTCCTGCTAATACCAGTGTTTCATAGCATAGATCTTCATATGTCATGCCACGTTTAACAGGAACTTCTCTTCTTAGTAGCAACATACCGGTGTCTATTCCATTGTCACAGAAGTGAGTTGAAGATCCAATTGGTATGTCATGATAGACACTCCATGCAGGTGATGCAGAACCTCGGCATTCAGGCAATAAACCAGGGTGGCTATTTATGACACCATCTTTTGGATAATCTAAAATCTCTCCCCGGATTATTCTAGTTCCGCCAAATACTACTAAGTCTAACTTTAATTCAGCAAGGTAGGGCATTACTTCAGTTGAATTGTGAATCTCCACTTCAACATGTGGAACCTTTATCCCCTTTTCATTTAATGAATGCAATTGGTCTTCAATGCTAGGGGCAACATCCTTCCCCTCAATTCGTTTAAGGAATTTTTCACGTTCTTCATCAGCAATACCCGAATCTTCTGAAACTATGATGCTAGGTACGAATTCTTCTGACAACATTTGTCTAAGCATTTCACGGCCATAGGGATGTTCCTTTAGTAGTAAAAATGCAAATTTTGGTTTAGGCATTAAACCACCATCATGGAGTCACTCTTTGGCGATCACGGGGGAAGAGTACAGTTTCTCTTACATTTCTAGAACCTGTCAAAACCATCAACAACCGAGCAACTCCGAGACCCCAGCCGGCATGAGGGGGTGCTCCATAACGAAAACCATCTGTATAGAAGCCAAATCCAGATGGATCTAGTCCCTTATTTCGTAGATTTTGTTCAAGAATTTCAACATCATGCTCACGCTGCCCTCCACTAGTCATTTCATCACGGCCATAGTTCAAATCAAATCCCCTACTTAATTGTTCACCAGTTGCACCATTTTCTCCCTCAATATGGTGTATGTAGAATGGTTTCATTTCCATCGGCCATCGCGGAATAAAGTGGAATCCAGGATATTTTTCTGCTATAATGTCACAATGCGATGACTCAATATCAGCACCCCATTCAATACTTTCTCCAGAATCTTGGATCATTTTTATTGCATCACAATATGAAATACGAGGGAATGGTAAACTAGGCACATCCACAGTAATCGGGTCATCACCCTGGGTTTCACGATATTTGTTCACAATTTCTATTTGGTCCATGTCATTATCAGCAACAGATTGCCAAATATGATTAATCATTCTTTCTTGTACACCCATTACGTCATCGTCATTCATCCATGCTGCTTCTATATCGAAGGAAATAAATTCATTTAGATGCCTGTAAGTGTCATGTTTTTCAGCTCTGAAAGCAGGCCCAATTTCGAATACCCTTTCCATTCCACCTAATACTGTTAATTGCTTGTATAATTGTGGACTTTGACTAAGAAATGCTGGAGTGTCAAAATACATCATGGGGAAGAGATTTGTTCCTCCCTCAGACGCCGAAGCAATAATTTTCGGTGAATTGATCTCTTTGAATCCTTCAGAAATCAAGTATTCTCTTCCATATTGTAGAACACGCGCACGTAGCGTGAACATGGCCCCAACATGTGCTCTACGTAAGTCGAGAAATCTGTTGTCTAGGCGTGTATCTAGTCCGATTGAAACAGTATCAGTGACACCAAGAGGCAGTGGAGTTGCGGCTTCTGTAAGAACCGTGAATGATTTCGCAACCACTTCGTAAGTAGGGGGTGGCACAGGTTCTCCTTCTGCAACTTTTGGAGGGCGTTTTTGTGCAACATCACCCACTACCTGAACAGTAGATTCCCGTGAAAGATTTTGGGCACATTCCAACTCTGGATCAGATACAAGACCTTCTTTGAGGAAGACTTGTAAGCGACCAGTGCCATCTCTCAAGTCCATGAAACAGATTTTCCCCTTTCCACGGTTAGCTTCCATGAAACCACAAATTGTAACTTGACTCCCAACTAGGTCTGAGCCACCGTCTTGTATTTGCCCCAATGTATGACTTCTGAATGAGGTGGGGTGCCATACTGTCTCCTTCGCCATGTTTGGGGGGAGTACTCTTTGAACATCAAGGCATCGCATGTTGTAAACATAGTCTTGATAGAATACCTGTGACACGAACCCACTATGCCAAGGGACTTATTCACGTCTGAAAGTGTCTCTTCGGGCCATCCTGACAAACTATGTGATGCTATTAGCGATGCGATTGTTGATGCTTGTTTAGCAATCGACAAAAACGCCCGTGTCGCAGTCGAAACTAGTGTAAAAGGAGGAGACAAAAAGGGACTAATTTTGTTAGCAGGAGAGGTGACTCTTTCTGGAAAACAACCGGATTACGAATCTATCGCAAGAGATACAGGGGCTGCAATTGGGTATGATTCACATGCTATAGGTTTGGATACAACCTCTCCTGAACGTTGTGATGTTGTGATGAAAATTACATCTCAATCATCAAATATTTCTCAAGGAATAAATCACCCGGAACAGGGAGCAGGAGATCAAGGTTTGATGTTTGGATATGCTTGTTTGGAAACGGAATATTTTGAAACTCTCAAAGGGCGGTATTTCCCATTGGCAGCATCATTGAGTCAACGTTTAACGAGAAGAATGGCTGCATGTAGGGAAAATGGAATATTACCATGGTCTCGGCCAGATTCTAAGAGCCAAGTCACAGTAGAATATGATTCAGATGGAAAACCCTCACGAGTCGATACTATCGTTATTGCAATTCAACACGATGATGATTTGAAGAATCAATTTGAAAGTGAAGAAGACGAAAGAGAATATGTTACTTCTCAAGTTAGAGAACATGTAGTGGAGGACGCAATACCTTCAGAGTTATTGTCTTCTGGATATAGATTAATAGTAAATGGGACAGGTAGATTTGCCGATCCAGGTGGACCATATGCTGATGCAGGCCTTACTGGGAGAAAAATCATTGTAGATACTTATGGGGGCATGGGCCGTCATGGTGGAGGTGCCTTTTCAGGTAAAGACCCATCCAAGGTAGATCGTTCTGCAGCTTATGCTGCAAGATGGGCTGCAAAACACGTAGTAGCAGCAGGTTTGGCAGAAAAATGTGAAATACAGCTGGCTTACGTAATTGGTGTTGCAGAACCAGTTAGCATTAGAGTAGACACATATGGTACAAACACTCTCCAAAATAGCGAAATTACCGAGCGAGTAAATTCTCAATTTGATTTCAGGCCAAAATCCATTGCAAAAAGTTTGGATTTATTGCGTCCAATATATTATTCTACATCATCCGGTGGCCATTTTGGAAGAACTCCAGGAGTAGATGGTGAATTCCCTTGGGAAGTTATAGATGAAGAAATAATCTCAGCATTAAAGAAGTAATTCCATCGGCCCCTAGGGCCGATTGGCTGAAATGGTGTAATATACTCCGAATGTACATGCAGAGGCGACTCTCACCATTTTTGGTTGTCTTGTTGATGTCCATATCCCCATTGGTTCCTATGGCTGCTGCAAATCCTGCTATAGGTCTTTCAGTAGATGCTTCACATGTAATTTTAAACCCTGGTGAGGCAACTAATATAACGCTCACAATTCACAACAATGGCTCTTCGATTGAGACTTACAGCATTAACGTTTCAGGTTTTGATTCACATTGGGAAGTTGTTCCATCTGAAAGTAACGTTTCAGGGGTGATTCCGACTTTTTCAGAAGATACCATCATAGCTGTCAGGCTGAGTACAAACGCGACACCGATTCATTCCACATCCCTTTCGATTGATGTTTCTGAGTCAGATTCCAATATAACTACATCAATCATAGTTTTACTTTCTGTAAATCCAAGATATTTACCAGCAATTGATGGCTCTTCTGCAGGCGACAATGGTCTCGTAGTAATGACTCCAGGAGATACTACAAACGTTTCTGTAGTTGTACGTAATGATGCTAATGTTGAAGATACTTTGTTATTGTCGATTGATCAATCTCCTGATCTAGCATCATTTTGGTCAAATTGGACAAGTGGTCAGAATTCAAATCAAACAGGAAACAACACAGGTGGAAACAACACAGGTGGGAACAACACAGGTGGAAACAACACAGGTGGGAACAACACAGGTGGGAACAACACAGGTGGAAACAACACAGGTGGGAACAACACAGGTGGGAACAACTCCGGTGGAAACAACACAGGTGGAAACAACACAGGTGGGAACAACACAGGTGGAAACAACACAGGTGGGAACAACACAGGTGGGAACAACTCCGGTGGAAACAACACAGGTGGGAACAACACAGGTGGGAACAACACGGGCGGAAACACTTCCAACATGATTTCAATGATATCAAGTCCTCAAGGTTGGGACGTGAGATTTATCGATGACGTGATGGATAATATGTCAGTAGGAGAAGTGCGTAATTCGATATTACATCTATCGGTACCTACAAATGAAGCCCCTGGATACTATGGCTTTGATTTGTATGCGGCAAGTGCACTTGGAAACTTTTCAGTTCACACAACTATAGTCGTTGAGATCACGGCAGTGCATAATCTAAGTCTCTCACACAGCTTAGGAGAGGCATTGTTACCAGGTGACAATACGACTTC
Organism: Candidatus Poseidoniaceae archaeon; assembly: GCA_030747695.1. GTDB lineage: Archaea > Thermoplasmatota > Poseidoniia > Poseidoniales > Poseidoniaceae > MGIIa-K1. Next base: position 29,639 of record JASLKG010000007.1, read on the forward strand.
AACTATTGAAATTACAAGTTTATCCTCAGCACAAGGAAATTGGACATGGAGTAGTACATTAGATTCGGGGCCCTGTGACCTTATGTTACCGATTCTTAAAAATTCAATCAGCGTAGATGAAGTAACTTCACTTGAAGTAATAATAACAGCATCATCAAATTCTCATGTAGGGGATGAATGCGCATTTACTGTATTAGGCGTTTTAGATTCAGATACATCAATTACTGAGTCTATTAGTACAATGGTGATAGTTGGTGAGATTTGGGCTTTGTCCATGGTTATTCCATCAGCAATAAAACTTGATGTTGGAATTCCAGAATCATTCACAGTAGCTATTTCTAATGATGGGACTGAAAATGACACATTACAATTGATTGGGATAGATCAACCTGGTGTTACATTTAGTAACCCATCACCAGTAGAACTTGAGCGCGATGCTTCTCAATATGTTTCTCTTTCTGTAACCATTGATGAAGGGATTTCAGGCAATGTAACTCTTCACTTTTCATTATCATCAATCAACAGTGGTAATGATTCTGTGCTAGCACAGGGTATTTTCGAAGTCAAACCATATGCTTCATTCGAAATAGATGGCCCCTCTGAAGGAAGAGTTTCAATAGCTCCTGGTGAAAATAGCACGCTAACTTTGGCGGTATCTAATACGGGGACAAGGAACCTAACTATTGATCAAAGTATCAGCGGTCTACCATCTGGGATTTCAATATCGGGATTAGATGATTTTTCAGTAAATGCGAATGAAACAATATTTGATAATATCTCATTCACCGCTGGAACTAGTGTGCAGCCACAAACCACATCAATCACTGTCACAATGGATTCTGGTTGGAATAGCCAATCAATAACTTTAGATTTGCAAATAACAGATAGAAAAGGACTCAGCATAGGTAGCACGGCATCTCATATTGTGGCTTCCCCAATAACGGATAGCAATCTTACAGTTATGTTGACCAATCTTGGTTCAAATACTGACACATTTTTGTTAAGTTTAGATACTAGTGCAACTAGCAATTGGTTTTCAGTGACTGCAGATTCATTGTCATCATCTATTGGCCCAGGTAATTCAGATTCTATCACTTTGAGTATCAGAGAAACAACAAGCGGCGCGCCAGTTAGCGGTGTTGATTTGTTGATTACTGTAACTAGTACTAGTGATTCTACGATTTATGAGAATCTTACGATAAGCATCATACCTCAGGTGGCTTCAGGAACAATAACTGTACTTACGGATTCAGATCAAGCAGAACCCGGACAGAATATTTACGGTAATGTAGTAATTACAAATTCAGGTACTGCAATAGATTCTATGATGATTACTACTTTGGAATTAGACTGTAACCTTGATGAAATTATCACACTGGATCCAGGTGTTTCTAGTCAACCAATCGCATGGTCGTGTACCATACCAGAAGGAACATCAGCAGGGTTCGAAGTTCTAACATTTAGATTGACCTCTTCATCAAGGACAAATATGATTGTGGAAAATTCTGAAGGCTATACTGTGAAACCTCTTTGGGCTGATGGAGACATTATTGATTTCCAATATAATCAAAACAATTTGAAATTTGAACGAAATAACGATCAACATACAATACAACTGCGTATATGCAATAAAGCCAATACTTTGGTTACAGGAAATCTTGAATTGATTGGAACCAATCAGCCATTGATGGATGGACAATTTTTCCGCTCTGGAGAAATTGGAATTAACAATACATTTGAAATGGGCAGTCTTGGTTGCCAGGATTTTAATTTGATATTGACGCCACTTAATTTGGAAGGATTTAATGCACAACTTACTATTGTAGCAGTAACTCAAGTAAACGGGCAAACTGTAATTGATTCCTCTAGCGAATTATCTGTAACTGTTTCAGGACCACATGTTCCTCCAAGTGGAATTAATTTAGGCATACTAGAGCTAGACAATCAAAATTCAATTACAATTCTTGCTGTAGGTTGGGTAATGTCCCTATTGTTGCTGGCATATATTCGTTTGAGGAAACCGATTGAAGTAATCGACGAGGTTGAGGAAGAGGAGCCACTGGGTCCAAACGAAGTTCGTATAGATGAATATAACAAAGTCACTTGTATTTCATGTGAAGCACGACTTGGTGTTCCTGAAAATAGTGAACCGCCCTTTAGATTTACATGTCCAAAGTGTTCTGAAAAGATAAGAGTAGTGCCCTGATTAACGCCGTTGTGCAAACAAGAGGAATGCAGTGTGCCCAAATGGTCCATTTACTGGACGCATACCGCCCTTGGCAGTTTTCCCCCATTCTCTTTCCATTAATTCACCAGCCCATTCTATTGTTAATTCTGCCTCTTCGCATGCATTCCAACACGCCTCAAGTTGGCTAGTTGTAGGGGCATAGCACGCGATACGCCCTCCCAATTTTAATTTCGGCGCACATTTTTCGATAGCTGGTTTGTGCACAGGCATATCAAGTATCACTGCATCAAATTCTAATTCAGGAACTACATCTTCAATCATTCCTTCAAGGTGAGTGTGCTGCGGAAAACCTGTGAAACAAGAACTTGCTCGTTCCAAATTTAGTAATCCAATTTCAGCATGCTCCGATCTTGCTTCTGCAGTAATCAAATGCCCATCCGAACCAATGGCTTTTGCCAAGTGAAGGGTAAGCCCTCCTGAACCAAGTCCTGCTTCTAAGACAATATCGCCTTCTCCAATGCCTAATCTGGCGATTATTACACCAGCATCTTTTGAGGAAATAGTTTGTGCTCTTCGTGCCATTCCTGAGATTAATTCTGGTAATCTAGGTGGCATTAATGTCAGATATTTTTGTCCTATTAATACTTCCTCGCCAAAAGATAAATCGCTTAGCAGCGTTGCGGTATTGAATACACCTAACCCCTTGTATTTTCGTACATCATCTACAATTTCAATAACATGGGTTTTACCGTTATCTTCGATCAGTACTGCCCACTCGCCCATGTCATTGCGAACATCTATTTGACAAGAATGATTCCCTCATTTAACGATAATAATTTGTATAAATTCCCCCCGTAGGGGGGAGAGGCATATTCAGAGCATGTTCTTATACCATGTCGATAGAGCGGTAGGCATGAAGTCTATACGTTCGACCGCAATTTCTATGTCTATGCTAATGTTATTGAGCATATTAGCGTCGCTTGGAGGATTAATTACTGAAGAAGTAGATGGCACTGTGGAATTGGTTGATGAACCTATTGTTATGGAGGTTTCAAGCCCTGGACATCCTGTATTTTCACAATATATTACGTCAGATAATTGTGGTTTTTGCTATCAATATGGATCTCCTGCACATCACAGCATAAAGCAACAACATACGGATGACTATGTTTACATTTCTTACCAATCTGTTTCATATGGTGACACAGATACTGCACGTGCTGGTGCTACAACAGGGTACAATTGGCCTTGGACTACTGGTGGCGCACCAGATTCTTATTGGGGCGACAGATTAGATAAGAGAGTCAGCGGTTGTGGTTCTAATACCTGTTATGATTCGATGTTTGCTAGCGGTGGAGGTATGACTGCTGCAACAACAAGTCAGTATTCACTTTCAGCAGTTGTAAGTGACGGTGGGTCCAATTTGGATGTCTCAATCGATGTACAATACGTTGGTTCAGGAACCGCTCCTTCCAACATTTATCTTTACGCAGCGATGACTGAAGAAACTTGTAATTCCTACGTTTATGCAGATGGTAGCAAAGGCCACAACTGTTGGAAGTCATGGTTAATGAGCGGAAGCACATACCGCTCTCAAAGTGGCGGTAGTGGCAGTAGTTTCCAGAGTGTAACACTTTCAAACAATGCAGCTTCATACAGTTGGTCAGTTCCTAAGAGTTTAGTAAATGGTGGTGCAAATAATGCATTGGTGGTAGCAGCATTGATGACAGGTGCGCCAAGCACTGGTGCAAGTTCCGAACATGTCCTTACAGCGACAGATAGCAATATGGCGCCGTTGATTGATGTTGGCGTGAAGACTTTCACTACTAACAATCCTAATGCGCCTGGCGGCGGCTATGTCAATGGAGACATTGTAGACTTACAAGCAACTATTGTGAATAATGGAGTCGAAGCATATAGCGACGGCGGTGATGTTCGTTTCTATTACAAGACAGGTACAAACAAGCAGTATGTTGGAACGACACACACCTTGTCGAACTTTGCATCTTCTGGAGATACACAATCGTTCACAGGACAAGTTGATACTTCTAGTATTCCTTCCAATACCTATCAAGCTACATTTGGAGTAGAAGTATCTAATCTTGTAGCCGACAAGTCTAGCAATAACAACGATGGAACAGAAATTATTCCTCATGACCTTGTTCCTGTAGTTCGTAAGGCTCAAGTTATCGGAAGCAATCAAATAGAACGCGGGGATAATTTCCTTGTTGAGGCCAAAGTAACAATCAATGATGGAGTAGATATTAACACATCATTCTTCACATTTGACGTGGAAGTTTCACCAACCGGTGCAGATCAATGGGTTGGAGGCGGAGACCTGATTGTAGGTGGAGATCAAATATTCCAAGAAGGCACTAGCAATGAGCACCGCCAATATCTAGTAAAACCAACTATGAATATGGGTGCAGGCAATTACGACATAAGAATACGCGCAACAGATTCTAGAATGCAAGTCAGTGACTGGGATATTAATACAGAAGCATTCACATTGAAGAATGCTTTACCAACTATCACTTCAGAACCTGTTCCTACAGTTAAGGTACAATCATCAACCAAAGTTTCAGTAATTGGAAACATAATGGATGCTGAGACAGATTTGAGAGATCTTGCAATTACTAGTAGCAGCCCTAATTTTGTAGCTTGGCATTCATCCACTGAAGAGGTTGAAGTTTATTTCGAGAATATAAGATATGTAAACGGCAATCCTACAGCATCAGGAATTGAAGTTGCTGTTAGCGATGGCACTGATACCGCATATGGGACTTTATTGTTTAACGTAATTGAAAATGGACAACCACGCTGGGCAGGAGTTGAAAAGCAATATATTGACGAAGGCTCAACAGCATCACTAGCTCTACTAAACTATCTCTCAGATACAGATGAGAATGGCAATTATGCTAGCCCTGAAGATTTAGTATTGGCAGTTATTGACAACACAAACCCCGAATTATTTGATATGCAAATGGATGAATTTACATTGAATTATGCAACAAAGGATTCCGATGTCAATGGTGAGACTACCATTACTGTTAGGGCAAGTGATGGCCAACAATACTCAGACCAGTTAATTACAATTGCAATCAGTCCAATAAATGACGCTCCACGTTTGGATCTATCTGAGTTTGAAGGCCTACGTTTGAAGGCTGGCGAACAAAAGGTCATCTTCTTGAATGAAATTGTAACTGATGTAGATAGCGATTTAAGCGAAACAATTTTCACTGCTTCAAACCCTGTGCCTGGTGCTGCCCGCGTAAGAATGATGGACAACACATTGACATTAATCTGGGAAGAAACAGGATGGCAAACTGTAACAATACAAGCTGCAGACCGTTATCACTCCAACACCTACACTTTGGTCGTAGAAGTTTATGACAGCATTCCTCTAATGGTAGGTGCTGGCGCTGATGCAGATGTACGAGTTGATGTTCAGAATGTATATCTTGATGAGCAACCAGAAGCAACGATGTTCCTCAACATGGATGGAATAACAATAACTTCTTTGTCCACAACATGGCAATACTGCAATGAGTTAACAGGAATATGCCTATTCCAGAATACGATTGATCATGATATAACCATGAAAAATTCAGGTTGGACATACAATCCATATGGCGATCAACTTCCATATGGTCTACAGTACAAGGATCAAGTCAAGTTAGTAAAGGTTGTAGCAATTGAATCAAATGGTGAGAAGTACGAATTTTCAACGCCACTTTATTGGACTGCAATTGAAGACGCACCTGGCCCTGAAACTATGTCCGATGAGGAGTTAGTCGAATATATCGAACAATTAGAGTCTGAGATAGAAACTATGAAAGCTGAATTAGACAATCTGGAAGAAGGTTCAGACGAGTACACCGAAGTCAATACAGAATTAGAAGTCCTTAAACAAGATTTGGAAGAAGCTTGTGAATTTGGCGAGTGTACCGCTAATCAACAATCAGGTAGTTCAGAAGAACCTACTAATTCCGAAGGAATGACTCTTACAGTTATATTGATAATTGTCGGAGTAGTAATTGCTGCATTAATCGCAGGACTAATGTTCATGAGAGGAGGAAATTCTGGTGAAACAGTAGGAATGGTAGATTGGGCAAATCAACTCCCTGCAAATGACGTTATTGCAAATTCAATGTATGGTGGGGCGCAAGAGATTTTCCAACAATCAATCCCAGTTTCAACTCCAGCTGCGGCAGTACCGCAAGTTCCACCGGGGGCGCCACCTCTGCCTGAAGGCGGCCTTCCAGCAGGATGGACAATGGAACAATGGGCATATTATGGACACCAATATTTGCAAGATCAGCAATGATTTAGCATAATTATTGGCGTTTATGGGAGTTTGCAGTCCAAACGGATAAAATGGACCGGTGTTGAGGGGTATTTGTGACAGAAGATGAAACCCCTCTTGAAACTCCCCTCGAAGAGGAGATGGTTACCATTTGGTCTCCAGAGTCATCGGACAACATTGAGATTGTAGATGTCCCCATAGATGAATGGATTAGAGAAGTTGATTTTTCTTCAACTGACGAGGTTCCAGTTCCTGAAAGGTTAGTCGATCAAGTAATTGGTCAAGAAGCAGGTTCAATTGTGATAAAAAAGGCAGCAGAGCAGCGTCGACACATGTTGATGATTGGAGATCCAGGAACTGGTAAATCTATGCTTGCTCGTTCAATGACAGAATTATTGCCTCAAGACAAGCTTGAGGATATTTTGTGTTATCCAAATGAAGATGATGAAAACGAACCAAGAGTACGAACAGTTCCTGCAGGACGCGGTGATAGAATAGTAAAGAGTCAGCGCGAAACAATACGGATTCAGAAAGAAAAGAGTCAGAAGATGCTCATGATTGGATTCGTTGCAATAGCCTTTTTGTTAGCAGTTTTAGCATTACAGAGTGGTGATATATTGACTCTTTTGTTTGGAATGTTATTGCTTATGTTTGGCTATATGTTCCTAAGATCACGTATGGGTGGAGCAGAAGAAGGTAGGATTCCAAAGGTTCTAGTTAAGCACAGTTCAAGTGATTCACCGCCCTTTGTTGATGCGACTGGCACCTTGTCTGGAAGTTTACTTGGCGATGTGAGACATGATCCCTTTCAGAGTGGAGGAATGGAAACACCTGCACACGACCGCGTCGAACCCGGAGCAATCCACCGATCCCATGGGGGAGTTCTCTATATTGATGAGATAAATTTGCTTAGATTGGAAGAGCAACAGGCATTACTTACTGCTATGCAGGAGCGCGCCTTTCCTATCTCTGGGCGCTCTGAGCGCTCTAGTGGCGCCTTAACAAAAACAGAAGCAGTTCCCTGTGATTTTATTTTGATTGCAGCAGGTAATTTAGATGCAATACAAGGAATGCATCCAGCACTTCGTTCAAGAATACGCGGTTATGGATACGAGGTTTATGTTAACTCACATATGCCCGATACTGCAGCAAATAGACGTAGATTGATTAGATTCATTGCTCAAGAAGTCCTTCGGGACATCGGAACAGTACGTGAGATACCTCACTTTGATAGGTCGGGAGTAAGTGTGATACTACGTGAAGCACAGCGTCGTGCTGGAAGGAGAGGAAAACTATCTCTTCGTTTGCGAGAATTAGGAGGTTTAGTTAGAATTGCAGGTGACCTTGCATGTGAAGAGGGCTCTGAATTTACTACCTCAAGACATGTATTGGCTGCGAGAAATATAGCGAAGCCATTGGAGCAACAAGTTGCAGACCGTATGATTGAACGCAGACAAGAATATTCGTTGATAGTCAATTCCGGTAACCGTATTGGACGCGTTAATGGGCTTGCAGTATTAGGTGCAGACTCGGGGTTGTCGGATTTCAGTGGAATCATGTTGCCAGTAGAGGCTTTGGTGACTCCTTCCCTTTCAAGTGGAGGCAAGGTCTATGCTACAGGAGGCCTTTCAGATTTAGCTAAAGAAAGCGTGACCAATGTTAGTGCAGTCATCAAGAAATTAACTGGAAAAGATGTTTCAGATTATGACATACATATTCAGTTTGTAGATACACATGGGGTTGATGGAGATTCAGCATCAATAACTATAGCAACTGCAGTAATTTCTGCTCTAGAGAATATTCCCATTAGACAGGATTTAGCAATGACTGGTTCTCTTTCTGTTCGCGGAGAAGTGTTGCCTATCGGAGGAGTAACAGCAAAAATTGAGGCAGCTGCCCGCTCGGGTATCAAGACTGTCGTAATACCAAGAGCAAATTTACAGGATGTGCTTATAGATCAGCAATTTGAGCATATCGAAGTAGTTGCTGTTGATACACTAGATGAGGTAATGGAGCAAGCATTAATTGTTGGCGCCCCAAGGACTAGCCTTGTAGAGAGATTGTCTTCAGTTATCGACAGACTAACTCCAGAAGCTTCACCAAATAGTCAACTTTCCTAATAATTAGGTGAGGAAATGACTGGGACAAAAACTAGTACTGGTGCTTTAGGAGTATTATTTCTAGTTGTTATGATTGATATGATTGGATTTGGAATAATAATTCCATTCCTTACTTATTTCATTGAAGACCTTGCGACTGCTGAAGGTTTGCTTGAATTTGGTTTGTGGGTAGGATTGATGATGTCTGCGTATTCAGCCGCACAATTTTTGTTTTCTCCATTTTGGGGTTCATTATCGGATAGAATGGGCCGTAAACCAATAATTATCGCAGGTTTAGTAGGAAATAGCGTATTTTTCACAATTTTCGGAATGTCTACTAGTCTTATTATGGCCTTAATTGCAAGGTTTATGGCTGGTGCATTTAATGCCAATATAGCTGTTGCAAAAGCATACATTGGAGATGTATCAGATCACTTGAACTTAGCAAAGCGGATGGGGTTAATCGGTGCAGCATTTGGAGTGGGATTTACAATCGGCCCATTTATTGGTGGCGAATTTTCTAATCCAGCAAGCAAATGGAATTTATTTACAGATACAATTTTTGCAACTTATCCATATTTACTCCCATGTGTAATAGCATCCGTCCTTTCAATAATTTCTTTATTTCTTGCAATAAAATGGCTGCCTGAAAGTAAATTTACCGATAACGATGCATCCAAAACATCATTGAATCCTGTAAAGCAACTCAGTAGCATAGTTTTTGATCTAAAGCGCGTAATGGCAATGCCACAACTTGGCAATTTACTAATGGTCAGCGTATTATTTATGTATGGATTTACAATCATGCATGCTAGTTTTGTATTATTTACTGAATGGGGATTAGGTTTCGATGAGGCTGAAAACGGGAGGGTGTTTTTGTTGATTGGCTTGAATGGATTGTTAATCCAAGGTGTATTAATTGGGAAATTAACTAATAAATTTGGTTCAATGAAATTAATGCGCTGGGGCACTCTAATTTGTGGAATTGGTTTGACACTAATACCTCATGTTTCAACAGAATTTGTTTGGCTGACTATGTCAATTGTCGTACTAATGATTTCAACAGGAAATAGCCTATTCCAACCCTCTTATATGGCAATATTAGCACAAGAAACTAAACATCAAGGATACGAAATGGGATTGGTTATGGGTACTCAAGAATCGGCTTCGGCTTTTGCACGAATCTTTGGTCCACTGACCGGAGGAATTGTATGGGATTTATCTGTGAACAAAACCGGATTAGTTTCTGATGCCACAACGTTTCATCTTTGTGGGTTAATGTTGTTAGCGGCATTTTTATTGCAATTTAGAATTAAGGCCTCCAATGAAATGATTAGTGAAAACTTCCAAGAGTAGGGATGAGTTGTGGGTGTCATGGGCGATAATCAAAGTAGCAGAAGTCATCCAGTTTTTCATCAGAGGATTGCAACGCTGTCGCATTCCGCAATACTACTTTCAATATTTGTTATCGGAATGATCTCCTTGGAAGTTGTTTTGAAACCTTTTTTCATTGCATTAGGAATTTATTTTGTGTTAAAACCAGGAGGAGATATCCTATCTAAGAATGGTTTCCCAGTTTTCCTTTCTTACCTAACTATGCTGCTATTATTTGTATTAATCTTAACTTCAACAGCATTCTTTGCGTGGTCACAGGCTCAAGATTTAGCAGATGATACATCACGCCAGGCTGAATACAATGAAAAGTTAGATGAGCGGTGGAACAAATTGAAAAATTTGCCAATTATCGGTCCAGCAATCAAAGAAGCAGTCAAGGATGGGACCGGAACTTTGGGAGGAGATCTTGAAGATTTGGGGGTCGGTTCTGGAGGGCAAGTAACCGATATTGTTGTCTCTATGGTTAGTGGAGTAGGTAGTTTATTGACAACAGGAGTAACAGTGTTGTTTTTCTTAATTTTTATCATCTTCGAGGCGCATTTGTTGCCCGATCGAATAGAGAGAGCATGGCCAGGAGGAGCCTCTGAACGAGTAGAAATTGTACGCCAACAAATACAAGAAAGTGTCAATACATATGTTGTAGTGAAAACCGGTTGTGGTTTGGGTTCAGCATTTATTGCTGGAGCAATTATGTGGGCCTTTGGAATTGATTTGTGGTTTGTATGGGCCGTAATGACATTTGTAATGAATTATGTCCCATATATTGGATCACTAATTGCTACGATACCTCCTTTGATTTTGGGCCTCATTCTGCTAAAACCATTAGGCCTAGTAGTTATGGCATTGATGCTGTTAGCAAATCAACAGATTTGGGGCAATTATATCGAGACTAAATGGGCAGGAAGAGCTTTGGATTTATCTCCCGTGATTTTGTTGTTAGTAACTGCATTTTCATTCTGGTTATGGGGAATCACAGGGATGATCTTAGCAGTTCCGTTAATCGTTATTGTAAAAATTGTACTTGAAAACATCGAGGAAACCCGCCCAATTGCCATTTTGTTATCTGAAAGGGCACCAACTTTGGATGAGGCATGGAGGGATGCATTACGAGATGGCATCGTGTCTGCAGGCGAATCACATAAACTCGATGAGTTGAGGAAAATGTTGGGAGTTTCAGAATCAGAAGTTGTCACTATTGCTGGAAGATCAGCTGTGCACACTGCTCTGAAAAGGAATAGAATACTACGTGGAGAAATCGATTTCATCGTAGAGGCTGCACGTGGCACACATCTTGAGAACCAAATAACAATGAAACTAAAGGTAGGACGCCTCGTCAAAGAAATGCGTCCCTTATTGATTGACTTAGTAGAAGAATTAGATTCACCTTCAGAAGAAGAATAATCACAAAGTTTCTCTTAGGATTTTTTCTAATTCAGTATTTATCATAAGGATTAATGTGCCAAATTCCGGTGGCATATTAGGGTCTTCGTAAAGTTCCTCTAACTTGTTCTGTGTGATTGCGATTCTTACATCCATTTGTTTGGATTTGTTTAGTAACCACTGGTCACATGCATCCTTGGCACCTTTTCTGATATTTCTTGGAACTTTAGGATCATCAATTTGATTAATCACTGAGGCGATTTGTCCCAATCTTGTTTCGATATCGGAAATTAAAATCACCTACGCGAAGCCCCGCGCAAACCGTGGTCGAGTGTAGCGGATTTAAGGTGATTGCCGCCATCCGTCACACATGGACCCGGGCCAAGTCATTTCATGGACGAGGGTCCTGGTGCTTTTCTTTGCATTAGGAATCGCTGCATGGCTTGACAATAAAGAAAGAAGAGTGCCAAACAATTTTTGGATTACATGGTCCAAACCAGCAATTTTCCTATGGACTCTTGATCTGATGATAAATAATGCACCATGGTATGTTTATGCATCAGCAGCTGGAATGGTTGCATACGCCTCAATTGCAGTAATTGGAAGGCCTACATCAAGTGATATTCTTGATGGAAACCGATTGGACATTGTGGTATCTTTATGGTATGTCATTGGAATAGTTGGAATAATTCAGGGTATCACATTACATGGTTCGCTTGGAATTGATGTAATTAATGGCGTTGCAGATAACGAGGCTATGTTATGGTGGTCGACCATTGCAGTTGCCTTGCCGATTTTCCTTGTAGATTTTGCATGGAGGATGCGATTGATACATGGCGGTGCAGATTCTAAATGTTTGATGTGGGTTGCTATATTGATTCCAAATTGGGAATCAGTACCAATCTTGTATCCAAGCGAACCGCTGCTCTCATTGCCTCCTGCAATTGCTTTGTTAATGTGGGGTGGCGCAGTATTTATCATTCTACCATTTATTTTCATAATAGTAAATCTGCTGCGAGGAGGAGGGCCTATTAAGTTGATATGGCATGCGTATCAACTTGATTTAGAGGAGGCTCAAAATAGGCATGTCTGGATCTTGACATCAATTGTTGAAATGCCCAATGAGGGTAGAAAAATAATGCATAAAACACGAGCCCCTAGTAGAACACCTAGCAACAATGAGATTCAGAAATTAATCGAGGAGTTGAAGGAGAATGATGTTGATACTGTGTGGGTAACACCAAAATTACCTTTGCTAGCATTTTTGTGGCCTAGTGTTTTGCCACTAGTACTAATAGGCGGGCCAATGGCATATATTATGCCATTATTAGGACTTTGAGATCAAACACCTTTGCGTTCAACATTCTTTGGGCGTAGACCCTTATATCCACATTTCCGGCATGCTGCAGCACGGAATGCATTACGCGCATTGCACTTCATACAAATCTTACGATGTAGGAGTCGTGCTTCTGCCTCAGGGAATCTAGCCATATTTGCGCCGACCGACTCCCTCTATTTAACCTTGAAGAGGTTAGTTAGTGGTGTGATTGAAGGAGTAAAACCTCTTGGGAGTGACTGTGCGAATAGTTCGGCTACCGGGGATTCATCATGATTCCAACGCAGTTTTACTAATTGGTTCCGAATCATCATTACTGGTCGATACAGGAACTACTTGGTATCAAATGCTGCAGGTAGAACGTATATTGGGCCATATTTCTAAAGACGGGCTTCAAAGAATCTTGTTGACATCCAGGCGTTATCCATTTGCAGGAGCAGCTAAGCACATAAGTCAAGAAATGGGCAATATTCCAATACATATACACCAGAGTGCTATTTCAGTCATGCAGACTGGTGATTTCTTTTCGACATGGGCTAATCGTTATGATTCTGATATGCCCTCAACAGAATGTATGCCGGTAAATCAAGGTGACAAATTCAGTGTCGGCGATGGATCCCTAACAGCAATTTCACTTCCAGGGCATTGCCCTGATGGGACTGGTTATTTTGAATCTCAAAGAGGCGTATTAATCGCAGGCGCCGTATTACCGCGCGCAGACAATCCTTCACGTTGGGATATGCCGGGGGGAGATCTCACAGAATTGATTTCTTCCTTGAAATTGATTCATGAATTGGCACCATCAAATATTGTTCCGGCAAGGGGCCCATCGATTAAGGGAGAGAACCATATTGATGAAGTGTTGAATCGACATTTGGTGTTTTTAGAGAATTGTGCAGATGGCGAAGGCAAACCTCCTAAGAGTTGGCCTAGACCAGCAAATACTGCTTATTTTTTGGTACCAGACTCGCCATGGCCTCTGTTGGAAAAGGAATCAAGCTGAAACAAGAATTTTGGAGTTATCATAAAGAGTATGATTCCATTCAATTTCTTTGGTTTCCCATCCCTGACTTATTCTCAAAATTCTACCTGCCATTATCACTCCTGAGACTGGATGCTCTAATTCAAGGATTCTCCTTACCCCTCCAGGTATGTCTTTACCAACAAGGTATACCGTTCCATCATCACAACCTGCAATCAAACTATTATTATGTAAATTAGATACACAAATAGATCTTATGGGTGAACTTGTTGTGAACGAACAAATAGTTTCCATTGTACCTATGTCAATCAGATTCACTCTTCCGGAATTATCTCCTACAACTACAGTTTTTATGTCCCCGTCAGGATCAAATAATCCGAGTAATGCTGTTGCTAAGGCATTGATTTTGGTTTTTTGTTTCTGACCACATCTAGGGTTCCAAATTATGTATCCATCGTCCATGGCAACAATGTAACCACTAGGTACAATCATCGATCTCACTATGCTTCTAATATGTCTCATGACAAATGAAATATGGAACTATGGTCTACATTCATTTCGTAGACCCTTAAGGTGAAAGTGAAAGTGAATCAGTAGTGTCCAATATCGTCTTTGTTATCCTTTTTCCAAACTTTATAGCAAGACTTACACACTCTCACGCGATTTTTCCTTACCGCAAATGTGCCTTCGCCCCATGTATCAATTGCATTTTCTTGTGATAATGACCTACCACCCATGTGTTTATCCGAAAAACCATCACAGGAATTAATCCCGCAAGACATTTCACCACTCTTTGCAGCAACTTTCTTCTTATCCTTTTTCCGACTAGCAGATGGAATCCTCACCTTGCGCTGAGTTTGATTGGTACGGCGGCCCATGCATGTTCCCGTGTGAATAGAACAAATGAATATTACCTCAATTAACCCTTTGAATTCCCAAGCGATTAAGCAGACCATCAATCAGTTTGATCAATCCGCGCATCGTTACTTCTGATACGCCCGCAATTTTACAAATTTCAGCTTGAGTGCGAGGGCTCCCAACTTCTTTTGCCGCCATATAGATTAGAGTAGCAGCAACACCCATCGGCTTTTTGCCTTGCCACACTTCTTCATGGGGTTTGATAGCACCCCATAAAAAGTCAAGATTTGATAGTGTCTTTGGAGGTAATTCTAAATCGGAAACGAATTTATGAAAATATTCCGAAGGCTTTGTAATTTTGTGCATATTTAATTTACGACTAATTTGTCTAATTAACCTCGACAACTCTTTTTCATCAACTTGAAAATTATTTGCAATTTCAGGGATTCTCCGAGGTAAATTTTCTTCTCTTGCAACAAGATAAGTGCAAGCGGCAGTAACTCCTGCAATCGATCTACCAGTGACATAACCCTCATGTGAAAGCCGTCTGTACAATCGGGCCGTCTCTTCTTGTAATGGCTTAGGTAGTTCCGATTTATCGCGGATGAATTGGTTTGCTTTTACTAGGTTTCTAGCTCTACTTTGTCGTGTTTTGGAGCGTTCATCTATTACGCGTCGCCTTCTCCAATCCCTGCGGCCACGGGCATTCATCCCGTTTCGAGATGCTCCACTGGAGGTTAAATCCGAAGCTGAGATACTGGTATTAAGTCCTCTATCTGCCAGGGTGTATGTTGTAGGTGAACCTACTCGTGACCGATCATTATTTGAATCATAATTAGTCCATTCAGCACCAGGGTCTACAACATTTTCTTCAACGACTAATCCACAAGAATTACAAATTACTTCGCCTCGATTTATGTCATCAGTCCAGTCAGTTTGTCCACATTCATCACAGGGTCTATTTTGTCCAGCTGTGATTCTACGACTTGGTCTTGAATTTCCTATACTTGGTCGTTGAAAATTATCTCGTTGGTTAATGTCCTGCGTCTTTTTTGCATCTTTGGGTTCCGTATTGGTCATTCTTTTCAACTCCGAGTTGTATAGTGGTGCCAGAGGTATTTAAACACTTCGTTATATTATGTCTAGATTAATGCCTAACTGCTCAGATGTAAATATTTATTATCGTAGAAATATAACCGGGCCGTTTAACTTTTAATCAGTCATCATTGTTCTCTTATTTATCTATATGATTTTAACTTGAAAATTTTAGTTTTGAATCCCAATCGTTAGAGATTTGAATCAATTTGTAATTGATTGCTTAGCACATAGTTCATGGAGTGAACACTACCAGCAACACCTGAGAAGCATGCCAGCGAGTGTTGTGTTAGGCGCCCAGTGGGGCGATGAAGGTAAGGGAAAACTTGTCGATAGGTTGGCAGAAAGTGCAACATGGGTTGCCCGATTCCAGGGAGGTAACAATGCCGGACATACTGTGGTAATAGGAGACCGTGTTCTGAAGTTTCATTTACTACCCTCGGGTATTACTAGGGAAGAATGTGGATTAGTTCTTGGTGATGGCATGGTCATTGACCCGTGGGTCCTTGATAGAGAATTATCCGATTGGGTTGAAGGAGGTGGAACCGATCCTACTGGTTCTAGATTGTTTATTTCCAATCGGGCGCACATTATACTTCCATTCCATACTTATGTCGATGGACTTGATAAGAAGATTGGAACTACTGGCAGAGGAATTGGGCCTACGTATGCCGATAAAATCAATCGTATTGGTTTGAGATTTGCTGATTTGAATTATTGTAATACTGATGAAATGGCAGCAAGACAGAACACAGTTTTGGAAAGTGTGGGTTGTACGCAAAGAGTTTCTTCAGATGAATTACGGGAACAAATTGATTGGGTAATCAATAGATTTTCTTCAGCGATAACAGATACTGGTATTCTACTAGATAATGCATTGAAGTTGGGAGAACATATTATTTTGGAAGGGGCACAAGGCTGCCTGTTAGACATTGATCAAGGAACATTCCCCTATGTTACTTCTTCAGTAACTAGTCGCGCTAATTCGACACACGGCGCAGGTTTGCATCCTGGTCATGTAGAGAATGTTATTGGAATTACTAAGGCTTACATTACTCGAGTTGGACATGGATATATGCCTACTGAATTATTTGATGAAGTAGGTGATCATTTGGGAACAGTAGGGCATGAATTTGGTACAACTACTGGAAGGAAAAGGCGCTGTGGGTGGTTTGATGCAGTAGTTATGAGGCATGCGAATCGGATTAATGGATTTACAGAAATAGCACTCACAAAGCTTGATGTATTGGGCGGACTTGATGAGATAAAAATATGTGTAGGATACAGGATGAATGGGCATGAAATCAATGAAATGCCAGCATCAGCAATAGCATTGGAAGATTGCGAGCCAATTTATGTTACCATGCCGGGTTTCCCTCTTTTATCTGTCGAAGAATGGCTTGGCATCGCAAAGAAATGTAACACAGAAGGAATTGGATTCCAAGGCCTACCTTTTGCCGCTCAGAATTATATCAATAAATTAGAAGCATTATTGGGGGTCCCAATTACTTCAGTTGGAGTTGGACCAGATCGAGATGCAACAATCGATCGTGTGTGAAAGCCTCAAGAAGTAGTGGCTCACCCGCACGGTTACAAGGGCGCTTAACTCAGTTGGAAGAGTGCTTGGTTTGCAACCAAGATGCCGGGGGTTCAAATCCCCCAGTGTCCACCATAACATTCTGTTGTTCAGATAGGTCCATGAACAAATTCGTAATCGGAAGATTGTGGACAGACAAAATAGTGGGCTATTCAATTTGGCCGAAATTGTTGTTTTGACAATTGTAATTTTGGCAACACTTTCTATTGGTTATGACCCTAATATGGCTCCTGAAGAGGAATTACAATTGTCTGAAATTGATGGAACTTTGAGCCTCGTAACACGTTCTTCTATGGATTCTTTAGGGCTAGAGGATTTCAGGACAGGTGCGATTGCAACAGTTGATTTAGAATCATATCCCGTAATTTCAGGAAATTGTACTCAATTTTGTGAATCTACTCCTTCTGGGATACAAATTACTGGTAATGTAAATGTGACAAAACTGCGCCCCCTTGAATCAGATGCAACATTTCGTATCGAAGGGAAATTAAACGTAACACATCTGTGGGAATATAGTTCAGACAGTATGATTGTAAGAGAATGGTTAGTGATCGACTGGGATCTTGCTGAATTTTCATCACAATGGGACGTATATATTCATCACAATCCTCCAAAATGGGTGCCAAGTGATAGGTATCATTCTTCCTTTATTTCTTCTGAACAGGGAAAGATTAGTAGAGCAGGCCCTGCAATTTTCGTAGAAGAGTTATTTGATGACATCTTGAATGTGAGAGGATGTCTTCCTAATACAGCTAATTGTGATGGCGTAAATAGAGAAGAAATGAATTTGACTTCAAAATATGTCAAACCTTCAGAACCAGTTGAAATACAGGGACCAAACATTTGGCATCAAGTTAATGCTAATTCTAGTGTGAATCATAATGTTTCAAATATTGGAGAATTAAGAAATATGTTTAATCTAGAATCTGCAAATACAAGTATTGATACTTGGTGTATTTCAGAACTTGATGTGATTGATGCAGCAAATTCATGGAACGTATTAGGAAATACTGGTACAACGATTGCCCCGATGAATATTTGGCTACAATCAATAGGAATACAGGGAGGGTCATTTACAGCAACTGATGGTGTTTGGTCTGAGGCTGACTATGGTGATGAAAATGCGTGTGGGTCATTTGTTAACTCCGAAGGTGTTTTGGTATTAGGTATATCAAAAATGTAATGCAGTAACTTGTTTTCACATCGTTCCGGGAATATAAATTAATTTTTTATGACCGAAAGATAATAGCAGGAGTGCATGAAAGGGATACCATGAAGCGAATAGCCGTAGTGATAGTTCTATTGTTTGCATGTCTTTCTTTACAGCCAGTGGCAAGCCAAATAGCTGCACCAAATGATACAGCAAATGACACAGCAAATTCTCTAACTTATTTGAGCGTTGATGGATTTGTTACAACCAAATTTGCTAGTGTTGGTTCAGAAGTAGATATTCAAGCATTTACACTGGGCCATAATAGTAATACATATGTCAGTGCTGACATTGTAAAGTATGATATTGATCCACTAGAATCTATGATTGATACTGCATTCCCCGGTAATGGTCAATTTGTAGATAGAGTTGTACTCGTCCAGAGTGGTGTTCACGAAGAAGATTCGGACATTATGACTTGGCAAGGAACATATACAATACCAGTATCTTCTATGGGAGGAGCCTATGGTGCAAGAATTATTGCAGAGGATGGAAATTTAGTAGCTATTGATGATCCTACCCAAATCAGGGAAGTCTTCCGTGGCCAATTCGAAACAGTTCTTTCTTCAATTGATTTTGCTTGGGATTCAGCAAATCCGCTTTCATTAATTGCAGATGAATTCTATGAACTTGAAGAAAAAGGAACATCAAATGGAGGATGGTCTAATTTCGTTGCAGTAGCTACTGATGGTAGTGGCCCTGGTGGAAGTCAACAATTATGGAATGCAATGCTTGATGCAGGTTACAACCAATACGATATGACAGAAGGCGCAAATTTCCTCGATGCATTAATGAATTTCTTGGACTCAGATGATGCAAATGCTAGCATGCTATTTTTGACAGGTCTACTGATGTATGGCCACAATATTCCAATTCCACAAACACTAGATGGTTTTGAAGAATTAGCCGAATACATACAGTCATATGATCCAATAGAGAATTTCACTAGGTTTGAAGGAACAGATCAATTTGGAGCAGCGTATGATGCTTTAATCGATAGCGAGCAATGGGATGCAATGAACCAAGCATTGGATAATCTAGCCAACAATGTCAAGCCATTTGAATCCATGCAAACTGTAATGCACAACATTGCATTGTTAGCAGTTTCAAATCATCCTGAGGATATTGTAGATGGCTTGATGGCATGGGCTGAGCCATTGATGGAAGGAGATTTTGATAATATGACCTCTTTCCAGCAATTACTAGTTAGGTTCATTGAAATGGCAGAGAAACTAGATGGTGAAACAGATATTCAAGACCTTGATGGTGACGATGTCCCTGATAGAATCACTTGGCAATATGAATATCTCCTAGAAACTCAAGAAGGTCAAGCCTGGACAGTAAAGATGGAAAATGACCACCCATGGGTAAACGATGCCTTTGACGATTTTAATAATCTTCCAGAAGATATAATCGACATTGTATTTACATCTCTAGAGAACCAAGTATGGGAAGATACTGGATTAGTCTTGGAAGAATTTAGTAGATGGATGGCAAATGCATCAGGTTCTGGTTTAGAAGCCGAATGGCCGTATTATGATGAAGAAGATGAAGACTCAGAAGAAGATGAAGAACCAGAAAATTCTGAACCTGATGTTTGCTGTGTGTTTGAACAGTTACACCCAATTACTACTTCAGTCTATGATAATCACAAACTCGAAGTTGGTGTTGAGTTGCGTATGTGGGGCGGAGAAAGTGAAGAATATCCAGAGACGTTCTACATGTCAATGACTAATGAAAGAGGCTATACTGTCGGAACTGATTTGGTTAAGGATACAGAGGATGGGGAAAGATATCTGGGTGTAATGATAGCTCCATCATTTGAGGATACAGAATGGTCATTCTCTCAACCATTAGAAGATTATGGAAGTAGTAGTGATGCTCAATCAATCGACAGTGCATATATTAGAATCGAAAGGCTCAGACCTTCTTTACTTGAATCAATGGCTATTGAAAACAATGATGAAATTTTCATGGTGTCCGCACTTGGAGTATTAGTTGATCAGGATGAGACAGGAACTGTTGACCAATCATTTACGGTTACTTCTCAAACTTATGATTCAGCAGGAGAGGTTGGAAATGTTGAAGTTGATATGGCAATTATTAGGATATCTCCACAACTAGGGGAATCTGCTATTGAATCACTTTCTCCTAATGGTGAATTTGATATTACCATAAATTATCCAAATACATTGGAAGGAACTTATTCAGGTGACGACCTTGATGGTGATATAAACATTAAATTAATGCCATTTGGAACATATAATGACGATGAAGAGAAACAGAAGCATGTGCAATCTTATGGTTTCGATACAATAGAGATTTCGGCAGACGGTTATTCTTGGAATGCTAATAATTATCTTCCTAGCGATAGAGGTCTCGCGGATCTAGTTATTTCAGGTTCCACTACTGAAGGAATTGAATTCACTGAAATGAAACAAATACCCCTTCCCGGTAGCCTTGGTTGCACTGCAACTGAAGGAAGTGGAGATCGTGATACTGCCCATGTAGGATATAATTACCGTACCTTTGAAGCTGACGAAGGTGAACGATTTTGGAAACCTGAGCTCTCGGCTGTAAGTGTCGATTGGGGTGATGGCACAACTGATGACTATACAGTAAATGAATGGGAAGAGGATCCAAGCGGATGGGAATCACACACATACGAGGAATCTGGAGAATATTACATTACAGTAGTATACGAAGATGAATTTGGCACAGAGCATTCAGATGAGCTAAGATTTCATACAGACATGGGAGGGTTCTGGCAAGAAGAATCTGAATTCGAAGAAGGGGGATATTGGACTTCATGGATCGGTGGAACAAATTGTTGGCTTGAGTCTGAAGAAAGTTCATTGCCAACTCCATCAATAATTGATAACTTCATTACAGGAGGTCCAGTTGAAGTAGTTACTGAGCAAATAATGACTGCAGATTCTAATGGAGTTGCTAGTTTAACAGTAACTCCTACTCATCCTGGTGCGTATGTAACAATTGTACAATCTAAGCACACTTTATCAAACGGAGAAGTAATGACCGGTCTTGGACTAAATTTCATAGCAATAACAGAGGGTACTGTGGAAATAGGAGGAAGTACATTGACACCAGTTACAACATTTGCAGGGCTTCCTGTTTACACTGTTGATCCAAGTTCTTCAGGTCTTGAACTATTGGAGATTACTCCAAATGGAATAACATCTGATGAGTTTACTGCAACTTTAGGTGTATTCCCGCTCAACATAGATATTGCCTTCCCAGATATCGATTGGGAGGATTTTTCACAAGAAGAAACTTATGAGATTTTGTTTGAATCTGGTGATGACAAACGTTACCAAGAAGTTAGATTTGACTCTCCGATTTCATTGATTGGGGTTGCAGTTAACTCTGATGAAGAACAGTTAATGCCTGATGCATTAAGCATTGGGATTGTATTGAATAATCCAGAACAATTAGATGTAATGGGGCAATTAGGTCCAGGTCAAACATCAAATGTGGCATTAAATGATGGAACAGCGTCTAGAATTTTAGCTGTTGCAGCTCCAAAGGTAGGATTTGATCCTGCAACAGTTGACTTTGCTTCCTTTACCTCCTTATTGTGGGGTGATGGTTTGAAACCTGATAACGATTGGGTTGAATATGATAAAGTTTCAAATCGCCTATGTGAAGACGTAGGAATTGAGTATGCTGACTGGATGGGCGATGATATAAATTATCAAATTAGTTTAAAATTAATTCCAGAGAATGAGTTTATGGTTGGGGACGAACTGATTGATTATTCAAATGCTGTAGTGACTGATAGTGAAGGAAACGAAATAACGCCATTTAGTGATTGGGAGGTTACAGATTATGATCCAACAAAAGTTAGAGCATATTTCCATTTAGAAGATGAAACTGAATATTACTTGGATACAGGTACTGAACTGGACTCATCGTTGAGTTGGTACTTTGGAGACTCAATATGGGAGACGAATTGCGACGATAACCCCTTGACAGATGATGAAGAATTTGAGTTATTTGATGAATTCTTTGGTAATGTGAAATCGATAGCATGGGGTATCGGTTCTAGTGCTGATCTTTCATTACCACATCTAGCATCTCCAGTTAGCAATTACACTGTATTAGCGATTGTTCAGGCGGGTACAGGGTCTTCTGCAACAATTCATTCTGCAATTGGTTCACAAGTTGCTGAACCTAATCCAGAACCTCTGATAATGCGTGACTTAGAAATCGATTTGATGCCTGACAACCCCTCTGAAGGAGATGTATTGTTAGTCACTGCTTCTGATGCAGAAACTGGAGCACCAGTTGAACAATTGTCAGTGGTAGTTCTGGAAGATGGTCTTACATTGTTTAGCTCATTAAGTGATGAAAATGGTCAAGCATCTTTCACCTTACCAGAAGGAACTTTGATGGTTAGGGTTTCTGGTGGTATGTATAATGCTGTAGAACTAACACTTACAGTTACTGAAACCGGAACGGAAGTCGATGAAGCACCTGACAACGATAACGATGGAATTTCTGATGTTCTAGATAATGATGATGATAATGACGGAATACCAGATGATGAAGATGATAATCCAACAGTGCCAGATAATCCAGATATTACTACAGATGCAGATAATGACGGAATATTAGATGGCATGGATCTTTGTCCATCTACAGAATTAGGAGACAGTGTAAATTCAGTTGGGTGTTCAGAAGCGCAATTGAATGCTGCTGACGATGGCCCTGACGACTCTGGTGATGGTCTTGATGATGATGATAATAAAGAAACAGAGACAGATGATTCAAATGAAATATTCCTTGGAATGAGTCCTGTTGCACTTGGAGGAATCGGATTTGGAATATTGTTATTATCGACTTTAGGAATTTTATATGTGCGTCGAAATAGTTCAGCAGAAAGTGATTGGTTTGAAGAAGAGAATCAACTATTTGAACAACAAATGACAGAATATTCAAAGACAGTACCTGAAGTTTCAACTCCATCATCTAGTACACCTTCTCCAAGAGGGCCACCGCCAGGCCACCAAGGTCAAATGAGTGACGGATATGAAGTAAGCGAATATCCAAGTGGCAGTGGCACA
Organism: Candidatus Poseidoniaceae archaeon; assembly: GCA_030747695.1. Taxonomy (GTDB): domain Archaea; phylum Thermoplasmatota; class Poseidoniia; order Poseidoniales; family Poseidoniaceae; genus MGIIa-K1. Next base: position 53,169 of record JASLKG010000007.1, read on the forward strand.
TGGTGGTGGAAAGATCCAGCTACTGGTAAGTGGAGCGAATGGACTTGAAGTGGAATCGTAGTGTTCAATAATTTCTATTTGATGAGATGGTTCTCATGAAAACAGAACATCTCCGTATTGTGATTCTTTCCGGACTTGTTCTGTGTTCTACCTTAATTGTGGCATATCCCGTTGAATTAGTTCTTAATACAGATGTTATCTTTGAAGATGAAACTATGGCTAGAATAGAATCAGAATCGATATCGGAAGTTGAGCAAGAGGGGCAATTATTGTTGGTCATTAAACATGATAATGGTAGCTCTCTGACAGGCGATTTCCAATTTATTGAAAGGCTAATGCAAATTGAACGTGAATTACTAGACGGCTCTAATTCGAGTACATCTTGGGTTTCGGAAGAAGTTGTTATATCAAAATTAGAAACTCCATTCAACTTTTGGGCTAAAGCCTTTGAATCAAGAAATCGTTCACTTGAAAATGCTAATCAGTGGTCGGATGTACTTCAACCCCCACTTGAAGAGGGATGGTGTGGTGACAATTCTACTGAAGCTGAGCAACAAGCATTTGAATCAACCTTACTCCTTTTGCCTAAAGATTCTAATTTTGGAGTAGCATGCCCCTCATTTCCTGGCGCAGACGCTGAACAACCTCCAGATCCAGATGAAATGTTATGGCTTGTTTGGTTGAAATCTGAGGGAGGAGATACAGATTGGAATTCGTTGAATATTTGGGCTGAAAAGGTTAGTGATTCTACTGAATTTGAATTTGAAGCAGTAGGGGTAAACATGCTATTTGCAAAATCCAAGGTGATAGCAAAAAATGACATTAATAACGTAATGATCCCCTCTATTTTTGCTTTAGCAATTGTTTTGGTAGTGATACTTAGAGATTGGAAAGTGTCTGTTGCAACATTAGGTGGAGTTGTCTTAGTGATTTGTGCTGAAGCAGGTTTACTTTCAGCCCTTGGTAAATCGATGTCAATTGTGGATGCAATCGCCTTTCCAATAGTGTTAGCAGTTGCAGTCGATGGTGCATTTTGGTATTGTAAATCCTCTAGGAGTAAAGAGGAAGTCCGTTCAATATTATTGATGGCAATGGCAACAACCCTGGCAGCAATATCTCTTGCTATGATTTCACCCCTCAAGGCTCAAAGTTCACTTGCAATGGTAATGGCAATAGGTATTATTTTGAGTTGGATTGTGACACGTTTTGTTTTGGAAGATTTTTTCCTCAATAGTCGGCGCATTAGTACGAATGAGAATGAACTGAAGGAATCAATATTCACAAATAAATCAGCAATTTGGAGTTGGCCAATAGCATTATTGTTGCTCGCATCAATTGCAATAATCTCTCCAAATGGAGTTGAAGTATTTGATGTCAATCAATTCTTACCAGAGGATGATCCAGCATTAGGCGAATTTGATGAATTACAATCTAAATATATTATTGCTTCAAGTACAGTAACTTGGGTTGTCGTAAATACTGAAGGTGACTCTACAGATGATTTCCAAGCAATAGTAGATTTTCAAAAACAACTGGGAAACCACCCTAGTGTAATCTCATTTGAAACGGGCATAATGAAATCACCATTGGTGATGGGTATCACTACTAATTCTCAGGGACTGACTAATTCAACATTCGACCAAGTGTCACAATATAGTTATGGTTCACCCATAATGGATGATCACAGACTTCAGAGTTCTGGAAAAACAACAGGTATTGCAATAGCACTATTTATTGATGGATCAAATGCTGATGCAGCATTACAATTAATGGAGGATATTGATTATTTATTGGATTCAAGTAATCTTTCAGGAGAGGTAGGAGGAGATTTGGTAGTAGGATCCTCTTTAGCTAGAGACTTTGAAGATTCTAGAGTCACTCAAATATTAGCTGCGGGATTTGCAGTATTTTTTGTTTCAGCAATAATTACAGGCAATCCTCAGCGTTCACTTAGAATTGCAATAGGTACGATTGCAATTGGTGCGGCAGTAGACGGAATGGCCAGTATGATTGGGGAGAGAGGCGTTAGTACTGCACCAGCAGTTCTACTTGGAATGGGTTTTGCTGCTGATTATCTTTCACATGCTAGTGCTAATCATGTGACCACTCGCAACGATAATTTCGCAAGATGGGGGGCTGCAATTACATCAGTATCTGTATTCATATTGCTAAGCTTTGCAACATTTCCTCCTGCTAGAGAAACAGGGCAATTGTTGGGAATGAGTATACTATTTTCAGTAACTTTGGCAACCTGTCTCGCAATCAACCTCAGCAATTTTTCATTAACAGATTCAGAAGAGTAATCTAATCTTTGAATCACTTCATTTGTCTTTACTATGAAGACATGTAACTAATCTGTTGTTTCATCGTCACTAGTTGCTTCCGTGAGTTCATCATCCTTCTCCTCAGATTCTTCCTCCTGCATAGACTCAACTTCTAATGTTTCTTCTTGTGTTAGGTTAACAGATTCTTCCACAAATGCACTTGAGAACTCCTCTTCATCAGGCCTAGTGTTTGAGTTTTTGAAGATCATTGCAGAGCCTAATAGAATACAAATTAATCCTAGAGAGTACAATGCAATAGTTAGGTAATCTGCCCAGTGATCGAAATTAGTCCAATACGCCATACTATCTTGATTAGTAACGATTTGACTTTTCAGAGAATTGGCGTCACTATCTCCAATTTCAGCACTCGTTTTAATGACAAACACTTGTTGTAAATCAGAATTGCTTGGGGGTTCTTGCTGTTCCCATGTAGGCCTTGTATCTAACCAGAATGTTGATTCGGATTTACCAGCAATAATTGCACCAGAAACAACTTCCCGCTTTACTTCAACATGACTTTCAAAATAGACTGGAAGTGCCCCTGGAGTCGCATCTAAAATATCTCCATTGTTAATCAATTTAGCTTGTATAGGGCGGTTCAAAGGATCCATATCTGCATTGCAAACCTCAACTGGTATTCCTTTGAGAATTTCATCCTTTGAGCATGTAATTGGTACTACTCCATATCCTGAAAGATCAACTAAGTCACCATCTCCTGTAAGGAATCCTCCTGTAGTACCCGTCATGCTTTCAGCAGTAATCAATCCCCATGTGGCTAGTTCTTTTTGAGGATTCTTCCAAGAGAGGTAAGTGCTGCCATCCTTTGACAAAGTCTCACCTTTGTCGCAGTCATCAGATTCGCCCGTGCAGATTGTAACTATTGTACCATCTCCTGTTGAAATACCACCAGAACCATAGTATGTTTTATTGGATTCTAAACTTGTCCAACCCACACTCATGTCTTCAGAATCTCCAGAGTCTAAATATGCATTAACTGGATCATGCCACCCTAATAGCCAATTGTTAACAGATTGTGTGAGATAAGGGGCTGTACCAAAATTATCGATTAGGAAATCTGGAACGAAATTCTTGAAAATAACTTCCATGATAAGTAAACGTAAAGCATCAGCAGCATTGGTATCTATACCATATAATTCGGCAATTGTTTCGTTATTCCATTCTTTGACAGTGTCGGAGCGTAGTCCTGTTTCAAAATCAACAGGAGGTGCTTTCCCTGATAACTCACCATAAAGGAAAATTGCAGAACCATTACTTGTAGCAAGCCCATATGGCCCATACAGAATATTTGCGCTCTGCTCTTGAGTAAGTTCGATTCTATCAGCGACAGGGAAACCGTACAGGCCACTGCCCCACCATCCGTTTGCATTTAGGCTATATTCCATGTATGAGTCATCAATTGGATTAATTGAACCAAATGTTTGATTGACAAATTCTGATGCTGTAATATATCCTTCATGACCAGTTAGAATTAGTGGAAGTTCAGAATTATCTGTGGCCCAAGAATTTGCCCAATCAAAAATAGATTGGTATTGTAATTCACTTAGCCCATAAGTCTCCATGGCTTCACTTTTTGACATTTCAAGAAACAAATCAAGACCAAAGGAGGTCCCGCTTTCACTTGTTGCCAGAATGCCTAGAGGTTCGTCAGTATTGTCTCCCATCATCAGAACATTCATCGCAATTTCATTGTCAATTTGTAATCCCATAAGGTTGCTAAATCGTTTTGAGGCGTTTACAACATCTTCACTTGTGTTTGTAGTCCAGTCTTCTTGTAGAGCTCCATAATCTTGCATCAAGGCACCAATGCTTCCATAAATGGTCCAGTCTCTTGACAAGGTAACATTTAGATCTTCATCTGTAAATCCCCATAATTCTGCACGTTGTAGAGTTACTGATGAGTCAGGGTTTTCAAGTATTTCATCTAGTGATTCTGGTTCGCCCATTGCTGCATAGACAAGTGGCCCAAGATAATTGAGAAGAGAAAGATCTTCGCCATTAGGACCTGTAGCTTCACGGAAGGTATAGTTTGCATCATAATCGTCGTCATACCAATCAGGATCAACCCCTCCAGATTCTAGATAGGTAGAGTTGTCATTTTCTAAGAAATTTTCACCAAAGACAGGATCTAATGCTTCGAATCCTCTTACTAAGAAATATGCTTTCACATCTTCGCCGATAGGGAAAAAGAATCCAGCTAGTCCTGACATATTTTTCAAAAAGTCTTCAATGTATTTTGAAACTTGATGTGCCGCAGAACCCTTCTCCAGATATAATTCAAGGACTCCTGATGCGAATCCAACCTTTGTTAATTCCATAATTGCATTAATTGCAGTCCCACTCGCTCCTATTATTTGAGGTGTAAAAGCAATATTTAGGTTTGAAATTGTTGAATCGCATGGTATAGCCGTATCTTCCGAGCAAGAATATGATGTAAATTCACGGTACGTAATCGTTCCAGCCAATTCATCGTGATTGATCATGGTTCTTTCAAGTGTCACATCATAAGTTACAGGTCCTACCATTTCATATTCTGGTTTAACCTGATCTGGTAATGGTAATCTTGATGTTTCAATTACTTCATCAATGTTCCAGATATTCCATGCATAGAAATCTCTCGAACTTGTTGAACTAAGCCAATCTTCATTCTGTTCAGTACAATCAGAATTTGCACAAACATCATCCTTTGGTTTTGTAGCAGTAGCGTCAGCGACCGCATCTGGTACAGCGCTTGTAGCCATGGGTCCTAGGGCTGCAAGATTTAGAGTAATCATCAGTAGGCCAGCAATCACCGTTACCTTGTCTAGGTTGGGCATAGTCCACTGAGTGTAGGTCAATCTTGTAAAGAGTTCTACTGTTTAAACAGAAATAACACATTCATTCGGACCCAGTAATTGAACCATCGGGTTCTAAACGGTATAGTCTGACTGTGCTTGTTGCACCTTGCATTGCCTGAGGCGAACCCGAAATTGCAACAACACGTTCATTTGATTTGATAACTCCTTTTTCTGCAAGCAAGCGTATGGCATTTTGCATCGTTACAGAACCTCGATTATCTTCCTCAACAATTACAGATGATACGCCGGGAAGTAATTTCATTCTTCTTGCTGCACGCAGTCTGTTAGTTACAGCAGTCACTTCTACATCAGGACGATAACCTGCTACTAGGCGAGGTGCATTTCCATGCTGTGTGGCAACAAGAATATGTCCTGCCTGTGAGACCCTAGCCAACTCAACACCTGCATGAGCAACAGCTCTAGTTGATTTGAATTTGGACAATGCGCCAGGTTTACCAACTATTGAATCGAGGCCATTTTCTGTTGCTTCAGCAATCAGTGACATAGTTTCTACCGTTTTGATTGGGTGATTTCCCATAGCCGTCTCACCTGATAGCATTACGGCAGTTCCACCATGCCTTATTGCTGTAGAAACATCACTTACTTCAGCACGGGTTGGACGAGAATTTAATGTCATTGATTCAAGCATTTGAGTTGCAACAATTGCAACCATCCCTCGCATCAATGCAGCATCGATAATCCTTTGTTGTGCTAGGGGGACTTGTTCAAGCGGAATTTCAACTCCTAAGTCACCCCTTGCAACCATTACTCCATCTGCTGCATCCAATATTGGATGGAGATTAGTTAGTGCAGATGGGTGTTCTATTTTTGCAATCACAGGTGTGTGAACTCCATAATCGGTAATTTTTGTCTTGGCAGGAGTGAGGTCATTTGGCGTTCTAGCATATGAAACAGCAATGTAGTCAGCATCATTTTCCAATGCATGGTTCAATGCAGCATCATCCTTAGGTCCAATTGCAGGTAAATCGATAATTGTGCCGGGGACATTGATTCCTTTCCTAGAAGTAATTGGCCCACCATCTTCCACAATACAATCGATAAACGAATCATTTTTCTTGTCGGTTTTTGTTACACTTAGGCGTATCAATCCATCAGCTAATAGGATGGAATCCCCCTCACTTATTTCTGCAGACAAACCTCCATATTCTACGGGAATTTCTTTTCCAATGGCTTCTTTAACACCACAGACAAGACGAACTTCATCACCTGAATTTAACAATCTAGGCCCTTCAAAATTACCTAGTCTTAGCTTTGGGCCAGGTAAGTCAGCAATAATGCAAGTAGTCCGTCCGTTTCGTTCAAGCGATCGAATCCGTTGATACAATTCAGTTTTTTCTTCTGGCTCCCCATGTGAATAATTTATTCTAAATACATCACATCCAGCATCTAACATGGCCTCTAGAGATTCAGAGGACCATGAAGATGGGCCAATAGTTGCGATAACACGAGTTCTTCGCATATTTTCAAACGGGAGCCACCTAGACAAAAGCACTCCCTATGTATATTCTATAATTTTACAGAATTGGTTGGTTTCTTAACCATTCCAAATCAGAGATGTATAGTTGTCTAATGTCATCTAACTCTAGCACCAACATGGCGAGTCTTTCTAAGCCCATTCCCCATGCACATACTGGGTCTTCTATTCCTAATGGTTCAGTGACTTCTGGACGGAAAATACCTGCTCCCCCTAATTCTAGCCATTTCCCTCTCCACTTCACTTCAACTTCTAGTGATGGTTCAGTGTATGGGAAATATGCTGGTCTCACTCTAACTTCGGGATAACCCATTTTTTCATAGAATGTTTTCAGAGTTGTAACAAGCATTCCTAAATTAGCACCAGGTTCCATTATTATTCCTTCAATTTGGTGAAATTCTGGTAAATGAGTTCTGTCAATACTTTCTTTCCTGAAAACTCTGTCAATAGCAAAAACCCTGCAAGGGTCTTTTGGATTACGCGCTAAATACTGTATCGTATTCACAGTAGTGTGAGTTCTCAATAGTCCCTTTTGGCTAATCTCCTCACTAAATGTGCCGCCCCATCCTGTAGAAGCCGTATCACCTCCATGCTCATGAATCGCCTTCCATTGGGATAATAATTCAGGATCAAGATCTATACTTCGTGGATTGTCAAGGTAGAATGTATCCTGCATTTCACGAGCTGGATGATCTTGTGGGATGAATAGTGCGTCCATGTTCCATCCAGCAGTTTGAACATAATCATCAACTAATTCTGAAAAACCCATTTCAAGAAAGACTTGACGAATCCGTTCAATCAGTGCCTGCATTGGATGAGATCGTCCTGTACGAGGTGTTGATGCTTCTAATGCCACATCATATGGTCTAAATTCAGCGTTTTTCCATTCATCTGACTGTAGTAACTCAGGAGTTATTTCAGCGATTGTTACAATTTCTGCAAGATCATCAGAGGAAATATCCATCCCAGCATCGGTAATCGACCACCTTCTTGAAATAACTTCAACAGTTTCAATAAGATTTTTTCTTCCCTTAAAGTGTTGATAGTATTCAGAATCGAGTGAGGGAGAATTTAGGAATTCGGTTCTTTCTTCAATAGTTTTGGTAATATTTTCAGGATCAGAATATGAAAAAGCTCCTCCCTCAATCTTCACACCGAGGCCTTTCAACAATCCGATTCCAGGACCCGATTCATGGCGCTCAAATGAGTCCGAGAGTTCCTTCATAGTTGGATTATTATTTTTTAGAATCCATGACCAGATTCTTGATTCAAGAAGCCCATCTTTGACAGCCTTCTCTCCCTCAGAACCTAGGATTACAGAAGTGTTTGAAGTTTCTTCAATTTTGACAAAACCATTGTTAGACAAACCATGGCCAGCACCAACAGCAACTGCTTGATCATCCCAGTTACAAGCAGATAGGACCTCTTCTAGAGTCCATTTCTTCTTTACCCCCTGCATTGCAGACAACATCCGTTTTTCTGGGTTGGTTAGGTCCGCCATGATACGTCGTAAACAGAAGAGCACTTCAAGAAAGCGGCAGGGTTGCTTTCAGTACTGCATTAATTAGGAGCCAACGGAGGGACTCGAACCCCCGACCGTCGGATTACAAATCCGAAGCACTACCAGCTATGCTACGTTGGCGTTGACCCATCCGAAACACAAAGGGGTCATGAATGCGTCGGCAGGTCAATAGCGTCGAACCAAATGGCTTCTCCATGGCTGAAGAGCATTTCTTGAACCACGCAGCAATTGCAAAACAAGGTTCAGATACAATCTTTAGTTGGTGGGCAAAATATCAGAATGCTAAGAATGCGGGAGTAGATGCAGTTAATGCTACCATTGGTGCATTATTGGAAGATGATGGGCAACTAGCAATTAACAAAGTGGTAGATAATGCGGTACGAGTTGCGCCTGAATCAGAGATCTCTTCATACGCACCATTACCAGGGTTACCACAATTTCTTGATTTGTCTAAAACATTAGCATTAGGTGACGCACGTGGTTATCTTGAGAAAGCGGGATTCCACATCTCATCTACAGCAACACCAGGAGGTTCTGGAGCCCTTTATCTTGCTGCAAATAATTTTCTTGAAAGAGGTCAGACCACTATGCTAAGGGATAGACATTGGGAACCATACAAAGGCTTTCTTACTAACAATGGACTAGAGTGTAAAACATGGCCACTTCTCCCGGCTCATGTTAGTGATTCTCATCCTTATTTTGCGCGCATAGAATTTGAGGAAACTCTTGCAGGTCTTTGTTCTAAACAGAGCAAGGTTATGGTTTGGCTGAATGACCCAGCACACAATCCGACAGGCCTTTCTATGACATCAAACGGGAGGTCTACTTTATTGGATTCGTTTGTAAGTTCAGCATTAATGAATGAAAGTGTGGGCCACACATTGCTTATTGATTTGGCATATTCACTTTATGCCGAAGAACCACATGGCTGGGCAGATACAATATTGGACGCCATTAAATCTGGTATGATGTGGCCCGAAAATCTTTTGATCACATTTGCAGTTTCACTTTCAAAGTCTCATACCATTTATGGTCTTAGGACGGGGGCATTAGTCAGCTTGCATCCAGAAAAGGAAATAATAGACAGGCTAGAAACAGTGATGAGCGTTACAGGTAGACAAACATGGTCCGCAGCCCCTAGAATTGCACAATATTGTGTCAGCAAAATTCATTCTTCTGCAGATGAAGGCTTGGCATGGGAAGATGAAAAGAACCGGTTGAAACAATTGTTAGTGAATCGTAGAAATGCATTGAAAGTTGCTTGTGAAAATTTACAGGTCCCATTGAATCCAACCATGGATGGTTTTTTTGCATGGATTGAAGCAGATAACCCTGTAGAAATTGCAGAATCTTGTGCTAGTGAGCACGTATATGTTGTTCCCTTAAAAGGTGGAATTAGAATTGGCCTTTGTGCCTTGCCGCTTAATCAAGTAGCGAAAGTCGCACAGGCATTATCAAATGCTTTCAGGTGAGATTATATGAGAAATAAGAGGGAAAATTTCCTTATCTCTAGTTCTGTATTAATAGTACTTGGAGCAATGTTTTCATTTGGAGCGGATATAATGATGGGTGCAATTATGGGCCTGTCAGGAATAATTTGTTTCATTGTAGGAATGAGTATTCCAAGTAGACTTGAAATGAGCCCAGAAGCAATTGCTTCATGGAAGCCAACAATAGAGAGGTTACCTGATGCTGGCCGATTCATGTACCGCGTAGATGTGACTTTGGATGAACCATATAGTTCTCAAATATTGTGTGGTCCATGTGGTCACCTTGAGGAAGTCAAAGGGCTAAAACCTCTGGAGTATACATGCGTTTCATGTGGACGCGAATTGTGGATCTCAGAAGAAGAATGATTCCTGCAAACTTATTGCATCCTTTCTAGTCGCGTTAGATATGGCAGCCACTCGTTTAGACGGCAAAGCTTGTGCTGCAGACTTAGAAGAAAGACTCAAAACACGTATAAGCAAATGTCATTCACAACCACATTTAGCTGTGATTATTGTTGGTGATGACCCAGCCTCACATGTCTATGTTAACAACAAAATACGTTCATGTGAACGTCTAGGAATAAAATCAACTCATATTTCATTACCTGAAGATGTAAATCAAGAGGTCGTTGCAAAACACATTAGGGAAATGAATAGTGATGACGAATTACATGGTATACTTATTCAATCACCATTACCTCAAAATTTGGATGAAGAATCACTGACTGAACTTATAGATCCAAAGAAAGATGTTGATGGTTTTCATCCAATTAATTTAGGCAGATTAGTACAAGGAAGAGCAGATGGTATGGTCCCCTGTACACCTTTAGGTGTAATGGAAATGCTGAGTTGGGCAGGTGTTGATTTGTCTGGGAAAAAGGCAGTAGTCATTGGACGCTCATTCAATGTGGGAATGCCTCAGGCTTTACTATTAGCAGCAAAAGGAGCAGATGCTACAGTGACAATTGTACATTCGAGAACAAAAGATGCAAAATCAGAATGTCTGACTGCAGATATTGTTGTTGCAGCAGTTGGCCGACCAGAAATGGTAAAATCAAATTGGATCAAACCTGGCGCTATAGTTATTGATGTAGGCATTAATCGTGTTGATGATTCTAGTAGGGAACGAGGTTGGAGATTGGCAGGTGATGTAGACCCCAAGGTGGAGGATGTTGCTTCATTACTATCGCCAGTACCTGGAGGTGTAGGCCCGATGACAGTTGCAATGTTGATGGCAAATACAGTAAGAGCAGCAGAGAGCCAACATTCTTGAGTACAATGCACGTAAGATGTACATGGACCCGCGCCACCCACGCATATCTTTAGCGGCGTCAATTTTGGCAATATCAATCTCAGTAATTCTTATTTTGAATTTATTTGCTGGGAAATTTCTAGGACATTCAGGGGAGAAATTTCAATTTGTTGGTTGGATTTGGGGAGACTCATGGGTTTCAAATTCCTGGAGTTTGCAGGAATGGTTTGCATTAACTATGATAGTTGCATGTATAGGGTTGACTTATTGGGCGAGAAGAGAATTTTCAACACCTATCGTCCATGAACATGGATCCTCTAGCGATCAATATGCTGCGCTCGAGGATTTACCCACAATGGTAAACTTAGATAATTCAAATGATATAGTTAATCCGAATACTGCAGCTGTAATCGCATCAATTGTAGGAGAAACACAATCCCAGACAAAACAAGTTGTGTCTAGCGCAATAGATGCTTTATCAACTGGTGAGATAGGCCGTAGTTCAGCCGAAGTAGTATCGCATAATGATGTAAATCATGCTAATGTTAACGTGGAATTACCCAGTGCAATGAATTTAGAAAACAGAGCAGTTCCTTTGCCAGCAATACCAGATCTCGAATTACCAGAATTGTCAATATTACCTAATATTCCTGAGATGATTGATTTAGATGACTTATTGTCTGAAGAAGCAGTAGATTTACCTCCATTAGATTTACCCGAACTCCCAGATTTTTGAGATGATAATATGTGGACCGAAGCGGTCGATTTACATAGCCACTCACATCATAGTGATGGCTTATTTTCTCCAGCGGAAATGGCTAAGCGTGCCTTTCAAAACGGAGTCAAGGTTTGGTCATTAACAGATCATGATACAATAGCTGGTTGGGATGAAGCAGAAGTTACTTGTAATAAATTAGGCATTAGATTCGTTCCTGGTGTAGAAATAACATGTGAAGTAGAAATCATTTCTGAGGAAAAAAATCCATCTTCATGGCATTTATTAGCATATTTCCCTGAAGAATGCAATCCTGAATTTGAAAAATGGTTGAACAACCAAAAAAATGCACGCATACCACGAATGAAAGCAATGATTGCAGCTCTTAATGAAATGGGAATAAATGTGAAGTTTGATGAAGTAAACCATCATGCTGAAGGCTCAATAGGTAGGCCACATCTTGCGAGAGTATTGGTTGAGAAAGGAATTGTAACTAGTGTATCTGAAGCATTTGAAACACTGATTGGTGATGAATGTCCTGCATACCGTTCTAGGCCTTTGCCCAGCATTTCAGAGGCAGCAAAAATCGTACATTCTTGTGGCGGAATAACTTCATTAGCACATCCGAAATATTATGGAATATCAATCCAGAAATTAGTTAATTGTTTGATCGAAAATAAGATAGATTGTGTTGAAGCTTTCCACAGTTCACATTCAGAAAAATATCGATATGATTTGATTAAGACGGGTCTGCCAGTAACAGTGGGGGGGGACAGTCATGGTACTGAAAACCGCCCCTCGCCGGGAAGAGCTCTGGTGATAATCAAACATCTTCATCCTCAGTTTCACCCCTAATATAATCCCAAATTAATGCCAATTCAAATAGCAATATTATTGGGCAAGCTACCAGGAATAGAGACAAAATATCCGGTGGTGAAAATATTGCTGCTAGAACAAATGTAGCAAACCAAATGTGTCTTCGATAAGCGACTATTGTATTTCTTTTCAATATGCCACTACGTATGGCGAGAATAGTTGCAATAGGTGCTTGAAAACCAATAATACATGCAACACACAAATTGATGATGAAACCGACAAAAGAATTCAATCTCCATTCAGTAGTTAGGCCTGCATCTTGTGCATCTGTAGCTAAGTAGTCTAATATCATTGGAGTAAGCAATTCCCACGAATACCAAAATCCACCAAATGCTAAAATAATTATGAAAATGAGTGTTATAACTGTAGTTTGTCCAGGTCTTGGAATTTTTTGCGAAATGCCACTTTTCCATGCGGCTTCAATCAATAAAGTCAAAATTGCTAAACCAAATCCTAACCAGGCTCCTGCTCTAAATTGTATCATGATAAATTCAATGGGAGACATGACGATTATGCTGACGTCTTCTGGAAGTAAATCATATCCTAGTAGCCAATCTACGAATAATTTTGAGAGTGGAACTCCAATCATTAGTCCAAGAACAAAGATTCCGGCAATGATTTTTGCTCGGGAACGTATTTGTTTCGTAATTGAATTAATGGCATTTCTTATTGAGGGATCGATAAGTTCACCTTCTGACATTCATTCCTCCTCCCAGAGGTGCGAAGGCGTTGAGTCATGTAATGGTCGTCCTGCTTGTTTAAGGCGTTTAATCCTATGAATTACAAAGCCAGTCATCCACATAGAAGGCAAGGACAATAACATTGCTAGGTTCATTGCCTCTACATTATATTCGTTTAAGATGCGAACCTCTATTACTTCCTCAGAGTTTTCTGCAGGGTTATGTATTATGATCAGATTCCAGATTTTTGCCTCAGTTGTTACGCTCGTGACAGTCTCTCCCGGTTTTACAGTGTATTCGGTTGAAAGATTTGTTACAACACCCCAATCAATTATTCCGGAATCAGAATCCATTGCTTCAGTTGCAGCATCATTCCAGAGGATTGCGAATTTCAAGTCTAAACTTTCATGGTAATTTGTAATTGAAGTTGTAATATTCTCTCCATATTCAAGAGGTGTGAGGATTTCAAATGTAGTGTCTCCACCTCCTAAACGCATGGAAACTCTCTCATCTATGTTGTTTTCTTGATAACTTACAGAGGAGATTACCAAGGATAACATTAGTAATGTGGCAGCACCCTCCCAGAATGTGTGATTGATAACTTTCTTTTTTGTGACGCCTTTGAACATAGAGCCATGATCATTCCTCATTCGAGGTTGTAGATGGTGTATGAATAGAGCACCTATGCCTCCTACCAAAAGCCCAAGAGGAATATCCACTAACCAATGTATACCCAAATACGCGATTGTGAATATGAATAGTATAGTATTAATTACAATGAATAGGTGATATCTCCAATGTTTCCATTCACGCATAGCAATTCCTTTTTCTTTGCAGTGTAGATAATTTAGCAGTATTATGCCAAAGGGTATAGCTACATGTAGAGATGGCACAGCATTATCTAATGGGTCATGGCTTGCATAGAACACTGAATACCAGTCATTATGATATAACAAAGCCTTCATTCCAGGAATCCATGAAGAAGTAACTTCTACATTGAAGAAGAGATAGTATGGGACTGCTAATGCGTAAATTAAAAGATAATTTAGCGTAACTTTGTCAGTAAGGTCACGTTCACCGACATATGCAAAGTAAACAGTTGTTATGTAAATCAAAAATAGATAAATAAACAGGTAGTGGAAGTTAAGAAAATCAGTCAACCATAATGATTCAAAAGTCTGTTGTATCCATAAAGTAGCATTACCTTCAATTTGATATATCCATTCTGTGTAGTTGCCAGTTGAGTTTTTGATGGGCTCATTTAAATTATCAGTAATAGATTTCCATTTGATAATTACAATATAGCCAATAGCATGCAAGTAGTAACGTTTTTCATGAATTTCTTTTGCAAACCGCTCGAATGGAGTTCGAGACTCCTTATGGTTTAATGTGAAAATCCAACAAATTAGTGGAGTAAGAATCAGAATGATTCCCATCATCACCCAATACGGACTCATTATTGCGAACCCCATAGCCTTCGGCTATGATAGTTTTCACTCACCACTAGTGGAACGGTTTCTTTCATCCTCTGCTTTGGCCACTGCGATTCCATCTTCGACATCGATCCTACGAAGCAATATTGCGCCACCAACAATTAGTAGTGATATTGAGAAGATACCTACTCTAGAATCAAACATTGTCGTCATCAGGCCATAGAGTAGTGGCCCGATTAGTGCAGCAACCTTTCCGAAGAATCCGAAGAATCCGAAGAATTCTGCAGACCTAGTTTCAGGGACCATTTGTCCGAATAATGATCTCGAAAGACCTTGCGAGCCTCCGAGAAGCGCTCCTGCTAAAGCTCCAAGGATTAGGAACTGGATTGTTACGGAAATTCCGAGTGGCTCCCATACCCAATCTCTTGCAGTCTGTGGGACGAAATCGATGTAACCATCACCTAGAGTGGTGGGGTGTCCTTCTCCAATATTTCTCTCTCCATCGAGTTCTCCTCCACTAATACTCATCGAGAATCTAGTATCTGAAATCGAATCTATCAGGGCCTGTAGTGCTACTAAGTCAGTCACATTTGCACCATCAGACCATTGGTAAGTTGCTCCTGTTGTGATATATTTGTTCAATTTGAGTGGAAGAACATCAAGATGTTCTAGCGCCCAGTCTTGTTCTTCATCGTCAGGGTCCTGTGCAATTTCAGGCGCATTATCAGCGACTAAAGTGTAGTGCCCTTCGTCTTCATCCCAGGTTGCTTGCAACCCAAACTCTTCGTGAGTATCGGGTACAAGTGGTGCAAAAGAAAGAGCCCCGATGATTACTGCGCACCAACATACTAGCGAGAATTGAAGTGCTTTCTTGGTACTCCATTTTTCTGCGAGTTTAGTAAATCCAATTGCTGCTGGAGCTGCTACGAATTGGATAATCATTATTGTTAGAATTAGGTCAAACATTGTAATCCCAAGCACTGATACTCCAAATACACCTGCTAAAGCAGTAACTGAATTTATACCGTCGATAAACAAGAAGTATGCTAGCATGTATAGGAATAATGTGTTGAATGATTTGTACTCCTTGAGTGTCGAGATTACTTCGGACAATGCTAATTTGCTTGACTCTTTGATTCCAAGAGAGTCCATCTCATTTTCGATGTGAGGTTCTGGCACCCATTTGAATGTCAACATTGCAAATCCTAGCCACCAAAGACCGGATGTCGCCATAGCTGCTTGCATTGCCCAATCTGCATAGTTAGTCATTATTAGTAAACCAAGATGCGCTACGAGGAGTATACCGCCTCCAAAATAGCCGTATGCAAACGCTTTGTTTGAGATTTCGTCCATTTGTTCTTCAGTCCCCATGTGTGGGAGTAATGAATTGTAGAACACTCCGGCACCATTCAAACCGACATTTGCAAATATGAAACAAATTAGCAACCAAACCCATTGGTATGATACTCCGAGCCATGGAGCTACAGCAAGTAAAATCGTTGAGCCTGCGCCGAGGTAGGTAAGGATCTTCAACCACCACATTTTGATCATGCGTCGGTCAGCAATGACTCCAAATGAGGGGGACATCATTGCAACAATGAATGCGGCAACAGATACAGATATCGAAAATATTGCATCAGCAGTCCATTCTGCACCCAAAATTACTGTGGTCAAACCATTTGCTTTCAGAAATAGGAATGTGAACCAGCCCGGTAGAATTGCAGTAGTAACAGAGGTTTCAAATGCGCTCTTACCCCAGTCATAAAAACAGTAACCTTGTATTCGCTTGTCTTGCTCCATAGCCCGCTATAATCCAATCACGCTTAAGATAGTTGGGCCGGACATTCTTTATTCCACATCATTCAAAAGTGGATTCAAAGGCGCGATACTATGGTCTGGGTACAACCTCCCGAGAATACCCATCATTCCTTAGTCGAAGCAATAAACCGCTTCGATGGAGTGGAATTTGATCTCAGATTAACTTCAGATAATGAGTTAATAATACACCATGATAACAAAATTTCCATTCCATCTGACCAACTTGAAGGAAGGTCTCCTTATATTGAGCATTGGAGTTTAGATGAGTTAACGGATATTGGTTTTACTTCGTTAAACAATCTCATGGATGACAAAAAATGGTTAGAGCCTTGGAGGGATCAATCTCGCAGTGTAATTCTTGAAATAAAGAGACCATCACCAAAAGTCGTAAAGGATACAGTCCCAACAATGGCCAAAGTTATGAAATTAGCAACAAATATTCTTGATGATGCTAAGATTCCAAATGAGTCAAGTGTGTTTTATGCATTCCACAGAGAAATGTCGAAAATAGTAAAATCTTCTGGCTCTAATCGTTCATGGTCACGCTTGTTACCTGTAGTCGCTAGAAGTGGTTCGCATAATAGTAAAAGAATACGGGCAATTCCAGAATTTGTATACTATTCATTTGGAAGGTTATTAAGAACACAAAAGAATTCAGGTTCCCCAATGATGCCATGTGCTGTTGATTATTTTGAAGGGATAAAACGATTTACACATTTGGGCGCTCCAATAGGTCTAACGGGTAGTGGCAGGAAAAGATTAGACAAAATACGAGGCGACTATCCAGTTTATGTGTGGCCAGGGCATCCTCATCTTGAAAGGAAATTGATCGAGGCTGGATGTTCTGTACTGACAGATTATGCTGAACCAAACTTGACCCTGCCCGATGGCTCAATACGTTGGGAAAGACCAGCAACAATGCCATTAACGCAAGAGCAATGGAAAGATTTGGGTAAAGGAATATTTCCAAAAGATGTTCCCCAATGGCATGAAGAAAATGAAGGTGTATTGGGCTGGAGACCTGCACGAATGATTGGTCATAGAGGTTGTGGAAAAACAACTAGGCCTATTTTTCATTCAATGTGACGAAGTGATTGTTCTTCAGCAATATATTTCGGACGATATATTGGGACACCCTTTCCATTCCGCATAACAGTTCGTTCATCTACTATTTGTGCTCCAATACCTGCAGTTCTAGCCCAACCAAAGAACGTTGTATAGTACTCAGGATTATTTAATCCAACATAATTCAATAGTGTACCACTAGCGATATCTACATTAGCATTAGGATTAGAAATTCTCGGATTTTCAGATAGAACTCTTGGAGCGACTTCTCTTAGAACTCGAATTATTCTGAAGAATTCATCCTCCGGGCAGATTTCTTCACCTAATGCGAATTGTGCTGCAGCACGAGGGTCTTCAGTTCTGAGAACTGCGTGGCCAAAACCAAAAATAGGCCTTTTTGCTTCTAACTCGCCACGTACAAAACGTTCTACTTCAGCAGGATCCGAGGTGCCTATGCGTTGTACAAATTCAAAACATGATTGATTAGCTCTGCCATGCAGAGGTCCCGAGAGGGCATTCATTGCACCCGCCATAGCAGAATAAACAGTGGCATGCCCACTTGCAATTGCTTTACCTGCAAAAGTGGACAAATTCCCGCCCCCATGGTCCATGTGTAAAACCAGATAGGTAGATAGAACTCTATTCATGACAGCTTTGTCGACATTATCAAGATCGAGGGTGTTGGTGAATCTTGCAATTAATGGCAGTGTTAAATCATCCTCAGGAATATTAGCAATTCTTCCCTCTCTATATCTGAATATTAACCCCATCAGACGAGGCATTCTAGCAATCAAGTTCAAAGCATCCTCTGCCCAATCATTCGTAGTATTTGACATTCCCATAGTATGTAATCCTATAGACAACCAGTCCATAGGATGGCCATCAACAGGTAATGTCGCCAATACTTCTTCTACAGTGGGAGGCAGCGCTCCTCTAGATTTCAAATTCTCTCTGAATGATACAGATTGTTCAAGATTAGGTAATTCTTTGTAGAATAGCAAGTAAATTACATCTTCTGGTGCAAGCATTGCTAATTCATTTATTGGATATCCGCAATAATGTACACCTTCAGTTGGAGTTACGTATGATGTTCGACATGTACCTACAGGGACGCCGCGCATTCCCGT
Source organism: Candidatus Poseidoniaceae archaeon (assembly GCA_030747695.1). Classification (GTDB taxonomy): domain Archaea; phylum Thermoplasmatota; class Poseidoniia; order Poseidoniales; family Poseidoniaceae; genus MGIIa-K1. The sequence continues at coordinate 71,821 of JASLKG010000007.1, forward strand.
GTTCAGATGGGAAGTGGTTAGGTCTAGCAGTTTTTCGCCATCAGACATGCTTAATCACACTCGAGTAGTACACGGAATCACCACCATGGTATAAGCGCAACGCAGATTAGGTACAATTCAAATGAGACAAGTGTTTTTTGTAACACCTAATTAATCATCATCTTTGATACGGAGGCCATTGTCGAAAACCTCTAGTCGCATCGCGGTCTTTGATGATTCTCATTTTTATTGATTCTCCATCAATAATTAATGCATCTTCAGAAGAAAGTCCAGGACATTCTTCCACGGTATTTGACCAAGATCTTACACTCCTCAAATTTTCTCCCCAGAAAGGGTATGACCGGCATTGTGTGGGTCTTGCCTGGTAGTTAACACATTTCTTATTGGCATCTAGATATATGCAGACCTCGGTAATTGGGTCTGATTTTAATATATATCTTCCATCAAGAGTTTGCCTACAATCCCTTTCCAACCAATCTTCGACAGTCAATCCTAAATGTGAAGCCATCTTTTTTGCATCTGTTGGATGCAAGTATACAATCCCTCCAGGTTCATCACAACATTTACCACAATCAGTTTGACAGGAGAATGGAACTCCATTCATCCACCATGCTTTACTCATTCTTCTTCACCTGAAGGAGATAGAACAGTGACAGGTGTGAGTTTTGATAATACAGGCTTATTGCCAACTAAATCACTCATATCTACATTGTCTGCATTAATGTGCCATTCGCCCTCAGGTGTGTAATCATCTAGATATTTTAATTCCAAATCGATTTCTTGGAGTCTATCTGCGATATTAATCAATTCATCTACACCGGCACCCTTACTCTTTTCAGCAAGAATAAACATTTCTTCTTCAAGTTCTGCTAACATCAGTGCCTCATTTTGTTGTTCCAATTGTGAATTTTCAAACATATCTTCTGTAATGTGGTCAATACTTGCAGTTGTTTCGCGTGCACGGACTGAATCAAAACCATCAAGATTAGAGGTACGTTCGATTAAGAATTGATCACGTTCGTCAACTGTCAATGTGTGATCAACATGCGGCAATAGAGCTTGGTCAGTCAACCTATCAATTAACTCATCATTCTCAGATGGAGTAATGTCCGGTACTTCCCAATCGTCAACAATTTCAGCAATTGGTACATGTAAGTCTACCCCTCCAATATCTGATTTGGTGTATACTACATCTAGTGCTTCACCAACCACTCTATCTGCTAAATCTTTGAGGCTTTCACGCTCAAGGATAATGTCGGACTCGCTTCTTGCAACAATTTCCCCAGCAAGAATTCGTGATATATCTCGAGAATCCAAGATTTCTTCACCTGCATCGAATGCTAGAGCAACTTTCTCGAATGCCGAATCTGTACTTCTCCAATCACCATCTCCACTACTAACGATTTGCGCCAACATTTCATCACTGAGCAAAAGGGATCTTCCAGAACTAGATTTTCTAAGATGTGTCATAAGTGAAGATTTTGAAGGCATATGGATTCTCACTGTAACTGCTGAACGCATAATTTCCCATAATCTCCCATTAGACAACTCATCAATCGTTTTTCTAGATGTACATACAATTTGAACACCGTGATTTAGTGCGAGATCAATCATCATTCCGAATTCGGAAGCCAAATCACCTTTTATCAAATGTAAATCATCTACTGCAAGCATAGTAGCATGTGCCATTGAATCCTGCCAGCCATCTGGTAGTTTTTCTAAACCTGAAATAGCGGCAGAGTTGATCAAATGCACATTCCCATCACCCCGTCTTATCATTCCTTGTGCACACGCTGAAATTAAGTGAGAACGCCCCACGCCTTCATCACCAACGATCAGTAGGGGATTCAGAGTAGTCCCGGGTGCATCGACAACTTTTTCTGCTGCGATTGAAGCTTTCAAATTTTCATCAATAACATGCCAATTCTGCCAAGTTTTGTTTGTAGATAATGTGAGCAGAGGGGGCCATGTGGGGGTAAAGTCTGCTTTCGAATATGCGTGTTTAATATCATTCGTGGCGTAACCTCTTTGTTCATCTAAGATATCAGCCCACACCGGCTTACCATCAGACATAATTCCAATAGAACTACCCAGCACTTCATTATCTATTGGCTGAGGTATTTGTCTGTCACGTAAAGATGCAAGTCTATGTGCTGCAATCTCCGATAGAGAATCATGATCATTATTGTCGAGCTTAATTACTGATTTAAATTCTGAATTTGTGCCAAGTATCTGATTTGCAATGCTATCGTAGACAGGCCTTTCACGTACGTTTGTACGGGATAACAAGTCACCTTCTCTGGGATCATCTGTTGACATAATACCCCTTAAACGATACAATGGAGATAAAGCGAGTCTTCCGTCAGTATCCTCTCTCCCAAGGGCATTACGTGCGCCTGCCATTGCAAGTTTGAGACGTTCTGAACGCGAATTAGTCATTTCCTGCCCCCGGTTTCTTCTTTTGTGATTTCATGTTAGTGGCTGCAGCCTCTAATGGTTTTGGGCCAAGTTCAGTCTTTGGTAACTTATGTATATTTTTCGCAGAGGGTTGGTTAGTTACTTGGTCAAGTGAGTTTGGTATTAATTCTGGAATTTTAGGAAATACGCCTTCTTTGCCCTTCCCAATACTTGTCATTGGTAGTGATTTATTACTCTTCATCTCACCCTTGATTTCGACATTATTTGCAGCAGAGATTATACTTTTTCGAATATCGTTAGAATTTAGAGATGGTAGAGATTTCGACTTGTTTCGTTTAACAATTTGAGGCTTACGTGGGCCTTTTTGTTTGACAATAACTTGTTTGATTATTTCAGGCTCTTCTTCAATAACATCAATAATCTCTTCTTCAATAATTATTGGAACTACTTCTTCGACAATCGTTTCCTCTTCGAGAACTTCTGGTTCATCAGGTATTATTTCAGGCGGCCTAGTGGCTTCCAAATGTTCTTCTAGACGCATCATTTCTTCTTCAGAAGGAGGTGCAAGAATAGGGTGTTCCAATAGTCCTTCAGTATCCATACATAGATCCTTTATCTGAGCCATAGTTACGCTAGAAAATTCTCTTGCGAGTAATATTTTCTCAGATGTTTCAAATGCAGATAAATCAGTTGTTGCCAAAATCATATGATCATTCATTCGAAAAACATCAGCAAGAGTTCTCACTAAATCAATTACCTTTTTAGTACCAAATTGGCTTGCTAGGTAGTCTATACCATCGAGAAGTAATATTGCTCTAAGGTTGCCTTCAATAAATCCATTTATCGTCCCCTTAATTGCATCAGGATCTACAAATTGTACACCTTCCCCTTCTTGCTGAGATAACCAAAGGCACCGTTCTGCAGGTATGTCATGGCTAACTACAATGTCTTCGCGACTACGCCTACTTAGAACAAGTAAAGGGCGCCCATGCCTGTGGAGTTGTGATGCCAACTCATACAAATCCGAAGACTCTTCAGCATCCATTAGATTAACGCCTCCTGGCTTTAGTATTAGAGCATCTGCTCCCATCTTTTGGACCATTGAAGCAGCTTTACGCTGTATGAATTCAGGCGCTTCAACACTCGCCTCATATTCGGGAAGCCTTGATTTACGAGACCAAGATTTGGGTCGAACATTTATTTCAGACCACCATTTGTCACTTTTGCTCTGTTCAGGGAGGTCGACATTTAGTAATGATTGAGGGTACAGTTCAAGAATACGAGCAACATTAACTCCTTCAATTACCTGGATACGAGCATCAAGTTCCATGCAATCGTTCTCTATTTCAAGTAAGGCATCTAAACCTTCAAGGATTGCTTTCTTTTCATAGATTGAAGCGATCATTGCGCCGGACTTAATTAATATCTGTCCAACAGAAGGCATTTTGTCTGTAGGTGTTCTTTCACATCTGATGTACCCATCTGTTTCGAGTCGCACCATCTCACCAACAAGAACCGACAGAATGCCAGCGCCACCGCGCCTCTCCTCTACGATATCCCCTTGCGCGAGTTCGACCATGGAGCACCCCTACGGGGTGGTTGGCAATTCCACCCTTCTTGAATGATGGGGGTGATTAACCGTGTTTGACGACGGTTTGATGTCCTTGGACATGTTGGCGGGGACATGGGGGCGCCAAAGGGTTTGATTTTATTCCGAGACACGCCAGTTTCAGGTCAATTGTCGAGTCAAATGATGGCGCAAATTTACCTTTGGATTATTACAGGAATTGGCGTATCAGTAGTTTCTATTTTTTTATTATCAAGCTTGTTTAAGGGGTGGTTAATTTACACAATTTGTATTGTTGCATTTTTCCCAACAATTCTTAGTTATCAAAAAAAGTTAAGAATGTCAGAAATTCCTTTGGCAGTCAATCTAAATCATCCATTTATGGAAACCAATTCTGTAGATAAATCCGAAATAATGGTGTGCTTTGATGGAACTTGGATAGAGCCAGGAATAAATCATTTGAAATTGGTGAAGGACAATCTTGGTGTTTGGCTGATTCATAGAAATGATTCCGAATTGAGTATCTTGGGCACATGGGATACATCTCTTCCAAAAGAAATATTGCAGAAGCAACTGACAATAATCAATCAAGCGATATCAATGAATAATGCAATTAATAATTCAAATATTGAATTTGACGATGCGCGCGAAAGGGAAAAACAAGAAAGCGAGTTGCTAGAACGTGAATGGATAGAACAAGAAGAAATTGAAGTTTCAGGCCCAATTCTACGAATGTTAGGGGATGAATCCTAATGGGGTTGAAGTGTAGTTCAACACACCGTACCTTCAAGTGATTGATTCGCTGGCACGTTACTTATGGGTACGGTAACGGCCTTAGAATCTCATTTGGAATCTCTGGATTCCAATCAACAGGAAATGTTGACTGGGGGGGGCCTTTCAAAGAGGTTCACAAAGTTACCTTTGTGGGTTTCACATCCAGCAAACATTGGAGCTTTCTATGGGCTTTTGGTAAGCATTGCACTAATAATGCCATATTGGATGACTGTGGATCATTGGGGTGCATTGTGGATTTTTCATTCCTCAGGAGTAATATTAGCATGTTTATTGTTAGGAACTTGTAGTAGAATAATCAATATTATTACTAAAAGAATGCCAATAACTCCTCCGCGAAAATTGTTGTATCCAATGCCCTTTTTAGGATTCACATTGTTGACAATTAATTCAACAGAATTACTAACTATGCCTTCATTCATTCCATGGTTCCTATTGTTGTTGCCAGGACCATTGTATGTTCATTTGTCTTGGGCACCTCGTTGGAGATTATTGTGCCACATAGATGATGGAAAGGCTCCGTTAGATTGGATGGATTCTTCCAAGGAATATACAGATACTAATGATTTGGTAAGTGAGGATAATGATTTAATCGAAGTGGTTGAAGAATTTGAATCTGAAGAATAAATTCAGATTAGGCCTACTTTTTTCCCTGCATGCTCAAAAATACGCAATACTTCATCTAAATCTTCTTTAGAAAGCCCTGCTGACATTTGCGTCCTTACCCTTGCCTTGTCTCTTGAAACCATTGGGAACACAATTGCGCCAGCCATTACGCCTTGTGCTAACATCTCATCCGACAATTGTTTTGCATTTGCTGACTCGCCACACATAACTGGGATAATTGGAGTCGTTGAGACTCCTGTGTCAAAGCCAAGTGATTGCATTTCTTTACGGAAGAATTCAGTATTTTCCCAGAGTTTAGCATGGTGCTCTGGTTCATCCATTAGAACTTCAACAGCAGCCTTTTGAGCAGCGGCAACTCCTGGTGGCTGTGAACCAGATAATAGCCAAGAACGCGAATGATTCAATGCATGCGTTCTGACGATATCCTTTCCAGCAACAATTCCGCCTTGAACTCCAAGGGCTTTGGAAAATGATCCAATTTCAAAATCTACTCTGCCTTGTAGTTTGAAATGATCAACAATACCTCTTCCACCCTCGCCCAAAACACCTTCTCCATGACAATCATCAACAAATACCATGGCATTGTAATCTTCTGCGATATTAGTTAATTCATCGAGAGGGGATATGTCACCATCCATGCTGAAAACACCATCAACAATCACAAGTTTCCTATCTGCATTTTGGTGTTCACGCAACACGTTCTCTAATGCAGCCATGTCATTGTGAGGGAATACAGCACGTTGTGCTTTTGTTAGACGAACACCATCAATTATTGAACCATGATTTAATTCATCAGATATTATTACATCTTCTTTTCCTTGTACTAAAGTAGGAATTAGGCCAACATTTGCAGTATAACCTGCAGAATAGATTAGAGATGATTCAACACGTTTGAATTCAGCAACTTTACGTTCTGCTTCTAGATGTATATCCATTGTTCCAGCTATAGCACGTACAGAACCGCTACCAGCACCATATTTCTGTGTGGCTTTTATTGCTGCATCAACAACTTTGGGATGTGTTGTAAGATTTAGATAATTGTTAGCAGACAACATAATTGTCGGTTTGCCATCCATTTTACATCTTGCCATATTTGCACTTTCAAGTGTTGGAGGTTGCCATAATAATGACTGACTATCCAATTCGTCGTATCGGTTTTGCATCCAGGTAAGGTCGCCTGCCATGTACAGCGATGTAGTAGGGGCTTGATGTTGTTTACCCCCTGAAGGTAACAGTCATGAATGGGATGTTAGTGGGGGGGTGCATGCTCCTAGCAGGGATAGTCAGTTCAGGATTAGGGCGAGCACATATTTTTATGGCTCAGCCACATTATCAAAAACAATTCAATACGTTACTAGGATCAAATGCTTGGGCGGGTACTTTGAATGTGAAAGTCACTGCAGACAATCTTGTGGAGTACAAGAAGTTGCGAGTAGTAGCGGGTTTAGAAGAGGGAGTAAGTGCTGATTTAGAATGCGTGAGGATTAATGGTTTTGAAAGAGATGGGAAATCATTTGGAGGCGCAACAGCATTCTTGGCTGAAATTTTTTCAGAAAATCAAACTCACGATTGTGCAGTACTCATACCTGATTTAACTAGGCACGAAGATGTTGTCGAAGTAATATCAAGTGTGTTTCTCAGAGAATCATGTGATTTATTAGACGGAGATAAGGTTAGTATTTCCCTTCAATAATATCGAATTGTCGTATTATTATCTCTTTTTGTTGTTGACGACAAAGATCTCTCCACCTTGCGCTTGAATAATCAGGTGCAGGTATAGATGGAATTTCAGTAACAATATCCGGTATACCATCCCATTCGACAGACCACAAAATTAACCAATCGGGTTCCGAAAGACCAAGATCGATTTCAATTGTCGGATTATCTCTGGCTTCTAAAACCCGTTCTACAGTTCTGTATCCAGTTGCTAATGAAAGTAAAGCACTTGCAATCCTTCTAACCTGATTCCAAACAAATGCTTCTCCTATTATTTTGAAACCAACTATGCGGCCATTAGAAATCCAAGGTATGCATTGTTCAACCAATCTTGTCGTAGTCCTTCCAGATTCACGACGGCAAAAATTTGACCAATCATGTGTGCCTTCAAAAAATGAACACCACTCTGTAAAGCAATCAAGTGAAGGCTCAATCCATCCTGGCAAGCATTCTAATCTATACAAATATGTTCTCCTCAAAGCCCTTCTTGGACTCCAATCATCTGCCACTCGTTGTGCATCAATCAAGGAAATTGAGTCTGGTAGTTGGTGTCCAACCGCTTTTATGAAACCATCTTTTTGCATTGGGTCCCATCTACTTTCATCTATGTCAATAAAACCGCCATTCAATCTAACATGTACTCCAGCATCTGTTCTGCTTGCCATTGAGACCGGCATTTTTTCAGATGTCCATTTCAATTTTTTTTTGAAAATATGCATGAATACGCCTTGCACCGTAGGCACTTCAGGTTGGACTTGACTGCCGTGAAAACAATCACCATAATGGCCAAAACGGAAGGCGATACGGGCCTTCCCCATATTTGCACCTCACTCACTAGATAGAGTCTCTGCTGCATCTTCTGCAGAATATCCTAAGCCTCCAACAGCCCAAATTAGAGCTTGCTTAAGCCAAGGTTGTATCATTGGATTGTCACGGCCTTGCCCTACTCTTTCAATTGATTCTACAATTAATCGGCTTGCTTCAAACAAAGTATCATCGACAGGTATTTCGTTCAATTCAGCCATTTTTTCTAAGCGCTGATATTCTTTTATGGCCATTGGAATTCTTCCACAATCAAGACAAAAGTTTGCAAATGATGAAACATATTCTAGATTTTCTTCATCTAGTTGCATTGCTTTCTTGTAAACCTGCATTATTTTTCCAGCAGGAACATCTTCAGCCATGTCCATTGATAGGCGCATAAATGCAGACTCTGCCCATCCATAATGTGCTACTGCATTGTCAGGCTCAGCATTTCTAGCCTGATCAAATAACTCCATCGCTTTGTCAAATTCTCCACCCGAAAGGGCTATTCCCGCCTGTTGAATGAGGTCGCTCATATTCAGGCCTTGCGAAACTGGTTTTTGAATGCTATGTGTAATCTCACTCTAAGTTACTAATCATTTGCTCCTTCAAATCAGTCAAAATTCCAGATTGACTATGACGCTGATGCATCTCATTTAGCAACTGTTCAATGTCTTTCCAACCAGTGATACAATAGAAGGAAAACTTTGGATCAGGTGTGTCAAACTTTCTTGTTCTTTGGTATGTCAAAAACGCAAACATACGTTTGAAGAAACCCGGGCCGTTTTGTCCATCCGTAGAGGGATCACCTGAACTTCCTGATCCTGCAGCACCTGTACTTACTGACATACTTTCTTCACTTATTCCTAAAGAAGAACCAGTGTCACAAATTATTGTGTTATATCCAAATATTGCCCCAAGTAGTGTACGCTGTGTTCTGATCTCATTTATATTATCAAATAGTATTCTTCGCCCATCTCCTGGTATGATTAGATGTTGTGTGAATATTACTCTGTGATTTGTTATTGCATAGTGGAATGAGCGTTGGTAGAACATTGTGCATAATACAAATAGTGCAGACCAACCAATTCCAAATATTGTATAGCTATAGCCAAATGGTATGAAACCAGAATCTCTGTCTGTAAACAATGTTACCAATATGTCATCGAGTTCAATTACAATAGGAGTCAAGGAGACCATTACAAGGAAAAGTGTCGTCCATCTGCCACTTGTAGTTCCATTCATCATTCGATTAAACCAAGTAATACCTAACATTACGAGTACAAAGCCAATGTCTCCAACTTTGCTAATATCAAGTAAAAAGAATAAGATATCCGCAATGATACCTGGTTCGTCAGGTTTCAACGCTTCTCCCCAATCAAATAACCAATGTACTGCAAAAATTAGAAGTGCGAGGATATACATTGGTACAAATGCAAAAATAGAGGGTTTGACATCTTTCAAGATTTCTTCATCAGGAGTTAAACGAAATTTGCTCGATAATGATTCGTCTTTGACTTGTTTATGTTCAGCATTGTCTATCCCCATGGAATCTATATTTCCTCCATTTTCAATACCTTGAGTTTCTTCGACTTCCGACAGTTCATCCTCCGACATACACGCCTCTCCTAGTATATACAGGAAACAGAACGGTCATGAAGGTTGTGCAAAGGGGATTCAATGTAGTAATCCCCAAGAATGCTCTGCATTACCTCTAATTTGACTCCAATCTGTACGTGATCTTACGCTAATTTCATCATCAATTTCTATGTTGACAATTTCTAGAGGATATTCATTGTATGTCAGGTGTGATGTCATTCCGCCACGAGTTGGTTGATCAAATGTCCAGTGAGCTCTACTCACTGCTTTTGCTTCTATCCTAATTTCAGTAATCCCATTCCACATGTGGACGTGGAAGACTGGCAATTCGTTTTCTTGGCAAGTTCTTTCTACAGTAACTTTGCTGAATCGTTCTGTGCGTTTTCTTGAAACATCATGGAATAGACCTCCCATTGATAGCGCAAGGTGAGTGATATCTCGTTTCTTCCAAGGTCTTGAATCTCTAGCGGTTATTGTTGGTGAGATGTGAGGGACAAACCAATCTAAGTAAGACCCATCGTCAAAATGTAGCATTCCCCAAAACCAAGGTGGCGAAGGTGCTTGGACACATACTTTCTGAAAATAGGCAGTGCCTTTAGTCTCAATTCCATCAATTGCACCTTCACATAGGGCCCCATGTAACCGTGAGATTCCATAACCCATGCCTCCTCCATATTCTGCTAAAGCTTTCTTCATTGTACTCATTGGTAGATTCCAAGGTTTCATCTTGAAATTAAAATCTCCATGTTTTGTTTCTAGACGTAACCAAAATTCTGTGTGCTCTGGATTGAGTCCCATTGAATATTCACGTTCAGTCATGGATGCAACGATTCCTCCGCTGGAATGAGGCCAAGAGGGGTGGTCTTCTGAAATAACAATGATACGTGATTCTTCAAGCAACAAAGGCTCTAGCATTTTTTCCCCGTCAAACCACCATGCAGCAATCATTCCATCCATCGCTATAGCACCATTTTCATCAAAACCAGGCCTACCATTTGGTTGCCAGGGGAAACCATTAACTTCAACTAGTGCATTATCTTTAGTTGACCACAAAACCATGAGTTGTCTTCCGGGTGAGTTCCCTTTGTCGTCTTCATCATCTAGCATCAAAAGCCACCACCACCAATCCCAGGTTAAGTGATGAAGTGGTTCTAATTCCTGTAATTTCCACAGGCTTGACAAGTCACCTTGGAATGATTTAATTGTAGTCATCTCAATCAATTTCCTTTGATTTGAAAACAATTTGGCCGATGAACCAAGACATTGCTGCTTGAATAATTAGAACCAAACTGGCTGTAACTGCACTTGCCCATGGTGCCAAAGAAAGACCAGAAGTTGAACCACTAAATGTACTGAGAGCCTCTGCAGCAGGCAATGAGACAAAACGCTCTTCACCAGAAAACCAACTTGTGACTGATTGTCCACCTCCCCAAAGACCAACTTCAATTAATGTATTATTGTCTGGCCAAAAAATCATAGTTGCAGAATCAACCAATGTTAGGCCCCACCCAATTACAGAGAAGAATTTGATTGGAGAATCGCCTCCACTTGCGATGGCTACAAATGCCATTCCTAGTTCCCATACTCCGAGTAATAAGGCTAAAATAACACCATTTTTCCATAAGATTCCAAAGCCACAGAATATAGTTCCATATACTAATGATACTAACATTGCAGATAATGAGATAGACATCCAAATTCCAATATCACTCCATCTGAAAATGCTTTCCCCTGGCCCTGCAAATCCTGTAATTAAGCACAATACGAGACATATGCTCATGATATATGGCCAAGTGACTCCAATGTATCCAATCATACGATAAAGTAAAACTTCACCACGTGCTATTGGTTTTGCTAGCATATAGTGCATAGTCCCACTACTCATTTCTTCTCTAATGAGGCCTGTAGCTAAGAACAGAGGTAACATTATTCCCAGCATGTAAACAATACCGAATTTGCCGATTCCTAAGACAAATGCTCGGTGTTGTGCTTCTTGTCCATACAAATTTTCATCAGGATCTTCATCTACACCTCCATCTGAATAAATCGTATGTTCTTGTGTGTAGATATTCCAATCCATGTACACATCACATTCGATGTTGTTATCGTTTTGATCTCTTTGACTAGATGTTGTACGCGTACGACAATCTCCATCATCGTCATATCCCTGACTCATGTCATTTGCTTCTATTGCATCCCAATCGAAGTCATCTTCATTAATCCATTTTGATGCAGGGTCTGGAGTTACACCAACTGGAAAAGACTGAGCACTAAAGGGATCAGTGCCTTCGATTATTTCTTGGCCTGTGGGGTAACCATCACTATCGTGATCAATAGAATCCCCATCATTATCAATCGCCTCAAATTCAGTATTCAAGCCATCAATGTAGAACAATACTAACATTGACAATGCTAGAATACCGGCAATCATTACTGCCCATGTGGAAATTCTTGTTCTGTATTGTCGAATTGTGAATTCAGCAATAGCGGTCGCCTTGCGATCCAGTTTAGACCATATGCTATCCATTCTACTACTCATAGAAAGCCTCCAGTTAGGTAGACAAGAATTGATTGTAAATCATCATCAGGATTGTCAATTCCTTTTACTGTATGTTTGCCATCGACAATGACTTTTGGAAGTCTGCTGTGCACTGCGCCAAGATGTCTTGTTTCAATGAGTAGTTGGTTTTCATTGACAAATGACATTCCAGTGACTTCATTGATATCCATGACGCTCTTGGCAAGGTTTCGAGCTTTATCACATTCAAGTAGTATCTTGTGAGGATGCTGATCAAGCATCTCTCTTATTGCATGAGAATTTCCTAATGCTAATACTCTGCCTCGGTGTAAGATAACGATTTGTTCAGTTATTCTTTCAATTTCATGTAGAATATGACTGCTAACTAGTACTGTACGCCCCATTCTCCCAAGTTCCTTAATCACATTCATTATGGTGGTTCGAGCAAGAGGATCACAACCTTGTAATGGTTCATCAAGTATTATCAGTTCAGGGTCATTTACTAGAGCGTGTGCGATTTTGACCCTTTGACGCATTCCTTTGGAAAATTGGCCGATTTTTTTGTGCATAACATCAGTTAATGATACGAAATCGAGAACTCTTGCAGCCTCTTTTGAAGCTTCATCTCTAGTCATTCCATGTAGGCGGCCGAATGTAACAATAAAGTCAAAAGCAGTCATCCAATCATGTAATTTTTCATGTTCAGGTACAAAGCCGATACGTGAGTAGGGAGCAGGGTTTTTCCAGGGATCTGTTCCAAATAAACGAACCGCTCCAGAACTTGCTTTCAATTTGCCCATCATTAATTTGAACATTGTGGATTTTCCTGCACCATTTAATCCCAAGATACCAGTAACTCCGCCTGAGATTCCTATTGAGACTCCCGACAATGCATTGATTCGACCATAGGATTTCGAAACACGGTCGAACATAACTACTGGTGCAGTCAAGTCAGGCTTCCACTCTTTGGTTTCAGCCTTACCTTCTTGAGTTAAATCGGGAATCATTCTCTCGTAACCTCCAGAGATGAGACTCTTCCTGCTAAGAGATATAGTGCTAGACCATTTATTATTACTACAGAAGCTAAACTCCATAACCACGGGTGATCGTATGTCATTTCAGTACCTATTATCGCTTGACAGACATGTGCAACTGCATCATAAGGAGAGATTACGTATAGGATTGATTTATCAAACAAAGTATCAATGATGTATGCCATGGTTCTTGTTCCCATTAATATTGCAATTAATCCAATAGCAGGAAAGAATCTACCACGCGAAACACTAGAAAGTGAAAGTCCAATTGATGTGTAAGTGAATGCTAGTAAGATGCCACAAGCAAATGTAGCGAGGAACATCGGAAATGTGTCAATAAGCCAGGCCCACCCTTTGCCCATTACCAAAATATCAGCAAAATAGTACAAAGCTAGTGTGCCATTGATAATGAAGAAAAGAATAATTGCAATTGAAGCAAATTTCATTGCAGCATAATCAAATCTTGTGATTGGTCGAGAAAAGTAGAGAGCACTTGTGCCATGTGCCCTGTCTTCGCTAATCATTCCTCCAACAAGTAACGCTGCTACTACTGGGTAATACAAGATATTACGTGGAAAGAATCCCATGACGTGCCCATACATGTTGTCACGATTTACTCCCCATAGAGAGTAGAGATCGCTATCACCGAGGAGGCCAAATAATAGTGCAAGTGCAACATCAGTAGAAGATGCAATTATCACAAAGAAAATGAATAGTTTGGTTGGTATCCCCCAAGGCCTGTGTCCTGTTTTGAATATTCCAAGCACATGGTGCCTTAATATCGCCCAATTTCTCATCCATCTTGGATTCAGAGTCCCCCTCCACGGCTGATATATTTGGTCGAAAACTTGACCTGTTGGAAGTGTGGCAACTTGTGCTGATGATGCAGAAGTCTCGCCTTCATCCGCCGACCATGCGGCTGACATTTGACTTTGTCCTGTTACTGGAGTTTCTGCGCCATATGTTTCAGGTTTTTCTTTGACAGGTTCAAAGGGTTCTTCTTCCATATTAGATCCCCCTTAGTAAATCATCACTCGATTTCACATCTTGTCCCAATCTTTCCATAATTACTAGAAATAAATCTTCAAGGCTGGCTTCATGATCATGCATTCTTCTAACTTGTGATCCTGCAGAAAGAGCGCACTGAATGATTTCATCATAGGTGTTATCTCCTTCATGCCGTACTCTCATCACTCTTCCTTCGCGACGAACTTTCATTCCTCGATTTTTCATTACATCTTCCATTTTTGAGGCAGCACCCCATACATGAACTTCAACTTCCTTATCAATTGCTTTTAGATCCTCAATGCGGCCTTGAGCAGCAAGTTTTCCTTTGTGCAACAATACAATGTTATCACATACACGCTCGACATCTTCCATCAGGTGAGATGCCATCAAGACGGAACGGTTTCCACTATTTACTGTCGTTTCAAGAGTGTTTAGCATAAAGTTCCTCGCGTTTGCATCTAATCCATTTGAAGGCTCATCTGCGATGATTAAATCAGGGTCGTGAATCAAGGCACAAGCTAGTTTTGTGGCTTGTTTCATACCCGTTGAGAAAGTATCTACTTTTCGATATCGTTGTTCGCCAAGCCCTACATATTCCAATGATTGGTGCGCTCTTTGGAGCGCAATACCTGGATTCATTCCTAGTAATTCGCCACTGTATCTTACTTGATGTATAGCTTCCATATTTGGGTTCAAAGCATCATATTCTGGCATGTAGCCAATGCGCTTTCGAATTTCATCACCTTGTGTTCGAATATCTAAATCTAAGACCTTACCTTGGCCAGAAGTTAACTGTATGAGTCCTAAAATGGTCTTGATGAAAGTGGATTTGCCAGCACCATTTGGCCCAAGTAAACCAGTTGCTCCACGTTCAATTTCTATGTCAAGTGAATCTAGCGCTACATGAGGGCCATATGCTTTGGTTAGGGCTTCAGATTCAATCACTAAATCCCTTACCATATTTCAGACACATTAAGGTGGGCCCTTGAATATGCCCCTTTTAGGGGCAACCCTGGCGCACCTTTACTGCAATTCCTTTTTTCATGACTTCCATTTCTTTTGCTGTTGCCTGAGATCTGCCAAATGCTAACAACTCACCCTGTGAATTTACTACCAACACATTTTCACTAGGTCTGGTCCATGAGTCACAACCCAATATGAATCCATGCATGACATTGCGACCTTCCTTAACAAATGGCTCTGCATCGTTGTTGACTACTACTACAGCAAATCCTTCCCCCACATTGGAGATTAAATCCATTTCTGTAAATGAATCAGGCATGGGTGACTTTCTGATAGAATGAGCCCATATGGCACCGTCTAGAGTCAAAGAAATTCCGCCTTCAGCGAGCCTTGGTGAAAATAGATGATTTCCATCTTTAGAAATCATATTGCGTATGCGACCTGTTCTACTTTTTACAAACGTTGAACCTTCAGTAATTGCAATTGCATCATCCAATGAAACATTACCTAACACACATAATTTATCTGTAATTTGTTGTTGGAAACGCAAATTTTGATTTGCTTCTTGAATCCCAATATCTAGTTCTGAAAACACACGCTTATGTATATCTTCAGTGTTGGAAATATCAATTGTTATGATTTTACGATTATCGATGTTGAATCTTTCTAATTCTTGCCTACACCATGACAAATCTGGCTTACGATTCCAAATCCATTCTGGCCCTTCTATGTGTGCCCACGGATTAAGGTCCTCTAACCCCAAAGGTAAGAGCCCTAGTGGGGTGTGGAGAAAGAATTCAAAATCAGTTTCAACTAATCTATCCATTAATTCGCCAATTCGTGTGCGCCATGGGGCAGAAGTCCCATGGAAGATGACGACATCCCCCTTTTTTTGGCTACGCCACCGCGCAAACAACCGGCGACGCGCCATCTCAACGTGCGGGCGTTTGATAGTATCTTGCCCTGCCCATTGTTCACTTCCATTCCGAGGTGTAATTTGGGCATTAATTAACCAGTCCCAATTCTCTTCCCATCTACCTCGGCCTTCTCCACGTTCCATTGAAGATGATATTTCATCTATGAAAATCGGGTCCATGTTGGTTTGTGCTGGTTCGGTGACTAGCCAAAGAAAAGCTTCTCTTAATGCAGGGTGCTGATGGCTTCTTCTCTCAACGAGCCTCCATATGGTTCCATTTCTGACAGCTTGGCGACAGTGCGCTAATTCCTGAAGCGTAACTTCTAAATTAAATCGAGACAGAATTGCAGTTCTATCTATTTTGTTCATTTCTCTAACTTCATTAGGTGTACAATCAACTACTGATGGCATAAATAATGGCCACTCTTCAATCTCATCGATTTTTTCGGTCCCCCATGGCGTCAAAAGTCTTCCATCACGAGCAAATAATGCATATGCAGCAGAATCAAATAAATCGGCACCCATAGCGATAAGCATTGGAAATAACATAGGGTGTCCACATCCAAACATGTGGACAGGTTTGTTTGGTGCAAGGCGTGATTTACAAACCAACATTATTTTCGCTAGATCCTTGTATTTCTGCTTCTCCATTATCGGTACTATACCTCCAAGAGGATAGACACAAAAATCTAAAGCACTCATTTCAGAAGCAGATTTGGAACGTAATTGTGGAAAAATACCACCTTGTATTGGCCCATTGAGCAAAGTATCACCAGCTACATTTAGAGATACTTCAGCGCGTTTGATTGTTTCTTCAACAGCTTCCGAAACTTCTTCAAAATTCATGTCAGGTCGTGTAAATACATCTAGCATTGTTGCAATGTCTACGCCAATATTGCGTTGGAATTCAACAATTTCTTCAACACCGACTTCTACATCACCATATACATATGATTGAAATGTTCCAGAATCGGTCATAATTGCTCCTGGAAAATCTAGAAGTTCATGTATCCCATTTTCTAATGCTGTTGATTTCAAATGTTCATGCTTCCAAATAACATAAGAATTAGTAATTAATGCTTGTATGCCGTATTTGTCATACATTTCTCTTGGTTCAATTGTTCGAATATTAGGATTAATCACAGGTAGTAAACATGGAGTTTCAATCACACCGTGCTTGGTGTGAAGCTGACCGATTCTAGCTTGACCATCGCGCTTCGAAATCTCAAAGCGCCCTACATCCTGTTCACGAGCAGGTTTCGGGTCAGGACGTCGCGTGCTACCCCACTTCATCAGACAGTCGGCACACCTTCTTGGCATCAAGATTGTTATTGCAAATCAATCTATATTATACAAATTCAACTTCTCCATGTGCCAAAACAAATTCACGACCTAGATCATCGAATGTATCCAGAAGGTTTGCTGAAAATCTAACTCGTGCAATCTCAGAATCAGTTTCTAAATCAGATTTGACCCCTTGTAAAGTCCCAGGTGCTGCACCACATGACAAACAAGCTCCAGTAAGATCTAGAATCAAATCTAATCTTCCAGATGTTTCACTCTTTTCAACTACTTTGATACCGCCACCATGCCCATCTAATGCCGCACGTACTTGGCCAAGACGTGCCAATAGCCCAGGTATGATGTCATTCATACCTAGTAGGGAAGTGTTGCGTAAGATTTCATCTTCAACTGGGTCATTATTTTCAGAAATCCTTCGATTTGCCTCATTTTCCATCGCAATTCTAGCTTCTTTTTTGTATTGCTTTAAGATATCATCTTCCATATGCTCCCTCCCTCTTGAATCAAACCTCCCGTAGGGAGGTATTGATATTTTTGTACAGTCCTTCATATAGAGGTGTTTACAGCCACAAACATGGGCGATGAAATCCTATGTATCAGCAATGTTGATATTTCTGTTGAGGGTAAACCTATCGTCAGTAATCTTTCTCTTACCATTTCTAAAGGAGAAGTTCATGCAATAATGGGACGTAATGGTTCAGGTAAATCTACACTTGTAAATGCAATAATGGGCCACCCCTCTTATGAGATTACAGCTGGAAACATAAGTTATTTGGGTGTGGATTTGGCAAACTTGGAAATATTTGAGAGAGCAAGACTAGGGATGTTCCTTTCTTTTCAATATCCTTCAGTAATCCCTGGAGTCCAGGTCGGGACATTCCTTCGAAAGTCGGTAGCAGCAGTCCGTGAAGATCCTCCCTCCGCTCGTGATTTCCGTAATGAGTTGAAGTTACATATGGACACATTAGGAATGGACAGATCTTTCCTTTCACGTTACGTAAATGATGGATTTAGTGGCGGTGAAAAGAAGCGCCTAGAAATCCTACAATTGTTACTCCATTCTCCAAAACTTGCACTATTAGATGAGACCGATTCGGGATTGGATATTGATGGGTTACGTGCAGTTTCAGAAGGCATAAATCAAGTTATACCCAATGCAGGATGTTTGATTATTACTCACTATCAACGCGTACTAGATCATGTAAATCCTGATTTTGTTCATGTAATGATTGATGGTTCTATTGTGAAATCGGGCGGACCTGAATTAGCGATTGAAATTGAATCGAAAGGATATGATTGGTTGGATAATAAGTCAGGTGATTAAATGTCGGGCGATGCAGCAAGAGAAGCAGTAGGAGACTACCGTTTTGGTTTTCATGATCCCGAGAATGCCACTATTAGATTCGACAAGGGGCTATCAGAGCAAGTAGTTCGTGATATTTCAGAGCTAAAAGGTGAACCAGAATGGATGACTGAGATTAGGATAAAAGCCTACAGAAGGTTTGTTGAAATGCCTATGCCAAAGTGGGGTAATTCCGAGATGTTGAACTCAATAGACTTTGACTCTGTAACTTATTTTTTACGTTCATCAGATGGAACTGAGAGAGATTGGGAAGATGTTCCAGAAGATATCAAAAACACCTTTGACAGGCTTGGTATACCAGAGGCCGAACAAAAATGGCTAGGTGGGGTCACAGCACAATATGAATCGGAGGCTGTATATCATTCAATACGTGAGGATTTGGAAGAACAAGGGGTATTATTCTTCGATATGGACTCAGGCCTTAGAGAATATCCTGAATTGGTTAAAAAATGGTTTTGTTCTGTAGTTCCTTATTCTGATAATAAATTTTCAGCATTAAACACAGCAGTATGGTCGGGAGGTTCCTTTATCTATGTACCAAAAGGTGTACATGTTGAAATGCCAGTTCAAGCGTATTTCAGAATTAATGCAAAAAACATGGGACAGTTTGAAAGAACACTAATAATAGCAGACGAAGGTTCCTCAATTAACTATGTGGAAGGATGTACTGCGCCAAGTTATTCTACGGAATCGCTCCATTCTGCTGTTGTTGAATTAATTGCAATGGATGGCGCTAAGATTAGATATTCAACTGTACAAAATTGGTCCTCAAATGTCTATAATCTTGTGACGAAAAGAGGAATTGCACACTCAAATGCAGTCATTGAATGGGTCGATGGCAATATTGGTTCTAAATTGACTATGAAGTACCCAGCAGTATTGCTAAAGGGAGAAGGCGCCCATGCAGAAGTAATATCAGTAGCCTATGCTGGTAAAGGTCAGCACCAAGATGCAGGTGCTAAAGTTCATCATTTAGCACCAAACACAACGAGTAACATATTGTCAAAATCAATTTCAAAGGATGGTGGAAGATCCTCATATAGGGGAATGTTGCAAGTTACGCCTAAAGCAAATAATTGCCGTTCAAAGGTAGTATGTGATGCATTAATGCTTGATTCTGAAAGCCAATCAGACACCTATCCTACGATGGAGGTGGGAAATTCAACTGCTGATTTAGAACACGAAGCATCGGTCTCAAAAATAAGTAATGATCAACTCTTTTATCTTATGAGTAGAGGTCATAGTGAAGAAGAAGCAATGGGCATGATTGTGAATGGTTTCTTTGAGCCATTTACACGAGAATTACCTATGGAGTATGCTGTCGAATTAAATCGACTTCTTGAATTAGAGATGGAGGGTTCCATTGGATGATTGCGTATAGCGATATCAAAATACCCTCACGCACAAAGCACTTGTGGCGATATACTCCTTGGCGTAGAGTTCATCCTTCTAAAGTTGAAGAAATACCCGATGCCAGTGCATTATCAATTTCATTGGGTGAAAGTGGTTCGATGCTTGAAGAGAGTAATGAGATTGCACGTGCCTTTTTGGGTGAATGTTCAGCAGAAACTCGAGATATCTCACTGAATGATGAAAAATCGGAACTAGAACTTGTGGCAACTGGAGAGATTACCTGTTCGTCATTAAGGATAAATTCCGTAGGCGTATCCGTATTGAGAATAAGGTTGTCTGGAAATCCAAAATGGGTGGGATTGAGGATAGAGGGAGTTGTTTCAGGTACCTTATCTGTGGTATTGATTAATGATTTAGGAGCGGATGTACATCTTTTGAGGTGCGAGGATTGGGACATCAAAAGAGATTCATTGCTTGAATTAGCCACATTATCATATGGTGGTTTTTTGATTAAGTCAGATATCAGGGCAAATTTACTTGAAAGCGGCGCCCAATTCACAGGTGGAATTGCAAGCCATGGTCATGTCGCAAGGCACGATGATCACCATGTGGAAATTTCACATATGGGAAAACATACTAATTCATCTTTAATAGTCCATTCTGCCTGTGGGGATTCATCACATTCAATTGGTACCGGTTTACTAAAAATAGGTGAGGATGCAAATGGCAGCGACGCAGGGCAAGTTTTCCGTAATATTTTGTTTAGTGAAAAGGCACGTGCAGATTCAATTCCTGAGTTAGAAGTGTTATCTGATGATGTCAAAGCAGCTCATGGCGCTGCTAGTGCGCCAGTAGACAAAGAACAAGTCCATTACCTCATGAGTAGGGGATTAAACAATTCAGAATCAGAGTCCTTAATCATTGAAGGTTTTTTGATGGATGCCTTTAGGGAAATAAAGAATACAACAATATTGGATGCAATTCGTACACGTTTATTGGTGCATTTAGATTGTTTGGTAAAGGGGTGATCTTTTGAAAGATCAGTTCCCTATTTTTGAAAGGAAAATAAATGGTAAAGAGTTAGTCTATCTTGATAATGCAGCAACAACACAAAAACCAAATCAAGTAATAGAAGCAATGAATGATTACTATAGATTATCCAATGCAAATGTGCATAGAGCCGTACATACGTTAGCAGGAGAAGCAACTGAAGGCTACGAAGAGTGCCGTAAATTGTTGAAGAAAAGATTCAATGCAGGACGTGCAATTATTACAAGTGGAACTACTGAAGCAATCAATTTAGTCGCTCATTCATGGGGGCACTCAAATTTGAATGCTGGTGATGTTGTAGTTTTGACCGAAATGGAACATCACAGTGATATTGTACCATGGCAAATGCTTGCTGAGCGAAAGTCAATTGAATTGAGATATGTTCCTGTTAGTGATGGGAAATTAGATATGAATGCATTTGAAGTTGCACTTGAAGGTGCAAAATTAGTTTGTGTAGTCCACACCTCAAATGTTTTAGGAATTAGAAATCCAATCGAGAAAATAATTTCATTTTCAAAGAACAGGGGCGCAAAAATTCTTCTTGATGCGGCACAGGCAGTACCACATGAATTAATTGATTTCAAAGAGACCGGAGCTGATTTTATGGCATTTAGTGCACACAAAATGTGTGGGCCAACTGGAATTGGAGCACTTTTGGTTAGCGAGGAAGCATTCAAAGAAATGCAGCCATTTATGGGAGGGGGAGATATGATTGATACGGTCACACTATCGGGATCGACCTTTCAAGCGGATGAGCACAAATTCGAGGCAGGTACGCCTAGAATCGCTGAAGGAGTAGGATGGTCCGCAGCACTTGAATGGATTTCAAAAATCGACTTATTAAATCATCACCAACGGTTACTTTCCATCGCAAGAGATGTTAAGGTCTCACTTGAAGAAAGGGGAATGACAGTTTATTCACCTCTTGGGCCTGGAGATGCTGCTGTAATTTCATTCACACATCCATCTATACATCCCGAAGATTTCGCAAGGCTATTAGATGCACAAGGAGTTGCAGTCAGAACAGGTCACCATTGTGCTCAACCACTGATGGAAAGGTTAGGGGTGAATGGCACAATTAGAGCCTCTTTCTATCTTTATAACGACCATAATGATTCCGAAAAATTCCTATTTGCAATTGATAGGGTAATGGAGGCAATGTTATGACTTGGCCAGAATCAGTCCAAGAAATAATTGATCATTTCCAAGAAATTGATGACAAATTTCAACGTCTTGAGGTTTTGATGGATTATTCAAGTGAAGTCAATGAGTTACCTGTTGGAGAATGGAACGAATCAAATCGCGTTAAAGGATGTCAATCAATTGCACATATCGAAATTGAAATTGTTGAGGAAAAAGTTTCCGTAAAAGCGGCAGCAGATGCAAAAATAGTTCAAGGTCTTCAAGGAATATTAACACTTGCAATAAATGGATTATTACCCGAACAAGTATTGAACTTGAGTCCAGACTTTGTAGAAGAAGCAGGTATACTAAATAGTCTCACACCTTCACGTTCTAATGGATACAGAACGATGTTTGACATGATAGTAAATAGTATTGAGGAGGCAATATAATGATCACAAAAGAAATGGTGTTTGAAGCATTGAGGGATGTCGAAGATCCTGAATTAAAATTGTCAATAGTTGAATTAGGCCTTGTGTACGATGTTAGATTTGAAATAAAGGATGGAATGCAACATGCAGAAGTTGACATGACACTAACTAGTCCAGGTTGTCCAGCAGCTGCAGAAATAATGGCAGCAGCTCATAGAGCAGCATTAACAGCTGTTGAAAGTGTCCACATAAATTTGGTATGGTCTCCTAGATGGGATCCGAAAATACATGCAACTGAAGATGCAAGAATGGATATGGGAATTTGGGATTAATTCAGATAATATGATAATCAAGACCCCTCATCCATACCGCGATGAAGAGATGCGATAAGTGTGGCCGAACCTCAATTGCAACTTGCAAACGCTGCCGGAAACCACTTTGTAATTATCATTCAAAAAATGGAGTATGTGAAACCTGTCTGAATAGATAATAGTTCATCTCTTGATAATTATCGATAAGATGTCTCCATCCTTTAGTAGATGCCCTAGCCCAACACGTTGCCAATCAAATTTTGCAGAAGGGCCCTTTACTCGAGCAAATCTAAATTTTCTAACAAAATCTCTGTGGAGATTATTACAGACATTTCTAACAGTAGAATCATCCTTTACAATTAGAGGTTCTTCTAAATCCGCTTCTTCTCCTTGAGGTTTAAGATAAATACTCATGAATCCAAGGTTGTCGTAAATATAATCTTTCAACTCATCCAAACCTGTCCCTTTGAAGGCAGAAATTCGTAAAATAGGCCAATCTTTTGGTAAGGCCTCCTCAGCTGCAACAATTTCTTCTTCTGAAGCAATATCTATTTTGTTTACCGCGATTACAGATTTCGAATAGATTCTACTCCCTGCAAGCGTATCAACCAACATTTCAGCAGTAGTATCTTTTCGTAATGTCACGACGGCAGAGGTATAGCCAAAAGATCGAATGATTTCTCCCATTTCTTCAGGAGTAAGATGTGTTTGTTCGACAGTAGTTCTCACATCTATACCACCCTTGTCAACACGTTTTACGAATACAGGAGGTTTGGTTTGGTTTAGCCGTATTCCAGCATTTTCTAACTCTCGATGTAGTACTTTGAAGTGAGCATCTTGAAACGGATCTACGATGTACAATACCATGTCACAAGAACGTATTACGCCGAGAATCTCTTTCCCCCTTCCTTTTCCTTCTGCTGCACCCTTAATCAAACCAGGAAGATCAAGAATCTGTATTTTGGCTCCTCTATGCTCCATTAATCCTGGTATACATGTTAATGTTGTAAATGCAAAACTACCTGTTTCAGATTTTGCATCAGTTACTTTTGTTATTAGTGTGGATTTTCCAACCGAAGGAAATCCAACTAATGCAACTGATGCATCACCTGATTTTTTGACTTCAAAACCTTTGGCAGGTCCTGAGGCTTTTGCAGATGCAGCGGCCTTTTCTTCTTTGAGCTTGAGTTGGGCGATTTTTGCCTTTAGTTTACCTATATGGGCATTTGTAGCTTTGTTTTTTTGAGTCTTGTGAATCTCATCATAGAGGGCCTGAATTTGCTCTTTGATGGTAGCCATAACTCACCCTCCTGTTTGCATCGGAACGGTAGATATTCTTGAATGCTATCACCTCCACGGTGTTAACATGAAGAATGTAGGCCTTGCAGTCTTATTTTTCAAACTACGAGAAATGTTGGAAATTTACGCCTCCAACATGAGAGTAACCATTAACGAAGAAGGGTATTATAGATTATACACTCCAACTAATAGGCCATTTATGGCAATTTGTGTTCAAAGAAAACATGTTGGGATTTATGTGATGCCATTATGTGAAGATCAAAATTTGATTGGAAATTTGGAACCAAAGAGAATTGGCAAAGGAACACTTGGCTTTGTAAGTGATGAAGATCCACTATTGGTTGAGGTTCCTAGTTTTATTGAGAGGTGTTATCAACATTGTATTCATTATGGACAAGTCCCGATGGAATGATGTGTTACTTAGTGCTCGGGTAGAATATGGGCATTGAAATGAGGTTACATGTTTTGGATGGCACTACCCTACTTTCTTTGCTCTCACTTGAGTGGAATGAATTGATTTCAAAAATGAATTCATCAGAATTAAGAAATTTACGGCCAGAAGAGGATAAACGATTAATACGTTCTTTTGATATTGATTGTGAGGCGGATTTCCTCGATTTAGCGGAATCAATTAGTGGCAATGGGTCTACGAAAGAAGTGTTGGCAAATAACCGAGGATATGAGGCATTGTTGAAACTTGTTGAATGGTGTTCTTGTGGGTACTGGGAGGCCTGGGAAGGTCGATGCATAATGTATTTTGAAAACGCCTTAGGTAGATCTATATCAAATGTAGATGATATGTATGAAGATGAAACATGGGCGGAAGTGTGTACTAATTTGATGTCTATGGACGAGGTTGAATTTTCGGAGAAAGTATGTGAGAATTGGATGGAACGTAGAAAAGAACTTGGAGAAACATTAGATGAAAATCAAGATCCACGAATAATTCCTACATTCGAAGCCCATAATCGTAACTCACGAGGTTTACACTATGCTGTAAATCTAAGTGGCTGGGTAAAAATACTCGGACGAGAACATTTGTCTGCTGACAAGTGGGGCCATGGTGAATGGAATTTAGAAACCCTTCTTCATTCGTGAGATTCAAGAATCACCTCTTTTTCGGAGACATATGGCCGAGGATAAACCTGAAGAGGTAGTGGACGATATAGAAGAAGAAATCGCCGAAGAAATAGATCCGCTTGTAGAGGCTATCACGCGAGCAGAATTGGCTGAAAAAGAGATTACATATCGGGATGCTGAAATTCAAAATATCCGTAAACGTTTGATGTCCGAAAAGGCAATTGCAATCCAATATGGAGGGATGGGTATGGCAAGAAAGATGTTAGTTATACTTTCAGATATTGACAGAGCCTTATCGGTAAATGACGATGAGGGGCTAGCTTTGATTCGTTCAAAAATGTGGACTGAATTGTTATCAGAAGGTGTTTCACGGGTGGAGGCAAAAGGCCAGAAATTCGATCCGAATTGCATGGAAGCAATTACAACAATTCAGCCTACCGAAGAATTTCCAGCAAACACTGTCATTGATGTAATCGAGGAAGGTTATATGTTCAAAGAACGAATATTGATTCCCGCAAGAGTAGTAGTTGCAAGTAATCAATAAGGAGTCGATTTAGCGCTTATCATTTAGATATACAAGTCCAACTTCTAGTCTTTCATGCGTTGGATGAACTTCGATTTGTGCTACCGGGACTTCTACATGTTTTGCTATTTCTTCAGCTGCAGATAATGGGAATTCTATACGTTCTTTTTTAGCATCATACCGGATCCAACCGTCGTTTAGTTCCAGCACATCGGAAAGTTCTTTCATGTCATCTTGGGCATCTTCTAGGGATGTTGGGATTGCACCAAATAAGATAGTGTCATCCTCACTTAGAACTTCATAAGGGCGTAATGTGGCTTTAGCTCTTCTACGGAAGCGGCTCCTTAATTGCCCAGCATCCTTGTATGAAGATTTGCAAAACTTCACGTGGAAATTCATATCCTCAGATGCCCTTTTCAATTCTATTGCAAGTTCTGCAGATCCGGCTGCAGCAGCTGTAATTCCACCAGAGAGATTGAATCCTCTTACATCCATATTATCCTGGTTACCAACCGTAATTTCTAACTCGTTTAAATTTAAGAATTGAATAGGAGTTTCATTCAGTTTATTTAGCAATGAAAATAATTCTTTTCCTTTATCTGGTTCGGCAGGTAATTCAATCCCAACGGTAATACCTGCTGTGTCTGCATCCTCAATGGAATTACGATAATTTTCTAGTTTCAAATCTAAAAGATGGAATCTTAATTCATCCAATCCAGCATTTGCTAATTGTATTGTCTTTTCATTCCCTATTGGTATACTAGTATAGCAGTGAATATGGTGATTTGTTCCTAATTCTTTTTTCAAAACTCTCACAGCCTCAATAGTTTTGTCAAAGTCAAGCATTGGGTCTCCTCCAGTGATTCCAGTTCCAGTTGCTTTCATTGCTTTCGCTTCTTCAACCACTTCATTCCATGTTGTGCATCTTCGTTCATTTGCAAACATATCTGGAGATTCTCTTCGATTATCTGAAAGTGGGCAATAATCACACCCCCAGTGGCATTTACCTGTGACAAATAAAACCAATTTAGAACCCATTTGGCATTGAATACAACCTTCAGCCTCCCCCTCTTCAGGTGGTGCGACTTCGCTTGCGATTGGGAGGTGCATTGGAATACCCTCGAAACTTTTTCTTTTCAACTAACTGTAAGAAAAATCGTTAACAATGGGTTTTGTTACTCAAGAAGATAGTATAATTTACTAATTTGAAAATTTCTTCATACGGCTCGTGGGCACATGTTCATCCCAACTAGTGTCAAAACCTATGTAATGAATTAGGTATGATGTCTCATTAATTTCACGGATAATCGCATCATACCAACTTCCATTCCACTCAACCTGTATCTGTTCTCCAACTGAATATAACTGCTCGAAGGGGTGTCCTTCAGGTATGATTTCCCATCCTGTTGGTCCAACAACATACACTGTATTTCTTGTCTCTACCCTTGCAGTTGCTCTTTCATCATAGGTGATGCCAAGGATAGTTGAGGTTCTCACGGGTCCTTCTCCAAGTTTAGGATGAGCGTAAGCGTAACCATGCAAATAGCCATCTTTAATCTTAGCATCTCGTATGACTACCTCAGGTTTTCTTTGGATTTCATTAGTATCTTGATCAACACTAACCATGTATTTGGATAATTCGCGGTAATCTATTTCAGAATCCCACTCAATTCCTAACTCCTTGAAATCACTAAGAACTTCTTCAACAGTAATTGGGTTATCTCCCATCTCTGTTAGTATTTCGAAATACTCTTTAGCTGAAATTGTACCACTATTGTTTTTATCAAATATTTTGAATGCTTCAATTAGTTCATGTTCTGCTTCAGAAATATTTTCGAGATATTCCTTTGTTTCTAAGGAATCTTCAGACATTTTTTCTATTCGACTCCATTCGACATTATACTCTACATCTCCATCATCAAAATGAATCAGGAATGTATGATCTTCATTTACAGTAACAATTTTTCCAGGATAGTATGTGCCGTAATTTTTCCAATTTACTAGTACCTTGTCATCTATGTCAAAAGGTGGACTTGCTGGACGAATTGTGCCGGGGGAACTACCGATTACTACTGCAAATTTTGTTTCAATAACTCCTCCATCTTTTGGAACTTCTATTCGATATGTCCCATCATCATTGGCATTTACAACAGTACAACGATTCAGCCAGCGTGAATTTGTAGGGCTGTGATATTCAACATGATCTCCTATACTAAATGAAGCCGGTAATTCAATTTCCTGAATAATAGGAGGTGTTTGAGGCGAATTTGGCTCCTTGTTTATCATCCCCATCTCTTTCAAGGCAGCAATAACCGCTGATGTTACCGCACTAGCATCATTGTTTACTACAGTATTTTGAATGACATCCCCACCTATAGCAGAGTCTTGGAAATTTTGAGAATTACCTTTGTTTTGTTCTGCAGGAGGGGCCGGAATCCAGTCGGTACCTGACCACATCCATTTCCCATCTGGGCTAAATGTGGGGCCGGACATAACTTCGCTTATATTGAACTTATATTTGGATTATTCATTCACAGCTTCAGAAATTAGCCATCGATGAAATCTCCGATCATTTGTAAGTTCTGGATGAAAAGTCACAGCAATTCTATTACCGTCTTGTACACCTACAACTTCATCATCTAGCGTTGCAATTATTTCACATGCCACTTGAGTAAATTTGGGTGCTCTAATGAATACTCCGGGAAAACCTTGTTCGCTGCTGGCAGCCTTCACGCCCAAATCTAGTGGTTTGTGTCCGAAAGAGTCACGCACATGGGGGGAAATTTCGGCAGCATCAATTCGATTTCCAATATTTACTTCTATTTGGCATTCAAATGAATCAATTTGTCTTCCAAAAGCATTTCGTTGAATTTTTGCAGAAATTAAATTTTCTTGACACAGTAAAATTGCTCCAGCACATGTGCCAAGTACGGGTATACCTGAGGATATTTCATCCCACAAATGACTATACAATTCTTCAAATTTACTTGCAATTCGCATAGAAGTAGACTCTCCTCCTGGCAACACAACAGCATCAATTCCCCTTACATCACTCGATTTACGAAGTTCTCTAATTGTTATTTCAATACCCAACTCACTCGCAGCACCACGTAGCGCTTCAGTATGTTCATGCCGAGCCCCTTGTAACATAGCGAGCCCAATCACTACCATATGGAGGCCGAACCCGCCTCTACACTTCAGAACAGCGGTTCATAGTGGGGTTATTGAACCGGGTGCAATTACCATGAAGTAATGGGCCATGAAGGTGATTGTTTCTTGGTCCCAGGCCCAGTACGAATGAGCCAATCATGTTTGGATGCTATGTCCGCACCGACAATCACAGCACGTGGTGGCGAATTTCGCGATGTAATGGCTCGCTTGAATAGTGGTTTGAGGTATGCATTTAATCTTAGTTTATCTTCAGACAAAAAGAAAAATCAATCGTGGTATGGAGAAGATGGATATCGTGTAATTATAGTTTCAGGTTCGGGTACTGCCGCAATGGAAATGGTGATGGCAAATCGGTTTCGACCAAACGACAGGGTATTAGTTCCTACAAATGGTAAATTTGGAGAAAGAGTTGCACAAATGGGTTCACGTTTTTGTAATGTTAAACATCTAAAATACGAATGGGGTCGTTCGTTTGATTTTGGTGAAATAGAGGAACAATTAGCTAGAGGGAATTGGGAAGCTTTAGCAATTTGTCACAACGAAACTAGTTCAGGAATTACACAAGATGCTGTAGAACTTGCTGAAATGTGCCAACGTCATGGGGTTGCGTTTATTATAGATGGAATAACAAGTGTAGGTGGAATTCCTGTATATCCTAAGGATTGGAATGCTGAAGCGGTTGTAGTTGGTGCACAAAAGTGTACAGCTGGGCCATCTGGTATTGCTGCAATTGCCATCAATCAAAATTTTGTTAATAGATGCGAAGCAATTCGAGTACAAGGTGATTCAAATCCTACGTACTATCTTGATTTACTTGCAGCATTAAAGAAAGGAGATGATGATCAGACACCTTGGACTCCAGCAATAAATCTTGCAATGGGTTGGGTGGAATCACTTTCAAATTTAAGCGATGAAGGATTAGAACAAAGATGGGATCGTTGCAAAAAGATGGCCAGTGGCGTTAGGAACCTGTTTTGCGATTTAGGATTTAATCTTCTCGCAGATGAATATTCACGATCTAATACGGTTACTGCAATAATGTACCCGGATGGTATTGATGACACTTGGCGATCAAAGTTGAAAGAGGATTATCAAACTCAGGTCATTGGAGCGCAAGATGAACTCAAGGGAAAGATGTTCAGAATAGGTTCAATGGGTGAGACCTCAATAGAAGAAATGATAGAAGGTTGTAGTAGGATGTTAGAGTGTTTTCGAGATTTTAATCTTGAAATACCAGAAATAGATGTTTCAAAATATTTCATGTGATTGTAATGTACATAGTTCTTGGTCGATTTCAGCCGTTTCACAAGGGACACGAATATTTGATTGAGAAAGCTCTAGATTTGGGAGAAGTAACAATTGCAATAGGCAGTGGCCAAGAAAGTTGGACTTTGGAAAACCCTTGGTCCGCGGAAGAAAGAGAATCGATGATAATTGCATGGCTAGGAGATAGGCATGCAAATATTGTGCAAATCGATGATATTAATGATCCACCTAACTGGGTTGAACATGCAAGAAAAATCCATGGCAGTGGTACATTGGTCACTAGTGATGTGAATACATTTGAATTGTATTCAGATTCAAAATTCCCAGTCGAGTTCGTCGAATTAGAAAATCGGGAAAATCTGGAAGGATGGCGTGTAAGGACGACTTTGAAGATGCTGTCTACGATAGGAGATCTAGATGCACAACGTGCAATAATGCAAGAATCAATCCCAGACAAGGTTGTTGATTGGCTATTAGATAACGATGCAATACATCGATTATACTCTATTAGCAAAGGAATTGAGCATGCCGGTTAGGCTATTTAGAGTGATACTCAACCCTTATCACTAAGTATGTTCACGTATATTTGTGGGCCTAATCAAAGATTTGGGTATTAATATCGCTGGTTTGGGTATCAGTGGTTGTATTGGTTTGGTCTCTTCAGTTTTGATGCTATATGTATTGGTAGATGCAATGGAAAGCGGGGCTGAAGAGCCTGTTTGGCTATTTATTTGCGTTGTTGTCGGCTTGATTATTGGTGCACTATCATTCAAACTTTTTAGATGGGCAAATAGAAGACCCGCGAGAGTTTCATAACAAAGTAACACCCCCCACACGTCATGGGAATACTTCAGCAGGTTGATTTTGCTGTATTCAAGCGTAGAGAAACCTATATCGCGTTAGGAATTTCTGTAGTTTTATTCTCTACAATAGCTTATGCCTCACTTTCTATGTTTGGTAGCCTTGACAAAATGTTTGAATCAGATGCTCCTCCGGCTCCAATTCCCGATATTTCGATAGAATCACTTAATCGTACAGGAATTGAAGATCAAATCACAGACCAAAATGGCCTCATAAATATCGGAGATATTGACGGTGTCGTAATAATTGATTTCATGGCGAGAGACTGTTCTAATTGCCACTATGTCCAAGCACATTTGGAATTCGAGAAAGAGGGTTGGGAAACTATGGCTGAAAAGCATGGTTCTGAGATTACAATAATTGGGTATGGGGCTTGGTACTCTGAATCATTGAGCTATCTCAACGAATCTGGTGAAGAATATACAGTTCCCGAATATCCTACTGGCCTTGGAAATTCTGAATCTGGTACTCTTGAAAATGGTTCAAAAGTTGATCCCGTTCGGTTATTTACAACAGGTGGGACAGGACAGATACCTGTAGTAATGTTGCTTGACTCTGATGGCTATATTATTGCCAAAGAAACTACAGGAACTCCTACAGATGGGTGGGATTCATTCGATTCTGCTGTTGAATTGGCAATAACATCCGAATCAACTACAGTGACAGAGGATTTGCGTATAGCTTGGGAGGAGCCTGGAACTTCATTAGGTGCGGTATTTGGAATGGGCATGCTGTTGTCAATATTGGTATATTTTTCTCCATGCGCCTTCCCAGTGTTGCCTGGTTTCATTTCCTACTACCTGAGTTTAGGGGCACGTGAAGATGAACTTATTGAATCTGGAAAATTGACTAAACCAATGCCTTCTTCATGGCTAATAGGTATGCTTTCAGGATTCGGAATGTGGACTTTTTTCATATTGATAGGAGTTATTGCAATCGCCATGGGTACAGCATTTCAAGAATCTGGTTTAGTACACTATGTTGCAATTGGTATTGCGATTTTGTTGATAATATTAGGTTCCTTGATGCTATTGGGAATAACAAGCCACCTAATGGGATTTGTACAACGCTTTGTCGATAAATATTCCACTACAGAGGCAGATGAAGTATTCACTCCTCGAAGAAATATGTATCTCTATGGAATTGGTTATGCTGCGGCATCAATAGATTGTACTGCAGCAGCAGTTTTGCCATTTGTTGTATTGTTGGTAGGGCTGGGTTCTGGGGCAATATTTTCAGGATTAGCAGGCCTTATGCTGGGTTTACTTATGCTTATGATTGCAGTAACTATGATGGTTGGATTAGGGCGTCAGGTAATGATTAATTTCCTTCGTCGAGCAACTGGAATAATCAAATTAGTGGGGTCATGGATGATGATAATGGCGGGTGTTGTGTTGACATTTTACTTGACCCAAGCTGAAGGAATCAATTCCCTGATTTCATAGATTGTCATTCACTCTTTGAAGGGAATGCGAGTTTCCATTCTTCGGAGTTTGCCATTTTAACTGCCGGTAGACACATCCAGTACCAACAGATAATTCCAGTAAATGCTCCAGAAATTAAATCCCAAAAGAAGTGTTGTTTAGTAGTCATAACAGATATGCACAATGCAATCCATGCTATCCAAGTTAAAATCTCAGTTAATCCTTGGATTGCTTTCCATCTTTTCAGTAACATTACAATCATCAGTGATTGTACTACATGTAAACTAGGCCATGCATTGTATGGCATATCAGTTACGTGCATAACGTCTCCAAACCAAAATCCCCAGAAGCCTTCACCATTTCTTATTCCTGATGGTATTTGATCTCGAATGTATACTTCAGTTGGGAATATTATAAAGATCAGATTTACAAACCAAGTCATAACAAACATGGCTTGGTGAAAGGCAAACATTTCCCGTATTCTGTATTCATCTGTTCTTCCAAAAAAGGCTGCTGCAGGGTAGTATAGGTACAGAGTTAGATAAATAATAAATGTCCATCCTATGAAGGGAACTGCCTCATCAATCCAGATAAGAGGGTCCATAATTGAATAATCAATAATCCCCATTATCCTATTTGTTATTGAATATGGAAGGGCCATTGCAATGAGCAATGAAAAAATTGTGTACCAGAATAACTTGCTAGAGTTATCCCGTACTTGCCAATGCGAATTCCAGATTATCCACGGACGCTTGTACACAAATCGCCGGAGACGATTCGGCTAATCAGGCAATCGGTGTTCCACAGCTTGGACAAGCCTTCCAACCTGGTTGTAGAGCAACTCCACAGCATGAGCCACCATTTACTGATGATGAAAGATCTTGTCCTCCAGATCCATCTACGGCTTTTTGGGCAGTTTGCTGGCGAAGGAATTCAGCCATAACTTCTGGAGTCAATGCACCCTGTTCAGCAGCCATTTCCATCATTTTAGTTTGCAATTCATTTTGTGTATTCATTCTTTGTGCTTGGAAATCTTGTTGATTTGCAATA
This sequence comes from Candidatus Poseidoniaceae archaeon, assembly GCA_030747695.1. GTDB lineage: Archaea > Thermoplasmatota > Poseidoniia > Poseidoniales > Poseidoniaceae > MGIIa-K1. Next base: position 105,389 of record JASLKG010000007.1, read on the forward strand.
CGTTGTGCTTTACGGTCCTGTACTTCTGCAAACATGTCCATGGCACGTTTTGCCTTTGAATCAGCTTCCTCATTACGTAATTCCATTTGCCCTCTATCGCGTGATAATTCTGCTTCCCAATGTGCTTCTTGGGCTCTCAAAGCTTTCAAATCAGCTTCTAGTTCAACTGTGACTTTTCCTCTTGCATGCGCCTTTGCAATGTTAGTTTCCATTTCAATACGTGCTAAAGTCAGTTGTTCTGATTGAGAATAAGCTGCAATCTCAGCATCAGCATTGGCTTGAGTGCCGGCAGTTTGCGCTTCTAGTTTAGCTCGGTGTTGTGCAACTAATTCCATATCTGTTGGATTTGTGATAGGGAATGCTTTGAGTAATGTAAAACCCAAGTTTGAAAGTAAATTTCTCATCTCAACTTCAGCAGTCATTTCAAATTTTTCCATGAATGTTGCAGATCTCATTTCAGATGCATTTGCACAAGATGACATGCAGGGAGTTACAACTCTACCCTTTAACTCATCACCAATTATTTTTATTACACCATTCCTATCAAGAAGAGGCGAATTATTGGCAAAATAATTTAGCAATTTTGGTACATCGTCTAGGTTCATTCTAAGACGAAGATTTGCAAATCCCTTGGCGATTTCCCCATCTCCTAGAGCACCTTCAAATGGCACCCAATAGTCCATTGGGCCCGTCATAGCAAAAAGTAATCTGCGGTCATTAGCAGTGACTCCCATTTTGTCCCCAAGCCATCGACCAAAACCCCCTGCCATATTTGTTAGATTAGTTTCAGTTAATATGTCTCCAACTCTACCATCGACGATCATTGCACATGCTTCATTTGGCTTTAGTAAAACATTCTGTGTTGCAAATGTTTGTATTTTGTCAGCATTAACTAAACGTGCCACAATATCAGGCCTATCTCTCCATCTGTAATCGCTCATAATAATCACTTCATTTTCTCTTTTGTTTTAATCCCGCTAGTAGATTTGCCCTTGCACCAAAAAACCCTCGGCAACTCGAAATCATTTGCGTAGTTTGTAAGATAAATTGCTTTGAATCACCTTCGCCAGTTGCTAGTGAATGCTCAGCCGAATTTGCAATATTGACTCCCTTGGTAATCATTTCAATGACGTCATGGTCATGTTTTATCAGTTTCTTTAGGTCGCCATGTGTCGTTGATCTTTGACCGGAAAGGAAAGCATGTTCCATTCCAGCAACGGCTTTGTTTACATCTTCTATCAGATAATCGCATTCTTCAATGCATTGTTTCGATGCACGTGCGAATTCTACGTTTCCAGCTTTGAATTGTGAATCAAAAATATTTTGCATATGTGCGCGAACACGGCCAGAGGCTCTGACGATTTCTTGGCGCACCATTTTGTCATTCTCAATACGAGATCCTTTTGTGTATCCATTGTAACCAGTAAGAATAAGTTGAACGCCTCGGATGTAGGGTAAGGCGTCAATGGGAGTACCTATCATCATGTTATACTGGGGCGAAGTCCTTATTGATGCTACCGATTATCGGTTCAAGTAAATTTTCAGCAAACTCTTCAAAATGATGAGATTATTCTATGTGTTCTATCAATTAATTCAAGGGGGTTGTGAGCCAGTATGTACAGCGAAGGTTCCCATCCAAATGCACCTTCGTCAAGAATCAAATCAATACCTTGGTGCGGGACTAGTTCACCCTTGGGGGCAAAGGTTAGATTCAAATCTAGATCTTCGCATAAATCTTCTACAGCGTTTTTATCATTAGGGGGGCGAACATTTAGAATTGCGCATTTTTCCTTGTCATGGGTTCTTGCATCAAGTAGCATCCCCGCTAAGTGTTTCGAAGCACCAAATTTAGGAGTTTCATGGTGCCTTAATTTCCCTTCAACTATAGTGACCTTCCCAGGGAATGCTGCAACTTCAGGCAAAGATCTAGCAGATTCGAGGCAGCAAGCAATGTTCATTCCAACAGCTGGAATCCACTTGTTCATCCGGTTCACATCAATCCTTGATGCTGCCCATTCTAATCTTTTTAGTAATGCTAATTGTTCTTGGTCAGAATCAAGATCTGTTCCAGTTAAGGCTTTATCAAATCTCAAGACCTGACCTGGTGAAAATGCTATTTCCGTTACAAATCGTGTACGTGTTGGTTTTGCTTTGGGGCCCAATTGCCTTAGGGCCATGGAAATTTCATGCGCCCATCCATCAATTGTCGCCTCGTCAGAGGTTCCAGCCATGTCAGGTAGATCTCTATGCGCCATGCGAGATATCGTTGACTGTGTAGATCCTAATATGTCAGCTATTTCGGATTGAGACCAATCTGCTGCACGTAGATTACGTGCTAATTGCATATGCAGTCGTTCGAGCCACGAGGAGCCATCTGGGCCTAGCATAGACCTTCCTAATAGCCGTTATTATTCAATGTTACTAGAAAAAAATGCATTTTGCATGGATTTTCTGGATATTTTGACTAAAACCAGCAAAAGTCCTAAAAAATCTAATATTTTGGAAAAAGGCTTTCAGTAACCTGTTTAGATAATTAATGTTTAAATTATATTTATTATGCATTAATATTGGCAATAATTACTAATGTATTTCGATCAGTAATCAGCATATTTAAAGTCAAATATGCTATTATTATGCATTTTACATTAAAATATATTCGTTTCAAATAAAAGCAGCATATAGGTTAATTTCTACTCTATTTCAATGATTTTACAGGGTATATTACGCTTTAATGCAAGATCTATAATTACTCTTGTCCACTTACTGGTTGAGGAGGGGAATGCTATGATGTGTGTTGCTGCTTTCAACAGACTTTCAGTTAGAGAAGTTGGAGCTTCGTCACGTCCTGTGTCTTTTAATCCTGAGCGGGGATTATTCCATTCTTCTGCAAATACAGCAAATGGTATGTTGTTGTTGTTAGACCATCGTTCTGCAAGATAATCAACACCACTTGCCCCTCCTGTTATTACTAAGTCAGGATATGCTTCATCCTGTGCCCATTTGTCCATTTCTTCTTCTATTGTAGAGTAATCATAAAATCTACTGGATCCAACAACGACCAAATTGACAACGCGTCCATCTTGATTAAGGTCCCTGCCTCCGAGTCGGACGATTACTTGACTTCCATTTTCGTTCGACATGATGTTGTATATTGCTACTAATGCTTAAACCCATCTATCTAGAACCAAGCGATTTGTTCTAAATCCGTCAATTACAGCAAGGGATTCGGGGGGAGACTAATCGAGCACGACCAATTCATTGAAAAAATTGTTGAGAAGATTAAGAAATACCTTGAAAAAGACTCCTCAGTCGTTGATTTTATCCCTCATTCAAGCTTGAATAAAATAACGGATTTAGCATTGCCACTTGAGGGAATGGGTCTTGATGTAGTACTTTCCGATATTGATTCATATTTGAAAAGATGTGTTCGCACAAACCATCCAGGGTTCATGAACCCACTATGGGGGGGATTCAATGTAGCCGCATTTGCTGGTGAAATTATTGCTAATTTGACAAATACCTCGATGTATACTTATGAGTTAGCTCCTATGGCTACATTGATTGAACAGGCTTTGATTAATCGTATGTGTGAGATTGTAGGTTTTGCAGATGGCAATGGTGTATTGACGACTGGAGGCTCAAATGGAAACATGATTGGAATGATGTGTGCCAGATACAAATTAGACCCCATTGGACAAAGAAGAGGTTATGATGGAGGAGATTTGGTGTGCTTTGTTTCAAGTGAATCTCACTATTCTGTATTAATGTCAGCCAATGTATTAGGTATCGGTTATGATAATGTGATAAAGGTCCCTTGCGACAATGATGGAGCAATGCGTGTTGATTTACTTAGGGAAGAAATTGACCGTAGTAGACGCGAAGGCCAAACGCCATTCTGTGTAATCGCTACATCAGGTACAACAGTTAGAGGAGCATTTGACCCAATTAGAGATATTGCAAGTGTTTGTGACTCAGAGGATTTGTGGTTGCATGTGGATGCAGCGTGGGGAGGTTCGTGTTTGTTTAGTTCAAAATACAGAATTCTCATGGATGGAATAGAAATGGCAGATTCAATATGTTGGGATGCACATAAAATGATGGGTATCCCATTAATTTGTTCTGCATTTTTGATTAAGCAGCCAGAAATTCTTCGGAGGATTTGTTCACACGGAAACGTTGCGCATTACTTGTTTCTTGGGGAGTCACAGGATGTTGATCTTGGAAGAATTAGTTTACAATGTGGACGTAGAAATGATGCATTAAAATTGTTCTTCGCATGGAGGGAAAAAGGTGATGCTGGGTGGGCTAGACTGGTAGAATCATACGTAGAATTAGCTGAATATCTGGAAGATCTAGTAGTCAATAATAGGCAATTAGAGTTGATGAGTAACCGTTCTTGGACAAATGTTTGTATCAGATTTACAATGGAAGGTATAAATCATGATGAGGTTAACTCTATTTTGCGGGATAGAATGATGCGTTCTGGTCGATTCATGTTTAGCCGTTCAGAACTTGATGGACAGGTAATTCTAAGGCCAGTAATCGCCAATCCAGAAGTATCCAAACAATCATTGCAAGATCTAATTTCAGAAATTATTTCAACTGGAAATGACATAGTAAATGATTTGCCAGAGCGAGTATAATCAAAGCGTGATGATTTTGTGCCCAACTCATCACCCGAAGTTCATGGGAGACAGCGTTCCTGTTAGAACAGCCTTGTATGAAGAACATGTTTCGCTCGGAGGGAATGTTGTAGATTTCCATGGTTTTGAATTACCAATTTGGTATTCTAACATTACAGATGAACATCTAAAATGTCGTTCTGAAGCTGGAATTTTTGATGTTTCACACATGGGTACATTTCGCTTTTCGGGCAATAATGTACGAGGATGGTTAGAATCAATTGCCACTCAAAAATGCAGTCGTATTGAACCCGGAACCTGTGCTTATACACATTTTCTTGACCATGAGGGTTATTTGATTGACGATATGATTTTCGCCGTAGTAAACTCTGAGGAAATATTAGGAGTACCTAATGCGAGTATGGTTCCAGTAATGTGGGACTGGTTTTCAAAATTGCTTCCGAAAGATAATTCAATATCACTCGAGGATTTGTCCGAGGAAACAAGTATTATTGCCCTTCAAGGGCCAGAATCCCGTACTATTTGTGAATCAGTTCTGGGTATTGAAAATCATGTAGATCGGTTCAAATGGTCAGCAATTGGGGATAACCCCATTGGAATTACTGGTTGGATACAAGGAACCGGATATACAGGTGAATCAGGTTATGAAATATTCATTCCAAATAATGAGGCCTCTAAACTTTGGAATGCATTATTGGAAGCGGGGGCAACTCCAGTTGGGCTGGGTGCCAGAGATACATTACGTCTCGAAAAAGGATTTTTGCTATCAGGAGTAGATTTTTTGTCACCTACATTAGGAGAAGACAAATTTTTGCACCGTGATTCCTGGGAAACAAACGTACCATTTGGATTGGAAATGGAACATGATTTTATCGGAAAATCAAGGGTAATTTCACATTCTGATGGTGATGCAAGATTATGGGGAGTATTACAATTGGAAAAGGGACCTTTGCCAAGAGGTGGTAAACAGATTGAAGATTTGAAAGGTAATGTAATCGGGCGCCTAACTTCTGGCGCACCATCTCCTTCCCTAGATAGATCTGGAATTGGAATGGGATATATTGAATCTGTAGAAGAAGGCGATTATGTGATGATTGTAGCTTCTCCCAGGAAAAAAGTACGCGCTGTGATAAAAAGACCCCCTTTCATTTGAACGCCCCATAGGGGCGTTTACTTCATGAGGGGCCCCCGACACGCGGTATACATGCGCAGAGTTATTGCGATCGGAATCTTGACATGTTTGCTTACATCGATGATGCTTCATTTCGCCCCCGTTGAAGTTGCGGATGAAATATTTCCTGAGGTGATGATTGAGTCACGCTTAATCCCAGATTCCGAACTTACTTTGGGTCAGAAAAATGCATTGGAAGCATCGGGATTAGGAAGATCAGCTTCCACAGACTGGGCTTCAGCAGGTGGTTCATCAGAAAATGATGAGATTTATGAGATGGTGTTTGATTCGCAAGGAAATATTGTGATTTGTGGTTCAATTTATCAGGTTTCACAATTTGGTAATATTTTGGTTGAACCTGAAGGAGAGGGCGATATTTTCATTGCAAAGATTTCCAAAACAGGTACTTGGATATGGGCAGTTACAGCAGGTACTGCAATGTATTACGATGAATGCCGTGGCGTTACTGTCGATTCACAAGATAATGTGTATGGTACAGGATATTTTCGAGGGTCAGTAAATTTTGGAAATGTAACAGTCAATACTACTGGTTTTGATGGATGGATGGCAAGAGTGAATAATACTGGCCATTTTGATTGGGCGAAAAAATTTGGTGGTTTTGATGTTGATGTAGGATGGGACCTAGCTGCAGACAAATGGGATAATTTGTTTGTTACAGGATATTATCAGAATTACACTGATTTTGAAGGTACAGAATTATCGGCAGAAGGTTATTCTGAAAATTCAAGATTCTTCATTGCTTATTACAACATTACCGATGCCAATTGGACATGGGCAAAAGATTCTAGTGGCGCAGGATTATCAGTACCATTCCAACTCGTTGTAGATAAAGTGACTAATCATGCCTATGTGGCCGGATATAACACAGGCAGTGAATCCTGGTCAGGTAGATTTACCTCTAATCCTGCCTCAGTTTATGCAGGATTTTTGATAAAATACAATGATACAGGTTATTTGGAATGGGGCCGTTCTATTGCAGGTGGGAGTTGTTTTGGTGGTGCCTGTGGTGTTTATTTCAATAACATAGTGTTGCATCCCACAAATGGTGTAGTAGTTGCTGGTAATTTCTTGCAAGATTACAAACTCGGGCAAACATGGCATCAAGGACAAGGTAGTTGGGACATAATTGTCGCTTGGTACCTTCAGAATGGAACACGTCAATGGGTCTATGATGCCGGAGGCGCAGAAGACGATAGAATACAGTCACTTGCCGTAAATGGCAAAGGGCAGGTGCTTTTTGGTGGATGGCATTATGATGATATGTTATATGGAACAGATATTATGACAAAAGCCACAAATTCTACACAACGATCAGATTTCTTCATTGCACAAATCGATAATGATTCAGATTTCTTGTGGGCCATGAGTGTTGGAGGGGGCGATAATGACACTGCAGGCGCATTGTTGGTTGAAAGTGATGGCACCATAATTGCTGGAGGCGATTTTTCAGGCACAGTTTGGTTTGGTAGCATCCCTCGTTCAGCTACAGACCAAGACATATTTGTGTGGAAATTCGAACATGATCTTGATAATGATACGATTCCAGATTATGTTGATAATTGTTTAAAGACTCCTAATTTAAATCAAAGTAACCATGATGGTGATTTGAAAGGTGATAATTGCGATACAGATGATGATAATGATGGACTACATGATGTTCTTGATGACTGCCAATATGGGTATCTTGATTGGAACCAGTCTAATGTGAGTCTGGATCTTGATGGCGATGGATGTAATGATGACAATGAGGATACAGATGATGATTCTGATGGAGTATTAGATCAAGTTGACAACTGCCCGCGTGGCATAGTAGATTGGACACCAACAAATCTAACAGATATTGATAATGATGGATGTCAAGATGCAGATGAAGATTGGGATGATGATGGAGATAATGTGAATGATGATGTTGATAATTGTCAGTATGTTGTAAATCCGGAACAGGAAAATTATGATTCAGATATACAAGGGGATATTTGTGATCCAGATGATGATGACGATGGCATTGTAGATCCAAATGATTCATGTCCAATGGGGGCATTAAATTGGACCTCTGCAGCTCAAACTGACAAGGATCAAGATGGCTGTGAGGATGAAGGTTCCAATGAAGATTCTGACGATGATAATGATGGCATTACCGATTCAGATGATCAATGTCCACGTGGTGAGACTGGATGGATTTCTTCACAGACTAATGACAGGGATAATGATGGATGTCGTAATGATAATGAAGATAATGATAATGATAATGACAGCATTATAAACGAAGTAGATTTGTGTAAAAACGGTATTGCCAATTGGAGAAAGAATGCGACTAATGATAACGATGGCGATGGTTGTCTAGATGATAGAGAGGACGGAGATGATGACAATGATGGATTTTCAGATATTGTTGATTTTTGTCCGTACCAAGAAGGAACAGCAACTCTTGGTGGGATGAAAGGCTGTCCCGATTTCGACTCTGATGGTTGGGCAGATACAGCTGATGCATTCTTCCAAGACCCTACACAATGGAATGATGGTGATGGTGACGGATATGGAGACAACCCGAATGGAAATAACCCCGATGATTGCCCCTTCTTTTATGGTAACTCTTCTGAGGATAGAATTGGATGTATAGATTCTGACGGAGATGGATATTCAGACCCAGAAATTTCTTGGAGCGTTGCGCTTGGGGCAGATGCATTTGTCAATGATCCAACTCAATGGTCAGATGTGGATGGTGACGGTTATGGAGATAATTTTGAAGGACAAATGGTTGATTTTTGTACAGACGTTGAAGGTAGTTCAAGCATAGATCGATATGGATGTCCAGATACAGACGGTGATGGATATTCTGATGCAGATGCATTTTGGTCATTTTCGAAATGGGAAAGTTTGGGATACGGCCCTGATGTATTCCCACTAGATTCCACCCAGTGGTATGATTCAGATGAGGATGGCTTTGGTGATAATTGGGCAAACGGTGATTGGAATGATAGCCGTGACGAAAGTTGGCCTGGAATATATTTAGAGAATGCTATGAATGCAGATATGTGCCCATTAGAGAGTTGGGCTGATGGATTATTTGATGATAGTATAAATTATCCTGGTTGTCCATTAGATGAAGTTTCAGATGGTGGCAAAACCGTTGAACAAAACGATGACACGACCTCATCTAGTAGTGGCGGCTCAACATTCTTAATTGTAGGAATTATTGCAGCATTAATTGTGTTAGCACTTGTTTGTGCAATAGTGGTATTGATGAAAAAGAAACCAGCCACTAAATCCTCTGTTGCTGTAAGAGGGGATTTAGATGACAATTCTGATAATGATTCTGATGACGTATCCGAATCATCCAAATCTCATATTGATATGGTTGAGTCATGGGAAATGCTCCCGCCAGGAGAATATGTTGATCCAGATGAATCTGGCACTAATTGGTACAAAGCAACTAGCGGTGAACATTGGTATCAAAACCCAGATGAAACTTGGACCAAATGGCAAGATTGATGTCACGATTCTTAAGCAATAGGGGATAATTCCTACTAACATTCATCATGGTCCCGCGCTGCGAGACAGTGTGGGGAGGTTCTAATGGTCGACCAATTACCCAATCTTGGTAGAGAAAAAGAGATGCTTGCAGCAATGGGCATGGATTCTCTCGATGATTTATTTGTTGATATACCTGAAATCGTCACAATGGATTTTGAACTTCCCCTGCCACCACCTCAAACCGAAGAAGAAATTCTCAGCGATGCCAGAAGAATACTTGGTTCTAATGTTGCACTTGGCGATAGAGTAAACTTTCTAGGAGCAGGCCTATACCGAAATTTCGTACCTTCTAGCGTTTTTCAATTAATATCAAGAGGTGAATTCCTCACAGCATATACTCCTTATCAACCCGAAGTTAGCCAAGGAATGCTACAAGCGATGTGGGAGTTTCAAACATTGATTAGTGAATTAGTTGGTCTAGATGTAGCCAATCTTTCAGTATATGACGGTTCAACAGCTGCAGCCGAGGCAATAACATGCTCGGTACGAGTTCATAATAGGAAGGCTGTGCAGAAAGATACTGTTTATGTTAGTGAGTTAACTCCTCCAGATCGTTTGTCTGTAATCAAAAATTATAGCCAGGGAGGAGGAATCGAGATTAAATCCTTGAGACACAATGCAGATGGAACACTAAATTTAGAATCATTATCAGAAGCTTCAGGTTCTTGTGGAATTTATCTAGAACAACCAAACCCTCTTGGAATTTTAGATGGCGGTTTAGTGAAAGTAAAGGAAATTATTGGTGAAAATACAGCATTTATTGTAGGTGTACAGCCAACTAGTCTGGGGCTTGTTGAAGCACCAGGTAATTATGGTGCAGATATAGTAGTTGGTGAGGGGCAAGCTCTAGGTTCACCTGTGACATTTGGAGGTCCAATATACGGTATTTTCGCTTGCACTAAAACCTACTTGAGGCAAATGCCTGGGCGAATAGTGGGGCGTTCTATTGACGTAGATGGAAAAGAAGCATTTTGCTTAACACTCTCTACACGTGAGCAACATATTAGACGACATCGGGCCACCTCAAATATTTGCACAAATGAAACATTGATTGCACTTATGGGTGCAATGCATATGTCACTTCTAGGACCTGAAGGTTTACGCCACTTGGCAATAAGAAATATGGGTGCATGCCAATTAGCAAAGGACAAATTAGCCCCAATTACGACAATTGCAATCCCTCATTCCTCTAGTGCGCATTACAATGAATTTGTCGTAGAATTGCCTGGTTCTGCAGCAGAATGCCTTTCTTATCTCGACGTAAACGGATTGATTGGAGGATTCGATTTGTCTAATTGGTACCCCGAAAGACGCAACTGGTTGTTAGTATCATTCACGGACCAAACTGGTGCAAGTGAGATAGAATTACTTGCAGCCCATCTTGCTGCGTGGTCAGCTTCAAAATTACAGGGGGCTATGACATGAGTCATTTGTTTGAACATAATGGGGCTGAAGGTAGAGGCTATAATCAGCCGCCTCCAATAGTAGGGGCCGATAAACTTCGCTTCCCTGCGGGTTTAGTCAGAAAATCTCTTCCTAAATGGCCTAGGATTTCCGAACCTGAAATGGTTAGGCACTATACTTGGCTTTCGTCACGCAATTTCGGTATAGATACTGGTTTTTATCCACTCGGATCGTGTACAATGAAACATAATCCTAGAGTAAATGAAGTTATAGCTCAATTACCGGGAATTGCCGATATTCATCCTTTACAGCCTGAGCATCATATACAAGGTACTCTTTCAATCTTTCATGAAATGCAAGATATGTTAGCAATTTGTGCAGGAATGGATTCTGTTACCTTGCAACCAGTTGCAGGTGCACAAGGTGAATTTACAGCAATTAGATGCATACAAGAGTATTTCCGTTCAAATGGTGAATTAAATCGAACAAAGGTAATTGTTCCAGATTCAGCTCATGGAACAAATCCAGCAAGTGCCGCTATGGCAGGATTTGAAATTATAGAAATCCCCTCAAAGGAGGATGGACGAATTGATCTTGAAGCATTGCGTGCAGTGGTTGGTGATGACACAGCTGCAATGATGATTACCAATCCAAGCACATTAGGAGTATTCGAGCCAGAAATTGCTGAAGCGGCCGATATTGTGCATCAAGCCGGTGGGCAAATGTACTACGATGGCGCTAATTTCAATGCTATACTAGGGCGAACTTCACCGGGCTTGATGGGCTTCGACGCAGTCCACTATAATTTACACAAGACGTTTAGTCAACCCCATGGAGGTGGAGGGCCAGGGTCAGGCCCAATTGGTGTGAAAGCACATCTTGCTGAGTATTTACCAGGTCCTATGGTAAAGCGGAGACCAATACTACCTGATGATAAATTGAGCAATGTAAATGTGGAGTGGTGGTATACCTGGCATACCCCTGAAAATAGTATAGGCAAAGTGCAACAATGGCATGGAAATAGTGGCGCTGTAATAAGATGCTGGGCTTATTATAGGCGTTATGGTAAAGAATTGAAAACAATGTCCGAACATGCTGTTCTTAATGCAAATTATCTAAGACACCGCATAATGGAAGAAGCAAAAGTTGCAGGAGTTCGACATTTGTTTGAGGATGGTGCTCCAGTTGAAGTGGTCAAACATGAATTCACTCTTTCACTTGGACCTCTAAAGGAAGAGCGTGGTGTTGGTGCAATGGACATTGCCAAAGGACTTCTTGACAAAGGGTACATGGCTCCTACAGTATACTTCCCATTAATCGTACCTGAGTGTATGATGGTTGAGCCAACTGAGACTGAATCAAAAGAAGTATTAGATGAATTTGCCAAAAATTTTGTTGAGGTATTGCAAGAAGATCCAGATGTTTTACATGAGGCTCCAACCTCAACACCTGTGCGCAGAGTAGACGAAGTATATGCAGCTAGAAATTTGACACTTTCATATCCCTTTGAAGAGGAATAAGGGGTTACTGTTATGCACTGGGAAGAAATTACAATTCCGGGACCAGGACCTCGAATGTTATGGCCTATGGCTTGGTCATTATTGCCTCTAATAATTGGAACTTTTTTATTGTACAAAGAGGGAGGGTTGTTACCAATATTTTTACTTGCATTCGCTGTGATGCTTTCATTTACTGCGGTATGGATGGGAGCATCCATGGTTCCTGGAGTGATAGATATGCCTGTTTTATTGATGTCTCCCGTGATTTCATTTTTGATGTTATTTCAACCACATCCCTACGTGTTAACTGCAATGTCTTTGGTTGCTTGGGCCGTAAATTATCGCACAGCGGAAAAATTGTCCTCATATTCTGGTACTAGATGGAGGGTTGAATGGGATCCAAAAGAACCACTTCCACAAATTGAAGGTGCTACAATGCTTAATCATCGTTGGGCTGCTAGACCTCTCATGAGGATTGGAGACAATTTGGTGATAGGTGTTAGAGATGATAAACGCATTATGATCCAGGCGTTAAAGCCATTTGAAGTGAGTCATATCGCCGAATCTGAGTGATTTGAATAGGTCTTATCCCGCGGCATCTTGATGAACCACCGTCTATGGCCCACATACATGGACGTTACAATCCTATTGGGTTCGAAGTCAGATATGCCCATTGCGGAGAAGTGCACAAAAATATTGGATAAGTTTGGAGTTAGTTATCAACTTAGGGTTGCTAGCGCCCATAGATCACCTGCATTCGTTGAACAAATAGTGCATGATGCAGAAAACGATGGATGCACAGTATTCATTGCAATGGCAGGTTTGGCAGCAGCCTTGCCTGGTGCTGTTGCAGCATTGACCACTAAACCAGTAATTGGAGTTCCATGTGGTGGCAGAGTACCGTTCGATAGTTTACTTTCTATTGCTCAATTGCCTCCAGGAGTACCTGCGGCAACAGTAGGTGTTGACCGAGGTGATAATGCCGGATATCTTGCGACCCAAATTCTCGCTTTAAACAACGAGAAATATGCAGCAGCATTAAAGCAAAACAAGATTGATCAAGTCGAACTTGTTAAGCAGATGGATGCAGAGGTCAATGGAAGGGATGCTTGATGTTTGATACGTCTTCATTCATTACGGAAAGTATTGCAGATTTGAAATCATCAATAGATGATACTGCAATAATAGCATGTAGTGGGGGTGTTGATTCCACTGTTGCAGCTGTTATTGCTAACAATGCGGTTGGCGACAAACTTCATTGTGTTTATGTAGATACTGGATTAATGAGGAAGAATGAAACTCAAGAGATTCAAAAAATGCTAGGAGAACTTGGTCTTAATTTAACGACAGTTTTTGCTGAAGAAAGATATCTTGAAGCATTGAAGGATGTAACTGAGCCTGAACATAAGCGTAAAGTGATTGGTGAATTATTTATCAGAATTTTTGAAGAAGAACAATCTAAAGTTGGAGCAAAGTATCTCGTACAAGGAACAATTGCTCCTGATTGGATTGAATCAGGAGGGGGTGTGCGAGATACAATCAAATCTCACCATAATGTAGGTGGACTTCCTGATGATATGACCTTGGAGATAGTTGAACCTCTTAGGGACCTATACAAAGATGAAGTTAGGGATTTAGCCCGTGCTTTGGAAATAAAAGTTGCAGACCGTCAACCATTTCCTGGGCCTGGACTTGCTGTTAGATGCCTTGGTCCACTGACCCTCGAAAGAGTACATGTTGTGAGAGAAGCATGTGCCATTGTTGAAGAGGAACTTGAACTAGCAGCATCCGAGGGTAAGATGGATTTACCATGGCAATATTTTGCAGCACTTCTACCTGTTAGATCAGTTGGAGTCCACGGAGATGTCCGCGCATATGGTGAAACTGTAGTTGTCAGGGCTGTAACTTCCTTAGATGGAATGTCAGCGAAATATTCAGAGATTCCACACGATGTGTTGGCAAAGATTAGTACAAGAATTACAAACACTGTAAAAGGTGCAGTTAACAGGGTAGTGTACGATATTACACATAAACCACCAGGTACTATTGAATGGGAATAGTAGTGCGATTTTTCAGGCGCCGATTGAGGGGTTCGAACCCTCGACCTTGGGATTAACAGTCCCACGCTCCACCAGCTAAGCTAAATCGGCAACTTCGCCGAATAACCTTCCCTATATGACGGCTTCCATTAATTGCAATCATCAATTGAGATAGTTTTTATCAATATTGGTAATCGATCTTTCGGCTTATTTTCTGAGATTGTAATCGCATCATAGAGGTAAAGATGGTTCCCCCGGCCACTATTGTAATTCAAAATAGCCCAAACATCACCTTCCTTGACAAAATCACCGACACGGGCAATCAACTCTATTCCAATGCCGTGATCAACATCGTTGCTAACTCCGGTTCGTCCTGCTCCCATTTCACACAATTTTTGACCAATCAATAAAGCATCAATATCTGTAATATATCCTGATTTTTCAGCTGTAAACCTAATCTCATCTGGAGCCTTAGAAAGCACCGACCAAGGTTCTAAAATAAGCATATCAGCAGTCATTTCATCAACTCCCTGCCTAATACACATTTCGCGAAATTCATCTAGTGCACTTCCATCGTAAATTTTGTCTTTAATATCAAAACCTAATGCATTAGCTTGCATATGTACTAGTTCCATTGTATCCCATGGGCCTTGCCCTCTCAGACACTCGACGCATTCAACAATTTCATGTGCGTTTCCAATCATTTTCCCAATGGGATAATCCATTCTCGTAATCTGTGCTGTAACTTCGATGCCTAATGCATGACCTGTAGTAACCATTGATTTCGCTAGTTCTATTGCATCTTCTTCATTTTTCATAAAAGCAGCGCGTCCACATTTCACATCAAGAACTAATTTTTCAAGACCTTCAGCGGCCTTTTTCGAAACAATTGATGCTGTTATTAACCCAAGTTGTGCAACTGTTCCAGTAATGTCACGCGTTTGATAAAATATTGAATCAGCGGGAGCAATATCTTCTGTTTGTCTAGAAATAAAGCATTTATTATCTTCCATTTCTTCAAATGTGAGGCCAGTATTAAATCCTGGAATTGCTTCTAATTTGTCTATTGTTCCACCTGTATGTTCTAAGCCTCGCCCCGCAATCATTGGTACTACTGCGCCAGCAGCTCTAAGAGCAGGTGCTAAAATTATACTCATTTTGTCACCCACTCCTCCGGTAGAATGCTTGTCTACACGACCGGGTTCTGGTTCAAAAGAAGCTCCAGAATACATCATTTGTTTAGTAAGTAGTGCTGTTTCTTTTTTGCTAAGACCATGAATTTGACATGCCATCAAAAAGGCACCAATTTGTGCAGGAGGTGCATACGAAGCCGCATGGCAGATTATGCTAAAATCGTCTTCATCTAATTCGTGGCCATCGCGCTTTTTTCCTATGACTTCAATAACAGATTCTCCACCAATCATAGTAATCATCTAATTAGCAAGTCCGATTTCTACTAATCTCTGGTGAAGATATTCACCAGCAGTAATTGGAGGATACAAGGCCTTACCTCCTGTGAGTTCGATAAACTCAGGAAGTGGTGTCAAATCGATTTCATTTCTAGGATGAACAAACATCGGCATAGAGTATCTATCACTTTGTGCATCGGGAGGGTTTACAACTCTATGAGTTGTTGATTTGAAAAGCCCATTAGTTAGGCTTTGCAGCATGTCGCCACTATCTACAATAATGTGTTCGTGATTCCCTTCAACATCTATCCAAGTTCCATCATGATCCATAACTTGTAATCCATCTGCGGTTGCTCCAACTAGTAGTGTAATCAAATTGATATCTTCGTGTTGCGCACTCCTAACAGCATCTTTTGGAACATTTTCACCAAGAGCAGGATAATGTATTACTCGAAGAATGGTATTACCTAGTTCTGTCATTTCAGGCAACCAATTTTCATTTTTACCGAGGTAAAGACTTGCTGCAGACAAAAGTTGTAGGCTCATTTTTTCTAGACCAAGGAACAAACCATCGATTGATTTTTCAAAATTTTGAACCTCAGAGGGCCAAATATTTGTCAGAAAATCTGGATTATCAACAGTCCTCCCGGTCTGCCAAAATTCTTTCAAATCAGGTGCTGGATTATCCTTTGCATGTTCTACTCCATAGGGAGTATATCCTCTCTGTCTGTGCAAATCACTTTGCTCGTATTTGCTTTTGAGTGTTTGATCTAAGTTGAAAAATTCTTCTGCAACATCATATGATTGGTCTATTTCAGTAATTGGTATGCCGTGCCCAGTTAGTGCAAAAAATCCAATATCACGCAATGAATCGCCCATTTTCTGTACAAATTGTTCTCTCCTATTACCGCCTGCAACCCAGTTGCGCAAGTCGCAAATTTCTAGTTCTCTAGCCATCTCAATCACGTAATTTTGCAATTAAGCGTAGAAGTTCTATGTATAGCCATACAAGAGTTATTACTAGTCCAAATGCTCCATACCATTCCATACTTTTTGGTGCTCCATTCTTCACACCATTTTCAATAACCCCGAAGTCAATAATCAGGAATAAGGATGCCATTGCAGTAGCTACAATGCTGAAACCGATTCCAATTGGCCCACTATTGTGTATGTAGGGGATTTGCATTCCTGTAAATGACATGACAAAACCAGCAAGGTATACTAGCATGATTGCTCCAGCAATTGAAAATACTGCTATGACAAACTTTTGTGTTGGCTGAATAATTCGTGCACGATATAGTCCTAACATTGTTATGAATACACCTATTGTAGCAATAAGAGCCATTGCTACCGCACCTTCAGTACCGTCTCCAAGATACCAATTTTCGACAGAATATGACATCCCACCGACAAATAAACCTTCCAATATAGCATAACAACTCATTAGCACCTGAGGTTGTTGTGGCCTAGTAAATGAAATTATTAGAACTAGAATAAACCCGCCTATAGCGCCACCGATCATCATCATCAATCCCAATCCAGGATTATTTCCAGTGATTCCATAAGCTAGTACTGCTGATAAAAATACCATTGCCAATAATGAAAGAGTCTTATTGATTGTTCCATCAAGTGTCATACTTTCTTGGCCATATCCAGGGCCGAAATGAGCTTCTCTTAGGGCGGGATTACCACTGCGAAATACCATGCTATCAGGTGTCGCTTGACCCGCTCCCTTGTCAATCTTGCGTGGAATTGCCCTCTACTTGTTGCTGATACCAGTCTGCAAGTTGTTCTTCACTCCAGCCTGCACCCAAGTATTTCTCAACCTGTTCTACTGTCCATCCCGGGAACTTACTCATGTCAGGTCCTGCCAATTTATTATCTTCCCCTGTTCCATCGAGTATTGGCATCTCCCAATCCTTTTCAATGGGAGTAACTGGCATCTCAATACCAATCTCTTCGGATTTATTCCGAGTTAGCAATAATGCACCGGCTCCTAACAATATGATGATTCCTAGAATAACAAGAGTCATCATGAAATTCATACCTCCTGAACTTTCTTCTTCGCCAGTGTTATCACTATTCTGTAATTTGTTTTGCTCACTAGAGCATCCTTGAGTATCAGTTGCAGCACCTGTTTTAGTATCTGGGCATTCATCAATATCGTCAGTAATTCCATCCATGTCTGAATCACTAGGCTGAGTATTGTTGTCAGTAATGTTATCATTATTTGTGGAATTGTCATTAGTATTGTCATTTACATCTACAGGGTTGCATCCAATTACAGTACTGTCATTAACGCCATCGCCATCAGCATCTGCTAATGTAAGAGCATCATTTGCACTTACACCTTCGATTGTTGCTGCCCACAATATTTCATTACCATCTTCTATGCAATCTCCATCTGTATCGATTGAATTTGGATCAGATCCATAAGAAAACTCACCAATATTTGAGATTCCATCATTATCTGAATCGATGGATGCATCTTGGTCAGTTCTGGAAAGATTATTTTGGACTTCCCAGTAATCTGGAATGCCATCAATATCTGTGTCTGTTGTTGTGTCTAATCTCGCCCAATCTTCCCAGAATGATTCCTCAAACACTGTAGTAATTTCAGAAGAATGAATGATTAATCCCATTTCTCGATTTCTTAGAATAGAATTGTCTCCCCAATTAATACTTGAAATTAATACACTTTCACTATCAATAATTACTCCCTTATTGTGAAGTTTAGTTACTGTTTCATTTTCACTCATAAGAATTGCTTCAACATCTCCATTCCAATCATTTAGTTCATTGACTGCTTCACGGATATCTGGATTTTCATTAACATAATGTTGGTTTATCACTAACCGTATAGAAACACCCCTTGCTGCTGCTGCTTCTAGGGAATCTAGGAGTGGATTTTCTTGCCATCCCCAATACCAATCCATTTCAAAATATTGTAATGACAGCAATATTTCAGAATTAGCGGATTCGATTAAATCCGACAAACCTTGCATACAATCATCAGGACAGGTTAGGAGTTCACCACTAACTGCTCCAGTAATTGTTTGAGCAGTCGGTGTAGATATGTATGATTCTGGGTGGCTATATGAATCGAATTCAGGTTGCGGATATGTTGAATCTTCTACATGTAACTGACTAGGGTCTTCATCGAAAACCATCCGTTCCAAAACGATGGAAGCGAGGTCTGAACTGTCAACGATAATTCCCCAATCTCTATTCCCAATTCCATCATTGGGCATCGAAGACTCTTTCCAATTACCTGAACTAATCCATACACTTTCTGAATCGATAACAGCAATCTTTGAATGCAGATATTGATATGGTGAATTTGATGAAGATGAAAATTGTAATACATCGATTCCAACATTTTCAAGTTCCCACGCAATACCCATACTTTGGTCTACATTGTATGTTCCCCACCAACTTTCAGGTTCATGAATTACTACAGTAACATCTACCCCTCTATTTGATGCTTCAATGAGAGCCATAGCTAATGCAGGATGGTGCAATTGGTATACATGAAGATGTATCGAATCATCCGAGCTATCTATGAGTTCAATTACTTCATCTAATCCTGTTGATGGACCAACTAGAGGAGTTACAGTTGTATCATCACTGAATGTGTTGACTCCACAAAAGTGGCTTGCACCAGCAACTGACCATCGCATTTCCCAATCATCCGAAGAATCGGTGTCTTGCATGTCTCCACATCCATCGCCCCTGAGGTATAATATTCGATCTACAATAGTAACCGGCTGACCAATTGCAGGGCCGTTCCATCCTTCAATTGATGTTGGGCCATTGCCGTAAACGATTGTGTCAGCAATACTGCCATCTGGAGAAATTAGTTGTAAAGTAGCACCACTATTAGGTAACCAAACCGGGTAATCCATGACATCATCAGCATCAAGAATAATAGTAGAACCCATTGCCTTTACTGAACCTGCTTCTGGACTAACAATTACAGATGCACCAGCAGGGATATCACCTGTGATGAAGGAGCCATTAAATGTGGTCCCACCAGTTGTAATTTTCCTAATCACCCAACCATTCAAAACAGCAGGTAGATTGCCAGTATTGCTAATTTCAAAAAATTCATCATTGGTAGAATTACTTTTTTCATCAAACATAAATCGACTGAAAATCAAATCATCTGGCCCTGCAACATTGGTTGAATCAGGTTCTTCTCCACCAGGTGTTGGCCAGGGCAATATGGTTCCATTTCCATCCATTGTTTTACAATCAGTTGTAATGTTCCATGTTACATAATCAACCTCTAAACCATCAGGATCTTCAAGTGTTACTGAACCCCCAAGCCCACTTACAAACCAATTCGGAGTAGTGAAAACAACACGCTCATTGGGTGCAATTTCCATGTTAGTTCGATCCCATAATCTATCGCTACGTAGATGAAATAAATCTGCATCGTTTGAGATAATTCTCCATGCAGATAAATTAATGATTTGGGTTCCAGTATTGTTGACCTCAATCCAATCATCAACTGGAGTTATGCTATCATCAGAACAATGTGCCAATATTTCGGTTATCTCGATGGTATGTTGCCCTGTATAAGGAGAGGTATTCGGATTTGCGATTCCAGGCGTTGGCCATGGTGCTTGCGACCAATCTCCATTCCAAAACCAGATGGATTCACCCTCTGTACTAGAATTATAAGTTGCAATAGAAATTATTTGATTTGCTGAGTTACGTAATTCGATAGTGTCTGGATTAGTATTCCGTAGATAGAATCCTTGACTTCCATTAATTGCAACTACGAAAAATTCTCCTGGCATAATTATAGTATCTTGTTCCAGAGGTAATTGTTCGACATTGAGATTAAAATTTCTAGAACCAGAAGTGAAATGCCAGTTAGCAATATCAACCGATTGATTACCATTGTTCATCAACTCAATCCATTCACCATTTGGCCAAGTAGAAGTATCATTACCAATTGCATCAGGGAATATCTCGGTGAATATTATATCTCCACTAACTGGGCTTGTTCCTGGCTCTGGTTGTCCTGGTGTTGGCCAGCTCGATGGAGTCCAGGGTTCTTGGGGATTTTGTGATTCAATGAGAGATACATTCAGCCCCGGATCATTAGTCCACCAAGATTTGTGTACGACACTGTCATATTGATCTATAAGCATAATTTGATTGTAGTTGTTCCATAATTCTGTATTATCAAAAAATTGTACTAATCTTCTACCATCAGCTGATATCATCGACCCAGGTTGAGTCATATTTTGCTCCATAGTAGCCATGTCTATTTGTGTAAAATTACCCATTCCATCAACAAATTTCCAGCCCATAAGATCAATATCACTAGGGCCCGTGTTATGTAATTCAATCCATTCTCCATCTGGCAATGGTGCACCATCTGCTGTTGAATTAGGGAGCACTTCTGAGATTCTTATTGGGGATGTTCCATTGACAATTATTTCCCAAGGAAGAGGATTTGGCATGTTTGGAGTAGGATATGCTGCAATGCCCCAAGCACCATTAGGTTGCTCAGTTAAAGCAAATCCTGACACAGTTGTCGACCACGATATGGATTGTGATTGTGTTCCATTTGGCCACAGTAATCGCAAACTCTCGGCTCCATTGTTTAACACCCCCCAAGTGGTTGTAGAATTAATCGCTACAATCCGATATTCATCTGGTCCAATATTTGATGAAGAACCAATTAGATGACTTTCGTTAAATTCAATAATGTTCCCAGCATTATCGACAGCAGACCAACCTGTCAAATCAATATCAGATTGCCCAGAGTTCCATATCTCAAACCATTCTCCACCGGGCCATGATTCATTATCGGCTGATGGCCAAGGATTTGCCATTATTTCTGAGATCAATAGATCTGATGGTACAGGCCCTGTTGACGCACTGTTCATCGAACCCGGGGTTGGTGAATTAGTTGCAACCCAATCATTGGTTGCACTAGATGCATCCTCCTCAAGACTTACTCCTGAAGCGGTTGTGTTCCATGATGCTTGATCCAAAACATTACCTGATGAATCTTCCATTGTTATGTAATCAAATGTATTGGTTAAGTAAAAATTTGCATACCCATTTCTCGCAATTACCATGTAATCACCGGGCTGTATGGTCCATGTGCTTGAGTTTCCTGCTTGATAACCTACAATTGATGTTGAATTAAATTCTAGAGTTTTACTAGCTTTATTTACCAATCTCCAATTTAGGACATCAACAGCTGTTGCCCCAGAATTATGGATTTCCATCCATTCGCCATTCGGCCATGTGTCATCATCATATCCATTTGGATTAGGCAAGGCTTCATTCAAGCAAACAGTGCCACTGCAAGACATTGCACGTCCGGAAGTTGCTTCCGCAATATCTACAAGAGCGATAAATGATGACAACATCAAGAGGCTAGTTAGAAATAATGCACGGCTCTTCATCCAATCACCTATGCCTACCGACTATGCCTCTCACCCTTGATGCTTTCTTTTGATTGTATACTCGATTAAATTATTACTTTCTTCTTTTAGCGGCAAATGTGTCACACGATATTAGCATCATTAGTACTACCCTGCCAGGGGAGTGGAAAGAGTTTGAAGTTGGTTCATTTTCGCATAGACTTGTAGAACATGGTGTGGCTTGTGTACAATTAATTCCAATAAATTCGATGTACAAGTGGAAGGGTGAAGTAAATTCAGAGAAAGAATGGAAACTTGAGTTAAAAGTAAGTAACTTAAATTTGGATTCAGTCATAAAATTTCTAAAAGAAATACATCCTTATGATAATCCCCAAATTATTTATTGGAATGCAAAAGGAACTAGTGAGTATTCAAAGTGGGTTGATGATCATTCATAGGAATCCGAAAGCATCGAATTTTTGTGCAAAAGTGTAAATCATAATTGGGACCAATATTATTCCCATTCCATGCGAACGTCTTATTCCTATTCGAGGGGGCATCAAACCCATGATTGTTCCAATGATGAGAACTCCTATACCAATCATTCCAGTGGATAACCATACTAATGCTACTACGAAGATAATTACACCTAGTACCATGCTTTGTAATGGTATGGCTTCGTGCAGTCTCAATACGCCTTTACCAACATGCCTCATTATTGGAACTGCAATTAATCCTGCAGCTATTGTTAGAGCTAGTAATCGGATAAAATCAGCAGTTGGATGTAACCCATTCCATGTATCAATTGGGTACATTTGCTTGAGTGCCAATGTTGCTCCACTTCTGGATCTACCAATGATGTAAAGGAATCCTAGAACCATTACAGTTACTGCAGTGTTTGTTGCAGATAGTAATGCAATAATTTCTAAATCTTGTTTTTGGTAAGGATTTTCACCTTCTCCAGCGGCCTCAGCACGTGCCATTGCAAGTAATTCTTCATCACTCATTTGGGACATCTGTCGAGTTTCCCAATCTAGACCCATTCCCTCTTTACCCTGAATTTTTGCCGCAACATTCCGCCCACCCATAACGAGGACAGTTGCTTGAGCAGCAGTCATACCTGGTAAAACTCCCATTGCAGCACCTGCGCACGAGGAAAGGAAGCAAGGAACAACAAGTGGCCCTGCTGGTGGCAATTCCCAATCTTCTTTTTGCGGTGGCAATTCAGATGTTGTCGCATATATGTCTAGTAAATTTGCTATTCCAAATAATCCTGCTAAGGAAGGTAGCAATAGGCTGGCATCTGGCATTCCTACGGGAGATCTTGCGGGCAGATTGAATACACCCCAACCATAAAGCCCTGCAAGTAAAAAGAATGCAGTAGCAGCAATGAATCCAGCAAACCTTGAATCTTTTCCTAGTCGGTTTCCAGTAATCGCTCTAATCCATCGAGGAAAATCGAGTCGTGTAGTCTCAGTAGCCAGAAGTAATGCTGAAATAATTAGTAGGATAAACGGCAAACTTCCTCTTAAAGCATCATAGAATCCCAGTTCAGGACCAAATGCAATTCGAGCAGCAACAATAAGTGGTAGTGATAAAAACAATCCCAATTGGGATCCACGTGCCGACCAAGCAACTCCCTTTGGAGCATTTCCTGACAAAAGCATCCTATGCCCTGGCAGCAAAGAAAGTGCAGTATCTCCATCAGGGGCGCCTATGAGTGCTGATGGAATATAATTTAGAAATGTATGAACTACTCCAGTTGAAACAATTATACCTGCAACAGCAGATAGTGGAATTCCTAATGAAAGTATAGCAGGTGAAAGTGCTAGCAATATTAATGCGACATTGTTGACGTGGAAACCAGGGATTAATCCAGTAAGTGAACCTAGGGCGACGCCTATGAACAATGCAGCGAACATCCATCCCAATTCAAATAGAAAATCATCCATGTTAATCACTCTCAATTTTGATTAGCAATCACTTCATCTCGATCATTAGTCCCATCGCCATCACTGTCTGCACTATTCATGTCATATCCTAATGCTTGTTCTGCATCATCTGACAAACCATCACCATCAGTGTCAGTTACATCAGCATTAGAAAGGACATATTCATGTGATAATTCGGTATCGTTAGGTATCTCAATCAATCGGCCAGTCCAGGAGAGGGTCATGTTAGAGTGAATCGAATCAGCACCGATGGAGTTTGGCACCACATCAATAATTATTCTTGCATCTCCACC
Source organism: Candidatus Poseidoniaceae archaeon (assembly GCA_030747695.1). Lineage (GTDB taxonomy): Archaea > Thermoplasmatota > Poseidoniia > Poseidoniales > Poseidoniaceae > MGIIa-K1. The sequence goes on from JASLKG010000007.1 coordinate 129,746, forward strand.
TTCTTGTTGTAACCAAGTTTGGTTTTCAATTGTCACTAGGTTTCCAGTAATCTTTGTTTTCTTATCCAAATCATACCATTCAGGAGCTCCTTCACTAAGTGAATAACCAGCTGGCATCGGCGCTCCTCCATCCAATGTCATTGAATGCACGATTAGTTGTATCTCTGCACTTGGATTGCTCCACTGTGCTGTTACATTTAGAACCAGAGATTGTCCATCTTCTAACCATCCTGAATGTAGGCCTAATGGGACGTAAGCATCGACTTTTGCATTTATGGAGGGATAAATGCCATCTGCCACAATGATTGTTGTATCACCAGTTGAAGACATTAATTCAGCACCATATGCAAATCCAGTTATCAGGTAGTGTGTATTATTTTCAATGGCGTGTAAAGTTTCAATCGGGTTACTTGTTAGTTCGAACAATAGATTCGAAGCATCATCTGGATCAATCAAACTCCCACCACCAGAATTGGAAGCATCAATACACCATTCTCCTGCCGAAGTAGACCACAGTAATCTTCCTGCGAATGTAACTTTACTACCATTATATTCGGATAGATCTCCTGCATTACTTAGGCAAGCAGCAGCTCCATTTGGTCCAACAATATGATCTCCCATAATTGTACCATCAATTTCAACCAAATTACCAGAAGAATATGACCATGAAGAAACATCCCATGTAAGAGTTGTAGGTTCCGGAACATGTGTTCTAATCACTCTAACCTCAGGACCTTGAACGTGTAGTGACCAACGTAATTCACGCTGTGCATATTGAATTACAGCAGTGACCTCGACTTTTTGCCCTGACTCAAGCCACTGTCCCGGCGCAGAATGAATAATCATACGAATCTGATGTTCACTATTTCCATAATTTGGATGATCTCCAAGATATAGCGCAGTAAAACTAGCATTTGGAGAAACAGATTTTGAAAGATATCCGGTAATTGTTACAGATTCAGTCAAGAATGATTCTGGATTTGCAGCAATACTAGATATGGCAATAACAGGCGCATCAGGAATATCTTCCTCATCCCATGACAAGGCTCCTGCTCCCAAAGCTTGTAACCATAGACGCCCCTCATATTCGATCACATCCCCAACAGCCTTTACCTCAGTTCCTAGCATTGGTATTTCACCGAATCTGTACCATCTTAATTCAACAACTCCAGTTTCATCTTCAATAATTATGTCAACCCTTTTCTCGCCTTGATCATATGGATCTTCAACCCATGATATGACTACTCCTTCGACTGATACAACTTCATTTGTGTGTTCGATTATATCCCCTATTTCAACGAGTTCTGGTTCCCGTAACATAGCATATGCATTCATTCCAGCAACCAATACTACAGAGAGTGAAAACATCACCCATAAACGCTGTCCTCTTAGTTCTGTACTGTCATCAAGTAGCCGATCTAGAAATCCACTTGGGCCTGCCATCAAACCACCGATGACAAGCAGGGTACATCATTTGTATGGTTATTTTTGCGTAGGTGCTATGACGGATGAGTTAGCCCCTAGAATCATGAGGGACCGGGTAATCAGGGATGAAATCCACCGCGATATACTTGTTCCTGCACACATTGCACGCCTGATTGATACACGTGAATTCCAACGACTGCGTAACATTCAGCAACTTGCAACATGCCATTACGTGTTTCCTGCTGCAACTCATAATCGTTTTTCACATTGCCTTGGAGCATATCATCTAGCCACAACATTATGCGAGCATCTCAATGAAGTTCAACCTGGAATCATTACTCCAGAAGATGCAGAATTGGTTTCTGTTGCCGCATTGTTGCATGATATTGGTCATCCTCCATTTTCACATTTACTTGAAACTCCGAAGGTTTTTGCCACTTTCCATAGTCATGAACATTGGGGGAAACTGATGTTAATGAGCAAAGATACAGAGATCGGTCAAGCACTTAGGGAAGTGTTAGGTGGAGATAGAACTCGAAGATTATTTGCAATATATGATGAGTTAAATGAATGTGACGGAGTAGATATCCCTCCATTTTTGAAAGAAATAGTTTCAAGTCAGTTGGATGTTGATAGGATGGATTACATGATTCGAGATCAAGCAAATACTGGCGCGCAAATTGGAGGATTTGACTCTGCAAGAGTAATACGTGCACTTCGTGTTGATGAAAGTGGACATCTTTATGCTAAATTGTGGGGGCTTCCAGCAATAGAAGCTTACCTTGTAACGAGGTATCACATGTACAATCAGGTGTATTTCCACAAGGTTAACCAATTAACCCAAGAATACCTCGTCAGAGTTTTGTCACGTGCAAGGGATTTAGCTAAACAGGGAGATTTAGTAATCACTCCCGCATTATCACAAATGTTACTTTCAAAGGAGTTAACAGTTGAAGAATATGTTAGATTAACAGATGCGGACATAAATTCAAGTTTGCTGGATTGGGCTGACAATGAGGATACAATTTTGTCTGGATATGCGCGTAGATTGGTTAGTCGGAGAGATTATCATAAGAGTATAAGAATTGGAGAATTAACTTCCGAAATGACTGATGTAGTTATTCCACGTTTACTACCAATACTTGCCGAGGGTGGGTATTCTGAATCAGATCTCATCATAGCAAGTATAAGGAAAAAAGGATACAAGCCCTATAGTCAAGGGATCAAACTTGAAGATGGAAGAGATGTAGTTGAGCATTCACCCCTCATTCAAAGTTTAGTACAAGAATCAGATCACTCATTAATATTCATCCCTGAGGATGTCAGAGACAAATGTGAACTTGTTGCAAGAGAAGTCATCAAACCGTCACAATCAAGTCTATCCTCCTTCTGAGATGATTGCTACGGACCTGTAGCTTAGTTGGTGGAGCACCCGGCTCATAACCGGGCGGTCGTGGGTTCAAGTCCCTCCGGGTCCACTCATTGCAACAATATTGTTAGTTGAAATTGGGCCAAAGTTATGCGAATCTTCCGAACAGTTTGGATCGGGATTGTCACCCACAACAAAAACTCCATCTTCGCAAATAGAATAAACTCTCTTTACACATTTTATGCCATGTTTTAATGGATGCTTGAAGACGACAATATCTCCAATATTAATGTCTTGGCCAGAATAATTTGCACATTCTATTGTGTCACCATCATTGTATGATGGCCACATCGAATCGCCACGAATGACGACGCTCAAGATGCTCGAATCCATGGGACCTCGCGTCCCTTAACTGTCCAGAACATATGGTGTATTGCTTCGATAGCATCCATTAATTCTTGAGCATGTTCTGCCGAAACTTCTACTTTACAAGCAGAGCAAAGTTTTGCAGCCTTCCAAAAGATATCATGAAGTTCAGGGTTATCTTCAAGGTGTTGAGGCTTGAAAAAGTCAGTCCAAAGAACCAGTAATTCATCTTTACATTTCTGTGCTTCTTCTTCCTTTATTGCAGCATATCTAGACATAGTATTTAGATATGCAGACATAGAATTACTATCTTCAGTTGAAGGGCAAGTAAGTGCTAACATTTTGTTAGTCATAGATTGTACTGCTTCTCCCGCAATTCTTGCACTTGCAGAATCATATACGCCACATGGACCATCACAGTGCGCTTCAGCTTCAATTAGACTCATATTTTGTACCATAAATAACTCACTGAACCACTCGAAACGGCCCCAGCATATCAATTTGTGCTTTGTAATTTAATTGCATTTCTGGCCCCTAATTTAATTCAGGGCCCCACAACGGTTATGAGGGTCGAGAAGTTGGGATATAGTACTTGGTGATTAAATGAAGGCATTGCGACGTTCTTTGTTCCTACTCGGATTGTACCTTGCAAGCATGTTGATAGTAGCTACTCCAGCTGCTGCACAAGCGTCAGTTCCTGCGGTGGATTTGCAGTGTATTTCTCCAAATCCTAGCGGTGCTGTAGATGTACCTGTATACCCTGGCGCAACTCTTACTGGATTTGCTAATTGTAAAGTATCTAATCCTAATTCCTATATCGAAAGAATTCAGATACAAGTTACTGCAGATGGATTAGTTGTAGCCGCTCCAGGTACTGTCACAGTAGGGCCTAATGGTGAATCTGAGTTCCAGACAACAGTTCGTGCCGACCAACGTATGACAATGTCAGGTCGTAATCTAATTGTCACAGCAACTGTCGTTGAAGCAAACGGTGTACCTCCTCCTAACATTGCAGAGTCACAAGTTCAAATGATCATTAACATTCTACAGTTTAGTCGTTTGCAGGTTGAAGCGGTAGAACCTTTCTTGCAATTATCACCAAAGACTGACCACAATTTCGAATTTAAGGTATACAATCAGGGTAATTGGGCTGACAAGTTCAAAGTTGGTGTTACTGATGAATCACGTGATAAATTAGAGGAACAAGGCTTCCAAATTTCTATACCTCTGGTTGCTGTTGAAATCGAGGGAATGGCTGCACCTATGAAAGTTCGTGTAATGGTAAGAACTCCAAAGAACCAAGGCTGGACTGATGAATACCACACATTAGAGTTCAATGCTGAATCAGAGTTTTCCTGTAGATACGAAACCACAGGATGTAATTCTATGAGTCAAATGATAACCATCTATGTTCGTGGAGTTTATCTTCCAGGTTTTGAATTGATTCCATCGTTGGCAATGCTCGGATTTGCAGCAGCTGTTATTGCCCGACGTAATATCGATGAAGAAGATGAAGATGGCGATGGAGAGTGGCGTGAAGCTGCTCCTGGAATTTAATAATTCGTCATATAATCATATTGAATATGACCTCAAACGGGGTTGATTTGATAAACGATGATGACACATATAGTTCTGTAACCAAAAGGTGAATGTTATGAGTGGACTACTTGACAAAGCAGAAAAGGCAGCTGAAGAAGTTGCTGATGTAATCATAGAGAAAGAAAACCTAGAGGCGTTCAACGGTACAGAAGACGATGCAGCAAAAAAGGCTATGTTTAACATTGCAGGTTCAGTAATGTTAGTAGTTGTACTTGGTACTATTTTCTATTATAACCCAATATATGTTAATTGGTTAATTTTCGCACCTCTACTCATTGCTTCATGGGCACTATACAATGGTGCAGATCTGATAAGGAGGGATATAGTAACACAGAAACTAATGGTCTCAGGCGTTGTTTTTATGATGGTTTCCGCAGCAATTATTGGAGCTTCACTTATTGGATTAGGTTCCGGTGGAGGCCTAACAATCACTACAATCGAATTAGATGGCAATGACGATGAATTGGAGGTCACAGTTTACGGTTCTTCAGGTTCGTCATTCGATATAGAAGTCCAAGCGGATGGTGTAGCGACATGTACCAAATCAGGTTCAATAAATATTGACAAAACTACAGTTTCCCTTCCATTGATTGATTGCTGGAGTGGGAATGGGTTAGACGCAGATGGTGATAAAGCAATAGATTACCGTGTAATTGTGACTGATGGAGAAAATGAAGATTCATACGGAATAAAATCAGATTATATGACGCGTGAGGCAAATGTTGGTCTTGTTGAGATGCTAGAATACAAGGAGTATGAAGACGGCGAAGGTGGACAACAAGGTACAGCAAAGCACGAAGGCATGTATGTCAGTTTGTGGGTTGGGCACGGAGATGCTACAGATACTTACCAGATTACAGCGAATAGTAGTGCTTATGGAGGCAATTTGCCTCAACCAATAACAACTGATGTCGATGTAAAGGTTGAGATTTTATTTGATGGACAAACGTTGAAGACATGGGATTTCAAAGTAAAAGAAGGAATTACTAATGGATATGGCGAATTTTACAGTGGATGGGTACTACTTCCAGGAGGAGGTCCTCAAAACACAGTTCCTCGCAGCGTCTATGATGATGATGGATGTTACACATTCAAAGTGACATTGACCAATGATGTTGGAGATACATTCGTCGATGATCGTTCCAAGTTAGACCTACATTGGAATGACAATGACGCTGATGATGACTCTACAAATAATCAAGATCCAGAAGTTTGTTAGTCCTCTGAATCAAGTTCTGCAGAATAATCCTTATCTTCTTCACTAGAATTTAGATTCTCCTTTTGCTTTACCACACGAGCAGCTGCAATAAAGAACACGATTCCGATAATAGATCCGATGACAAGCGGGAGGAATAGATTAGCATCCCCGTCATCATCCCAAGGGTCCCATACAACTTCTCCTGTGGAAACAACAACTCCTCCTCCAACATCGATGCCATCGTATTGTACTGGTGTGTAAATTGAGCAATCAAGAGTTTTTGTCCCTTCAGTTGCTGTATCCCAATTAAGTGGAACTTCAATAGTTTCACCCGCTTGAATTTCTGTTGTTACAGTAAGTCCAATATTTGCATCTGTACCATTAGTTTTACACTCAAATTGGAATGCAGCACTATCAAAGCCGCTATTTTTTACAGTAGCTAATACCCCTAATCTTGTATTGGCAGTTCCTGTGGAAGAACTTTCTTCAAGACTCATAAGTTCAAGATATGGAAGCGGCATTATTAGGTCAACATGGTTTGACTTATCCAATTCTCCGAAGTTGTATTCGTGTACAGCCCATGGCGTTTCAAGTACCAAACGTATGTTGGCATTTTCACTATGTAAATCACCATTGCCATCTTGCCATCTAATCATTCTGTCACGTTCAGATGACGCAATTTCTATTGTATTGTCACCTTTGTTTTCTGGTGAAAATGTTGAATTATCTGATAATGCAGATGTATCTCTACCATCATACCCCATCCCGGTAATATAAGCTACAACATTGGAATTTTGTACTCCAATGGTTCTAGAAGATAGTATGTTAACCCAGTTATCAGTAGTTCCTCCAGTACCGCTAGAATTGATCCAAGAAATTGTGGCATCATCCCACACAATGACATCCTCATCACTAATGCCTCCCGATAGTGTACTATCTGTGACAATTAGCTGTCCGGTCACTTCAATCGGGCCAGTGCTGGACATTTCTGCCCCGTTTAGTGTACAATCTCCAGAACAGTGAATATTTGCACCAAGTATATTTCCAGTAACAGTCATGCTTCCTTGAACATCTATTGTCCAATCATGATCTGCTATATTTGTTACAATTGAAGTTCCATTTCCCGAAAGTTGACTTGGCTCCCTTGTTTCAATAGGTGATGCATCGGGAGATATCTGAATACTTTCGATTGCGACAGTTTGGAACATATTATGTGATATATTTACAACCAAATTGTCAATGTCTAAATTGCCAGTCCAGTCGAATTCTTCTCCTGTCCATATCTGTGTTGAATTATTAATTTCAACAGTTATGTTGAAAATTATTTCCTCAGCAAAAATTATGCGAACAGTTCCTCCAGTGCCTAGTTGCCCAATTGGTATGCTTACATTAGCAGATTGATCAATTACTAATTTTGTATTAATAGTTGAATTAATACTCCCACTGATTATCAAATTTGAACCAGTTTCGACAATAATAGATGCGCCAGATTCAATATCATAGTCTCCACTTATTGTTAGTGTACTATTTTGTCCTACTACAGTACTACCTGTTATTGTTCCAGAACCACTCCACTCAGTATTTGTGTTTACATTTTCTGCAGTGATTGATTGAGCACTTATTGAACCGAGAAGCAGGACCATAATCAGCATTGATATCCTTCGCATGAATAGTCGACATTTCCGATTAGTCATCATCTTTTCCGGTAATTGTACTAATATGGAACGTCCTTCCATCCAATTTTGTATCCAATCAGATTGAATGTTCGGTGCAATATGGGAGTGATGACTAGCAGTAAGAATATGGGAACCAATAATTCTCTACTACCGTGTGCGGAATCAGTTAAGACTAATTGACCAAATGCGAATACAGATATTGCAAATGGTAGTGTATCAAGTAGAGGTGCTTTGCTTGAAACATCACCTTCCCTCTTCATGCCACTACGGCGTTTGAAATATGATCCTGTTGAATCTCCAATTAGGCTTGTTAGGCCTAGAAATGTTCCTAATAAAAATGCACTAGAAAGCCACCCTTGATTTCCCTCGATAGGGGATATTATGAATCCAGTTTCGGGAATATATGTCATAAGCACACATAAGATACCACTCGTCAATGAACCTCCAATTAAACCGTTCCAAGTCTTCCCATCTCCAAGTAATCTATTGCCATCTTTGTGAATACGCCCTCCATCTATTGGCCATGGGCCAAACCCTGTTTTTGGAAACCATTTACCCCACATCATGGCAAATGTATTCACAAGGAAACCAGGGAGATAAATCCAAAGCGTAAATAGCATCATTTCAAACGTATTTCCCTCGTACATAATCCCCTGTAGGACTATTAGGCCCTTGAATACAGTGGCTTCAAGTTTGTCGATGATTATATTTGACGTCTCCAACAGCGGAGCCACATGACCGGTAAGTCCGTATTGGTTGTTGGAGGCGGCGGGAGAGAACATTCTTTGTGTTTAGGACTATCTAGGAGTGCCTCAATAAGCGAGATTCACTGTGCACCTGGGAATGCTGGTACGCAAGAAATTGCAACAAATCATTCCTTTAGTGCAGCGGAAGATCTAGTTCATCTAGCGTTTCAATTGGGTGTCGATTTTGTAGTAGTTGGTCCCGAGGCGCCACTTTGTGACGGACTTGCTGATAATTTGGCCAAAATGGAAATACCCTGTTTCGGCCCAGTTTCTTATCTAGCTCGATTAGAAGGTAGTAAATTACATGCAAAACAAATAATGAAATCAAACGGTATACCGACTGCCGACTTTCATGTCTTAGATGCTGATAGTGATATTGATGCAGCATTAGATGATTTTTCAACGAACCCATGGGTGGTAAAGCGCGATGTTTTGGCTGGAGGAAAAGGGGTAGTAGTCACGAAAAACCGTCAAGAAGCAAAAGATTTCATTCTGACCTCAATTGCTACAGATGGGCAAGTACTTTTGGAAGATTTTTTGCCAGGAGAAGAGGCAAGTATGCTTGTAATAATGGATGCCTCTGGTTATGTATGCATGCCTGCAAGTCAAGACCACAAGAGAGAATTTGAAGGAGACAAAGGCCGTAATACTGGAGGTATGGGTGCATATGCACCTGCACCTGTCTATACTAATGAAGTACAAGAAAAGACAATTCAGCAAATCGTTGAGCCAATGTTCAAAGCTCTTTCTACAGGTAAAGTACCGTATCGCGGTGTATTATATGTCGGATTGATGATTGATTCCAATAACGATCCTTATGTTGTGGAATTTAATGTCAGATTTGGAGATCCAGAGTGTCAAATAACTATTCCACTAATCAGTAGTGATTTGGGTGACTTATTATTCGCAGCAGCCACAGATTCATTGGAATCAATTAGGGTAGATTTTCATGATAAACATGCATTGACAGTAGTACTAGCTGCCGAAGGTTATCCCGGACCAGTTGAGAAAGGTCGAATCATCTCAGGAGTAGCAATGCCAAGTGATGAATCATGGGTAAATCATGCTGGCACTATGATGCAGAATGGCAATCTTGTCTCAAATGGAGGAAGGGTTCTTTCTTGTACCGGAATTGGTGACAATCTAGAAGATGCTGCTACCAAGGCTTACGCCTTGGTGAATCAGATTTCTCTTTCCGGCTCACACTACCGAAGTGACATTGGCCACAGGGCCCTTTAACCATAGTTTCCAGTGCATCTTCGCAGTCACACGTTTTCGGGCGACGTCTCGGCATTTTGTTGTAATTCAGAGACGGAACCCCTAAAAAGAGACCCAAAGTGGCGAGGACGCTCTGAGCGTTATTGCTACAGGGTTAAATAATGAGGGAGAAAAAATGTCGAATGAAAACGGCAACGTAAATGCAGTGCCAAATGCAATGTTAGGGTGGCTTATTGCACCCCTTGCTGTGCTAGTTGCACTCTTAGCTGATCAAGTGCTATGTTATGGCCTTGAATTTGAAATGGATAAAATGACCCCATTCGCAGTAACAATAATCGCTGCGGCATTGGGAATGGCGCCACGTGTGCTAAAAGACATGGAAATCATCAGCAACTCAGACAAGTCAATCTCCCTCGTCACATTAGTGGCTGCACTGACCTTTTCTGAAATTGCTGCATGGCATACAGGATCAAATTTCCAAGGATTGTTATTCTTTGTAACAATGTTTGGTGGTCACGCATTAGATATCCGCGGTCGTCATGAATGGAATACAGTATTGATATTTTCAATAGTTGGAGTACATACAGCCATGTCGGCAGCGACTTATTTCGCTGAGACACAAACAGCAGAATATTTGTATGAAGGGCAGATAATTGAACGTATACAACGGTGGCAAGAAGGATTTGGATTTATTTTGTTCAATACTTTGACCACAATGATAGTCCTTGGATTTTTCTTTGCAGTAAAATGTCGTGGTGTACTTACTCCAGGTAATGATAAGGGTTGGTTTGGATACATCAAACCCTTTGAGGGATATTGGAACAAAGCCACAATGCCATTGGATATCGCATTATTAGTTTGGGCAGCGTCTCACATGGCTGTACAATATTATTACAATACTCTAAGCGATGTTGATGTTTTGGGTATATGGGACCAAAGTGGGTATCATGGATATATTGGATTTTGGCCACCTGTGTTAACCGGTGTAGTTTCCTTAGTTTGCGCATGGATGTGCGCTGAACGTTGGTACACTCGAGCCAGCGTTCTTGGTTCAATGTGGATTTTGTATATTGTTTCTTCATTATATGAATCTGGCCATTGGTACTGGGAAAATTTGGACTACTCACAAGCAGCATGGATCTGGTTTGGTATTACCTTCTTTATTGGTGTTGTAATCTATTGGTTCTCTACACACGAAAAATATGGAGGCTGGATGATACGTGATCTTCATCAGCCAAGCCAGGCACGTGTGTTTTGGTCAAACCATTGGGCTGGAATATTGACTTTCACTGCATTTTTGGTAGCATTGACAATTAGAGTTCAATGGTATCTTGTTCCATCTATGAATGCATCAGGCATTGATTCATGGGATCTGACAGGTGGTTCTGACCCTTGGTACATGAAGAGAGTCGTAGATTATGTTTTGGCAGAGAATTCTCATTTGATATGGGATGCAGATAGAAATTACCCAGTCGGTGGTATCAATCCAAGGCCACCAGTGTTTTCTTGGTCTATTGCTATTGGGGCAATGCTGCTTACAAGTTTAGGAGTTGAATCTGGAGATGCAGCTTGGTGGTCAATGCTTGCATTACCTGCAATTTATGGTGCATTAACAGTGTTCCCAATGGCTGGTATTGCAAAGGATAACTTCGGCAAAGGCGCAGGAGTCCTCGCAGCCTGGTTGATAGCATTCATGCCAACACATGTTCAAAAATCGACATGGGGTTTGGCAGACCACGATTCGTATGTATTGCTATTCTTGACTACTGCATTTATGTTCTATCTTAGAGCAGTAAATGCAGGCGGAGATGAGCGTCTGTCTAGGACTACAAGCCCAACATTCTCAGGACTGCTATCAGCGATTTCTAAAGTCATGTCGGAGCGTAGATCAGCGGTATTGAATGCAATTGCTGCTGGTGTATTTTTCGGCATAGTAGCATTAGGTTGGAAAGGTTTCGTTTATGGTCCAGCAATTATATTTTTGGCATACTTCCTACAAGTTGCAATGAATATGTTCAGAAGAAAAGATAGTACAATATTATCAACATTGAATTTAGTCATGCTTGCGACTATTTTCATGATGGTTTTGCCTTTTTACGCACATCCACAATTGGATTTAGTTTTGGATGGAACCGGTCTACAACCGTTACTGTTTGTTGGTGGGTTTACACTTGCAATTACATGGATTACCACAGGGTTCCGTGATAAACCGTGGCTACTTGTTCTTGGTTCACTCGTCGCATCTGGAGCAGTATTCTTTGGGATATTGTATGTTTTAAAGACATTAGAAATTTCGAATGCTTGGGATGTGTTGTTAACAGGTTCAGGATATTTCACCAAGAACAAGATATTTACCACAATTGCTGAAGCCAGTGAGCCACCTCGTGGTCAACTGTTTGCTAGTTATGGACCAATTGTGTTTGTATTGGCAGTTGTAATGGGATTACTTGCGCTATATGATGGTATGTTCAAGAAAAATCAGCAAAACAGATTGGTATTAGGTATGTGGGTTATAGTAGCTGCATATATGGCCTGGAATGCAGGTCGATTCTTGTTTAACGCGGCACCTGCTATGGCTGTTATGGGTTCATGGGGTATTGTTGCAATATGGGGCGCTTCAGGTGCCTCAGGAATGGCTCGTAGTTGGAGGAAAATGGGCATAAGAACACCAGGTGAAAGAATTACTTCTGCTCGTAAAGCAATATGGAGAACACCTCAGTTCTCAGCAATTTTCCTTGTGTTAATCATGATTTTTAGCCAACATGCAACCTATGGTTTAGATGCAGGAATGCCTAGTTCCTCATCTGCTGAAGCCGATTTGGATGAGACCATATATCATATAGTTCCTGATATATTGAGGTGGAATGACATAGGTTTCTCACTAATGGATGATGAACCTTATGACAATGAGCAGACAAGATGGTACTTGGGTTCATTTGGATCTGGATTTTCTAATTACGGTTGGAATCAAGCATTTGATTGGCTAGCGCATCAAGATACTGATGAGAGTTTTTCAGATAGGCCGGCTTTTGTTTCATGGTGGGATTATGGTTTCCATGCTCTAACTGTAGGTGAGCATCCTACCGTATCCGATAACTTCCAGTCAGGTATTCCACCTTCGGGTAACATGCTTCTAGCGCGAAATCAAGATGATATAACTGCTATGTTTATTGCAAGATTATCTGAAGGCGACATAAAATATGCTGAAATGCACACTGGTGAATCTCACCTAACCCAATCATTTGTAGGGTCGTTGAATAATCACTTATCCCCGGAGCAAGTAGCCGAATTCGCACATATTGCAACTGATTTAACAAAACAAGACGTCATTGACAATAGCTTTACAGTTATCAAAGTCAATATACAACCTCTTCAGAAAAATATTACTTTGGCAATGGGGCACCCAATTGTCGATGGTATTCCTGATACAGGAGCACCCGAATTATATCGCGTGTATGACACACAAATAATAATTCCCTGTGAGCCTACTGATGATGATTTAGACATGTGTGATGGCGACTCATTCCGATATCTAGATGATGCTGAAAAGATTTTTGAAAATAACATCGTCACAAGTTCAAACACTGAATATATAGACACTCATTACATCATAGGTGATTATTGGTATACTTCAGATTTGGTTAATGAATTTGATTCAGTGGCTACAAAGATCCATCGTGCAAATTCTAGACTAGCTTTAATAACACAGTTATTGACTAACTCACTATCTAGTGAGGAACTGCATGATTTGTATGCAGATATCATTGGAAATGATGTTTACGCGATTCAGGATTTCGATGGTTCTTCTGGAGAGACCTTGACTAGGAATAATGAAATAAGGTACCTTGCTGTTGACAATCTATTATACCCGAGGGGAGGACTTTATTCTTCAGATTACAGCGGAGGTAAACCTACAGGTATTTTCCATGCTCCTGCTAAACTATCTGGACAAGATTTCGCAACCTTCATGCATGAATCATACATTACAATGAGGGGTACTTCAACTGTTGAAATGGACGTAGACCAATTCAATGTAGAAATGCGTCAAGATGTCTTAAATCAACAGGCTGGTGCAACTACTGAACCTCTACAATTACAAGATGTTCGTATTGATCACCAAGCAGCATTCTTTGATACAATGCTTGCTAGAACATATGTTGGGTATGGTGCATCACACCTTGGTTTTTCTTCTAACGAACAACCAGGTCAGCACTTCCGTCAATCAGGAACTCCTGGTACAATGATGACTAATGCAATACCATTGCCTGGTGCAATGATGAATCACTTTGTAATTGCGAATTGGTATAACTCTGATGTAAACGTTAGTGGGAGTTTAGATGATGCTAATACTTTGGTGAAAGTTCTAAAATATTATCCAGGTATTGAAGTTGGTGGCAGTGTAGAAATGTCCGATGATGGACAACCACTACCAAATGTGAGAATTTTGATTGAGCGAGATGCGTTCTCTGGTGAAGATGCAGAGGACAATGATGCTATGACTTATTGGATTCCTATTGGATTCACTGATGCTGATGAAAATGGGGAATGGTCATACACGGTTCCTGCTGGGCGCATAAGAGTAAGCGCTTATGCTGGTGTTTTCAATGACGTAGATGCAAAGAGTGAATTTAGAAACGGCAACTATGTTGAAGGTTTGAACGATATAGCAATTCCAACTAATGAGGATAGGCAAACAAATCTGATAACTCAATTATTAGGACAAGTGGCAAACATGACTTGGGTTGGTGAATCTACTAACAATATCACAGGAGCTCAGGCTGATCGTGAAGAGTCATTCACAGGTTCTTATGACATCATTGTCGATACAAGTGGTGTTTCAGGTACAGTCACATGGACTGGACACGAATCATTTGATGGCCAAGCAATGGATGGCACTAATTTCATTCTACGTAACATATGGTCAATGACTGAAAACTACACTGTTACAACAACAAGTGGTTCATTTACTACCGAACCAGGGGATTCGCGTACGATTCAAGGAACTGGTGAAGTAGCCTTTGATGGAAATGGAACATTTGATAGTCAAGGTGAAATTGCAATAGTTAAGGAATTTACTGGAACTTATACGCGTACAGTATTAGATGGTCGTTCATATACTGCTAATGCAACTTGGACTGGAGCAGGTTCAATTGTTGCAACTTGGATTGATTATGACAATATGCCTGATTGTGCAATTGTCGATAATGAAACCCAGTTGCCTACATTTGAAGAAAATAATGAGACAATAACTCATGTGGCTTGTTTGACATCAGATACAGATACCTATCTTTTCTCTGGACAAATTAATGCTACAGGGAGAATGACAGCGGATGGAGTTGTCCAAGTTGTTAAGAGCCTTGATGGTGAAACCTTTGAAGGAGCAGGAGTGTTTGAAGGAGAAGGAATTGTCAATGGCACAGGACTTTTCACCGGTGAAGGAACATTCACAGGTCCTATGGTAGAGCCAGGTTCATTTTACAAAACAGGATTAATGCCAGGTACATACAATATGATTGCACAGTTACCTAACGGACGCGATGTATTATTGCCTAATCCAGTTGAAGTAGGAGTAACTGCAAGTTATGATTTAGACATGACAATGCCAGGTGCGATTTTCGAAGATATGCTAGTAAGTGATACTTTCACAAACGGGGATCCAACTCCATATGCAAACACAACCATAGAGGTTCTTGATGTATTACAAGACAATGTTACATTTGCAAATATTGTAACAGATTCGGAAGGTAATTTCACTTATGGGCCGATGCCTCCTGGAATGTATGTTTGGAGAGTTGATGTTGATGAAGATGGTTGGTACGAGATAGAAGTTCCATTCGATGTTACAGATACTACCGAGAATGTCACATTGACTCTACCTGTTCCTACAAGATATGATCTGTCAGTCACATTAGACGCAGGGGCATCTGGATTATCTATGGCTAATCGCACATTAACCTTCACGAATTCAGTATCGACAGATCTTAATCCATATGTTGAAACTGCAACATCTGATGAAAATGGTTCAATAGATATAGAATTAGATATTGGTGAATGGGTTATTTCCGATGAATCCGATGAAAATTATGTATTGTGGTCAGAAGTGGAAATTGTAGACTCTGATTTGAATATGAATTTAGAATATGGAATTTCTGTTTGGATAAATGGTACAGTTTGGTCATTTGACGAATCATTGCTCACATTACCTGAATATGATAGCCCACTTGATATTCCAAGTGAATTCGTAGAGCCAGCTACCTCAGTAACTGTAGAAGCACGCTCAGGTTCTATACTAATCGAAAGTTTTGCAACTGATGGTAATTATTCTCTAAGGTTACCTGCAGGAAAAGAATTCCATGTCACAGTAGACTCTTTCTTAGGTGGCGGTAATGTACTTGCAGCTGGAATGTTTGTTGAAAATGCATCTGAAGTTGTAGATACAGATCTATACTTGACAACTACAAACATGGTCCAAGGAATGATGTGGTTGCGTGATGCGCCAGTAAATAGCACAGGAATCAGATGGGAATCAGGAGTTCCTGGTGCAGAAGACGTGATGATAATTGCTACTGATGAAACAGGACTACAATGGCAGAAAGAACTCGACACTGATGGTAATTTCCTTCTACAATTGACAGATGGTAATTGGACTCTAAGTGTTAGCAATGAATTGATGAATGTCTCTGAGATTGAAGTTAATGCAACTGATTTCTCTGGTCTTGTTGATATGGTTGCTAAACCGGATCCTATCACCACGACATTCCATGTATTCATAGATGTAAATGATGACCAATCTTGGGAGAATGGTACAGCAGTATCGCCTGAGTTTTCACTACAGGCCCAAGACGACTTCGCAATTACTGTGAACGTTACTTCTGATATGTATGACAACATCACAGGTGAATTGGTAATTGATTTGGAGATTGGAGAATATCTTGTTGTAATGTCACCAGATGATCCTTCAGATGAAAACGCATCTGCTTATCACAGATATCTCGATGGCGCTCCACAAATGATACTTGGTTTATCTGAAAGTGGAGAACCAGTTAAATTAATCATTAAACCTGAATATTTGACCAGTGGTTCTGTAACTATGTATGATATGACACCTATGGATAATTCAACTGTATGGCTAAGAACGACAGATGGAATTGATTTCTTCCCTCTTACCACAGATGAGAACGGTAGTTTCAGTGATTATGTTCCAGCAGGAGAATACTATGTTGACATAAATCCGTATCAAACTGACAGTAACACTACTGAGATATTCCGAGGCACATTATTGGTGTCCGGGGCTAACCAGGATATTTCGTGGACAACCGAGCCAGTATTGTCAGTGGAACTACATCTCGAAGAAGGATTAGTAGGAACTAATGTGGCTGCAACGCGTGTTACCGCAATAAGTTTGGACGGCCTTGGAAATATTAGTTTAGGACCTTCAGATAATAGTGGAAATATTAGTGAGCAACTAATGCCAGGAAATTGGACACTATCTGTCAACAGAACTGAAAACCTTGAACGATGGTTCTTAGATGAAGGAATTCATAATTCAACTAATGAGGTTGAAAATGGAACATGGACTTCAGAACTAGTTCTAGATAAATTTGTACTTGTTGGAGGTAAAATCTTCTGGGATCTTAATGATGATGACATACCCGGTGTTTCAGAAGGTGTTGAAGGAGTCAATGTGTCGATAACTGGTGCGAATTTAGATGAAAATTTGCTTACAGATGAAAATGGTGTTTGGGATTTGTTTGTGCCAATCCGTGATAACTATACTGTCACAGTATCAAAGACAGGATTCGACACAGTAACATATGACGATGGAAGCGGATTCTATCCTGTAAACGATACACATGAGAGCCGAGATTTAGAAATCACAGCTGGTATGGTTGCAGTTGGCGGTAATGTCACCGATAAGATAGGCGACATTGAAAGGCTAGAAAATGCAACGATCACACTTTATCCGGCTTCAGGAATAATTCGTGAACCTG
Organism: Candidatus Poseidoniaceae archaeon; assembly: GCA_030747695.1. Classification (GTDB taxonomy): domain Archaea; phylum Thermoplasmatota; class Poseidoniia; order Poseidoniales; family Poseidoniaceae; genus MGIIa-K1. The sequence goes on from JASLKG010000007.1 coordinate 147,334, forward strand.
TTATAGTAAATACAACATCAATTTCGAATGGCGTGTTAACTTGGAATGCACAAGTACAGCCTGGTAATTGGATTGTGATTGCAGAGGATTCGAGAGCAAACGATGATGGTGCTGCAATTGCTGTACGGTTGCTAGAAGCATCTGTTCAAGAAGGTGCAACAATCGATATGGAGATGTCATTAGGAGGCCGATTAATTGTATCTACAACGTGGACTACATGGGATGGTCAAGTGATGAATACTTCTGCTGTTGAAGGACAGGATGTTGAAGTTGAGATAGATCTTGGTGATGGGCGCAAGTGGTACGTTACTGTTGATGAGGCTGGCCAATTGGATTTGAATTTGCCAGATGGCGAAGTAGATCTGGATTCAGAATTTACAACTATACAGCACAGTTTGTCACTAGAAATGGAGTATAATGCTGGTCTTCACGTTGATGTAATGCAGGCAACTACTTTGGCAACAGAGTTGAATTATAACCGTAGAGTTAATTCTGATCTTATTGTGAATATATCTTCAGTAAATATTGGATCAGAATCTGTAACAGGCGATTTGGATAACTTGACAGCTGTTGAGAAGAATGATCTGTATGAGTTAATTGAGTTAACCCTTAATGTAGCATATGAAGGTACTGAGATTAATGACATATTTACTGTAACTGGAGAAGTAGGTGTCGCACAAGATTCAGCTGATTGGGTTGTTGAATTCAAGAATGAAACAGGCCAATGGGTATCTGAGATGGAAATGAATTTAGGAATTGGTGACGATGATAGTAATCAAATCAATCTTGTTGATGATATAGAGGTTAGAATTACATTACCTCCAACGAATACAACACAAACATATGATGATGGTCACATCATCAATGTAAGATTCACTTCAGATACAGGAGGCATGACCGAGCAAAGTCTTAGGGTACATGTTCCGCAACAGTACAATATTTCAATTTCAGAGTTAGATGATAGAGTTGGAGTTGCAGATGGTGGCGAAAAGTTAGTCACAATAGTTGTGGCTAATGGTGGAAATGGCGATGATACAGTTGGAATAAGTGCAGAGCTTGATTCCGATTGCGATGATGCTGGTTGGGATGTAACGCCAGAGATTTCAAACATAACTATCGCAGCAGGAAATGAAAGAAGTCAATCTTTCACTATTCATGCTGCAACGAATTCTACTGAGAATGAATGTACATTGAGTTTCTCTGTGGATTCTGAAAGTGATTATGAGATCCAAACTGGATCTACTAGTATACTGGTCGCTGTCGCAAGTTTGAAGATTGAAACAACATTGATTGAACCTTATGCTGCAGTCGCAGAAGCAAACAAGGACGGAATTATACGTATACCAGTAAGTAATAGTGGATTCTTGACAGCAACTGACGTTATTGTCTATCTAGAAGCCGCTGAGCAAACCGCCACTATATTTGAGGAAGTACAAACTACAATTTCAGTCCCTGCTGAGGGAATGGCATATGCAGAATTCGAACATGGTGAATTCGTCCCTGGTCCGCATTACTTCACTGTCAGGATTGATGTAATAGACACACCTACGGATAATTCAGCTAGTGATTTCACTGAAGATGTTAGTATAACTTATTCCAATATGGCAGAAGAGGGAGATTCAGACTTTGTCATGGTATTCGTAGTATTACTGATTATATTGGTAATATATTCAGGATATAAGACGGTGGCTGGAAGAACAAAAGGCAGTAAGTTCTGAACTGAATTATTCAGATTGCAGAATGCCATTTGAGGTTGAAATTAAAGCACAGATTGAAAACAAGTTCCAATAACCCCCCTTTATGTGGGAAGAAAAGGAACTTGAAAGTGTTGAGTTTATTCCGGAACCCACAGATTCGAGAATCGTTTCAGCTGCTGATCCAAATACTGTAGGGCATCAAGAAAGTTGGCGAAGTGAAGTATTGGGATGGGCACCAGAGCCGGTTCCAGTAATTCCACGGAGAGATTTAACTTCACAGCGCATAGTAAATGTAGGCGTTTTTCTTATTGTTTTGCTGATATTATGGGGTGCATGGAGATCACAATATCTAATTTCAGATTTACCACCTCCAACATCGGAATGGGCATTTGAGGATTCAGGAATTCGCGATTTACAGGAATTAGGCTTTGATGGAACCGGCGTTAGACTATGTATGGTAGATACCGGAATTGATGCAGAACATCCCGATTTGCAGAATTTAGATTTAGTTTACAAGGATTTCATTACAGGTGATTCTATGATTAGAGATCATGGCACTCTAGGGCATGGGACAATGATGGCAGGCATTGTTGCTGGAGATGGTGTAATTGATGGCATAGCTCCAGGAATCACACTTGGTATGGCTGCAGCCCTAGGTCCAGATTCCGATGGAGAAAATAGTGCAAATGAACAACGTGTTGCAAATGCAATAAGATGGTGTTGGGAGCAATTTGATGCAGATATCATTTCATTATCATTAGGCGGAGAAACCAATCCAAACGCCACAAGAGAAGGCCCAACTACTAATGCAGTAAAATTGGCAATAGCTAATGGAGTCTATGTCGTTGCAGCAGCGGGAAATGATGGAGGGCCAGATGATGACGGCATGGTTGCAACCCCTTCAAATGTTAAAGAAGTAATTTCCGTAGGCGCCCTTAACAAAGAAGGGAATATTTGGGATGGTTCATCTATCGGTAGCACTGTTGGTTCAGATGGAACAAACCGTACAGATCCTCACTTAAAGCCAGAAATCTCAGCACCTGGTGTTAACATTATATCAACAGGTCCGAGCAATACATATTATTCCTCTACAGGCACATCCGACTCAACAGTTTTTGTCGCAGGTGCTCTTGCATTGATATTGCAAGCAGAACCTTCACTCGCAGATAATCCGAATAGTAGTTGTATGGAATTAGTGAAACTAGCATTAAGAGATTCAGCGAACCCATTGGTAGATGATATTGAACATAATCAGAAGTGGGGTTATGGCGCACTTGATGGCAATGGATGGTTGTTGGAAATACGGCAATCTGGAACTTGTTAGGACTAATCGATTAACCAAGAAGCATTAACCTTCTTAATAAAGTGATATTTATGGCCTTATTTGATACTTTGATATTTTATTGCTACAAAAAATATGATATTTTTAGACATATTTGATACTATTAGGTTGGCAAAACTACCAATCCATTAAGTCGGTGTGGTTACTGGGTCAAGGATAGAGGGGCGTATTTATGGCCAAAACCAACCAAAGAAAAAGTATAGGATTAGTAACAATAATGCTATTTTCATTATTTGCAAGTATGACTGTAGTTCCATCAGTAAGTGCTGTTAATGAGACAAAATCTGGAACTATTACTGGCACAGAGACCTGGACTGGCAATATGAATCTTGAGGGTGACATTCTTGTAGCAGGTGGTGCGAAATTGGTTATTAATGCTGGAACAACAATCAATGTCCCGGCAAACCGCAGTATTACTATCCAAGGCGCAATTTGTGCTGGCGATTCATCTTGTGGTGCTTCACAAGCAAGTACTGGGTCTCCAGTGAGATTTCTTTGGGGTACTCCAGGTGCAGGTACAGATTTAAACCAATCAAGATGTTATGTTCAGGCAACATCGTATAATCCAGATGCGGCATGTGCTTCTGGAATTTACTTGGATTCAACAATAGATCAGTCTTTGACCAAATTAAATCATGTAACAATAGATGGAGCTTATGGCATACCTGTTGCAATTTCTCAGAGTCAGATTAAGTATGGTGCATTAGTATTTGATGGTGCTTCATTGGAAGTAAATGCTCTAACATTTGTCGATATTAATACAACCAATGTTCTCGCAATTAATGGTGCTTCACCATCAATTGATGGTAGCACTTTTGTCGTTGGTGCTGACGGGCAAGGGTATCAAGGTGCAGCAATACAGGCTTATGGTGCTGGTGCGGGTTTGGTAAAAATGCAAGTTACCAATTCAGCGTTCACCGGTAATGAAGCGGATTGTGGTACTCAGGGAGGTGGAAGATCGGCAATTTATTTGGAAGATTCTTTCGTAAATATGGACACATTGTCAATCACTCAAAATTCATATGGTGCATTTTTGAGGTCGAGTAGTGGTTCATTAACTAATTCTACTGTTAATGTTAAGTGTAATGCTATTGATACTAATTCACACCTTACAACTAATGATTTTAATCACACATTTGTTATTTCAAATAACGCCCTAACCACAGAAGAAGGTGCTGGAGTAACAGCTTATGACGGGGCAATTGTAGTCGCAGAAAACAATCAAATTTCTGGCGCATCAGGGGGATCAGGATTTGGAATAAGATCCTCTGAAGTGACAATTAATAACAATATCATTGGTCCAATAGAAGGATATAATGGACTTTGGATTTATGGTGAATCTGATGTAATTGCAGAAAATAATACAATTATGAATACTGCTAAAGAACCAGTTCTCCTTGGTGAATATCACTTTAAGGATCAGGGATGGAATGTCCCTGCACCAACCAAGTCAAGGCTTTACTTTGCAAACAATATAATTGAAAATAACACTGGAACTTGTAATTCAGATTACATGTATGGTGGCGATTTCCTTTGCCCTGCGTTCCATGTCTTCATGTCATCTGCTACATTTGTTGATAATACTGTGACAAACAGTGCTGGAGATGGTTTCCTCATTAAGGGCGGTATTGTCCATGCTAGAGGTAACACTATGGAAGTAGGACAGTTTGCTGCTAACATAACACACTTCGATGATAATTATGGAAACAAATATGGTTCAATTGCATATTTTGCAGACAACACTTACACTAATGCTACACAAATTTACAATGTATCTGAATCACGTGTTTCAGTACAGTCAGAATTTATGCCTGCACCAGGAGGGGGGTACCCTTACCCTGTAATGCTAAGTTGGTTATCAGCTGACTGTGAAGTTGGAAATTTGGACGAATGTCTGCAGGTTCCACCAACAGGTGTTTGGCCTCCGAGGGATATGCCACTATCAATGGAAGTCAATGAGGCAGCCACAGTTTTTGCATTTGCTGATGTAGTTAATTTCGACACATCAAAGATTTATGTCCAGAACCAAAACCAAGGATGGAATGTGCAGGTAGAAAAGGGTGAGTTAGTACGTTATCAAGTCAAGTCTGATAATTCCCAAGTTGCAGATGCGGATGTCGTAATCATGGACGCTGCAGGTAAGCCACTGTATAATATGACTACAGATCCATATGGATATACTCCCTGGATTACATTAGCTAGCGACTTCCATATTGACACAAGTTGGGACCATGATGTTACTGATACTAATGAAAATTCATGCAACGATCGAATAGATAATGACGGAGACACCCTCACAGATGGTGAAGATTCCGATTGCCAGAATGGAAATCGTGAATTGCCAGTGTACATGGTGAAGGCGGGCAAATTCGGGAAGGGTTCTTCAGAACATCAATTCATATTGACAGGTATGGTAGATGAAGTAATCAATTTAGCAAATATTGGCCCATCAGTTTCACTTGATCAGCCTGATGGCTTTTCCTTCGCAAGAACCATCACCCTGACGGGAACTGCCCATGATGGCATTGTAGGGCCGTACTTCAATGACTACGATTCTTATCTTTCTCAGTACGGGACGGTAACTCGTGTAGAAGTGCAACCACACGGGAGTCAAGATTGGTATTTAGCAACAGACACTTCAGGGGCAAATGGTGTTGTAAATATGACGAATTGGCCATTTAAGTCATGGTCGTTTGACTGGGATATGTCTAACCACTTCGAAGAAGATATTACTTTCAGAGTAAGATCATTTGATGGTGTTGATGAATCTATTACATCATCACGAGTATTCAAATTGAACATTAATCCTCCTACAATTAACCTCGAAACACCTCTTGATGGTTCAACGCATTCTGGTAGTTCAGTCTTGTTTAGTGGTACAGCTGCTGACGATTATTCTGGAGTTCAGGGTAGTGACATACAAGATATCTGGTTTTCAGTAGTAGGTCCTTCAAATTATTCAGCCAACTATCCAGCAAATAGTGGCGGAGGTACTGCCTGGTCTGATTCTTGGGAATTCTCAGCATTACCTACTGGGTCATATACATTTACAGTATGGGCTAGTGATTCAAATTATTGTACACAGACAGTTGATATCTGCGAATCAGATACAATTACTTTGTTCATAGATAATGATAACCAACGTCCTTTCGTACAAGTTGAATCTCCATTGCCAATGGAGGTTGTCAGAGCAGCCGAAGACACACTAATCAGCGGCGTGGCAAGAGATAATGATGGCGCAGTAACACGTGTTGAAATTTCAGTTTGGGATTTAGCTGGCGGTTTTGAATTAAATACTGGTCCTGACCCAATTACTTCTTTCCTACCAAATGGTTATTGGGAAACATATTGGGATACAAGTAAATTAATCCATGATCAACAATATGAAATCTATGTGAAATCTTATGATGGCGAAGATTATTCCGATGAAGAGATAGTTAGAATAAAAATCGATAACCCGACAAATGCAGATAATATTGCTCCAATCTTCACACCTGTCACAGAAGATGGAGAAAATTGGCCTGAGACAATCATCATATTCTGTGATGAAAATTCAAACAATCAGGATCGTTGTAACGAGGGTGCTTCAGTTGATTTGACAGATTTCTTCTATGATCCAGATGACCCTACTTATGCCGGTTTGCAATGTTACCCATTCAACGATCCTTTGACTGCGCTCGATGATGTTCATTTCCAGAGAATAACAATGAGTAATTCATATCATGTAGCAAACTATAATCCAGTAGATTGGACAGGCTCTTTGTCAGAAGAAATAACTGAATGGTCCCTAACAAATGTTATATTTACATGCCGCGATGCATATGATTCAATTGCAATTTCATTTAGCATTAACTTCATTGTAAAGGGTGTATCTTTTTCTGTTGAGCGTGTCGATGAAGGAAATGTAATATTTGGAAAGCCATCTGAATGGCAAGGAACAGGTCTACCGGGAAGTACAGTCTTTGCAAGAAATGTAGCAGGAAGTACGATGGTTAATTCTACTGTAGTTATGCAAGATGGCACTTGGAGTATGCTGATAAGTTCAGCACAGTTGCCAACAGAGGGCAATAACGAAATTTTCTTTGTACAGGATGATCAAAAGATTGGTCATCCCGATGAAGGAGACTCACCTATATTGATAAGAAGTGGAGAGCCGATTTCCGAAGGCCTTGCTACATGGATTTGGATCCTAATCGCTGTTGTTGCTATTGTAGCTTTATTAGGAGTAGGTGCTTTCTTCTTCCTTGAATTTGAGGAGGAAGAATACATTGAAGATGAAGAGGCAGAACTCGCTGCACAGAAAGAAGAAGACCCATATGCATGGGCAAAAGCGAGAGCAGCAGAACAAGCTGTAGCCGCTGTACAGGCGCCAGTTCCAGTTGAACAGTCACAGCATCCAGGTTGGATTTGGGATGCACAATCTAATCAGTGGATTCCAGATCCAAATTACCAACCTCCCCAGCAGTGAGAACTGAACAAGGAGTAGTAAGAATATAAGAGGACCAAAGAAGAGGTTGAGTTATGGTTCAAAAACCCAAACCTGGAGTGCAAGAAAGAATTTTATTGCATTTATCTGATTTTTCAGATTTTATGAGTTCAGTCGAAGTGCCCTTTTCGCTTTCTCAAATGGGAATTGCTAATGCTGTTGCCATTGCAAGATCCAATGTTCCTAGGGCAATTGCTGGACTAAAGGACCAGGGTCTTTTGGTAGAGAGACAAGCTCATGTCCAGGGAGTTTCACGGAAAAGGAAAGCATATTTTCTAACTGATTCAGGAATGGTATTAGCTGAAGAAACATGGAAAAGGTTACGAGATTTTCAATTGCGAGCAATTTTACCTGAAGGTAATACTATCAGTTCAACACTTGGTGAAATACAAGATGAATTGCCATTTTCAATGAGGCCTGTTGATGTCATACGTTATCTCGATGACAATGGTGTATTAGATGTAAGGGCCTTATCTGCGGACTTGGTTGAAAGAGATTTGTCAAAGCATGTAGAGAAGCAATTAGTCACTAGTCTTGGAGATCTACCACGTTTACGACATTTCTATGGGCGTTCAACAGAATTAGAAAATATGGTTAATTTGTTAGAAGCCAGGTCTACAACATTGATGGTTCCTGGTATTGCTGGAATTGGAAAGACTTCGATGGCTGCAAAAATTATTGAATCATTTATGCATAGGAGAAATTTGCTCTACCATAGATGTCAAGACTGGGATGGAAGTAGAGCCTTTTTTGAAAGCATAGCAGATTGGCTAGCAAATATTGGGGACTCAATGTTAGCTGATTATATCGCAGCAACACCGGTGCCGAATTCAGCAGATACAGCACAATTAATTATTGATTCATTAGGAAATGCACCAGCACTTATTGTGATTGACGATTATCATAAAGTTAGTGACAAAACTCTTCACCAAACAATACAAGCATTGTCTAGAAATTTAGTTGAATGTGAAGGTGATGTCGGCTTAGTGTTATTTTCACGTTCCTTCAGAGAAGTAGTTCCATTGAAAGATGCAGATGGTCGTATAGTTTCCCTAGTGTTGCCTCTTGAAGGGCTTGACCAAGAATCGACAAGGAGTTTACTAACAGCATTTGATGATATAGATCAAGAAAAACTTCTGTATATTCATTCGTTGAGTAGAGGCCATCCTTTGGTATTGGAATTGATAAATCGTGGTGCATCAGCTGGCGCTTTCCACGAATCCTTGGAAAACTACGTCAACATTGAAATATTTTCAAAACTATCAGGTGAACAAAAGAGATTGCTAGGTGCATTGTCAGTATTCCGGGAACCTATTCCTTTAGAAGCACTGTCGGATCAAAAATTGGATATTGATGAATTAGATTCTCTTGTAGAAGCAGGACTTGCTAGACATGCAGATTCAGATACTTATGATGTTCATGATTTGATTAGAGAATTTTTGCTACAGAGTTTGGATGGACAAGCAAAAGAACAATTACACAATAAAGCAGTGAACTGGTATGGAAAACAAAAATCAGACTCTCAAGTGGCCATGGAGAGTATTTACCATTTAATTTCTTCAGCGCGACACAGTGATGCTGCTATAATAATTGCAAAAGAAGGTCGTGCACTTGTACGTGAAGGACACATTGAATTGCTAGATCTACTTGAGAAAGTAGATAATTCTGAATTGGAGGCTGAATTGGCTAGCAGAATAGATCAACTCCGAGGAGAAGTATTGACATTGCTAGGTAGATTTGATGATGCAGAAGCAGCATTTAGTTCTGCTAGACCTCCTGCTGAGGCAGCAGGATTGAGTGACATCATTGCAGATATAGATTCAAATTTAGCAGATATTGCATTGAAGCGTGGTGATTTTGAAATGTCATTAGAAATGCACAGTAAAGCACTTGAATTGTTTATTGAAAATGGTGATTCGATTGGAGCAGCACGTTCTTACAATAATATGGGCTACATTTTGAGAAGAAGTGGAGACAAAACAAAAGCTTTAGAGGCATATGGAGAAGTAGAAGCGATATTAGCTAGTGATGATTCAGATAACTTGATTCCAGCTCAGATTGTATTGGCACGTTCATTATTAGATTTGGGAGAAAATGATAGGGCAAGAAATCATGCATTGTCAGCATATGAGCGTTCAGCAGAATCGGATGATTCTATATTACACGCAAGAGCAAGAGCTGTATTAGGTCGATATTATGCAAAAACAAACGACTCTGATTTAGCACTTCACCATTATACTGGTGCCTTAGAGGCGATGGGAGAAGCAGGTGATCCACTAGCACTTGTTGAGGTTTCTATATTGCTAGGTGAAGTTTTGCAAGATAGTGGAAGAGTCGATGAAGCACTAGAGAGATATCGGGAAGCTCTTGTAATAAGTGAGGCAAATGATTTACGCATGCAGATTGGTGAATTATTAGCCAGACTCGGAGGGGTTGCACCTGACAGGCAAAGGAGAATGGAATATCTTCAAAGGGCGCTTTCAGTCTTCCGTGAATTAGGTGCGCAAACTAGGATGAGAGAAGTACAAATGATGGTACATTCCGCTGTAATGGGCCGTTAGAAATTAGGCCTGTGTGTCGATAAACTAGTTACACCATCCTCGTAGATTACCCATACATATTTCAGGCCAGAAAGTGATATTTGGCCATCATAAGTACCAGAATTTGTTCCAGAGATAGGCTTTTGGCGGTCGAGAAGGTCTTCTTCATGGTCCAATTCAATCATTTCTGAATTAAGACTTAATCTGAATAGAGATTCATCGGCCTCAGTGGGTCTCCACTCAACACGTTCAGCATAATGTACATCAGAACCGTCTCTACTAGCTTGATCTGCTCGTTCTACTGCAGCAGCAATATCTGCCATATTTGCATCTATAGCTTGTTCATTCCATCTTTCTCTTGTTGAAGTTTCAATATCAAAAGCCCACCAACTAAACATTGAAAGTAAGATTACGCCAAGAAGAAATGTAAACATATATCCTAATTCAGTAGCCGCCGCCGCCTCATCTTTCCGCAATTGACCCTTCATATTCCAGCCTCCGTAGCTCTCACGTCAATACTACTTATTTGCAAATTAAATTGAATTGGTTCACCAGATGTGTGCCAAACGGCTTCACTTGGGCCGTGTGATGGAATAGGAACCCAGCCAACATAATCTTCTAGCAAATCTAAACGCCCGGGTGACACAATCCAGTCTTCAGATTGGTCCAAACCATTTGCCGCATTTGCGGCAATCTGAGTTCCATATGGTCCAACCCATGCTCTCCGGACATCATATGCTGTAAATGATGCTAAACTTGTTCTCATCGTGAGCTCCATTTGAAATTCCATCGCACCCGAACCTGATACCGAATCGCTAGTTGGATGCATTGAAGGAACGGTTGCTGAAAATCGCGGCCCTGGCCCTCCTCTGTCAGATGGTCCAACTAAAACTGTGGGAGACATTTCAGGATGATTTGTGACAACAGCTCCTGAACTCCAAGCAACTTCTAATCCACTGATTGAGGACTCAAATTCATAAGTTAATCTCGATGTGTGAAATGCCCAACTGGTTGCAATCATTGACATATTTCGCTCACCAATTTCTCCATACATCTGAATTTCAAGGCTAGCAGGGTGTGTACCCTCTCTCCATGAATTGATAATTTGTCCTTCTGGCAACCCATTTAGTGACTTCCAAGGCAGAGTCAATTCAATCCATCCTGAAGCCATTTTGTTTACGCTTAAGCATCTCTTTGCACCATCGTGTCGAAGTGAAATTATACCGGAATCTCCATCGCTATGAGTTGCTATTTGCACTTCACCATTTTCACTTCCCATTTCAGAAATCGAAGTATTAGTAGAATCTTCAATGTTGAAAACTAGGCCACTATCTTGACCAGTATCTGTTGCTGTAATCCTATGCATACCCTGATTACCCGTTTCCCATGAGATTGTTACAGGAGAGTTTGATTCAATCAGTGAACCGTTTTGTATATTGTTTGGTGGCCATTGGACTTCCAGAGTTGAGTTTCCTGGTACTGAAACACCTCCATTACGCCAAATAATTGTGGTCTGATCTTGGTTGGGATTATGGATAATCAAATTCCCACTTTGTGATGGTAGCATGAAATCTGTCGACAATTTAGATGAATCTTCACCTGTTAAAGTTGCAATCCCAGAATTTTCGTGAACAATGATAACGCGAGCATCAGTATCGACATTTACTTCGAGAAGTTTATCCTCATTGACAGTAAATTGGTGTAACCATGAGTTAGCCATTCGTAAACCATCACTCATTGTCACTATCTGTTCAGATTCAGCATCATCAATTTTCCAATTGACCATCATATCATCAGTTGAAATCACTTCTACAGTAGTATTGCCTGAAAGTAATGGAATTGTAAAATGTCTCCCCTTTCCATTTACTGGATTTGCTTGGGTTGGCTCAATGAATGTCGCTCCAGAACCTCCATTCACAACGTAGCCTGTAAGTTCGTGACTTGATGCAATTCCTTGCGAAGAATCCAATCGTAAAACGCCACCAACTAACATCTCATATGCTAAATCACCCTGTACTACTTCAACAGGGCCTAAGGGTGCAGCAAGCCCATGTTTTGGAGTGACAACAAAAGCATCTACAGAATTATCTTGAGCATAGTAATAAGGCCTATCTGGTCCGAGTCTCATATCTTCAAAACAAACAGTTGCAACTTTACTTTCAGGATGTCGAATTTCAACATATTTGTCTAGGTCAATTGCTCCATTAATCCGCATTGAATGTCCTTCATGCCATGACGCGGAATACCACATGCCACCTCTTAATCTGTCCCAACCCATTTCTCCTTCAACTGGAAATAGGTCAATTTCTGCACGATCACCGGGCATCCCAGTTTCAGATAACATTGTTATTTCATGTGCCATGTCACGCATTTGTATTTCCATGTCGTTACGCTTTATTGAACCCTCAAGCTCTTCGATAATAGGTGTCATTGAAATAAGCATGAGACCAATTATTGTAACCACTCCTCCGAAAAGAAGAACAGTTGCAACAGCAGCGCTTACCGCCTCGTCATCACGCATTTGTCTTGCAGTAATCATTTACTAATCACTATCCTATGTATGTCGATTTCAAGGTCTATGCGATTTTCACCACTATCTATTGTTAATCCATCTAATCCACTTGCACGTTTCCAGGGTGAAATGCCTCTGAAATCATCCAAAGTACCTGCGGCGCGATTTAGGCTGTAATCACGTAACCAACTTTCGTGAATCTGAGGACTAATCGTATCGCCAAGTGTGGACTCATAACTGAATCTTGTATTCCATGCATCGCCACTGAAGAGGTTTATTGGGCCACTAGATTCAATATTCATATGAAGTGTTGTCCCATCAGGAATTGGGCCAACAAAACTAACATCTCTTAGTCGTAAGCTAGCACGCATGGTCCCGTCATGTAATTCTTCGATTTCAAGATCGGGTTTTTCGGTAACAGCCCATGGTTTACCTGAAAACTTTTCATATCTTGCATCATTGACTAATGCTATGTTGTGATCTCCCTGCTGAACATTTGTTGTGATCTGTAAGCCAGAAATAGTGATGTATGCTGATTTATGTATTACATTACCCAGAGAATCACTGATGGTCATAATCCATAATGTATGAACTGAGAGATTATGAGTAAGTAATACTGGAAGGTTTGTCGATTCAAAAGAGAATTCTTGTTCCCCACTAGGCGTCCATAAATGGGCATTTGTTGCGCTCTCATTTTGTGCAGTAATTGTAAAAGATGTTGAATTGATATAATCGACGGATACTTGTTCCTGCGGTGTTAAATCTGCTGCAATAAACCATGTTTCAATTTGTGTTATTGGAGTTATTGAACTAGTGGCTGCCTCAATAGTAGCACGAATCCCCACGTCAGAGTTTGCACCACTTACCAATTCTATCCTTTCGTCAACCCTTTCTGCAATACCATTTGCTGCAGCATATGCGCTATTGTCTTGGAAATCATTTACGTATGGACTGAGTACTAGGAAAACTCCTCCCATCATTGAAATTACCATCGCAAGCAGCATAACAACGCCAATAACTTCGCTGACGGCGAGGTCATTATTGGCGTTGCTTCGGGCTCTCATCAGGCACGAGAGATTCTCCAACGTTCTTATGTCTTGACCAAATAGAGCCCTTATAGGGCTCATCCTCTGAGGTATATTCCCTCAATCGAATTTAATTCTGCCTCAGATTGTCCTACGTGATGTGTAAAATCAGGGCCATCTTGCAACGAGATTCGAATATCGCCTTCAAAGAGGTCATCAAGATGGTATAAAACCGAAGACTCAGCTATATGCGGGGCATTGTTTTGTTCTGATAGATGTGTGAGGACAATCGAGCGTGTATTTTCAGTTACAACATTTGCTAGAAATTGGCCTGTTTGGTCATTTGATAAATGCCCGCCTCTACTTGAAATCCGTTCTTTTAAACTTGAAGGATATGGGCCATTCCATAATTTGTTATGGTCATAATTTGCTTCGATAGAGATATGTTGGCAGCCGTGCAGGTGGTTTGCCAATTCATTTGTCCATGATCCCAAGTCGGTAACTACTGCGCCTCTTTCTCCATTATGACTCGCCACAAATGCTACATTGTCAGCGCCACTATGCGGCACAGGCACAGGTAATAAGGCAAAATCTTCAGCTATTTTTATGACTTCTAAATTTTCGAAAATACGTGTTTTTTCTATTTCTAAATTTAATGAAGTAGCAGTTTTATAGTTGCAAATTATTGGTATGTCCCATCTTTTGGTAGCAATTGCGGCACCACCTCCATGATCACCGTGATGATGTGTGAGTAAGATTGCATTTATTTCGGATGGCTTAATCTCCATCCTTGCTAAGCGCCGTTCAAGTTGTCGTCCACTAAATCCTTGGTCTACCAACACCTTGTAATCGCCACATTCGATTAGTGTCGAATTGCCGCGACTTCCGGTGCCTAAGTGGGTGAATGACATTGACATTGCGAACTTACTTATGTCGTCGCGACAAGCCTTTGAAGTCATCTCTATTTCCGACTACAAATCTTGAGTTTTTGGGGGCTAAAAAAATGAGCCGTAGCGCTTCTAAGTCTGAACATCGCTCCATCACCCTATTAAGGCTGATTCAGTGGTTCGTGACTACTTGGGTGCTGCCGCGCCCGAGGTGGTTACCATGCGCCGTTCCCAGACAACTCTGCTGATGACTGCACTAGTAGTGTCTAGTTTGTTCATGATGTCACAAATTCCTGCAATTTCAAATGTAGGAACTTCAGATCCAAATACAGCAGACGGAGCACGTCCTCCGACTACCGATTCAGACGGCGATGGTATTCCTGATGTACATGAAAATATCTTTTCAGAATGGAGAAATTTTTCTTCCGTTGATGATAGGGATGTAATAATTCCTGGATTGAATAGAGATGACGCAACAGATGCGAATTTGGATTTTGATATGGATGGGCTAAATTCCACAGAAGAATACTGTTGGCCATACCCCTATCTTTGTACAGATCCTGGTTTTGTACGCGGATTAACTGGTAAGATAGATGATTCTGGTGAACGCATTTATCTTGACCCACGATTATCTGATACTGATGGTGATGGAATGCCAGATGGTTTTGAAGTTCATATGTGTGAAAGTTTGGGTAGCTTTGACAGTGTCCAAATGATGTTCACTTGCGATATGTTCGATCCTTTGAATGCAAGCGATGCAAATATGGATCCCGATGAAGATGGCTTTGATGTAAACCGTGATGGCTTTATGACAGTTAGTGAATTACTTACGTCCTCTGAAGAATATAATTATGGAGCACCAGGAAATTGGACAACTGAGTTAGATGGTCTTAGGTGCTATTCACCAGATCCTGAAGGCTCTCCTCTTTCGAGTTGGCCATTTATTTCTCTAAATATGACTCACACTTTGTTTTACAATATATTGGATGCTTGTGCGGCTAATGGAACTGATGGTATTGTTGATGAAAATATATGGCTGGGGACCAATCCGGTGGATGACGATAGTGATCGATACAATTTCGATGGAGTGAAGCATCGCAGATTATTCCCCTCAATGGGAGATGGGATGATTGACGGATGGGAAATTCATTTTGGATTGAATCCTCTTAACCGTTCAGATGCTTTAGTGGATTTAGATAATGATGGCTGGGATACCAATCGCGATGGGCAAATCAGTGCTGATGCAGCACGTACTGAAAACGCATTAAAAGTAGGAGAGCAACTTTCTACTTTGGAGGAATATAACGTACATAATGATGATGGTAGTACGGTAAAATCTGGACTGCGATCGGTTGTGCTATCATCTTCAGATACAACTTATACTGAATATTTGTTGACACCAGAAGCATCTGAAGGTGAAATTAGTATAATTCATCATGATATACGTGAATTAATTTCTGCAGAAGATTTGCTTTGGGTTGGAACTAGACTTGGAGTATCAGTGATTGATTTCGATGCGGAGGTGTCGACTGATATTAGCTTGCCACAAGGACATGATTTGAATGATATGATCTTGCTCGATGATTCTCTTGTGATGATTACAGATGGAGGCGTTTGGATTGCAGATAGAGATGGCGGAACAGTTTCAGATTCAGGGTCGTGGACTCATATTGCAGGGCACTATACTGCTGGTACTTTATTAAATGGAGACGGCGGTGATGATTATATCTTAGTACTTGGTTCAGCTGGTAATGGCTTTGTATTACAGTTTACAGGAATTGGTATTACTCAACTCGAGTTGGGTATTGGTATATCGAATGCAATGCTGCAGGGTAATGCAACCGCAACTTCAATTCAACACGTAGATTTAGTTGGTTATCCTCAAACACTTTGGGTAGGTACGGATGTTGGATTATTTAGTGTTGAAACTGCTACTGCAAGGGGTGACTCAACACCAACTTGGAGATTTTATCATTCACCAGAAACAACTACAATTGCCTCTGATCTTGATGATTTACGTACTTTAGGACCGGGTGGTGAGGGCAACCCGGCTTATGTTTACGAACTCGAAGTTGATGGTCCTAATGGTGGCGACGATCATACACTTTGGATAGGAACTCCTTCGGGGTTGCATCGCATATTGCTAACAGATCCCGGCACTATCACACACAGTGGTGAATTAGAGCATCCAGGCATTGATGGCAAATCAGTTGCTGATGCAAATCATGTGATGGCAATACATGCTGGAGAAACAGATTTACTAATAGGCTCAAAATGGGGTTCTTGGTCAATAAAAGGTAGTTATGCAGGTCTATACGGACTATCGGATCAAGAGTGGGTTCCTGGAAATGTTGCAGCCCTTTCAATACATGCAATTGATGGAGTTGATACTATTTTTGCCGGCATAGCGCCTGGAAAGTATTCAAATTTAGAATTAATGGATCCACTAGCAAATGATTCAGATGCAGATGGAATGATTGATGGTTGGGAAGTCCAATATGGATTAGATCCTACAGATCCGTGGGATGCACAATTAGATGCGGATGGTGACGGTGTAAATTTAGATGATGATCCAATACAAGAAAGGGCATGGCGTAATTTAGATGAATTCAGATATACTGCAACAACAAATAATGGATATAATGCAACAGATCCAAGAGATACTGATACCGATGATGATGGAATTAGTGATGGAGAGGAGTACTTTGGCCTATTCCATGGAGTAACACCACTTTGGTGCCACTATACTAATGCATATGATCACATACATGTTTGCGATGATGCAGCAGGTCAAGCAGCAAATAGCACATATCTGGCCTCGTTAGGAGTGGATACTGGGACTGACCCAACAAATCCTGACTCAGATGGAGATGGTATGCCTGATGGATGGGAAATTGAGAATCGCCGTTGGATTGGAAGTACATTTACCGGTTCCAATAATTGGACAATGGATCCAATGCGGGCAGCTGATGCGAATTGGGATGCAGATGGAGATGGATTATCAAATCTATGTGAATATCAATGGACCCAAATAAAGGCAATTGGGCTGCTAGGTGATTTATTCGAAACTCATTATGAAAGTGAAAGTGACGTTGCATTGTGGTTTGATGCAGATCCAAATAATGTTGATTCTGATGGTGATCAGTTGCCTGACGGTTGGGAAGCCCGTAGCGCCTGTAACTGGGATGTAAGTAGAGTTGGAATTAACCCACTGAATGGTAGTGATTATCTTGAAAACCCAGATGGTGATGGCTATGACATTAACCATAATGGTGTGATTGAAGATAATGAGGCATTTGTCAATTGGCTTGAATATAATGTAATGAGTGATTTGTTTAGTGGCAATCAGACTTTGGATGGCGACGAATTACCAGATAATTTCCATACCGATTTGTTTCAAAATATTTCAGATTGGGCTACTCCATTAGAGATATTTAGTGACGGTACTCAAACGGGAGATCCTACTTCTTCTGATAGTGATAGTGATGGTATGCCAGATGGGTGGGAAATTTGGTTTGCACGTTGGGATTTATTGGATGCAGAATGGACACTTAACCCCTTGGACTCAACTGACAGATGGGGAGATTCAGATGATGATGGAATGAGTAATTGGGAAGAATACAATTCCATTTCACCATCACGTTCTGAGACAAATGCAAATCGAACAAGTCCGCAGTGGTATGTCACTACAGTAGGTACAGGATTTACACTTCAACAATGGGCTGGAATTACAAATTTCGATTCCTTCGGAGATTATGTGCCAAGCGAGATAGTAAATGTCTCAGGTTGGACTGCAGACCCTACAAATCCTGATACAGATGGAGATGGATTTTTGGATGGATTAGAGTTGTTATTTACTGCATGGAATGATACGGCTAGTCAGTGGACATTGAATCCACTGGTCCCTGGTGATGGCCAGTTCGATTCTGATTCTGATGGTTTGTCCGATTCAGTGGAATTTTCATTAGCAACATCTAATCCTGATAATGGAGGGTCACATCCACTAGATGCACCCTTAATGCACATAGATGGCGACATCAACGATCCTACTCAAAAAGCTCAGAGAGTTTATTCAATTATCCTTGAAAAGGGACAACGTGGGAAACGTCATTTAGATGAATTCCAAATATGGCAATCAACTGGAATTGCAAATATCTTTATTGAAACGATGATGGGAATTACAGATCCAACTATGTCTGATACTGATGATGATGGTATGATAGATGGATATGAATATTGGTTCACTTCTTGGGATTTAGACAACAATCGTTGGTCAATGAACCCATTAATTGATTCAGATCAATGGTTAGATTCAGATGGTGATTCATATGATTGCAATAGGGATGGAAACGTATCACTAGATGAGCAATATACGAATAAAAGAGAATATCAATCTAGAGTTTATGGAAAATATTCTGAACGTCTTAGCACAGGTTCTGGATTGATTGGATTTGGTGATGATGCGATATCTGCATACATCGAGGATGGATACACTGACAGCGAAGCAAGAAGAGAGATTTTTAATAATTTCCAAGGAAAAGATGCATTATCAACAGCGAGAATGACAAAAATAAATTCAGAAGACGCCAATAATTTCAATCGAACACTGTTCGGTATTTCAGATCCTACGCATCCCGATAGCGATCTGGATGGAATAGAAGATGGTTGGGAATTCTGCTATGCTGTTTACGGTATGCCAGACCCTACTACGCAAAACCACTGGGCGACAAATCCGGTTAATCCATATGATGTAGATTACGATCCGGATAGTGATGGCTGGTATAACCGCACAAGTTTCGACAATCCCGCTACTCAAGGAACATGGGTTGATCGAGTATTTACTCCTTCAGGGTTAATAATTCAAAATGGACCTGGAGATTTACCATTTACTAACCTAATGGAATGGTTAAATGGAACTAGGCCAGATATGAATGATACAGATATGGATTCAGTAACTTATCGGACAATACTAAATTTGGGTGAAGTGGTATCGCATGAGCGTGATTACAGCCTTTCAGATGGTCGCGAGGTATTCAAGTATGGAATCAACCCGATGGATAATGATACTGACGGAGATATGCTGCCAGATTGGTTTGAATATGCTAAAGGATGGAATGAGTCGAATGATAATTTCAGTTCCAGGTTAAAAGTTGAAGTCCAATGGATAGATCCGGCAACAGGAGGTCCTTGTGATTCGACAACAGTTTCTTGTCGGCCCTTATCCGATGACCAAGGAGCACTTGGTAGGCCAGTATTAGGATGGACATGGGCACAATTTGATCCTGCAGATCCGAATGATGCTAATTCAGATCCAGATATGGATGGTAATTGGGATTGTAGTGGCGCTGAATGTGCTTACACACCATATACCAATTTCATGGAATTTTTTGCAATAACAAATCCAAATTTAGATTCACCAGATTCTGTAAGGCTTTCTGGTGAAACTTGGAATGGTAGCCCTATCACAGAATGGTGGCAATTTAGAGCTTTCACTTTAGGCTTGGGCGAAGTTACAGAAGATTCAACTAATTATCTCAAGATGAATAAAATTACCTTTGACGATGAAATGTATGCATATATTGTTAATGATCAGGATTCAAATTTCTTAGTTCTTGATCCTGGTGACGATATTGTACTTTGTGCTGGTAATCAAACTGACTTGTGGGATTTGTATTATAGCACTACAGACCGAGATCCTGATTTGACTGTAGGTGAAAGAGAACTAGGTTGGTGGATGCTAGATTTGGATGATGATCATATCGCCGAGGGTTCAGATCCATTGAATTGGGATACCGATGGTGATTGGTTAGTTGATTGGTTCGAAGTAATGGACGATGAAGAAGATGGAATTCGCGGTGATTCTTCACCAATCAGGTATGATAGTAGAAACACAGCATAGGTTCTACAGAATCCCCCTTTAGGGGGTATTCTGAAACTGACCTGTCGCCGGATGTTTGAAGGGTGATGCCGTTAGAGGATGTGACGTCAGGTGTGTGTAGATGTCATCTAAAGTCCAGTCACGCACCGCGATAATTATCATGTTTGGCGTATTGGTATTGTGTCCATTTAGTCCTCTGTCAGAAGTACTGGTAATGCCATCTGATGCTGCAGGCGCAAGCAGGCATGCATACACCTTTTCCGATGGTTCAACAGAGAATATTGCATTGTTTACAGGAGGAGGCGCTGACAAAACTACCAAAGTTTCCTTGCCAAAGGGTGCTGAAGTACTTGACGTTCAGATGACATTAGCTGGTGCGAGTTCGACGGGATGGTCACAAGTAACAACTGATACTTATGAGGAATGGATGGATGGTGAATCACTTGATGTCGATGCACGATCTGAATCTCTCGCATTAGGTTTGGCAAATCCGAGCACTTCATTTAATGCACATTCTTTGGATGAAACTGCAATTTCAACATCAACATCGTGGTTAGATAATGGTTCATTTGCAGTCAGGCAGCCACATACTTCAAATTCAACTGAATCTAGATTTTCACCGCAGGTCACACAATCTAGTCCAAATTTAATGGCACAGGGTCAAGGAGCGATATTACGCAATCATGATTGGCTATTCATGTCCACTCATTCTGGAACAAAATTCAGCGATGTTGTTCATCGCATGCACCCCGGAAATGCTTCACGCGATATTATCGTTGACTTACAAAAAGAAACTAGTTGTACTTTACCATCAGATCCATCTTCAACTTATTACAGGGGTTATGGATTCCGAGATTGGACTATAACCGATGATGAAACATTGTATGGTATTTTCACTACATATCGTTATTTTTATTCTAGCTCCCTACCTACCCAATATCTTCGTGTGTTGAAAATAGATGTTAGTGATGATTGGAATTGGAAATGTACAGATTCTTATGATCTCTCTCCGCAATTTGGAGAATATTCTGGAATTTCATATGATAGGGAGAGCGATCAGATATGGGTGGTTCATGGTAATCAAAGACGAATTGTTCCATATGATTTTGGAGATAATGGACAATATACTAGGGGTGAAAACATGTACTCCTTTTCAAGTGGGTCATCCTCAACAAATGAGTGTGGCAAGTCAACAAGTGCTGTCAGGGGATTGTCTGTGCATGGAAATTTCTTCTATATGCGTTGCATGAAAGGAGTGTACTATCAGGATACTGATCAATTGAGTGCATGGGCTATTTCTGGTTCATCTACAAGTTTGGTTCCGCAAGCAGGGACACGTGACATTTCTTCATTAGGTAACGGATTGTTTTATGACGGCGAGAGATTAATTACAGTGGATTGTGGATACTCTACATGGGGTGCTAAGACACTTTATTACAGAGAATTCGGTACTGGAATTACATATCCAACTACGGCCGCACCAGGGACAACTACATGGCATGGTGAAACGATTCAGACTACCGAAGAGATCGTTGCAGTAAATGTTCGGAACCATTGGAGTGCATTATCACAAGGAGATAGGGTAGATTATTGGGTTAGTGCTGACAATGGAACTCATTGGGAAAAAGTTGTAAAAAATCAAACAATACATTTTGCCAACCCTGGTAATGAATTAGTTTGGAAATTACAATTGATAGGTTCTTCTGCTGTTTCCTGGTGGGTTTCATTGGAGTATGCAACTGGTTACGTAGGAGCTGGTTCATGGACTAGCAAGGCTGTACAAACTGGAACTAATGTGGGCAAAGTAAGAGCAGTTTGGAGTGCCGACGAGCCTGCAAATTCAGCAATATCCGTTTCAGTCTCAAATGATAATGGTACTTCTTGGGAAAGTGCAACAAATAACATTGAAGTTAGTTTTTCTTCAGAGGGTGCTGGTAGTGAATTGCTATATGCAATCCAGATGAGTTCTACTGACTCATCCACATCACCGTTAATTGATTCATTTGTCCTATGGTATGAGGAAGGATATCCGGATGGCCCGCAATTAGACGTAGGCAATGATGGACTTTGGGATTGGAAGTCAGTTCTATTTTTGAATGAATCAGATGTAATTGCAAATGATGAATCTCCAGTTGGGCAAGTTGTTTCTGAAACACCAACACTTGTTGATGCATTTAACCTACATATACCTGAAAATGGAATCGGCGAGGTGGAAATTCCAATTGCTGTTAAGGCTAGAACACCAGGTCGTGTAAAAATCAGTGATCTAGATATAGAATACAGACTCAATACTAGAGTTCTTGATGCAAGTCTCGAAGGCGGTTTAGTTGCACCGGATGGTATTTATCGCAATTTGGTGGTCAGAGTTGCACCCGGGGATTTAGTTGATAGAGTGACAGAATCAATAATCGGTCTTAACAATTCACATGGCGGAAATCCAGCCTTTAAGTGGGAACGAGGAGACACTTGTTCACTTGAGGATGACGCAGGTGGGATAGTAAACTTTGATGTAGGAAATTGCACTTCAGTTACAGATAATGATGGTATTGTATCAATAAGCATGCCAATGCAAGTAAATTGGACATGGGATGATGAGCGTAAGATGGAAGCAATAGTGACGTTATCAGATGATTTGGGAGTTCAGGTTAATGCGTGGACTACTGATACATTGTCTCTAAATATTGAGAATGACATAATGCTAGATGGCATGCAGGTATGGGAAGAGACCGGTCGTGGGTTATATTCAGGTGATTGGGTCAGAGGTGGATTTAACCTTTCAATAAATGGAGGGTTACATTTTGAAAATTCGGTTTTGTCACCGTTAGCTGGTGAATTTGATTTACGTGTTTTAGGCCAGAATGTGACATATGACGGAGATCCTATAGGTGAACCTGTTATATTGCACCAAGAAGGCAATCCTTCGTTTGGAGAATATAATTTGACATTTACATCACCTATGGAATCAGAACCTGGCGGAATGATACTCTATGTAGAGGCTGTAAATCTAAAGACAGGCTCAACTTATGTTAATCCCGGATATAATACAATAAAATTGATTTTTGATGGTAATGCTCCTCTAGTGATTAGTGCTTCTCCATCAATTGATTCTGAAATGCACAAAGGTCCACCAGCACCCGGTGGTCAAGCAATTGAAATAATAATTCAAGATTCAGTTGACCCCCCACAAACTATCGATTTACATTATTGGATTGGATGTGAAGCAGGTGAGCATGAGAAATGTTCAGATACAAATTTCAATGGGCATCCCGAAGTAGATGAATATCGTTCCAAATCTCTTACAACGCCAGAAGTAATTGCAGGTGGTATGAATATTTTCAATGGATTAATCGATGATTCGATGCTTTACCATGGTGATAGAGTCGCATTTTACGTTACTGGGCAGGATGGCCAAGGGAATGTTATCGCTATGGGTGGCAAAGCCGTGTGTGATGTGCAACCAGGAGAATTTTGTGGTGATCGACCAGGAGAAATAATGCCAGTTTGGGATAATTCACTATCTTGGTACACAGTACGAGAAGAATTCGAACCAGTTCTCGATGTAGATAATTCGACAATTATGGGGCACGATGACAAGGCTCCATTACATCCAGGAATTGCTTATACAGCAACATTTTCAATTAGTGATACAAATGGATGGTGGGATATTGAGTATGTACAACTTGCACTTGCAGGTGATTTTGATGACCCTGAAACCAGCATATTTGCCTATGTTTCTATGGATTCAGATGAAAATCCCCACCTCTATCTTGAAAGTGGCGGAACTGGACTTGCTGTTTCAAATCTCTATTCAAGCATTATTTTGGACCCAGAAAATGACACTAGAATGATTGTTTCAATTAGATTCCAATTAACTTGGAATTTCCCTGAAGTGTGGGATACAAATGGTGAATCACATTTCATTCCTAAAGTTTGGGTCGAGGATAAACCATGTGGCCTTGAAGTGGATGTTCCATGTAATGTACATAAAGCAGGGATGGGCAACGATATGTGGAGTCTTGATAATGATTTGAGATTCGATACACAACCAGGTCATATCTTGGCTATAGAATTACGTGATGGAACCAATCATTATAACACGGATTTTGATGAAACCTTGATTGGTGCTGGCCAAGCACTAAGATTTAGTGGGCGAGTATTATTCAGTGAGGATGAAACTCCGGCACCACCAGGGTCTTTCACAATAGCTCTTGGAGATTATGAACAAGAATGGAAAACCACCAGTCGCGAGGGAGGTTATTTCACAATTGATATGATTATACCCGAAGTGCGTAGTGGTCATTTAGACTTGAGAGCTAAATTGATTGATTTGCCAGGTTTGTCAATGGATGAGTCTGAATATAAACCAAGGTTGCGCCTTGCTGTCGACAGTGAAAGACCAACATTGCATGCAATCACAATCGGTTCTGTTCCAGCAGGTGGTTCGATACCAATCTCAAACGCAGGATTACTGCAAGTAACGTTAGAAACAAGAGATGATCAAGGATTTGATTTAGATCATCCAGCAATTATTCATTATTTGGTCAGAGCAGGTGAAGCTGAAATTAGCAGAGGTTCTTCTCCATTACCCACAACAACTCCATTTGAAGATCAATTCTTTTGGACAGGAGAAATTGATTTGACAGATGGAGGGGCTACAATGTTACTTCCATCATACAGTTTAGATGTCTGGGTAACTGGTTCGGATGATTCTGGAAATCCATTCAATAGTGAAGGAAACAATGTCAATAATCCATGGGCTACATGGCAACTTGCACTCACAGGACCTCAGGTCAGTTTGCGAAGTGCAGATACCACTTGGAAATGGTCAAATCCAACTCCGAGCCCTGGGGAAATTGTAAGTTTAGATTTGACTGCTAGAAATAGCGGTGACACAGGAGAAGTAGAGTTACTCTTACAGAAGAAAGTAAATGATTTGAATTGGAAGGCAATTGATTCTCAGATTATTGACATGTCTTCTGGTAAAGTTGCACAATTCCATTTGGAAGCCCCAGCTGATGGTTTAGTAGGTGATACTCTTGAATACAGACTTTTGTTACTTGATTCAGGAGTGGAAAAGGAAAGAATTTCTATTACACCATTATTGATTAAAGAAGACCCAGCGAGGGATGGAGAAGCTTTAGCAGAACAAGTTGCAAATTCACAAATGTCCGTAGTCATGTATTTGATAACAGTCGTTGCAATGTCCTATGCACTATGGATGATGGTTCAAATAAGGCGTATTAGGCGTGGTGATGACGAGGAAATAGATCCAACAGATCAAACACAAGAAGTCAATGCAGTTCTAGATAATGGTAAATCTATACCCAATTTGGAGCAAACAGTTGTTCAAGTACCATCGGGTCAGCCTGTTGTCATAATAAATCAGTCAACCCCGGCTCCAATCGCTCCTCCGATGGGTGGTGCAGTTAGTCCCCCCCTCCCTCCTACAGGTTTGCCTGCAGGATGGACAATGGAACAATGGTCACATTACGGACAGCAATACCTCGATTCTATGAATAAAAATTGACTTGGTGAAATTCATGTCGTCAACGGAAGCAATGGTTACTTTGCAAGAGCGTATAGTCAATTTGGTAAATCAGTTATCTATGCCAATATTGGAAACAAGTTTGGTAGTAGGGAAATGGACAGCAAAAATGTCAGAACATTTGTTGGAAGTTGCTAGGGCACATGGAGAGAATTTACCGAAAGAAATTTTACAACCATGGGAATTAGATGTTGAACCAATTAAATCTAATCTCGAATTTGATTTAGAAAAAGCCCTTTCAATTGTTGATGAAGATCGCATGGACATTTTAGATACACTAATTCGAGTTACTATAGAAGAAACCGGATTGCCAATGATAGACGCACTTCTTTTGATGAGGAGTTGGGAAAAATTGGTTAGAGAACAATTATCGCAGGCATCTGGGCCTGGACAGTTGTTTAGTCCAACCATAATTCCAGAAGAATTCTAGGTGATGAAATGCGTGTAGTAACTGTAACAATTCTAGTCATGTTAACCTCCCTTTCAGGATGTTTTGGAGATGAAATTTTTCTTGAAGAGGACCGAGGTATCCCCGGTGGTTTGACACTAGCATGCCTACGCTCAAGCGAGTTTACTTCAATGAATCTACATGTGCTTTACGAGGAAGGATATCAACCAGAAGCCATGGAGTTATTGAAACAGAGGTTAGATGAGGTATGCGACAAGCCCGGTGGAATAAATATCATTACTGAAAAAGTAGATTTTTCACATGGAGATACATGGAGTGCCGACGATGTTAGAACAAAACGTTGGAATATTGGTTCTGATGCAATGAGTAGTGAAACGTTGACATGGTATTTTTTGTTCCCTTCTGGTATGTATGAGGATGAATCAGTATTAGGCGTGGCTGTTGATGCATCTACAGTGGCTATTTTTCTTGATTCTATTGAAGATGCTGAAGGTTTCTTAGGGCGGCCTTCTTCAAGTGAGATTGAACGTTCTGTTACAGTACATGAATCAGGACATTTACTTGGATTAGTTAACACAGTTTATACTTCTGATGTTGATCATGAGGATCCAGATCATCCGCATCATTCAAATAATGAAGATTCAGTTATGTATTGGGCTGTTGAGACCAATACCATTGGTTCATTTTTTAGTAACGATATACCTGATGAATTTGATAATGATGACAAGATGGATTTAGAAAAAATGGCAGACGGAACCTACTCAACTACCAATCAAGTCTGGGGATGAATTATTTGCAACAATAATAGAAGCATCTCTCCAAGCATCAAAAATAGACCAAAAGAATAGCATTGCCCATAGAATTAGAGTGAATGACAATGGTATTTGTAGCATAAACCAGTCAAAACCTCTCTGATGTTTACGGTTGAAATGTTGACCTAAGTATAGGAATGGGATTAGAGCCAGCAATATAGCGACAATGGGCCGCAAAGTACCCCATACCCCTACACCGGCAGTAATTTGTTTCCAAATATTACTCAATACAGATAGTCTAAACCAATCGAAAATACTGCTCTTATTGTCCACGTCTAGGTGTGGGACACGAACTTCAATCTCTTCGACATCCTCGGACATCAGAGGCGCCTAACATGCATTACTTGTCAATGTGGCGACACAAATCTCATCATTAGTGTCAGTTAGGCACACATTGTGCAACCTCCAGTGTTGGTTACGGGTTTCGAGCCATTTGGAAATCATTTGGTAAACATCTCTGGCGAGGTGGCAAGTGCAATTGATGGTCGGATTATTCGTAATTCAAAAATCGAATCACATGTGCTTAGTGTTGATGAAACGGGATCTATGTTTGCAGGGAAGCTGATACAATCACGGGATTTTTCTGCAATAGTTCACATTGGGCTTGCAGAAAATGCTGAGCTGCCAAGAGTTGAAATGAGGGCAAAGGATATTCTGGATTTTAGAATACCAGATAATTCTGGTAGACAAATTAGGGATGAGAAAATCAGTGGTGATGGCGATTTATTCTCAACAATTAATCCAAATGATTGGGATCTGAATGGGATGATTGATCACCCAATAATTAGTAATGATGCGGGTGAATTTCTTTGCAATGAAACACTGTACAGGACTTTATTAGCACTAAAAAGTAACAAGAAAATACCTTGTTTCTTTTTGCATCTACCACTGCGGGAAAAGCTAACCGATCCTATAGGATTGGTGATCGAGTGTATTGATCGAATGTTGAGGCCAGAATGTCTTGATGTTGGTGCAGGGGCAATAATTAGTGATGGTAAATTTTTGGCAGCACGGAGGGCCCCTTCAGAAAAACATGCAGGATGGTGGGAGTTTCCAGGCGGTAAATTCGAAGATGGTGAAGATGCTAGAGCATGTTTAGTTAGAGAAATAAGTGAAGAGTTAGAATTAGAAGTAAGTGTACACGACAAAATTGGCATTTGGATTTTTGACCATGGAGATGTGGTAGTAAGGTTACATGTGTATGTATGTAAAATTGAATCAGGTGAAATCGTGTTAAATGTACATGATAAAATCAAGTGGTGTACTGGTCCAGATGAAGTTCCTTGGTTAGGGCCTGATTTTAAAATTGCAGAAGCGATTAGTGCCAGGTAATTGCTTCACCATGTTCACTCATCTGCAATTCGTCTCCAATCTTTCGAGGTATTGTTTCCCTACCACTATGCCAAGTTGCTGCTTCAAGCCAATCTGCAGCATCTTCTCCTATTATTTCCACAACAATAACCCCACCTAATGGTCGTTCATTTGGCATTACAAAGGCTACTTTTCCTGCCATTGCAGCTTGTCTTGAAAGTTCAAAAACAGTACCCTCAGAGTCAAGATTTATTGACATTGCATCCAAAGCGGTATCCAATATTTGTTGTGTATATAATGCATTTAGGAAAATATCTAGTGGTACGGCTGAAGCCGCCATTATATTGTTTTGTTCTGATGGAAATTTCGGTTCTTCTTCAAGTGGAAATGAAAACCCTGGAAACAAGTTTTGAACTGATGCAAGGACTTTCGAAGGGGAATCAGCTCCGACAATTCTAGTCGATATAACGACATCAAAACCTTCTCCTACCCCAGACAGTTTCAGTCGCGTCATGATGTGCCTAGATGTATGTGCACCATCAATATGATGGGCCAACCTTGACAAGTTGTATCGTTGAGGGGGTATTATGGGGGTAAAGGTGTGTGCTGTAGTTCCTACCCTCAATGAAGAAGAGTATATTGCGAAGTGCATCGATTCATTGTTGGCACAAACTGTTCCGATTGACATAATGGTTCTTGATGGTGGTTCAACTGATGGGACTTTAGAGATCTTGCAACAATATGGAACGCAAATAACCCTACTTGACAATCCTGGGAAAAGAGTAAGCAATGCTCGTAATTTAGCATTAAAGAATTTAAATTCTGATGTCACACACTGTTTAGAAATAATTGGGCACTCTTGGGTTGAACCTGATCATGTAGAAAAGCGTATAGCAGATTTATTAGAATTGGAATCAAAACAAAACGAAAAGATCGGAGCAATTGGTTGCCGAACTGAATCTGGAGAACCCGATACTGATGTTGGTGGTTGGATTGAGGGCGCTTTACGTTCACCTATAGGTTCTGGGGGAGGGCAGTTTAGTAGATTTAATGGGCGGCACCGGACAAAAATCCCAGCATTTTGTCTACATAATGTTGAAGCATTAAAATCGGTTAATGGCTGGGATGAGAAGTTCATTACTAGCCAAGATAGTGACCTATCAATGCGCTTGTTGAATTCAGGTTGGAACTTATGGAGGTCTGACGTTTCTTGTGTTTACATGAACAAACGTTCTACACTCAGAAATTGGTGGAAAATGTGTCACAGATATGGATTTTGGAGAACTAAGGTTTTGTTAAAGCATCCAAAGCGTTTTGACATTCGTGAATTATTACCGGTAATCGGGCTTTTACTTATATTCACCTTACCGCAATGGTGGTGGGCTCCAGCAGCCTATGCTTCAGCACTTTTAATCAATGGACTTGTATTTTCTAAAAAAGTGAATGAAACATTAGGTATACCTATTTGTTTAATAATATTACATACAGCATTTACTATAGGTTTGTTTGATGGTTTAATCCGTTCTGGAAAGCCACCAAGTGACCGCTCATGATGTGGTAAGGTTCATTGCTGAAGTGGATAACCACGGTGTGGTGACTAGATGACAAGACAGGCAACATCCTATGTTCTTCTCTTTGTGCCCATTGTTATTCTAAACGCATTACGCTTCATCGTCACTCCACTTGGTGAAATGCTAAAAATTAGCATGACATTAGACATTATCTTACACATTGTTGCACTTTCTATCGGAATAATATTATTCAGGAAAACAAGGATTGTAAGAGATCATGAATGGCAAAGAGCACAAGCAGTAAAATCAGTTTCGGGGCACTTTAAGGCAGAAGATAAAGGTGTCTGGGAGTCTGAAATCAAAATGGAGACTACATTATCCCCTGAGGCAGAAGCGAATTTGAAAGGCCAGGTGGTGACAGCAACTGGTAGTAACACAATTTCACACGAAGAAATAGATACTGAAGTTGAAGTTGAAATGCTGATTGACACAGAACATGTGAGGCGTGCTCAAGCCCGGGTAAGCGGTAATGAGCAGTTCGACGACGATAGAATAAGTGCAACAATTGGTGCCGTAAGAAAGCCATCCCCCATGGATTCATTCCTTGATTGGGTTGGTGGCCTTTTCGGACGAGATACAAAATCCGTTCGTGATGCAAAACGCTCTGAAGAATTACGGGGAAGAAGTAGAGAAGATCCTGTCCTAGCACAAAGGCCAATAGCACCACTCGAACCTATTGAGACAGATAGAAAAAGACCACAGCCAATGGAAATGATCTCGATGACAGATTCTGGTGAAGAGTCTATAGTAATAGAGGAAGAGACAAATCTGGTAACAGGAATGGAAATTAGCAGTACACAATCTATTGAGGAAATGGCCTTCGGTTTGCCAGTTACATCCACTACAGAAACCTCTCATCAATCCATTAATTCACCACAGCCCTCTTGTGGGGCATGCGGTTTTTCAAATCCGATTGGAGATAGATTCTGTTCGAATTGTGGGACCAATCTTTAGCGACTGACTCAAGAACCTCCCACTATTGGGGCATAGTGTTGAGGTGCCAGTAATGTCTGAAAAACGAGATTACTACGAAGTCCTCGGGGTCGATAAAAGCGCTGATGACAAGGAATTGAAAAAAGCATTCCGTTCAATGGCTAGGAAATATCATCCAGACAAGAATGATTCCCCAGATGCCGAGGAAATTTTCAAAGAAATTCAAGAAGCTTATGCTGTTCTTTCTGATTCACAAAAACGTGCAAATTATGATCGCTTTGGGCACAATATGCCGGGCGGTTCTCCTTTCGGGCCAGGTGGTTTTCAAGGATTTAACATAAATCTCGATGACATTTTGGGCGGGGATTTTTTTTCAAATATATTTGGAGGAAGTAGACGTCGAACTTCTCAACGTCAGGGGCATGATATACTTGTTAGACATCAAATTTCTTTAGATACAGTTCTTGAAGGAGTGGAAGAAGAAATTGAAGTAGATCTGCCAACATCCTGTGATGATTGTCAGGGAACAGGTGCTAAGGATGGCATAACTGAAAAATGCTCTGAATGTAATGGGCAAGGACAGGTCAGGGTTCGGCAGCAAATAGGGCCATTTGTTCAGGATACGGTTAGACCTTGTCCGCATTGTGAAGGTGCCGGCACATATTCAAAATCGAGGTGCAAAAAATGTTCAGGAGATGGCTTGAAAATTGAGTCTCAAACATTAAGGTTCAGGGTTCCGAAAGGAGCAGATGATGGGACTAGGTTGCGTATGAAAGGTAAAGGAAACCCAGCACCTCAGGGGAGGGGAGTTTCTGGTGATTTATTTATTGAATTAGAAATTGAACCGCATCCATGGTTTGAGCGTAACGGTATGGATTTAATCATGTCTTTACCGCTTGGTTACAGCGATTTAGCATTGGGAGCTACAATAAAACTTCCCCACATAGATCAAAAAGATTTGGTAGTTAAAATCTCAGCAGGGACAAATTCTGGTGACACGGTAACACTTCGTGGTAGAGGAGTACCTTCTAGTCGTGGCATTGGTAGAGGAGATGTAGTAATACTTTGCAAGCTTCATATGCCTAATAAATTTGACAAAGAAACAAAATCGAGTCTAAATTCCTTGAAGGGAAAATTAGACGGTGATGGTGACCTAATTGATAGAATATTAGATGATGCGAAAGATCGTCGTCGTTGATTACTCCTCTTCAAGTAATTCCCGGTATATCGTTTTAGATGGTTTGGCAGCCATAGGTTTATCACCGACCATTCCCGACAAATGCAAATCAAGTTTGTTTGATTTACCATTCAATTCGATTTGAACGAAAAATCGACTACCCTTTGAGAGGACATCAAGAAAAACCTCGTCTTCTCTGAACAGTAGTTTTGGCTCGACATTTGCAACATTCCATTGTTCACCTTCTGGTGATTCAAAGCGTATGGCTGCAACTTCCCAATCTCGTTCTTGGGGGTTGATCCCTATTAGAATTGGCCAACCTTTGCATAAACGTTCATCTAAAGCCCAAATTGCTAAATCAATACCCTCTGTATGGTGCCTAAGTGTAGGTGCACCCCATACTTCAATAGCAGTTTCCCATTCTAAGCTTGCGATTGCCTTAAGAGATTTAGTCAAGTCTTTTTGGACAAAATCACCCTTGTCTAATTTCTCTCTTAGCCATTGAAGACGATTTCTTTTCCGTTCTAAATCCGCTTCAAGACTCATCGCAAAATCTTTTTCTTTTTTGATACCTCTAAAGAAAATAAGCACAGGTAATAGCATGAATGCGCCCATTATCCAGTAAAACCAATTGGCCGCAGTCTTTACTTTCTCTGAAGGAGGAAACCATGGTTCTTCACCCTCATCTAATACCGCAGTAGAAACTCGTAACTGCCAATCAATATTTTCAATTTCTTCAGTAGAAGCCGAACTTCCATTTATATGAGCAATTCTGATGAAATGTGTGCCCCTTCCTACTTCGAGTGATGCTTTAATAGAATTCATGGAATATGTTGCTGTAATTGAATCTAATATCTGCCAAGAATGCTGCTCAATATCCCATATTGTTATCTCGAGTTTGGAAATATCACCTTCAACAATTAAATCGACAAGATGGATAGATTCATTCCAACCGCTTGTCTCTACACGTAATACATCAGATGTATCATCCAGAAAGAGAGTTAGCTGGCCTGTATACATTGCACCGTCCATGATAATCAATGGCCATGATGCATTGTCCACATCGCCATTGGTTGGAATTGCACTCGGGGCATCTGCACTAGATCCTGCATCATAGTGTCTAGATAATGCAAACGACGATTGCCAACTACACGTACAATTCCATGATAGTTCTATTCCTACAATACCATCCTGGCTTGCAATTCTGTCTCCACTAAATGCACTATATGTTGTCTCAACAGTTCCACTCTGACGAACATAGCGATAATTTATTTGAATTTCTTGTTCTGGGTTATACTTCTCAATTGATTTTGTTACCAAAAGTGACGAATCCTCTGCCAATGGGTAGAATAATTTCACTGGGCCTGTGCCGGTAATTGTATCTAAATGAGTAATTGTATTGAATTCAGAAAGGTCATTTCGTATTACATTTATTCCCCAATAAGCGCTTGGAGAATTACTTTTCACAGTGACAATAATTCTACCAGCTAAATCGGGAATCAAATACTCAATAATGTTCTCTCCGATACTTGTATTTGTCGAGGTACTAATAGCCTCAGAAAACATAATTTCTGTGTTGTTAGTTTGAAGATGAAAACTAACGTCAACATCTGCAGAACTTGCGACTAAACGAACTTCTACAATTTCATTGTCTGTTACATTGAAACCGAAAACGTCTGCGCTATCATTTGTCAAGTTACCTGAATTGTAGGTTCCTTGACAATAATAATCAGTGTAACCATTTTGAGAACAGAGTGTTATTTCTTTAGTTTCAAATTGATCCTGAGGTGAAGGTCGTAAATTTGGCATTTCAGGGTCAGTAGGGATTACAACTTGACATTCAGCATCACTTGATAATTCAACAGTTATTTCACTTTCAGATAGGTCTACAGTATAATCTGAACCATTGATTATTTCCGTTTCATTTTCCGATAGCGCGACCCAACCTTCTTCACAATCAATCCATGCAGTACCTGAAACTACATTGACCTCTGTTGTATATGCCGATCCTAAAGGCAGTAGCAGACATGCTAATATCGCAACTGCATACTTAGCCCCCATATTCCTTGCCAAATCATTCTCCTCCTTCAAATGATTCAAGAGAGGGATGCGCACGGAGTCAATCATGGCAGAACTGGGCCGAACCGTGCTTGCGCGTCAAAGAATGGCCCGTTTGTGGAGTCTTGGAGACCGTTCCTCGCCTAGTTCATACACGCCAGGGTTAATCCTTGCAGAAGGTGAGGAAATGGATGTAAATTGGGCGCCTTTTCATACTAGCGGGGATAACACGATACCTAGAGAGATTTCCTTAGTTAGCAGGGCTGCTTTTGCTCCATGGGTTACTAATGAAAACGGACCTGAGTTGAAAGCGTCTGTTGGCCACGTATTACCTCCTTCACTGGAGGAGGCTGATGCAGGTGAAGTAGCATCCAAGGGTGAACTATTACCATTGTCTTGGCAAGCCTTGAATCATGATGGAGATTTGATGAATGGTGCATTAAATCCACACGTAGTACTACTTACTGATGCATTACAACTTGCTAATAGACCCGGGAAATTAGTTGAAGCAATAAATGTGATAAAATTGCGTTTCCCAGGGGCTTTATTGTGGTGCCCTGGGATTGGAGGGCCAGATAATTGTGCTGTATATTCATGGTTTGGTGTTGATCTATTCGACAACATCCGTGTAAAACAAGCTGAGTCATGCGGTGCTGTTTTGACAATGAATGGGCCAAGAATCAAACGGAAAGATGAACCAGATGTAGATCATTGGGCCCTCGCAATTGCAGAGACTAGAACCGCTATCAATGAAGGTAAACTACGGGAATTAGCGCAGTCACAATCCCTAAACAGTCCTAGATTAGTTGAGCATTTAAGGAATCATGATAATTTGATGTCTTCCCAAAGAGGGATTCTAAGTCAAATTGTTCCAGAGAAACAAAAGTTGAGAGTTCACAGTAGTGATGCGCACAATGATCCCATAATTGTCGACTGGATTGAATACATTACAGAAGAATACACAAAGCCAGAAGGATTAGATAATGTTCTTGTTCTGTTACCCTGTTCAGCGAGGAAACCATATTCCTCGTCACGAACACATAGAGCATTCAGACGTGCAATGAATCATAATTCTGTACACGAAATAATTGTCACATCACCGTTGGGATTAGTGCCAAGGGAATTGGAAGGATGTTGGCCAGCAGGAAATTACGATATACCAGTTACGGGGGATTGGACTGAAGATGAAACCTCGAGAATAAAGAACATGCTTGGAGTGTTACTTGGTAGAAATGATTATCGTATAATAATCAATCATTCTGGATTTACATTTGAAACAGAAATCCCAGTAATTGAAACAATAAAAGATGGAAGGTCTACCTCAAATGAATCACTGGAGAGTTTGTCGCAAGCAATCAAAGAAAATGTTCGAGTCAAGAGAAGAAGTGGAGAGAGAATAAATTTGGATAATTTCAAATCAATTGCAAATATGCATCATAATAATTCTGATTGGCTAGAAGGGTGTACGGTACGAGGTAGATTCCCGCGTTGGAAAATAATGAAAGACAGCACGCAAATTGCCATGTGGTCGCCAGAAAGGGGAGGCTTTTCATTATCAAAAGCATGTATACCCATTCTTGATGCCAATGATTGTTTGAAGAGAATTAGCCTAAAACCTGATGCTGAATGGAAAGGGGACATTAATTTGACAAATCTAGAATCATATGATGGATCTATTAGGTCTGGAGAGGATTTGCTGGTTATGCAAGCTAACGTAGTTGTGGGTTTAGCACGTGCTGCAGCGCCATCGTGGGAGTGGCTAAATACTCCTGGTCGGCTTGCAAAAATGCATCATAAGGTCTAATTGTAATTTTCTTGGCACCCGCAGTGGTTAAGAATAGGGGACAGGTCGGCGAAATGCTCGGAGGCATTGATTATGGCACGTATGTACGCTGGAAAGAGAGGTCAATCAGGCTCAACAAAGCCTCACAACGACAATGCTCCCGAATGGTCAAATACTGATGAAAAGGCTGTTACAGCACTAATTATTGAATTAGGAAAAGCAGGCAAATCGTCTGCACAAATTGGCACAATTCTACGTGACCAACACGCTGTACCTGATGTAAGAACAGTTCTTAATGGAAAGAGAATTTCTGCAATTCTTACAGAAAATGACATTGGTGGCACATATCCAGAAGACATGATGAATTTGATGCGTAAGGCAGTTGGTATAATTCAGCACATTGGCTCTGGTAATCACAAAGATTTGCATAACAAACGCTCATTAGAATTAACGGAAGCAAAAATCCGTCGTCTTGCTCGATACTATATTGGAGAAGGGCGAATTCCTTCGGATTGGAAGTATAAGAGAGATCAACTCCGTTTGATGGTAGAGTGATTTACACTCAACTTGAAGAACTACCTGCCTTAGTATAGGTTCGGTGGAAATAGATGAATGACCTCCTTTCGTCGTCGTTATTCTCGTCTTATTCCAAAACGCTAAGTGATATTTCAGAAAAAATATTGACGGCAGAATCAATTCAAATTGTAGCAACTGCGGACTTGGAAGGAGTACTTGCTTTGGCTCAGATCGAAGCAGGGTTGCTAGATGCAGTAAAATCATACAAACGGAGAGTACTTCCTCCGAAAAAAAACATCTCGCGCACAGAGGCTATTGATTTCAGTGCTTACAATGGATTAATTATACACATAGATCCATTCCATGAGCCTTTATCAAAAATTGACACAGAGAAACATATTCATCTGACTCCCTTACATGCTACAGTTAATTTTACTAATTCCGAAAGAGAACATCATGGTGCATTAGATTGCGTGGTTATTTGTGCAGTTATTGCACAGCAGTTATCGCGTGATGGACTTCGTGTAAGAAGGCTAAGGGGAATGGCAATTTCAGGTTCTTGGTTGAGACGAAATTTAGATGCTAATTACGATCCAATAATGTCCGTTTTACGCGACCATTTGGATGAAGAGGGGTCAATAGAAATCCGTCCTCTACCAGAAGTACCCGATCCCATAGTTTCAATGATTCCGGGATTGTCTAAAGGAATGTTAAGTCGACTTTCTAAGAGTTGGAATTCAATGGATATTGATGAACGTTCGAGTGCAATTAGTGAATTAATATTACCGACTTTACGTCATGATAGTTTGTCAACAATGCGCCTTGAGGAATTGGTTTGGCATCGCGTCATGTTACCAGGATATGTAATTGATTTAGCTAGTCAATTGCATTTATCTCAAGAGAGTTGGCCTGAAGAAAGTGATAAAGCGCGCTTACACGCTAGCGTTGTTACTGATGAATTGATAACATCAGGACATCTGTAATTATTCAACTATCTTTAATACTCGCCCACACCCACTACAAGGCATTCTAAATGGGCGTTCATCTGTTGTAACAGCATTGCCCATACTACATGCAGGGCATTCGATACTTGGGAAATTTGTAATTTGAGTTTGTTGTATAATCCCTTTCCGCTTTGGACTAGCAAATGCAGTCATCCACCACATACACACTGTAATTCCAGAGATCGCTCCCACTGTAAAGGGTGGGTACGCTAGATAGAGTGCAACTAGTACAGCTGGAGCCAATGCCAATTCAATCCATAAAGCACTTCTTCGTTTGTCTCTTGTCATACGTAGTGATATCCAAAATCCAACTATTAACAATGTCAGAGTAAGGCCAGTTAAACTTGAGGGGGCATTCAGAAGGCTAGTTGTAGGCAATGCATTTAGAGTAAATGTATCAGTCTGATCAAGTCCTTTAACATCGATGTTGATAACCTCTCCAAACAGCCCCCTACGATGTGTCATTTCGATAGAATCTTCGCCCTTTATGTCTGCCCCAGTTAAACTAGTTGTCATCGAAGTGGTAATCTCGATATGCAGGTTAATACTAGACCATAGTGGAGTGGGTTGAGCATGTATAAAATCCCTTAACAGAGTATTGGAACTACCATCTTCTACTAGCTCTAGAGTTGTAATTTTCATAGTAATCGGGTGTGGTGTTACTAATTCTTCACCTTCCAAATCAATCTTAAATGAAATCCGTTCCAATTCAGATAATTCACCAATCAATTCGTTTAGTTTGATACCCATTCCATCGTTCATGTAGGTTACACACAAATTGACCATCTGGCTTTGGAACTCATTTTTTTCGACCTCATCAATTTGCCGATTACGTCTATTTTCTTCATTAACGGTTCCCGATTTAAAAATTTGAAGTGGTTGTGAAAGTGTCGGGTCATCGTTACCAATGTTGTCCATGCCCCAGCGCATCCAATATGCCATTTCACCATCGATTGACAAAATTATTTCACGTTCCAAAACTAATTTGTCATCAACAACGTCTAATTCCATGTTAATTTTGGTACCAAGTAAAGATCCAACACCATTTGTACGTAATGGTTCGTCCTCGGGGTAGAAACCGCCACCACCGCCGCCACCGTCATCCTGTGGGTCAATTGTAAATTCAGTACTTCCTGACATTATTGGAGTTCCAGATTGGATTTGTATTGATGCTTCAATTGTTATGTTTTGTGTGCCTCCAGCCGGCGCTCTCCATGTCCAAGTGAGCCGGACATAGTCTCCACTCATTGTTTCAATCGGATCACTTGTAAGTTCTGCATTGTTCACACGGATTCCAAATTGGCTCGCATGAGCAGAAGTCATAGTCCCCCAGGGGGACTTAACGACAGTCGATATGTAGACGTCTAAACCTTCAGTTGTTGGTTCTTCAATTTCCAAGTCAACCAAGGGGATATTTGCCGAGAGGGAACTGTCATCAGATGAACTACCCCATTTGAAAATTAAACCTGCATCTCCTGCCGGGACACTAAATACTACTGTTTGAGCTTGTAGTGTGATCTTTATTTTCGATGAAGAAGAAAGTGATCCAGAATCTACAGGAATGCTGATGCTCAATTTGCCTGATCCTGGTGCTAGAAATGAATTTGATGCATCAGTCGAGCCAGTGTGGCTTTCACTGCCAATTTCCACATTGACTGTAGCATTTATTTGGGCGCCGCCAGAATTTTTCACTTCATAATTAATTTCAAAATCCCAAGTCGAGGAAGGAAAATCACCGCCCCAAGCAGGATCAAGTCTCCAATTACCAATCTCCCTTTGTTGTGCAATGGCATCATTAATTTCAAATTCTGTACTTTCTTCTGATAGTGCGGCAGTAAAGGGTGATAATGTTCCACTGTTGGCATCACCTAGCAAGAAAAGTTCGACTGGCCCTGAATCACAACATACCGTTTGCGAATCAGCAATCGCACTATTGATTGGGAAAGCAGATAGCATGACTATCAGGCACAAGAATAGAGTTCTCTTGTATCCCATTTACCTCTCTCACCTAGACTGTGAGTTAGCGATGTATTATTGAAGGCTATGGAAGTAATCTCATCCTAGGTACTCAAAGTGCTTTCTCTAACAAATCTCCGAGTTCCTTTTCAAAGAGCCCAACTAATGCATCACCAACTTCTCCTTGTAAGTCCTCAGGAAGAATTCTCAGACCAAGTTTTGCTGCTGCCCTAGTTGCCTTTAATTCTGCATATACGGAACGAGCTTTTGCATTGAAGTAGTATGTGACAGCTTCACGTAGTTCAGATTTTAAATCTTCATCAGCATCGACTTTTGCACGAACATATGCCTTCAATTCATCCTTCACTAGTTCCTTGAAGGTCTCCATTAATAGGTCCTCTGTTGCCATTAATTCTTTGACCTGCTCACCAAGGTTGCCAGTAAGTAGTCGTTCAATCGCCATGTTGGGCCGTAAATGTCAACCATATTGAATCCATCTATGGTCATATTCATGGACTAGGAATGAAACACACATAACATGGAATTTTCTATAATCGGAGCTGAAGATTCATTGGATGAAGCTAAATTACGCTTAGAGAAGGCTGATGTTTTGATAGTACTAGGATCAGATAGCATACTTGGAGTACTAACAACTGAACATCTCAGTAGGAAAGGTAATTGCGGAAATGTTTGTGAATTAGATGTATTGGTTGATAGAGATCTGAAACTGATTAACAAATGGCGCCCAGCGTTCACTATTGTTACCGAGGATGGAGAACCTATCTCAGTTAATCATGGACCATGAGTAAACCGTCTTCTTCAATAATTGCATAACCTATTCGCTCTAACTGTACGATTGTGCCGGTTTCGTAATTATGTTCCTCCAGAATTCCCTTGATTGTTTCTAAATTTTGACCATTTACAGTAGTAAGTTGTGAAGGTTTTCCTCCGGCAACCCAGTGAATTATTGGCCGTTTGTCAGTACGATCAATACTCTCTACCGTTCCATTTTCAGAGATGTCACAAAGATCCTTTAACCGTACGGATTTACCAGAATCATCAGCTTCAATCCAAACACCAGCGTCAAAAGTATAGTTTCTACTAGGTATTGATTCATTATTGGGGTGAGCGGGTACAATTCCTGACCTCTCCAAATCACCAGTAATCGGAAGCGATACCGGATTTCTGACAAAAGACAAACGGGGAGCCTCATAATCAATTACTTTCGTATTATGTGAGTATAAAGTGCTAAGTGGAACTGCAATGTCTTTTTGTGTAAGTCCTAATTCTATCCAAAACTTCCGTAATGAATTAGATTTAATTCCTCTTCTAGCAAGAGCACCAAGTGTTGGTAGCCGAGGGTCATCCCATCCTTCAAACAGTCCTTCTTCAATGTCTTTTCGCATTTGCGAAGTGGAAAAACCTCCAAATTCATGGACCTTGACGCGCCCCCAATAAACGGTTTCAGGATATTCCCATCCAAAATGCTCATACAGTAATTTTTGTTTTCTTGTCGAATCCATTAGATCTTTGCCGCGAATGATATGTGTTACTCCCTGCAAGTAATCTTCAACAGCAGATTGAAAGTCCAATAAAGGCCAAACACGCCATGAATTACCAACACGCGGATGAGGATTAGTTTGTATCCTTGCTGCCGGCCAATCTCTTAAGGCTGGATTTTTCAAAGACATACCGGTTTTAACACGTACTACAGCATCACCGGGATTATATCCATCGGGATCATTCATCATATCCCAACGTTCTAAATTTTCTTGAATTGTATTATTACGGCAGGGACATTCTGTAAATGATTCTCTGAATGATTTGAACTCTTCTGCAGGACACGTACATACATATCCGAACTCATTTTCCAACAGCATCATAATGTGGCGATGATATTCATGCATTCGATCACTTGCAATTATGATTTTATGTGCTGGAAATCCGCACAACCATTTTTGCTGTGCCGGTATTGTCTCATATGCTTCTAACATTGGCGGTTTTACAGTTGTATCAGTATCATCAAATCGTAGAATTAACTCACCATTTAATTTCTCAGCATATTCTGAATTGATAACTAAACCACGCGAATGTCCAAGAGATAGTGGTCCATTTGGATTCGGTGCAAAACGCAATACTGGTTTTCGATTATTCAGATTTGGCAAATCGGGTAAACCTTCTCTCCTAGTTTGGATTTTCTTTTCAAGTAGGTGTGGTGCTTCATTCTGTAATATTTCTTCTATTGAATTTAGACCGTTATCTGATGCCAATTGGTTTGCAGTTCCAACTTCCTTCGCAACAATTGGAGCAATCTCTTTTCCATGTGCACGAAGATCTTCTCTATTGCCCATAATTCTACTCATTACTGATCCGGCTTGGCCCTTACCGTCATATTGCAGACTATTTTGTAGAGCAAGGTGGCGAATTAAATCGCTAATTTCTTGGCTAGGTTGCCACCCCATGTTACATCCCAACGGGTGTAGGTTATTCAAAACAAGGTTTGTTGATTGTTTCCTTTTCTAGGGGGAACCTTTCCGCCCCAGGCATTTTCAACAGTTTTCCATGACCACCGTAAGCATTCATGTGGTAGTTTACCCTTTACTAACTCTTTAACAGCTATTTTGGTGGTTGGATCTGAAGGGTATCCGCTACCTAGTTCTATACCTAATTCGTCAGATAAATCTGCTATAAATCGGTCGCGCGTAACCTTTGCAATAATACTTGCAGCTCCAACTTCAGGATAATTAGAATCTGCTTTGTGTTCTGCTAAACATTTCCTGGAGGATGCCTTAGAAACATTTCTTGCAAACCTTGCAGCATCAACATCACAGGCATCTAGAATAACTTCACCTTCTGGCATCAATTTAAGCGATTCAGCAAATAATTCAACTTCTAAATCATTAAGATTTGTTGAATTGTCAATTCTTTCGGGAGGGCATATTACAACTTGATGCGGCATTTGTGACAAGACTTCATACAATTCTTCTCTGCGTTTTTTGCTTAAATCCTTTGAATCTTTAACACCAAGCTCAATTAATTCAGAAATAGATGTAGCAGCAAATGCACAAACTACTAGCGGGCCAATAACAGGACCTCTCCCAGCCTCATCCACTCCTATTTTCATTGTAACACTTCACAGGTCCAAGTCTTCATTGGTGCGTGACTCTTTTCTTTTGTCATTTTTTATTGGTATTGTACGTTCAGTGACATGATATGCATCCTCTGGCAAATTTACGTTAGCAGAATGTGGTTTGCTGATATTACCCCTTTCGATGTCCGTTACGAGATCATCAATTCTTTCCTTATTGATTGCGATTTCATGATGGTCAATTACCGTACTCGCTGCACCTACTAATTCTGATTCTAAGGGTTCCAAACTTGATTTTGAAGTTCCATGTGTTGCTTGGAACATGCCCGTGTAAATGTCTGCAGGTATTTCTGGCGATTCTACGATAGTTGGAGTTTCTTGTTTTTTGTTGTAAAATTCAGCCATCCAATCTTCATTATTT
This sequence comes from Candidatus Poseidoniaceae archaeon, assembly GCA_030747695.1. Lineage (GTDB taxonomy): Archaea > Thermoplasmatota > Poseidoniia > Poseidoniales > Poseidoniaceae > MGIIa-K1. Next base: position 190,285 of record JASLKG010000007.1, read on the forward strand.
ACTTGGTTAGGTTTTTGTGAAGAATTAGGATTCTGTAGCAATCTATTTCGACGATCATGCAAACCCTTTCTGATCATTAAAGTACTCAAAACAGAGGCTATAATAATCCACTTCCACGCCCAAATAATTTCCATAATGCCAGAGAAAATTTTGCCTGCACTGTCAATGACGGTGTTTTTTGATTCAGGGATTTTCTTTGCAGAAAAATTAGCAGAAGCATCAAAACTGAAAATATTTTCTTCAGCTAATCTGCTGTGTGCAGAAACATTTAGTTCCAAGGTTCCATCTGAAATTTGATCATCTGGAATATGTGCCCACGCACGGAAAGTGAAATTATCACCCTGTCCTATATCAAGAATTTCAAATGAACGAATATTGCCTGCTTCGGCTTCATATAGGGAATTCTCTGGTGGAATAAAACTCATGTCCACATAGTGTGAACTAGACATTTTCACAATCAATCCATCTGCAATATTTCCATCATTTCGCATAGTTATGGCCATACTTAGTCGGTTTTGACTATCTATCTCATATTCTGATTCCTCAAATGTCCAATCAATGTAAGGAGCTGTAAGTGACAAAAATGTAAAAGTATCCATAATTTCACCCTCCTCATTTTTTAGGAAAATGTCGAAACTAGCAGGGGTCAGGCCATCGGTGTTAGTAGGTGAAGTCAAATTTATTGTGAGTTCACCAGTAACTCCCTCACCGATATCAAAAAAACAAGGAGGCCCACAATTTTGAATCTCATAGTTGATTCCCATGTGGTTTTGGATATCTAAATGGAATCTATCGTTGTAGTTGCCTGTATTTTTGAAAGCGATCGTATATTGACATATTTCTCCGACGATTAGTGAATTACATTGATCTTCTTGTGAAGGTATGATAATTCCACTACGTTCCCAGTTTATTGATGCCCCTAAACTTACCACACGCAACCGTTCTGGATAATTAGATGGTTTTGCAAGCAAATCAATACTTATACTTCCATTTTTTAGGTAAGGTGCCTCGAAACCAATTTCAATCACTCTACTTTCATTAGGTTCTAAAGGAGTATCTTCAAAAGCATTGAACAAAGCCATAGTCCAACCCTCACTTTCTATACGATCTTCAATTATTGTATTGATCCTCAATGATGCATCAAGCATTGTCGGCACATTTCCACTATTTCTTACAGTAACTGCAATGCGATCATCATCACCAGGATTTAGAACAAGATCTTCATCAAAACTATCTATTGTCATATTTTGCCAAGTTTGCATTTCAATAGCAAACGCCCACCCCACTATTCCTTCATCAATACTTGATTTAGCATTAAGAACAAATGTTGGCCCAGTGCCTGCAAGTGGTGAACCATCAATTACAGGAGGGATGTCTATCCAGAAGGAAATGAATTTACCTTCTTCATCATCTAATTGCAATACAAATTCACCATCGCCATCTGTATCCATTTCAAATCCATAATTCCATGTGGAATCAGTTGACATCGAGATTGTTGGAAAATCGGTAACTCCAGCAGTATTTGTTAAATTCATTGCAAGTGTCGTTCTTATTCCTTGATTGACATAAAATGACGATCCATTATTTGAGCCGAATTCAAGTGCGGACCATCTTGATATTTGGAATGTAATATTGTATTGCTCGTTCCAATTTGTATCTTCATCGCAGCTAATGTAAATGGCAATTGATTGTGTTCCATATCCAGACTCATTGCTGGCAGTAACATTGAAATTGAAATTTCCTAACCGTCCTGACCCCACTCTCAATGAACTCACAGGTAAACCTTGTATTGACAAATCAGCATCACTAGAAAGTAGTTCGACATTAATGTGTCTTTCATCATCGACGATGTTATGCCATCCAATTTCATATTGAATTGTTTCACCTGGATGTATAATTACATCCTCATCGAGGTAAATGTTGAAAGGAACTTCGTTGGCATTGGCAGAGAATTGCGGCATCATCATTAGCATAATTAGCAGTATGACAATACGACGCATGCTTTCTGGAGTAAGTTCTATACTTCAATAACACTGGTGTTATGTTTAGATTAATGCCAATCTTTTCAGTGAACTGGATCAACGATATTTTCTTGTAATGCTGCCATGTCAATTTGTGCTCCACTCATTGGAACTTTAAGTTCAAATATTTCTGAAACGAGTGGATCAATTTCGCCGCATTCTCCGATTTTAAGGCCATTAACAAAGATGTCACTTGCACGTCCAGATAACCATGGTCCAGATTCGGATGGTTGTAATTCCCAATTGTTACAACCAAGATCAATCATTATTGCTTGTATCCTACCTCTTAGAGCAGCGAAACCGCCGGACTGTTCTGCAACAAGAAAAGCAAAACGTTCCTTGTTTTTGTGATCTATCACTACTGTACCCAATTCATACACACTTTGTGGTAAATCATGATGCTTATTTGCAGCTAGTAAGCGCAGTAATCCCGGAAGAATATTTTGTCTCAATATAGTGTGCTCTGTTGTTATAGGGTTAGTCATTCTGGTAATTTCCCCCTCTGGTTTCCAACGCACAGAGGAAAATTGATCATTATCATTAGAAAGGGTCAGAGATTGAATTTGAACCATACCAAGTCCCTGTAGCGATTCTCTAATTCTGCGACGTAAATGGCTATCACTTCTCGCAATTGCAGTAAGGGGCGCCTTTGGAACATCGTATGCCAAATCTTCATATCCGTGTCCAATAGCAATTTCTTCAACAATATCTACGGGGTGGAGGATGTCAAACCGCCATCTTGGCATTGATATTGTCAAATCTCCATCGGTTTCACCATTGTAAATCCCACCCATTCTTCGAATTGAATTCTCAAATTCATCATCATTAAATGAGTGTCCAAGTATATTTTCAACCATTTCGCGTGATACAAAGTGCTCAATTGGAGTTCCGTTAATACTCCACTCAGTATCATCATATGCAGAGACTCTAACAGATTCAACTTTACCTCCAAGAATTTCAAGTTGCTTGCAGATAAGCATTATTGAGGATTCACAAGCCCTCAAATCCCATCCTGTCACATCAATAAATAAATCTCTAGTTGTTTCATTTACAGTTGTATGTTCACCATTAATTATTGGCGGAAACGATAGCACAGAATTGTTTGAATCAACAATAATTGGTACCTTCTCCATACCAGCCAGCAGGTGAGCATAATCTATGCCCTTTGGATGTTCATCCAAAATTTCTTGAATACTCATTTCTTCAGTCATTGCTAATGGAATGAATTTATGGTCACGCCCTATTGCTTTAACGTGAAATGGCGGGGAAATTTTGGAAAGATCATGCACTCCAATAGAGGCTCTCCTACGCCCTCTCCCAATTGCAAAATGCAATTTTTCTTGGTGGTCCATCAAGCGTTTTATTATCGCTTCATCTATGTCTAGACCTCTAACTACAGCGCCTAAAATAATTGGTCTTATTTGTTCTAATTCGGAATCTACATCCATTGAGATAGTTCCAGGGTTTACGGGAAGGTGAGGCATTGCAGGTGCATCATGTAGGAATGGCATCATACTGTGGAACAATGTTTCTGCACTTAGCAAATCAGGGCGATCAGGAAATATTTCAATATTGAGTGTATCATTATCACATTGGTCAATATCAGTTCCTAATAGAGGAAGACGGTTTGCGAGGTCAGCAATGTCATGGGTTCGGCCTCGTGATTGAACAAAGGAGGCTAGAAGTCTTTGTTCAATACTGATAGTTGGCATTATTTCACCTCGCAAACCAATGGGGCATCGGGCGATCATATCCTGCCAGTCTCAAACCACTAACTGCAGCAGTATCTTGGTCACACGCACGTAAATTTGCACGGGATAAAGCATCAATTGAATTCAAACCCAATCGATTAAGATGTGCCATCAAACCTGCTGTTGTTTGAGCTAACCACCCCTCTATGTCTTCATCAGGAGCAGGGGTAATTACAAAGTCAATATTAGAAGCACATAGTACCACTATGTCCTCGCTTGTTGCGCTCCACGGAAGTATCATGGCAGCACTACAATCTTCCAGATTGTTTGAAGCAGACCTTCCGACGATTGGCAAACTTGCCGCTGCACTAGTGCCACTCCCATCATTTAGTAAACTAATTGCACAATCTAGTCCATGTTGTGTTGACCTTGTATGCAAGTGTTCTGAAGCTGAAAGTGAATCAATCAACAATATCTTTATCGATTCAGATCCTATACTCTTTGCAGCAACTAACAAACCATCCATGTCTGCACCACCCAGATGTGGAAGTGAAGACAAATCAAGTGCAAAACCTGCAGAATTAGTAATCAATTCTGGCAAGTCAACAAAATTTTTGGAATCAATTAGGACAATATCGCAATCACGTGGTGATTTGTGAACCATGCACGGGTGTTCTATCTCTTTTGAAGCACCATCAGGGATATATGGCAATAGTGGTATTGGCAGTGCTAGGGCATTATCTGTTCCAATTAATTTTACTGTGTCACAAGTGGAGTATGTAGGGTTATGTTCTTTCTTTGTTGTAACTAATGAAATTCCAGAGAAGTCTTCTCGACAAGTTGACATAATTCCTTCAATAGGAGTGGAATTAGATTCAAGGCAAACTGCATCGGAAGGTATCATCAAATCCTCCTCATTCATTTGTTTATTTATGGCGTCAGCTTCTTTTTTGCTCAATGCACGTAGAGTTACTCCTGGAGGTGGCTGAGGGCATCTTCCATTAATGATGATACGCCCACCACTCATTCCGGCACCTGGATCTGGGCCAACGTCGCCATGAACCACAATGTCTCCGCCACTCATTCCACCACCTATACGGGCGCCAGAATCGCCACGAACAATCAAAATACCGCCAGACATTATTGAACCAGCATCGCTGCCGACTCCATCTAACACAGTAATTCGGCCACTACGCATTGCATATCCTACATAGTCCCCAGCATCTCTCTCACAAGTTATGGTTGAACCATCATTGCCGGCACCTAGAAAACCTTCACAGGAACCTTGGTGAGTATAGGTCCCTCCTCTACCAAACGCTGCTGTAAATGGTCCCAATTGACCTAAACTACGTATTCTTGCACCATCCGGAAGCGCAGGACATAATCCAAGTTCACCTTCCTTTGGAACAGGTGATCCACTGGTAGTCCAGCCAATACGGAGTACAATATTTCTTTCAATAGCTTTTTCCAACTGCGCCGGCAGTCTTGAATTGATATTAACAGAACTCGCTACAACGTCTTCTACGCTCGCCATCACCCCTCCGGGGTGCGTGCTAGATTTCAACAGTTTGCTTCAAAATTCCGAATAAGTGCCAAAGGCAAGATTCATGAGCAATACGCGGAGGAGAGTACACGGGGAGACTATGACTATCAAGGTCGCAATTAACGGATACGGCACAATTGGTAAGCGGGTTGCAGATGCTGTGGCTTGTCAAGAAGACATGGAAATCATTGGAGTAACGAAGACACGTCCCTCATTTGGATGTGATTTGGCAGTAAGAAAGGGATATCCTCTCTATTGTACTTTTGATGACGATGATAGAATAAATGCATTTTCTAAAGCAGGCTATATCTGTAAAGGTGGATTATCAGATTTATTATCTGTAGCGGATATTGTTGTAGACTGTTCTCCAGGTAAGATGGGTGCTGATAACAAACAAAAATATCAGAATGCTGGAGTCAAATGGATTTTCCAAGGCGGAGAGAAACATGCAATGACAGGGAGGTCCTATACTTCTTGTGCGAACCATGCTGACAATATGAATGCAGAAGGGACGCGTGTTGTCAGTTGTAACACAACTGGACTTTCACGCACACTTGTGCCTCTTTACGAGCATTGTGGAGAACTTTCAGTGGAGTGTACTATGATTCGTAGAGCTGCAGATCCAGGGGATTCAAAAAAGGGCCCAATAAATGCAATAAAGCCGGTTTTGAAAGTCCCAAGTCATCATGGTCCAGATGTCATAACAGTGAAACCAGAAATTAAAATCAATTCATTAGCAGTGGCTGTTCCAACCACAATAATGCATCTTCATTCGATTGTTGCAACATTACCTGAAGGTCATGGTTTGACAACTGAAAGTGTTCTAGAGTTGTGGAGTAAATCTCCTCGTATTGTGATTATGAATGGTGCAGAAACTGGTATCACTACAACAGCGGAGGTAATGGAGTTTGCAAGAGACATGGGTAGAACTTGGGGTGATTTACATGAAATTTTTGTTTGGGAAGATGGAGTTAAATTAACTGGAAACAATCTATACTACTTCCAAGCAATTCATCAGGAATCTGACGTCATCCCAGAGAACGTAGATGCCATCCGCGCACTAATGGGTGTTGAAGAAGATTGGAGAACTTCTGTTGCAATGACTGATGCAGCAATTTCATCGATGTTTGAATGAGCCCTATAGGGCTCAATTGGGGCTCGCATTCAAGTATCAATCAGGAGTCCCCCCTACCATGCTTGCACTATCCCGTGCCCTATTCATGCTCTCAGTCATGCTTTTATCCACGAGTGCAGGCGCAATCACATTTGAATCTAATATTACTGACGATAATCAAAGTTCTATGTGGCAATCATTTGAGCCAGAATCAGTAATTAACTCTCCGCTAAAATCTGTTGATTACCGCATATCAATTGGAGATGGATTCGATCCACTGGTCGATGACATACCTGAATCTAGAATCAGTAATGACCTTGATTACCGCTCGACTGGAATGGCAATAATTCAAATGCATAGAAATATTGGTGCTGATTTGATTAGTATTGTAGAGAAATATGATTTATTTGTGTTGGACCATTTGGGAGGTTCCGCATGGTTGGTTAGACTTTCCAGTTCAGAAGATTTACGTGAAATTTCAGCGGACCCATCGGTACGCTGGTCTGGAGTAATGCAACCCGGTTGGAGGATTTCAGAGGATTTGTACAATCCAGTTCAATTCTTGTCGCTTGTTCCTGCAGCAGATTTGTCTCCTTCCGGGCTAAATCACTTGGTTGCAGATTTACTAAATTTAGGAGCTGAGGAGGCTTGGTGTGGGTTGCATCTTTGTGAAGTTAAAGGACAAATGCCACTTGCAAGTATAGCTAGGGATGGCAGAATTGTTCGTACAGAACCAGCATTTGAACTCAAATTAACTAACTCTCAAGCAGCATTAGTAGTAGGAATTAGTGAGGTGGTAGCCAATACATCCCTGAACTTGGATGGAACTGGTGAATTAATTTCATTCACAGACACAGGAATTGACCAGGATCATCCAGACCTTGTAGGACGTAGTTTAGTCTACACCCAGTTTGGATTGGACCCCTCTCCCGCAGATACTAATACAGGGCATGGTACACATGTTGCTGTAACACTTGCCGGAGATGGTAATGGTGTTTCAAGGGGAATGGCACCTAATGCAAATTTAGTTGCATACGCACTGGAGCATGATGGTACTGGTGTTTTTGGACGGTTAGGTTCGATTTATGATATGCTTAGACATGCTGAGCAAGAAGGCTCGCGAATCTCAGTAAATGCTTGGGGGTTAAATGGTAACAGAGGAGCCTATACTGCGGATGCTAGATCAATAGACTTGTTTGTGAATGACAATCCGGACTTTTTGCCAATATTTTCTGCAGGAGATGACGTACAGCAGAATGCTTCGATGGTCCTTTCTCCTTCGACCGCTAAGAATGTGCTTTCAATTGGTGCATCAACAACGTCCGCAAATGGAGTGGTAACAAATTTCTCATCACAAGGTCCAGCTTTGGATGGAAGAGTTAAACCAGATCTTGTTGCTCCAGGTGTTTTGATTTGTTCTGGCAGAGCTGAAGAAGCGACAATACCCGCAGGATGGAGTTGCGGTTCTGGAACTCATTCTAATGGAAACGATCTCTATATGTCCATGACGGGCTCAAGCCAATCAACTGCTGTTGCAGGCGGTTCAATTTCACTAATCAGGCAATTTATTCGTGAGGACGCTGGAATAAGTGCTCCTTCTTCTTCACTTTTGAAAGCTGTTTCAATTAACAGGGCTTTGGATTTAGACACCCCAGACATCCCTAATTCTGCAGAAGGCTGGGGCCAAATTTCGGTTTCAAATACGGTAATGCCTATGTCAGGAGAAACACAATTGACTACTTATCACGATAATTTGAGATATCTAGATGCGGGATTTTCTTCATTATACGCTTTCGATCTTGATCCAAGTCATGGGTTAGATGTAACTCTTGTTTGGTCTGATGCTGCGGGTAGTGCTTCAGGTTCTCAATCCGAATCTCGCTTGGTAAATGATCTGGATCTAACATTGACATCTCCAGATGGAACTGTATACAAAGGAAATGTTTTTGCAAGTGGACAATCGATTCCTTTAGGTGTTTATGATTCTACAAATAATGTTGAGCGCATTCGATTTGCGACTGGCACTTCAGCCTTGCCTTCAGGGCAGTGGCAAATTTCTGTTAGCCATACAGGGGGTTTAACGCAGGGTTATTCATTGGTCGTAACAGGTGATCTTTCACTGATTCCGTCAGTAGACTTAGCAACATTCAATGGGTCAATTTTCCCTTCATCAGAATCACCTCTAGTGAATGATTTTATTACCCTTAGAATGTCTTGGATTAATCAAGGTACCATAGCTGCCAATTCCTTTAGAGTTTTACTTGAAGATTTGACTACCGGCAGCACATTGTATGACGGTATTCGTTCAACTCAAGATGCTGGCTCTCTTGATTCTGTAACTATTTATCATTCCTTTGAAACAACCGGTGATCATCAAATGAGATTGACAGTGGATGCCGACAATCAGGTTACAGAAATGAATGATGAAAATAATGGGACCAATAATAATATTCATGAAATGATAATCCCTGTTTCAGCTTTAGGTGTGCGTTTGGTTACTCTTGATTCTAATGGCTTAGAAGACCCCAGTCTAGTCAACCGCACCATGGATCCAACATTGAATGAGGGATTGACTTGGCCTATTATATTGAAGCATGAAGGAACGGCACAACAGGAAGTAAAATTACATCTTTCTCAAGTCCAAAAGCCACATCCTGTACGTGACGATATTTTGTTGCCAACAGAAGATGATTGGTCACGCAATAGTGACCCCTCAGGGCCATTCACGATGTCACCAATAGATAGTTTGGGTGATAAGATGTACCTAAATGTGACATTAAACGATGATGATGCTGATTTATCTGGAACAAATCCAAGATATGCAATGGCTGGAACCTATTTGATGGATTTGACTGCAAAATATGTAAACGACCCTACAGTTTCACATTCTATCAGATTGAAAATAATTGTTGATGAAGTAAAGGATGTTGTTGTTGCACCTGCTGGTACAGATAATTTAGAAGCCGAACCAGGAACATTCACTGCATTTTCAATATCTGTAATGAATACAGGTAATACTCAAGCAGTGTATGACTTAGATTGCTATAGCCAAAATAGATGGGAAGTTCAACTGGGTCAGTCTAATTCAAGTTCATATTCCTTTGAACCACTAGAAATACTTGAATATCTACCCATGCAAGTACGACTCTATGTTCCCCCTGTTGTTAATGGATTACCTGCAGCAGGGACAACAGATACAATTACTTGTGCAGTAACTTCATCTACCGATTTGGAACTCAATATCTCTGAAACTGTAACACTCACTGTAAAGGCTTTGCAATCTTTTGATACGAGGCTGATAGATCATAACGGGGGAGACATACCTGCTGCATCATTAGCTGGTAATTTGTCCGTAGATACGGCTGAACGTTTGAATTTATCATTGGAAATTTCTAATACAGGTAATCAGCAATTGGATTTGGAGATTGTAATATCTCCAGAACGTACTGATTGGACAATACAAGTTAGGACTGACTCAACTACTGCAGATCGCACAGTCAACATTAACATAGGTCCAGGCCAAAAAGTTACAGTGGAATTTGAAGTATTAGTCTCACCAACTGCTCAACGCGATGAAACAAATAGATTGGTGATAAAAACGAGCCAATCACCATCCAATTTCGTAATGAATGAAACTACATTAGTGGTCAAGGATGAGCTAGCCTTGGAATTGACGCCACCAGATTCCATTGATGTATTGGTTGATGGGCAATTATCTTATGCAGAATATCTAATTTATAATTCAGGGAATTCAGTAGCAACCTTAGAGTGGAGTCATTCATTGGAACCCGATGGATGGACTGTTAATTTTGTAAATCCTCCTCTCCAATTATCGCCAAGAGAAGAGCGTGTAGTTCAAGTTGGTTTAATAGCACCATCAAATGCAGACATATCCAACAATGCTTTCACATTAGGTGTTTATCTTCTAGCATCTAATCAATACGAAAGCATTGATGTCACCAGCAGTGTTGAAGTTGGAGTCCTAGGTACGCGTTTTGCGAATTTATCTACAGGTGGCCAAACTAATTTGGTAAATACAGAACGAGGCGGGTCTTCAACACAAACAATAACAGTGACGAATGATGGTAATCAACCACTTGAAGCAACATTGTCTGCAAAGGTTGTAGATGATTCTGGAAATGAAGTGGCAGGTTGGACTATTGAATTATCAAAAGCATCAGTAGAATTGGTACCTGGCGAAACTGAAGAAATAACATTAACACTCAATTCCAAAGATTCAACAAAGACTGGATTAGTTAAAGTTGAAATTACTGCAGAAACAGGACAGACAACATTTGTTATGGAAATTGATGCGAGTGTAGAAAGTCGTGTTGAACAAGCAGGCCTCCTTGAAAATCCAATAATTCTTGCAATATTCATCGCAGTAGTGCTATTAGTTGGAATTGTTGCAGTAAGGATGAAGATATCGAAACCAGCAAATAATTACGAATCAGAATTAGTTGCTCCAGGAACCCATTCTGCTCCTGATGATGGAGTCAGAAGAGAAGCGGTTATGGATTCGATTTCAGGAGAGAGTATGACTGGTGGGTCAGTAAGTGCAGAAGAAATAGCAGTAGCATTATCCCAATCAATACCAAGTTTACCTGGGTCTGGAGTAGTACCTTCTGGACGGCCCCCTACATCCAAAACTCCCGAAGGTAAACCCCCAGTAATTCCAGATGGGCGTCCACCTGCAATCCCAACCGGCCGCCCACCTGCGGCAGTGCCAGTTGTTCAACAACCTATTCCTCCGCCTCTTCCTCCAGGCGGTTTACCACCTGGTTGGACTCATGAACAATGGAAATATTATGGCCATCAATGGCTTTCACAACAAGGCCAACAGTGAAAATGTTGATGCTACCCGCGATAAACATGAGCAGTATTGTATTGTTTGGACCTCCGGGTGCTGGCAAAGGCACTCAGGCACTTAGGATAATGGAATCAACAGGCTTACCGCAGGTTAGCACAGGCGATATGTTGCGTGCTGCAGTGTCGGCAGGAACTAGTACGGGAATTGAAGCTAAGAAATATATGGATGCAGGGCAACTGGTTCCAGATGAAGTAATTATAGCATTAATTAGAGATAGAATTAGGGAGCCAGATGCAGTTAATGGAGTTATGTTTGATGGATTTCCTAGAACTGTTCCACAGGCCGAAGCGCTTGAAGGGATAACTAAGGTTACACATGTTATTGCAATCGAGGTCCCAGATGAACGTATTGTTGAGAGGATTTGTGGCCGCTTTACATGTGGTAATTGCAGCGCAGTATATCATGAAAAATTCAATCCAACAAAAGTAGAGGATAGATGTGATACATGTGGATCAAATGATCTCAGACGACGAGCAGATGACAATGAAAATACCGTATTAAGTAGGCTTAATGCATATCATGAACAAACATCACCTCTTGCAGATTGGTATCAAGCGCGCGGTGTCTTCAATAAGATAGATGGTGATCGTGCAATAGATCAAATCACTTCAGATATTCTAATAGCATTAGATTGAGGCTTATACATGGGCAAAAAACGTTCAAAAGCAAAGGCAAGGAGAAGAGAACTTGCTATTTCTGCTCAAGAACATTTGTCCAAAGTTGCTGGTGATGTTTCAATGCCAATGATTGCTAGATTGAATGCTGCCAAACACTTAGTCAAAACTTCTTCTAGGCACCGTTTACCTTTGCCTGTAAAACAAAGGCATTGGATTTGCAGAGGTTGCAAATCACTATTGATTCCTGGCAACAATGCAAGAGTGAGGATCCGTTCAGGACAACGAATTACTACTTGTGTCGAATGTGGGCGTATACGAAGATTTGGTGGTGGCCCGGGCTCCCATAGGAGGTCAAAAGTCGATGGCTGAAATACCTCCTGCAATAAAACGTGAAGCCATGAGTCGAGAGTTTCAGCCTAGTGTTAGAATAGGTAAAACAGGATTAACAGAAAACATTGTACAAGAAATAGTTAATCAGTTGAAAAAACGCCGTCTTGTAAAAATAAAGATCAACAAAGGGCTCTATAATCGTGAAGGTAAAATGGAAGTTTGGAGTTACTTATCAAACGAAACAGGTTCTGTACTTGTTCTAGCAAGAGGCAATGTCGGTGTTCTTTGGCTTAAATAGAGGAATATGCTCATAGACGCAATTTGACACCCGCCATATATGGCAGGGATTTTGTCCATGCTAAGGTTGCCATCGCGGCGCCTAGCTTTAGCAGCTCTAATTGTCACGGGGGTGATGGCTTTTGTATCAAATTCTCAAGCTGGTGGCGGTGCTACTGTAGATCTTGGACTTCAACTAAAGGATGGGTTGGGCAATACACCCGTCTGGGTTGGTTTAGGTATACTTGTGTTTGTTTATGCGTTAATAATTTCTGAAGTAGTGCACCGCACATTAGCTGCTGCACTAGGTGGTTTAATGGCCATTTTTGCACTCAATTATTACAAAGCCGGAGATCCGCTTTCTCTTGCACAGACAACAACTCTGATTGAATGGGAGACCATCGGTCTTCTACTCGGAATGATGGTGATGGTAGGAGTTATGAGCCATACAGGAATCTTTGAGTGGTGTGCTGTACAAGCCTACAAAAAGAGTCAAGGAAATATATGGTCATTAGTTGTAATTTTATGTGTTGTTACAGCAGTACTTTCTGCATTTTTGGATAATGTAACAACGATGTTACTTTTGACTCCAGTAACCATTCAATTGGCCAAAGTTCTTGATTTGAAACCAATACCTTTACTGATTGCAGAGGTATTATTTTCGAATATTGGAGGCACTGCCACAATGATTGGTGACCCTCCAAATATAATCATAGGTTCAATGATGAGTCCTGATGCAATTGCAGGAAATAAGGATGAAGCAATAGCCGCATTAGCAAATCAGGGTGTAACATTTAATGATTTTATTGTCGAATTGGCACCGGGTATAATGCTGACCATAGTTCCAGCTTTCATGATGCTAAAATGGCTTTACAGAGATGAGTTTAGCGGAGAAAGAATTCGAGATGTAGCTGAATTAGAATCTAAATATGGAATTAAGGATTATCGGATGTTGAAATCAAGTGGTTTTATCTTGACGCTAGTTATCCTCGGGTTTTTCCTAAATCCAGTTCTTCATATTCCAGTCAGTTGGATTGCATTGGTAGGGGCTGTGTTGATGCTATTGGCAACGAGTCGACATGAATTGGAAGAACCATTGGAAGAGGTAGAATGGACCACTCTAATTTTCTTCGCTGGGTTATTTGTTTTGATACATTCGTTACAACACTTGGGAGTAATTGAGTGGATAGGAGATAGAGTTACTGATTCGATATCATCATTTTCTGAAGAATATCGTTTAGTAGCAGCTCTCGTCATACTCTTATGGGTTAGCGGAATTGCCTCTGCATTTATCGATAATATTCCTTATACAATAACAATGGTACCTGTTGTTTTACAAATTTCAAATGATTTGAATTTAGACCTAGGGCCACTAGTGTGGGCTCTTGCCTTTGGTGCATGTTTAGGAGGAAATGGTACATTGATTGGCGCATCAGCAAATGTAGTGACTGCTGGCATGGCAGAAGAAGCCGGCTACCCTATTTCATTCAATCAATTTTTCAAGGCAGGTTTCCCTATAATGATTTTAACTTTAATAATAATTACATTTTACATAGTATTGGTTTATTGGGTAGATCCAATATTCAAGTTTGTACTGTTAGGAATTGGATTATTCGGCATCGTTTGGCAGTACTCTAGAGGTCGATCAAAGGGTAAGGATTGGGCTGCAGCTTTAGTAGATAGCGACTCTATATTGAACCCAGTAGAAGAAGAATAATTACATCCATAGATGCGGTGTGTTCAAAGGTCGTGACGTCTCGTCTCAGTGTGGGGCGGTAATATCCAAGAGTGCGGTGTTTGCGGTTTGCTATTTCTGGGAGGTGGCGCATGCCCATCATGCGGTTCTCAGGTTGCCGTTACTGTCATGCTCGATGACGTCCCTATCGATGATGAGGAAATAATACCCGGGCTTGAAGATGTAGTAAGTTCCATGGGCGGTGAGACGGTTGCAGGTTCAAATCCACAGCATTCATTACCATTTGGCATGGGCGCTCAAGCAGAAGTTATAGAATCCAATCTTCCTTTTGGCGTTGGTTCACTTACATCAAACATCGAGAAGATTACTTCTGGTTTACCTATTGTTGAGCCAGAAAAAATGGAAGTAGAATTTGAGCCGGCCGAACAAACCCCTGTTATTGATGAATCGGAAAATAATAGTTCAGACATGGAGGCGGTTACTGAAAATATTACATCAGATCCAATTAGAATTGATGCCAAACCTGTCATAATTGAAGAAGAATTACCAACAAATGAACCAGCGCCAGATATGTGGAAACTTGAAGCAGCTGCAGTTGATATGGATGAAATTTATTCGCAGCAAGAACAGGTCGTTGAGGTTACATTCGCTGATGAATATAGTACTGATGATGTGATTGTAAAATTCGATGAATTCCACCATGAATCTACGGAACCATCTTTGTTCCAAATCGATCAAGCACCACAGTTACATCCGGCTCGAGCTTTGATTGTAGATTTTGACGGCGATACTGAATTAGAAACAAGAGTGAGAAGTTCATTTGAGCATATGGGCAATGGTGCATGGATGCAAGCAGCCCAGGAACTTTCTGCCGCCAATAGAGATAACCCAAATGACTCACCTTTGTTGAACAATTTAGGACTAGCATTATTACAAAATGCATTGGAGATGGATTCAAAAAATGACCCATTGGCTGATACACAATATGAGGCAGCAATTATGTCACTAAGGCAAGCTGCAAAAATTGAAACCAGTAATGACACTATCTTAGTAAATTTGGCTCATGCCTTACTAGTTAGTGGACGTGTAGATAAGGCACTGGGTGTGATAAAAGTTGTAGCAGAACGAAATCCTGAAAATCCGGAATCTGCAAACATTAGAGGGGCATGTTTGCTACAGTTGGGCAAATTGGAGGATGCTAAACGGATATTTTCAGCCTATTCTAATGATGAATATTGCAGGTCAAATTTGCTATTAATTTAGGAGTTTTTTCTTACCTATTTCATACCATTTTAGGTGTCATTTTTTAACACATTTTTGCCGAGGAAAAATCAGCGTACTGAGTGCCAATTTTGGATGTTACACAGAACCCGAAATTCAGGGTCTTGTGACGGAGCCTTGATATAGGGGAGGTAGGTCGGGTGGTTGCTTATGCACTTGAGCATGCCGTGTCATGCTTGGGGAAGTGACTAGAAGGGCCGCCCTGCGGGGAGACTGTCTTTCAACGATGTCTAAATTGGCATGACTGGATACCGAAGGGTTACTCGCACAGGTGTGGTACATACACATTCTGTTGCTACAACCCATCTGGGGGATCGCTCGGCTCGAGTACCGAAGAAGGTCGTGACAAGCTGCGATAAGCTGCGG
>JASLKG010000008.1 GCA_030747695.1 Candidatus Poseidoniaceae archaeon
GTCCAACTAAATTAGAACATGACATGAGAGTAATAGCCTTCAAAGCAGCAGATATGGGCGGTAAAGGCCACTTGACTTTGAAAGAGTTTCAAATTGCAATGCATGCGTTGGAATTTTCATATGACAATGAAGAGTGTAGAGCTATATTCCATGAGATTGATTCTGATGAAAACGGAATCATTGATATCAATGAGTTCATTTCCCAATTCGAATGATTTTGACTCAGGACACCCTAGTCCATTCTCCACTATCACTAACCAGCCAAGAAGTCAACTCTCCTGTTGAATCGATATACCAACCTGTCTTCCCTTGCTCTGTTCCTGGTGCTGCTTGCATTACTCCTGTTCTTTGCGCTTCTTTTGCAAGCCTATTTCTCATTTCTTCAGTACTTTCCTCTTCAACATTACTAGATTCTTCTTCAACTACTTTATCCTCAATCACTGTTTCTTCGATTGGAGATGATTTGACTACTTCATCTTCTATTTTCAAATCTGAATCTATATCATCAACTTCTTCATAATCTTCCTCATCATCCCATAAATCGTCATCATTTTCTTCACTTTTTGATAGTCTTCTAATTAAAACCAACATGATTCCTAAAAACAAAAGAACAATTACTGAAACTAGTGACAATGCAGTATTGCTATTTCCTAAACTACCTCCAAATAATACTGCTTCAACATCAAAAAATCTCTGTGCAATCATTCCATTCCATTTGATAGTGCATGATTGTGAGGTGCCTGATTCTGAAATTACAATCTGATATGTGTCGCCAGCCATATGTGAAGCAGGTCCTGTTGTACAAGATATTTCAGTCTCATCTTCTGGAACGGTAACAATATTTCCTACTTCATCAACAGCATGTATTCGAATCATCATTGTGGTTCCTTCTTCTGGGTTCTGATTTGGCAACTCTGCTATCAACCGCACCGGTTCACCCGGATCCACAACTATGCTGATATCAGAAATTGCGCTTCCAGAGATCATTCTTAAATTCCATGAACCAACTTCACCACCTTCAACTAACCAATTGCCATCTCCTGAAGGAGACGGTGTTACAATTCCTTTTGGATCGTCAAAAATGAAGGTCATTTCTGAAGCTGGAGCTGAATTACCATGTACATCAAGAGTGTTAATTTCAATTTCAATTGCTTCACCACTAATTAAAACTAAATTGTCACCTATATCTGTAGTTAAATGACGAGCAGAACCAGGAATTACTTCAATTTCAGTTATCGCGAATACTCCATCTGCCATGGCTCTAATTTCATGCATTCCAAGAGTTGATGGTGCCCAAAGTCCCTCTGACATTCTAATTTCCATCGTTGCGTCATTACCATCAACAATCCAAGTAACAAAATTCTGTGATACGAGGTTACCATTTGCATCCTCAAATCTAGGATTCAAATCCACTACGCCATCTGAAGTAACCCTTGTCCCGCTTTCCGGTAATATAATTCTAGCAAGTTCCCCGGCCTTTATATTTGCAACAAATGTAGTCTCATGTGTCACTTGTGTCTCATTATCAAACCATGTCGCTGATAATGAATGGTTTCCAATCGGGCCAGGCCTGATCAACATCCAACCTTCTTGTTGCTCTCCTCCTAATTCCTCAGAAACGGTCCATGCTGCACTAACTGAACGGTGATTCCCCGCTGCATCAAAAGCAGATAATGAGGCTGAGATACTTTCTCCAGAACGTAGTTCATCTTCTGATAATAAAATTTCAACACCAATTATCAAACCTTGAATTACATCAACTTGTATGGTATCTGAAAATCCTTGATCATGTACACCAATAATCCATGTTCCAATCTTAGTAGGATTCCATACCACTTGGTTATCAACTAGAGAAAGTGAGCCTGAAGGAGTAGTCCAATTTGACAAAGAAATCAAAACTGGCCCTTGGTTACCTAATACATCAGTTCTTATTGCTTCCAATATCACTGGTGAACCTGCTCTAACTTGGGTGTCATTCAATTGTATTGAGAGACCTGTTGATTGTGCAGGCAATACATGTATAGTGCCAACGCCACTAGCACCAGATGTACTATTTACAGTGAGATTCCAAACACCAGGATTAGTTCCAACATAAACTCCGGATGGCGTAATTGTTCCATCTTCAACAGACCAAGACAGGATTCCAGCCTTTGAAACTCCTACTTCATTGCCAAGCGCATCATGAGCAACTGGTAATATTTCTAGACTTGAACCACTTTGTACAGTTAGCCCATATGGAATTTCAATACTAACTGGAGGGCCTGGTATGACCGTCATGTTAATTCTAACTTCTAATTCAAACCAAATTGCTCGAAGAATGGCAGGGCCTACTTCTTCGGGATACCATGTGGAGTTTTGTTGATCAATATCTCCATTATCAGCCCTCCAATCAAGATCACCTACAACGTGATTATTTGCCCTGTCAACTAGTGTTGCACTCAAATTGAATGGTAAATCAATCCTAGCTTCTGGAACACTAATCAATGATTTCACATCAACTGGAAACCCTGGGGTCACCGTCAAAGATGTTGAAGTGAGTAACCCCTCTACTTCTGCGGTTACATTTACCATACCAACAGCCCCAGGTACGAATTTACCATCTGAACTAATTACACCTGAGGATGAACTCCAATTGACTGGAGAGTTTACTGGATTTCCATTTGAATCATTGGCATATGCGGTAAATGAAATTACTTGATCTGCGTTAATTGAAGATGGATGTGAACCAATAACCAAAGTAGCTGGTGCGGCTGCAAGAACAGGATTTAACATTGGCATAAGAAATAATATCAACAAAAATGATACTATCCCTCGACGCAATTATTACACCCCTTGATCACTAATCTGTCCATTCATTCCATTCGGAATTACCTGGATCTCGGTACCACCAAGTGCCATTTTCATCTTCTGCCCATTCAGTACCTTCGTCATCTACTCTATGATCGACTTGCCAACTTGTATCTTCTTCTGGTTCCGACACAACACTTGGAGGTGGCCCTCCAGGACCAGGCCCTGTTGGTCCTACTGGATTGGAGACAAATGGATCTGCCTTACCCTCATCATATTCATAATCGTCATCATCTTCATCATCATCATCATATTCTGAATCTCCTGAACGGAATACCATCAATATGACCACGAGTAGTACAATAAATATCAATCCAGCAAAACCAGCTGCAACGTAATACATTGTGCCTCCAGCTTCAAAGAATCCAGCAATAGTACCATCGACACTTATTTCACCACTTGCTGATTCTTGGTGGACTGACAATGTAACCGTCTGTTTTCCTTCATCTAATGTTGTGATTGTCCAATTACCATTGGCTGTTTCCTCAGCAGTCATTCTTCCTGACAAAGTTAGTTTAGATTCTTGAGGCACTGGTATTTGATTGCCCCATCCATCAAAGGTTTGAACACGAACTTCAAATGTTTCAAGTTGAAGAGTGCTCTCCTGCAAAATGTCAAGTGTAATTGTTCCGACCTTGTAATGTGCACTTACATTTACATCCCAAGTTCCAACTACTCCATTAGGAGATCTATATGTGAGCGTATGGTCTCCTGCGAGTGATGCACTCCAATTGTATAGTCCATTAACTCCTTCAATTGTAGATGGTGGTACTGGTAATCCATTCTCACTCCAAAGTACACTCTGAGGGAAAATATTTCCATCAGAATCAGTTCCATTTACTAGCAATTTGTATTCATCGCCAGCTATTGCTGTACTTGCACTACCATCCAGATTCAAACTTACTGCTTTACCATGGGTTACAATTATCGATACTGTTGCAAAGTATTCCGCCCCATCATTAGCATTAGCCCATGCCGTAATTTCCCATGTGCCAACTTCTGATGCATCCCAGACTCCACCGGAACCAACAATCATCGAAGTTATATTTTGAGTTCCAAATCCGCTATCTCCTGTATTGACCAATCGATATGATATGATTGCAGGATCGATTAGATTGCCATCCTGATCTGTTAATTGTGGGATAAATACCAGATCGTCATCAGCATCGATTACCTGTGAAAGTGATGCTGGTTGAAGCAACATTACCGATGCCAAGTCACCATGTTCGACGCTAATTGTTAGAGAAACTTCCAATACGGTGTCATTATCTGAATAAGTTGCATACAATGAATATGGTGTGCTACTTGCATAAGTTGGAACAAAGAAAGTAGTAGAACCATAAGTCATTTCCTGTAATACGCTTTGGTCATTAAACATAGGATGTTCAATTCGCCAAGCCACATTTTCTGTCCAACGGTTACCATCAGAATCATGAGCTTTTATTTTCACAGTGAGGTCATCGTCAGCTGTGATTTCTTGTAATGAACTAGTTGCATCTGCAGAAGAAATTATCATTACTAATCCTGTTATTGCTCCCTTAGATACTTGAATTGTGACCGTTGTAGATTGTCCTGAGTATTCTCCCACAAGTGTCGAAGTACCTACTGATTCCGCATGCCATTCTGCAGGTAATCCTGAATTAATCATGCCATCACTTATCGTCCAATTCTCAATAGGAAGGACAACTGGTAATCTATTGCCCATTACATCAATACGTGTTGTGTTTAACCATACAATATCATCTGCTGTAACTATTTCTTCACTCGCAATTATCTCTAGATAAGCCATCTCTCCATGAACAATTGTAAAGTTAACGACATGAGAAATTCCGCCTGTTGAAAGCATAGAAATACTATGTTGGCCAACATTCATCGCCCAATAAGTGCCATTTGATTCTGTGAATGTACCGCCAGTTGCTGTCCATGTGATTCCGCCGCCAACTGCTAAATCGAGTTGATTTTCAAATTGGTCATGTAAAGTCCATGTCAATGTGCAAGTTGTTCCAGCTGATATTTCTCCATTGCATCCACTAGTGACATAATGAGTTGGAACCCCTCCATTTACAGCTACACTAACATCAATGGTTTGCCCATTCCATCCCACAGTTATTGTCTGCATTCCTGTGCTCCATGGGTTGAATGTTGAGCCACTCATTGTACCATTTGTTGGAGTATACGAAATTGTTTGGCCAGGTACTATGTTTCCATGTTGATCCCAAACTTCTGCAACAATATCGTAAGTTTGATCTGCAGTTATTGCAGTAATTGTGTTTGGTACTACCAAAGTTAGAGGGGCCCCCGGCGTTACTGTTATCTGCACAGATTGACAAATCACGCCGAAACAAGCAGTAATGTCGTGAGTTCCAACATATTGTGGTGTAAATACTCCTGTTGAATTTATTGAACCATCGCTAGCAGACCATACAACCTCCTCAGAAATCATACTCCCTAATGCATCATTCAATATGTGTGAAAATTGAACTTGACTATCTGCATCTGTCGTAGAACTAGCAGGTGAGATTGAAACTGAATCAACATTAGTGTAATTAATCAAAATTATTGGCCTATTTTCTAACGAGCTTTCACTAGAATAGAATTCAACCCAAGTTGGTGAGACAGTATTGGATGTTGCTTTGATTACCCATGCATGATCTCCATCAATTATCATGTTAGAATGCCCTATGTCAAGCCAAACATCAGTTGTTGACGCCGTTATGATGGTCGAAGAAATAGGGGTTGCTTCATATTCAATTCCAGCAGTCATACCTCCAGTACTCCAAGGAACTCCTGGGGATGAATTGTTCCAAGTAGAGCCCGATTGTGTCCAAGCAGAAGTTAGTAATCTGTGAACAGTCAATGTCATCGAACCTCCTGACGAACTAATTATAGAATCCTCGATTTGGAGATTTAGTGCAGAAGAATGAATCTTTGCACCTAGAGGCAGTGGGATTTGACTATTATCTAAGCCGATAATCATTTTACATTCAGTAGGCACGCTTGGGGCATACCATCCTTCGCAAAAGGTTCCAACTCTCATCGATTCTGAACCATGGTTTGTGTCCGCGTAATTGTTACCAATATACGAATCACGAATGTTTGTGTGTCCAAATTCTGGAATCTCATTACCTGTCTGGAAATGATAAGTCCAAGTGTGATCCCAATTATAAACATTTGAATCGGGCAAACCTATTGCAAAAGTACTACGGCTTGATGACGGACCTGGTATACTACCGTTTATTGCCTGCACCCACCATGAATATACAGAACCAGCGGTCAAGTCATCAGGGAATGTCAATGTGGTTCCATTTATTTCTGAATCTTCCCATGACTTGTACTTTCTCTGGCCTGATTCCTCTGCAACAGTTACAATATAACCAGTAGCATTTGTTACCGGGTTCCATGTCAATTGAGGTTTGTCCATACTTGTCAAATTCCACTCTGTAGTATTGTACAATATTGCACCATCAGGAGGGGAACTTAATACAGGCTGTGCTGGAGGTATAACTCCATTCACATTGTCTACATATTCTAGTACCAATTTTGGCCTGAAACTAGAATTCCAGTAATCACTACTGTAAAATATACTTGTTGAGGAAGGAGTTCCTACACTCTTTAACAACACAATCAGGGACATATTTCCATTAGCAACATTAGACTGTGCAAGTGAAGTAATATCCCACGTTTGCCATCCTTGAACCGGGACTGTAAGCATTGTTGATCTTGTTACTTCGGCATTTGAACAGACGGGAGCTGTATTCCAAGTTACATTTTTCTCATTAAATCCAGAACACGCGTGCACACTGACTTTTTGTGATGAAGTTCCAGTTACATTTTCCCTATACAATTCGAGATAGGCACCAGTTGGAGTCATTGCTGCAGGGAATGGTAATTCTCCCAAATCAAATTCCAACAAAATTTGAGCTTCGCCGGAACCACTTCTAGAAATGCCTAAATCGAGAGCAACAGAAGAACCCACATTCGTATTAGGTGTATTACTATCAAGTGTAACATCTGGCACATGTGGAAGTGTGTCGCTTTCAACGAATATAGAGCCTTGGTATAGAGTCAAACTATTATTCCCAGTACCGTCATGAGTACCATATTCACCTGGTACACGGAAACTATGGACATTTGACCATTCTCCTAAGCGATGGTCTTGTTCTGCTCTAACTCTCCAATAATACCAGTAATCTCCCCACTCCATAGATGAAGCTGTAGTGTAAGATAGATTCGTTGGGTCCCAAGTTCCGTTGTATGTACTTGAATCTGTCAAATCATATTCCCATGTTTGGGCGTCAACAAACAAGTCATCTAGAGATGTTTGTATGACCCATTTTGTTTCATTATTTACTGTACTATTCCAATTCATAGACACTACATCAGCACCCTTTGGCAGGGTTGATGAATGATTCCACATGGTCGAACTATCAAACGGAGTTAATCCGCTAGGAGCCATTGGAAGCCACTGGTTTCCAGTCCTCCACGTTAGAGATAATTCTGGACGCTTAGTTTCATCTGCGCTATAATCAGAAGAAGCAAAATGCCATTCTTCAAGCGTTTCTGATACCACAGCTAATCCTAGACTTACTTCACTAAAACCAGCAGCATGTGCATGTTGAATTGCATATGTTAGATCTAAATCAATTGTACTTTCATCATACGAAATTGTCGAAATTTCAAATGGGACATCGCATGCCTCATCTGACCAACCTGTTGTATTAGCCCCTATTGGGCTAGAGGCTGTTGCATTTTCATCCCAATAATCAATAGTTTGACACACAGCAATACTTACAGTTTCTTGATTTATTATACCCCCACTTAATTTGGATAATTCAAGATGGGCTTCTAGGAATTCATAATTGCTTGGTATAGGAATATCTGACCAATTTAATCTCATTAGTGTTACAGTCTCATGATTTGAACTGCTAGTTTGGTTTGACCTACCCATCATAAGCAAATTGCTACTTGTATACGACGACGATGTTGAACCTGTATCGATAAATGTGTCAAGGAAAATGTCGGGATAATCTAGTGCTTTAACAATTAAACCCTGCTGCAATGAAATAGATGCATCTGTTGAGTTTATACTCTCTCCTGTCGAATCAGGGAGATGAAATAACGTGCCGCTACTTCTTGCCCCTATTATGTCATCAACAATTGGGGTTACAAACCACTTGTAACTTTCACCAGATGATAAGTTAGAAGGATTCGTCCAAGAAAGATTGGTTAGATCCCATCCTGTAGATGATTCACGACTATCATAGACATCCCATCCGCTCCTTTCATCAGCGTAATCTTTCCAGATCGTGATACGCCAATCGTCAATAGTAGAGCTATTTGCATGTGTCCATTTGAATGTAGGGTTGTTTACACTTAGCAACGCATGTGAAGATGTATCCCACAAGATGTCATTGTTCAATGGCAATGAATTATTTCCAGGACTTTCCGGAGTTGAGGCATTACCTGCTGTCCAAGTTAGATTCAACCAAGGCCTATCTGAAGATGAACCATCTGTAGAAGTAAATTTTGTCAAGCCATCATCTACTGAACCTTTTATTATCAGTGAAAGATGGTTGTCGCCTCTTGCAAATGCTTCCTGCACTAATTGAGTTATGTCGAAAGTCATCCAGCTTGCAGATGTTCCTTGCAATATATCGGACATATAACCGCTATCTGAAGCACCCATTGCTGCTGGGGAACTCCAATTGTTTGTTCCATCATACGCAATTCCATTTGCGCTAGTATTCCAATTAACTAGTGATTGATGGACAGAAATTGAATTAGTAATATCCGAACCAATTTGTGCATACAAATTCAAATCTGCATGGCTTATATGTGCGTTTTGTGGATTAGGTAATTCAGATAATGGTATCTTAATCAAACTAGTCAATTGCGAACCGTCTCCTGCAGTTCCAACCTTCAAGGTAGTTGATGTAGAATGTGAAGAGTTCGAGTTTTCTTCAACAAAAGTATCAATGAAGTGTGGCAATTGTAAGTTTGGCATTGCTTCATGATGATGCAATTCTACTGCGGCACTATTCGAATCTATTGACCAGGTGGTCAAATCCGGTAATAAGAAATGATAAGCATCTGACCAATTTCCAATCTGATTTGTTGAAGACGTTGCACGAACTCTCCAGTACCATGTCTCTCCTGTGTTCAGCATCTGATCAACAGCGTATGTGTTATTTGCAACATCAAAACCATTTGTGTTCCAGCTTGATGCTACAATAAGATTGCCACTATTGAATGAAGATGATGTATCTAATTGTACTGACCAACCGCCTATAGTTACATTGTTTCCTGAATTGAAATTCCAAGAAAGTATCGGTTCTTGATTAGGTGAAACTTCAATACCACTATCTACTGACCAACTTCCATTTGCAGGTGAATAGGGTGTCGGTTCATTTGGAATGAGATCTGAACCAGGGACATATACAAATTTCAACTGAGGGCGACTAGAAGAGGTTTCATGATTTGGATAGAATAGTACATCACGATCATCATTATTGTTAATCACACCAAGTATAAAATCAACATTTCTATCTTCGCGCATAGCGTTCTGCACAGCCAAAGTAACATCAAATTCAACCCAATCTCCTGCGGAATAAGAAGTCCCTACAACCTTTGCATCTTGCAATCCTGATCTCTCCCAACCCTTTGCACCGGCAGTCCCCCAATTGTTAGAACCATCATAAGTTGCCCATGTGGCTTCACCTTCTGACCAATTGTGCTGAAGGTTTTCCCACACACCTATCATAGGACCATTTGTTGGATTTGCTGCCAATCTCATACTAAGAGTTGCAGCCTTTACAGCATAACCGTCTGGAAGCAAATGGCTAATCAAATCACAACCCATAATTACAGATGTTTCCGAAGGATATGTATTGTAAGAAATTTGCATTTCATCTTCTCCATTATAGTTGGTAGATACTGAACCACTGTCAATGTAAGTGTCTGCACAAACTGGAGAATCACCCACTGAAGTGGCATTTCCATGTCTCAACCTTAATTCGTGATCATCTCCTGAAAGATATTCGGACTCAAGTCCGGATACAAGGAAAGAAGATGTTTGCCACCATCCAAGATGGCCGCCTGTATCTCTATGTGCAATACGCCAATGATACAAAACACCGGTACTCAAAGAGTCCAATCCCGTAGGAGTCCAAGAACCCGTGGAAGGCGTGAAATCATTGTCTATGGAGGTATCAAAAGCGGCAATTACATCTCTATATTCAGGATCTGTTGCAAGTTGTAGTAACATGTCATTATTGCCAACCACACTTGTATCCCATGTTAAGATTGGAGTTGTATTTCCTGACAAATTGTTAACGCTGACATTCCATACGCCATGGCCATCAAGAGGTAAACTATGAGATGGCGTTGCCGGTGGAGATCCACTTCCATTTGCATATGTAATTGAAATCAAGGGATAATCTGCATTTGCGTCTGTCGTTTCAAAGGTGACTGAGGATGTTGAGCCCACCTCTCTACCATATGTTGAACCTGCAAGTAATAATTCCAAATCATTGTCTGATGAACCTGAAGCAATATTGTCCAACCACAGTTGAACTGCTGAAGTGATATTGAATTCAAAATTGTTGGATACCTGATCTCCTGGAATAATATCTACAGACATAGATTGTGTCCTTCCTCCCTCATCCCAATTGTTCGTGCCATCATACTTTTTGTAAGTCACATCTGATTCGGTCCACATTTCGTTTTCCATAAGATGTACGCTAATACCTGCTGATCCAGAATAAGAATCCCTGGCCAAAGTCATTGATGCTGAAACTATTGTAAAATTTGATTTTAAGCCAACATCATCCATGTTTAGTCTCATTAATCCATGTTGAAGACTGTTTGAAGTAGCTCCTACGGCCATTGTAGTATCCGTGCCCATATTCGAGTTTCTAGCGACATTTGTTGAATCAACATATGTATCTTCTATTGTATTTTCAGAAAGACCCAAGGAATCGAAAGTAAATTCAAATGAGGCTGTGTTGTCTCCATTATCAGTAACTGAATGCTCAGGCAAGTGGAAATATCCTGATTGCCACAAACCAATTTGGTCGTTATTTATTGCCCTCATCCGATAATACATTGTTGTTGAATTTGACAATGAATCACTGGAAGGTACCGTTACATATCCTGCAGTACCTGAAATTGTAAACAATGATGAATTCGCGAGGGTCGTGTAATACCATGTGTCGTCTGAACCCGATTTAAATTGGTCTTCTAATGATAATTGAACTTGAACATCAGAACCGGATAAAGCTGACCAAGATAAATCTGGAGTTGTAGCTGCTTCCAAAAAGAAACTATCAGAATTCATCAGTGCCTGACCATCTGAAACGAAATCTGGTGTCAAAGTACCTACTGGAGAAGGGGTTCCTGTAGAATGATTGACCAACAATTTGGGATGTGATGTTGATTGAGAATGATCGGTTGAATGGCATACATAGCCAGATCCTGTTGCTGCAATAATCATGTTTACAGAACTTCGCCCATTATTTGCAGCGTCTTGAACTAATGCAGTAACATCAATGCTGAAAGTATTATTTCCATATCCAAAATAAGGAGGTTCCCACTCTCCTCTATCTGTAGTGTCATCCGCACCATTCAATGTCCACATTTGATTAGTATCAGGGCCTTGCCAAGTAGCATTTGTTTCATCCCAACTTTTCTTTAGCCGGGCAGTGTAGATATTTATTGCATCTACGGATATAGAAACTGTCCCACAAGTCAACTCTAATGTAGCAGAATGTATAACATCTGAAGATGTATAATTATTTGAAACTGAGATTAACAATCGAGACTCTCCAGTATCTGTCTCTCCAATCTCAAGAGAGGCGTCTGAACCATAAGTTGCAGTAGGGTCACCCGATTGTATTGCCGTATCAGCTGTCACATTCGTATATGTATTTGTCCAAGTAACAAGATTATCCTCTTCCAATACATCATTATTCCAACTTGGCATAGCACTTGGCAATACTAAATCTGCAAACAAGAACATCATTACCATTGCAATTGAACATAAAAGATTACGGCGGTTTACGGCGGTCTGTGACATGGGGCTCGAACTGGCACGGACCGAGGTGGTATAGTTTCCTTTCGGCTGGCCACCCTACGGGTGGCCGGAGGTGTTTTGGTATGATTACACTCCATAAGAAGGTTCAAGGTCGTCCCTCTCTGACGCCATGAAGTCATGAGCGAATTATGGGTCGAGCGGCATCGCCCACGAACAGTGGGAGACATAAAGGGTCAATCTAGTATTGTGACCCGGTTGGCTTCCTATGCCTCATTGGCGGATTTCCCTCATCTATTATTTGCGGGACCTCCGGGCACAGGTAAAACAACTGCGGCCATGGCCCTCACCCGTGACATTTTTGGAGACGACTTTCGTAATAATTTGCTGGAAATGAATGCTAGTGATGAAAGGAAACTTGAATCAATCCGTACCAAAGTAAAACAATTTGCGCGTACAGCACCTTACGGCGATGCAACTTTCAAAATAATTTTCTTGGATGAGGCAGATGCATTAACCCATGATGCTCAGGGCGCTTTACGAAGAATAATGGAACAATTTGCAGAAACTTGTCGATTTATTCTTTCGTGCAATTATTCATCCAAAATAATCGAACCTATTCAATCAAGATGTGCTGTCTTTAGATTTAGACCATTAGCTGATTCAGAAGTATTAGATCAAGTACGTAGTGTTGCCAAATTGGAAAAGGTTAGTCTCGATGATGATGCTGCTGAAGCATTAGTTAGGATCTCTCAAGGAGATTTGAGGAAAGCAATAACTGCACTGCAAGTTGCAGCCGCTCTGGAAAAGAATGTTTCTCGCGAATTAATCTATGAAACAAGTGCAACTGCTCCTCCTGAAAGCCTACATCAATACCTCATGGCATGCCGTCAAGATGGTTTTCATGCGGCACGTAGAAGACTTAGAGAATTATTGGATAGATATGGCCTCGCTGGTACGGATTTTGTTAACCAATTGCATCGGGAATTATATGGAGCTGATTTCTTGTCAGAAATTCAAAAACTTGATTTGACAGAATTGATGGCGGAAATTGATTTCAGACTCGTAGAAGGAGGAGGAGAATCGGTACAACTAGATGCGTTAACTGCAAGGTTGTGCAAATTACTATCTTAAACAGTAATTTCTTCGCCTTCTACTACTTCAATTACTTTGATTTTCAAATCAATTGTGCGGGTGTTTTCCCAAGGTGAACCTTGTTCTGTGACTGTTATTTTCAAAACATGCTCTCCGACACTCAAATTCTCAGGAACTTCAACAACTATAGGATAATCATAGCCGGGGTGATCTCTAACTGGGTTAAGTGCAGATTCATTTAATTCTGAAATATTTGCCCAAGTGTTTTCAACCTCGACGTCATTAAATTCCATCTTATATTCCGATAGGCTTGGATCATCATTATCAGTAAATGAAAGAACTATCCAATACTGGGACTCGTATCCTGATTCTAAAGTAACTACGCCTTTTGACGAATCAATATAATCAAACTCTCCATTTTGATCTACGATTACACCCCAATGGCCTTGTTGTGGAGCAACTATGTCTCCAAAAGGCGGGTTCGTTAGCAAAAAGGTTACGGCAAGCCATGTGAATATATGCAAAAAGGATGCTTTGAACCAAGTTCCTTTGGTATAATGTTCAACAAACGTTGCTGGCATCACTTGTTTATGCAGAGGCGGAATTAAAAAAATCATCATCATTGGAACAAACCACAGCAAATCTGCGTTGTCTTTGGAATTAGACATGAGGGCATATCTCATTAGCAATGCTGTAAATATGGCAAAACACATCACCAGCCACATTGATGCTGTGTCTGCCTTCTCTTTGGAAACATGTTTTCGCGGATCAAACGATTCGATACCCATATCGGCTCCAGAGCGGTTTTTTTTGCGTTCCTTATCTCCTGAAATACCTCTATTTTTGCGCTCAGCAGCAGCAGCAGCCATAGCAGTAGAGATATCGACCATTAACACACCGGTTCATCGACAGACAATGAAGCCTTCGCAAAACTAACTCCATGATTATGCCGCATAATTCAAAGAGTTAGCCTTGGTGGGCGGTCTAACTGCCGGGGTGGCGTAGTTGGTGGCGCGTCGGACTCATAGGGCAGCTCTCCGGAGCTAATGAGACGTGTATGCCCCTTCTCATGTCTGAGACATCCGAAGGTCGCGGGTTCAAGCCCCGCTCCCGGCACCTCTTTCAAAATGGCTTCTAGCATTGCTTAGTATTGCGAACATTGATGACACTTCCAATGTACGAAGGGGCATGGTCAGCGCACCTCATGTTGGTAGTCGTGTCCAAATAGTAGTCGCAGGACATGCCGGTGAAACAACACACGAAGGGGTAGTTTTACCGAGTGCGGCACCAGATTTTG
This sequence comes from Candidatus Poseidoniaceae archaeon, assembly GCA_030747695.1. Taxonomy (GTDB): domain Archaea; phylum Thermoplasmatota; class Poseidoniia; order Poseidoniales; family Poseidoniaceae; genus MGIIa-K1. Next base: position 14,268 of record JASLKG010000008.1, read on the forward strand.
TAACACTAAAACTAGTTAATGGATATAATATTAGCCATCCATTATCTATGATTAAATCCATGCAAGAAATAAGTTTAGAAGAAAAACAAATTAACGCACCCCCAAAAGTGATCCAATCCGTTGAGCTCCCCAAGATTACCATAATTCACACCGGAGGAACTATCGCATCAAAGGTAGATTATACAACTGGTGCAGTTGTTGCTAGATTTGAGCCTGATGAATTATTGGCAAGTATTCCAGAATTAATTGATATTGCATTTATTGAATCCGTTAAATTAGGCAATATGTGGTCGGATGATGTTAGACCACAGCATTGGAATATGATGTGTAAATCTGTACAAGATGCATTTGACAACGGGTCTGTAGGAGTTGTAATTACACACGGTACCGACACCCTACACATTTCCGCTGCTGCACTATCATTTGCATTTGCAGGGAATGGAGGAAAACCAGCAGGTAGGATTGTGTTTACTGGCTCACAACGTTCTTCCGACCGCGCTTCGAGTGATGCTAGCGAGAACTTGATTTCTGCAGTTTACTGGGCAGCACACGGACCCGATGTAAATGGGGAATGGGATTCTGCAGTTACTGTTATGCATGCAGGTAGTGGAGATGGTGTTTGTGCTGTTAATCCAGGTGTTAGTGTTCGAAAAATGCATTCAACTCGTCGCGATGCTTTCAAAACTGTGAATGGGCAACCTCTAGGTGAAATTAATCTAACCAAATCTGGTATTACTCATAAATCAAATATTGTCGCCTCAAGTAGGAAAATTTCGAAACCTACTATGTATGATACTGACATACGTATTGCCCAATTCATTGCAGGACCACATCTTCATAGTGATTTAATTGAAACTGCAATTGATTCAGGATATTCTGCAATCATAATACATGGTACCGGATTAGGCCACCTACCAATAGAGAATTCAATGGGTGATGCTCCTGAAAACGATAAATTACGCAGTACTATTGAGAAATCTTCGATTCCAATTATCATTGGAAATCAATGTATTAATGGCCCCGTGGATCTTAATGTATATTCTAAAGGAAGAAATCAGCAAGATATCGGTGTACTTGGACATGGGAGTACCTCGTCCCCAGAGGCTCTACTTGCGAAAATACACTGGCTACTCTCTACTGATGATAACCTCTCGCGATTGGAAGAAAATCTCTGTGGAGAAAATGATTTATCTCTAATTTCATGACCGTCTTAATGAAGAACCGTAAGGGAGTGGGAGTATCATGGTGAAGGATTCGAGCGACGCGCTCGAGGACTTGCGTTATCGGAAAGATAAGGCCATAATGGGTGGAGGAATAAAACGCCAAGAAGCCATTAGGAATAGTGGCAGAGGGACAGCTAGAGACCGCATAAGATTACTCTTAGATGAGGATTCATTCATTGAAATTGATACTTTTCTAACACATAGAACTTCAGATCACAACATGTTTTTACATCAAACGCTTGGAGATGGTGTTGTATGTGGCCATGGAACAATCGATGGACGCAGGGTCTACTGCTTTGCCCAAGATTTCTCGGTTCACGGAGGTAGTATGGGAGAAATGCATGCCCAAAAAATTGCAAAAGTTGTGGAAATGGCTGACCGTTCTAAAGTGCCTCTTATCGGAGTCTGGGACGGAGGTGGTCAACGTGCACATGATGGTGTTGCATCCTTAGGAGGGACTGGAGAACTATTGGATCGATTGGTACAATGTAGTGGACGTATTCCTATGATTTCACTTGTTCTTGGACCGGTTGTAGGGGTATCCGCATTGGGTGCAAGTTTGGCTGATTTTACAATACTTGGAAGTGAGCATGGCCAGTTATTTTTATCATCTCCTCTAGAAACCCCAGAGGTAATTAGTGGAGAAGTTGATGCTGCGGGATTGGGCGGTGCTAGTTTACATGCTAGTAGATCTGGTATTGCATGCTTAATTGCTGAAGATGAAGAAGAGGCTTGTAATTTGGCTGCTGATATCCTTGGTTTCCTTCCAGATCACAATATGGCTGAAGCTCCACAAGAAATATCTTCAGATGACCCAAAAAGACTCAATCCCGAACTAGAGAATCTAGTTCCAGACAACCCAAATAGACCTTATGATATGGTGAAAATTATTGAAGAAATAGTTGATGATGGATTCTTTATGGAATTATTCAATTCATATGCTGAAAATATACTCATAGGTTATGCAAGATTAGACGGGAAAACAATTGGTATTGTTGCAAACCAACCAAAGGTTCTGGCCGGTTGCCTTGATATCGATGCTTCAATAAAAGCTGCCAGATTTATTCGTACGTGTGATGCATTCAACATTCCATTGGTGACCTTTGAAGATGTGCCAGGTTTTTTGCCAGGTGTTGTTCAAGAATGGGGAGGTATTATTCGCCATGGTGCCAAATTGCTGTTTGCTTATGCTGAAGCAACCGTTCCGAAGATGACATTAGTAACAAGAAAGGCGTATGGTGGTGCATATCTAGCGATGAGTTGTAAACATCTTAGATCTGATTACAATGTGGCTTGGCCAACAGCTGAATTGGCAGTCATGGGTGCAGAAGGCGCTGTGAATATTATACATCGAAGAGAGATTGCTGCTGCCGGAGATGATGAAAAAGAAGGCGTTAGAAGTCAACTTGTCGATGAATACAAATCAAAATTTGGAGACCCATATGTTGCTGCAAAAAATGGGTGGTTAGATGACGTAATTGAGCCACAAGAAAGTCGTATAAGATTGATTCGTGCTTTACGTATCTTGTCATCAAAACGTGAATGGTCTCCTCCAAAGAAACATGGAAATATTCCTCTTTGATTATTAATTCCTTCTAGCGAACAATAATCCAACTAATAATAACAATACGACTCCCAAACCAATAGGCAATATCCATTCTCCTAAAGCAAGAGAAGAATCAGATTTTTCATCTTGCACTTTTTCCTGGGTTATTTCAACTGATTGAAAAGCGGTATTAGACCACTGGGATGCATGACTATCCCAAACTTTCACATCATACTTGTACCAACCTGTTTCTGAAGACAATCTAGTGATTTGTGAAGAACATGTAATTACAAGACCTTCCATACATTCAGTTTGATGGATCGCTAACTCTTCATCAACTGAGATGTTAATTAACAAATCACTCATCCCATCTGGGTCCTGAATTGTCCAAAGTAACGAAACAACTCCTGTATTGTAACTTATTGAAGAAATATCAACTAAAGGTAAATCAGCAACCGATTGTATGGTTACTGTTACATTTGAACTAGAATTACTAATCCCGTCTGAAACTGAGAGGTTGTATTGAGATAATCCGAACTTATTGGGCTTACCTGCTATAATTAATTCATCACCAGAAATAGTTACAGAGGTAACATCTGAATCTCCATCTATTGAATAAATTAGTTCATCGCCATCTACATCATTAACCAATTCTGAAAGTAGTACTGTCATTGTCGAGTCTTCATAAAAACCAAATGACCAGAATGGAACAATGAACTCAATCGGATCATCGACTGCTTCCACATTAATTGGAACTGAAATTGTCACAGAATCGGTTGTGCCATCTGATACCAACAAATCTACTAAATCTGCTCCATTCCAGTGTGGCTCTGGATCTATTAATACAATGTTGCCAGATGAAGAAATACGTAAACCAGCATTGTCTCCTGCATCTTCAATTTGTAAATTTTCTCCTTCAGGATCTCTGACATATTGGCTCAAATCTATTGTCAATGAATCTCCATCTTCCAGCGTATGGAATTGAGGGATAGGGCCAATGATTTCTACTTGGTCGTCTACAGGCATTATAGTGACGTTCAAAGTTAAATTTAGTATATCCGCCATGCCAGCACTTATTGACAAATTCAATTGTGTTACTCCAGACCATTCCATATCAGAAATATGAGTTACAGTAAATGATGTGTCATCAAATGAAGCAACTAGCCGACCGCTCTTATTGTCAATTTCAACTGCTTCTATTTTCAATTCAACACCATCAGGATCTATTGCAAAAATATCAACGCCCATCGTCGTAAAATTATGCTGATTCAAAACAACTTCTGGCAACGGGTTAGTAGCTTCAAGGGGGGAACCAACTCTACTGATATCGATAGTAACCCAATCTGAAAATGTGTGATCATGTATATTCATTATTATTGTTCTTATTCCGGGATAAAATTGTTCACCTGTTAATTCACAAGAGGCAGTATTGTTTTCCAAGTCTCCTTCTACTGATTGTAAATTAGGAAGTATACAAGTCACATTTCCATATGCAGCATCACCATTACGCATCGTCACATTAGAATGAATTGTAAAACTCTCATTCATCATTACTGTTCCTAATGTGGAATAAATGCCACTTATGTCATACAATCTTGTACGTGATAAATCTTCATTTATGTACGCATCAGAATCGGATGATTGTTCTTTATTTTCATAATTGAATGCTGCTTGAAAGGCTGAATCGTCACCACGCAATGATAAATTTAGGTACGGCAAAATATGATTAATAGCATGGTTTTGTTGCTCTGAACGGCCCATTGTTGATTCGCCATCTACTAATCGTTCAAAGAAATTATCACTCATCTTATACCCCAAATGATTAGCACCAAGTGGATGCATTACCTGCCAACCAGCAGGATAATTGATTACGAATTTATCCACATTATCTTCTGCAGGAGCGATTTCATCAGTCGTTCCAGTCAAGAATAATGCTGCTGACGGATTTGAAAGTATAATGTTATGATTGAAAGTTTCATCACCTCCTATTTCAAGCCCTAAACCAAATAGCCCATCGATAGTATAGTTTCCTGAAGAATGAAGTAGTGCTGCCTTCCAAGCACCTATCCCATGTCCTGCGACAGCAATATGTGACAGAGCAAACATTCCTGTAGAGCCCTGAACTAATGTAGTATTACCATTATTCCATTCCACTAATTGGGATTCGATTAATGTCCAATCGCCCATTCCAGGTTCTACAATCAAAACCAAATATCCCCATGAAGTAAGTTCATCTTCTATCCAAGTATATTGATCAGTATTCTCACCTTCATCAGGAATAAACACCACTATTGCAAATGGACCATTTTGTGCCATTGGTTTGTCTTCACCATCTGAGATAGAAGGATAAGACAATCTGTACTCACCGATAATGTCAGAATCACCTCCAGTAATGCCAATAAAACCTGAATTCTGATTCTGCGAAGGGAATTGTTCTGCACCAGCATTTGGCAAAAGGAGACATATTACTAGGAAAATTACTCTTCTCATTTCAAATGCACCTCGCAGGCAACCAATCTGTGCAATAGCAATGCCAAAGACGGTAATTTATCAGCGTTAGATGGGTTCCATAACTTTGCCCAACTTAGTAGATGTTGAGCGCACAACAACCACCTACCATCTGGATTTTGCGAAAGATATTGTAATCTCTCCTCTATGTCGCCTTCCATTGAATTATATTTAATCGAAATATCTCCACCTTCATTTTCAAAATCAATAGTTAAATCTGGATTTTCGTCACAAAATTCCCAAGGGCCATCTTCATCTAGAACACGTCTACCCCCCAACTGGTTGATTTTACCGCCTCTTGAACACCAAGATGCTGCTGTTGATCTTGCTGTTCCTCCACCGCCAATAATTCCCAATACTCCTCCTGTTTCATGGCCAAATGTTTCAACAACCATCAACAAGCCCTCACCATCAGTTGTAGCTGCCCACCAGGTGCGGCCATCCCATCGCAGTGTATTCACACTACTAGATTCCATTGAATTACCCATGTACTTCACTGCTGCCATAGACAGCTGATGCTTCAAAGGTGATGTGAGCGACATCCAGACTTCTTCGTGCCCGTGTGATGGTGTTTTTTCTTGTGATTTATTTGGTGGGCTACAAGTGGGTAATCTCTCATCAGCATTTTCGATTTTCATTGATGCCTTAACTGCACGTTCTAGTAGAGTATTTCCTCTAAATTTACCTAGGGGAGAACCCACTAAATCCCAATCGGGCGTTTCTGGTAATGTGCCTGCATATCCCCACGCTAGAGCATTTTCGATTCCACTTGAAGGAACCACTGCTACTCCTTTTAAATCGGGGAGTTTTGATATTGATTCATTTGCAGCCAAATGTGCATGGACTATTGAAGTTAATATTGGTGATAAAGAATGAGTTATTGGCTCACCCGCAACACCATGTCTCACCTTCGCCATGGGGTAATTTACAGACAGGAAGTACTTGAATGAGCCTGTGACCAATATTAATCCAAAATAGGCAAATATGAATTAGTGGTGTATTGTACAATGCATATGGGAGTTGCGGATCGCGGTTCATTTATGTGGTTGCTTTTTTCAATCACACAAGGTTGGTTTGCCCTAAAATTGTTTGAAGACGTTGAGGGTTGGGTAACTGCATTGTTTGGATCTTCAGCTGCTGCAGCAATAATGATCGCCATAATTTTATTTCGTCAAGAACAACGTGATTTATTATTGAGACCACTAGGTACTTTCCAAAAAGAAGTACATCAAGATGCAATATCAAAACAAGGAAGGCATACTTGGGTCGGAGTTGCAATGTGGCTTGCTGCAATGATTTTTGGTAGCATCGCTTTGTGAGGAAAAGAAATGCTAGATGATGGCGCAGAGGACCTCTTTGAGGGTTTTTGGCCGTTTATTCAAAGAATCGCTTTTGTCTTCTTGCCATTGTGGGTATATCTCCTCTTTTGGAGTGCCAAAATGCCCACTTTAGTATCTGCTATTGCCGCAGGTAGTTCTCTATCACTAATCGTCCTATATGAAAAATTGAAATTGAGACAAAAAAATAATACCAATTCAGAAGGCAACAATCTCATTAAGTGAAACTAATAGCAGTGGATGGGAGAGACATGGATTTATTCGAAGGGATTGCTGCTTTCTTTGGGATTGATGCCCCTAGTGGGCTTGAAATGGTGTTTTTAGCTTGTGCAGTTCTTGGTGCAGGATTCTTTATCATAATGATGGGTTTGATGCTTGTTGGAGATATTTTTGGAGGTATTGTAGACTCTGCATTCGATACCGATTATAGTATGGATGCCGATCTTGCTTTCGAATTATTTAGTCTTCAAGGAATTTCTGCTGCAATAATGATGTTTGGTCTTGCAGGTATGTTTGGTATTTCTGCTACAAATAATGATTTAGCTGCTGTTCTTATTGGAACAACTGCAGCCGTTGGTTCAATGTATGCAGTACGTAGCATGATGCGAGGAATTAATTCGTTACAAGCCGATGGAACCATGAATATGAAGCATGCTGTTGGTTCGACTGGACAAGTTTATCTTAGGATTAAACCAAACCAAGTTGGAGAAGTTCAGGTTACTATTGAAGGAACGTTGAGAACAGTTGCAGCTCGTGCAAAGGATGACACAGCTCACCTAGATACCAATTCCATGATTACAGTCGTAGATGTAATTGGTTCGACATTAATTGTCGAACCGCTTAACAGAAAACAAAATACAGAAGAAGAATGAGGTGAAGAAATATGGCAGATGAAGGATTTTGGCTAACAATGACCATTTTTGGTGTTTTTATTATTGTAGCATTTGGAGTAATAATGTTAATGACGAGATACAAAAGATGTGCATCTGACGAAATATTGGTAGTATATGGAAGAGTAAGAGGGGGGCGTGCTTCCCGGTGTATACATGGAGGTGCTACCATGGTTTGGCCCCTTATACAAGATTATAAGAAAATAAGTTTAATTCCAATGACAATAAGTATCCCATTAAATAATGCACTATCTTTGCAAAACATACGTATTAACGTACCATCAACATTTACTGTTGGAGTAAGTACCGATCCACTGATTATGAATAATGCTGCAGAGCGTCTACTACATTTGACCCCTGTTCAAATCGAAGAGATGGCGTCTGAAATCATATTTGGACAGTTACGTCTTACTGTCGCATCTTTGACTATTGAACAGATTAACCAGGATCGTGACAACTTCTTTGAACTTATCAGAGACAACGTAGGTGCTGAATTAAACAAACTTGGTCTAAATTTGATTAACGTTAACATTACTGATATTACTGACGAATCTAACTATATTGACAGTATTGGTCAAAAAGCTGCTGCAACTGCTGTAAACAAAGCACTTGTAGACGTTGCTATTGCTGAACGTGATGGTGCTATTGGTAAAGCTAGTGCTGATCGTGACAAGGATATCCAAGTCGCAGAAAACATGGCTGAATCTGAAAAAGGAAAGAAAGCTGCACAAGCAGACCAGCGTATATTCGTTCAAGACCAGGAAGCAACTGCTGTACAGGGAGAAAACATTTCACGAGCCCAAATAGCAGAATACAATGCTGGTTTAGCTGAGAAAGAAGCTGAGGCTTTGCGTAGAGCTGAAGTTGCACGTAAAAATGCAGAAGCAGATATCGAGAGAGCGCAATATGAACTTGAATCTGAAAGGCTACGTGCTGAAGAAATTTCACGAGAAGAAGTTGCAAAACAACAAATCGAAATTGCTGCAGAAGCAGAAGCAGAGCGGTTACGTCGTGTTGCTACTGGAGAAGCAGATGCCATACTGGCAAAGTACAAAGCAGAAGCAGAAGGTATCCAAGCAGTTCTTGAAGCAAAAGCTGCTGGTTACGCGAATTTGGTCAAGAGTTCTGGTGGAGATGCGCGAGCAGCCGCTACCTTACTGATGGTCGAAAAAATCGAAAACATTGTAGCTCGACAAGTTGAAGCAATCTCTAATTTGAAGATTGATAAAATTACTGTTTGGGATTCCGCCGGAGGTAATGGCGAAGGTTCCACTGCAAACTTTGTGAGTAGCCTAATACACAGCCTTCCACCAGTACATGATGTTGCCAAAATGGCAGGTGTTGATCTTCCGGATTATCTGGGTTCAATGAAAGACGAATGAAATCGACTTCAGCGGTCCCTAAAGGGACCGTGGTTTCAAGAACCCTACAAACACCAGAGTGTTCATGCAGAGCGACCTCGAAATAGCGAGAGACGCAGAAATTGAGGATATAGGGACCATCGCCTGGAAGTTGGGAATTGGTGTTGATGAACTAGTACCGATGGGCTTTGGTAAAGCGAAAATCTCATGGGCATCGTTGAAAGAAAGATGCTCAAAACCACAGGGGTCATTGGTACTTGTGACTTCAGTAAATCCTACTCCTTTCGGAGAAGGAAAGACCGTTACTACAATTGGACTAACTCAGGCTCTAAATCACATAGGAAAAAAGGCAACTTGCGTAATTAGAGAGCCTTCTATGGGCCCAGTGTTTGGGATAAAGGGTGGAGCGGCGGGAGGCGGTAAATCACAAGTGCTTCCAATGGAAGATATCAATCTACACTTTACTGGCGATCTGCATGCAGTCACAAGTGCACATAACCTACTTTCTTCAATGATTGATAACCACATGAAGCATGGTAATCAACAACAAATAAATCCAACTAGAATCATTTGGCCAAGAGTTGTTGATTTGAATGACCGGGCATTACGAAATATCACTGTAGGATTGGGTGGTCCAGCAAATGGCATAGTTCGTGAAGATAGGTTTGACATTACAGCAGCAAGTGAAGTTATGGCGATTCTTGTTTTGGCATCCGACTATAAGAATCTAAGATATAGATTAGGAAATATTGTCATTGGAGAGAGGATGGATGGAACTCCAATAAAGGCAGATGATATTGGTGCTGCAGGGGCTATGGCCCTACTCTTACGTGATGCTTTTTTGCCGAATCTCGTACAAACACTTGAAGGAAACCCCGCTTTCATCCATGGAGGTCCTTTTGCAAATATTGCGCATGGAAATTCATCAATAATCGCCGACAAATTGGCACTGAGTACTGCTGATTATGTAATCACCGAAGCAGGTTTCGGTTCCGACATGGGTGCTGAAAAATTTATGCATATTAAAGTAGTAAATTCTAATAAATCTCCTGATTGTGTTGTAATGAATGTTACTGTTAGATCTATGAAATTACACGGAGGGGCTTTTGGCACAAAAGCCGCGCGAAGGCCCTCAAAAGAAGAAATTGAAACTGAAAATGTAGATGCTGTTTCTATAGGTGCAAAAAGTAATCTTGACCGGCATATAAGAAACATGAAAATGTTTGGAGTCCCTGTAGTCGTGTCAATAAATCGCTTTGCCAGTGACACCAACAAAGAATTGGAAATATTAGAAAATTGTGCACGGGAATCTGGTGCTGATGATGTCTGCTTAACTGAAGTCCATTCAAAAGGCGGAGAGGGCGGTTCATCTTTAGCAAAGGCTGTTGTTGTAGCATGCCAAGATCACATTGCAAATGGCAGAAATTTCACACCATTATTCAACAATGATACTCCGATTGAAGAAAAAGCTCTACGTATAGCAACTAGACTATATGGAGCTGATGGAATTAACATAACTGCAAAGGCTGATCGTCAATTAAGCCAAATCAAATCTTGGGGGTATGGTAACTTACCTGTATGTATGGCAAAAACACAATATTCGTTTAGCCATGACCCAAATATGTTAGGTGCGCCAACCGGTTTTGAGATCCCAATACGCGAATTTAGACTCAATAGTGGAGCTGGTTTTGTTGTAGCAGTACTTGGCGAAATAATGACTATGCCAGGATTACCCCAAACTGCTGCTGCTGCAGAAATGGATATGGATGAAGATGGAAATTTGGTTGGAGTCTTCGGGTGAAGGCAATGAAAATTACCAAGCGAGAGCAAGGATTGATTCGCCTTCGTATTGAATGTGAAGATGATCTGTGGGCATTTGCTAGACTCTGTGTTTCTGGACGTAGTATAGGAATGCTTGGTGAACGTAGAGATCAAACTACTGGGGGTCAAGAAGGTGGCCGAGCAAAAGCGGCAGAACGAAAGAAAATGTGGATTCGTCTAAGAATTGAATCGTGTGAGTTTCAAACATTTAGTGACAACTTACGAGTTCATGGGACAATTGAAGAAGCACAATTTGATATTGGTAGTTATCACACACATATTGTGGAGTTAAATGATGAAGTCGAGCTTACAACACTCACTGAATTTCCAGATGTAGATTGGAAATTAATTGAAGAATCTGTCAAGTCAAGTGGCCGGCCAAAGGTTGTAATTTTAGTTGTAGAAAGTGATGAAACTGCAATGTTTGAAGTAACTGGGCGAGGCATTAGAGAAGTTACAACATGGACCATGAGGGGCGGCGGGAAATATACTGGTGCCAAGATTAGTGAAAGCGTTTCTAGTTCTTTTTTTGATAAAATTGCAAGTGAAGCAAGTGAACTTATTTCTTTAGAATGCCCTCTTGTTTTATGTGGTCCAGGTCATGCAAGGGAACGTTTAGGCCCTCTTATTACTCGACAAAAGAAATTGGTTGCCACATCAATTGGAGGGAGGGCTGGTGCTAATGAAGTAATAAGTGAAGGTCTTGCTGGAGATGTCCTCTCTGAGCATGCAATGGTTAAGGAAACTGCTTTGCTAGAAGAAGTATGGAAACGAATTTCAATTGATGGACCGGTTGCATATGGTAAAGAGCAAATTGAAAATGCAATCAGCCAAGGTGCAATTGAAACTTTACTTGCTACAGCAGATATTCTCCGAGAAGATGATTGGTCCGAGATTACATCTGAATTATCTGAAATTGGTGCTAAACTAGTGCAATGTTCTACTGATCATGATGCTGGTGAGCAGTTACAAGGCATGGGTGGGGCTGTTGCTCTACTACGATTTAAGGTGTAATTAATGAAATTTCAATGGTTCCATGACATAAATTTGACTAAACTACGCCGCGAAATGAAACACTTGCGTTGGTTATTAATCCGAGGTGAAGATCTTTCAAAAGCTACACCAGCTTGGATGTTTGCTGAGCTTGATGGATGTTTAATAGCGGTAGATCACCGTCACAAACCGTTCAAATCGGGAACTTATAATCGAGCAATACATCTGCTATTGGTTAATCATGATCCCAATATCAAGGGGATTACTAAAGTCGCTACAGAAGGTGAGCTTGAGGATCACTTGTGGTGATTAAGCAAATGGTATTGCTGTGGTTTTGTGAGTACCTAAATTTACTACGGTAAGCATACATGGTTTTGGTTGAAACCCTAGCATTCTTTGGTAAGAGGTTTGATCTTGCCATGTTGATGAGCAAATCAAGGTTGTACCTCTAAAATCTACACACTCATGTCCATGAACATGCCCAGTGACAAAAATATCTGGGACCTCTCTTATCACTAATCCATCCTCTGGCTCTGGTGAAAGAGGGGTTTTTCCACCCCACTGAGGGGCTAAGTGTCTTCTCCTGAGCATTTGTCTCATAGCTTCAACCGGATCAGAATAGGTGACTGTGCGCAATCCTGCAACGAAATCATCTATCGATTTACCATGATATGACAATAATCTAACTCCATGTAAACTAAAGTCACAAGGATTTCCTACAAATGTTGTTGCGTTGAAATCTTGTTGTATATCTGGTTCCAATGTAGGCTGAGGTTCCGCAGGTCTAACAGCGTCATGATTTCCTGGTAGCATTATGCATTCAACCCATTCTGGCAATAATTCCAATAACTCAGCAAAGCGTGAATATTGCCCATATAGGTCTTTTATTGCTAACTCTTTATCTTGGCCAGGGTATATACCAACACCATCTACACAATCTCCTGACAATACAAGATATTTGATCGTGCGAGCCAATGGATCGGTATTGAACCACTTTGCCATTTTCATCCATTGTGCTTCAAGGAAGGTCTTGCTTCCAACATGTATATCGGATAAGAATGCTACAGAAACCCCCGTGTCTGAATATGATTTTTCATGTCTATCTTCCATCGGGAAATGTAAATCATCTATGTAAAACAAATCTCCATTTGCTGAAAATGACCCTGAAACTCCAACAACATCATCAGGCATTAATCCTGATTCAATAACATTAGAATGCTCAATGATTCTATCATCTCCGGTTCGATTCATAAGTAAACAATTCATCTCCCCAGTAGAATCTTCTAATCCAAACATGAGATGCCCGTTTTTTGTGTGCCTTGGATCATTTACTAAACCGATTGCAACGGCTATGCTTTCCCGCGCTTGAAATCGTCCTCTTTCTGCCTGTAACCTTGCAATTTCCATTGGCCGGCGTGGTAAATTAGAATTTTTGATGATTAGTTTTCTCAGACGTTCTAACCGATTAGTAAAGGCTGCATTTATATCAACCATTTTCCCCTCAGTTGTACTGTTTCCTGTGATGTCATAATGTATCGATAAATCTACAGAGACATCTAATGCCTCCATTGGGAAATCTTCTTTGCGCCAATCAGGTAAATTATTTCTAAATTCTATGTTTTCTGGTTCTGATTCAGCAATTGGAGCAACTGTACGTCCAATTGATTTAGTTGGTAGCATATCAAGAGTAATGGGGCCCATAATGCCTTTTGATTCGAAATCACGTATTATTGAGAACGGATCTTCCATTGTGACAAGTTTGTCTTTTACACCCCTCGTTGCAATCAATTTAGCCCGCATCAGATGCGGGAAAATCTCAGCCCAAGACGCTGGCATGTTTCCTAGACGTAGGGCGAGGTACAATAGGCAATCGGAACTTAAAGCAAATTTTTCGACTTATTCATTCCATGTGACGTCATCATCATCACCAACAGCATCTCCTGATTTTTGCCATGATTCATCCTGCCAAGGTGCACCTGCTGCTGCTTCTGCAGCCCGCTTTGCCTTCACGGCTTCAGACCGTGCTTCCATTACTGCTGCTTCGGCAGCAGCCTTTTGTTCGCGCTCCATAGCATCCTCTTTTCTGATCTTAGCTTTGTCCCAACAATCAATCGCTGTTTTTAGTGCAAAATGTACAAAGCCGATTTTGTTATCATATCGTGACCCTCCCATCTGAACAGATTCAGCATTTGCCCAGTGCATTGAAGCAATCCCTACATATACCAATCCTATTGGCTTATTCGAAGAGTCCTTTTTTGGCCCTGCAATACCGGTTATTGAAATTCCCAAATCCGCATTAGATCGTTGTCTAGCACCTTCAGCCATCTGTATTGCCACAGTAGCATTTACTGCACCTTTTTTCTCTAAGATATCTGGTTCGACATTTAACTCACGGACCTTTGAGTCGTATGAATAACATACCCAACTCTGGTCAAACCAATCCGAAGCCCCGGCGATATCTGTGAGAGTCGATGCTAAGAGGCCGCCAGTACAAGATTCAGCTATCGAAATCTTACCACCAACCTCTTTCAAACGACGCACTAAGCGCGCCGCTAACGCTTGGACCTCTTCATCCATCAACCCATCCTGTGCATCAATACTTCTTGAAGATGAAGGGTGTTATTCAAGAAGTAGAGCATAGTCCGAGGGTTGGGCCCGTGGTCTAGCGGTTATGACACCTCGCTTACACCGAGTTGATCGTGGGTTCGATTCCCACCGGGCCCACCACCTTATTTTAGACCCAATAGAGGTCGTAAATCATCAAGATTATTGCTGTTGACAACTGTCACACCTGCTTCATTAAATGCTTCTAAAGCATCTTCTCTCTGAGGATTAAAACCAATAAAAGTAGAACCCTCGACCATCATACTAAGATCCATTGAAGAATCTCCTACGGAGACTAGCCTTTCGGGGGGGCAATCAATCATCTCTAATAATTTCAAAATTGGCCCATCCTTACCTTTTGATGGAACACGTAAGATTCCATCACTGAGAAGCCAACCTTCATCGTCGAATTCAAAACCATTAGCAATCCAATCATCTGCCTTAACCAATCCCGCTATTGACTGCACATAGAGGTCAATACCTGCAGATACAATAGCAACATGTATACCATTTGATCTTAAATCAGCAACTAATTCCTTAGCCCCCTTCATCAATTTACATCCGGAAAAGGCACGGAAAATATCATCTCTGTGGATTTCACCTCTTTTCTCTTTCCACATTTCTATGTCCATTGCCATAAATTCCTCATCACCAAATTCACCGGCTAGAAATCTTTTCAATAAATCACTAGAATCTGTACCAAAATGATCATGTAAAGTTCCCCAAGAAGAAATTGAGCTTGCAAGGACGCCATCGCAATCGAATGCTACGCAAAGTGGCATCGGATTTGGCATGGCCATAGTACATGCGTGAACGTTTACACACTTCAGTTTTAGCAATAATAAGAAAGAAAAACAGAGAGAAAGGGAATCCGGGCCCTAAGACCCGGATTCCGCTTTGCTCTGCGGGGCTTCCCCCACCTTTTGGTGGGTATCTTTTCAACCGTAGGTATCAGTTGGACCAGTTACTTCCGAAGAAGTAACTGGCCCTCCTGTTCACTCATTACCCAATCAAAGGTTATCCCAAGCGCGGAGAACCGCTCCTGGTCCGTTTGGTGGGTTGTAAGTGATTGTCACATCAATATTCTCGATGAGTGTTCCATCAGCATCCGATGAACGGATAAAGATGAAATCACCTGTATCGAAGCTTGACTTGGTTATACCATTGTTAATGTCTACCGAATCAGCAAAAGTGACCATTGAGTCACTGTTTACTGTCGAGAAACCATAAACAGATGGATCCGCCAAGTTGTATACTTCTGCAACATTATTACCGTCTGCATCAACATATTGTACTAGTACATCGATCGCCTGTGTAGCTAGATCTACTTGGCTCGATTGGATGGAGATGCGGTAATGTGCATCTTCTCCGCCACCAGCTTGAGAACTATCAAGGCTGAATGTCAACCTTGGAACTCCCTTAGCGCTAGTGTCCGCCAAACTAGATGCCCAGACATAGATAACACCAGACAAGACTACTGTTATTGCAACCATTAGAATTGTTGCGATAACAGGGCTCACTGCTGTATCATCGACTACGATGGACATCTCTTCAAGTTCTTGCTCTTCTTCTTCACGACGACTCTGCATTACTAGAGCACTGACGAACAGTCCAGCAGCACTGATTGCAATCAGTGATGGTGCGAATGATGGAACATCTGCTGTTCCAATCAAACGTACAACAGTTGGTAATGTGGAGTTAGCTCCGATTACCTTCTGGTTAGATCCGTCTGCCATTGGTGGGTTGTGTGAACCTGTACAATCTCTGCCAACTTCATTAGTAGTCATGACGTTGTTACACCATGATTCATCTTCAAGCATTGGTCTTCGATTGTTAGTCAACTTAACCGCAGATGCAGTTCCATCAGCATTCACGTTAGCCCATCCAGTGTTACCTGGAGCGCTCCACATATCGCCTGGTGTGCCATCATTGCCAACCATACGATGTGCTTGCGGATATGAATATCCGAAGTAACGATCTGCTGGAGACTTAGTCATGTCACAAGTTGCATCAACACATGTTAGTACATCAACTTCTACCCAAACTTCAGTTGTTGTTGAAGTTATGAAGACATCATCGCTAACAGGGATGTATTCTCCATAAGCAGGTGGTGTGAGGTATTGTGTTCCTAGGGACACATATTCAACTCCTGTTGGGTCATCATTGTTGTATCCATTACTGTGGAAAGTCACCTGTAGCATGTGGTCATAGTTGTATGGACCTTCATCGCCAGCATGGTGAATCTTCACTGTTGTTGGAACATATGTCTTTGGCATAATGTTACTAACTTCATTGAAGTCAAATCCTGACTGTAGATAATAGTCAGGAACATTCTCCTCTTGGTTTACAATCTTGACTTGTATCTCTACGCTGTCTTCACCCTGCTGATAATCAGCTGTGCTCATACCATAGTTTGGCACATATGATGGTGCAGTTTCTGAGTCATGTAGATACACAGTGATTGGACACCAGTCGCCAGCAAGTGGCGGTATCTGGTGAATACCATTGTCATTCAAGTAATCAATCTCGTGATCTGGGACGTTAGTTGCTGCGTCCTTAATCAGGTCGAATACCAAATCATCTCCATCGACTGTAATCGTGAAGTAATTCTCGTAATTACATGTTGATGTTGGTACAACAGACCAGACTAAGTCTTCGTCTACATGGTCATTGTCATGCTTCATTGCAGACAAGTCCCATCTTAGAGCGCTTGCATCTTCTTCGTCCTCATTCATCTGTAGTTTCCAAGGATAAGTTGGAGTTACTCCAGAATCAGAGCTTACAGTGGTTCCATCGTTAGCATTCCAATCTAGTACTTCAGGTGCGTCGTTAACTGGTGTTACAGAGAAGTTGAACTCAAAGTCTTGAGCATCTGTATTCTCTCCAACCCATGAATAACCTAGACATATTGCCTCTGTCATTCCTGTTGGCGTTCCGTCAGGATAGTATGGTGGTGTGAACGATGCAAGTCCCAAGAATAGGTTGTAACAACCGGTAACGGTCATTGGTCCATATACTGGGTGGACTACATCATAATCAACTAACCAAGTCCATGAAACACAGCTTGCCTTAACATCTGCTGTGCGGCCAAGGAATGCGTTAGCACAATAACCACCATCGTCTTCTAGAGTTAGTACGATTGTACAATCGCCACCAAGCTCATTTGCAGTATTCTCTGTAATTGTCAACTCATTGTTGAGGACACCTACTGAGAATGCTGGACATGGATTGTAACCACTTACTTCAGAGTATCCACTTGGGAATATATCATTCCAAGTATCTGTGAAGGAAGTTGTATCAACACCATACGCAGTCTGCCAGAAGTCTGTGTAATTCAATCCGGAATACACGTTACCTGATTCGTCGATTGTACTGTCACAGCCATCGTCGGAACGAACTGCTGCAACCTTCTCACCATCTGCATTCATGTACTCTTGGTACCAAACAGATCCACAACCATTCTGTGCTAACAAGTAAGTTAGCATAGTTACATTCGTCAATGTTGGTAGAGTGTATGTAACTGTAGTTGTTGGATGGTCACTTGGGGATCCAGTCATATCGATTTCATCCCATGCTCCCTGATACAAGCGAGTTATGTCACTAAACATTGCATAAACAGAGGAGTACTTTGTTTGTACCCAGTATGGATCTACTGAGACATCAGCTCCCTTGATGCTAGCACCCCAAGTGTAAACTTGAGGCTGCTCGTTTGCCATGTCATTAGATGCCATGTCAACTACATAAGATCCAGATGTGTTAGCAGATGAACCTAGAACCTGGCTCACTGAACCAAATCCTTCATCGAGGACGTTCAAGTTACCTGCTCCGTCGTCTGTAATAACTGGCATACAATCTGTACGCTCAGTGTTACAGATGATTGGTGCATCGTTAACATTGATAACCTCGAAGGTTATTGTCTGACTGTCTGTTAATCCGTGACTATCTTCAACACCGAAGTGGAAGGTGTAAGTTCCGAATTGGTCGTGATCAGGAGTCATTGTCATGGTCTGGCCAGATAATGCACTATCCAAGAGCATAGATGGGCTCTTAGATGGATCTGCATCATCAGCAACAGTCCAAGTCAAAGAAGACTCTTCATCTTGTACATCGTCTGCCTTATCGGTTAGAGTTAGTGTGTAAGCACCGCTATCTTCGTTAACTGTAATATCAATTAAGTTAGAAATCTCTGGACATGCACGCTTGATGTCAACATCTATCCACTTGTTAGTGGACATATCGATATCATTTACATCTCCCCAATCTTCTTCACAAACTGCATCAACCTTGACCTGTAGATCATATTGCTTTGCAGCGCTTGCAACGTTGGAACCAACATAGCTACGGAACACTAGAAGATGGTTACGTAGATCGTCGCCAGCCGCCAAGTCAGAGTGACCCATCATAATGGTCATTTCCTCGTTGAAGGTTTGTCCAACTGCTCCAGCTGAAGTAGACTGATCAGGATGTACTGACAATGTTTCGCCAGTAGACTCATCTTGAACTACTACAATCATTCGAACTACATCAGTAGGCTGACCGATACAATCCCATGGGATTGCAATTTCAGTGTCAGTATCTCCAGAGTATCCAATGTGGCTTGACAATGCAGTACATGCTGCGTCAACCCATCCACTGAATCCATTGACCTTCAGTCCACTTGCGCTACTCGAGCTACCATCTTCAGCCCAGAACACATAGTCTGCTGCAAATGGCAGACTGTGGGAAACATACCAGCTTTGGCCGGTTGTGTCTCCACCTGTGCTAGAGTCAAGATAGATTTGCAAGTCTGCAGATCCCATGTCTACACCTGTTAGTGCCAGATACAAGTTGTTTGCATCCCATGTTGCCATGAAGTCTTCACCAGAATCATCTGAGGACATTACTCCAGGCATTGCATCATCGGATGGGTTCAATGTGTTACCATACCACTCTGATAGGTCACCATCAGCTGCGACATAAGGCGCACGATAAGCTGGTGAAACATATGCTGCTTGTGCACCATCTGTTGATTTAATCATTACACCAATATCTTCTGCTGCTGCACCCTTCCAGGTTGCATTCATATTCAACAAGTTACCTTCGTGAATTACTGCTGTACTGTCAACAATCAACTTAGATGCGTCGACTGTGTTGCCAACAGAAGTTACTGTAACATAGGATCCTGCATCAATCTGTGTTGTTGCATCTGCCCATGTTACATTCTCAGCAGATCCTTCTGCTCCGGAACTTGCCATCAATGCAGTTCCAGCATCAGAATCTCCACCGTTCCAGCGGAAGTCAACACCATCTGTGTTTAATCCGTAAAGACCGGATGTATCCATGTCAGTAGCATCCATTGATGAATCTCCTGTAACATAAATTCCTGATCCAGTGCTGCCACCGACGAGTCTTGCTCCGTCAACTACAACATCTGTATCTTCTGCATATGCACCGAAGTTACCACCTGATAGTAATGCGTCTCCTTCTAGAGTCATTGAACCACCGTATTGTTCGATTGCAGTTCCGAATCCAGAGATTACTGTACCATCTAGTGTTACATCATCAGCTGAACCAGCAACTGAGAATCCAACAGAGGTAACTCCTGAAGAGCTTCCTTGGCTTACTGTTACTGTTCCATAAATTGATGGATGCAGTGAATCGTGGTACTCATATGTTCCTGCAGTGTTGAAAGTCTTGGACCAAGTTGATCCTAGATTCATTACACCAGAGGTCCAAAGAGGTTGACCACCAGAATCTGTCGCATTGGATGTTACATCGTGAGGTTCACCGCTACCACTATTGTTGTAGTACTCGTTAGATCTCCAACGAACTGTGTCTCCTTCCTTGATGTTCACATTCATTGGACTGAATGTGTTAGCGTTCTGAAGAACCGTGTGTACAGCCCCTCCATTTCCGCCAATTGCATTCAATACAGATCCTGTATCTTCAAGATCACATCCATCTGTGACCATTGCATTCTCCATAACAGTGACTGTGTTTCCACCGGAAACAACTCCCGATGAACCACAATCCTCTGCCCAGATACCAACAGCTGTTGGTGCTGTGCGTCCTGGAGATGTGCTTACATCGTTATTTGTTACTGTTGCAGTGTATCCAAACCTAATTCCATCAACAAGGATACCACCATCTGCATCAGTTAGAGTGTTTCCATCAATCAGGCCATATCCGTCTCTAACGTATATACCTGCAAATGATGCATCGCCCTTTCCTGCAATGGTGTTATCTGTGATTTCCCAATCTAGTGCTCCACGCATGTAGATCGCTTCATCTGAATTCAAGAATGTGTTTCCATCAATCGTGATTCCAGTTGTAGTTCTATCTTGTGTGTATACACCATAAGATGTTGCAGTTGATCCCCTGAACACGTTGTCTTGGATTAGCACATCATCAGAGTATGAGTTTAGGCTAAACCAAACATCAATGTGAGATGTGTCAATGTACTCGTTGTTCGTAATTACTGCATCATCAGCACCCCAATGGGTTGACTGAGGGTGTGCATAAGAGAATCCAGTACGTGTCAAGAATATTCCAACACCACAATTACGCATTGTGTTGTTGTCAATCATGGTACCATGAGCACCAGCATTCAAACACATATCCCAGTTCTGAGCTGCACCTGTGTTGTCAGTTTGTCTAAAGTGACTTGCAGTATTATTCTGGAACTTGAAGAAGTCAGACTTCCAGACATAGTTACCAAATGTTGATTTGTAACCAAATGTTGTAACAACTGTCGCTAAACCACTAATGGTTGAATCCTGGATATCCGGAACTATGTCGTTCCAGCCATTGAAACCAATGTAAATACCCTGCATCTCTCCATCATCATTCAAGTTAACTGCTGTCCACTCTGTATTGTGCGCATAAAGTCTTGCACCATACGGACTTGTTGAAATCAAGCGCATAGCATGGTAGTAATCATAAGCACCAGTTACAAGTAATTCAGAATTGTTGTAACTGTTATCTGTATTACCATCTATGTACCAATATCCTACGTCAACCATAATACTCTGGTTCTCCATTGCACGTGGAGTTGCACCCCAGTAACCATACTCCTTCATTCCATTGGAATATGTTCGGGTTGCTCCTGTTGACAAACCACTTGCACATGATGCCAACAATGTGTATGAGCTACTAGTGTAACTGTAACAGACACGTGCATCTATTGTATCTGTAAGATCCATGTTGTGACTGTTTCCAGAGCTATCGCTTAGAGTTAATGTGTCGAATGAATACCTGAAGTCAGCTGCGTTGTTTGATGGGCTACTGTAATAGTAAGAACCAACTTTCGCAACGGTTACTGCTGTGTATCCATTAGTAGGCAGTGTTACGTGACCTGCAGCATCTACAACTTGTGTCACATATGTGAGACCAGATGTATCACCATTTGAATCAGTAACTCCAGATCCTGTAACCTCTCCATCAGCATTCTTCAGAACGACTTTCGCTCCAGAAACATCTGAGGAAGATGCTTGTACGTTAATTGATAATTCGCGCATACGCTCGAATATTCCATTTCCTGTAACTTCGACCGTCATTGGATCTACTGTTCCTTCAACAAATGCAACATTTGCTGTACCTGAGATAACGAAATCCTTGGTGTTAGCAAAGTCAGAATTAGTCAGAGTGAGTTCTCCGGAACCTGCTGTTTCAATACCTACAGCATTTGTTCCAAGTGTCATCGAATCCCATGATAAATCCTTAGATGTCGACTTACCTAGTTTGATACCTGCTCCTGATGAACCTGTAATCGTTCCTTCAAAGTCGCCTCCAAGATCCTTCACATAGTAAATACCTGCTTGTGCTGAATTACTTAGGTCCATATTGGACATATCCACGCTACCAGACCCTGCTGCACCTACTAGTACACCATAGTTACCACCAGTAACAGTTAGTCCATCAATAGAAGCCGCTGATGATCCTGTTATCTCCATACCTGAATTGGTTGGGGATGTTACAGTAACATTTGTGAATTCTCCTGCAGCCCAAGAGCCACCAATTTCTAGACCATTCTCTGCACCTGTTATTACACCATCATTGAAAGCCGGCGTACCAGACTCACGCTGATAGTTACCAAATGCAGATGGATCATCACCTGTGCGTGCAACTACTTCAAGACGGTCTTGATACATGTCAGCACGGTTGTGTAATACATCAACGTACATTTTAACTCCAGTGATATTGTTTGAAGAAATATCAACTGCAGGGAATGCTAGACGTGATCCATCTCCTGGATTGTTGTAGTAAGAGTATGCATAATCTATACAAACGTTGTAGCTACCCCATAATCCATTAAATCCTTCCGGAGGAACGAATGCACTGTTTCCACCAGTATGGTAGGAAGTGAAGGAGTAACCCCAGTAATGCATTGGATAGTAATAACTTGGTGTGTTATCAGTATCTTCCCAACGGAATCCAAAGTTGCTTGGATAGTCATAATTAGATCCACCACTTGTGTATCCACCATAGTTGACTAGGTAATACATGTAGTTGTAATCATACCACTGTGTGTAACTGTAACCGTAGTAATTACAATGCCATGTAGGAGCACCTGCTGCTCCACCCATTGAACCATCGTAGTATCCTGTATCGGTTGCTTTTGTTACGTTCCAACTATTACCTGCATCGTCAGTTAATTCAATGTTTAACCTGTCGTATATCATGTAATACTTTGATGTGAAGTAGTTATATGTTGGGTGAGCATTTCCTCCACCATAGATTGAATTTAATCCAACCTGTAGGTAGTCATCAGATCCTAGATACCCGGTCATATCGATTTCGTATGTTGTCCAGCCAGTAGCCTGTCCAGATAATAGAGTACTTCTATAAATTGTTGGAAGGCTCATTCCGCCATATACATCCACACCAACATCGTTGTCAGTCATTGTGAATCCATTGACTTGTGGCATAGCATTCTTGCTGTAAAGACCAACTGCTGCATTCTTAACAACAATGTTGTCAACATCACCGCCTGCTCCCTCAAACATCATACCTATTCCAGTTTGTCCTGCGTTCATTATAGTTGAGTCATCCCAATCGATAGTTCCACCGTTAACATATACTGTAGCTTGTGAAGCTGGTTGTGATGCCATTCCATAGACAATCGCATTATTCTCTGCTTTGAAAGTACCTGAATCCACATTAATTCCGCCACTTACGTCACGGGCTTGGCCACCATCAAGATGCAATGTTCCTCCATCTAGATCCAAGTTAAGTGGATATGTTGGTGAAACTGCCTTCAATGTACCTGTACTTGTGCTTGTAGATTCAAGAATCATTGTACCTCCGCTGGAAATCTTCAACACTGGGTTGTTTACACCATCAGAGTCTACAGCGAATGAAGTACGCATTACAATTGTACAACTGTCAATTGTTAGATCTCCTGACAATGTAACTTTACCTTCCCAAGTGTATGTTTCAGTAGCTGAATCATATCCAAGGTTAGCCTCAGGATGAGTCTTCAAGTAATTACAATCCATGTTGCTACCGTTCAATCCAACAGGTGCCGGTTCTAATCTCAACTCGATGCTGTCACCGACTCCAAAGGAACCTGGGTACCAAGAATCTGTGACACTAGTCTCGTTTTGACCAGATGGACCCCATGCTCTGAGGTTGTGATCTGTGTATGTGTCTCCATCATCGTTTCCTGAAATCACCCAAACACTTGCCTCACCATTTGAGTCAGTCTTGTGGGTACCCACTATGAATAACGCTGATCCAGAATCAACTACAGATGCTTGAACTGTGTGTCCAGACTTATACTCCTTTGTTCCATCGCCTAGTAGCTTGAATACCTTAACTGTAGCAAGGTCTCCAAAGTATACGGCTCCTGATGAAGAAGAGTCTACGACACAATTACCTGATCCATCACAATCACCATTGGCTTGATCGTCGACGTTAATCAATACGATACGTCCATTAGCGGAAGCTTTTGCAAGGTTATCGTAACTTGACGGCATAGTCCAGCTTCCATCTCCAATGATAATTGCTGAGTTACGTGCGTACAATGCATTCATTGTTCCAGTGTAAGTTGCATCAACATCAGACAAAGTGATTGTGTTTGGTGCTGCGGAACTAGAACAGGAACCTGAGACCCAGTCAGTCTCAACGTTGTCTGCAGTAATAGTGTAACCACAGCCAGATACAGAAATTCCTTCTGTATCCCAGTTAATTCCATGAAGTGCGTCTATTGCATTTGGTGCATTTCCTCCAATAGTTAATGCCCCTACATCGATGTCATTCATTTCTGGAGCCATACGATAAAGCGTCATGTCTCCAGTTGTAACATCAGTAAATGTTGCACTCTTTCCTGCAGGTCCTGCAGAAGTACTGGTTGAACCACCAGGCGTCATAGTCATTGTTGCTGATCCCAAATCTACTGTATCTAAATCGATAGCGGACATTGCATCAATGTTAGCTGATGCATATCCATCTGCATCCAAATTGTACACCCATACTACGGAGTTTGCTCCAGATCCTGAAGAACCTAGACCTATTCCGGATTGTGCTGAACTTGTTGCGCCTGTTACATTAGAAATCCATACATTTTCGAAGTCGACATTAATCAAATTCACACGTGAATTGGTTATGTCAACATTCTCCATTATTAGAGAACCACTAGTGCTTCCAGGATAGTTTAGAACTGCTCCTCCCCAACTGTTACCGTCGGAGTTACAATCATCCATCTCACCTTCAGTAAGAGTTACTACTGAATCTTCAGCGAAATCGAAACAAGCATCGGATGCATCATTAATGTCGAAGTTAGACATTGAAACAACTGTTCCTGCACCGCTTCCATGCTTGAATGCGGTACCAACGTTAGTGAAGGTTACTTCATCCATTGTGAAGTTACCAACGTTACCATTGCTAGATGGACTTGCTCCATGACGACTGCCTGCTGCGATTGCTGCATCAGTTGTATTTGCAAAGTCAACATATGACATAATGTGTCTGTCATCTGTGCCTGTTGGACAAGCAGCAGTGAATGCTAGACCTTTCCATGTTCCGCCTTGTTGTCCTTCGAACAGGATGTGAGATCCTGAAGAACCTGTAGCATTGAAATTACTACAAGAGCCATCGAAAGATAGTCCTTTACCTGAAGCAACCTGAACAACAACACCCTCTTCGATAGTTAAGTCATCACCGATAGATAGGTAGTCACTAGTTGGACTGACTCTAATTGGAGAATCAATCAGTGCCCATGTAGTTGGTTGGGTAATGTCACTTGTGACATCTGTACCCTTTCCTTCGAATGGTATCATTCTTGTACGTACTGAACAGTCAATTGCAGTGTTATCATAGCAATAGTAACTGCTGTAGAAGCCCCACCATGGAGCAATGTTACCAGGCATGTTTAGGCCGGTTGCTGGCATGTTAGGCATGTTAGAATACCAAGTCGAAAGCGACCTTTCTAATGCTGTTGAACCATCATCCTTGAAGTACACGTTACCGAATCGGCTTAGATGTACACGATTCTTTGAATCTGCACCATCGAATGTCTTACCGAAATAATCGAAACTGAATGTATCAGGCATATCGATATTTGCGTTACATGCAGCCTTGTATGTAGACCAGTAGTTGTTACCATTACGTGCACACTGTGTTGCGTATGGACGGCCATTTGATGTGCCAGCAATTGCAGTGTCATATGTTGGTAATTCAGTCAATCCAGCATCGAATGTTTCCCATGCATGGCTTGAACTGTCTGTACTAATTCTGTAATTCACAGTGTTTGGATTACCTCCATTCAAGTATCCCAAGGCCTGACGTAGCTTAACACCCTTAGTACGCGTGTGGTCTTGGTAACCTACTGTTGCATAATCATATGTTGCTTTACAACCTGTGTCATACTTGAACTCAATCTCATTAGTTACATCGTAGAATAGAGCTTGGAAAGTACACTGATATGATGTTGTGTAACCAAGGTCATGCCATTCTACAATGAAGACCTTGTTTGGATCTCCTACTTCGAATGAATGAGTTGATGTAGTATTTGTATTGACTCCAGATGTTGCTGGGCTTACGTCAGTAGCTGTTGCATAATATTCAACTGTTGCACCACGTTCGATGTCTTCCAATGTGTAAGTCCAATCACAAGCACCTAGAACACAAGAAGATCGAGCTTTGTTTGGCGATAATGCCGTGCTAACCCAACTACCAACTGTTCCATCGGCCGCTGTGATTCTGTAGTACAAAGTAGGTCCTACACCAGCGGATGTTGATACGTTCAATCCACTTGGTGGATCACCAGCATCTGCAATGCTGAATGAGAATGTACGATCTCTTGAATGAGAATCGCGCAATGCATTATAATCAATATCCGGCGCGTAAGTGTCCGGAGATGGAGCGATCTTTCCTACCTTGTAAGTTACTTGGGTAGAAGTACTACTTTGCTTTGCGTAGTAACCAGTTCCAATAGCGAAACCACTGTACCAATAATTCTGGTAGTAAGCGGTGTAATAGCTAGATGTACAACTTGGGCTCGAAGATGTCGAGCGAATGAAGTAATAGAATCCATTGTTTCCAACGCACATCCAGTTAGCAGTTGAACTAGAGTACTGTGCTTTCCAATCGAATTTACCGAATGAACCAGTAATACCAGTTGGAATATCTACCAGATATCCAGCAGTGTAACCATATGTAGATTTCTTTACTGCACTAGTTCCACCTGCTAGAGGATCTTCAATTCCGTTTTGATTACCGGCTGTTGAAGAATCTCCGTCAATTCCAACCATTGCCCACTTATTCATTGATGAATCATAGACAAAGGCCAGATTCATTCCTGGACCGTTGTTTGCAGTCATTGTCAAATATCCGCCATCTCTAGCTTCCATCTTCATGAGTTGACCACCATTGTTACTAGTATATTGGTAAGAAGCAGTTGGGTTGTTTTGCCAACTCATCTTCCAATAACTGTATTGATAGAAGTAACTAGCTGAACCAGTGTAGAAACAGGAATTGCTTCCAGTTCCACATGAGGATGTATCAAATTCAAAGATATATTCTTCAGGTCCTTCATAGTAGGTCATCTGCTGATCGAAATATTTCCTAACAGCAGAGGTGTATGCTGAGCGATCATCAATGTGGATGGTCATCTTCATATCATTACCTGCGTTTGCAACATCATCCACGAAGAAATGGTATGGACTGGATGGTGCAGATGCAGAGCTTGGGCTTCCTGTACCACCTGTTGGGTTGGTGGCAAAGTTAGGTGAAGCAGCAGTATCCTGGTAAGCCCAGTAATACCTGACATAATCTCCTGTGGAGATATCACCTGTTGTAGCCTTTACTTTACAAGTATGCATTGGACTACTTGCGCATGATGCGACAAGTGTTGCCTTGACACCTGTGTATGAAGCGTTATTCACAGAATAATATAGATGTGGCATACCTGAAGATGTGGTATCAACACCAGTGGCATCTGCCAATGTAGTGAAGAATGTTCTTGCACCTTCCTTGTATGTAGTCAGTCCACTATATGGGACAAAGGTATCACTAGGAGCCTTTGTGTCACTTCCACCAGAATATGTCACTTCAACATATGAGTTGTATGACCCATAGTTGTATGTGTAGAAGTAAGCATATGAGCTCTGTGTGTATGTTGCACCTATTCCTAGAGTTCCACCATTATTGACTGCATTCACGATGTAGTTAAGTCCAGTGTTGGACGTACTTGCACATGAAGTTGATGAAGTACAAATGTTAGAAGTTCTCCAACCATATCCTATGGAATAACTTGACATTCCACTAGATTGAGAGTTCCAAATTGAACTGATCATCTTTCTTGAAGTTGTTGAACCATAGCTGCTTGAACTAATAAAGTTAGAATAAGCACCACTGCAAGTTGCAGTTGGAATAGTCCAAGAGTATCGGCTCTTTGTACCACAATCCTCCATTACCTTAATCTTAACATTGTTAGAATAAGATGTTCCTGATCTGATATAGTTGATATAATTCTTCATAACAACCTTATCGATCGATGCTCCAGTAGGTGGAGCATTGGATGCAGACCATGTATACTTGGACCACTGTTGGTAATAGTTTCTAGAGTAGTAGCGGTAGATATATCGGTATGAACCTACGTAACAATTACTGTAGTAGGTGTAACAATATCCTCCAGTTCCACTGGATATCCTGATTGATGGATCGATTCCGATTGGGAATACGCGGTCTTCGCTCAAAATCCAATCTGCTTCCACAGCAGTAGTCAAGATAACTACGTTATCGAATACTTGAATGAAGTATGTTCCATGGTATGGAGCGACTTCATCGCTAGAATCCATTACGACAGGCATTGGAATTGTTACCAATAATTCGCCAGTTTCTAAATTGCGAATAGTTAGATCGCTTTGCGTCTGAACGATTTCTTCGTTAACAGCGTCATCGCCTACAAAGACTCCGTATCCTAGAGGCAACAACATCTGTTCGGTTAGACCGAACCACGCAATGTTCTCATCAAGAACAGGGCGTTCTCTAACAACTAGATTCTGCTTGACGTTTGTTTCAAAGACTGAATAGTCTAAATCGAAACCATCAGCTACAGGATAACGTATGACGTTACCTCCCACTGATATCTCGTCTGCTGCAGGTCCAGCATTATAAGGCATTGGCGCGGTTCCAGATTCGTCAAGAGTCATCACCATAGGGTTCAGACCAGTAACGATAGGGTCCACATTTGGATGGACCATTACCGTGACACCATTGGCGGCTTCAGCAGCAAAAGAGACCTGGTATAGGTTCTCTGTTACTTCCCAACCATCAATGGTTGCCTTGATGTTGAGGTCAATGTTATCCCATGACCCATCTTCACTAATATAGTGCAATGGATCTTGGGCAGTAATCAGTGCGGTCTTTCCGTCATCAGTACGGAACGCCTTCTGATTAATTGTCCTCATGCCCTCTAATTCAGAGGTTTCATCGTATTCATATTTTACAGGCTCTTTGACCTCGGGAAGAGCGAATATATCTTCGCTTTCCTCGTTCGCCTCAGCGAACTCAGTATTCTTCTCTTCAGCAGTGTCGTTCTGTACCATGCCTGTCATTGGAGACAGGGCCATTAGGATACAGAGCAGTAAGGCTACGCCTACACCACTCATTGCGGTCTTCTTCTTCGTGTTCTTGGTTCCCAACATCACGTTCATCACCCCTTACGGACTGTATGCAGTGCAACTCAGGCTTTGAGTTACTTATGAGTGTTGGGGTGCATGTGCTTTTAGAACATCAAAAGATTAACACTTTTTTACATAACTTTTCAGAGTGTTTTTGAGGTTGGAAGCCGGAGTTTTATTATGCTATTTTATCAAAAAAATAGTATTCCTCTATGTGAGAAAACGCCACATTGCTAGCCTATAAGACCATAGAAGAAATATATTTTAGATAATTATAGCTTAGATCAAAATGTTATTTTTCATATTTTACGTACAAAAAAAATCTACTTTTTGACCTGATTTTTATTGTATTGATTTTTATTGGGAAAATATGGTGTAAATAATACACTGATTTGAGTTTTTAAATTCAACAATTATGAGATAAATGTGAGCTAATTTTCAAAAAAAAAAAAGCCACGAGGGGCGGCAAACCGCCCCTCATGGCAAATTAGCGCTAAGCGCTATCTTTTGCTAAAGTCTCGGATCAATAATCCCAGTCTTTGCCTTCGTCTTCATCTCCTCCACGGGAGAGGATGAATGCGCCTACAACAAACGCAACCACGACTAATCCGATTATGACTCCCCAAGTCCATGTTGGGACTTCTCCGTCACCTTCGGTACCTTCGCCGATTTGCTTACATTCATCACTGTCTGGATTATCGACACATGGATCGACTTGTGTATTATCAACTACTAGAGTTGCGTCGGTTCCAACATCTGCATTCTTGGAATTTCCAAGTGCATCGTATGGCACTGCAGTGAAGTAGAACTTCTTGGTTGAATCCGCACCTGGCTTGTTGATATCTGCACTAGTTGCATCTCCTGCATCTACACAATTATCTGAAGGCATCTCACCTGGGGTTCCCCAGCTGTAATCTGCGAAGCAGACCCACCATCCAGCTACATCGCCAGTGTCGCCACTAGCAGTCCATGTAACTGTCCAAGCACTGTCGTCCTTGTTTGAGATTCCAATTTCAGTTGCTGAAGCGTCTCCATCAACTACCTTGTCTGCTGTAGCACTACCTGTAGCAACAGTTGGGTTACATCCACCGACGTTACAAACTTCTAGAGTGACTGTGTAAGTTACTCCGTGAGATGTGTATGTTTGTCCATTCAAGCGCTCAGAGATTTGGCTTGTGTTCATTCCTGTTGTAACTTTACAATCAGAACCATCATCAGCACAGACTGTCATCTTCAGACTGTCTATTCCTTGTACGGTAGCTCCTTCATATCCCCAAGACATATCGATATGTCCGCCAGCAACAGCAGCCATTGTCAAATCCTTTGGATGTGCAATAGGTGCTGAAATCTCAATCAAATCTCCGCCCATTAGTACAATTGTACCTGCAGGTAGAGTTTGCGTATCAGCAGGGAATGCAACTGCAATAGTTCCAGTACTGCCTGCCGTAGATAATGTGGCATCTAATTGAGCCCATGCTCCTTGGTTTACATAGAACACACTTGTTACTGCATCTGTTACAACCGCTGTGTCATAATTAATCACAAAGGATTGTGTTAGTACGTTGTCTGCTAAGTACATTGTACTTGGTACGAAGTCAAGTACCCATACAGATTCGTAAACTCCAGAATAACCAAACGAGGCTAAATCTTTCGAATATGTGTCCTGACTGTCTATGATAGACACTGTGTAGTCGTTGTTAGAATTGTATGTAAGATCGTAAACCATCTCAATACCACTGTCAGCATTGTGTGATGCTGCCATGTGATTCCATACCATTACTTCAGTATAGTCAGTGCTGTAAGATGCATGTAAATCTGTAACTGTTACAGAATACATTTGATTTGTAGCCCATACTGAATCAATTGGATTCAAATTACAAACTGAGAATGCAGGGCCCATTCCATCACATTCTGAATTCTGACCCATTTCCAAACCAGGGTGAGTCCAAGAATATGTTAGTGTTGTACCTGTTGCATCATCAGCATCAACCGCTGATGCAGCTAAAGTAATCATTTTCTCTCCAGCTACAGTGATGTCTCCTTCTGTTTCAAGGGTGAGCGTGACATCCGGTCTGTTATTTAGAGCAACAATTTCGTACATATTTGCATCATCGTTACGTGAAGAGTCATCAGAATATGCTGGTAGACCTGTATCAGCACCATTTTCATCAGTGCCATTTGGAATGTTTTCCATAGATACAACTGCTTCAATGTTATAGATACCTGGTACGAAGTCAAAGTATACACACGCTTCTCCGAATTCCATTACACCTGGAGTGTCGAAATCCATTCCTAAGTTAGCATGCATGTAGTCTTCACCATTACCGCCCATGCAAGAATCTGCTTCATCCATAGTAGTTACACCAGTTGCTATATTCTCAATTGTGAATGAAACCTTCCAATCGTAAGTAGTTTCGAGATCGCTACCCATATGGCGTACGGATGCTTGTACACTTCCCCATGAAGGGTTTAGTGGACCTGAAGTCATCCCAGCCATATCTGGAGCTCCCATTGGGTTTCCATCACCATCTGAAGCGTATCCTTGATTGATAACTAGATCTGTGATTCCAATGTCATGCATATTCTTGACCATTCCATCAATTTCATCTTCACTAGTTCCAGCGTCGTCATCTTGACCAAATTCTACTTCACAGAAGTGTAGGTAAGTAATTTCAGTCTCTTCTGCGCCTTCTGTTTGGTTACGTGTTTCAGTTTCCATACAATCTGGGATCTGTCCATATCTAACGTAACTAACTAAGCTAGCTTCAATCTTGTATGTACCAGATTGACTAGAAGTGTCTGGAGTCACATATCCTGCATAAGTTGCTGTGTCGTCCAAAGTCATTACATATCTATTATCCGAAGTGGTATTGTTTACTTCTACTTCATGTTGGAAAGTTTCTGACATTGTCAAAGTACCTAGACCTCCAACACTTGTGACTCCCATAAGGTCTTCACCAGCATCATTGGTTGCATTGGATAGAGTTCCAGTAACTTCTAAGGATACAACTATACTACGTGCTTCCCAATCAGTAGAACCATCTGTACTAACAGTTAGAGTAAACGCCTTTGATCCTGGGCCTCCTTCAGTTTCTTTACCTGAATCCCAAGCAAGATCTACTACTACATCTTGCCAATCAGTTACAGAAACCATGACCTCTTGGTAATCATTACCGGGATCATTGTCTCCATATGCATCTGCAGTAATTACTACCATGTAATCACCTGTGATTGGAGTCCATGTAATTGGACTACCTTGGTACACTGGCGTATATTTTCCATTAGCGAGATTATCTCCTGGTGCTAATGCTGCCCAAGGGCACGCCATAGTATCGTCACAGATTACATCGCCATTAGTCCAAGATAGTTCGTTACCAGCAGCATCCATAGCTAAATTGCCACGGTTTCCACTTTCAGCCAAATAGATAGAAACAGTTACTGCCATCTCATCTATAGCAGTGTCACCAGAATTACTGATGAACACTTCAAAATTGACATCTTCTCCGGCTTTCAACGTATTACGTAGTTCGCCAGTTATGTCGTCTGCGGTCGTCGGTCTTGGGTTAATGATTGATACAACTTCTGCGTTAGGGCCAGTACGGCCATCTGCGTCATTCATTTTTTCATTTTCCAGCTCAGCCCAATCTAGTGCTACAAGCGAGGTGCTTGCTAGCATTAGTAAGGCCAGAATCATGGGGGTTAACTTGCTCATTGTCATGTCCTCCACTAGGGTGGTTGGAGACCCCCACGTCACGTTGGGTATTTAGGCATTGGGAAGAAATCCATACAACAGATAGTGAGAATGGTCGGTTTTTATAAATTTTTCACACCCTCTCAGTCTCCCGTTTACAGCGGAAAAATGTAATAAAATAGCCTCGGCTGGTACAGAAGATTTGTAAATTCTTTTCATCAATCTTTTTGAATTTATTAAATGTTTCAATCTATACTTGAAATTGCTCGAGCAGGGGGAATCGATGATGCTCTTTTCACAGGCATAAAAGTTGCAATTATTACTAATATAATTGCTCCAATTAGTAATCCTATTGTTGTGGCCCATGGTAATACCAATTCCGCACCACGTTCCGCCCAAAATGAATTATGTAAGCCAATATGAAAGAAAATCCCGATGATTGCGCCATTTAGCATCCCCAAAAGTGAGATCCACAAGATCTCAATTAGCAATGAAATCATAACTAATCTTCTCCTAAATCCAAGTGCCCTCAACATTCCAATCTGGCCAGAGCGCTCCGAAACTGATCGATAAGTTACTACACCAATGCCAGCTATTCCTACAATCAATCCTAGTGCAAGATATGCTTGGAATATATCTAATATCTGGAAGACTAGACCTAAAATTAGTAGTATTTCACCCTCGATAACAGTTACGTGTACTCCATCTGAAGCCAATTCATCAGACAAGACATCATGCAATTGTGCTGACTCTATGCCTGAATTATGTGAAACATATATTCTAGTTACCACTCCTCCAAATTGTTCTTCAACAATTTCATTATTCATCCATATACCTGCACTGAACAAATATGATGACTCTGAAAGTATGCCTCCTACTACCAATGAACGAGTATTTCCTGGGTTGGAAATATCAATTAGTAAAATCGATTCTCCAATTGAAATAGTTAATCCAGTCATAGACTCTCCTGTATTTGGATCTACTAACGCAAATGAACTATCTAGGAATACTATATCATCACGATAATTTAGTGCATCCCAAGCATCTTGTTCGGTTTGACCAAGTGAAGGATCCCAACTCTCTAATGGCAGACCTCCATGCTTGACAAAACCATCATCTACGCCACGCAATAAGTATGGTATCTTTTCTTCCTCATGTTCAACCCAAACTACCGCCCTAGATACTTGTCCGACTGTGTCGATGCTCGCTGCATGATTATCTTCCAAGCCCCACTCTAGTGGATCAGAAGTCAAATTTAATGGTAAACTTCGAGAAGATGAGAGTAGTATCTCAAAATCGCCACTAGCATCTTCAACGTAGCCTTGTGAATGTTCTTCAAACTGAACTGAATAACCTGCTAATACTACTACACTAAAAATTGTAAGTGAAAACATCCCCATGATGATTGAAGTACGCAAAGGTGAAGCGTTTGGATGTGCGATTGCAACTGTGGCTGCTGGGCCAATACGTTTTGTAAATAGCGAAGACCTTGAGAAATAATTTGCAATTATAGGAGCTAGCCCTGACAGAACCAAAACTCCTGCAAAAACCTCTACAAACCCTAGAACAATGAATGTCACTTCATCTTGTAATGTCCCTGCCGCTACCGGAGCCCATGAAGAGGGAAATATAGCCCATAAGATTAGAGCTACGCCTGAAATTGCCATTGTATTCCTACCTGCATTGCGTATTCCTTTACGACGCAAATGGGGAATTGCAAAAGTAAATATCGGCACAAATCCCATCACAAACATTGAACCTGAAAGATTCCATAATGCATGCCTAAGTGATGATGACGGATCCAGTAATAACATATACAAAAAGAAGATTACTGAACCGCCAAACAACAAAATTAGTGTCAAATAAAACCACCAGGGTATACCACTAAATCTCAACGGAGAAATGTCACGTAAAGCTTGAACAACATTCAATCTACTAGTCCAAAGGGACGAGAGCCATAAAATTGACAATGCAATAACAAATCCACTAGAGGCCCCAATCACCACACTATCCCATTCGAAATCGAAGGAAATTCCTGCTGCTCCTGCCGTAGAAAAGGCACTTGAAAATACAAGTGAAATTATCCATGCCAAAAATAATCCAAAAATGCCCCCTAGTAAACTTGCAGTGCCTGAAAGTACCATCCCTTCAGAAATAGTAAGTGCCCTGAGATCACTTTGCTTTAATCCAATTGCCCTCACTATAGCCCCTTCTAATCTACGACTCTCTGAAAGCATAATCACTATCGTAATTGCAAGTAGAACACCTGACGCAATTGTGAATGTGCCAAACACAAGGAACATTACAGAAAATACTCCTGAACTACTTTCCGCTACTGCTAGTGCATCTTCCTTTACGGGACTAATTTTAAGTCCCATTGTCTCTGTAGTTGAAACTTCATCAAGCCAGCTTGAAATAGCAACAACATTACCATTTGAAATTACTAATATGGTTCTTTCTCCTTCAGCTGCTGAAGCCAATTCTTCACCATCTGAAATATTTACTAATCCTATGATTAATGATTGTAATTCTTCAATACTAGGTGCGTTTACTGAAGACATATTGCCATCAATCGTTAATGAATGTGGACTAGCATCGCCATATGCCCATGGAATTAATCCATTAATTCGAATTGATTCATTTACAGGCAATAATGACAGTCTATTTGAGATTAATATTTTTCCTTCAGGTGGTGAAAGATTACCATCTGTCGCTAATAGTAATTGAGGAGTCTCTCCGAAACTTCCGATGTCAATTGAAGTCGCGAGCCGAGGAGTAACTAACCCCTCTGACTCAGAGACCAATGTGCCGCCTTCAATTGTACATAGAATATCATCATCATCATATACCGCAAAATTACCATTACAAAGAGGATGTAACTCTACTAAGAATTCGCCTGTGATGCTATGTAACATTGTACCATTTAGCAATAAACCATTACGTAAACCATTCCAACCTTCAATAGATTGATTATTTTTTGAAGTCCAACCATTGGGTGAACCAAAATAAATTTGTTCGTCATAAAATAACCATTCACCAGAATAATTGAGTTCTTTCCATTGACTAGCGTTTTCTTCATAAATTGTCGTACCCAATAGATGTTTGACAGCTAGCCATTCTCCCTCCCCCGATTTCAGATGATCTATTGAAAATATAGTAGATGGCAAGGATGGCAAGGGTATTGAGGTCGTTGTTGCGATAAAGATTTCCTCGTTCTTTACATGAATAACTGGATCAATATCGGAATTGTTTGGAACTTCAGTTAGGCCATCAGTATGAGCTACGATAAGATTTGAGCCATTCAACTCGACATCATTGATTAAGCCCCCGTTTGGAACATCCCACCTATGAGATGAACCGCCTCTGTCCTTTTGAAAAGAAACTGAGCCACTCGAAATATACCAATCTCCCTCTTCAGTGATCACTATTTGCTTAATTTCATCATCAGGAAGTGTCAGTATGTAACGTTGAGATTCTATCTGGCTTAATGGAATCTGCAATATTTCCATATGTGAACCGTTTTCCAATAACAATTCATTTTTTGATTCATGCCAAGATTCCATAAATGTAGAATCCAAACGGCCAAGCCCTGATGTTTGAGTAATCGAAATTGTATTATTGTCTTCTAATAATTCAAATCCTGATTCTTCAGCACCAATCTGTAAATCTAATTCCGATTCTATTGTCGGTATTGTCTTGTTAGCATTTACATCTTCATCTAATGATAATCTCAAACGATTTACATGGCCGGATTTTATCTGAAGTTCTTGAGCCAGATCTAAGGAGGTAAACAAAGCAGGAGAACGTGTTCCAGACATTGATCCCTTTCCTTCCATTGAAATTATTTCAGTCAAAATAACGCTATTCGATTCTTCATCTAATTCACCGTCGCTACCAACATCATACCAGGTTATTGAAATGGTATCCCCAATAGATGCATTGAGTTCCTGTGCGGCAACACTGTTCACGGCAATTCCATTCCAATTATCATATGCATACCATGTTAAGGAAGGTATAGCTTTATCATTTGAGACTCGTAGTGTTACTGTTTTTTCAATACCGTGACTCCACTCGTCAATGATGCCTTTTGACATTAGATTTGAACCAAACTCTGATGTTAAATTTTCATCCAGTTCTAACAATAACCCCGTTCGCTTATCATAATGAGAGATCACAATATCTGTATTGCCATAAATTGCTTCTATTTCAGAAGTCATTGTTGCATCTAAACTATCTCCCACAACTAATGAAGAGGTAATTATTGAAGATGTAACTAATAATCCTGCAATCATCAAAGCGCTTTGTCTAGAACGACGACGTATGTTCTCCATTGCCATACGGAAAACCAATAACCTCCGCGGAGAAAGCATTGCAGCAATACAGATATTTGAAATGAGGCCACCTGCAATTACACTCGTCCATATTGCAACAAATGAAAAGTCAAGCCAATTTAGTAAACTCCAAATTATCCATGCATCGATAATCGGACCGATACCTATCACGATTGATTTCCACGAATTGCTCACACTTTCACGCAATATCCATGCTGTACTAACGCTGAATGGAGCGATTAACGCAATTACTGCAAGGGTCTCATTTAGCATGATTAATCCTCTTCATCGAGAATTTTGCCATCTGACATGTGTATTACTCTTGAACACCGATCTGCTACTGATTCATCGTGAGTAACAATGACGATACTAACATTATCTGAATTTATCTGAGTCAATATCTCCATTACCTGATCACTTGTATTACTATCAAGATTACCTGTTGGTTCATCACAAAGAATTATTGAGGGGCTGTGCACAATTGCTCTTGCAATTGAAACTCTCTGTTGTTGACCGCCAGAAAGTTCTGCTGGGCGATGA
Organism: Candidatus Poseidoniaceae archaeon; assembly: GCA_030747695.1. GTDB lineage: Archaea > Thermoplasmatota > Poseidoniia > Poseidoniales > Poseidoniaceae > MGIIa-K1. Next base: position 52,217 of record JASLKG010000008.1, read on the forward strand.
TCTGATCTATCAGACAAACCTACACGACTTAATGATTTGAGCGCTATTTCTCTTGATTGGCTAGAATCCATGCCTTGCAATAATAATGGTATCTCTACATTTTCTAATGCAGTCATTACATCAAGTAGATGGAATTTTTGGAAAATAAATCCCATCGATTTACCCCTAATGTCTGTTCTCTCATCGTCTGAAATTCCAAATAGTGGTTTTCCCGAAACAAAAACTTGTCCTGCAGAAGGGTCGTCAATGCCGCTTAGCATGTTTAAAAGCGTGGTTTTACCGCATCCAGAAGCACCCATTATTGCAACCATCTCTCCAGTCGCTATTTCGAGGTCCACTCCTCTTACAGCCTGTACTTTTTCTTCACCCATCTCGTAAACTTTCCACAATCCTTGGCACTTGAGAGCTGTTGCCATATTGGGCTCACAGCAGCACGACTTGATAAGATGCGCCACTTACGGAGCCTCATGAGGGTGAAGGTCTTAGCATTCGGGCCAATTGCCGAGATATTGGGCGGAAGGCATCATGAAACTACTATACCTCCAAACAGTTCTATACGCTTTTTGATGGAAGAACTAGAATTAGATGTTTGGCTAAATAAGGGGATTGTGTTCAGCATTAATGGAGAAACTGTTTCAGATGACCAGCCGCTATTTGACGGTGATGAAATCGCCCTTCTTCCACCGGTTTCGGGAGGATAACAGCCGATTGATTGACAAGGAGAAAGCTTCTGGCCTTTGATGAGGGGAACAAATGTTAAACACCGGAGAGATAATGATACTAGTAGTGATTTTCTTCCTACTATTTGGTGCAGAACGACTACCTAAACTCGCTAGAGCTGCAGGACAATCGAAAGGAGAATTCCAAAAAGGTATGCGTGAGGTTACAGGAAATCCTGACACATCAAACACAGAAAATGACCTTGAATCCGGGGGGAAAACAGCAGCAGTGAAAGCCGCACAAGATGCTGAAGCCAAAGGAATTGATCCCTCTGGTATGACCACAGAAGAAGCCGATTCAAAGTCTGATGATTCAGAAGAATAATCAGTTTCTTTTCCTCTTAATCTTCATTATTGAACCACATATTTCGCATTCCTTGTCTTCGTTGCTATTTGCTTCAGAAGTAGCCCTACATCCAATACAACGTAATTCCCATTGCCATTGTTGATTTGAACGTTTATTTGATACTGCTTCAAATGGATGGCCAATAGACCTACATACATTTTGTAATGAATAATCGTCAGTATACAAGGTGTGACCTGTAGACAATGCATTAGCAAGAACCTCCAAATCAACAGGAGATAATCTAGGGAGATCCCCTGTTTTTGCTGCTGCTGCCTCTGCATCTCCAATTGGTGGAGTCATCCATGACATTTCGATTGTTTCGACTAGTAAAGCACGTTCAGTTGATAATTTCTTTAGTTCATCTAACTGTGAATGTGCCACAATGCCTCCTACCAAACGCTGAATGGGCCAATGGAGTAATGCAGCAGTATCTAGCACCGGCATGGAACAGATGGTAGAATAAATGCATCATGAACGCTTCGGAGAAACAGAGACTTCATCCCTATGAATGTCACCCCAAGGTCAGATGTCGTGGAAAGACTCGGTGGTCGATTGGTTCGAAGGCTTTGGTTCTATGAGTTTAGGAGCAATGTCATTCACAGAAGCCATAATCCAACCTGTCCCCCCAGATTTACTCTTCTTACCAATGCTCGTTAACGCACAAGGAGATAGTGAACTTGTAATTTGGCTATGGCTAGTAATCACAATCACAAGTGTATTAGGGAGTTTAGTTGGATACTGGATTGGGAAAAAATGGGGGCGCAGCCTATTGGATAAATTTGGCGGTAACAAACATCTTGTGAAAATAGAAGCCTTAACTGAGAGATATGGCACTCTTGGAATTTTCATTGCTGCTTTCTCACCTATACCCTACAAAGTGTTTGGATGGGCAGCTGGGATGGGTGAAATGCACCTCAAACCCTTCATTGTTGCTGGATTAGTTGGAAGAGGTTTGAGATTTGGATTGGAAGCAATACTAATAGGATTTTACGGGCAAAAGGCTCTAGACGCAATATGGTGGATACTTGACCATGAAATGCTTATTGGAATTCTTCTAATGGTGTGCTTAGTTGCAGCATGGTTCAGTCTTCGTTGGTGGAAAGGGTTGACTGTCAACCCCAACATTCATGAATAGCCGATGACGGGCAAGAGGTATCTGCTTGTGTGGTGTAGTGGTCCATCATTTCGGGTTTTCATTCCGGCGACCCGGGTTCAAATCCCGGCACGAGCACTCTGTTTTTATCAGAAAGTGTGATTTAAGTTCTATTCAAATATCGTTGGGTTTCTTCAAACCCACCAATATACATTGGCTGCTCTCCGCGATTATCTATTACTACAGGTACTGTACGATGACCAGTTTCTTCAACAACTGCAGACCTTACTCCAGGCTCATTACTAAAATTAATTTCATGGAAGGAGAGTCCCTTCGATTCAAGTAAGCGCTTTACTGCCTCGCAATATGAACAAAAGTCCGAAGAATATACTATAAAATCCATATTTGAGGCACGTGCATCATTTACTATACGACTCATTTTCTCATCACCTAATAATTTCAATAATTTGATGGTTAATCATCACTGTAGATTAATCCCTCACGATCAATTTTCCAATCTAATTCGTCCCATGATAGTCTAGCTCTTGTAGCATCTGGGTTACGTGATATTATTCCCACATACCCACCGGCTGCTGCACCCATGCCTTTCCATGCCAAAACTTCTGACATCGTTTCTAATTCCAAATATGGTTCGTTTAGTTCTGGATTCAATTTCCCTACAGCATTGGTATAATTTTTCATTGATTCACACACATTATACCTGTCATCTCGTTGAACAGCTGTTGCCATATCTCTTCCACTTTGTCTGATCTCCATCAGATGAGGTAGAACTTCATCATATCTGTCCCATACATTGCGATGTAAATCTCCAGATACATGTCGTATACCTGTATCTGCTAAAATAAGATGGTTTTCTATCCATTTTTCAAATGAAGGTGGCGGAGATAGTTGCAATCTCTCAACATCTTCCCCGATAAATTTCAAATGTTGAATTCCACCATACTTTGCCGCCCATTGATCTTGTCTACCGCCGTGGTTACCCAATAATCTCTCAAATTGATATGCTAATTCTTCGCAGTTATTTTCACCTTTAATTGCCGCCATTAATGCAACATTGATTGCACCTGTCGTGCCTAGACCAGATCCAATTGGTACTTCGCTAGAATATGAAGCCGATAAATGACCATCGTCACTCACATCTACAGAAGCAAATGCATACTTGTTAATTGCAATATTTACTACTTCGCCACCAACTCTCTGGCAAAACGGAGGAGCGTCTGACCATCCGCCTGCCAAGTCAATCCTAACTGGCGCCCGATAGCCTCCCATACTAGGCCCAAAATGTACTTCCTTAAGGCTACTATCTATGAATTGTTATGATTTGAAATATCTAATTGAAAATTTAAATTTTCAATTGATATTTTCAGCAATATTTCTTAGCCATTCTTTTACTGAAAAATGAAATTCAATTGGAATCATGTGGCCTTTACTATGTTGGATTTTTGTAACTTCCCAATCTGAATCTTCGAATATTCTTGCTATTTCTTTGCCATCTTCTACTGAAACTCGGTGATCTCTCTCGCCATGCATCCAAAGCAATTTTTGTTTTGGTAGTTCTTGTAACCTATGCCTCAATTCCAACGGCCTAACTACTCTAGTACTGATTGCAATAATGCCAATGACTTCAAAATCTAGTTGCAATAATTCTTGTGCTATCGCTCCGCCTTGTGAAAAACCCCCAACTACAATTTCTCCGCCGGGTATTTCTTTTTCCAATTTGTACAATGAGATATCTACATCCTTCAACTCATTCGCTGATAAATTTCTCCTTCCAGGCTCCTCCTCTGAATCATATCTCCACCAGGAATATCCTCGAGAAGGATGTTCAAAATTAGCTTCAGGCACCAAAAGGCCCCATCCCTCTGGAAGTATCTTTTCTGCAAATGGACGCATCATTTCAGCAGTCCCTGTCATCCCATGTAACATAACCAGGGTTGGCATAGAAGCACACTCACAGCGTCCACTTATTTTCTATTCCGCCTGCAATCATGAAGTGAATTGAACTTTGACCGCCTGTGAGAGTTACTTCCAATGTATATTCATCTGTCCTGCTTGGTATTGTCGCTAACTCTTGCGATTGTGTTCCCGGCGTATATTGTCGAGAGAGTACACTATTTCCAGCATGGTCCTTTATTGAAAGAGTACCGCTTCCACCTTGAACAAAGGCAGCATCAATGTAGAAAACATAGTAATTGAAATCTATACCTGAAGGATGACCGCTATCAACAAATGTATCTGTAAGTTCACCATCAACTGGTCCTTCGAAATACCTATCTTTCAGATCAGTAGCACGAATAAACCATACGTCTCCGCTGTAATCATTCCCAGTATCCGTTAATGACATTCTGAATTGTAGATCTCCTTCCTGATTTCTCCATTCAAAAAGATCGATAAATCCAAAGTCCCCACCAAAATGGTACAATAAACTATGTCCTGAATCACTATCTGCTTCCACAACAGCCTTACCGTCAATAGAACCCACAGTCTGAGCAAACCAATGTTCACCTAACAAATCAAATTCCCAAGTATCCCCATAATTCCATGGGAAATTGAAGACATGTTGTGGTTCCCCATTTTCATATACTGCCAAATCATCAATTATAATGCGTCCCAGAAAAGGATTATGGTTGATTACTGCATGTCTTTGGGCTTCTCTTTCTGACGATATCCCTAACATATACTGTCCTTCTCCATGATTTATTTCAGTTACAACTAGACGTGCTGTATCTTCGCCAAACTGGGGTGTTTCAAATGTATAGAGCCACCAATCACCAATTTGCCAACCGGGGGATTCTAGCACAACACCTTCGAGATTTTCTGAATCATCAGAACCTATACAACCCGAAAGTGTTACTGATAGCAGCAACACCGCTATTAGGACTGTTCGCATTGTCTTACCGTAGAAGACATTCGTCTTGAGTTCACCGCTTCAAAACCAGCCGCTAATTGTCAGACTTGGTGCAATAACTACTGCAACAATACTCATCAATTTAATTAGAATATTTAGTGACGGGCCGCTTGTATCCTTGAAGGGATCGCCTATAGTATCTCCAATTACTGCTGCGTCATGTGCTGCATCTCCTTTCTCTGCACCTTTGATATGCCCTTGCTCAATAGCTTTCTTTGCATTATCCCAAGCTCCACCTGCGTTAGCCATGAATAGCGCCATAAGAACTCCTGTGACAAGAGATCCTGCTAACAGGCCTCCTAAGGCAGGAGCTCCTAGTGCATAACCTACACAAACCGGCGCAATTATTGCAACAACACCTGGTGCACGCATTTCTCTAAGCGCTGCAGTTGTGGAAATTTCTATGCACTTTGCACTATCTGGTTTAACTCCTTCTTTACCTTCAAGTAATCCATCAATCTCCTTGAATTGCCTACGTATTTCAGTAACCATTTCATTCGCCGCTTTACCAACCGATGTCATTGTCATAGCAGCTACCACAAATGGTAGTGCGCCACCAATTAATAATCCGATTACAACTTTTGGATCTGAAAGAGCAAGTTGCGATAAGTTAAGATCTGCTGCTGCTGAATATGCTGCGAAAAGTGCGAGGGCAGTTAATGCAGCACTACCAATTGCAAATCCTTTACCGATTGCAGCAGTCGTGTTGCCAATTGAATCTAGACCATCAGTTATTTCACGGACATCCTTGCCAAGGCCACTCATTTCAGCGATACCACCAGCATTGTCTGCCACAGGGCCATATGCATCAACAGTCATGGTAACGCCAACTGTAGCAAGCATCCCCATTGCAGCCATAGCAATCCCATACAACCCAAATTCGGGCATATAGCCTCCAATGTCATCACTACTATGGCCTTCCATCATGAAATGATTTGCACCAAAAATACCGATACAAATCAGGATTATTGGAATGAATGTAGACATCATTCCAACTGAAAGTCCAGCTATTGCATTTGTAGCAGGCCCGGTTTTGGACATCTGCCCAATATGAGGTATTGCCTTTGTCTTGAATCCCATTACATCTTCAATTCCAGTATAATATTCAGTAACCAAACCAATCATTATCCCAACAATTGATCCGATTATTACAGCAATCATTGGTTCTGTACCAGTTGATAATTCCATCATATCTATTCCAAACCATCCAACGACCCAAAATAGCCCTGCACCAATAAACGTAGTATTACGTAGTGCTGCTCCAGGCTCACTATTCTTTAGTAACTCCATTGAGAACACTCCTACAAGTGATGCTAAATAACCGATTAATCCCAGGAATATAGGGAGTATGACATAATCTGCATTCATTGCGGAACTAGAGTCTGCAATTACCATTGCAGCAATTATACTTCCAACAAATGATTCGAATATATCTGCGCCCATTCCAGCAACATCGCCAACGTTATCTCCTACATTGTCGGCAATTACACCAGGATTACGAGGGTCATCTTCAGGTATACCTGCTTCGACCTTGCCCACTAAATCTGCTCCAACATCAGCAGCTTTGGTGTATATACCACCGCCAACACGTGCAAACAAAGCAATAGATGATGCACCCATTCCAAATCCTGCAGCATGGGTAATGTTTGTAGCACCTTCATCTCCTGCTCCAAAGAAATAAGCCACCAATGAGATACCTAGCAGACCTAGGCCTCCAACTGACAATCCCATAACTGCTCCCCCATTATATGAAACTGCTAAGGCCTCTGCTTGACCGCCATTTTGTGCAGCCATTGCTGTACGCCCATTGGCTGCTGTTGCAGCCTTCATGCCAGAAAGTCCGGCAAGTACGCTAGCCACAGCACCACCTAAGAATGCTAATGCGGTGAGATGTCCATCTGTTTCGGTTACAAAATAAAGTAAAACTGCAACTACGGCAACAAATATTGACAGAACTCTATATTCGGCCTTCAAAAAAGCCATGGCTCCATCTTGAATCTGTTTTGTAATATCCGCCACAGTGGGGTCATCTATTTTCATACTTGTCACTTTGTTGTACAACATTGCAGCAATAACTAATCCAACTAGAGAAACTATTACTGCGATTAATGCAATATCCATCATACTATACACCTGTTGCCCGCCGACCTAAGTCCCCTTCATAAGGACATCCCTAGAGAAATCGACCCCGTTGTGCGTTTATCGTCATTCGACAGTGTAGCCGACATCAACAATTACACCCCGTAAAACACCTTCTTCGACGCCTTTCGAAGTCACAATTACTTGGCTTTCATCAGATGATGCATTTACCTTTTTCACGCCTTTTATTGAATTTAACGCGGTTGTTATCTTTCTCTCACAAGCACCACAACCCATCCCCTTTACTTTGAATTCATGAATTACGGATTTAGAGAATAGGCCCATAAACTTCCCACTTTGCGACACTTCTTGAATGCAATGGTTGAAAAATGAAAGTTATGACAGAAGAAACAATGGGAATTACTCCGGAAGAAGTTCTAGCCGAAATCGGACCAGTTCAAGAGATTCTTGATGCCCATGATGGCATAGTCAATGTTATTGATACCTCTAATGGTATTGTGATGATGTCCTTAGATGGCGGATGTATTGGATGTTCATCTACCCCAATGACTGCTATGCAAATATATTATTCATTAAAGAAATTGGATTCTGTAGAAGATGTTGTATTCGTAAATGGAGAATTACCAGAATACATGCGCACATTTATTGATCAAAAAATGGCAGATGAAGGAAGTAAACAAGGCGAAATTGTTTGATTATTCTTCTTCGAGATTCTTTCCGATCGTATGAGGATTGGCTCCGAAAGAAAGATTCTCACCTTTGATGTTTAATTTTGCAGCAATTGCAACAATTACACATAGTAACGAAAGTGGTTTTGGCAAATAGTTTGACCCCCACAACTCACCACCAGAAAGAGACAACCACCACAAAACAAGCGCTGTCAACAATAGTGAAATCATGATGAAATTTTGAGCGATTAATTCAAGCTTTTCTGAACGTGAAAAGGATGCAATAAAAACAAAGAAAAACAATGAGATAAAGCACAATGATTGCGCTATTATCTCTATTGTAGCTACTTCGACCATGTTGATGCCAGTAAGCAGGGGTTCTTCAACCCGGTCGGCTGTGGGCCCTACATGGCAGGCAGTTCGTGGAAGTTACCAAAGGCGAGACCAAACGGGCCTCCATACTTTAGTCGCAACCAAATTAGTGTGGCACTACATCAAATGGCAGTTCTTCTTGAATTAAGTGGAGCCAATATGTTTAGAACACGCTCATACCAAAATGGATCTCGTATTATTGGCTCACTTTCACAAGACCTCGGAGAACTAGTTGTTAGTGGAGAATTGTTCGAACTAAAAGGCATAGGTAAAGGCTTGGGATCAGCCATTAGTCAAGCAGTAGGAGAGGGGAGATGGCCGGAAGATTGGGTTGATTTACATAATCAAACACCGAGCGGATTAATTGAGATGCTTGGAATCCCAGGCGTAGGGCCTAAGAAAATCAAAATACTGAATGAAGAATTGGGTGTACAATCTGTTGCTGATTTACAAGAAGCGTGTGTAAAAAATGAAATCTCTCCCCTGAAAGGTTTTGGTTCTAAAAGTCAACAGAGGATACTAGATGGAATTGACTTATTGGCAAGGTTCTCTGAAAGAAGAAGACTCGACATAGGTCTACGATATGGTCACACTTTCCTAACAATGATAAATGGACTAAATGGCGTAGAAAAAGCAGAATTAGCAGGATCTGCAAGAAGGCGTAGAGAAACAATTGGAGATTTAGATATCGTTGCTGCTGTTGAACCGCAAAATGTAGACTCAGTAACACAATCAATTCTGTCAATGAAAGGTATTGCTGATGTTAAAGGAGCAGGTGATTCTAAAGTCTCAGTTATACTTGATACCTCAATTTTTGAAGATAGTTTTTCTTTGGGCCATCTTGATGCAAATGTACTTGATGCGATAGGTGGTGATGATTACGAGCAACTTGAAAGTGGAGGCACCATTGATGTGCAAGTAAGATTAGTCCCTCGGCATGTGTTTCCATATACATTGGCATATTTCACTGGAAGCAAAGAACACAATATAAGAATGCGACAAGTTGCACAAAACAACGGATTAAAGTTAAATGAATTCGGACTAATGCCAGAAACGGAACTTACAGGTTTAGATGCTGCTGCGACATCATTGCCTGCAACTGATGAAGAGGATATTTATCGACATCTTGGAATGAAATTTGTTACCCCTGAATTACGTGAGGACATGGGTGAAATTGAAGCATCTGCTTCTGGAAAATTACCTGAATTGGTAACACTCTCTGACATTAAAGGATCACTACACAATCATACCACTATGTCAGATGGTGAAGCAAGCTTAGAAGAAATGGCAGATGCTGCACAACGCATGGGTTGGTCATGGCTTGGTATTGCCGATCATTCACCTACACTAGTAATAGCAAATGGAGCAAGTGCTGAGGATCTAATATCACAACACAATAAAATGAATAAATATAACAACAAATGGGAGGAAGATGGTGTTGATTTCAGATTGTTTAGTGGTGTTGAATCTGACATTCTAGAAGATGGTTCATTGGATCACAGTGATGATGTTCTGTCCAAAATCGATTATGTTGTTGCATCGGTTCATGCAATGGCAAAATGGAGGGGGCGTGATGAATCACAAAATACAGAAGATTTGCTAAAATGTCTAGACCATCCATCCACAACAGTACTTGGTCATCCAACTGGAAGAATACTACAAGGGAGAGATGGATATGAAATTGACATACACACAATACTTGAACATATGTCTGAATTCAATAATGATGGTGTCCTAAAAGCAATCGAGCTTAATGCATCCCCGTATAGACTTGACTTAGATTGGAGATTATGTAAGCATGCAAAAGAATTGGGGGTCCCTGTAACCATTAATCCAGATGCTCATTCAATTAGAGGGCTCGGAGACATCGATTATGGGGTAATGATTGCTAGGAAGGGGTGGCTTGAGAAAGATGATATCCTCAACGCGCTGAGCGCAAGTGAGATGGTAGAGAGGCTTGGGGTGAATTGATATGCGATTTCTAAGATCATTTGTAATAGGAATCCTATGCTTTTTCCCTGGAACCATTATTGGTTATATTGGATGGTTAGCAACCGGTTCTGTCGAAGATAACTATTCTTTCCAAGTTGTCTTTTTCTGCAACATAATTCCATTTGGAACTATGATTATCGGATTCTTATGGGCCTGGGCTACTGGTGCAGAATATAGTGTCACGATGTCTTCTGAGATAAGGGGAGAGATTTAATGAAACGTTCAGAAAAAGCCGAACGTATCTTAGACATCTTAGAGGAGTTGTATCCTGAAACTCCAATCCCACTTGATCACAATACACCCTATCAATTACTGATAGCAGTACTAATGAGCGCTCAAACAACTGACAAGAAAGTGAATCAGGTTACGCCTGAATTATTCAAATTAGGAGCAACTCCCGAAGCAATGTCTATGCTAGATGTAAAACAAATCCAATCAATCATTAGAGAAATCGGGTTGGCTCCAACGAAGGCACGAAACATACACAGATTATCTGAAATAATTGTTGAAAAACATGGTGGTGAAGTACCACACACTTTCACTGAATTAGAATTATTGCCTGGAGTGGGGCATAAAACTGCAAGTGTTGTAATGGCTCAGGCATTTGGAATTTCTGCATTCCCAGTTGATACACATATACATCGCCTTGCATCAAGATGGGGTTTGTCGACTGGTAAGACAGTTGAGCGTACAGAAGCAGATCTCAAGTTTATATTTCCCAAAGATAAATGGAACAAATTACACTTACAAATTATATTCTTTGGAAGAGAATTCTGTCCTGCGCGTAATCATGATTTGTCCAAGTGTCAAATTTGCTCTTGGACGGCAACAAAAAAAAGGATTGCAGAAGAAGCAAAAAAGCGTTAAGTAAGAAATTAAGTCGTGAACAGACTAGATGCGCCATCGAGAATATATGAAGATAATAAACTTGAAATTGCTGCAACCCATAGTAATTGTATTGTTTGCCCTACTGCACTAGTAAAGCCGCCACCTCTTAATCTGGTTGCAATCATTGATACTGCTAAAACTTGAACCAATATCAATATTGAAACTATTATCTTGAATAGCATTATATTGTCTTCCACGGACGTTGGATCTTCCATAACAGGCAAAGCAAATCCTCCTGCGGCATTGGTCAACTCACCGATATCTGTTGTTTCCGTAATTGTTGAAGCCACACCCGCAATTGATTCACCCAATTGTAAAACGATACTAATTGTTACATTTAGTGAAACCACAGATGAAATTAGCAAACCGATTGCCACACCCCACATAGTGGAAGATGAAAGTGATCTCCTACGTCGCAAGGATAGAAGATTTGTTACTGATTTAGAAACCATATCAGCAGTTGCAGCTGGCTCACCTGAAGACTGTGAACCCTCGATATATATTCTATTGAATCGTGCGATGACTGCTGAGTTAGTATCTGCAGCGAAATAATCCCAGGCACGCTCTGAATCTATTCTAGTTGAGAGTCTTTTTTCAAGCCGGTCAATCGATTGGTCCAACAATCCAAAATCGATTCCTCGCAAAGCACGTACTGTAGCACTAGGTTCTGCACTCCTAGCTTGCGCTGTTCCACCTAATGCTCTTATGAAATCAGGGTATGCCTCATCACGTCGAAGGACTTTGCTTTCTTCCCTCCGCACTAATGTTGAAGGTATGAGCAGGGGCGTCATAGGAATGGCTAACAAAACCAAACCATATTTGTCCCAACTTTCAACCAAAATTTCCCAATAAGCGTAGGTAGCATATATAGTTACAAGCAGCATGATTATTGAAACAAGGCCTGAACCGAGCCAAGTTTGACGAAACGTTAGCCTAAAGGGTGTATCAAATTCATCTCGGGCAAATATCTGATCGTCAGGGATTGTCGCCCTAAATGCAAACAATGCACCTAATTGTATAACACAAAATAACAATCCTGCCAGTAATAGCCAGCGTAGTCTACTTGCAATATCTATTGGGGTGTCAGAATCACCTCCAACTTCAAACAATACAAGGTGAATACCAGCAATCACAAGCCCAAACAGTCCTGCTGAAACAAGACTGACATAAATTTCCTTCATGGTATCAACACTTTCTAAACGTGTGTCATAAAGTGTATTGTATTGTTCTGCAACTGTTTCCTGCTCAGCCCTCATAAATTCATCAATCGGCTGTCCTGCTTCAATAGAAAATGCCATTCTATCAAGGAAATCCGACCAAAGAGGCGAGGGCGATTGTTGTGCCACAATTCGTGATGCTTCTGGAAGTGATGTGTGCCATTTGTCAACTAATGTTTCAATTCTCTTTACTTCAGATGCTAGTTCCCCATAATCTTTCATCTGACGCAAAATATCAAAAATCGTAGATGCTCCAATTTCTCCTAAAGAAAGAATGCCCATTCTAGTTATGAACATGTGCATCTCTTTCTCAACTTTTATTGCGGAACGTTGTACCTCAAGAAGTGGAAAATATACCGCTGCACCTGCTGTAATTATCGGTAGCAAAATCACAAGCAATACACCAATATATCCTGAAAACAAACCACCTTCGGACCATCCTCCTGTAATCCATATTAGCAGTAAAGCTGTAATTAGTCCAGAAGCAAATGCTGGAATTATGTAAAGAGAAACAAATCTAATTGTAGGCATTTCCAGCCTACGTAAGGCGATTTGCCAAGTCGCCATTCGCTCCATTATAAATCACTCCAATTCAGATTTAGCGTTCGGTAATACTTACCCATGTGTTGACTGCTAAATCAAATGCTTCCCATCCATTACTGTAATAGATACCAAGTAAATCAAATACATCGTCGTAATGAGTTAAATCACGATCAGCCATTCTTTGTATTGCCTCTGCCCTTCGTGTTAATTCATCATAAACTTCACGCTTATTTTCAAATCCCATTTGAGCTGCTATTTTGTTTTCCAGTAAATGTGACTGGAACATTCCACGGAAGTAATGCTTATCCTTTACTGGATCCCATTCAAACATTCCACGTGTCAGTACACCGTCACTATGCTTGTTATAGCCAATTACCTCATCTATTCCAGTAATCCTACGGGCAATACCTCCGCCAGGTGCTTCAACAACCTCTTGGAAAATTGCAAAATTCAGGTTATCAAAGAAACGTATTGGAACATTAATTGGATCGCCAGTAAATCTTTGAATCATTTTTACTATTGATGATGCGTGAAATGTTGCAATAACTGGGTGACCTGTCTGCATGGCTTGGAAAGCAGTAGCTCCTTCCACACCTCGTATCTCACCTATGATAATATAACGAGGCCTAGATCGAAGTGCTGCTTTCAGTAAGTCGAACATCTCCACACGGCTTTCTTCATTTTTGGAATCCCTAGTGACTAATCTTTGCCAAATTTTGTGTCTAACTTTAACTTCAGGAGTATCTTCTGCAGTATATATTTTCACATTGTGATCTATGAAGGGCAGTATTGCATTCAAAGTAGTTGTCTTACCTGATGCGGTTTCGCCACTTACCAATACTGACATGCCATATTCCAAGCAAATCCAAACATAGGCAGCAACTTGTGAAGACATCGTGCCCCATTTTATCAATTGAGTAATAGAAATTGTTTCTTCTGCGAATTTTCTAATTGTGAATGACGGCCCAAGCATTGATACGTCATCTGAGAATATTATATTGATACGGCTGCCATCTAATAATGCCCCGTCGATAATTGGTTTATTGTCAGAAACAGGTCGCCCTATTCTTTCTGACATTGCTCTAAGGTATCGAGCAAGTAAATCGCGCTCTCTGAATCTTATGTTTGATGTAACCATCCCAAACACTTTGTGATCCATATGTATGTGTTTAAGACCGATAGAATGTATATCTTCAAGCATTTCATCTGATAAAAGGGGTTCCAATGGACCATTTTTGATTAAATCTCTTACGATGATATATCGTAACCTTTCTCGTTGCTCTGTAGTTACAACGATTCTTCTATCTTCTAACCCTAATGCTTCCCATACCTTGCCTTGCCGGCGTGTTGACCCTCTTGCTTCGGTATCCAAGATTGTATAACGATCAACCATCCCAGACAATATATTTTCAAATTCATCATCAGTTGTAAATGATGGCGCAGTAGGGGCTTCTTGTAGTAATGTTTCAATTAACGTCCTGCGAATATTTTCTTCTTCATCTGTTAATTGGGGTTCCAAACCAAACCATAGCGTTTGACCAGACTCATTACCTTCTTCATCTAATGGCCTATATATGTGGACAAAGATTGGCTCTTTTGTAATATAAATCAAATTCATTGGTTCTACAGAACGAGCGCCCCTATCTAATGGGCCATAATAAATTGGTCTTGAACCGTGTTGTGCTTCAAAATCTTTCACCCATTCTGCGACATGAGGATGTGCAGCCATAACAGATGCTAGATCGCCACGTTGGAATTTAAGTTCTTCATCCACCTTAACTCACCGCCGTGATGTCTACGATGAATCCCATGTAAGGTTCAACACGCCAACCTACACTTGCTTGTACTGGCCCAGCAGCTCTTAGAAATCTTGTAACTACTATCGTTCTTTTAATTTCGCCACCAACAAATCCTGCATTCAAATCTAAAAGTACTTCAGATGTTGAACGCATTTTATGCAATAGTGAAGTGTCCATTTCTTCAGAATCAATTGTAAGTAAAACTGAACGAGATTCGGAACAAACTCTTCTTAATCGTTGCATAAATTGGATCTTTTCTGTTTCTTCCATCTGATTAGAAATTAACGATGAGGCCGTATCAACGACTATTACGTCTGCCTTAGGCACTGCTTCTGATTCTAAAACTTCAAACAAACCAATATCATCACGAGCTTCGGCTATAACTCCAAATCTTGAAAATACCAACAATCTTCCTTTCGAGATGTGTTCAGTAACTGGATATCCCACTGATTCCATTTGTTCAATCCAGCCTCGAGTTGTTAATTCTGTCGTTGCGACTAGAACCTTTACTCCATTTTCGAGTAGGCCGTAGATTAAGCGTTGTGAGATCAATGATTTACCTGTACCAACAGTGCCCTGTACCATCCATAGTGATCTATTTGGCAAACGAGCACCCATTGCATTAGACAAGCTATCTTGTTCTAGCGTAAATGGGAAACCATCCTCTACTGGTTTAGGTGGTTCTTCAGACAGAAAGCCTCACCTCTTCAGAATCAACAGATGTCCCGCGGACACCTTCCGAAACTATTGATTGTGCAACAATAGTAATTGTAACAATATCTCCATCGGAATAACTCCAAGAAGCATCTGCTACTGTTACTTCTAGAACATAACCTGGCGCCCATTGTCCATTTGCTGGATACAAAGTGTTACCTGTACCCGAACCTACTGCAATACCATCTACAAATATAGAAAATTCAGTCTTATCAAGCAAGCGTGAACCTGTATTCTGGAAATACAATGTGATTTCCTGATTTGCACCGCTTGTGTCCAACAAAATGCTACTTCTATCGCCGCTTACTGATACGTCGGTTTCAGAATCTGCAACTCTACTTGAAGTAGATGTACCTGTGGCTTCCGCCACATCGCCCCATGATTCGATCAATACTACTGAAGCAGCACCACTAATCAATAGTGATGTTACTAGTAAGATCATAGTAGATGCACCTTCTGCCACTTATTCACCTCATGCAACAATACTTGCTTTGTTTATACCATCAATACCTATTGCGATACGAGAAACTGTCGCTTGTGCACCGCTATAATAGTAAAATTCCTTGGTTTCTCCAGAGAAAATTAAGTCTGGAGAATATCCATGATAACCATCAGACAAATTGCGTGGATTTGTTCCATCAGTAAATAACCAAGATACATCTGTACTGATATCTTCACTTCCATCATTAGTGATATTTACATATACTAAGTTTCCAAGATTTGCTGTTATATTTAATCCATTTCCAGTGTTTGGTCCAGTGATCTCCAAATAATATGTGGAGGAGTAGAGATACGATGAACCGTGGTTTAGAACATTTAGTCCTGTAACCACGCCACCTGTTGATATCACTAGATCCGCGAGGAAAGTACCTGCACTACCATTAACAGAAACTTGGCCACTTGAATAGCCAGTTCCTCCTGAATTAATAGTCCATGATACTACAGCTCCCTCTACATTGTTTGCATTTTCGATAGTAAATTGGGGAAGTGGTTCACTGGCCGACGCAATCTGGGTGAGGGAATCCTCAACCTGTGATTCTAATGTCGCCATTGCCAAAGCAAAAACGACAAGCAATGAGGTTCCAACCACCATTGCTCCGACGGCCACTTGACCCATTCAATCCCCACCTCTTAGTGCTCTTGCACGTCTCCAAGTAGAAACTAATGCTGAAAAAGTCAGCAATTCTCGATGTGGTAAATGATCTTCCAATGCACTTTCAGCTTCTCCAGGAGACGCCATCTGTACAATAGCAAGTACATCTTTGCCCTCATCAGCACTCAACATACCCGAACTCATAGCTTTCTGAGTAAATGATACTGCGGCCATGCCAGATAAATTATCCAGCAATAATGCAGCAACAGTTGGTGCACCAACAGAACCGTCTAAACCTTCACCTAGATGTGCAGGAGCGACTAAAAACGGATTCGCTGCAAGTGCTTGCGCTTCATACAACTCAAGCAACGGCGCAGCATCGTCTGTCATCATTCTGTCTGCTGATTTTGTTGAGAGAACTTCACCAGATGCAGTAACAATCGTATCACCTTCATTAGGTTCTACACTTTCCTCGACCGCTTCTTCTGAAGTGGTTTTGGAACCGCCTACATCTAACTTGACTTCAACTGATCTCAATACATCTTCGACCATGTCTAATCTGTTAGAAATTAGACGTTCAATTCCTGATGTATCGAGGTTAGCTGTAACTTGTGATGTTGTGTGCGTTGGTGTTGCCTGTGGCATTGAGCTCATGCTACTTAGCAAAGCTCTCGTAGGCCCTGGAGAAATTGTCCATGCATCTTCTTCGGAAAGCGTGCCTTGTTCTGGCATAGCAACCTGTTCGATTGCTATATTTGCCATCATCTTCAAGCGTTCTTCTGAGAGATCGGTTTCTATCTCCTTGGACCTATCATTATTACCAAATGGCCATGCCATTTTATTATCCTCCTTGAACATAGCTAATCAATTGCCTCAATCTATTGAAAGAGAACAATTGTAAAGCTATATCCAATCAGATTAATGCAGTACCAGGGCTTGTTGATGTAATCTGTAGTGTTTCAAAAGTTGAACCGCCACCTTCTACGTGAATCCACATAGTAAGTTGGTCATTTACAGTTAAATCATCAAATCCACAATCAAATCCAGCCGCATCAGGTCCAGGATCAAGATTCATATCAATAACATATGCCACTCCAGGATCAACTGTTGCCTGGCTATTCCCGGGCTGTTGTAAATCCGAATCTGGATCTATGGCAAGATATGTGTCACCTACAGCAGCGTTATCAGTTAAGTCATTGTCACCGAAAACACCTGCTAAAAAGTTGTAACCTCCAGAAGCTTGATTTGAACAAGAAACTTGCCATGCAATATTTTCAGTTGCTAGAACTCCACTACCAGGAGCAGACTCGAAAGTCATCCTTACTGTAGTAACAGAACTAATCAATACTGAATTGATGGTGATCTTTCCTCCAAGTTCTCGCTCGGTATCTTGACCTGTTTGTTGTGCATTTTGTTGGAGCTTTTCACCAGTCTGGATGATTACAGCAGAAGCAACTGCTGCTACCAAAATCAGAGCGATAAAAACAATCATTGCGCCGATTCCTATAGAACCGATTTCATTGTTAACTTTATTATTTCTCATCATCAAAATCACCTCAAACGATGGATTGCCCCTCAGTTACACTTGTGTAAGAAAGCAACTCGTAAGTTGATCCGCCGCCTTCTACAAGAATTGTAAGTGTGTGCTGCTCATTTAGAACAGGGTCGCACTCTCCATTAACTGCATTTCCTGCAAAGTTCAAATCATTTGCATCAGCAGAAGTCTTCAGATCAATCATGTAAACCTGTCCAGGCATCAAAATATCGTCATCAGACTGACCGCCAACTCCAAGTCCGGCTGTAACACCATTATTGTCGATATTTTTGATTGTGCCATCAACATTACGTGTATCTAGATGCATTCTAGTAGTGTCTACAGTTCCATCCCCATCAGTGGTAGGAGCTCCTGCTGCTCCACCGCCACCTTGGGCAAAGCCACCAGTTATGTCACCGTCAAACGCACCGTAAACAGTATCTAAACCTGTTCGAGCATTATCTTCACATGCAATTGTCCAAACGACTTGTTCTTCAAGCATCGGTTCGCTTCCCGCAGCAAGTTCATACACCAAAGTAATGCATGGATCGCCGTTTGCACCATCATTGTCACAATCTGTTTGTTCTCCAACCCACATCGTAATGATGTTGATCTTACCTCCAATTTCTTCTTGTGTATCAGATCCTGTTTGCTGTGCGTTTTGCTGCAGCTTTTCACCCGTCTGGATGATTACCGCACTTGCAACCGCAGCAACAAGAATTAGCGCAATGAATACAATCATTGCACCAATACCGATTGATCCACAATCGTTACTTATTTCGTTCATATTTCTTCTATTTTTCATTCGTTTTTCACCTCATTTTTTTTCGTATCTCTACAATCCTCCCCCGGTCGGCAAAAACCGAATGTAGGGTGGAATCTGATATCAGACGACAGTTTCACCTCCGCCGCCCATGTCTATTGATAGTGGCATTCTTACTACACCTACTTCATCTGGATCTAATCTCTCGATAAGTGGAATTGATTGGCTCAAATAGCCAGGTGGCATCCATGGTTTAACCATAACATCACGTAATGTCTCCATACTACGATTTTGCATTCTAATTAGAACATCTACCTGCCCCGAAATAACTTCGTATGCTGTTTGAATCGATAATTTCCTAGACAAAGGAATTTCTTCAAGTCCAAACCTTAGGCCCGGTTTGACTTCAAAGCGAATATTTACTACATCCCCTGGCCTCATTATGGGCAAATCAACACTTTCTGGTACACATTGCCATCCGCTTGGCACAGGTGGTGACAAACGCATTTCAGGTAATGGGCGTGCCCCATCATTGCATAATCTTAGCAGCATTATTCCCGTATCGCCTCCAGCAGGCCACCTTGTATCTATGCCCATCCAAAAATTGCGGAACAAAAACGGATTCAATGCTGATGCTGAGTCTACTATTAAATCGCCAATAAGATGTTCTACTTCTACTGCAGCATATCCTACTTCGCCAGCCTCTGCAGCATTGGTTGCATTTCTCAATCTTCTCAAAATAATTTCTAGTTCTGCTTCAGCGATTGTTTTCTCTTTGAGCAATCTGTTTAGCATAGCAATATTCTTTCTTAATTCTAAAACATTAGATTCAAGATTTTTCAATGTTTTTTCGGCCTTTTTAACCGATTTTCTTGCACGGAATAACTTGTGTAACTCGAGTGAAGTTCGTGCATCTACCATATCGTACTCTGTATTTGCAAGTGAAGAGTCGCCAGTAGAAACTCCATACACGATATGTTCGAGTTCCCTACTAGCACGCATTAATTGATCGGCCCCTATTTGTGAGTCACGTATCGCTTGACGCGCTATTTCAAGTTCTGCTACACCCATCATAGTGACTTCAGCATCTCCTTGATTTTCTTCTTCACTCACTATCGTCACCCCCCTCTACTTCAATTTCTTTAGAAACATCTATGTCCTCGTTATCGATTAATTCATCAGTAATTTCATCTAATTCAATATTTGAATTACCTTCAGCCTCATGGGCTTCATCTTCAACATTAGATTCTCCGATTATTGATGAAATATCAAGCCCATCACTTGCCAATTCAGTTAGTAATCTGGCTGGATCTCCGAGATCCCTTTCAATCCGACTCGCTTGTACTTCCACATCGGTCAAGCGGCCATACAAATTGCCATACATTTTGTTAGCTCTTGAAATAAGTAAGATTACGCCACCTATTGCCACAACAACGAATCCAATCAAAGAAAGAATATTTTCTTGATCTGGTTTCATTTGTGGAGGCAATCCCAATACGAATAATAGCATTCCAAGTATTGGCATTGAAAGCATTACTGAAAGTTGTTTTTGGGTATCTGATATCTCATTTGAATGGTCTTGATATAGAGTGCTTATTCCTTTACGTGCTCTCTGATAATCTTCATGGATTAATTGGAATTCTTCGCTCGAAGTCCAACTCATTACCCATACTCCTACTATGGATGCAATCAATACAAGTGGACCCCACCAGGAAGTATCTACCAAATGGAATGCGAAGCCTAAGCCCAATGCGCCAGCATAAGTAGAAGCAATTCGGAACATTCTACCCTGCTCAGACAACCGGTTCAGTGCAAATGCCAAGCCAACTAAAAGTAGTGTACCAATCAATGAAAGTGTTATTCCCATTGACCAAGAGTCCACCTGTCCATCTAATTCTGCTGCCTGATTTTCTATGATTTCTCCATTCCAAGAAGTTGCTTGTAAGACTACTTCGCATGAAACGTCGGAGGATTGTTCCCACCAATCTAAATTGTCAGTTCTCACTTTCCAAGATATTGGTACAGATTTTGAAGATGCCAATATCGGGTAAAAGAAAGTTGGCTCTTCTACCGTAACGCCATCACAAATTAGTGAAGATTGGACATTTACTGCCATAGAAGTTCCAGTATTGGATAATGTCGCCTCAATTGTTGTAACTACTCCTTCAGTAAGTTCACCTTCACCGAACCTTAAATTTGTAATTACAGGTTCTGCATATGTATCAAAATAGAAGGAAAATGTTGCTTCTGTATATTCAGAAAAGCCGTTATGATCATCAGGATGATATAACCTGAATGTCAAATCATAACCATCATTACGTAAAATATTAGGTCTATCAGGTGGGTTAATTGAGATGTTTAATGGATCCTCAGTATGCCAACCATCTCTTGCGGGCAAAGTGATCGTAGAATGGCTACCTGCTGATCCCACATCGCAATCATTATGCAGATTTAGTAACTCGGTATTTTCACCAAGATTTATTCCAAATGTCCATGGTAAATCTATTTCATTCAATGAGAGCTCTGATAGATTTGTTCTCCTCTCAGCTCCACAAAGTTCGATAAGATATGACACCATAGTATCTGAACCTTCAGGGATATGTGACCAGAGTATTTCTGCACTTATGTTGCCATCATCTTCCGAAGGTTGCAAAAGATAATCCTGATATGAAAACAGTCTTGACATTTTCAATGAAGTTTCAATTGTATGTGTCCCTGTCACCTCCGAATCAGTGGGGTCCAATGTTACCCTTAGTAGTGCTTCAAGCATTAATTCAGGTTCAAACTCCTTACCCAAAACAGTAAATGTCAACTGTACCTCTTCACCTACTGGTAATTCCAATACACTTGGGGCGCCTGGTTCAAGTTCCCATGCATTACTAGTAATCTCAAGTCCTGGTTTAAGTATCTCATAATTTAGATTAACATTTACATCCTTGTTGCCTATATTCTTGACTGTTACGTCCCAGTCTTGAGACCACTGCCTATGATAATTCATTTCTGCAGGCCAATCAATAATTTCAATCAAGAATATCGGTGCAACCTCAAGCTCAACTGTCCTAGTGCCTAATATTGAATCATCCGTTGTGTCATACAGTGTAATGGTTAAATTGTGAATGTCTCCATTACCCATATCTTCAGCGCTGCCTAAAGATGGAACTTGAATTGTCAAATCATTAACAATACTACCATCAACTGGTAAGTCAATTTGATTATACTCCCAATCATGTGACCAATCACCTTCAATTGTCGCTGTAACATTCAAGCTTTCTTGCAAATTTCCAGTATTGATCAAGGTCACAGGTAATGTTAGGTTTTCACCAGGAGTTACTTCTGTATTTGCTGACACATTAATTGCAAGATCATGGTCCGCACTTATATTTGCAACAATTGAGGCTGAAAGATTCATTCCACTTTCAGCCTCTACCCATAATGTGGCCATGTGTAATTCATCAGCACTAGCATCGGCGTTTGGATTTAGTCTGATTTTTATTGATTCGGAATAACCAGGCCCAACTACAATTTCCAGAGGAGATTCAATACTAAATGATACATCATTTTCTAAAGTCGTATCTAACCAAATGGAAAACGTAGTTCCTACATTCCCTGTATTGTTCACATATACCCTTGTCAATGGGCTTTCATATGGTGATAATGAAACAGAATGATTTGTAGGGTATAATTCAAAGTTTACTGATTCTTGTACGCGTATTAACAGTGTGTTGAGAGACAATATCTCTCCTGTGTCCCTATCTTCTACTCTAATCATTAATTCTTGGAAAGTATCTGCTGGGGCTTGTGGATCTGTTATTATTGTCAAATTGACATTTGAAATATGTGAGTCTCCAGTAACAGGATGATCACTCATTGAAGGTGACAAATTTGTAACTAAACTTGGATTACTAGAATCATCGGTAGCGAGGGTAGCAACCCATTGATCCGGTAATCCGTCCATTATTACTAATCGATAAGAAGATAGGTCATTTCCAGTATTTGCTAACTTGAGATTAAAGCTGGTTTGATTTCCAACATCAGCGTCAAGAGGTCCCGTAGTTAATATCTCGCCGTCAACAATGCTAGGTATCACGATTGTAATATTTCGCGTAACGGGGCTTGCCAATACGCCACTACTCTGTTGACTTGAAGTCAATATTGGAGTGGCTGTGATTGGAACAACTAATTCGCCAGCAAGAGGCAATTCATCACTAGGGCCATCTATTGCTAGCCATGAATTGAAAATGCTGCCTATCTCTAGTGAAGATACACTATTGGGATTAACAACACCACTCCATCGTGCTGCTTCATTAATTCCTCCTGTATTGCTAGGAGTAAATCCTATACTTCCTACAGTTAGATTCGCATCTACGCCACCTGTTACTCCGGAACCAAGGTTATGCCTTGCTTCTACATAAAGAGGGATTATTTCATCAATTCCTCCAGTGCCGTTTGCTTCAAGAACCTGATTTTCTGTAAGGACTATTAATTCTGTTTCAGGTCCGGGATCAACTACAATTACTGCTCTAATTACTAATTGCGTTGAATTTACGGAAGGAATGCCTCCCTCCACTGGTGTTGCTGAAATCCATGCGTTTAGCGTATCTCCTGCCGAGTTGCGCTCTCCGGGATCTAGTGGAGATGAGATTGGAGCGGGTGTAATTTGTACAGATAGTGTTACATTGCTATTAGCAGGAATTACATCTGTAACGTCAACAGATGAAATCACTTGCCAATTTTCTGCTGCTGCTGAAAGTCCTGCGGCAATTGTAAATGCAGAAGGTACATTTCCACTATTATTTATTGTAAATAACAAGGATGTTGTTTGTGCAGGGGTGACAATTACAGGTCCGACAGGAGCAATTACTCTTGCTTGATATAAATCACCAACCATTACATGTCCAGTACTTCTTGCAACATAATCATCTGGGGAACTTTGTGAATTACTCAAATTGAGATAAACCGTTTCAAAATCGACACCTTTTACAGCAGTAATTGGAACTGTAACAGGCACAACAATAGATGTTGACGCTCCTACAGAAAGGAATAATACAATTCCTTCCTGTGAATCGTCATGCCATCCTTCTTCACTACCTAATTCAATTGTTAAATTATCTGAGCTACCAAGATTTGTGATAATCCACGTCAAGGAGGTTGTGGATCCCGGTTCAGTAGACCTATCTCCGGGAGATGCAATATCAATCATATAATCAGAAAACACAATGGTTTCTACTGAAGATACTGTTGTCGAGGTCCACAAATCCGTGCCATTGAATATAACCCGAGATACCATGGTCCAAGTTCCTAGTGCCCAAGGCTGATTTGCATCAAATGATGATGATAGTGTGGCGCCATTCGAAGGATAAAGCAGACTACCTGGTTCCAAAGTTAATGTATTTGACCAGTATGAATGTTGAATTAGGGGATTGTTTGCATCAGTGAAATTTAATTCATATACTGCTGAAAGAGGCGTTACACCATCATTACGAACATATGCATCAAATGTATGCGTGGTGTGGTTTAGCCTAACGTCACTGAAACCACCACTTGGCCCCGGGACCGTGTCGCCCAAAACTATGCCTCGTTGGTGAACGGCCACATTAAATGCAAGAGACCTTTCGTCATTGCCAGAATTGATATCATTCAATGATGACAACCGTGCATAAATTGTTTGGCCATCTCCCTGGGATGCTGTCCAATTGACCAAGATGGGGTTGGTAGAGACTCCTGCTCCAATAGTTCCAAGGTCGATTGTTGTAATTGAGGTCTCTGAAGATGAAGGTGATGCACGATGAATGAGGTTAAGGGAAACATCGCCATCTACCGGCCCGGAATTGGTAACTACTACTCTAAGCACATGATCTCCTATCGCTAAGATATTCTGCCCTGATTCATCAACTGAACCGCCTGCTGAAAGAGTCAATACCGAGACCTGAAAGTCAGGAGTCGTTCTTCCATGTGTATCGGCCGAAACAATCGTCGGAACGAATGCCTGTAATAACAAAATTACAACCAAACCGATTGCAAATCTATTTTCACGCACCTGTCATCCCTCCTCTAAAGGCATGAATTTGTACAGACTTACCCTGTCTAATCCAAGTGGCTAACAATTGTTCTAGCAATCTATCGTGTACAGATGCATCTAGACCCAATCTTCTCCGTTCCTCCCAAAGTAGTAATTGTTCTGTCTGAGTTAAGACTCCATCCTTCAAGTATAATTCCAAAGTTCTTCTATACGAGTCTCTGTCTGAAATCGCATAAACTATCTCGTCTCCAGGTAATTCGTCGGCCCTCTCTTGTAGGATATTTCCGAGCGTTAATGCTTCATCATAAGAAATAGCTCTGCGATCTAGATCGCTCTGTATAGATGAGGCTATTTCTTGTAGGCTATATCGAGTATCTGCACGGTGGATACGTCGCATGAATTTACGACACCTCCGGGACATACGTTCGACGACCATTAGTTGCATTAGAAATCCGACGGACTATAAGGGAATCGCTCGCGAGGGGTGCAATCATGCGTTACGATTAGCAAGTCATGCAAAATGAATAAACAATTGACTAAGGGCCATACTGCCCCAAAATAGCCAAATAAAAGGATTGATTTGCCCCTCCTGCTTGCGATAAACATGTCCGCCGCAATTGAATTAGAATCTGGTCAAAAAGCACCGATATTTATTGTACAAGATAGTGCAGGAAATACACATAATTTAGAACAAATAAACTCGGAAGGTAAAAGTGTAATTTTGTATTTTTACCCCAGAGATTCTACGCCTGGATGCACAGTACAAGCATGTGACTTCACCGAGAATATGAGTAGTCTCCAAGCTGAAGGTTATGTCGTATTAGGCGTATCGAAAGATTCTGAAAAAAGCCACAATAATTTTATTGAAAAGCAAAATCTAAACTTTCCATTACTGTTGGATGAAGACGGAAGTTTACATGAAGCATATGGAACTTGGAGAATGAAAAAGAACTACGGCAAAGAGTACATGGGTTGTGCTAGATCGACTTTCGTAATCAGCCCTGATGGTAACTTATCATTTGCAAGATATAACGTGAAGGCAAAGGGACATGTTTCAATGCTCATGAAAGAGTTGGGAATCGATGGATAAACTCAATGGTAAGCGCATTAATCTCCCTAGTGGAGCAACTGCATGGTGGCCTTGCCATGTCTCTTCTAATGACATTGGCACTGGAACAAATATCGGGGCATTATCCCACATAGGGCGTAATGTAACTATTGGAAGTGATTGCAGAATACAGGGCGGAGCATATGTCGCTGATTCTAGCATCATTGGAGATAGAGTATTCATTGGCCCAAATGCCACTATTACAAATGATAGATTTCCGCCTTCCAATGGTAAATGGCAACCTGTGGTTATTGATTCTGACGTAGTCATTGGTGCTGGTTCAACGATTGTAGCTGGTACCAAAATAGGGAAAAATTCCGTAGTAGCAGCAGGGGCTGTAGTAACAAATGATGTTGAAGAAAATGTTGTTGTTTCAGGATGTCCTGCCGCTTTTATGATGCATAGAGATGAATACGAACGCAGGAGGGCTTGAATGAGCCGTATTGCAATCGCTGATTTTTTAAAAAAATGCATCGTTTATGCTGACAATTCTATCCAACGGAAAAGGGAACGGGATGATAGCCCGGAAATTATTGAACAATGGCAAACATACAGAGATTATACCCAATATGCCTTGGAAGAATTAGAGAAAGGTGATCTAGACCACTGGTTAGAACGTACCGAGATGAGTGCTGAAAACGAAATTGATATTGAAGAATTGGATCACACATCTAGAGCAGCATGGTTAGCTGGAATTTTGAGTCCTCGCCCTTTAGCGCTAATTACTACTAGAAATGAGATGCGAGAGAACATTGCACCAATCTCTAGTTTGGCTGTTGTTTCTAACTCACCTCCTTTAATTGTAATGTCTCTTTCAAAAAATAGAGAAAACAAACCCAGAGATACTTACAACAATTTGTTGGAAAACGGAAAATGTGAACTACAATTTCTTAGAGCAACCCCGATTGCAGCAAAAGACATTGATTTGGCTGGGACGCAAATTGACAACTCAGAATGGTCCTTGTTAGATTGTGACGGTCCAGTACATCCTATGGCAGTAGCTATTCTAAAATGCCACTTAGTCGAAGATAGGGAATTACCTGAAGGAGCAGTAGCTAGATTGATAACACTACGAGTTGATAGTATGATTACACCAACATACTATCCTCCCGATAAAGGGCTAGATATCCTATGCCAACATGGGATAGATAGAATCACTCCGGCTCCAAATGATTGGGGGCATCTTGCAACACTTCATCGTGATTTAGATAAACCCTGATTGAGCGACGTTGTAGCTTTCCAGTTTATTTTTATATTTTCACTTAAGTCTGGCACTCTTCTCCTACTATCTCCAAGATTTTCTTTGATATGCACTATATCTGACCCTGTGATAAGAGAAATACGATTGGCCAAATCAAGCATTGTAATCTCTTCATCTGTACCCAAATTGAATGCTGAGCCAGTTGCTAGATCAGAGTCTTGAACCTTTATTATGCCCTCTATTAAATCTCCAATCCAGGTGAAACTACGAGTTTGAAGGCCATCTCCATGAACCTCAATTGGCTTTGATTTCATCATCATTGAAACTACTTGCCCATCTTCTCCCCCATTTAAGCGAGGCCCATAGACGTTGTATGGGCGTACGATTCTAACCTCTAATCCCTTTCTAGCTGCATGCTGACAAATTATTTCTCCAACATATTTTGAAGAGCCATATGAATGCCTCTGATGCAAATTTGCTGGAGTAAAAAGAGATGATGATGAATTAGATAATGGCATTTCTAATTGTTCTCCGAATGCTTCAGGTGATGAATAAAAAATCAACATTGAACCATGTTTTATTGCAGCATTAACTGCATTAATTGTTCCATTAATATTGACATCTACAACTCTATCTGCTTCGCGATGGAATTTCCTTGTCCCATTTACGGCTGCAAGATGATGAATGATTTCTGGTTTGTAAGTTGAACAGATTACATCCCATGTTTCTTCTAGCCTGACATCTCCTCTGATTAATTCGACATTAGGTGAAATATTACTCTCATGGCCACGTGAAAAATCATCAAGAACGACCACCTTATCGCCCCTTTCTAGTAATGCATCAACCAAATGTGAACCAATGAACCCTGCACCACCTGTAACTAAGATTCGCATATTAGTCACCGCAACGTTCGATTACTTCGATTATTACTGATTCATTCTTACGCTCAAGGCGAATTAAATCTCCATCATTGATTTCTAATGTGGGGTCTTTATCAAAACCGTGGCAATAAGGCACACCTAGTAAACTACATGCTGGCAAAGTTAGAGAACATACATCTCGATTGACAATTGCGCGTGGGCCCTTACCCGTGTAAATCAATCCCATCAACACATAGGGGGCAACTGTTGAGCCAGACCCTTTTGGGTATACCAATATTGTATCTTCGATTGCCCTTCCATCAAGTGGATGTCCTTCTTCCTCTACAACTCCTGTATCTCGGTTAACATATCCAAGAAATGTTATCGGGACATCACTAACCATTGCCCTACCTTCGATTGACCAATCAGATTGAGAATCCAAACCATGACCAGTCAATTCACATTCTCCTTTTTGATGGGTTTTTGACGAAGTGTGCTGAGGTTGTTTTTTACTTTCTATTTCTGTAACTTTATTACTTATGGTATCGGGATTGAATGCTTGATTTACACAATCTTCTATTGTCCCTACACTTGTAGGTATGCGATTTAATCCAGATGTCAAATAATGCTCAGCTTTCATTGAATTTGTCATCAAATGGTTGTATTTGTTACGATTATATGGCGTCACTTCAGGGCAAGTATCTCTAAGCACTAATGCTCCAGACTCTTCAAGTATTGCTATTGAGCCATCTGCTAAAGCTAAATCATAATTGTACCCACTAGTAAAAACCCATAATCTTTGATTAAGAATCATTTTGCCCATTTCAGCACGCGCTCTTACCGCTGAAGCGGCCCTACGTATTTCCTCTAAACTAGCTTGAGGGCATCCAATTACCACAAGATCCACACGGCCTTTGGGCGATAAATTCTCATACCTTTCTGCTAAATCTTGATTTCCAAAAACTAGCATATTTTCATTACCATCTAATTCTGGCGATGTAGTCAGTCCTTCTACCCATAGCATAGGACAACCATAATTCGCTGCAGAAGCGGTTAGAGCTTTGCGCTGAGCAAAGGTAGAATCCATAGAAATTCCACGAATAAGTGGCATTGGACCATATGGCAAATCCCATTCTGGCCGAATTTGTTTTCCAATCCAATCTCCAAGTATTGACCAATCTGAAAGATTTGGTAATTCACAATTGACGTCTACTACAATATTTGGAATTCTATTTTGTTCCAAATGCAAGCCCCACCTTGGAGAAAAACCTGTAAGTGCCGTAGCTAATGCCGAGAGGCCTGATTCACGATTTGTAATCAAATCCGTCCATGAATTAGTATATGCTACAGCATTTGACTCAGACCATGAAGCAATACCGGATTCTTCCATTATCCCACGATCATATGGGGTGCAAGAGAGTGTTGCTTGGATTCCAAGATTCTCATAGGCTTGTATAATCTCAAATTGTTGTTCCAAAAAATTGGGGTAATCAATGTCCATCTCAGACATTCTTCGTTTATCGCACCCTGCCGAATTTAGAGTTGTTGTTATCGCTACTTTTCCATCTCCCGAAATGTCTGCCAAAAAACGTCGTAAGCCATGCCCTCCTGTAATGACTGAGACCCCCGAAACATGAGAATTAGAGACCGAAATAAAACCCTCAGAATTAGTTGTCAAAGCCAAATCTACAACCAATCTAGCAGCTTTTTGCCTAGTTGGTCCCTGTTCGCCAGCAAGCATCGATTTGAGTTCAGCCGGCAACTCCATATCACTTCGTAAATCTAACAACAACATGAACCCTTCCGAAATATTTCAACAAAATACCAAGGTGTTATTCTGATAAAAAATTACGCCAATCGTGTCGTGCAGCTAGTGGTTGTCGCCAACCTTGACCAAATGCTCTCTTACTAACACGAGGTGCAGGGGGCATTTGCCAACGTTTGTGCTCATTACTTGCTAATCTAGTAAGAACTTCATTCACTGTGACTAAATCATAACCTCTATTTGTAATCCCAGTGGCATCCAAACCTTCTTCGATATGTAATCTCAAAATGTCATCTAGTATTGGGTAAGGAGGTAGGCTATCTTCATCTTTTTGATCGGGTGCAAGTTCAGCACTGGGGGGTTTTGTAAGTGTTGAGTTGTTTACTACATCTTTGCCAAATCTATTATTGAAAGCCTTTGCCAAAGCATAAACTTCCATTTTATACAAATCTCCAAGTGGGGCATATCCTCCGGCCATGTCCCCATAGAGTGTACAATATCCTTGCCCTAATTCACTTTTATTACCTGTGGCTATTGCCATAGCGCCATTTGCATTTGCAAACGCCATTACTATCATCCCACGAAGACGTGCTTGAAGATTCTCTGCTGCCACTGGATGTCCCACTGACAATATTTCATCCAACGATGTTTCTGCTGTTTTATGCAATTCTTCTATCGGAATTATTTCAAAATTAATTCCAAGATTATGGGCTGTGGAGCGTGCATCATCTATACTATGTTGTGAGGAATGCCGAGAAGGCATAGAAATTCCAGTCACATTTTCTGCACCTACTGCAGATGCTGCAACACATGCAGCTAAAGCCGAATCGATTCCTCCTGACAAACCAAGCACTATTGAAGAAATCCCACTTTTCTTACAATAATCCGCCAAGCCGATTACAATTGCATCAAGAAGATCATCATCAGGGACTTCTGATTCTTGATTGACATCAAGGATTTGTAATTCCCCTTCTCCAATCCATGTGCAAGAGTTGATTTCATCTAAATCCACAATGAGGACGCCTTCACTCCAACCTGGCGCTAATATTGCTTGTCCATTTGGCCATGCTACTATTGATCTGCCATCAAATAACAAATCATCATTGCCTCCAACTTGATTTGCCAGCAAAAAAGGATGGCCCAAAGATTTTGCAGCACTACGCGCAACTTGAAGTCGAATATTTACCTTGTCTGAATGATAAGGAGATGCTGAAAGGTTTACTGTAGCATCCAAAGAAACTCCTTGGCGGCCCCACTCAACTATTTGTGAAATCGGATCGGAATCATAGTCATTAGGCGTTGCACCGCAATGTTGCCAAGCATCTTCACAAATGGTAACTCCTAGATTCAAGCCGCCAATTGTGCGTGCAATTCCTGGTCTTTCATCTGCTTCAAAATATCTAGCTTCATCAAATACATCATACGTTGGTAACAATTGCTTTCGAGTAACTTCGCGTGGGGATTCACCAGCCCTAATTACCCCATTTCCCGGTAAACTTCTTTCATCTAAAGGAGGCACTGGACTTCCAATTAATACTGGAATCTCACAATCGAGAGACAATGATTTATCATTGCATGCAACAACAAAATCATCTTGTAAAAGTAAATCACGAGGAGGATATCCACTGATTATTAATTCTGTAGAAACTGCAAGGCTTGCTCCTTGTTTCTTTGCTATTTTCGTCATTTGAAGTATCATTTCAGCATTGCCACCAATATCTCCCACAATAGGACAAGATTGTAACAAAGCCACACGACGAGCCATGAATTCTCCCTCTATGTCAATCTAAGAAACGATAGTCCCTATGCTTTGTGTAGGTTAGCCCAAATCCCTTTTTTGGGTTACTAATCTTCGTCTTCATATTCCCACTCATCAATATCTACACCTTGCCGAGCTGTTGTAAGTCGCATCCAAACTAATACCATAAGCATTGATAAACCCAACATTGTGATTACCATGCCAATTAACCACGGATTAGCATCTCCCAATATCCCAGAAAGGACGCCTTTTTCTTGCATAGGTTTTACATCAATCATACGAGATGATTCTATGTCATCACTACTTTGTATGAAACTTACTTCAATCCACTGTATTCCAGGATCAAGTGGTTTCCAATCTACTAATCCTGTTGAAACTGATTTTGAATCTACCCACACACTTGTTCGTGCTAATTGTTCGCGACTACCACTAAGATCAACTACTTCTATCAACAATTCAGCTTCTCCTGCAAGTAAACCACTATTTCGAACATGTATCTGTACTGTAGTTGATTCATCCACTTCAAGATCTGTTTTTGCAACCTCTACTCCTCCTGAATCAATAGAAAACTCAGGTACATGATGAATAAGATTCCATTTACTTGCTGGATTATTTTCATTGTTTGATTCTAACTCAAAGGAATTACCGGCTTGATCACGCCCTTCCAAACGAATTTTCAAAACTAATTGTTCTTGTAAAAATTCAGGATCTAAGGTAGTAATGTCAATGCCTCCCACAAATTCTAATCTCAAACCAGAGTCAATATCTCCTTCTAATATTAGATCAGATGAACCACCATCTATTGCATCATTTGAATTAGTAGAAGTAATCCACCAAATCAGCTCAACTGAATCTTTGTCTATGCCATAAGATTCTGAAACAATCACACGTATATCGTGTACACCTATGTCAAGTATTGACCCTGGTCTTGGAGAGACAAATTCCACAATTTCAGGTCCGATGTCATCAACTGTTATCCAACGTACTGCTTCAGTAGAACTGGTTAAATCAATTCCCTGCTCTGGCAAACATCCTAGTTCCCAAGTTAAGGCATGCTGACCTGTTCTTGTAGGAGCGAAAATTGATGCCGTAAATGCTCCATCATAAGACATAGCCTCTGTTTTCACTCCATCTAATCTTACATCGACCTCGCATTCAAATTGAGGTGAGTCGCCACTACGTGCAAATACAACATCTCCACCTAATTCAATTCTTGAACCAGGAGAAACTCTGGCTCCTTCTTCATTGATTGCCCCATTTTCAACCCACAAACTAACCTCATCGCTGATCATTAATTCTGCTGAAAATCTCCATCTATTTTGTGGGAACGAAATTAAATCGGCTTGCCCTGAACGGTCTTCGATTCTTACAATGGGCTCTCTGCGCGTGTCACCCAAATCAGGCATAGTCCAACCCGGTCTTAATTCCATATTCAGAATTAAATCTTGAACATATGGCCCTGCGATTTGACCGTTATGATCTCTAATACTACACGAAACCACTTCCATATGAGTTGACATACTTTCACAAACCTTAGTTATTGAATTCCATTCTATTGCAATACGGTCACTACCAATATTGTCAGCAAGTGCAACTTCAATTATTGAAATATCTGAAATCCCATTCAATTCTGTAAATGAGATATTTAGTTCGTAAACTTGCCCTGGATGTAACCAAGCTCTGCGACCTCCTGACCATTCGAAACCATCACTATCTACCAAAGGAGAACCATCTTCACGTAGATGATACATAAACAAATGATCTCCTGGCTGTGAAGAACCACCCTCAAGCAATAAATGCCCTGAAGGGTCGTTTCCAACAATGTAACCTGCAATTTTTTCACCAACAAATCCTGCAGTGTCATCGATAAAGGTATGAAATGTGCCATATGTTGCATCCAAATTCGATGGTTTTTGCAAGGTCCTCTCAATGAACTCACCTTCACTAGGCCATCCATCTCCATCTAGATCATTGGCCCATTCCATCCAAAGCATCAAACTGACATCACTTGGCAAAACCGGTTGGTCGGTTATGTTAATTTGTAAAAGTTGATATTGACTCGAAATCTTGTGATCATATTGCCTTATGTTTGCACCGACTACAACAGGAGACAAGGGGTCGATATTGAATGTCTTTGCGATTTCACTTTGTTCTGTAAAACCTCCGCCTTCTAATGGAGTTGCAGTAACAGTCCAAGTAACATCACCACTAGTAAAAGGAGAAGTGGAATTTACATACCACTGATCTCCTTCAAATCCTGTCGTATTTGCAATGGTTTCTTCATTACGCTTCAATTCCAGTATAAATTCACCTGGGTATGGCTTCTCATCTTGTGCACCATATTCAAATCCAACATCAACAATAAATGTCAAATTTTCAGCAGCTCTAAGATAAGTTGTATCTTCCGAAACTAAACCTGTATCTGTAATAATATCAAAAGTATTAATCTTGATATCATTTTCAATGGCAGGGTTACTCCAATATTTTATTGCAGGCATAGACACATATCCATTTGCTAATTGAATCCTAGATTCAAGTCGCATTTCTTGTTGATCATCAAATGATTGAGCCGTCCTAAATGGCAATTCTAAATCATATATATCTCCTGAAATACTACTATTGATTCCCTCTTCAGAAAATATCAATTTACTGTAATCTCCAGTTTGAACTATCCCACCAGTATTCAAGGGAACAAACCATTGAGCAATGTGATCATCTGAATACATGTTCAATATCAATTGATGTGGTGAAGAGGCGTGTACCTGTGCTCGTGTATTCAAATCTCTCCACTTTTGAGAAGGCGTCAATATTTCTGTGTCATTTTGAATAGACAAAGGTCCCATAGTAACATCACTTGAACTAGTGATTGCATCTAGAGTTACGTCCAATGAACAGGAATTATTTGCGCTGAATTTCAAATACATAGACGTCGCCA
The DNA here is from genome assembly GCA_030747695.1 of Candidatus Poseidoniaceae archaeon. Classification (GTDB taxonomy): domain Archaea; phylum Thermoplasmatota; class Poseidoniia; order Poseidoniales; family Poseidoniaceae; genus MGIIa-K1. The sequence goes on from JASLKG010000008.1 coordinate 86,634, forward strand.
TTGATTGATCTAAACGCACCCTATTTACTGCCATTACCAATTCATCTATCGCTGTTGATTTTATTTCTTGGATCGCATCATATGGCACATATAGGCCTGCTAATTCGTGTGTACCTGCATCAGCAACCAACTCGACTTTCCCCAAGACAAACAACGTCCCTCCTAGATCCAATACCGGTGCGGAAGCACCTGTAATTTGGTTTAAGGCATCCATTTCAGAATGGTTCAATTCTAAATGAAGGCCATTGACATAACCATTTCCTCCTGTTTGTGAGATCATCTGGTTTCCAATCCAAAGGGCCAACGTTTGAATCCCCAGCCCTGTTGAGCCCACATTATTTGCTGAAACTTCAAAATCTAAAGCATCTCTAGGAATCAGAACATTATGCATAGATGAAGGAGTAAGCCCTACTTGTACTGTTTTTATCATACCAGAACTTGCAAAGGTATCTTGCATACCCCAAGTGCCGACATCGTCATGATTTACTGACCACTCATATCGCCCATCTCCATCGACATCTAAACTTGGATGCAATGGCTGATTGGTTGGAATCATGTCCAACTTAAAATTTTCAACTGTCCAAGCAGAATTTGCGCCTTGAAACAATAATTGTATCGAAGAAATTGATTCTTCCAATTGAACCAGATTTTGACTCGCCGTAATTGTAGTGAAATTATCTCCATTTATTGAAATAAATGTATCGACATCACCACTATAATCAGATTGGAACCTGTATGCTCCAATAGGGAGATTGACATCCAAGTTTGGGGAAAGCGCAGTACCTGTTGCATCTCCACTTATTCTATCATATTCTGAAGACCATTCTGCTTGACTTAAGACCCATCCATTATCCGTTGGAGAAGAATGGAATTCATCATGTACACGTCCTCCCCCAGAGATCCCATATAACCGCGGAGATTCACCTTGAGGATTTGATAACAATTCTAAATTTAACCGAAGAGCACTGTGCTGTTCCCAATCTACAACTGATAAATCAATATATTTGCTACTTCGATCTATGAGGCCCGATACTGGGTTGCCCGTATTAGCATCTAAAACAGTCCATTTTATCGAAGATCCCGCGGGCACAAAAGCATCTAAGAACATTGGAGGATATCTGCCCTTTTCAATAACATCATCAACACCTCCTGACCAGCCAAAAGAGCGCGTAGTTAGATTTGCTCCTGCAGTGCCAGGGACTGAAATATCATCAAAGAACCAATAATCACAACATGTTCCTGATCCTGAAGTTTGTCTTGCTCGGACTTGGAAATTTGCATGGTATGCATCAGATGGTAAAACGAAATTGACATTTGTAACTGAACCTGTACCTCCTGCAGCAGAACCTGCAAGATATTGTATCTGGCCCCATTGATTATTCGATTTACGATATTCAAGATAAAAATCCTCATTCTGATCAGCTTCTTCGCCGCATTGATAACTTCCTTGCATTAACCATGCTTGAAGAGAAAGGCCTTGGAATCCGAGTAAATTCGTTGCAGGACTTGTTACTGTAACAGAAGAACCCCTAGTCCACCATGAACCTCCATTTCCACCATTCATGCCACATGTAAGTGCTGTGTTATATTGGCCATAACTCGAACTAGAAGTAGTCCAACCATTGTTGTTCTTGTCGAAATCCCAATCTATACCTTGGAATCCTAGAATTAAAGCACCATCTGAATCTTCAACTAATCCTGTGTTGATGAAACCCTGTGCATTCCAATTATCCCAATTAAATCCAGTAGATCTCAAATCAATTGCCGATTCTATTGTCAAATCTAATGTTTGTACTGCGTGGCTAGAAGGTAAATTTAAGGATGGGCCATTACCCAGAGATCCTGGATTTGAAATTGTAACTTTGGTGGTTTGTCCCGGTGATGTATTTAATTCGATTTTATCATCTAAAATCAAGGTATCTACAGGTTCAAAATTGGTGATAGAAAGTAATGAAGATAGAAGTAGCAATATCACTAGCGAGGTTGCTTTTACCCCACCCCCACTAGTCGCCATGCCTCACTGCATGAACTCAACATAATTCAAAGGAACGCCTATACGCCATCTCAAAAAATTCAATTTTTTGAATAATATTCAGTATTTTCTCAAACGAGTGATTCAAGACGTGTTCACATCTGGCAAGTGCCATGGCAAGTCCAAAACCGACCATGGAACTTGACTCTGTAGCGCTTGAAAACAGCCTACTGAAAACATGGTCTGCCGAAAATCTATTCCAAAAAACGGTTGAAAATAGGTCTAATGGTGAGCCTTTTATCTTTCTCGAAGGACCTCCTACTGCAAATGGCAAGCCAGGTATTCACCATGTAGTTGCAAGAACATACAAAGATTTAGTATGTAGATGGAAAACTATGCAAGGTAATTTTGTTGAGAGAAAGGGCGGATGGGACACACATGGATTGCCAGTAGAAATTGAAGTTCAAAAGCGTCTAAACTTGATGAGTAACGAAGCCATTGAAGACTACGGGATGGAAGAATTCAACAAGGCGTGTAGAGAATCTGTCTGGACATATGAAGCCACATGGCGAGAGATGACTGAACGCATGGCATATTGGTGTGATCTAGATAATCCATATGTCACACTACATGACACATATATCGAATCTTGTTGGTGGGCATTAAAGCGGATGTTTGAGAAAGGTTTGTTATATCGTGGTTACAAAGTTCTGCCATATTGTCCACAAACAGGAACTTCTTATTCTAGCCACGAAGTAGCTCTTGGTTACAAAGAAGTCGAAGAGCCTTCAGTATACGTCAAATTCAAACTTGAAGACAGCGATGCTTCAATACTGGCATGGACAACAACTCCGTGGACCCTACCTGGAAATGTAGGATTAGCTGTAGGTCCTGATGTCGAATACATCAAAGTCAAAATAACATCAATTCCTGAAAAATGGGAAGGGCTTGGCGGTGCAGAAATTGGAGAGGAATTAATCCTTGCAAAGGATTTATTCAAAGAAGTCATAAGACACCACTGCGAAGAAATTGAAAGTTACACAGGTAATGATTTAATCGGGAAATCATATGTTCCATTGTTCCCAGGTGCAGTAGAGAGAGGAGATTCTACGAGTGCTTGGACTGTTATTGCTGCAGACTGGGTTACTACTACAGATGGAACTGGCGTAGTACATACTGCTGTAATGTATGGAGAAGATGATTACAATCTTGGTATGGAAGTGGGATTACCAGCACAGCATACAGTCGGAATTGATGGTTCGTTCCTTGCAGGAACACACCCGGAATTAGATAGTAAATATGTAAAAGATTGTGATCAAATTGTAATCGATATACTTCATGCACAAGGATTACTGTATAGAGAAAAAATGTATGTCCACGATTATCCACATTGTTGGAGAACAGGGCATCCATTACTATACTATGCAATGGACTCATGGTTTGTGAAGATGACTGCTGTAAAAGAAATGTTACTAGAATTTAATTCACAAGTTGAGTGGGCCCCTGATTGGGTTGGGGAAGGCCGCTTTGGAGAATGGCTTCGAAATGTCAAGGATTGGGCGATAAGTCGTGAACGATATTGGGGCACGCCTTTACCTGTGTGGATTTGTACAAATTGTCAGCATCAGCATTGTGTAGGAAGTAGAGAAGAAATGGCAAATATGGCTGCTCAAGGTAGCCCAGTTGCTGACGATTTACATCGACCATTTGTTGATGATACCATTCTACAATGCCCAGAGTGCAACTCAGATATGATACGAGAACCCTTCGTAATGGACTGCTGGTTTGATTCAGGTTGTGCATCTTTTGCACAGTGGCATCATCCATTCGGTGAAGAAGGTAAATTTGAGAATAATTTTCCCATAGATTATATTTGTGAAGGAGTAGACCAAACAAGAGGTTGGTTCTACACTTTACTAGCAGTTAGTACAACAGTATTCGATTCAATATGCTACAAACGTTGTTTGTCGCTAGGGTTAATCTTAGATGCTGAAGGTAAGAAAATGAGCAAATCCAAAGGCAATATTGTAGATCCTTGGGACCATTTCAACAGGGAAGGTGCTGATGCAACTCGTTGGTATATGGTTACGGCAGGTGCGCCGTGGAACCCTTTAAAATTCGATTCAAATGGAGTAAGAGAAACCTATGGTAAAATGTTCCTCACCTTGTGGAATATACATCGATTCCATGCAGATTATGCTGCATTAGATGGATTTGATCCTGAGGTTTCTCCTAAGGGAGTAAATACTCCATTAGATAATTGGATTTTGTCACGCCTAAATCAAATTATTTCAGGCACTACAAAACAATTTGAAGAATGGGATTTCCATAAAGCCTGTAGAGAAATTGAAGATTTTGTTGTTAATGATGTATCTAATTGGTATGTTCGCCGTAGCCGTAGAAGACTTTGGGAAGAGGCTGATAGTGATGATAAATTAGCTTGCCAGCACACTTTGCACAAAATATTGATCACAATCTCACGTCTAATTGCACCTGTATCTCCATTTATGGCTGATGTAATTCACCGTAATCTGGAACATAAATCAGTACATCTAGCGGATTGGCCAATTGAAGAAAATATAAATCAAGAATTATTAAAAACAATGGAACTTGTTAGAGAATTGGCTGAGACTGGACGTAGAATTAGAGTAGATAATGATCGTAGACAACGTTTACCTTGTTCTGAAGGATGGATTGTAGCAGGCCCAGATTTGTCTGCTTTTCATGAAATATTAGCTGAAGAATTGAATGTCGAAACCATATCTCTTGAGGAAGACCTCAACCGATTCCAAATTGAAGTATTACATCCAAATCGTAGAACATTAGGTGCAAAGTGTCGACAAGATTTGCCGGCTGTATTACAAGAATTTGAAAGTGGAGATCCTCAAGCAATGCTTGCTGCAATCGATACTGGTAACCTTGTTATTGCTGGTTACCAAATATCCTCAGAAGATGTAGAAATTAGGCGTGCTGAGCGAGAGGGTTTTGCTGCAGAAACAATTCAAACTTCCGAAGGAGATTCTGTTTCACTAGTTCTTGACATGAAAAATACTCCAGAACTCCTTTCAAAGGGGCTTGCAAGAGACATTACGCGAAGAGTTCAAGCTGCTAGAAAGGAACTTGACCTCGCAATTGAAGATAATATCAATCTGAAAGTTTGGATGAACAACGCTCCTGAATTATTTGATGACGATACAAATTGGATTATCTCTGAAACAAGAGCTGATCAAGCGAACTTTGTGATAGGTGAAGGGGAAGGAGATTCATTCGATGTTGATGGAGCAACAATTTGGTTTGATGTTAAGAGGGTTTGATATGCAACGTTTTGCTATTGCATTGCTGCTAACATTTAGCACAATCTTAGCAGGTTGTTTTGGTGAAGGTGATTCATCGCTTATCGTAGAAGAATACAAACCAATTTGGAATGACTATGAGATGGTCGATTTAGTAGAAGCAATTGACCCAAGGCAATTTACAACTATTGATCTTAATAGTAATCAAAGTACAACAACGACCTGGGCTGTTTTTGACAAAAATTACGGAGGTAACTGTTGCGAACACTATATTGCAACTTCAATTGAAGGTTCTATCCTAAATATTGGAGGAGAATATCCAGTATGGTCAAATGATAGAGGTCATGAATGGGACACATATGTTCCTGGTGTTTTCACTGACACAATGTGTAGGACTCCTGTACCTACCAACCCTGGTCAAGAGGGCCTTGGTGAAGGTAGTATTGTCCAAGCGACAAATGGAGATTACATTTCCATGTCTTGGTTTCCATATATTGGAGCGGATGGAAAATTAGACAAATTTTACGCCATTCTATATGATCAATCTGAAGACGAATGGAAATGGTGCTATAACAGAATGACTGAGCCTTTCTATGACCGTTCATGGCAAGTAGAGGTCATTGGGCCTATTTCTTCTAGCATTGGTAGTGGAGATTGGGCTAGCTTAGTGGTTTCTAATTTCTGGCACCAAACCCAAAACGCTGGAGGACAAATTAGTGTTGATGGTTTGAACTATTACAATTTCCAATTCGCTGGAAGAAGCTCAAATCCTGGCGCTGAAGAAATCGATCTAAACTTCTCTAATCTACCTGTATATTATGATGTTAACAAGCCACACAAAGAAATGAGATCATTCCCTGTTCCAAGTGGAGGGTTATACTTCCCACAGTACTTCAGTGATGGAACTTCTGCCTTCCTAGATACTTCACTCAATTGGAACAAACATGATGTCCAATTTCCTTCAGAATATTGCCAAATTGATTCAACAGGTGCACTACATTGTGTTAGCTTAGTAGGTACAACATTCACGCACCACCTGTCCTATGATGGAGGATACACATGGGCAACTCAAAACTATTCTGATGAAAACTGGGCACAAATTGAGGAATGGGAATTCCAAGCAAATGGGCAATTAGATCTATTTGTTCTAAATGTGAGATATCAATCTGCAGAAGGACCCGATGTAGATGTGTTATACCACGTAAGGGAATACTCTGAAGATTTGTCTCCTGATACATTGACATTCATTGGCATGGGTGATTTAGATTCAACGTCAGGTGCAGGAAATGATATCCGATTTGATTTTGCATCTCTTGCAATCCTAAACGATGGAGGTGTTGTTGTTGCATACCATGACAGTACTGATCCGGATCCACTTTTTGCTGTAGAAGTTGAAATGCCTTCTTACTAATAACTATTCATCCATATTCAAAAAAGAAGATGACATAGATAAAGCATCCAGCAACAAAAATCAATGGTAACAATACTGCGCTGGTAAGGCAACCCATTGCGAAACCTCTGTTACCATTAGCAAATCCTGCAATTATAGCAACTACTGATGCAATCCCTGTAATCCACATTCCAGAAAATAAAATATCTTCGCTATCAGAAATCCATGAAAGGAAAAAGAAAATGCCAAATGATGAAAATGGGAATGCGACACCCTTCCAATAGGCTGAGAATTTAAATTTTGAATCGTCATTATATTGAACAACATATGTCTTTGCAGATTGAACTGAAGGCTCTCCTTGATTGAATTCAAATATTAACCTACAAGTAGGGCACCTCGCTCTACCTGAATAGTCTGGAGGTAAGCTCAAAGTAGTTCCACACTCTTTACAATCTACTTCGACAGAATTACTATCTTCACTATCATTATCTATATCTTTCAATCTGGAAATTAATTCGGATTTAGTACCAGATATTGGAAGATTTCTTTCTCTGAGCAATTCTTTTAATTTAAGAACTGTCAATGAAGATAAGTCTTTCATTGACTAATAATCCAAAGTTATCCACCTAATACTTTTGTCCGGTAATTAGCAAATTCTGTTTGAATCCTCACCATAATCTTGCATGGGTGCTTGAAACAAATCTACACATGCACGGTTTACTATCGGCAGTGTTAACGTACTTGCAGCCCAATTGATCGTATAATCTCCAATTGCGGCTGGGCTTGGAACATAATCTTCACCAGTCTGAGTGACTTTGAAATGTATTGATTCACCTGCTTCCAAAAAGATGTCCATTGGGAAGAATTCAATAAGTGCTGTTACTGTAGAAAATGGAGCCAAACTAAGACTACCATCTCTCCCTCCTGCATGGAATCTTAAATCCATTACAGCATGCCCAAGATGCATTCCTGTGTCATCGGTCATCTCCACAAATATGTGACCGTTATTCGTAGAATGCGGAGTTATTTCTGAATGCAATGTTGGCATTCCAGAGATAAAAACTGAAGTGTTAAATGGCCCATAACTAAATGTTATCTCACCTTGAGTTGCACCCATTATTGCTCCTGTGGGAGACAATGTATCTACAGATATCTCTAGATATGTTGTGTCATCTGATGGCCATGTTTCTTCAAAACGCCATCCTCCACGATTATCTTGCATTTCAACTCCAAGTTGTGGGGCTTCACCATTATCCTTCAGATACCAGTTGAACCAATATAGCATTTCATCTGCCCAATCCCACCTCAAACCATAGGGGTATGCTTCAGCACCACGGCCAGCTTCTTGGGATGAATGTCCAGACATACGATCTGGATAATCATGAGCCCATTGGCCAGCAAGTGTCTTTACCTCTATACCCGATTTTTCAACAATTTGATGAGTAGGGAAAGCCATGTGAGGATCTACATTCCAATCTTGCATTCCCTGTATAATATATATTGAACCATTATAATTTGAAATTACTCTATCCAAGAAAGACCTTTCAGTCCAATAATCATTACCTGCATATTCAACCATTCCTCCTGACAAATAGGCTGCTGGTCCATTCACATAACCTTCGAGGTAGCCTTCACAAAAGTTGTCAGGGTCATCAGCATCCCCATCTATTCCGAAAGAACCGTATACGCCATTATGCATAATCATCCCTCTTGCTTCCATGCTTCCATTACGCCACATCAAGTCATGTACACCAATTAATCCACTCATTGGCACTATAGTTGAAAGATAAGGATTCCCAAAAGTTGCAGCTTGCCAGGGGGTTGAACCATCATAGGATTTGCCAATTAGTCCTACTTTACCATTTGACCAAGGCTGTGTTCCTAGCCATGTAACTGCAGCATCAATACCTCTTTGTTCATCTGTGCCCATCAGATCCATGCAATGATTTGATTCTCCTGTTCCAAATACACTAACTTGTGCAACTCCAAAACCATGTGGAACATAATTTTCAATTAAGAAACGCCCCAGGCGATCGGCAGGGGTTAATGCATCTACATCCCCATCATCATAGTATGGCCCTACTTCTGCAATTACAGGAACATGACATTTTTCTAATAATTCTGCGGAGGCCCAATCACATCCTTCAATGATAGGAAGCCATAATCCCAAATGCACACGTGCATCGCCAGTTATTCCTGAACCACCATCAGCGGCTGTTATTGTATCAACGTCAACAAAAACACTTTGTGCAATATCAACTCCAAATGTTCCATTAATGCTTACTCTGCTGAATACATCCGTATTGTCATAGATTAAATCCGCTCTTTCCCAAGGTTGTGGATATGCAGATTCTTCTTTGGGAACAGGAACAATCTCTTCCTCTCCAAAACAACCTGAGAACATTGCTGGTAACAATATCACCAGCATCAGAAATGCCCTACGCATGCCTTACTGGCATGTGAACTTGGTTTTGAGACTATCCGTCAAAAGTCTGGCTTTTTAGGTCACGCTATTAATGGGTGGTTTCATGTGCTACCGTGGTTTCAGGTGATGTATGCGTAGAATTTTGGTAGTCCTTATCCTTCTCGGCGCCCTTTTTCCAATTTCATCTGGAACATCAGGAGATGAAACAAATATTATCATTGAGGAGATCTTAGTTTCAGCATCATCTGCTGATTACAATGGGACCGATTGGAATGGAGATGGTGAAATCGGTTCTAGCTCGGACCAATACATCATGATTACCAATACAGGAACTGTAACGGTTGATATTTCCGATTGGATTCTAGATGACACCACAGATGGAGGTAGCCCTCCGTGCCGTATAGGTTGGAATACAACTATTGATCCTGGAGAAAGCATTACTTTTTATCGCGCCAATACAAATATTGAATTGGATTATTGGGATGGAGATACCGCTACTCTCATGAATCTAAATGGGGATTTAATTGATTCAATCACATACCCAGGAGAAGATTCATGGTGGGATAAAGTATACACTGTTTTAGAAAATGGTACATTATGGAAAGACGACCCCTCTCCTTCTTCAAGACAAGGAACTTGTTTCAGAGAATCTGACAATTCTGAAAGTAAATATATTCTTCAAGGTAGAATTGTACCTATGACTGCTGAAAATGCAGTAATTGAAAATGGAAATATAATGATTGACGCTGGTAAAATTGTTGCTGTGTGGGCGGATGGAGAAATACCTCCAATCAATATTGATAATGTCACAATACATGATACTGAGGCAACCATCTATCCTGGATTGATTGATTTACACAATCATATGCACTATAATCACATTCCATTATGGGATTTTAATGTACACCTCTCTCCCTCACAACGTTCGGAAGAAGGAGGATACACAAACCGTTACCAGTGGGGAAATAATTGGGACTACGGGCCGAGCATAACATGGATGAAAACCAATATCCAATCCTATAGTAGATGGGATATGTCTGCAGAGCAAATGAAGTATGCAGAGGTACAAGCTATAGCCGGTGGAGTAACTGCTGTTCAGGGATCTCCTAGCAGTGGCACAGATGCTTGGGATAGTATGTTATCTAGAAATGTAGAATTATACAATTTTGGACAAGATGGCATGTATACATGTGCCGTTTGTGGCCCAGCAGATGACGATTACAATGCACAATACATCATAGACAAAAATCAGTCTGGAACATTAAATGCTTGGTTTGTACATCTCTCTGAGGGGGTTGATTCTAGTAGTAAACAGGAATTTGACTCATTATATAATAAAGGTCTAATTATGGATGAAACTGTTGTAATTCACGGAACGGCTCTTGATGAAAATCAATTCAGCAAAATGGCTAGTGTGGGTTCTGGATTAGTGTGGTCTCCCATCTCTAATCTACTACTATACGGGGATACTACTGATGTTGTTGCTGCAGATAATGCAGGAGTAAACATAGCATTAGCCCCAGATTGGGGGCCAAGTGGATCCAAATCTAACCTCCACGAATTAAAGGTAGTAGATTTGTGGAATAAAGATGTACTAAACAATCACTTCAGTGATTATGAAATGGCTCAAATGGTCACTAGTAATCCTGCTGAAATAAGTAATTGGCAAGGGTTTGTTGGTCAAATAAAAGAAGGAATGTATGCTGATTTAGCAATTATTGATACTTTTCACGAAAACCCTTACCGAAATCTAATCGAAGCAATTGATCCAGACGTAAGACTAACAATAGTACAAGGAAGGGCAGTGTTTGGAGATGTAGATTTGATGACTGCAATGAAAGGTGATGATTGGGAATATATTCATGGAAACGGATTTACTAAAGCCGTTGATGTTACTTCATCTACTGAAACTGATGGTATGCAAACCTGGGAAAATATTGAATCGGGCCTCTCTATGGCCATGCGCAATGATATTTCTGACATCCAAGAACATTGGACTGAAGTTTCCGGAATGAGTTTATCACAAGTTCAAGAACATCTAGATTCATCATTCGATGGAGATTATAATGATGGAGTTTCGCACTTGAAAAATCTGACATTAGATCCGATTTACACAAAAGGCGATAACCGATATTTCGATGTAATTAATCGATCATCGCATGCAAATTTCCACGTGGACATGTCAAAGATTTACAGTTACTATGATATTGAATATGATTCTGAATCCAACCGGCCATATGTAAATGATTCAGACTATACTAATAACACAACCAATGTCGAACCGGAACCGATTCTTGGATGCACAGATATTGCTGCTGAAAATTATAATCCAAATGCCGAACAAGATGATGGTAGTTGTACATTTGAAGAGAATCAAAATAATGAAACTACAGAGATACCTGAAAACAATGAAGAAACCTGTGTTGGTATTTGTAATGATGACATTAATGATTCAGCGAAATCAGAAGAGAGTGATCCCATTTTCTTGCTTTCAATAGTGATGTTTGTCATTGTTATTGCTGCTATTATTGTAATATTACTCTCGAAAGAAAATGACTCGTTAACTGATGACGAATTAGAAGAAGACTTTGTTCCAGAGTTACCTCCTCTAGAGCCTCCAACATCAGATTAAATCCCAAACTGGGCCATCGGAAGTATCTGTAACAACTACTCCAAGAGAAGTTAATTGATCTCTAATATTATCTGCTTCAGACCAATCTTTTGCCAATCTAGCTTTAGTTCTTTGAGAAATTAATTTCTCAACTTGGTCTGCAATCTCTACCTTACGAGGATCTTCCTCTGGTTCAGAAAGTACACTTTCGCGGCTAGGAAGAATACCTAGGACTGCGCCTGCAGTATCTTCAAGCCAATCTACACAATGAAGAGCATATGCTTCCAAATCATCGCCCTCTAATTCGCTTAGCATTTTACCCATTTCACGTAAAGCACCAATTATCTTAGCAACAGCTTCACGTGAATTGAAATCATCATCCATTGCTTTAGCAAATCCTTGTGCCATTTTCTCTAACAATCCTAGACTTTTGACTATAGGGACTTTACTCTGAATATCACCAATTGGCAAAGGCACTGTATTTACGCCCATTAATTCTAAGGCTGCTTTGTATACACTGCACAAACGTAAATGGTTTTTTTCAGCATTGGTAATTAATTGCTTAGTCATATCAATAGGGGACCTGTAATGAGCATTAATTAGAGATAGCCTCAAAACCAACGGATTTACTTCTTCAATAATCTCATTTATTGTCCAAAAATTGTCAAGAGATTTACTCATTTTTTCTCCGTCTACATTAACAAATCCATTGTGTAGCCAATGATGGACTACTGGTTCGCAACCTGTATGACATTCGCCTTGGAAAATTTCAGCTTCATGGTGAGGGAACAGCAAATCATGTCCTCCTCCGTGAATATCGAATTGTGAACCAAATGCATCCATACTCATCGCGGTACACTCGATATGCCATCCAGGGCGCCCAGGACCCCATGGAGAATCCCAAGTTGGTTCACCGGGTTTTGCTGACTTCCACAAAGCAAAATCCTTGTGATCTCTTTTCCCTGTTCCTGTTCCTTCGACTCTGCCTCCCGCCCCACTTCTTACAGCATCTATATTCTGTCCAGTCAATATTCCATATTTTTCAGGAGCACTTTCAACGCTAAAATAAACACCATCATCTGCGATATATGCGTTGCCTTTGTCTATTAGATCTATGATGATTGCAATCATTTCTTCCACATATTCTGTACATCGAGGGTATTTGTCAGCACGCAAAATATTCAATGCGTCCATATCACGATAATAAGTTGCTATATTGTCATCTACTATCTGTTTCCAATCTTGGCCAGATTCATTTGCTCTATTGATTATTTTGTCATCAATATCTGTGAAATTCTGCACATAATTTACGTCGTATCCTGATTTCTCTAACCATCGATGTATCAGATCGAAAGCAAGGTAGCATCTAGCATGGCCTAGGTGGCATAAATCATATACTGTAACTCCACAAACATACATATTTACAATGCCGGGATTCATTGTGGAAAAATCCACTTTTTCCCGTCGACGAGTATCATATACACGCAGTGGCATCACCCCTCCGGGGTGATTCGCTGTTATTCAAATCAATGGTATAGTTTGAAAACAAGTCGCCCTTCGCCGTACTAACTAACACTGCGGTGAATTCAAATGAACAACAACCAACTTTCTGCAAGATTAGGTTGGTTAGTTCCTGCGATTACGATTACTCTATCATGTACAATTCATGCATTGTCAGGTAATGCGCGCGCTATTCCTTTCTTCATTAGTGAAAGCGATTTTCCCGGCTTAGAAAGATGGGTTTTTACTATTGGGTTATCCATCACAGGCCTCATTTTAATCTGGACTTCTTGGAATGTTTTCGTACAACATAAAAATAATGCAAGGTGGTATTGGTTACATCTTTCAATGCTATGTGGAATGTGGGTTGGAGGGAATCTTTTCGTAATGTCATTCATGAACATGTACGATCACCTTGATTTACATATTGTGACAGCTCTCAACGTTTTCCACTTTGGCCTTGCTTGGGGAGTTTTAACTCACATCGCTCTAAAAAATGGTAGTAAAATCGGGAAAAAGATTCGCTACTATAGCGTGACATTATCTTTCTTGGCATTTTGGATTATGTCATGGGCCATGGGTCTTGCATATGATGAAAACAAAGAAGCATTGTTGGAAGGTGATTTGACAGCCGTTCAAGGTTGGATTGATTATGCGGCTCCAGCAGAGTTTTTGCTAGCTATTGGTTTCTTTATGACCATCGCTTCAATGGAATTTGATATGCAAAATGATGAAGAAGAATAATCAATTTATCAAACCAAATGCTTGACTTACATCAAAGTCTTGAATCCCCAATCCGAAATCATCTCTCTCATCTTGAGACATGTCGCCACAAATTAAGGATTGTTCCAATACTTCTTTTACTGCTTCAGGATGATATTGTACGGTAATTATTTTTCGAGTAGGGTGCTTACAAGCAGCTATATTGCAATGTTCTGCTGATGCAGTTACTTCGAGTTCTCCGCTATCAGTGACATGGTCTTGGTGTGTAAATAATTGATTGACTTTTTTGCCGTCATTGTATGTAACTTCAGCCATAAAATGGCTTTTTGCCCTAGAACGTTTCACTTTACCACCCAACGCTTTACAAATAATTTGATGGCCAAAACAAATTCCATATAATGGGACTTCTGTATTCTGTATTAATTCTTCCACAGCATCCATCCAAGGTTCCCATTCTGAAACATTACGTCGACTACCCGTGATGACAATTACATCGGCTTCAACTACATTTTCAACCCTAATTCCAAAGGGATATGTTCTATGCTCCTTTGTATGAGGGGCCCACAGGAATAATTCGTAACCTGGGAAATGCTTCGCTATTTCTGCGACTCCATGCTCTCCAAATGCTTCGCGTTCTGCAAGAAGGTCTACAACAAGTAATCGTGACATTTCATTCTTCTTCCAGTGGCCCTTTTGCAGCCTGTATTTTTACATCATTTGCCTTTATCTGTTCCCAAACAATTTCAGCTATATCCTTAACTTCCATGTTACTATCTATACTTGACAAACCATCAGTCACCATTGTTGAACAAAATGGACATCCTACTGCAACAGTATCTGCTCCTGTAGCGTGTAATTCCTTTGCTCGGATGATATTTACTCTATCGTGATCTTCATCAACGTGCTCTTCCATCCACATTTGAGCACCGCCAGCTCCACAACAGAAGGAACCTCTGGCATGATTTTCTGTTTCAATGTCTACGCCGCCAATTGCTGAACGAGGGGCGTCGAATTCTCCACCAATCCGGCCCAAATAACACGGGTCATGATAGGTGACATTTCCGTCGTGATTGGGATTGGGAAGTTTACCCTCATTTTGCAAATGATTAATCAATTGAGAATGATGCATAACTTCTATTTCTTCTCCTCCGAAATCCTTGTATTCTGTCCCTAAGGTATGGAAACAGTGAGGGCAAGATGCCACGATTTTTTTGACCCCAAGTTCATCAAATGTTGCAAGGTTGGTTTCTGCAAGCATCTGGAAAAGATACTCATTGCCTGCTCTTCTAGCAGCGTCACCACTACATCCTTCTTGCATGCCAAGTATCCCCACATCTAATCCTGCTTCTTTCATGATAGAGATTGTATCCCTGGCTACTTTCTTATTTCGCTCATCAAATGATGCAGCGCAACCAGCGAAGTAGATGTATTCTGCTGGTTCAGCTACTTTGACGTCTAGATCTGAAGCCCAGTCTCCACGCTCATGCATTGGTATCCCATAAGGATTAGAATCTCCTTCCAGATTTTCGATAGTCGTCATTAACGGCATCACAGTTTCTTCTACCTTTTCATCAAATTCCATCCTTTCCATCATCAAATGACGCCTAGCATCTGTTAACTTCGGGACGTGTTCAATATTCACGGGGCATACGTCTACACATGCGTGACAAGTTGTGCAAGCCCAAATCGCTTCTTCACCAAATCGTGCAATAATATCTTCATCAGGTTGTTCACCCTTGAGTAAAAGTTCAGCATGTTGGTTAGCATAACCTCGTACATCATGTATAATTTGCATAGGATTCAATGCCTTGCCCGACGCATAGGCTGGACAAACATCTTGACAGCGTGCACATGAAGTACATGCCCACCCATCAATCAAACTGCGCCAAGTTAATTGCGTATATTGACTTGCTCCGAATGTTTCCATATCTAAATCATCAAGAGATACTGCTGTTCCATTATCGTCTACTTGTAGTGGTCGCATTTTCGCCATCGGCTGTGTATCAAAAAAGAATACATTTGGAAGTGCCATTACAAGATGCATATGCTTTGACAATGGTATAAGGAAAAGGAATGTGCATATCGCAAGCATGTGAGCCCAATAAGCAAAGTTTACCATGCTTTGATTAGGAGCAAATGTATCCAGCACCCATGCTCCTAAAAATTCATATGTGGGATTAGGATTCTCTCCTGATTCTACAACATAAGCTGTAGTACAGATTGTCATGATCAACAAAAGAATTACATTTCCTTCGAGTTGTGATTTACCCTTCAGTTTCTCTGGAGTAAACAGTATCCTTCGATTTAGGGCTAAAAAGCAACCAACAAGAGCACTCGTATAACCAATTTCAACCATAAGATTCCATCCATTGTTCAAAAATTCAGGAAGTATATGTTCACTAAACCTATTTCCACTAGCTAAGTCGAACATATCCGTTGATAACATTAGGAATCCCCAAAACATTAGCACATGCATTACTCCTGCCACGGGATCTTCCAAAACTTTGCGTTGACCTAGCCATACAGTTGCTGTCTCTTTTAGCCTAGCAGTCCAAGAGTCAAACCTTGAATCCTTTGCACCAATTCGAACTAATCTCACTGCTTTGACAACCTGATAACCAAAGAATCCAAGAGAAATTACTCCCAATATCAACAGCAATATCCAGCCCGAAATACCGGCGTAATCCATGTCAAGTGGATGCTGCATCAACACCACGATAAGCAATCGACTCTTCAACCCAACGGCAAAATACCAGTTGATAGAGGGCAAGTTATGGTGCAAGCCAGTGCCCCGGGCAAATGTATCCTCTTTGGGGAACATGCGGTGGTTTATGGCCAACCGGCTGTTGCAGTAGCAATTGATCAAAGAATGAGCATCAATTTTGAAATTTCAGAGAATTGGCGAATAGACGGTATGAAATTTCAAAATAGAAAACATCCACATGTTACTGCTCTACGTACGAGGCTTTGGGAAGGCGGACCGCCATTGTCAATCAAGATAACAGGGAACATTCCCCCAGCTAGTGGCCTAGGGTCTTCGGCCTCACTCTCAGTGGCTGCTGCTGCTGCATTAAGATGTGCAAGGGGTCGACAAATTATTGATGATGATTGGGCAGAAGGGTGGACTGCTTCACGGCCTAATGATGTGTATAATAGTGCAGGAATTGCATCAAAGGGTGATTTTATTGAACATGGTGCTAGTGCTGTTGATGAAGATGAATGTGCAATTCTAGCACATGCTGTAGAGGCTTTTGCGCAAAATGGCAAAGCATCACCATTAGATTCAAGCACATGTTCACATGGAGGATGTATTGTTTTGTCAGATAAAGTTGAAACTCATTTGAATTGGTTATATTCTCGTAATTTAAATGGTGTTACATGGGAAGTTCATTCTGTCAAATTGCCAAAGGAAATTGAAGAGGCTTACTTAGTAATAGGGAATACTGGAGTCCATGCGCCCACTTCTGTCCAAGTAGAAAAAATTGCTAAGTTGCTAAAAGAACAACCTAATCGAATTAATGAAATTGAGACAATTGGCCTAATCTCTAAACGGGGTATTAACGGATTAATTGAAGGTGATTTAGAAGCAGTAGGCAGGGCTATGAGTGAGAATCATCTAATTCTAAGGAATCTGGGGTTATCATGCCCTGAACTTGAGACTTTGATTTCTGCAGCTGCTCCTTCTTCGCTTGGAGTCAAACTTACTGGAGCTGGCGGAGGAGGTTGTATGGTTGCATTAACTAGAGATCCAAAAACTACAAGCGAAGCAATCGAATTAGCGGGGGGTCGTACTCTGATTAGTAGTATTGCTGCAAGTGGTTTACTAGTGGATAATGATAGCGATTGCCCACTATGGAATCCCCTAAATTGACGTGACCCCTTTTAAATAGAGGTTTATAGTCGGCCGGCTATGAACGATGAAGACCGTTTAACTGTAGTAAATGTCGTCGCTAGCACAAGGGTTGCAGAAGAACTTGATTTGCCAGATATCGCAATTCAATTGAATTGTGAATACGAACCTGAACAGTTCCCTGGTGTAGTTTACCGAGTTTCGGACCCAAAACTTGCAATACTGATGTTCCGTTCAGGACGTGCTGTATGTACTGGTGGCAAAGATGAAGATAATATCCACACAGGAATCGAACGTATGATCAAAGATTTACGTAAAGCCGGAATTACCACATGGGACCTGAAGGATGTAGAAATCGAAGTCCAGAATATGGTGGCTACATACGCTCTACATTATCCAGAAGATTATGATGGAAATGACAAATTTACAGGAGAGCCACAAGCAGGCGAACCACGTAAATTGAATCTAAACAATCTTACATTCCACTTGCCATTTGACAAAGTAGAATATGAGCCTGAACAATTCCCAGGACTAATTTATCGCTTAGATTACCCGAAAGTAGTTTGTCTAATATTCGGATCTGGAAAGATGGTAATAACAGGGGCTCGTCACAAAGATGAGATTCTAGAAGCTGTCCAAATTATTCAGGATGAACTAGCAGACCTACTTTGAAAATTGTAGGCGCCCCTCCCACAAATGAGGGATTGCAATGATTGCATGGATTACTACTTGGAATATCAAGTGCGGAATCGCCACATATTCTAGATCCTTGATTGAACATTTTGATGACGTTCTCGTTTTGGCTCAAAAGGGAGAAGGAGATGTTGACCAAGCAATTCCTTGTTGGAAAAGGGATACACCCTATTTTGAAGAAATTATTGCGCAAATAATCTCAAGAAATATTGATACTGTTGTAATTCAACACCAACCTGGCTTATTTAGATTCAAATTTCTAAACATTTTACTTCTGAAACTTGCAGAATTAGAGATAAAGGTATTCATAACACTGCACAATACAAGAGATAGATCTCTAATATTCCCTTCAAAACGAATAGAAAAAGCAGTTGATGGATTGAGTACATGTTCAACCATCATGGTACATCGAGAATCTGACGTCGAGAATCTTTCGTCCTTAGGAATTAAAGGGAATGTAGTTATGATTCCACATGGAGTATACCCTCCTCCTTCTAACAAAGCTGAAACAATTCAAATGCATGGTCGTACTCTTGGCACATTTGGATTTTTGCTCCCTCATAAAGGTCAATTAGAGCTTATTGATGCCTTTTCTAAATTAGACAATTGGGATTCTCTTCTAATGTTATGCGCCACTAGAGAAGGAACTGGCAACACACTAACAAAAGCCAATGCCCTCATTAAAAAGCATAATATTGGCAAAAACGTGAAACTAATTACTGATTTTATTGATGACGAGGTTGCAATCGCATCACTGGCAAATTGTGAACTACTCGCGTTTCCTTATCAAAATACGAAAGAGAGTGCATCGGGTGCGGTAAGAATGGGGGTTGCATCAGGTTCAGCAATTGCTGTAACTCCAATTCCAATCTTTGATGATATCGATGGCGCAATCAAAATGTCAGGGAATTCTGCAAATCAAATAGCGTCATCTATTTCAGTAATTACAGATTCTCAAATCAAAGAATCTGAAGAAAAAATAATCAATCTTCGTGACTCTTTGCAGTGGGACAATATTTCTTTGCAAATTCAAGCCTTACTCAAATAATCAATTATTTGATCGGCTGCTTCTTCGGCTGTAGAATTCAATGTATCAACTCTAATTTCAGGATTCTGCGGCGCCTCATATGGACTCGAAATCCCAGTGAAATTTGTTAATTCTCCAGAACGTGCCTTGGCATACAAACCCTTTGCATCTCTTTGTTCACAAATCTCTAAAGGAGTATCTATGTAAACTTCTATAAATTCATTCTTTTCAAGTAAATCTCTTGCCATCTTACGCTCAGATTCAAATGGTGAAATAAAGGACGTAATACAAATTAATCCTGCATCCAACATTAAATTTGCAACTTCAGAAACACGACGTATATTTTCAACACGATCTGCTTTTGTAAAGCCTAAATCTCTATTCAATCCATGTCTAACATTATCCCCATCTAACGTAATTGTATGTCTTCCCATTGATTGTAATTTCTTCTCTAGTATATTTGCGATACTAGATTTTCCTGAACCTGAAAGACCAGTAAACCAGATGACCTTTGGCTGCTGTGTTTTCATTTCAGCTCTACTTGTTTTTGTAACATCCATATTTTGCCAATGGATGTTATCAGAACGTCTTAATGCAAAATCGATTAAACCCATTCCAACTGTATTGTTAGTCATTCTATCAACAATTATGAAGCCACCTGTTGACGAATCATCACTATAGGGGTCAAAGGCTATTCGATTTGCTAATGACACATTACAAACTCCAATCTCATTCATATCTAGTACCTTTGCAGGCAATTGTTCAAGGCTGTTTACATCAATCCTATACTTTAATCGCCCCAAGGTTAGAGATGTTGTTTGTGTATTTGATTTGAACAGATATTGTCTACCAGGCATCATTGCAGAATCGTCCATCCACAATATACGTGCTTGAAACTGATCTGCTACTGCACATGGGTGTTCTATCGTGGTAAGTAAATCGCCACGTGAAATATCTATTTCATCATTTAATGTAATTGTTACAGATCTGCCAGCACCTGCTAAATTCAAATTTCCATCCATTGTGACTATCTTATCAATAGTTGATTCACGGCCACTTGGAGATACTCTTATTTTGTCTCCGACCTTTACTATTCCACTTGTAATCAAACCTGCAAATCCTCGAAACTCCTGATTAGGACGGTTTACCCATTGGACTGGCATCCTAAATGGTCGAGATAGTGAACTTGAAACTACTTCTACGCTTTCGAGATATTCCATGACTGAGTGGCCTTTGTACCAGGGTGTTCTATCACTCAATTCAACAACATTGTCGCCGTTTAGTGCCGATATAGGAACGGCAACTATCTCATCGATATCTAATGCTTCATTTGCAAAATTAGTATAATCGGCAACTATCGAGTTATATGTTTCCTCAGAATATTCAACCAAATCCATTTTATTTATTGCAAGTAAAACTCGCTTTACTCCTACCATTGATACAATGAATGAATGACGACGCGTTTGCGTAAGTACTCCTTGGCTGGCATCAACCAATATTATTGCAACATCTGCAGTTGAAGCACCTGTCGCCATATTTCTTGTATATTCTTCATGTCCGGGAGTATCTGCAACAATATACTTTCTTTTCTCTGTAGAAAAGAATCGGTATGCGACATCAATTGTAATACCTTGCTCTCTTTCTGCTGCAAGTCCATCCACTAGCAGGGCTAAGTCAATCTCGCCATCTTGTGTACCTACTTTCTTTGAATCTACTTCTAATGCTGCAAGATGATCATCAAACAACATATGAGATTCAAATAACATCCGCCCAATTAATGTTGATTTGCCATCATCAACTGAACCACAAGTAATGAACCTAAGTAATTCTTTTTTCTCATGAACTGAAAGGTATGACTCTATGTCAGTAGCTATAAGATCGCTAATGTGTGACATCAGAAATACCCCTCTTGCTTCTTTTTTTCCATGGATGCTGTACCATCAAAATCTATGATTCGCCCTTGCCTTTCAGAAGTAGTAGTCAGCAACATTTCTTGGATTATCTGTGGCAATGTATCTGCTTCAGATTCAACAGCACCTGTCAAGGGGTAACATCCAAGTGTGCGAAATCTGACTTTTCTCATCATTGGCTTTTCACTACTTTCCAAAGGTAATCGGTCATCATCAACCAAAACAAGTATGCCGTCTCTCTCAACAACTGGTCTTTCTTTAGAGAGATAGAGTGGGACTATTGGGATTTTTTCTAAGTGTATATACTGCCATATATCGAGTTCTGTCCAATTCGACAATGGGAACACACGTATAGACTCGCCAGAGTTTTTCCTTGAATTATAAATATTCCATAATTCTGGCCGTTGGCTTTTTGGATCCCATTGATGTGATTTATTTCTGAACGAAAATATTCTCTCTTTCGCTCTACTTTTTTCTTCATCGCGACGTGCACCTCCAAATGCAACGTCAAAACCGTATTTATCTAGAGCTTTTTTCAATCCTTGAGTCTTCATCAAATCTGTATGCTTTGCAGACCCATGAACAAAAGGATTTATTCCCATTTCTTCGCCTTCTGGATTAACATATACAAGCATATCCAAATTGTACTCTTCCGCGATATTATCTCTAAATTCAATCATCTCAGAAAATTTCCAAGTAGTATCAATATGCATCAATGGAAATGGGATTTTTGAGGGGTGGAATGCCTTCATAGCAAGATGTAACATGACTGATGAATCCTTGCCAATGGAATACAGCATAACAGGATTCTCTGCTTCTGCAACAACCTCCCTCATTATATGAATCGCCTCGGCTTCAAGACGTTGAAGGTGTGTCATTCTATCCTGCAATTACTTCCCTCAGTTGTCACGACGGGCTACTATCTCCTTCATCAAGGCTGGCACCTCTCCCTTCGGGAGAGCGTCGATGCCTCCTGCGGTTTCTCTACCTCCGCCTCCAAACATCTTACATAATTCACCAATACCTGAGCTGCCTCTAACTGAAATCTGAAATTTATCTCCTTTATCTATGGCAATCACATGAGGGCCTGGACTCTCATTTAAACGATGTGCGAATACTCCCACAATTCTTCTAGCCCAAGATAAATCTGGCAAAACATACATCCCATCTTTTTGTTTGATATCCCCTACATTAGCCATGTCATTTGCAAATCCTAATTTTAATTTTTCAAATACTTTAGTTTTGATAAATTCTTCAGGGGTTACTGAATCGATGCAATACTGAAGTAGCTTATCTGGGTGGTAATGTAAATCATCTAATGACTCACCATAACCATTGTAGTTTAGTAATTCTCCTAATTCTGCCAAATCAGGTCTATCCGAATATTGGCCAAGGCCATCACCATGTAATGCTACATGTGCCCAAGCTGATTTTACTCCAATATAATTTTCAACAATTTTTGAAGTACACATCTCTGCAGATGTATCAATGTATGACTCTATCCCTTTGATTTCTTCTCCAGACAAATGATGATCAAACCAAATTATTTTGTGATTAGATTCTGCAAACTGTTTAGCTTTACCATGATTACGCTCTAATGAGATGTCCATAGCAACTAATTCATCATCTCTTTCAAGACTAATTTTGTCTAGCAATTGAATGTCACGTTTTACCCCAGTTACCCTTTTTCCTTCAAGCCCATAGGCTAAACCCCATTGGACCATAGAACAGATGCCATCAGCATCGCCATTGTAGGCGAACCAGCGCATAAACGATGCCAACCTGTTTCTTAACATGAGCCTATTGCCTCAATAATGGTGAGATATTTTACTGTAATCTGAATAGTCCATGACGCATATACGTTCATGTAGACAACCACGCATGACATAGTCATGCGCAGGGAGCTAATGATGGCTTTTCTCCTAGTGATTTCAACTCTAGTCGTGACGCCGCAAGCCAGTGCGACACAAATTGAAGGTGAAGACCCCGGCGTATCAGATGTCCCTTCATGGCAAATCGGTGACAAATGGATCCATGCTGGTTCTTTTGATCCAACACTGTTAGTTCAAAATGCTGGAGTACAGGCTGCAGTTGGAAAAATAAATGGAGATGCAACTACCATAGTTCAATCGATAACTGAAAGAACCGTAGATAATGTCAGTACCTTGGTTTACCTTACTAGTTCTACTGCCAATTTCGATAAGGGCGGTGTTACTCTTGACGGATATACTGGTAATCTTTACATTGAATATCAAGTCGATGAGGTGGTTAGAGTGAGTGACCTTGCAACTATTTCTTCTGATTTATCTCTAAATGTTAGATATGTACCATATGGCATAAGTTCCCTTACTCAACAAATTGCTGACATAACAATTGGTACTGGTTATGATCCAGCTAGCGAAACATATGATTTTCCATTACGTATGGGTGAAACCTGGAATACTTCTTATGTATCTTCATCTGCATGGAGTGGTTCTTCGGATTATATCACACCATTCCCTGCACCCACTAGTGGAGCAAATCATACCAATTGGGAAGTGACAAATATAGGTAAGCCCAAGAATGACATAGGTGAACAAATCAGTTATGACGGATGTAATGCATCATACGAATTAACTTCATTCGATGACAATGGAACTGAAACTGCTTACAAATGGTTTTGTCCTGAAGTAAGGTATTTTGCATGGTCCCATACTGAAGAAGACATTGGTCTTGTAATCGATTTTAGACTAAAGCAATATCTTCCTGTAGACTCATCAGGAGTTATTGCAAATTCTCAGCCAGGATATAGAAATAACCTGCTTACTGTAGAATCTTCCTCGACGATTACAGCACTAGATTCGCCACTAGAAGTATGGGCGAATTTAACGGACTCTTTGGGTAATCCTGTAAATGGAGCTGATATAGAGATAAGATATGAGCCTGAATCTTTTACTTCTACATTGACTACGAATAGTAATGGCAGCGTTTGGACCATTATTGATGTTGGAAGCAAAAGGGATACATCAACTACAACATTCGACTGGTCAAGTCATGGCATTATTGCTCGACATGGTAATTTAATTGGAGTATCAACAATCACATTGGATGAATCTATTGTTGGTCTAGATCTTGTTTCAGGACTTGAAAGAGCTAGTGTCCTAAGGAATCGGAGTGGAGAACTTTTCAATCTAAATTTGATTTCGGGATTCAATGTATTACCCGGAGATAATTTGATAATTGATCTACCTATATACAATAGAGGAATTACTACGTCTTTACCAGCTGAAGTTGAGATCACTAAACCAGATGGTACTTCATTTAGAGAATCATTACCTGCATTGGCTCTTTATGAGCAGCATGTCGTTTCATTTGAATGGTCAATACCCTCTGATTCTCCTATAGATAATCTTAGCATCATATGGGAAGCTGATCCAAGTGAGACGAATTCAAATGATGCTGACTCTTCAAATGATCTTGCTACGATACCGTTGTTTGTAGGGAGATTACCTACGTTTATTGCGGAAAACCAATCTGTGTTAACCAATGAAATTGTACACCTCAATGCTTCAGGAAGTTATGATTCAGATGGCGGAGAAATCTGGTGTGAATTCAAGATACCATATGATGATGGTACGAGAACATTGGCATGGCAAAGAACTACGCGTCAAAATTGTATGATGAATTGGACTTGGACTGATGATGGAATTTACAATGTGGAAGTTACTATCCATGACGATGAAGCCGATTCAATTGTAGAATTTATTGAAGTTGAAATAATAAATCGCGCACCAAATGTAAGAATTGTTTCCTTACGTGAAGAGGTTAAAGTTGAACATCTTGTAACTCTACAGGTTTTTGCGAACGATTCTGATTCTGAAGATTCGTGGCCTGGCATGGTAGATGTACATTGGCCAACAACAGATTGTCAAGAAGGATACTACACACGGACATGTACTACTACTGCTTGGACTGAAGGATTACACACATTCACTGCTGTTGGTACAGATGACGATGGCGTTCAATCAGTTGCAAGTATAGACATCGTATTCACAAACATCGCACCTCATGACGTGTCACTATCGATGTGGGACAAAAATGGTGAATTAATCAAAGCCGATTCGCAAATGACTTGGCATATAGATGAAGATCAAGAAATAGAAATTTCAGCACGTGCTGAAGATTCTATGGATGACCTCGAAAACCTACACTACCAATGGAGTTTTGGTGCACAAACAGATGGAAGAGAATCAAGGGTTTCTGCTCAGTGGAGTGAATCTGGACTTCATAAAATATTGGTTGAAGCAACTGACTCTGAGGGTGAAACCAGTGGATTAGTAGAACGATGGATTGATGTTAGGAACGTACCACCAGTAGTTGAGCCTTTACCTGAAATACTCCCTCTTGCTGAAGGCCAATCTATTTCTCTGATCGCCAGCGCAACTGATACTTATTCTGATGTAAATGGATTGCAAACCTGTTGGGATATGAATCCAGGAATCGATACAGATGGAATTGGTTCTGCTGATGATGATTGTGACATTATAGGCCTCAACATGACATGGTCATGGGCCTTTGCAGGCGAACATAATTTTGTGTTTCATGCTACAGATGATGATGGAGTAAGAGTTTCTTCGACTGCAACTGTAACAGTTCTAAATCTACCACCAATCGTACGTATCAAACCAATTTCGGATGCAGAAGTTGGAGAAATCATAACTTTAGATGCAAGCCCTACCTTAGACTCTCCTGCTGACAGAGAAACATTAACCGTAGTATGGGATGTAGACTGTTCTCGTGACAGTGATGGTGATGGGATAAAAGATAATGATGCTGATATAGTTGGTAATGTAGTTCAATATTCATTTTCCAAGCAAGGTAAATGGAAAATAAAAGCAATTGCTTGGGATGAAAATGTGTTCAATCCTGGTTCATCTAGCACCACAGTAACAGTAGATGCACCTGATATGACAGCATTTGAAGAAGTCATAGAATCGCTCTCGGGGGACGATTCGAATCCAATATTACAACTATTAGTTCTTGGAACTATTATTATTTTATTAGCCATGTTTATGCGAAGAAATCCGAAACAAAAAGATTCGGTATGGGATGAAGAATCAGTTGAAGTTCGTCGACCTATGTCAGCTCCTGAAATCAAATATTTTGAGAATGATGTTTTCTCTACAGAAGATACAGAAGCACCTCCCCTCCCTGAAGAAGGTTTACCAGAAGGTTGGACAGGTGAACAATGGGAACATTATGGCCATCAATACCTTTCTTCGTTAAATCAAGACAATGAACAGGATGAAAAGTAGGGACATACTACGTATGTCCATGCGCCGCTTGATTCCTGTCTTGCTAGCCACACTTCTAATTGCCTATGGCCCACTTACAATGTTAAGCACATTAGATGACATAGAAAGGTCCGAAAGTGCTAGAGTTGTACCTGATGTTCATGACGTACCAAATTGGAGAATTGGTGACGAATGGGTTTATGATACAGACTTCGATGTCGCAGGTCTAATTCAGCAAGCAAATGTTTCTGCATCAATAAATACACTTGATGGAGACACAACAATGGAAGTTACAGATATTAAATTTGAAAATATACAAGGGACTCAAACATTGGTTTATGTCGTCGACATTTCAGGTAGTTTTAGTTCTGGAAACAGTGGTGCGAACTTAGAAGGAACTAGTGGTAGATTAGATATTGATTATTCAGGTACAGACATAGTTAGAGTAAGTGACCTTGCAACATGGGATAGTACATTTACTTTGGAAGTTGAATTTGCACCATACAATCTGGGATTCCTTGCGGTAGACCTTGCAACAATTACTTTTTCAACAGTATATGAACCCCCAAGAGAACGATATGACTTTCCACTTAGAACTGGAGATCAATGGGTGAGTGAATATTATTCTGGAACAAATAGTAGTGGTTCATCTGATTATTTTGATCCAGCAGAATTTGACACCCCCTATGTACAAGATAATACCACATATCAAGTCACATCAGATGGAACACCTACTGAAGATGGGAACACTATTCAATATACTGGGTGTTCAGACTCACATAAAGTAAACAACTGGAATAATACTGGATCTGCTGGAGGTTTTGATTGGTATTGTGCTGCTGTCAGATCTTATGCATGGTACCGGATTGTAAATCCTGCTGGCTTCCAAATTGATTGGAAATTAAAAACATATAATCCTACAGATTCTTCAGGCACTCAGGCAGGATCTTCTCCAGGAATCAGAAACTCTGTTATTGAAGTTGAACCCCAATTTGAAGTGATTTTACCAAATGCAACTGAACAAGTGTTTGGTCATTTTACAGTTGGAGCAAACGATGAAGTTGGGAAAAATCTACAATTACGATATGAGATTGAAAACAACATACAGAGTCTAACTACTGATTCGGATGGAAAGGTCTCACCTACAATAGATGTTGGTTATCAAAGGGATGCATCAAACTCTTCTGACGACTGGACTAGTCATGGTGTAATTATTTGGGATCCTGTTAACAAAATCGTTGGTGCAAGCACAATTGTAATGGATTTATCAGTTGTAGGTATTGATCTAGTTGCAAAACCAGATTCAATGATTGTCACTAGATATAGGCACAATGAGTCGTTAATTTTGTCACAAGCTAGTGGATATAATGCACTACCAGGTGACACTCTTCATTTCTCTGTTCCTGCTCAAAACAGAGGGGTACTAACATCGCCAGCAACTGAAATGGAAATCACAACACCTGATGGAACTACAATCAGAGGTAATCTCCCACAATTGGCACCATATACTGAAGCAAGAGTAGATGTAAACTGGACTGTTCCTGAAAACGCTCCAATTGGAATACAAACATTGGCATTTATGGTAGACCCTGATGAAACAGTTACTGCAGATGCAAACCGTACAAATAACGCTGCTAGTCTTGGCATATTCATAGGCCGATTACCAGTAGCAAATATGACACTGTATGATGAAGTATTTACCAAAGAAAATGTAACAATTGATGCATCTGCATCCTTTGACCAAGATGGAGGAACTGTTACATGTCGTTTCGAAATTACAGAACCTACAGCTGATGGTATACGTACAGAAATAAAGGATGATGGGAATTGTATAACAAATCATAGTTGGAGTGATGATGGAATGTGGGAAGTTAAACTCATTGTAATTGATGATGAACTCGATGAAGTAACCCTCTTGATGAATGCAACTGTGTTCAACCAAGCTCCTTTCTTTATTAATGGAACTATTTATCTTGATGAGGGGTACTTCTTAGATGGTGATCTTAACGGACCTGCTACGACCCCGTACCTAAATGCTGGCACCAGTATCTCCTATGAGCTGTATGCTGGTGACAATGATACCATTTCACCCGAAGGTCAAGAAATTACCTTTGAATGGCATGGCATGGGTTGCGAAGAGGGGTTGTATGGTCCCTATTGCACATTCACCCCCGAAGAAGAAGGAATTCACATAACCAATCTCAGCATAACTGATGATGATGGCTATCAAAGATTCAATACCCCCGAATTGTGGCAATATGTTGTCCTAAATGTACCCCCCACGATTGGTGAAATGCGTTTCTCAATTGATGGAATACCATATGAATCTATTAATGGAACATGGAATATTGAAGAAGATGTAGTTGCAACATTAGCGATTGATGCCTTTGATACTATCTCGGATCAAGATAGTTTAATTGTTACATGGTATCCAAGTGATAGTAATCAAAATCTAACTGAAGATACTGTTGGACAAAATTCTGTGATACAAACATCTTGGTCTACATCTGGAATACATCAAATCAGAGTATTTGCTACAGATAATGATGGTGTTACAAGCTCAAATGTTATGGGGTACGTAAATGTGATAAATGTTGCACCTGAACTTGAAGTACTCCCAGTACAACGATCCATAGGTGAAGATGAAATGCTTAATCTGACATCTAATGCAAATGATGTTGCTGATCAAGATGACTTAATCTATTGCTGGGATGTCATGAGTTCTGTTGATGGAGATCAAAATGGGATTATGAACGATGATTGCGATGTTACAGGTGCAAACTTGCTCTATTCTTGGGCAACAAGTGGGACAAAAATGGTTACTGCAAATGTATGGGATGATGATGGAGTACGAGATTCCCATAACATTACAATAAGAGTCGTAAATCGCCCACCGACAGCTGTTATCGGAGAACCAGAGGGGGGATTTGTGATTACTGAAGGTGATTCAATAACTTTCAATGGTATTGATTCTTCCGATACTGCTACAGATAGACTTGATTTGAGATTCATATGGGATGATCCTCAAACTAGTGGCGCATTAATTGATGGAGAAGGAGAACAATATACAATCACTTTCAAGCGCCCAGGAACCTATATTGTTAACCTGACTGTTACAGATGATGATGGTAAATCTAGTTGGGCAATTGTAAGCGTAAAAGTAAATGAAAAACCTACTGAAGGATTATTTGGAATGTCTACTACTGCTGGAGTTTCAATTATTCTCGCTGGAGTAATTGCACTGTTAGTTGTTGCATTATTACTAAGAAGAAGAGGTGATTATTCAGATCCTTACGGTGCTAAAGGTGTGCCAGAAGTAGGCGGATGGGGTTCACCAGGTTTACTACAACAAACCTCGGAGGTTCAACCAACACTAACGCCCCCTATGCAGACTGACACTGGGCCGCCACTCCCTGCTACTGGTTTACCAGATGGTTGGACAATGGAACAATGGAACTACTATGGCCAGCAATATCTTGATTCTATGCAACCTGTTCAACAACCAGTATACCATGAACCAGTGACCTATAATCCGGATCCGGCTCTTTCAACACAGGTCACAGAACCACTTCCAGAACCCGTATACACCCCAACGGTTCAAGAACCTGCACCAACTCCTGCCTCTCAGGCTCTAGCGAATTTACTTGACGACCTAGACATATGAGGCGAAGTTATGGCAAACCTTTGGCAGTTTTTCGGATTACCAGATCCTGAAGCACCAACGACCACTCCTAAGCGTAAGCCGAAGAAGAAAGTCTCTGAAGGATTAAGTGGTCAACAAATGACACTGATTGAAGCAGAAGATATTGAAGAAAAATATGTGGCTCCTCCTGTGGAAAAACAAAAAAAAGTAGAATCTAAAAATCTACCACCGGACTGGCAAGGGCCAATTACACCAGATGGTGAAGCCTTTCATGATGTCTCAAACCTTTCTAGTAAACCATCAGAATTGCCAGATCGTGCATTGAGATATGTTAGCCCGGATCAAATGCATAGATTGCCATTACAACAAATCGGAGAACGTATGATTAGAGGAGATACAATTGTAGTTGATTTGAGGTCATTAATCCACATGGATACTCAAGCAAATGCTTGCAGACGACAATTGAAAGCACTTGGGGACAATATAGGAGTTCACGTTTTTGCTCTGGATAATGAAGATAAATTGTTGTTGCTTCCGGGTTCAGATGTGTCTGTAGATGTAGGGAAGCATGATCTTGGCCTTATGCCAGTACTCATGTAAGCAGATGGTAATTTTACCTAAGATTTCATCCGGGGTCAATGAATCAAACGCAACGCTGAGGAGGCAAAACCTAGGACGGTGATTTCTTCTCCTTCAATTATTGAAGCATAATTTCCCATTTCTCCTGCTAAATCGTACCCTCCTGCTTTACCAATCCATGAATCAGTATCAATTAGCATTTTCAAAATATCTTCAGATAAATCTTCAACTTCAACTGTAGCATATTCTACAAAAAAAGTCCAATCGCCACAAATCTGGATTCCTGTTGCAGACCAAACTTGATGTCTCCTGCCTGACAATCGCTTCAGCATTGACAATGCTCGTAATTTGTCATCTGGTTTTCCCATTGCCAACATTGTATCATCCGGATCGGCAACCATCGTATCTGCTACCACCACAATTTCGTGGGCATGGTAATCCGGAACTGCTTCCGCCTTACGCCTACAAATCGATAGAACTTGATGGCTTATGTCGCCGTTTGGAGGGGTCTCATCGACATCACTCAATGCTTCGACGTGTAATGTTTTAACCATCTCTTCAAGTATCTTTGAACGACGTTCAGATGCACTGGCTAACCATACCCCCATGTGTAAGACGTTATGGGACACCTTGAAGAGAACATCGCTATTCCATCCGACTGGCGAGACTAGATGAGCGACGTTGAAAGGATACCAACTCACATTGCTGGACTTGATGAAAATATGCAAGGAGGCATACCTCAAGGTCACATTTGTATTGTAGCTGGACAATCTGGTGCAATGAAGTCTTCAGTAACTTTTTCACTGTTATACAATGCAGTATTGTATGGTGAAACTAGTGGTATTTATGTTACTCTTGAACAAGGAAAAGACAGCTTACGATCTCATATGTCCAATATGGGAATGAATGTTGATGATCCCAGAGTTAGAAATAGGATTGCAATTATTGATTTATCTGATTTGAGAGTCCAACTTGATGAACAAGGGGTCTCTGATCGTATAGATTGGATGGGACAATTAATCAAACAACTTACATCATACAGGCAATCGATTGGATTTGAATTACTTGTTTTTGATTCGCTTGGAGCTTTCTTTACACTAACAAAAATGGAAAATCCTAGAGATGAAATATTCAGATTGTTTGAAGCATGCCGAAGATTAGAATTAACTTCATTCTTCATCTGTGAAATGACAGGTGAAGACCACAAGCAATTTGGAGAATATGGCGTTGAAGACTATTTGTCAGATGGAGTTATGCATTTGACTATGGAGCGTATTGGTGATGACATTACACGTAAACTTGGAGTAATAAAGATGCGCCATACACATCACAAATTAGGATATAGCCCCATATTGTGGAATGAAAAAGAGCAACAATTCACAATACAATAATCCTTTGAGTCGGGCTACTATCCTATAGCTTGCTAAGCCGGGAAACAAGGTTGCGTATCTCGATGTATGTTGTGAACAAAAACACGGTAAGACTGACCACCAATAATAAAACACCACCCATAGTCCAAGTTCCCGTTCCCATACCCATCCCCCCCGCTAAGATGACCATCAATGAAAGGAACCAAAACGGCCGATGATTCCAGGTCAGGGGGTTGCCAAAAATCCATTTAAACTCCGATTTCAGCCCCTTACACTCATCCCCAAATTAACCAGATAGATACTCCGATTCCAATCAAAGTTGGTACTACTGCAGCAAAAATAAAAATCTTGGCAACCTTTTTGTTAATGGGGACTAGTTCTTCTTCAGTTAACTCGTAAAATTCAGTAAATCCGCATTTGTTACAAGTAATGATGTTCAAATCTGCATATGCTGTCGATGTAACTCCTCGTGCTCTAACGTGTCTGGGTGATTTCCAATCTGAATTCCCACACTTGGAGCAGTTACCCGTACTCTGAGCCATATCAATTCCATAATAACCCGCTTGATAAATACAGAGGGCTCCCCTTCGTATGGATGGTCATACGAACGGTACCGTTAGTATGGATGGTCATACGAACGGCCCCCTTCTTATTTCGGATTGCATATTGCCTATAAATGGAGTATTTTTGGGGGAATTATGTACGCGTGGCTGATGAATTTGTTTTCCAAAATTTTTGGCAATACTGCCAAAATAAATATGGAGAAAGATAAAGATGAAAATTATTCATCTGGGGAAAATTGGATCGGCCCAGATGATACAGAGAGCGGCCCAAGTGTCTCTGAGAACTGGTAC
>JASLKG010000009.1 GCA_030747695.1 Candidatus Poseidoniaceae archaeon
ACACCACTCCTCATTTTCAGAAGCATTTTCATTTCCACAATAAGAACCAACTGTACTATCCTTAGCAAAAGCAACATCTCCAGTCCCGTCTGAAAGACACTTCACAGCTCCAGAATATCCATAGTAAGGGGTTCCAGAATCAGGAATAGAAGCATTCTCATTAAAGAAACCATAGATTGTATTCCGCAAAGTTTCAACATCACCAGGATCTCCAATCACGTTAGCAAAACCATGTCCAATCAGATAACCCATAGGCAACAACATTCCTGCCGATTTTAACCAACCAGTATGGCAAGAAGTCTTTCCAGATAACAAGGCAAAGGGATCGGTATAAGGGTCATCATCTGTAGCCGCTAGCCCCATTTCACTATCTGCAAGCACCCAGGCATGAGCATTGTAGTAGGTCCGACCATCTCCCTTTTGATCAGCTGCTAGAACTTGCAAATCATATTGTTGCCAACCGACCCAAGCAGCACCACCATCCATAATTGCAATATCAGCATTACCAAACCGAAGCGCTTCAATCATTGCACCCTCAGAATCAATAGGATACAACTGAACATTCATATTAAGTTCTTCACTCAAATAGTCAGCTAAGATTTGAGGATTCTCATCTATGTTAGTATAATCATCCATTACTTCAAAAGCAATAATTAGATCATCTAATTCTTCTACACTATCTTCTGCACCATCTAAACAACCTGCTAGACAAGCAGACAACATCAATCCAACAATAATCCCAACTTTCAAACGATATCCATTCATAATCTTCACCGATTTAGGTCACCCGAAAAACCACCGGTATATAAATTTAGGCCCCCCTAAAAAAATTAATACCATACTAAATTACATCAAACTCAAGAGGCTAAAGCCCTTCTCCGAAACATGCCCGGCGAACTTATCGACCCCGATATCCGTTCTGCCAGAACCCTGCCGGCAAAATATTATACAGACGAGTTTGAATTTCAAAAAATCCTTTCAGCGTTTAAGGGATGGCAATTCGCAACCCACATTTCAGACTTTAAAAACAACACAATTATCCCCTTAGATCATATTGAATCAATTAATGGTGAATCGATAGTTTTGATAAAGGAAGAAGAAGTAAAGGCACTTTCTAATGTATGTACTCATAGAGGTATGAGATTAGCTTTAGAGCCTTGCAACAGGAAGAAACTACATTGCACTTACCATGGTAGAACATTCAATTTAGATGGCAAATTGTGTCACATGCCTGAATTCGAACAAGTGACAAACTTTCCGTCTACTAGTGACGATTTGCCAAAATATCTTCTAGAGAATTGGAATGGGATGTATTTTGTATCACAAACAGAAAAAGAAACTCTCCCATGGAATTTACTAGAAAAGAGACTAAGATTTTTAGAAATCGAATCTCTTGTGCATGATCCATTAAGGGACAGAGACCATCCAGTTAATGCTAATTGGATGCTTTATGTTGACAATTATTTAGAAGGATTTCATATACCATACGTCCATCCAGAATTAAACCAAAGCTTAGATTATTCTGGATATATTACAGAAGTATTTGATGGCGGGGTTTTACAGATTGGTAAAGCAGTTGAAGGAGATATGAAATTTGATTTACCACCCGAACATCCAGATTATGGAGAAGATATCGCAGCGTATTATTTGTGGTTATTTCCAAATATGATGTTTAATTTCTACCCCTGGGGCATGTCCCTTAATATTGTAATTCCAATCTCTCTTTCAGAATCTCGTATAATTTATCGCGGTTATGTCAAAGACCCAACACTGGGCGAAAAAGGGGCAGGATCAATATTAGATATAGTTGAACACCAAGATCAATGGATAATTGAGTTAGTTCAGAGAGGCATACAATCTTCAGTTTACGAGAGGGGCCGGTACTCTCCAACAAGAGAGCAAGGCGTACATCATTTTCATAGAATTATTTCACATCATTTAGAGGATAAGAAATAATTAACAACAGCCAGACTCCCTCATTGGTGCAGAAACAAAGACAACTCTGTCAATGTCTTGTGTGTTACGTAAAATTCCAATTGCGTTTTTTAGAGAACCAACTTCTCCACTAATTTGCATGGTATCAACACATGTATGACTACCAGTCAAGCAGTTATGATGGTATGATGTAATTGAAACCGAATGTGAATGGCGCAAATCAGTTAACTTACTCTCAACGCCGTGTTGATAGTAGATTACCAATGTGCCTTCGATAGACTCGGTATTTTTCATTGTTGTAAGATCACCTTTTTGTGTTATTTCAGCAAAATATAGGCTAGCATCTCGAAGAAACAAACTTCTATTTTTGTACCCCGACTTATCAATCAAAACATCCAATAATTTTGCAAATTCTTTGTCAGTACTAAACGACAATACTCGTGACATAATAATCCGAATACCTCAGAATTAATAATATTTTTTAAATAGTTATTATTGTGACAGTGCCTTTGATGCAAACAGTTCTATTGTATGCCCTAATTGCTCTAATTATCGGCTTAGTATGCGGTTTAACCCCTCTTTATTCGAAGATAAAAGAAGACCCAAACAAGCTAAAAATGCTTACAGGGATAGCAGCTGGAATTATTATTGCATCTGCATTATTAGTTGTTATTCCTGAAGGTTATGAGTTAGCAACAACAGATGAACACGCTGCTGAAGCCTCATTAGCAGGCTCAACAGCATTAATAATCCTTGAAGTAAATAATGGAGAAATTAATGCTTCTGAAGGAATTGAAGAAATCGAAGAATTGCTTGGCGGCCATGATGAACATGGAGATGAACATGGAGATGAACATGGAGATGAACATGGAGATGAACATGGAGATGAACATGGAGATGAACATGGTGAAAGCCTCTCTAAAGAAATAGAGCACGTTATAGAGGAAGTAGAGGAAGGTGAAATTAATGCCTCTACTGGCATTTCTGAAATTAATGAATTAGTCAGCTCACACTCACATGAAGAATCCGAGCACGAGGATCATGCAAGTGGAGCTTTACTAGGCGGAGCAATACTTGCAGGATTCGCCCTTATGTTAATCTTAGAAGGCTCCGGAATTGGCCATGCTGTACATGAAGAACATCACAATCATGACCACGAACATGGCCATAACCATGTTCATCATGGTGCATCAGGATGGATGCTGGTCTTTGGATTATCTTTGCATGCCGCAACTGACGGACTTGCTGTTGGAGCAGCGGCAGCAACAGGCAGCATCTCATTAACCGCAGCAGTTGTTTTTGCTGTATTAATCCACAAAGGCCCAGCAGCATTTAGTTTAGGTGTGTTTTCAATGCATGAAAGAGAGGACAGAAGAGATTCTGTCAAAGATGTAGTAATATTTTCTCTTGCAACACCAGTTATGATTATGATCTCCTATTTTGCATTAGAAAACTTATCAACTTCAATAATTGGTTTGACTATGCTATTTTCTGCAGGGACCTTCCTTTATGTTGCGACAGTCGACACATTACCGGATATCCATAATTCCGAAACCGGGAAGAAGGCTATGATGAATGTAATTTTTGGAATACTAATTATGGTAGTTTTGTTATTCTTGGCAGACCTTTTAGGGCTTGGGCACTCCCATTGATTTGGTGAAGTAATGAGCGAGGCGCCATTATTGACAATGACCAAGTTACGTGAAATCTGTCACCAACCAAAACTTTCTGTAGAATCAGAGAATTTACTTGAGACATTATCAGGACTTTGTTCATTCCATACTTGTGAAGATTTAGCTAGTTTTCTATTTACTGAAATGTTTAGAAATTTGGTTGGCATTAGCGACCCTTGGATTGCATTCGAAATCGGAGTATACAGGGACCATACAAAAACAATCGAAGCAATACCTGTGTATGATGGAATTACAATTGCAGATGGGACACTATCGGGAGGAATTCCAGATAACATAGTTATTGTCAAAACCGAGGTAGAATGTAGTCGAATCCTTTCCAATTGGCATGAATATGTTATGAACGACTAAAGCGATTCTTTGAAAGGGGGCCTACGGCCCCATTAAAATTGGAGAGGCATCCATGAGTGGCGAAGAATCCCGTGATATTCTCCCAGACCCAGACCCCGAGCAAACCTTGGAATGGCAAGAAGCAATTCATGCAGTAAGCGATGCATTAGGGCCCGAAAGGGCACACCGCCTTCTATTGCAAACCATCGGTGCGGCAAAGAAAGACGGAGTCAATATCGATGTTGTAAATACTCCTTATTTGAACACAATCCATCCATCCTTACAACCAAATTACCCCGGCGACTTAGAGATGGAAAAACGGATTCACGGAATCATTAGTTGGAATGCAATGATGATGGTGACTAGGGCAAATAAAGAGAATGAAGGTATAGGAGGTCATATCTCAACATTTGCCTCAACCTCCCATTTATGGGAAGTAGGACAAAATCACTACTATCGAGGAAAAGATCTCAATGGATGGGGCGATCATGTATATTGGCAAGGGCATGCAAGCCCCGGAATATATGCAAGAGCATGGTTAGAGGGACGATTAACACGCGAACACATTGATAATTTCCGTCAAGAATGTGGAGGAAAAGGGCTTTCTTCTTATCCTCATCCAAGACTTATGCCAAAATTTTGGGAGTATCCAAGCGTATCAATGGGCCTTGGAGGAATGACAGCGATCCACACCGCGCGCTTCAATCGATATTTATCTAGCCGCGGATTAACAGATACATCAAACTCTAGAGTGTGGTATACAATGGGAGATGGAGAATCAGATGAGCCCGAATCATTATCTCAACTATCACTTGCTGGCCGGGAAAATCTTGACAACATTATCATGATTATGAATTGTAATTTACAGAGATTGGATGGCCCTGTCAGAGGCAATTCAAAAATCGTGCAGGAATTAGAAGGAAGGTTTCGGGGTTCAGGATGGAATGTAATCAAAATATTATGGGGTAGTATGTGGGACGATTTGTTTGCTAGAGATTCTAATGGTATACTAACATCACGTTTACAGAAATTAGTAGACGGGGATGAGCAACGAATCTTTACTAGCGATCCAAAAACATTCAGAAATGAATTATTTAACACACCAAAATTGAAAGCAATGGTGTCACATCTGAGCGACGAAGATTTGGAAGCATTAGCTTCTAATTTAGGCGGCCACGATATGATAAAGATAAACGCAGCATATGCAGCAGCTGAAAAAAGCAACAAACCAACAATAATTCTCGCGCGGACAATAAAAGGATACGGCCTCGGCCCAGCATTTGCAGGTCGAAACTCTACCCATGGAAAAAAGAAAGCCGATGTAGACTCGATAAAATGGATGAGAGATGATTTGAAACTATCCTTTACGGATAAACAACTGAAAGAATTTCCCTTTGTTGAGCCCAAAGATGTTCCAGATGTTGTAAAATATCTCAAAGCAAGAAGGAAAAAATTAGGGGGCTTTTGCCCAGAAAGAAGATCACCAAAAACAAAACTAAAGGTTCCAGGACAAGAGGGGTACTCTTCTTTCGATGAAGGAACTAAGGGGGAGATGCAAGTATCTACAACCATGGCCTTTGTTAGATTACTACGGGATTTAATGAAAAACAAGTCTATTGGGAAACGTGTAGTCCCAATAATACCGGACGAAGGAAGAACATTTGGAATGGACCCTTTATTCGCAGAATTTGGTATTTATCATCCAGAAGGCCAATTGTATACACCAGTTGACCACAAAATGCTGATGAAATATAAGGAAAGCGAACAAGGACAATTATTCGAAGAGGGAATTTCAGAAGCAGGGGCAATGTCGACATTTATTGCAAGCGCAACATCATATTCAACCCAAGGCTGCGTAACAATTCCATTTTACATCTTTTACAGTATGTTTGGTTTTCAAAGGGTTGCAGACTTAGTGTGGTCAGCAGCAGATCAGCGCGCTCGTGGATTTATGATCGGTGCAACAAGTGGACGTACAACACTTAACGGCGAAGGATTACAACATCAAGATGGCCATAGTTTACTGATGGCACACACAAATCCAGCAGTTAGAGCATACGACCCTTCATTTGCATATGAATTAGCAACGATTATCCGCTCAGGAATAAATGAAATGTATGTTGAAGAAAAAGATTTGATGTATTACATCTCTGTATACAATGAAAACCATCCAATGCCTCCCAAGCCAGCAGGTGCTGATGAAGGAATAGTAAAGGGATTATACAAATTAAGAAGCGCCCCTTCCGGTAAAGGGCCAATTGTCAGATTAATTGGCTCCGGCCCAATAATGCTTCAATTATTTGCAGCTGTAGAATCCTTGGAAACCCTTGGGATAAGTTCAGAAATTTGGTCTGCAACATCGTATGGAGAATTACGTAGAGAAGGATTAGATTGCGAAAGAAATAACCGATTAAACCCAACAGAGAATCGTCAAATTCCATATGTGGAACAAATGTTAGGTGAAGAAAAAATGCCAACAATCGCAGTGAGCGACAATCAAATTGCAGTCCCAGACATGATTAGGCAATGGGTGAACGGAGAATATATTGTATTGGGCACAGATGGTTTCGGCCGTTCGGACACTAGGCCCGCATTAAGACGATTTTTCGAAATTGATAGTGAACACATCACATTAGCAGCCCTTTCCTCTCTTGTAAGATCAGGAGATATAGAAGAAGACAAATTTGAAGAAACCATCAAGTCATTAAAAATTTCAAAAGATCGAAGCGATATAACCGCGATATAATTAGAGATTTATTTCGGGCAAACGCCCCCGAAGTCTTAACCACGTTTCAGATCCGAAAGTTAGCGCATATAACGAAGCTAGCCACAAAGTAGGCCTATTCCAATAACCACTCGGCTCATGAATTAATAGCACACAAAGCCAAGTCAGAGTTAACATGTCTAAAATCCATCTTAATCCCGCCATTATCTGACGAGAATTATATTGCATATCAGTTAATTGAGAATCGGTTAATACTGTTGTTAAACCCCTTAATTTCGATAAAGCGTTCCCCCCATTCCACCTAAGTTGCCCCAGTTTGAATCTATTCCACGCATCAATGAAAACAAACAAAGTTACCCAAACCACTACAACTTCTAGCAAAGGTTCAGCGCCAAATAATTCTAGCCCATTAAATGACCAAGCCAAAAGACCCCATAACCACCCAGCAATCAGAATTTGAGTCGTTTTTGCAAATTTAGAAAGTTTACGCAACAATTCAGCATCATGCGATAATAAGAATTCTAAGGAAATAACTAACCCAACAGCAGCAGTAAGAATAACTCCTCCGGCTAACCACCACCAATCAAGTTCAGTATCTCTCCACGCTAATAGTAATGCAACTAGGGTCCAACCCATGACAAAAGAAGTAGTTGCATTGACAGTAGCTTGCATCACATAAAGAGGGTCTCTGCCATCTTTTAGTACAGCCAACCCCCCCATCAAACGTACTTCAAAAGCCGAGTCATCGACAACCCCCTGTGCGGCAGCAGTCATCCCTCCAATAGATTTCAGACGGGCAGACTCAACTAAACCTTCTCCAGAACCATCGTCTTGCCATTTGGAGCCCTTTGCAGCAGCAGTAGCAGCACCTTTACCTCGACTTTTTCCTTTACCAGCACTTCTTGCCTTCGCCCAAGCTCTAATTTCTGGAGTTGTTGCATCCTCAACTTGATCTTCATTCAAAGGAGCGCCGTGGTCAGTATACAGCCAACGACATTGTATTGGCACAGGAGCAGGGTCTACATCAGGCGCAACCATCTGAAATTGGCCAGGCCCCAATGTAGGGAGCTGTTTAACTAAATCTTGATCCCCGCCACTTTCTTTGAGTAAATGTCGAACCTTTTCAACATCCTGGGGTTGCGTAAACCTTCCAATAAATGTAGTATTGGCTTGAGCGAGAATTTTGTAATCAACATCCGAAACATTTTGAGTAGCAAGGACACAAGCAACACCATACTTTCTTGCTTGTTTAAATATTAATTTAATCAGGTCTTTTGCCGGAGGATTTCTTGGATAAGGAGGCAGGTATGGAGCAACTTCGTCCATGAAGAATAGTAGTTTCAACTCACCTTCAGCGGGCTGTTGAGTCAACATCCAATCGTATAATTCACGTGCTAATTCTTGGACAAAATATTGCTTTTGAGCTTCATCTTGAATTGTATTAAGATAAATGATATTCAACGGAACCTTACCAGGCATAGCTGGTTGGCAAAACGAATCAATGTC
This sequence comes from Candidatus Poseidoniaceae archaeon, assembly GCA_030747695.1. GTDB lineage: Archaea > Thermoplasmatota > Poseidoniia > Poseidoniales > Poseidoniaceae > MGIIa-K1. The sequence goes on from JASLKG010000009.1 coordinate 8,188, forward strand.
AATAGGAACGCCATTTGAGAACAATAATTGATTTACACCACTACTGAAAGCAGACAAACGTCTAGCAAGATCGTTTCTAGTTGATTTTGGCAACATATCATCGTATGCTGGAAGATTATGCTCAAACATAATTTCATCCCACGGAGGAATATCTGGCTTTTCTTCATCATCTACATCTATGAATGCTTGAGGATATAGTGCCCGAGTGAAAATTTCTTGAGGCTCCCTTACAACTTTAGCAAGACCTTGAAAATCACCTACATCAAGCCCTAAACGCGTACCATGAACTAGAATTTCATATAGAAAAGGCTTCACGACCTTTCCTTGCGTTTTTTCGACATCAAAACCAGCAAGATTACTGAAACCAGCAGCAACCATATCCCATGCAGTTATGGCTTCTTCAGGGTCTAAATCTGCGGGGGGCGATCTAAAAGGATCGATACACAAAGGTAAGCCCTTAGAGCGCAAAGGAGTCCAAATTCTCACTTCCATCTTTGAAATCAATTTTTTCATCCGGCCAATTTCTCCGCCTTGTTTCGCAAGATCTTGCTCATCGATTGCAAGAGCTAGACGGGCAAGGTCTCCTTGTGGATCAAGAATTAATGCAGGAATCCCAGCTAAAGCAGCTTCTTCGATTACAGTTTTTGCCATTACAGTTTTCCCAGAGCCAGTTGAACCTAACATTGCAGCATGTCTTGCCAAGACCATCTTGTCAATTTGTACAATTTCTCCATTATCTCTTCGTTCTCCTAACAACATTCCCTTTGCTTTTATTTTCTTTTTTGACTTGGGTTTTGGAGTTGTAAGAATGTCATTGACGAGCTCTCTCAACTCATGACCTTCTTCCTCCGACATGAGCCAGCCAACACAGCATACCCTCTTGAGGATGACTACGCCCACGTAGTGGGCGGGACACACTCAAGGGGGTGAACCTCTTCGCCGAGACATGACTCGCATTCCATTGGCTAGGCCTTATTGGGATGAAGAATGCCAAGAGGCCGCAGTAAACGTATTATCTAGTGGCCGTTGGGTAAAGGGCCCTCAAGCCCAAGCATTCGGAGAAGAATTCGCAAAGTGGTGTGGAGCAGTTGCAGCAGTTCCTTGCCAAAGCGGTTCAGCGGCATTAATGGTGGCTTTGCGCTTGTTAGGAATTGGCCCCGGAGATGAAGTTATAGTCCCTGGTATGACATTTATTGCTACAGCAACCTCAGTCAGTTTGGTTGGAGCAACTCCTGTATTTGCAGATATCGAAGAAGAGTATTGGTGCATTTCACCTCAAGATGTCGAAGTAAAAATCACTTCAAAAACAAAAGCGGTAATAGGAGTCCATATTTTTGGGCAGCCCTTTTCATCCAAACTTAGAGAAATATGTGATGAAAAAAAGATCGCTTTAATTGAAGATGCAGCCCAAGCTCATGGTGCTAGTTTAGATGGAATTAAAGCCGGAGCGATTGGAGATTTAGCATGTTTCTCCTTCTTTCCATCAAAAAACATGGCAGTGGGAGGGGAAGGAGGCATGGTAACAACGACCAGAAAAGACCTTGCTGATAGGTTGAGAAGATTAGTAGATCATGGTAGAGACGACGCCTTAGAATCTATTGAACTAGGAACTAATTTACGAATGAGTGAAGTAAATGCAGCAATAGGAAGAATACAATTAACAAAAATAGATCAATGGACTTCCAAACGTAGATCCAACTCAAAATTCATTGAGCATGAGACACTAACAAGGCCAGGGAGCGAACACGCATGGCACCAATTATGCATCTTATCAGATGATCCGAATTTACTGATTACTAAATTCGATGAAGCCCAAATAGATGCAAGAGTTCACTACCCAATTCCTTGTAATAGACACCAAGTATATTCAGAACATTTCCAACACAAAGAGAACCTAGTGGTATGCGACAAAATAGCACACAAATTGGTCGCAATCCCAATCCACCCATCATTAACTCATGATGAACTATCTAAAATAAAAGCAACACTTCACTCTTCTTCCTTATGTTGAATTATAAAACCATTTGGCATAGCATAGGAAAGCACCACTGTGGCGCCCCCAGACCCAATCAATGCAGATAAGAAAACCTCAAGGTTTGCTAATCCAAATTCATTGGTAGGAGAGAAGATATACCCTAAACCAGTCGAAAAATCTTCAGTAATAAGGCCATACATAACAACAGATAAAAGGCCTGAAAAAGCTCCAATAAGAGCAGCATTGGAACTAATCTTATCCCATAGTGTAAGGAAAATTGGTAGAACAGTTGCAGCAGCAAGCAAGTCTGCAAATAAGAAGATTTCAAACACCCCCAAAGCATCAAATGTAAATCCTGCTATAGTGGGACCTGTTGCTAAATAAATCGCAATAGGAATTAGTAGTATAGTAACCGTTCTAGCTTTATTCAAATTCATTTTCCCATCCGATAAATCCCGAGTGATTGATGCCGATATTGCATTTTGTAAAGTATCAACACTCGAACAAACTAACGCAATTCCTAGAATGATAAAACCTGCAATAAGGAGTATATGCACATCTTCAATTAAGATAAAGAACGCTGCAGAAGGATCGGCAGCAGCTCCTTGTCCAGCAACCACAGTGCCCAAAAATCCCATTATGAAAACCAGAGGCAATACTAGAGATGCAGCCAAAACAGCCCCCTTTTTTAAAGCGCGATTATCTTCTGCAGCCCAGGCACGTTGCCAATTACCTTGCGAGAACATTTCAGCAGCAGTAATTGCAAGAACCAAGGCAAGACCGGATGAAAAAGAATCCATGTACGACATACTGCCTATGCTCCAATCATCTTCTGGATTGTATGCTTTAGCATCAGCAATAATATTACTCAAATCTCCTGCAAATATTATGAGAAGTAGAGCTACAACCAGCCATATTACAATCCATGCTTGCCAACGATCAGTTCGAAGTGAAGCAGGTAATCCACCATAAGCAGTGTATGCCGAAGTTACTACACCAACACTAATCATTGGAATAAGCGGATTCATATCACCCAAGACATTCATAGCCTTTCCAATAGCCGTAAATTCAGCGAATAAAAATGTAAACATGTACGCTACGGAAATTAAACCAACATAGATTTGCATTGGGCGACCAACACGTAATCTGACATAATCTGCCAACGTAACTCCAATTGGTAACTTTTCACGAATCAACGGGCCAATATATGCAAGTAGCAAGAAAGGTGTTGCAGCAGAAAGAGAATATCCTACAACATCCCAAAACCCACCATAGTAACCAACTTCAGATGGCCCAAAAAGAATCCAAATTCCCATCCCTGATGCAAACAAACTAAGGCCAATACGCACCCAGTTTTGGCTTCCTCTAGCAGAAAGATAAGCATCTTTATCCAGTTTTTTTTCAACAGCAGCCCGAAATCCAATATATCCAAAAAATCCAAGAGTTGCAATTAATAGTACATATGCAAGAGATTGTGTGCTTGTAATATCCATTTGTTCACCCCCTCCTCACATAAATTGACCAAGTTAATCTCTGCGAAATGAAACAGTCTATTCAACATTATTCGTAGAATGCAAAATGCATTAATTTAACATTACTCAAGCACATCATTTACCATTTTAGCAAGTGATGCATTCGACCACCCTTTCAAATGTGTCAACTCAAGACCAACCCATTGAGGAATAATCACTTCTTGATTAGCAGTTTCCAATTCAACCTCAGCAATTACTAACCCAGATAGAAAACCCTCGAATTCATCAATTTCCCATAACAACCCATCTTCTCCAGTCCAAAGATGTCTTGTTTTTTGTGTTAAAGGTAAATCATCCAATACTAAGGAATTATAGATTCCACTCGACAGATCCCATTGAAATTCATCGGCAACAGAACCAATTCTCAGTCCTTTTCCTGTTAATTTATATTCATCATTTTCCTTTCTAATTCTCCATGTTTTAACACTTGAAAGATCCCCTTCTGTATTAATCAATGTTTTACCATTCCAATTTATACAACCGTCATTGTGAGTGACATCAGAAAGGTAGTGTTGAATCATAGAGATAGAGCGCCCCCCTCGCCAGGGCTTTTCATTACGCCCATCAACGAAAAAACGGCGTTCAATTTCGACTCCCATCAATCCCCATCCTCGACGTTTTGAGATCTAGCTTTTGACATAATCTCTTCATCGAGAAACCAAAAGGTAGGGGTTTCTTCTGCCATATGTTTGTCCCAATGTTGGACAGTCCTAGCCCACATTTCAGAATCAGCGTTATCTTTACAGTAATTTAAAATCCAATCCATTTCTTTTTGCAAGTCAGCATCATCCGGCGATGAACGTTTTAGATTTTCAGCAGTCATTGCCATATTCATCATAAACATCGGCGATAATGCGTATGTCCAAAACGGGTTTCTTTCAAAATCCACACTTCTCTGAGCAGTCCATAGTGAAAATACACGATCATAGAAATAACCGATACAAAGTACAATTAATACCAATGAAGTAAAAATACCTATGAGCCCTAAATAAGTTGCAGGAATTCCTAAAACAGAGTTACTAAAACAAGGATCAGAACTACAATCCTTTGAAAATCTCCAACTAACATATGGCCAAATCAACAGAGTCAGAGAGGACCCCAATAATCCCATTGAAATAATAGATTGGGATTGTTGCATTCGCCAATATTGACGCATGACCCATTTCTTAACAGGGTTAATTGTTGAAGTCGCCATTAATACCTCTTCAAACCTCATCGTTCTTATTTTAATGGGTAAATCGTCTAAACATTAAACCAATGCACCATTATATGAGAAGCGCCACCAGAAGATGAATCTCATGAAAACAAACCAGTCAAAAATCCTTTTAGCAGTTTTTCTTACTGTATTAATGGTAACTCCCGGTTGCACACAATTATTTGATGATTCTATTGATGATGGGATACAAATCCCAACATTTCTTGGAGATGGTATTTTTAGAAACATGGGGCAACCCGATTTACAAACATTTGATGACTGTGAACAATTAGAACAATCTCTAAAATCTAGTATTGAAGAAGAAATGAGAACATCTTTGTTACAGGCAATTGATGAAGTTTATTTCTGGGGCTGGGGGCTTGAAGACGACATCGTAATGGCAGATGGCTCAGCAGAAAGCTCTAACTCGGGAAGCTCACCTCCAACTAGGACACAAGGGACAGATTTTTCTGGAACAAATAACCAAGAACAAGGAGTCGACGAAGCAGATTTTGTAAAAACCGACGGGTACCACATTTTCTTTTTAGATTCAGGGCAATTACATATTTTTGATGTGCCAGAATTTGGAGAAATCACACATAAAACATCAATCGAGATTGAAGGAAACCCTGTAGCAATGCTGCTAGAAGATGATAAATTAGTTGTAATTTCAACTGTAAGCTCATGGAATATTAATTCAGAAGATCCATTGGCAGAAGCGATGGGGTGGGATGGAGATTGGTATGGTTGGAGAACAAGTACGTTAACTAAATTTACAGTGTTTGACATCGAAGCCGAAAAAGGTGCAGCATGGCCACTTCGAGAATTGTATATCGAAGGCTATTATCTAACAGCAAGAGAAGTAGAAGGAACAGTAAGGGCAGTAACCCATACTTGGATTGACATTCCAGGAGTGAAAACTTGGCTCGATTTACCAGATAATTATTGGGAATTAGATTGGGAAGATCCAAAAAGAAAGGAATTGAGAATTGAAGCCGCCGCCGAAGCAATTTCTTCAAATCAAGAAGTACTATCCAAAATTAGTTTGGCAGAGATTTTACCACAAGTCCATGAAAGAGTGAATGATGAAATCATAACTCACCATATGAGTGAAGGCGATTGCGAAGATTTTGCAGCACCTGAAAACTCATGGAATAGGGGATTTACCTCAATCTTCACACTCGACATGCTTCACGATACAGCTATGGCCTTTGAAGCAGATCACATTGTTGGCAATTGGCCCCTAGTATATGCATCAGAAGATATGCTAATAATCACCGAATCCGCATGGGATTGGTGGTGGTTTTGGGATAACAATGAATTGAATGAAATGACAAATATTCATACCTTTGATATTAGTGAACCGGGCTCTACTGATTATATTGCCTCTTCGAGAATTGCAGGGACCATAGAAAGCCAATTTTCAATTTCAGAGCATGAAGGATTCATCAGAGTAGCAACAACTACGGGCCAATGGGGCCGGTGGTGGATTGAAGAACCAGACCCTCTAGAGTCTCATGTTGTAGTCTTAGATTTCGATTTGGAAAAAGACCCCTTATTCCCACAAACTACTATGCAAAAAACAGTATTAACTGAAGTTGGAAGCGTTAGCGGTATTGCCTATAATGAAACTATTTGGTCTACTAGATTCGTAGGAGATAGAGCATACATCGTCACCTTTGAAAATATGGATCCATTATGGACAATAGATCTTTCAGATCCGACAAATCCACAAATTATGGGAGAATTAGAAGTCCCGGGAGTTTCAACATATATACATCCATTATCAGATGATGCAATATTGACAATCGGCCTAGGCCCAGCAGATGAGGAAACAGGCCTCGGATTAGATTGGGGACATACAAGGCTATCCTTGTTCAATGTATCAAATTTCTCGGATCCTCAATTGACGCAAACACTTTCACTATCAGCAGTAGATGATCCGCATGACGGTTGGACATGGGCTTGGTCCGAAGCCACATGGGAGCACAAAGCATTCCAATATTGGGAGCCAAAGGGAATGTTAGCAGTTCCATTGAATACATATCGCCACAATTATTGGTATGTTGATGGAGAGTACCATTGGGAATATGAATGGGTTAGTAAATTAATTATTGTAAATGTTACAGAAAACGGCTTATCAATCCACGGAGAAGTCAATCATTCAGAATTTTACGAGTCTAATGAGAACTCTTGGTGGTCTTCATACAATATCAGAAGATCAATATTCATGGGCGATTATATTTATGCAATTTCTCATGCAGGTATAACGGCAACACATCTTGAAACATTAGAAGAAGTAGCATCAGTTCAAATTTATAACGAGGACGAAACATCAACAAATTCAGATACAGAAGAAGCCTCTAAGGAAACCGAAGAATGATGGATGTTGTCTATTTGGCAGGTCTATGCTTGACGTAGTTTTGCTCGGGTGCGGGCGGTGGGGCTCAAACCATTTACGCACATTATGTCAATTAAGAGATCAAGAGATTATTGATACTGTGACAGTTGTAGATCCGCAACCACTGACCATCACAGGTGCCGATAAACATTTCAATTCAATGGATGGAGTTAATGCCGACTTAGTTATTGTAGCCACACCTTCTCATATGCATTCTCATCAAGCTAAGGAATTACTTTCAGCAGGATATCATGTATTAGTAGAAAAACCATTAGGATGTTCAGAAAAAGAAGCAGCACAAGTGTTGGCATGTGCAAATGAAAATGGGCGAGTAATTGGAGTTGGGTTGTTGTTACGATTCCATCCAGCAATCTCTCTCGCGAAACAACTGATTGCAAATGGGACCTTAGGGCGTTTAGAATCAATGCGCTTTGCCAGAAGAACAACGCGCCCCCCTCCTCCTGAAGGCAACGTAGTAGAATCATTAGGAGTCCATGCAATCGATCTTGTATGCCATTTGATGGGAGAAGTAGAACCTTCTGCCATACACGCTGAAGGTGATTTAATCGATTCAAGAATCGCTATTGAATTTCCACACGCCATTGAAGCAATAATTGATGTTGCATGGTCAGCAACTATTGAGCGAAGAAATATGATAATCAATGGAAGTAATGGAACTCTCCGAATAGATTTAGACATATATGACAAAGCAATATTCACTCAAGGCGGTAAAGAAATTGAAATGCAATGTAAGACCGCAATTTCACCCTTAGAATCAGAACTTAGACACATAATTTCTGCAGTAGAAGCCCAAATCGATGGACGAGGATGGCAAACAACACCAGATCACGGTGCTGCTTTACGAGGCGTAAGGTGGACTGAAAAAGCAGTTTTAGCAATGCCAATTGTACGGCCAAATTGAAGAATCTAAACGGTTTGGGAACACTATGTCCGGCGGAGGTTCAACCGAAGAATCGGAGCCCTTATTCGTTTTGGAACCACTCCCAAACCTATCAGAAACGATTGACACAATAATGGAATCAAATATTTTGATTCTATTAGCAGCAGCAGCAATAATGGTTTATTTATTAGTTAAAATGAATGATGTAATGACAAAGATGTGGACCTCAGCATTATTTACAATATTATTCGTATACTTTGTTGCAGATACATTATTTTATGCAACACTATTTTCTGTAGTAATCCTATTCATTTTTAATCTAATTTGGGCAGCATCAGAATGGGATCAAGTTAAACGCGCACTTGGTATTGACAACTCCCGAATATTAGCAGTCACAACATATATTGTTGCAACATGGATATTGGTCATACTAGGCCATGCAATTGGAATGCCAACAGGAATCGGAATTGTAATCTGTGCATTGGTTAATGCATATTTATGGTGGACGTACTATTCACTAGAGCCAGCAACAGTTTGAGCCCATATGGTCAAGGACTCACCCCGCATGGTTCCATCTAATGGCAACATTCTCGAGCCACCCTGAACTACCCGAGATTCTTGAAAATCTCTTGGAAAAAGATGTACATACGTTATTTTTGAAAGCGGATTGTGTTCCTAGAACCAAAGCAGGAGGAATAGGTGCGCTAAAATTAACAGAGGTTGAAAATGCTGATGATGGAGGATGGGACAATTTAAGACTCGAATCATTGCAAGAAGAACTTCTAACAATTATCGAAAATAATCAAGATCGCTCGGATTGTTTTTTGGAAATAGATCGTAAAGGCTGCCAAGTGATACAACTTGGAGATTTAAGAATATCATGCGCCTGGCCCCCCTTTGCAGATGCAAGAGAAATTACGATTGTGAGACCAGTTGCAAAACTCTCACTTTCTGATTATGACATAGATCCAAAATTAATCCAAAGACTATCAGATCATCATCGTGGAGTATTCATTTGTGGCAGACCAGGATCAGGAAAAACAACACTTGCGCAGGCCATTGCAGAATATTTAGATGAAGATGTAGGTGCAATGGTAAAGACCATGGAATCACCCAGAGACCTCCAATTAGCAAACCGAATTACCCAATACGCGCCATTGGAAGGAGACCTGGAGAAAACCGCGGAAATTATTTTCTTGGTTAGGCCTGATTTTGTTATATTTGACGAAGTAAGAAGGGCACGAGATTTTGAAATATTTGCAGATGTAAGGCTAGCAGGAGTGGGGCTTCTTGGAGTAACACATGCCAATTCCGCATTAGAAGCAATCCAGCGATTAATTGGCAAAGTAGAATTAGGATTAGTAAGCCAAGTTTTGGATACAATATTGCATGTAGAGTCAGGGAAAATAGAACAAGTACTTGAATTGAGAATGACAGTAAAACCACCAAGCGGCATGCAAGAAGAATTGGCAAGGCCCGTGATAGAAGTTGTTGAATTTCCAAGCGGTAAAGTAAGCCATGAAATGTTTGCATTTGGCTCAGAGATTGCAGTAGTGCCTGTTGACGAAACGAATTCAACAGGAGTAACCCCAATGGCAGCATTAGCTAGAGACCAGATTGTCCAGAGAATTAGACAATGGGTAGGAGTCAAATGCGGAGTTAAATTCACAAGTCAAGGCTCGGCAGAAATTTATGTGCCTAAAGGAATGGTATCTACAATAATCGGTAAAGGAGGTGAAAACATCAAATTTTTACAAGAAGAACTTGGAGGAATTAGACTATCAGTTTCATCACTAAATGACATGCCAAGCGATGTATATCTCTACAGTGAAGATTCTTTTGAAACGCAAGAACGCAGAGCACACGAGTCTAGAGCATGGGAATATTCAAAAAAAAGTGGTAAAAAATCAAAGAAAAGGCGAAGATAATTGAAAATCTTCCGACATTATCTTGAATGAAACCATTCTAACTTGCACACATGGCGGCGTTATTGCAATGGGTCATCGCGGCCAGCGTACTTACTGCAGTAACAGATTGGGCTGCTTGGCATTTTGTATGGCGTCATGAATTTGAAAAGGGGGAAGCGGTTGAAAGAAAACATAGTATTACAAGCATGTTTTTTTCCTATATTCTCCCATTCATGCCAGTATTAGCAATATTACTTGGGCCAGATAGATTTGGAATTTATGATGCAGGATTTGAGGAAGTTGCTTCTCTAATCTTATTTGTTGTCCTTGGTATATTGACAGCAGGAGTTGCAATGTCAGCTTGGATGGTAAGGGTGAAACACCATGAAGAAGCCAACTCACGGGCACTCATAGATCAAGAGGATACTCTGCCAGAACATGCATTAAACCATTTATTGTGGACTACGAGTCTCCTATTGATATGTAGCATAATTTGGTTTACACTACTAACTCTATGAGAAGATGGGTTGATGAAGGCGCACTTATCCCAAGGGATGATGGCACAGGCTCCAGATGGTTCCGGCAAAGGCCCAGTTGTCATTACAAAAGAATCAACATCTGTTACTAGTGGCCAGGCAGTAACACAGAAATTAGTGGGTGCAGCAATTGCTTTTGGTAATGTGTTAAGGGGAACATTCGGACCAAACGGTCTTGACAAAATGCTCTACAAAACAAACGGCGAAACAGCAGTAACAAACGACGGAGCAAAGATTGTCGCAGAATTATTAGTAAAACACCCAGCAGCTAAGGCGTTTGTATCATTGGCGGAAAGCCAAGAAAATGCCTGTGGAGACGGAGTCACTGGTTGCATAATTCTTGCTAGTGAATTGATGAGCGAAGCAGGTAGGCTGCTGGAGAGAGGGTTGCACCCCCTAGTCGTTGTTAAGGGGTATGAACTCGCTTTGGACAAAACCCTTGCAACCATTGATTCTAGAAAAGAATCGATTTCAGAAAAACTCAACGATGTATCTCGGACTTCGTTAGTAGGGCGATCAACAGAAGGGGCCCTTGACCACCTTGCAAATTTAATTGCAAGGGCTGTAGAGGCAATACCAGACACTGATTATGAAAGAGTTAGAATGGTTAAAGATGGCCAAGGGACTATATCAGACTCCAGAATAATCAATGGGCTAGTACTTGAAAAAAGAATAGCATTAGACAGAATCCCAAGAAATTTGTCGGAACTTGATGTAGCAGTATTATCGTGCCCAGTCGGTTTAGAAAAAACCTCAAGAGACGCAGAAATTGAGATCTCTACACCAAATCAATTAGAAGCATTCATCGACGCTGAAGAACAATCTTTAGAATCAAAAGCGCAAAAAATAATCGAAAGCGGAGTAGGGGCAATATTTAGTGCTGAAAAAATAGATGAAAGAGTAACCCATATTTTGGCAGACCACCAAATATATTCTCTCGGCGGGTTAGAAAAATCACTAGCCGAAGATATGGCTATAACTACAAATGCTGCACTATGTGATCATTTAGATGATATACCATCATCAATCGGAAAAATCAAAAAATTGACACACGAAAGATTGGAAGGCCCTGAAGGTATTAGGGAACGCCTAATCATTGATGCAGGTGCAAATAGCGGTATTGTAACACTGTTAGTCGGAGGAACCGATGGCGTTGCAGCAGCAGAGATTATTCGCGGCTTATTCGACTCATTACGATCATCTTGTATTGCAAAAGCAGACGACTCGATATTGCTAGGGGGCGGAAGTTTACATATATCGGCAAGCCTTGCAATTAGAAAAGAAGCTGAAACATGTTCGGGTAGAGAACGACTTTCAATGGAAGCATTTGCAAGAGCGTTAGAAGCAATTCCCGCAGCCTTAGCAACAAATACCGGAGAAGATAGAATAGATGCGCTGTTACAATTAAGATCAATGCACCATGGAGGAAATAATAGTGCAGGAATTAATCGATTTGGAGAACCTTCTGAAATTAATGGAGTTTGGTTACCAACTTATACATTAGAGCATGCAATTTCGGCAGCCTGCGAGACAGCATGTGGCCTGATAAGGGTAGATCAGGTAATTTCTGCAAGAGGAGATTGATGCGGCACGTTCATGTGAGTTAGTCTAATGGGCTTCCTAATGGGTATAATAGATGCAAACTCTACCTCGTCCCAGAGCACTTCTTTCAGTATATGATAAAACAGGCATTGTTGAATTTGCAACAGGCTTAGAAAAATTAGGTTACGAATTAGTTTCTACAGGCGGCACTGCAAGGAAGTTACGGGAAGCAGGATTGGCAGTTATTGGAGTATCTGACGTCACAGGACACCCTGAAATTTTTGATGGCCGGGTAAAGTCATTACATCCTGCAATTCATGGCCCCCTACTTTGCAGATTAGAAAAAGAAGAAGATGCGAAAGGATTGCAAGAATTGGGATATCCTCCGATAGAAGTAGTTGCAGTAAATCTCTACCCATTTAGCCAGGCCGCAGCAACTGAGCCGAGATTAGAAGATTCAGATTTGTTAGAGATGATCGACATAGGGGGGCCAACAATGGTTAGAGCGTCAGCGAAAAATCACGCCAACGTTCTAATCGTTTGCAACCCGATGGATTACCTCTCTGTATTGAGTGATTTACAATCAAATAAAATCACCGCAGAACGTAGAAAGGAATTGGCTTTGAAAGCATATGAACATACAGCATCTTATGACACAGCAATATCAAATGAGCTTGCAAGTAGATGGATTGGTTTGCCAGAAGATTCTGAAGATGTCCAAGAACAAACTGAGCGATTACCAGCAACCATGAATGTTTCAGCAAATAGGACACACAATCTGAGGTATGGGGAAAACTCCCATCAAGCAGCAGCATTGTATATTTCCCCAGATGCTAAGGAAGGAGAAACATTAGTTACAGCCATAGTTGAAGGCGGCAAACAAATGAGTTACAACAATTATTCAGATGCTGATGCAACATTACGTCTTTGTAGAGCACTTTCAACAGATGAATGGCCAAAAACCCCGCACGCTTGTGTAATTGTGAAGCACAACAATCCTTGCGGCGCTGCATTAGGAGTAACCCAACTCGAAGCATACGAGGCCGCACTTGCAAGCGATCCAGAAAGCGCATTCGGCTCAATAATTTGTGTTAATGAACCAGTAACAATAGAATTTGCCAAAGCCCTAACACCCCTATTCCTAGAAGTTTTGATGGCTCCAGGTTACGAGCCCGGAGCTAAAGAAATAATTATGGAAAAGAAAAATAGGAGAATCTTAACGATAAAATCTCCAAACAATCGATTGTCTTCCTTAGAAAGAAAAACAATCAGGAAACCAATTGAAGGAGGATGGTTAATTCAAACAGAAGAACCTCCTGTAATTGATTGGAATAAGGCAAGGGTGGTTACAGAATCAGAACCAACAGAAGCCCAAATTTCCTCTATGAAGTTTGCAGTGAGAGTTTGTGAACAAGTTAAGTCAAATGCAATTGTAATGGTACAAGGGCTAGCAACAGTAGGCATAGGCCCTGGACAAACAAGCAGGGTAGAAGCTGTACGAATTGCAGCACGCAGAGCAGGCAATAAGGCAAAGGGCTGCGTACTTGCAAGCGACGCATTTTTCCCATTTAAAGATGGAATTGAACAAGCTGCAGAAGCAGGTGCATCAGCAGTTGTACAACCAGGGGGATCAATACGTGATCAAGAAGTAATAGATGAAGCAAACTCAAGAGGGATTTCTATGCTATTTACCGGCCATCGATTATTTAGGCATTGAAACCGACTATTCAATCGTTGGAACCTTCCATCCCACAAACCAGACCCCAATCACTGCTACAAGCGCAATAGTCCCTTGTCCGTAACCTGGATCGGTTGTTTTGGTAAATAAGAACCAGATCGAGGACGCAGATACAATAGAAATCATTCCTATGATTAAAACCTTAGAATGAAAGGGTAGAGCCTTTCCGTTTTGGTAATAATTTAGTAAAGCCTTTCCAAAAACAGGGTTCGTAAGTAACCATTTGAACATAGTTTTACTAGATCTTGCAAAACAAAACGCTGAAAGAACAAGCCATGAAACCGTTGGCCAACCAGGTAACAAGGTCCCAATATATGCAAAAACAACAAAAACAGAACCAAGACAAACCCAAATTATTTTTGCGATTGGGTTTGCTGTAGGCTTATGTGCCTGAAGAACATTTTCTATTGCAGCATCGGGACTGATGTCATCCAAAAACCCCTCTGCCATAAGGGGCCGTTATGACCTCATATTATCAATCATATGTAGGTTTGAACATTCGTTCAAATTCTTCAGGAGTATTTGCATTTGATGCTTTTATTCCACCCCTACAACTTGGAAGACACGCAAACATTTCACTAATTTTTGTGCCGTTATAATTTTCAAATGGTAAAGCCACTCTTGCCAATAGAGGTTGTCTTTTACCTTCATAATCAATTGGTACGCCATTTATCCGTTGAAATAATTCACAATCGGCTAAGTATGAGTCACAAGTTACTAGCTGAACTTCTCCTTTAAGTTTCGACAAAACGATCTGTAGAGATTCAGCAAGGCACCCCCCTTCATCGACTATACAATCTTCTGAGAATAGATAGCGTCTAGACTCATCACCGCACATTACAATAACCCTATTACATCCTGCAAGTTTCAATTCTTTACTTAACCGCGAAACATTATTTCTAAGAAGGGCTTTATCTTCTCCCATTCTTGTTGATTTTCCGCCTGCAAGAATAATTCCAGTTAGCAAATAACCGCCTCAATGCATCGAATCTAAACCATTCAAAGCCAACTCTACTTCCCCTAGCAAATCATGAACGCGCGATAATAAAGCACGCCTTTCTTTAGAGGATCTTGCTTGTGGTAACCATTCTAATAACCGCCTAATATCTAGAGCATCTCTTTCAACAGTCCACGCTAGAACTTCTTCGAGAACGGGGTCGTCGGCTGGCAAAAAACGGTCTGACATAATACGCCCTGTAAATCACAAAGCAATAAACTCACGCTGCCAAAGCGCGCTCACGTATCCTTTCAAACAGTTCTCCACCCTCGGGGGCGCTTTCGACAAGACCCCGCAAATCATCTTTCATTTGTAGTGAACAAATTAGCATAACAATTTGGTGCCTGATGTCATTGGAAGCCCATTTTTGAAGAAAGGACTTAGAAGGAATGTCTCTACCGGATCTTTTGATTTCTTCAGCAACATCAAGAACGACTTCCAAAGGCTCTTTATTACGTAACAAGGATAGGAATTTTTCCCAAGGATTATCTTCCATATTTGCAATCAATAATCCAGCAAGTTTGACATCTTCTCTACCGTTGCGTTTCCACAATCTTTCAATTAATTCATTGCATCGTTTTAAGTGGTAAGTTAACAACCAAGAAGCAATACGGCGCATTGTGGGATCGTCAGTACCAATATGAAATGCATGACCACTTTCTTCTAACAATTTATCTGTTATTGATCGGTTAACAAATGTTTGAGTGCCACAATCATATGCACCTTTCAAAAACCCCATAGATTTACGCCCAACTGGTAACCCAGAATCAAGATAAACATCCAAGGCATCACCCAAGATTACACCTCAATTACTTTTTGTTCTAACACTATCAAACAAGCTACCTACAAGTGAAACACTATCTTTTAGAGTCCCTAATAACTTGTCAACAACATTTTCGTCTTCTGTTTTTTGACGAATAAGGTCTCGGAGATCAGATTCAATTCTTGAATGATCAGAATCATCAATATTGAAAACATCCCTTAGATGAGCCAAAACAGCAAACTCATCTTTTGATAAAGAAGCATTTACAATTGCAATTTCAAAAACCCGAGTATAAACTAAACGTTGCTCATTAGTAGTAACACCTCTCCCCGCCTCAGTCTTTTTCCCGTTGCGAATAGCAGTATAAACTCGCCCAGGGTCCTCATCATTAAGCCCAAGTGAGCTTGCAAGTTTGATAATAAGACGCTTCTCTTCACGAGTTAAAACACCATCTGATAGCATTACTTCAACAGTGCTTCTGAACACTTGAAGGGCCCCAATAGTCTCTCCGCTCACACATAGTCGACAACCTCTCTGTTCTTGAAATCGATTGCATACAGTGAAAACCCATATTTTCAAGATTATAGGATAAGAGGATTCAAGAAGGGATGGCTGTTGGTTTACATTATCCAAATCCAATTCCCGACCGGATTTCACTGAATTTCAGTGACAAAAAGGTCAACCTGGAAATGTGCCGAAAGGCAGACTAAGGGGCAGGTTTAGGTAAGGATAGGAGAAATTCAAATGACAAAAAGAAATAGTGGAGGACACTCAGGAAAAGGAAACTCTGGCGGTAAAGGCAATAAAGCGATGAAATATCTCATCAAGGCCGATATGAAAATTAACGGCAATGTCCAACGCAAGGACATTATTGGAGCTATAATGGGCCAAACAGAAGGCCTATTAGGGGACGATTTAGAATTACGAAAATTGCAAAGAACTGCAAGAATCGGACACGTAGACGTTGAAATGGACTCGAAAGGAGGAAAGGTTAGCGGACAAATTCTGATTCCAAGTAGCATGGATAATGTTGAAACAGCAATTATTGCATCAAGTTTAGAGACAATAGATCGTGTAGGCCCATGCCAAGCAAAGATCACAGTATCTGAAATACAGGATGTAAGATCGACAAAAGTGAATGCAGTTATAGATCGAGCAAAAGATTTGTTACTAGTGATGGTCAATTCTGGAGATGCAGCAACCAAGACTGTGATTGAAGAGGTTCGAAGCGTATTAACAGTTGGAACAGCCAAAAATTACCACGGCCTAACTTGTGGCCCTAACGTCGAATCTAGCGATTCATTAATTATCGTTGAAGGACGAAATGATGTTCGAAATTTATTGAATTTCGGTGTCAAGAATGCAATTAGTTGCGACGGCGCAGGAAACATCAAACAAGAACTAATCGATCTTGCTAATGGCAAAGAAAATGTCATTTTGGCAATAGATGGCGATCGCGGTGGCGAAATGTTATTCCGCCAATTAAATGAGACATTAAAGATTGATTTTGTAGCACAAGCACCAGTTGGCCAAGAATGGGAATTACTACCGCAAAAAACTGCAACTAAATGCTTAAGCCAAAAACTAGAAGCAGACAAATTTGCAGCTAATTTGCCAGCAGAAGCCGAAAGCGAATCTAAGGATGCATGGTTAGAAGAGGACGAAGAAGAAGCACCTGCAGAAATCCATGAATACTTTGATCATATTGCAGAACTTAAAGCAAACAGTGCAATCTTTGTCAAAGTAGATGGAACAATTACAGATCCAATTGGTCCTAGATTACTCGCAAAAGCAGCTGGTGATGCAGATGGAGCAATAGCAATTGTGATTAATGGAGCAGTAAATGATCGTGTACTAGACATCGCATCCGAAGCAGCAATTGAAACGGTTGTAGGAACTAAGGAAGGCAAAGGCTTCTCCAAGCGTAAAGACGTCAAAGCATGGTTAACCGAAAAGCATGCTTGATAGAATATGACAAGGGTCAACCTTCATCAGCCAAATCGAACTCTCCCATCTTATGGGAGACGACATGCCTACTGATGTTAGCGCAATTCCAGATGTACTTGTTAAGAGAAATCCAGGGGCACAATTAGCAATAGCATTAACCGTATTTTCACTATTATTGTGCATCAATTCATTGTTCAATGTGGCATGGCTAACGTCCTCAGCTGAAATAGGTGCCATAGATTTGGAGACAAATATTGGATTATTAGGCACTCATACTGAATCATGCATAGGAGACGTTTGTGAAATAACTTCTGAAGATTTTACCGAGGCGCCACCTCAGGATGAATTTAAAACAGCAGGAATGGCCGCAATAGCAATCTTATGCTTTTCATTATTGATAATGACAGGCGCCATGTTTTTCCATATGAAAAAGCTAATCTCAGGTAAGGGTAAATTAGGTGAAATGCTTTCTACTGGAGGAGCAGCATTAGTTGGTATTGGTTTGATTACATGGTATTTATTGCTTCCAGAAATAGAAAATACAAACCCCGATCTTGGTCAAGGTTTCTGGATGGCCGGATTTTCAGGAGTATTTTTGTTGGGAGCAGGAGGATCAAATTGTTTCCAGAGTTTTATCGATGGACCCCCCCGAATGAGAGCAAGAGGAATCCGATTTGGAAATGAGACTCCAGAATTAGTATTGAAAGAATCATCTTGTGGAGATACTACTCTTTCAATAATTGTCGATAAAGAATTAGTTAGAGTAGTTAGAGTAAATCGTATAGGTGCTTCAGCAAGTACTACTGATTTACTTGCTACAAAACGTAACGCATACACCGGCTTTTCTCATCAAAGGTTTGATTTCTTAGATGATTTAAAAGGACTATTTTGGGTCCTATCTGGGGCCTCATTGCTATCTTGTATAATGATAAGTTGGCTATTTGCGATTGTATTTACTCCAGCAATAATATTAGCAACATTACAATTAATGGATCCTGAACGATTTACAATCTCAACAACTTCTGGCAACCATTCCTTTATGATTAATAGATGGAGATCAAATAGAGAATTAACAGATTTAGCCATGGATTTAGTTGATGAACAAATGCTTTCAGTATTAAGAGGAGAGGATTTAGAAACCTCAATATTAGAAAATAGGGCGGAAGCAATAGCATTGAGATTTATTGCAAACCGAGAAGACTCAAAGTTGAACTCCGCGCAACCTTTAGAGGAAGCACACACAACCTCAGTTGTAGAACAAACACCTATTGCAAACTTACCCCCTCCCGCCCCTCCTGCCGAATTTGCCGATAGGGTAACACAACCACTTTCACAATCTTCTGTTGCAGAACAACCACCTGTGACGGAAACACACGTTGAAGAAGAAACACCAGAAACAGTCCCCTCGCAGGAATTACCCCCCCCTCCGCCATTGGAACCAGCAGAGGCCCCACCAGGCCCCCCTGCAGCAATGCCAACGCCCCCTGCAGCAATGCCACCACCTCCTGCAGCAATGCCACCACCTCCTACAGCAATGCCCCCGCCTCCTGCAGCAATGCCCCCGCCTCCTGCAGCAATACCTCCACCGCCAGTAATGCCCGGAGTGCAAAACGCCCCTCCTGCAGCAATGCCAACCCCTCCCCCTCCTCCGGGAGCTGTAGGGTTGACAATGCCCCCTGCTCCTGCAGCAATACCTCCAGCTCCAGTTGTAGTTCAAGGAGCACCTAGAGAAGAAAATTTAACCTCTGATGAAAAAGAAAACATTCTTGGCGATTTGAGAGATTAATTATCTCACACCACCAGAGGTAGGCAACAAAACTCTCCGGCCCAATACTTCTACGGAAGATTTCAAACCGTCTAAATCACTTGGAGACGGTAATTGCAAGTCGTCAGCATCAAGGGGCATTGTTGTTCCTGGTCCCGGAATTCTATCTAAAGCCTCACCAAGAACTACAGCATCATCTAACAACGAACCAGTCGCAGACTTATGTCGAGCATCCAACCTCTTCCTCGTCCAACCTGAAATCGCACTTGCATGCTCAGCTAAAATAGAAAGTAGTGCCAAACGATGCACATCATCATCATCACCGTTTGGCAATAACCTGAGAGATAACCTTAGCAATCTATCCACTCGTAAATCTCGCGGTTGAATACCTACGTGCGGCGCAATAACTCTCCTTACCTTTGAAATATCTCCATCTTCTTCAAACATATCCGCTTCACTAGATAATCCTATGCTTCGTAACAATAGGCAGATCGCCTCATTATTTTCAATAATTATTTTCTCAGGAATGGTTACGGGTTCGGGCGTTGGGATCACCTCATCTTCACCGCCAATCAACGCTTCTTCAATATCCTCGTCTTCATTTATTGCAATTTCTTTAGACGCCTCTACAATAATAGGAGACACACTCTCCATTTCTTCTAGTATTGCTTCCATTGTATCATCTACATTAGTTTGTGAAGCAGGCATGAGTATAGGGCGGTTGACAGATTTAGGTTGCCAAGGTATGAAATTGAAATGTTCATCAATAACATCCTTGGTAGATAGATCTTCAGCCAACTGAGGAATACTACTATTCAAACCCTCTAAACGATCAGGCCGCGCAAGGTCAAGATTTATTACAACAGATAACTCAGGATCCCTTTTCCATTCCAAAGCAGATAATCTCTTACGTAAACGACTATGGTTTGAAATCGCTTCACGAATATTAGCAATACGTAAAGCAAGAGACATTGGCGCCTCATCTAACATTTTAGAAACCACATCAATTGCAAAGCCTTGGCGGTGCCAGGAATCAATTTCCTCTCTCATTTTTCCAATTAATCGGTTGATAGGAACTCCTGATTTTTTCCTTTTCAATCTAGACGCTGCAATCAACTCTTCAAAATCAGCTAGTGAAAGATTAGCAGTATTTACATCTTCTACAGAACTTTTACCGAGTATTTCCATCCATTCAGATTCTAGCATTGAACGATGTCGAGCAGCGCGACGGCCACAAACCTCAACATAATCAGACATCTCTTCAAGAATTCCATCATCTAATTCAAACTCCCGCAATATTGCAATACGCCTCATCGCCTCATCTTCACCGCCAAGTGAAGTATCCATTGACAATATTAGATCAATAAGATCCGAGGCCAAAGAATAACGCTTCTGTTCTAATTTTAACCATTTTATTGCACCACGAGGCTCCTCTGAAACTCGCAACCTCCATACGTCCATGGCAAACCCCCGGTCCTCCCAAGTTTCTACAAGACTCATGCCTTCAAGTTCAAATTCTCTCCACTCTTGGTCTAGTGCATCAACCAAATCGACAAACTCTTCAGTATGGTCAAGATGCCCAACAAGAGAATTATTAGGTGTTTTATCGGGCCATAACATTTTGAAATCATCCCACCTTTCTTTAGCTCTTAAATGGATTTCAATCGCCTTTTCAACATCAGGTAAACTAGCTTCCCAATCTAATAATTCAGTTCTCCTTATGCGATCATCGTGTGGAAAAATAATCCCCATTCCTCTCCATTCTTGGATATTATTGTTAATTAATTTCAAACGCTCATCTAAATTACTAATTATTGCAGAGATTTCATCTGGAACCAATTCCCTTTTCCCTAGGAGTCTATCGGCTAATTCACTATCATATGGCCGGATGTCTTGATCAATCCGCAAGCGATTAGATCTTTGCAAATCACTCTTTGTTTGTAATTCAGTAAGATAATCTAATGCTGTTGAAATATCCATTTTGAGCGCCCTTGAACCATCAATGCCTTCAGAAGATAACAGTTCAATCATCTCTCCAATTATCTTCGTCCTTCTAGCCTCATCTAGTTCAATATCAGCAATCAATTCAGAAATACTTTGTTCGGCATCAACATCATCAAACAATACCAATAGAGGTTGGGTTGCAGGAATACTAGAACGATCTAAAGCCTCCAAACGTTTGACTAATTTTTCTAAATCACGCCCTCTACTTCTTTCCCTCCACGCAGGCATAGCACGGTGTGCAAACGGCTCCCATGGGCGTTCTCTAGCAGCATCCCTTTCCCATTCATCAAGTAGTGCATCAGAGTCTCCTAATTGATCTAGACGCTCGAGCCATTTTCCTTTACGAGAATTCGAAATGGAAGAATCAATCACTCTTCGTCGTAAGTTACGATTACGAATGACTATGTTTTCAAATTGAATTAGTAACTCGCTTGCAAGTGCAGGCTCACCCAATAATTTTGAACGAAACGAATCAACATTGAATCCTTCACGGGACCACGCCTCAAGCCGTGTTTCCCACCAAAGTTCTTCGCTCATGGTACCACCCGATACCCCTACAGGGCACAGGCATCATTTGAACGTGCCTGAATTTAATGCCAAACTTGTAGTATTCGGCAATATTCTGGTGGTCCGCGAAACGCCTTCTCGCGAGCGCTGCGCGCAGGAGAGCATATAGCCTCAACGAAAAGGCTGGGCATTGATGGACCCGATCACCGTCTCGATGGGACTTGGTTTATTTGCACTCGGAGGGGGCATGGGCTGGTGGCTCAGCAAGACCCACGAGTCGTTAGATGAACTAGGCGATGGCATGATCCTCCTGCAGGAAGCGCAGGCGTCTACTTCAGCTGTTTTTAGCATGAGGTTAGATGGAATTGAAAGCAATATTCAGCACTTAGTTGCTGGATTAGATGGTGTGCGGGCTGCACATCCAGAATTGGATGGTACCATTCTTGCTCATGAAGCGCTCAAAGGCAAAGGAGAGGCCTTGGAAGCTCTGGAGAATCTCATTGCATCAATTCCACTTGATGCTGATCACGAGACAACACCATTACTTCAGCCGGGACCAACTAAACTCGCGGTTTCATTAATCGAAACAATAGACCACATTGAAGGATTTACAGCACCTGATTATCGCAGGATTGCATTGGTCGCTTTGGAAAGTGGACGAATGTCACGTGCAAGGGATTTGTTATTCCAGGCATACGATTTAATTCCAGGAGATGATGTAACTCTAAGAATACTTGAGCAGACAGCGATATTAGCTGGAGACTCATTTGAACGTAGAAAATGGCTCGAAGAGCGCCTAAAAATTTCACCAGACTCACCAGAATTGTTGCGAGCACACGCCCATCTCCTCGCAACTATGGGTGACGAAACAGCAGAAGTTAACATCAAACGACTTGAGGCATTAGGACTTGATACTGCTGCAGACAGGTCGCTATTATCGGGATTACGTGACCGTGCTGGAGCGCGTAGTGAAGCACTTGAAGCGATTGAAAGCGCATTAGAAGAGGATCCAACACGTTCAGATGATTGGTGTCGCCGTGGAGAAATCCTCATGGCACTTGAAGAAAAAGGAAAGGCATTAGAAAGCGTAGATCGCTGTTTAGAGTTAGATAGGCAAAATGGTACTGCTTGGGCCATTAGGGCACAAGTATTGTCAGAAAGTCATGGTAGATCTTCTGAAGCACTCAAAGCAGCAATTCATGCTGTGGCCCTAGATGCTGGAGGAACCGATTTAATAATGTTAAAATCAGATTTGTTAGAGGCGGCAGGAGAAGGCCTAAAATCAGACGAAGCAATAGAAAAGAGTTTGGCCAAGCATACAAACGACGGGCACCTAAGAGCAGCAATAGCATCGAGGAGATTGCTCCAAGGACGTCACACAGAAGCATGGGACGTTTTGCATGGGACTCCCGAGGGAGTAAACCACCCAGATCTTTGGGTGATAGAAGGTCGGCTACATCTTGCCAATGCAGATAGGCACAGGGATGGAACTGGAACTACAGACCGGAAATTGTTAGCCGATGCATCCTTAGCATTCGAAAATGCACTTGCTATGGATCGAGAATCAGGCATTGCTTGGTTAGGACTTGCTCGTGTTCAAAGATTGTTAGGAGAAATAGGTAAAGCAGACGAGACTCTAACAAGAGCCCGACGCCTCCTACCAGATGAAGATCCTAGTGCAGCTGCAGAATCCGCTCTCCTATACTTAGAGAGAGATGATATTGAAAGTGCAACACAAGCAATAGACGCAGCCTCAATCAGAGGAGAGGGTGCTGTAGTTTCGTATGTTCGAGGCAATATTGCAGCACGCCAAGGGCATCTAAAGAGAGCACTATCTCATTTCGATGAAGCAATAGAAACGGAACCTACACATGTTAGAGCAAGACTAAATCGTGCTAGCATACACATGGCGCTTGAGAACGGACAAGCAGCATTAGAAGATTCTGAAGTTATGTTAGAATTAGCACCTAGCCTTGCATTAGCACGTCTTCGACGAGCCGAAGCAAACATGCTTTTGTCTAATTGGAAACTAGCTAAAGACGATCTTAAATTGATTATCGATGATGCGCCACACCACCATCACGCATTAACGCAAATTGCCGCATGTTACATTTCAATGGGCAGACCTGAGAAAGCAGAAGCCCCTCTAAATGAAGCATTGAGACTTTCTCCAGATCATACCGATGCTTGGCATCAGAGAGGACTACTCTATCTTGATTGGGGAAGAGAAGAAGCAGCATTAGCAGACTTTGAAGCAGCAGTTCGCTGCGATGGAGAACACATTGATGCACGCTTACATATTGCTGCAATTCATCACGAATCGGAAAGATTTGTGGAAGCATCAGCGGCTTGGCGTGGCGTTTTAGCAATCGATCCAGACAACCCAGTTGCAAGACGACGTAACCAAGAGTGTGAAATGTCCTTAGCCACAATCTGAAATGTGAGGGCCTTTCTGGCTCAAATATGGGATATGAACCAGGCGACAAGGTTAGTGGATTTTCACTCAAGAATGCAAACCCAAGTATTGGTGGCGAAAAGGTATCACTAGATGACATATTGACAGATAATGGTGCAGTAATTCTCTTTGAGTGTAATCATTGCCCATATGTTATTGGTAGTATTGATCGAATAAACAAGATTGCGACAAAGGCAGCAGAACTTGGAATGGGGTTTGTTGGAATTAACTCAAATGATGCAGAAATGTACAAAGACGACTCTTTCGAGAATATGGCAAAACGTGCGGACAAAGGGATGCCTTACGCTTATCTCCATGATGAAACACAAGAAGTTGCAACTAGCTGGGATGCGAAAAGAACGCCAGAATTCTATCTTTTAAATGGAGAAAGAATTGTCGTTTATCGCGGTAGATTAGATAACTCACCTCGTAATCCAATGGAAGCAACAACTAGCGACCTTAGCGATGCAATGGACTCATTATCAATGGGCGAAGAACCTCCAGTGAATAGAACAGAATCTATTGGTTGCTCAGTTAAGTGGAAATATTGAGGTGTAATTATGCCTGGAGAAAACGGGCAATTAAGACCATTTCATTTGGCATTTCCTGTTGATAATTTATCTCTAGCAAGAGAATTTTACACCGAAGTATTAGGATGTACTGTGGGTAGAGAAAAAGAAGAATCCTGTGTATTCAATTTTTTTGGACATCAGATAGTAGCCCATAGAGTCGCTGAAATGCCAACATTAAGTACGAACCCAGTCGATGGAAGACAAGTTCCAGCAATGCATTTTGGACTGGTCCTTGAATGGGGTGAGTGGCATAACCTAAGAGATAAGTTAGAACAAAATGGACAACATTTCGTTCTAGGGCCTTATACAAGATACGAAGACAAGCCAGGCGCTCAGGCAACGATGTTCATTTCTGATCCTTGTGGGAATCATTTAGAATTTAAATCCTTCAAAAACAAATCGAAAATATTCGATAACAATTGGAAATGATTATTCAAAGTGGTAATTCCAAGACCATGCCCCAGTCAGCAGGCATCCTGCCTCCTTCAATAACTCCCCAAATCATTGGATAAGGAGGTTCATTTTCCGGAGCAGGCCCATGTCCATCAGTCATGTATATCATAACTTCAACATCATTATTCAATTCCTCTTTCACCCATAAGAACGGTGGGTAAAAATCAGTTCCACCGCCGCCGTGTAGAGTAAACTCATCAGGGTTGAATGGCTTCTCAGTAGTATATTTTTCACAGTGATTTATTTCTAAGTCGCATTGAATTAGGGTTAGTTCGTAATTGTTAAATGAATTTAAAATACCATAGACTTCGGACACAAATCTACACACAATATCACCCGTAGTACTCCCACTAGTATCAATTGCAACGACAATACGCATGATGTTTTCAGATCTCCTAGAAGGAAGATAAAGACCCTGATGGACAAATCTTCTATTTGGCGGAAGCCATTTTCTCGACCCCCCAAACATAGGAGTCAAGAATTGTCTCAAAGCTTCCTTCCAACCAATCTTAGAAGGATATAACTCATTGATTTTAGTTTGAAATGCACCAATGTCGCGTCCACGATGCGTACATTGTTGTGCAGCAGCCATCACCTTTGCCCTCCACTCCTTCCAAACCTTATCTGAACGCGTAGGATTAAAATCAGGATCGACCTTTAACTCAATTTCAACACCATCACCATCTTCTTCATCACAATTACAATCACTCATAGAATCTGTTAGGTGATCATCCATCACTTGTCCACACATTGGCAACTCTCCTTTTGAGAGTAGTTCGAAAACTTGTTCAGCGGACTTTCCAAGGTGTTCTTCATAAATAACACAGTTATCAGGAATGAAAAAACCATCCTCTTTCAATAGGGCATTGACTTCATGGTCAATTGCATAATTCCACATTCTATGTTTGTCCATTCGCCCCTCTTGGCGTGTAAAATGCATCATAGCACAATGCCAAATCTCATGTGCCAATATTGTCAGCCTTTCATTAGCATCCAAACCTTTGATAAATTTGGGATTAAAAAAAATCCTTTTGCCATCAGTACTTGCAGTTTGGCAACGGTAATCAACAACAGGAATAAGATCTAAATTCATAGCTAATATTCCTAAAAAAGGCCTCCCTAGAAGCAACATCATTCGATCATTTGTCCACAAATCCAAACCTTCTTCCTTTTCAAGAATATCATCTTCATCAGGATTAGTAATTGTAATATTATTTTTTGACATATTAAACCCTCATACAACAGCCAATTTATCTTCTACCATTTTGTGGCGTTCGTGCTGCATAAATTCTTTCATTACGTCAATTCTATTTGACGCTCTAAGTGAGAGTTCGATATCATGATAGGCTAGTTGCGTCCAATCATTTGGTAGTTCCAGAAGTATGTCATACAACCCTTCGAACAATTGTACAGGATCCTCATTTTTCTTGA
The DNA here is from genome assembly GCA_030747695.1 of Candidatus Poseidoniaceae archaeon. Taxonomy (GTDB): domain Archaea; phylum Thermoplasmatota; class Poseidoniia; order Poseidoniales; family Poseidoniaceae; genus MGIIa-K1. The sequence goes on from JASLKG010000009.1 coordinate 34,809, forward strand.
AATAATATACCATTGCAGAAATAAAACCATATCTTTGATCAGAACGTTCAGGAATTTCCAACTTTGCATTTTGCATTAGGAGGTCACTAACGCTTGGAACTTTATCATTCCATTCAAGAAACCCAGTGAATTCAATAGCAGCACCGATTCCAATAAGGCCCTGGATGATTGTCTCAAGCAAATCTTTAGGCAAAGAGCAATTTTCAGCAGCTTTAATTTCAGCACTAACCCTTTCCCAAGTTCTAGGGCTAGGCCATCCTCTTTCCTTATTCCCATTCATATTGAATAATAATTGGGGCGAGTGCCGAATGAAGCCAATAACAGATGGATGTATGTCATTGATTACAGCCCATTTCGTCCACTCTTCAGAATTAGAAGAAACTTCTAGATGGCAAAATCGATTTGCTAATGCAGAGGACATTGTACGCGCAACAGCGCCATCAGATGACCTATTTCCAGCAGCAATAATGTACCACCCATCTGGGACTTGATACAATTTCCCAAGCCTTCGATCCAGAATAAATTCGTAAGCAGCAACTTGAAGCGTAGCGTCTGCGGCAGTAATTTCATCGAAAAGGATAATTCCCTTTTGCTTAAATTCATCTGAATTTTCACGAGGCCATTCTGAAGAAATAATCCAATCAATCCCTTTTCGATCCTCCCGGGGCACTGGTAACCCACGGATGTCAACAGGCTCTCTTTGAGCTAATCTCACATCAATGAAACCAATCCCCTCTTCTTCAGTAAGATCCTGAATAAATGTACTCTTCCCCACTCCTGGCGGCCCCCAAATCATTAGGGGCGGAGTTATTTTTGCACTTTGGGGAGAATCCCATAGCATGTTCAAATGGTGTTTTACTATTGCCTTTGCATCTTCTATACTTGTATCAAATTGTTTTTGTGTTGTCATTTTATTCACTTCCTATTGTTATCCATTCTTCTTAATATTGGGAACTCTAATTTTGCTACTTTACCAGTTATAAACGCTCTTTGTCCACCGAGTCCAATCGGATTTAGAATCGTTAATAATTCAAAGGGCAATGACTCTTCGAGTAGGATTGTTTTTAGATACATTCTAGCATCAATAGAGTCGAACTCTTGAATTAGTGCAGCAATGATTAGCGCATTATCTCCAGGAGGCAATTTAGAAAAATGTTTAACTAATTTACAGAGACGAGAAACAGACCATTCATTACACAATGGAGAACTTAAAAAATGTCCTAACATTTGGTCAACAAGCCCCTTTCTTGGGCCTGCTAAAGAATCTCTTAATCTGTCCCAGAAAACTGCTTTAATTCTCTCTTGAGCAGATTCACTTCTTCCTTCATGGTGTATTGCAGAATAAAGGCCCATAACCGAACTTTGTCCAATAACTTGCATTCCTCTTAAGGAAATAGAATTGAACACCGAATATGGATAATCAATGCCTAAAGCCTGCGCACAAGCCCCAATTTCAACATCTAATCTATGAAATGGAATATGCTCTGTTTGACGAGGACTATCACTAATAAAGTTAAATAATCCACGCTTCCCTCTGTGGAATTTATTGAAGAAAGATGTTTTAATGCGAGAACTCATAGAATCGTCATCTACAGTATTTACGATATTTCTTGAAACCCGGTTTTCCTCACATAAAGAATGTCTTGCAATCATTATTTTCTCAACAGAGATACCGTTGAGAACTAGTGCACAAATTATCCGCATTCCTTTGTATGTCTCCCATAATCCCACTGCTTGTTTACACCATTTTGTGAATGCAGAAATCCCCGAATCTCCAGTAGATAATATGTAATTTAGTACATTTGGAATAGATGTTCCGAGCGATAAAGTAGCGGTATCAACGCCAAAAACCTCACTCCACTCAATAATTCCCCCTCCACCTTCATATTCTCTTGGAGTTATTGTGACGAAATCAATATCTTCACAAGTTTTTAGAACATCAATTGACAATTCACTATAGGGGTCATTTATTGACGCATCCCTTTTGTCTGCAAAATGCATAGGAGTTTCTATCCAAAAACCATTAACAGATAAATTATCTAAGCATTTGTTTAAGATCAGGTTATCTCCATAACCAACAATGTTGGCAATATTTTCACAGTTATCTACATACAGCGAATAAACCATCCCTCTAATCCGAATTTCTTTCAAATTAGGGCAATCGTCGATGTATATTTTGTGCATTCTAATGTCGGATTTTATCGTAATTGAATTTACAAATGGGCAATCTACAAAATTAATCGATTTCCAGTCACCCTGAATCAGGACTTCTTGCTCCCCAATATTATGCATAAGTAACGAATCAGAATCATTTCTCAATATAGTTTTAGAATTGTTTGTGACATGACAACCCGAATAGGAATCTACAACTAATGTTCGGTCTGTTTGTGGAAAACCAGCAACATAAGCTCCACTTCCAGAGGTTAAATTCACAGTCTTTACTTTTCCATTAATCTGCAAGGGTAACAACGGCTTATTTTCAAGAAATAATTCTAAAAACCCATTAGGAATTGAAGATTTGAAGTTAATTTCCTTTAAACCTCGTGGATTGCAAATCCTAAGGATCGTTTTTTTACGCCAAGAAGTAATATCAATTACTTCCACATCATGAACATCAAGAATTCTTGTAGAGACATTTTTACAATCTATTTTTTCATAATCTGTCCCTTCAAAGATTCTGTACTCATCTGGCCAACTCATCCGAACACCACCGCAATAAGACTCGAAGGAATAACCCCTGCCAATGCAACCAAGCAAGCTTCAATCATAAGGCGCAACTCAATTCTTTTTGCCTCTTTAATAATAATTGGAGTTGGAGCTTCCAGGAATTCTTGTGGTACTTCAACTAGGCTTTGGTAATGCATTCCAATAGAATGTAATCTTTCAGAATCATTTTCTAGTAATGAGAATTTTAGCATCATTGGCCGGTACCTTGCTGTAAACCATCCATAGATGAAAATTGCAATATGTAGGACCAATATAAATGATAATATCAAAGAGATTTCAGTATTCATTCATCATCACCTGTTGCGAGTAAAGGAATTGGAAGCAATTTCCGCTTTAACATCAATACGTCTAGATGGAAATTTGCACCACGGTCATCTTCAGCAGTTAGTATTTCAAGTGTTTTAGAAAGCTGATGTTGTTCGATTGCTAAAAATCTAATATTGCGTATTAAAATCGCAATCGAACAAGGTAGCGATGCAAAGTGATGCGAAGGAGGAAAGAATCGAATTACTTCTTCAATAACATTTAGGAATTTACTTAATCTAAAGGCCCAATCATTCCAGTTTTTGGGTTGATTTAATTCTGTATCTATTACAATTTCAAGAATTAGATCATTTAATTTTTTAGTAAATGGCTTTGGAAGAATCCCACAAATCGGGCGTCCCGATTGATCACGCCCCTTCGAATCAGAAATGCTAGCATGCAAGGAAGAGATAGGGGCAAATGATTGGTTTATTTGATGGATAGGAATTTTATTTTCAATCATTATTTGTAATTTATTATTTAGTGAATTATATTCTTGGTTTTTTTCAATTTGAAATTCAATTTCACAAAGCCAATTATCTACCATCATCTTTGCAATTGAAGGCAGAGGATCTTGGAAAATTGTTTCAAGCAAGAAAACATTTTGATTTAATACTGAACAAAATTCTGAAAGGGATTTGTAACCGTCTTTGCTATGGGCCAAATTTCCCTTAACAGAAAGCAATGCAGTTTGTAGTTCAGATTCCATGCGTGCAACCCCCTATGAATATTGCACCTTCTATGAGATTCATCCAACGTTCAATCAGCGTATCCGGAATGGATTCAACACCGATTTCATCAACCTTTTCAATTATTTCTAAACCAAATTGAATCGGGCTAAGAATGGCAACTTCAATCCTGTTTGCCAGGGTTCGTGAAGGAATTATATGAGATTCCGACGAACATTCTCGGAGAAAACTCACGACTTCAAAGTGCAAATCCCTCGCTTCAACAAGAGCCTCTTTCTTTGAATTAAAATCAAAAGATAACACCGGCCTTCACCTCAGAAATTTGTTGATTTAAATTTGCAGAATAACCCTCCACATCACTAGAAGCACTCTCTATTTCAGAGATTGCTTGAAACAATTCACGTAGATGAGAAACGGTTGTTATTGAATCTGCATTGTCGGACTCACGTACCTTTTGTACAGCTTCATTTACATGGGTTAAATCAGAATTAATTTTTACAGTAGATGACATCAAATTGTCTAGTAAAGATTCACAGGCTTGCGTCCCTTTACCGAAATTTTCTTCAATGTCTTTTAGATAATCTGGATTTTCTTTCAAAGCTTGTTCAACAGTCTTACGATAAGCTTCCATTCGGCGCCCTAAGCTCTCTTCTCTGGCGGATTTTCTCTTTAATTTTCTAAGAAATTCGATAGAATCGTTTAGTTGAGTACTTTGATCAGTTTCAACAATTCTATTGGCAGATCGATCCAAGTTTAGTGTGCCCCAGATTAAGATTAGAGCTAAAAACAATAGTACAGCATTAATTATTTGCATTTCATTCACCTTCTCCTTTATTTTCTATTTTCTTTCGAACACGATTGTTTCCACCAAGTAATCGGTTTGGACGATTTCCAAAGCGGCCACCATAATAGTGACGATGGAATGCATGAATAAGATCACCATCATCTTCACAGTGCTTGTATCCACTCATCTGATGAGCCGTAACCATACGGCCTAGAAGTCGGCCAAATGCAAATACAGTTGACACCGTATTGTTACTAATTGATTTCAAGTCCGGGTTTTGCATTATAATCCGCTTAGAATGTGTTTCAACTTCTTCTGTAGAAACCATTAGTATGTTATTTCCAGGCTGGTCTTCAGTAATTTGAACAATAATTTCATCAAGATCTCCACTAATTCCTTGTGGCAACTGGTACAAATTCACAAGAGGTTTGTCGATACCTTGAGCCCTAAGCCCTTGAGCAATAGACTCCATCGCCTTTCCTACAGTCTGAGGCGTTACGATATTATCTTGTGACTCAAGTATATGCTTTGGAACCAAGGCATCAATTACTGTAAATCCTCCACTATGCAATGCACCATTTTGGCTGGTTGCTAGGCTGCGTAGTTTTTCAAGTACAGCTTCTGCATTATCTATTGCCATGTGGGGATCATCATTTCTTGCTAAAGACATGATTTTTGAAGGAGTAATATTGATACTGGTACTAAGGCGAATTCGACGTTGTTGTTTCCAAGGACCCTTTAGATTCTTTTCAGCAGTATCATAAATTGTCATCATGTCACTGTTAGTAATAGCTTCTTCACGACGTTGTGCAATTCTTTCATCAGAAATATCGCCCTTTAGTAAATCAAGGTCAGGATGCCCAAGGAACATGTGCCTTAAGATTGCAATTATAGCACGCTTCCGACGAGTATTTACCATACTGCGATCAAAACGATCAACAAGCTGGATTGGTATACCGTGATATTTTTCACTAACTTTGCCCCAAGCTGTAGTCAGCAATGTTGTTGCAAAATTAGAGCGATACTCCTGGATTTCAGAAAATAGATTTTCCCTCACCCAGTCTGCACGATCAACATTGACTATTTCGCATGCATCTTCAGCGAAAAGCGTTCGAGGAACACGTGCTGATAACATTGCATAACGCCCCCTTAGAGCAGTTCCCCCTAGAGTGGTCTCTATCGCTCCAATTTTCCCGTCTCCACGTTCAAGAGCAGCAATCCACCATTCGAATTCTTTAGCTAATGCAGAAGCCTGACTAGTAAGTCTACGATCCATCAAACTTTCAGCGGATTTCCCTCCGCCAATGTCATTTGCTGGATGCAAAAAGATAAGATGACGTCCGTGACCATATGTTTCCTTATTCGTGAACGATACTTCAAGGGCAAACAATTTCCCCATGTCGTTGTAAAGAGCAGATCGGAAAGAGATCCCTTGAATGCCAAGAGATTTGAAAGCCTCACCATACGACTTATTCATTTTCAAGTCATTCATATGTCGTTCTATTGCGGCATGATCCTGACCGCCTATTACGGCAATTACTGCGAATTGGTAAGGGCGTCCTTGACTATCTAATCCACGTTCTTTTTGAGATAATCGTTTTGACGTTTTTACCATTTCAGAAATATGCTTGACAGCCTGAGGAATTAATCCAGTAACGCCTGCTGCAGGGTCAACTCCAACATGGTCGTCAGCACCAGTTGCAGATGTACCAATCCAAACAGATGCACCATTTAGATGCCATTGGTTATATCGTACATAATCAGCAGCAGAACCACTAGCTTCAATAAGCTCAAAGTCAGTAGGAGAGTTCCATTTTATACAATGTATATTTCCTCCCATTGGCGGATTATTGAGTGGCATTTTAAAGAAGAAATTACCCTTGGTATCGGAAGATTCACCTGGTGTAAATTGAAAATTTTTTGCAGGCATCGTATATTCATATTGCACATCGATTTTCTTATCTTGATTAATTATTTGCTGGTCCTTTTGTTTCGCCTCTTCTTCATCAAGAATACTGGCATGAAGTGCACGTAGTTTATCTTTAAAATCATCATTTGATGTCATATTTTTCATCTCCTTTTCCTCGACTTGGATTTCAAAAGTTGTATTAGATTCAGATTGCGGAGAATTTGTATTGACACTTGGACGTGCCTCTGAAAGATCGAAATTAGGAACTAGGACCCGTCTGCCCAAAATAGGCCTTTTTTGGAAATTATCTTTATCGCTCATATTCATTCAACTCCACATGCTTTCTTTATCATTTCTAGATCCTTTTGCATTTCATAAACAAAAGAACATTGAGTCTTCAATTTTTGATTTATCGTACGGATTTTATCAATAAGCGTAGGAAGCATATTGTTAATTTCAGAGAATCCGGCTTGAGATTTATTTACATTTAGATTAGAGATGGAATTTGAAATGCTCGTCAAATTACGTTCCAGGTCAATCATCGAATCAGATTGATCATCTAGTGTATCCGAAATAACGCCTTCAAGATTTTTAAATTGAGGAGACATTGTTAGACTAAGCAATTCATGTTCGACAAGCTCCTCTTCCAAATTATCTTGAACACTTTTGAATTCATATCGTAATTCATCAATAAGACCATTCATGACAACCAAATCATCTTGAAGAGATTGGCGTCCAGATTTTTCTTCACTTTCGAAATTAGATATTTGAGATTTTAATGTACTGATTAAACGTAATACATAGAATATGATTGCAACACTAAAGGCACTTATAGCAATAATCGACTCTTCAGATAAGTTGTTAATTAATTCTGTAATATTCATCACAACACTATCTTCATCATAATTTTGGATCGAAAACCCAATTAGTACAGTTTCAAATCCAATTTTTCCAATCAGAAAGGTATCGTTATAATCAGGGCTGTTTTGGAGAATGTATGAGGGTTTGCGATATTGCCAGCAATGGTTTAGTATTCGCAATAGAGCCCAAAGCATTAGGCCTTGAAAACAAGGACCCGTTGGCAATCGAAGCATTGGGCAACATTCTGAAAGCACAACAATTCGATGCAATTCCATTAGTTTCATCTTATGGTGGCGATGTAACTATGATAGCACGCCGAAGATTACACGACGGAGATCTATATGAAACATTTATTTTGAATAGAAATGAAGTTCAAGTAATACCAAGAAGAACTTCAATAATCGAATCAATATTTTTGGTTTTGTCAAATGAGCACCACATCGTGTTCCTGGAAGATGATGATGAGAAAATCACAGATATACTTACACTTTCGATGTTAAATGCGCCCAAAGTAAAATCATATTTGAATCTCAAAGTGTCTGAATTAACAGAGAAGGGATGGGAATGGAATAATCAATATCTTGGCACTAATATGAAAGGGTTTGATTCAGAACTCAATCCTAAAGTCAATTATGCCAATTTGATTTATTCTAAATTAACAGATTTAGCATTATTAGTTCGAGACGATGCAGAAACACCAACAGATTATGCCGTATCAAAATTAATAGTTGAAATTTTGTCATTGATACAACCATTGAAGCCCTATGAAGGCGAGGAAGAATTAATCACTAAGGATGATTTCTATCTTCCAAAAGACCATATTATTCATCAAGAAAGTAATGCCAAAACAATTCAAACATGGCCTGTGGGTACAATATTTCCTAATAAGGAAGAAGCAGTTCACGAATTACCATTTGAAATGTTTAGCACAGCTAACAATTGGGATCGTTTATTATTATGCCCAGAACCGGGATCAACGGAATTTACAGTCATTGAAAGAAAAGAAGGTGAGGTAATTAAGTCAATAGCACATACAGTAAAAGAAACCGCAACTCACAATGAAATTGCAACATTATTGGCTGAAGATAATAATCGATTAATTGTTGTGAATAATGAAGGAAGTAAGTGGCCCGGAGTAATTACAATTCATGATTTTGCATTAAATCAAAAAATAGAAGCAGACTTAGTTAAACGATTAGCAATAATTGAAACGAGATGTAGAATAAAATTGTTATGCAAAGGAGATTATTTTTCGACAATCAAAAAACATCGACAAGGGAGAAACCAAGAATTAATCCAAAGCTGTTCATTTGCTGACATAATTTCAATGCTAAAAAGTGGCGGATATTTGGAAGAAGGCCACTATGACAAATTAGAAACAATTCGAAAATTCCGAAATCGCTTGGTGCACGATATTGTTGGATATCCATTGAATGAATTACCGATTTATCATTTTGGTAATTTTCTTGAAGCGTATCAATATTCGATTGAGTTGGAAAAAATATTCAATTTTGACACCAAGGAGTTTGAAGCAAACTCCAAATTATTAGTTGCAATGGGAGGACTGTCAGCCTTTGCCTTGCAAAAAAACCACAAAGGGCCAAGAAAAGTATTCAAATCCAAATTGCTCGAAGAGCTCAATAAAATATCAATAAATGAGCGAGTATTAACAATTATTTTGAGAGAAGGAGTAAAAGAAGTAAACATCATGCTTGACACTTCTATTGGAGGCACTTCGACTTGTTGGAGAGACCGTTTATTTAGGAATTTTCAAGAGATAGATGAAATAATTGTCAAATCAGATGACTAAGTTCTACTTTCATAGGTTTACAATCCATATTTCCCAGCATTACTTGAGCTATTCTTAATGCTGCAACTTCAGGTTTTCTTTCACGAATTAGAAACGTTTTACATCCTAATTTTTTCCGAGCATGAGTTAATACAGAACGGTAATATGGATCAGAATTCAATTTAATATCGCGTTCAGAAAGCTCCTCTCCACTTTCTTTAGCTCTCTCAATTACACGCGCAACTCTAATTTCATCAGGATCAAGAATTATTTGAAAGGTAATGTTTGGTTTGGTAACCCCTTCTGGCCAGTTATCATCTTGATAAGGTGGATCTAGGGCTGGATTACATAGAGTGGTTGCTTCATAATACCTTTCAGCAGCATGAGATGCCCAGGTTCTATCCATAACAATGAAATCTCCATTGATATCATTAATTAATTCAGATTCACTCCTATACGTTTCATCAAGAAGCTTACATTTTTCAATAAAATTTTCATTACCTTTGAGGGCATAACATTCTGCCCGTTCCTCTTTCAAATCTTTTTGAACCCAGTAACGCTCTCCTCCAAAAATTTTCAATAATTCAAGTGAGGTTTCGGTTTTTCCTGTGCCATCATGAGCTTCAAGCCCGATGATAATTTTTTGCGCATCCATTAGATTCCACCGGCTTTACTAAGGTTAGATCCATCGTGCACCAAGCGATTTCGAATTTTTGCAAGTTTAGACCTATTCATCTTTAGTGAGTTAATAGCCTCCTCAGTGTCAAAATCCCATTCAAGTGTATAACCCATATCAATTGCATCTTGTAGACTATTTACAGCAACCTCGAAAGAATTGTCTATCTCCCTGTGCATCATATCAATAAATGTTACTAATTCAGAATTTAGTTCTGTAATTTCTCCACCGCTAAGCGAATCAATAATAAGTCCGGATAAAAATTCCAGTCTTTCATGGGGATATTTCCACAATGAACTAAAGGGAATCTGTTTCCTATTTCCTTCAAACGGGCCCCGTCCGCCTATGCCAAAACTTTTCATAATCACCAAACCAGTAATGGCCTTTTGTGGAGTTATATTATCGTCCATTTCGGCGAGCTCTCTCAAATACTTCTCACATATATTTGTTAGATTTTCATCAAAACCTTCTGGGACTATATTTTCACTACAAGATTGATATACAGAATTAATCAGATCATATATTTCATTATCAACGCTACTATTATTCTTCACCGCCGGTTTTTGCAACTCGTAAGAAAAATAATCAATAATTTTTAGCTTATCTGAAGCAGAGATGTATGACTCAGATAGATGAATTAACATCGAAGCGGCATGAGTAATCAAATATTGAGAATGAATTACATTTGCTATGGAATATCTTCTCTTAAATTCTCCAAGTAGATCAAATTTCTCAGCTACAATATTTCCAGTTCTTCGGTATGTAAATTTTTTGCCAGGAGAAAAATCAATCCAATTACAATTTGAAGAATCTATCTGTTGATTTAATATTGTAACTTTTATCATTTGGGACAGCTCTCTGAGGCCTTGACAGGAAGCCAATCCTGCTTGGATGGCCCAATCATCACCCTCATTTTCCTCAATTTCAACGAAATGCTCCCGCAAATTATCGATAGCATTATCAAAATCAATTATTTGATTATCATTTACATTAAATCGCTCTTTAGAGATATACAGATGTGCATCATCACAGTTTGTGCACCTTCTTCTATATCTGCAAATACGTAATTGTAGATAATCTTGCATAGAATCTAAAATTAGAGAACCAGTAACATGACTTACTTCTGAATCAATCAAACACTGAATTATTTTAGTAAAGCGTTCAACAGGATGATCGTCATATGTCATTATCGGGCTTCTCTGTGGATGGCCATCTTCATTATTGGAATCGATTTGACCAGCAACAAGGGCTTGCAATCCACTTTGCCAACGAATGGGGTCTTTATCTCTGAATATGTGTAAGGAATTAAAGAATAACTCAATTCTCTCAGGGTCTGTAGGTTGTAATTTTGAAGCTAAAATATAATCAACGGTTGCTTTTAAAAATGAATCAATAGCATCCGCGCTATGTTTACGAAGAGCCTTAACTCTTTCATCTCCTCTTAGAATTATATTATCTCTGTTAAATGCTATCTGTTGCCGGATTACTTCTGATCCGGCAGCCGTGGTTTGCTGGAGCAAATTGTCTAAACCAATATCCTCTAGCATGTCCGTAAGTTCCTTTACCGCCCGTTTTTCGTCTGGAATGCCCGTTTCATTATCCGATGATTTAATTGCAATATCAACCATCTTGAAGAAGAGTTCTTCAAAAGTCTCAGAACCATGTTGTTCTACTACAAAATCAGAGAACGATTTCAACGATTCACCTCCAGCGAACATACCAAGCCAATGTTTAACATTCTCGAAATCATTAATATACCCTTTAAGATAATTGTATATTATTAAATCAGTAACAAATAATGGCGATGGCGGAACTAAATTTATTCGTTGCCTTACATCAGATGGTAAGCCCTCAAAGGGTATTGGCAAACCCTGTAAAGTACCCTGTAAGTAAAGAGAAGCGAGCCCTTCCCACTTAGGCATAAACTCTTCGAAGTTCGATTCCCTTGCGAAAGAAAGCCTACACCAATTGTGAAGAATATCGAAATTCACTTTTAGTGCCATTCTGATAACCAACCAGTGCTGTTCAGTAACATCATTCCACTTAGAAATTTCATCGTCGGTGAGGTCATCAATCTTATCCTTATCCGGAACCATCTGAGTAAACGGCAGAAACAGTCTAGCTGCTATTTCGGCAAGTCTATTGTAATTCATATAAACCCCATCATCAAATTTGTATTCAGGCTCCATTTCTTTACTTAGGACATTTGTTAACGATCCTTTAATAATATGCGAATCATTAATCTGGCATTCTATAGCAAATAAGAATTCAAAGATACCGGTTTCTGAAAAAATAGAGAAATCCTCCTTAAGGAGTCCGTTCTCACTGAAGGAGGTACCCTTCAGATAATCTATAATTCCCTCACCATCATGATCGGGATCAATATGAGCATGTAGTAAGGCATCAACCAATGAGTGATGGGGCGTAATTTTGTAATCGAGTAAAGCCTTATTACGCGAAATAAACAAATGCTCAACAATATTATCTATAATTTCTTGATCCTTCTGCTCATTATATAAATTTTGAAACTCTTTAAAATCATCACCTTCCGAATCTACAATTTCGTTTTTGCTTAAATCAGCCCAGCGTTGAGTTTGAGTACAATAAGAATGGACGCCCTCAAGTCCAATTTCTTCTAAAGACTCTTCGATTATTGCAAATCCCTGGTTACTTGAAGGCACCCATTCTGTAAGATCAAAAGCCCTTTTTACAGTCTCGATAAGGGTGTAAGTAGGAAGAGGCACTCGGCCTTTTATCGCTTCATGCAAATTACAAATTTGACCCTTAGTTAGTTTCATCTTCCCCATCGTCATCCCCCCCTTAATATATCATCTAAAGACTCCAAATCAGTCATTTTGTAATCGTTTACCAACGCCTCTAAATCGAAGTTCGAATCATGTTTGAATTGCTCTCTGCATTCTCGTAGGAAATAAATTGCTTTTCTGGGATTAAAATTACCTCCATATGCCCTCAAATTCTCATCATTAAATAGCATTTCAGTAGCATGCTTCGCCCACTTCTGAAACGCATCCCACATTTTGTGATTAGTATTTGGTATACCTTCATCATTCCATAATGCCTTAAATCCGTTTTTTTGGGCAAGTTTAGGCACAAAAGTCAGCAGTTCCTCCTCTTCTAAATCGTGTAATTTGTCAAAGCACTCAGCACGATTCCTGATATTTTCTTGATTCAGACTACCGATTATTCCGCCCCATTCTTTTATTCTCACAGTCAAAATCAATAGCGCAACACTATCTGCAATTTCGCGAGATTTTTTTAACACATCTCCCATCGAAATTTTATTACCGGAACCATCCTTGTCATATTTGTGCAAATCATCAATAATCATAATTTGCTTATTTAACTCCTTCTTATCCGCCTTTTTACAATAATTATGTATTTGATTTAACTCACCCATATATACCTCGTAACCAGGAGGGGGGCTATCTCTGTCCCTTGGGAAGAGACAGCTACCAACAATGGCAGATTTCCCCCAACCAGGGTGGGCTTGAATTATGACAATGTTATAATTAGGTTCGTGAGCTAGGGCCTCTTCAATATGATCTTTGATTTGGACCTCATGATTCAATTCCACAGGGCGAGTGATTGAATGCTCTTTGTTACCCAATTTTCTAATTTCTTCTACAAACTCCCTCCAATTATGAATTTCTGGAGGTGCTCTTCCTTCTAAGGAATCCCGGGTTGAGGTTTCGGTTTTTCCTGTTCCAACCCAAGTCGCTTCAACTCCCGGTTCATCAAATTCAGCCTTTCGAATAATAGTCCAAACGCAACCAGAAAAAACACTGTCCGAAATTACCTCAATTCCTCTATTTTTTAATTGCTCTTTCCAATTAGATTTAGAAAAAAAGGCAGGGGGTTTAGAATTAATATCAAAAGCACCGTCTTTGTTGCTCGGGTAAGTTAAAATCAATGAGCCGCCTTTTTTTAAACACTGAACCCGTTCCATGATATATTTTATTACTGCATCATCATCTTTTTTATCAGGCCACGAATTAACAGTGTATGTGTCTATAATAATATCAGTTGTCTCCCAGTTATCTTGGTGGTTTGGTGTTTTAACATCGTCACCGTATTCTTCACTCACTTTCTTGAACCAATCAGTATTATGTGTTGAATCATCATCCGAATCAGCCCGAACTTCGATTTCTTTAATTTTATTTTCAGACTCTTTTGTATTAGATTTAATTTGGCGCATACTTGAAACATAATTTGCAGCATCATCTAACCCAACATAAGTGACATGTAATTCTCCAGGGTCTTTTTTCATCAAACTGTCCTTAACCTTATCAATCCCCTGAATTGTAGCTTTTTGTTTTGGGTGAAATAATTGAACTTCGGCCTCAGCATTATCAACTCGTTTTGAAATCCAGTTGAATCGCTGGTCTCTTAGAACTTCTTGGGCCTGATTTGGATTCAACACCTCTTCTTCATCAATTTTGTTCCAAGGATTTCCGTCAACACGCCACTCCCAGCCCCATTTTCGGAAATTATGCATAATAGCCGCGAATTGAAATGAAGTGCCAATCTTTGCTTGTTCTATGCTACCGTCATATCTGAAATTAATTTCTAATCCTTTAAACTTTTGAGTAGTACTTCGGAGCCTCCAATTAGTTTTCTGATTTTTTTCATTGAACAACCCCTCTGCTTCCAATCCCACACTAGTGCAGAAATCTCCACATGGAGTAAATAACACCCCATCAAGACTAGAACTGTCCTCGCTATTAAACATCTTTAAATTGAAGTCGGTTTCTTCTCCAGTTAGATCAAGCGTGATTATGCAAAATGAAGTAGCAGCAGATGCCAATTCGTAACGATCTACCCGTATGTTAGCTATAGGGGCAGGTTTAGAAACATCCATCTATCCAACTCCTAATTTCCTCTTTTATTCATTATCCGGGCCCACAAACTTCTTGACATAACGCGGCTATAACTGTCCTTCGTGTTGGACAGCACATCTTTAGTGATTTCTAATTCCTTTTTCAACAAATCATTCTCAGATTTAATTGAAATAGTTGCAGAATGAATTTCATCTTGAATACGATTTTCATGTTCCTGTAAGGTTAAAGTTGGCCATTGAATAATTTCTGGTATCCGATGATTGTCTACCCCACTATTGTCAGCCAACTCAAGCCGTTCCCTTTCCAATTCTTTACAAGTTAAGCTGTATTTTTCCAATAACTTCCTAACAATTAAATCAGAAAGTCGATTTTCTTTACAGTTTTCAATCATTTCAAGATGAAGATCAGAAAGGTTCTCTGGTAAAGGCCGTGTAATTTCCGCACTTATCGATTTAATAAACCCCGAATCTTCAAGAACAGCAATTAATTTCTTCATATATTCTGATTTTTCAGGCCCATGCCTTGTTGCAATACTTGTTTGAATCCCTTTATTGTCATTATAGAATAAGTTAGCATTTTGCTCAACCCCTCCTAAATGGCAAATAGAGTACAAAATTGCAATTAGAGATTTACATTCAGTAGGCCGCTTTAAAGCCTCCAAATCATGGACCTTTTTCCCCTTTTTTGAATTCAAAACGAGTTTAGGTCTAGTGTCCCAAGTCTTATTTTTAGTAAATCTTCCAGACGCTCCTTTTATGGTAAAACCTTCATGCTCAAGCCATACTTTGATACCCATTGATTTAGATACAATTAATTGGAAATTGTTAGGATTGACATTTTTCACATCAAATCTCCTAGACCATTGCATGAAATCAACTCTGAATATCCGTGTTCCATCTAAGAGATGTCGACTAATTAACATTGACTGAGATATTAGAATTAAACCCAATCTTCGTCATCAACAATACTAACTTTATCAATTCCTAATGAGCGCAAAGTCTCATGTGTATTATCAATAGCAATCTGAAGTTTGTTTTTCATTACACGAAGCCCATCTCTTAACTTATCAGCATCTCGAATAATATTGTTTGTCCACCCATCCATTTTTGAAATTCTTTTAATTTCATTTTGAATTCTATCAGCAACATCCGCAACCTTCGCTCTATCTCCTTCGTTCTGGACACTTTCCTTTTCAGCTAACAATTGTGTTGAAATAAGCGCAGCATTTAATTTTTCGAGAGCCGCATCTTGATCAATATTCCATTGGAACAAGACAATATTTCCAAAGCGTTGCAATTTAGGGAATGTCTTTCTTGCGCGAGACGAATTCATTATGAAAAGACCCGCTTGAGAACCGCGATTCTCCATCGCCTTCTCCATTTCTTCTATTGCTTTATGAGTATCATATGAGGCATGACTTTTTGCTTCAACAACAATAGAATTACCAGACAATTGATGTCCCGCTTCAAACCTAAGAATGAAATCCCCAGTCTTGCAGTTTGTAAGGTTTCCAACAGTATTGCCTGTGTGAGTATTTTCAAGACGCGATTCTATCGCAATTTCATCTAAAAATACGCCCACCTGATCTTCAAATTTGAGACCTTGTAATGTAGATGAATCCATTACAGAGTTTGTTGCATCTTCTTCAGCCTCCTTTTGAATAATGAATTCTTTCATCTCATTGATACTAGATTCAAGTGATGAAATAGAATCCTTTAGCTCAGCGCGTATTCTACTCATTGCAGAATTTTCTACACTCAAACTTGTTTCATTTAGTAATTGTTTAAGGGGAGATTTTGGATTTGATGAGTCCAATAAGTTTTGAATGTTGTTGACTTGTTCTTCTCGACTCTGATTCTCGGCATTATTCGCATCCTGGACCGCTTCAAAGAATTTTGAAAGCGCCGACTTTTTGTTGGTAAGGTCCAATTGATCTTGTAAAGCAATGTCAACTTTACTCTGAATATCATTTGCTAAACCATTGGTGTGTTTCGGATCTAAAGCAATGGCTAAGTTTGACTCTGGACCAATTAATTCAGATAGAGTTTCACCAAGTTTACTACTTTGTCCAACGATGTGATCAGTCAACATTTGCTGTAAAGTCCCATTTTCACCTAGAACTTCTGAGAGGTTTGCATTCATTAGGCCATTGTCTTCGTCGAAGAATCTGTCTAATGTAGCATTTAGATCATTTTCGATGGTTTCACTAATTGCTTGAGTTACTTCAGTGCCCTTTTGTTCGAGCATGAGAAGTTGCCCCTTCTGGGATGCATGAATTACAGCATCTACTCCAATTGACCAGATCAATTCGGCTTGTTTGTTAATTCTTGGAACATGTAATTTGTTAAAATGTTCAAAGACAGTCGTTCTCGCATCATAAATATTGATGTTAACCTGACTATCCTCGGGTAATATCGTAGTTTCAGCAACTAGGTCTTCGTTCTCAATCTGGCTCTTTTGGTTTTTATTCTTTGCAATTGTCATTATAATCAATCTCCTTATTCTTCTCTACCCCACATCATCTTACTTTCATCAACAGAAGGTAGGGAATCGTGTAAATCACTTGGAATCTTTTTATCTTTCAACATAGATCTTGCAGTAGCTTCATGTTTTACCATCAAGAACCCGTTATTGTCAACGAGTGAACCTGGTAAGTCAAGAGTTGGTTTGTGTTTTGTACTATGCAATGAATATCCAGCGAATACTGGTAAT
This sequence comes from Candidatus Poseidoniaceae archaeon, assembly GCA_030747695.1. Classification (GTDB taxonomy): domain Archaea; phylum Thermoplasmatota; class Poseidoniia; order Poseidoniales; family Poseidoniaceae; genus MGIIa-K1. The sequence goes on from JASLKG010000009.1 coordinate 52,118, forward strand.
GTGGGAGAACCTTTGCTTTGACTTGCCGCAACAATTAATGCAGCATTAACGGATGTTGAAAACCGTGGTTGGGTGATCAATTCTCCCAATTCATTCATGAATTCAGAAAGCTGTTCTATTTCATTACTAAAAGATATAACTCCTAAAGTACAATCACTTTGAATTAAAGCATCAATAGTAGATTGTGCGTGATTGAATACTGCTTTTAATTCGCAGAGAATTGGTATTTGCTCACAATCTGCAATAGCGTCAATTGCTTCTTGTGCATCATCCCAGGTTCGCATATACAGTTTCTGTAATCCAGAAACAGCCAATCGTTGCTTGTTAGAATTTTCATCATCCCACTCACGCATAGTATCACCACCTGTACCTTGAATTGGAAAGTGGCCCTATACATTTACAATCAGGATCAGGCCCCTGTGAACTACAAATACAGTTTTCGCTTCGATATGTTATTTCCCTATTTTTCAAATTCATAATTTTGTTATTTTCTACCATAATATCACCATTAACCAATCATTTCAACTTTTTCGGATTCAAAACCCCCAACTACAGGATTCAAAACTCAAAATTCCGAATCGAAATATAATAGAAGATAGTGAGGCATCATGTTGATAACTTCGACCAATCGTCAGGGGTTTGTTCCAACGGTGTCTCGTCATTAAAGAAGTGGTAATTATGGATAATAATACAGACACAAATGAATTTGGCCGTAAAATTGGAATACAGATTTCGGAAGAAATGTCAAGATCGACAAACGTTCTTCCAACTAGAGAATATCAATTCAACAAAATGTTAGATGAAATGAATGTTCAAATCGATAGAAAACCAATGCAAACTAAAGTGCATCTCGAACTTACTCGCATGGTAGAGGAATTAATGCCTCAAGGCAAGCAAATATTGCAAGACGCAACCAACCAATCAAGAATAAAATTTGACATAAGTCGCAGTTGGAGAGAGTTACTGAAGTGGGATAAATCAATCCCGTGTCCAGAACAGGGATGCAATCAAATCGTTTTGAAATCAACAGCATCAAATACAGTAGAGCTTTGGGATTTTGTATATGATTTAATAAAAAATCTGTTTAATGAAAACAAGATTTTAATCGATAAGGAAAAGTGGTTTACTGAGGATGAAAAAACCCAATCTTTGATGAGTTTAGACGGCTTATCTAAAATCATTAATTATCATGACAGATCAATACATTGGCCTGCAATTCGCAGTACAATAAAGTATATTCTATTCGAAGAGTGCACAGAAGTAAAAGTGGGAGACATACTTGTAGATATTAGTGATTTTGAAACTAAGGAATCAGAGTTTTCAGAACTTGAATTAAAGGTAATCCAGGCTAAAAATAAAAAGATTGCAGGACTCTGTCATTTGCTAAATATTTGCGACTCAGACCCCCTTCAATGTCCTAGTTGCGGCCACAATTTGTTTTGGAATGAAAGACAAGTAAAAAGCGACAAGGAGTTTGATTTTGAAACAACTTCTAGATTAGCAATAGAAACTAGTATTCGCTGTATAGTTGGTAGTGCAGTAAACCGCCCACCCAAAAAATTAATTGGAAGAATTGATGGTAAGAAAATAGAAATATTGCGTGGTAAAATAGCTTCAAAATCAAGCGATAGACTTCAAAGAGCAATTTCTGAATCTGTACTTGTATGTAACTCAGTAGTGGGAGAATTTGAAGTTCCTTATGGGGACAAATCAATTACTTTCAACCCCGAAGACAACCAATCGCAAAGAGTTTATTCAGCAATTAATACTAGAGTAGTCGAAGAACTGTCACGCGAATTAAAGAAATTGAAACCACTTGCATTTTTCTTGCTGGAAGATGAAGGCGTTATTGATTGGGATAATTGGGGCGGAAACACTGCAATTTCAATACTACAAGCATTCAGTTTGGCTGGTTTCGTTATTAGAGATGACAAGACATATAATTTCCTTTATCATAATGGGGAAGCTCCAAAGAGAGATACAGTTATGTTGAATTTGACAAACGAAATCAATAAAGAAGTACGTGATAGATTCACCGAAAAATCGAGCGATGGAGGAACATACAACGCTCTCGAATTTCTGTTAAACCGCGATACAACATATCCGATGTTTAGTTTGCCTGTTGATAGATCTCTAAATTACCCAGGGGGATTTATGACCCCCCATATGCAATCCCGCTATCCTCTAGTTTCAAATAATTCAATCGAAGATTTGTTAAATATTGTTAGATTTGAACCATCTCTTGAAGCGATTAATGCAATAAACAATCTTCAGAAAACAGAATGGAAGATAGACAATAAAGTGAAAGATATCACCTTCAGTACACTGAAGAATTTCGTTCAAGAAACATTAGTAGAGAAGTTTGCAATCCGTGAAGTAAATCCCAAAAAGAAAGTAACAGCACAGGCGCTTTACAAGAGAAGAAATCGTAAAAGTACAAAAGAATTAAACCCAAATTCTAAACCACAAGAGATCAAAGAAATTCTTAATGTAGAATGGAATAATTTAGACGCCCTAGATAAGAAAGAATGGGAAAACAAAGCAATCAGCCATAATACGCGAACATTATTGTGTCTAGATATGAAATGCATATTTCCAACACTTACTCTTGGCCAAGTTACAACTTGGAACGCCTCTCTTAGTTTTATTGAGAAATTAAATTTAGAATTCGAAAAACAAAGCAACCAAACCTTTTGGCATGCATGGAGCTTTGATTGGAGAGGAAGAATGGTTACTTCATCCACGCTTCTTTCACCTCAAAGCGATGATTTTTCTAGAGGCATGCTAAGGTTTGCTGAATCTCACGCATTAACATCCATTGGGTGGGAATGGTTACAGATACACACAGCTAAATTGATGCGAGGCCGTGCATTGCCAGAAAATTTGTTTTCAGCAGAGCAACTTGAAAGTTGGAAACAAATCCAAAAAACCCTCCAAGAGAAAACGCATCAAGCGAACTTAAAAGTTTCAAAAGATCCACTATTCATTGAAATATTAGAGATTATTAGCAATTCCCCAATGAAATATTATTCAATTTGGGGTAAAGGCGACGTATTTTTGGCCAAGTCGGAAGGATTTCAGAGAATTTCAGCAATAATTACTTTCGTAGAGGCACATCAAGGCGGAGGCGAAGGAACAAATGTTTGTTTACCAATAAGCCAAGACGCCTCATCTAGTATTTATCAACAAACATCACTTCTTGTAAGAGATAAGCAAATGGCAGAATTAGTTAATGTCGTTCAAGTAGGAAATCATCCGCAAGATGTCTATTTGGAAGTAATAAACAATCTTGAGAAAGCATGGGGGAAGAACCCATCTTTCCCAGGCGAATTATCACCAGACCAAATAACTAATTTGATGAAGGTTGTATTGGATAGAGGCGTTGCAAAGAAACCGGTGATGACAATCGGATATGGAGCAACAGAATCTAATATGGTCAAATCTTTGTTAACACATAATGGTAAGGAATCCGGATTACACGGAGGTATAATTCCTGTTTGGAAGAGCGATTACAAAATAGTCGATGAGATCTCTCAAGCTTCAAAAGACGAATGGAGTTGGCGAATGACAGCACATCCTTCTAGTACACTTTATCCTGCTTTAGTTGACATTAATCCGGAACTGCATGATGTAATCGCTAGAAAAATAATCAAAGATATGAAAATGAGTGTTGAGCAAGTATTACCGGGATATGGAGTTCTACGTACAAATCTTGAAGAAATAGCAAAACAAATGCCAATAGGAGCAGATGCGCCAGATCCTGTGGAATGGCAATTACCCGATGGGACTTTAGTTAGAAATATCAAAATGCAAAAAGAACAACCTGCTACGCGTTCATATCGCAAAGGAATTGAATCCTCCTCAACTAGAGCGCGAAGAATTGCTGTAGAGGCAATGGAAGAAATGAGATTACCCAATACTTCTTCTATTCCATTAAGCACGTCTATGCCAATCGATTTTTCAAATATTCCAAATGAATTAAAAGAATCCGAACCCGAACTCTTTGAAGTGCTAATGATAGCCGAAAAGAAGAGGTTTGAAACAATACTATCTGAACTATCAAATCTCGAAATGTCTGGATATAAGCTTTACAAACACTATACAAAAAATAGCATAAAGAAAAGCAATAAAGAAGCTTCTAGCAAAGAAATAAATGATAAAATCCTTGAACAATGGAAAGAACTAGATGAACAAATAAAAGAAGAATGGAAAGAACAAATTGAAATGATAAAAACAGATAATGGCATTTCACTTTCCAACCTATCAGTAAATTGGAAGACATTTAGATCGGTAGTCGGTATTGTTGCTGAAGATAAACCCCTATTAGAACACGAGATAAACGCGTTGCCAGACAAAATCAAGCGAGCAGTTAGAAGATTCTTTGGAACAGTTGCAGGGGGCCTCTCCCGTCGCCAATTAACATCAGCGAGAAAGCTGAGAGGAGAAATCTCTGGCCTATCTCCTAATTTTGTCCATTCTCATGATGCTTGCCATATGAGGTTGGTAGTAAATGATTTATTTAAATCCGGCATCCATGATATTTGGTCAGTTCACGATGCCTTTGGATGCCATCCAAATTATATTGGGAAAATGATAGAGTTAGTAAAAACAAATCTATTAATTGTGCATAAGGAAGTTGATGGTGCAAGAGGAACACTCGACAAGTTGATGAAGAAGCATCTTGGAACTAGTGTTGAAGGCGAACTCAAACTCTCAGAAGTCGGCTCGGATTATTTTATTCAGTGAGGTGAAAATATGGTTAGTGAATTAACAAATAAAGTATACGAAGCGATAATCACTTCTGGGAAATCATCCGAAGAATTAGCAACAGACTTTCTGTTGAAAAACGGGTACCGTACAGATAAGTGGGGCTCGTTAATTTTAGAACCAAGGAAGGGCTGGGTTGTACTGAAGATACCCTCGCGTAAAGATGGCCCAAACGCAAAAGTAGACTTTGAAAACTTTAGTGATGAATCCGAAGCTAAAGAACTAGCGAATAAATTATACCCGAATAGTACTCCAGAATGGATCAACTCAATTTGCTATGAAGGAATAGTTCATTTTGATAAATGTACCAAAGCAAAGAAAAAAACAATTGATTTAGATGATAATGATGAATTAAACCAGCAACAAATCATAGAAGCAAATAAGGCAAGAATAATTGAAAAAATTGACGGGTTCCTCAATAAACATGAAAATTCTACTAAGTTAGGCTTAATGCGGTATCCTACTTCAGATGACGCCGTTGAAGCATTCTTGGAAGTTGTAAAACAAAATAATATGACTATAGCGCACAATCTTAAACAGTTAAGGGCACAAGATCAAGAAGGGAATTGGTATGTCAGAGATTCTAGCCAATGGAAAGATAAGTATGGCAATAAAGAAATTATGCCTAAAATTCCAGAACCAATTCAAACAGTCAACAGTATTGCATATGACAATTTAGGATTTTTAGTTCACTTTTACGATTATTTTTTCAACCAAGAACAAGCAACAATAGCTTATGCACTTGCTCTCGGCCATCTAATTATAAACGAATCAAATCCAGTAAGATCAGCCTTAGATGGCGACGACGTAATTGGAATTTTTGAATCATCAGATCTTACGAAAACAATAATCTCAATGACTAAACTTGGATTTGATATACAACCAATCATGAGCCCTACTGGAGAATGTATTGGCGCAATACGTCTTCAAGACGTTTTGAAATTTATATCCGAAGAAGGCGAGAAATTGCTCCCAAAGAATTTTGAGTTGAAGACATTAAAGAAGTTAGGATTACTACTTCCAAGTCCTCCAATATTGGATGGAAGAGGCCCCCTATCTGATGCTGAAAGTATCTTGAAATCGGGCTCTGATGGAATATTGGTTAGAGTTAATCCAGAAACCTGGTGGGACGAGGAGACTAAAGATGTAATTTCTAGCACTTTAAAGCCCGGGTTACACATGATGACTTCGCACGATATAACAGCCTACCACCTATCAAAATAAGTAACAGATTTCAATCCTATAACTTTGGTTTGGGATCAAACAACCATCTGCCAACCCATAGTGCAATACCAATCATTGCTAATTGAGCAAAGGCTCGAGCTATGTGACCCCCTGTAGAAAGACGAATCCCGCCAATTTCAATATCATTAATCCACATATTTACGTTAGCCCAGTAAAGTAATACCAAGAATATGGCCAGCAATCCACCTGCTTTACGGCGTGTCTGTGGGATAATTAATCCAGTACCTAGGGCGATTTCTACTATTCCGCTAGCATATACCCAAAATCTTGGGTGCCCAAGAATTGTAGGAACGATAGGCTCAAACCAGACAGGATCTAGAAAGTGATCAACGCCAATCTTGATGAAAAATAATCCTAGGGCAAGTGCAGCAAAGTTACGTAGGACATAGATGGCCCCGCTCATATTTCTCGCCCACTTAGTATTGTTCTAGGACAAGTTCTGTAGTGGTGCTAGCAATATCTGTAGGGGCAGCGAGCCACATACGATCAAGAAGAGCACGAAGCGCCATGGTATCATCAACGTGAACAAGAGCAACTAGGTCAGCTTCACCGGAAACTTCGTAGATAACTTCAACTCCATCCCATCCAGTAACTTCTCCTGCAAACGTGCCAATTTCAGCTCCAGGGCTAACTTTGATTCTAACTAGAGCAGTAAGGCCAATTCCCCCTTCGCGAATAGTGTATCCTCGAATTGTTCCATTTTCTTCCATGCTACGTACATGTGTACGTATTGTTCTTTCACTAGCGCCCACTAATTTTGCTAATTCAACAAACGACATACGCCCATTTTTCCTTAACTCTGAAAGAATAGCTCGGTCAATCTCTGCAATTCGGGCCATGAACAGTCCTGCCCCTTTCTGTATATGAAAGTGACCTATTTTGTAATAGAATGACATATTTGCACTAGATTGGATAGTCAACCGGAACAAATTCTTCCGAATTCCGGAAGTATCTTCCTAGAAACCATCGCCTTCAAAAGACTCCTAGAGTTGGAACATGATGATGAGCGCCTCAGAATCGGTTTCAATGGAAGCCGTACAAGCATTCTTTGATGAGGTAGTAGAGTTAGAATTATCGAAACGGCATAATGAGTGGTATCAAGTAGATGTAGCAGCAGTATTAGATGGATGCAGCATCCAAGGCCATGAAGTAGATTCAGCTTCAGGGGATTCACTTATTTTTTTGAAAAATAGTTTGATATTTTGCTCTCCAGAACTTGGAGTGATGCGGCACTATCCTAGAAATCTAGTACATTGCTTTACAGAAGATCTTAGAAACAAACCACGTTCAGATAATCCTTCACTTGTTTTCAGAGGCGAATTGTTTTCCATAACGCCAAAAGGCGAACAATTGTGTTGGGTTAGGGATTGCATTTCAGAACATGAAATCCCTAAAAATCAGAGCGCCATTGCAAAGTGGATGAGATGGCTTAACAAAGCATGATTATCCGTTTCATTCAAGGACGGCTTACACTTCGCCTGTTACAGAGGGACAAACATGTCCGACATCATTTCCGGTCTCGATGCTCGAATGGTTCTCGATAGTCGAGGAAACCCAACCGTTGAAGTAGATTGTTACGTTAATGGAGCACTCTTAGGTCGCGCAATGGTTCCTAGCGGCGCATCTACTGGCGCTCATGAGGCAATTGAATTACGAGACGGGGATGCTTCTAGGTGGCTAGGAAAAGGTGTCGATAAAGCGGTGAATAATGTTGTAGAAACTATTCAAGAAGCATTGGTTGGGATGCCTGTTGACGATCAAAAAGCCCTAGATGAAATAATGATTGAATTGGACGGAACAACGAATAAGGCTAATTTAGGCGCTAATTCGATGCTTGGCGTATCAATGGCTTGTTTACACGCCGGAGCTGCAGTACATGAACTACCTCTTTGGCGCTATATTGGAGGAGTTGCAGGAGGCCAAATGCCAGTGCCAATGCTGAATATACTCAATGGAGGTGCACACGCAGCCTCTAATGTTGACATCCAAGAATTTATGGTTATGCCACATGGGTTTGATACATTTCCCGAAGCGTTACGCGCAGGAGTAGAGTGTTATCATTCGTTGAAAAGAGAACTCAAAACAGATGGCTTACTTGGTGGCGTAGGAGATGAAGGCGGGTTTGCGCCAAATCTTCCAGCTAACGAAGAAGGATTAGCATACATGGTTAGAGCGATTGAGGGCGCAGGATATAGTACCGAAGACATTGGCATCTCTCTCGATGTAGCCTCTACAGAATTTTTCAAAGACGGGGCATATCATATGGATGGTAAATCATTATCTGGCGAAGAACTCACTGACATTTATGCCGAGTGGGTTGATGAATATCCATTACTTTCCATAGAAGATGGATTCGCAGAAGATGATTGGAGAAGCTGGACCCATTGCATGCGAGAAATAGGGGACAAGGTGCAACTTGTGGGGGACGATTTGTTTGTAACCCAGTCTGAAAGACTCTCAATGGGAATAGAAACTAATGCTGCAAATGCAATATTGATCAAAGTAAATCAAGTAGGCACAGTTACTGAAACTCTCGAAACAATGGATTTAGCAACAGCTCATGGTTACAATTGCGTAGTAAGTCATCGTAGTGGGGAAACCGAAGATACAACAATTGCTGACATTGCAGTAGGAACAAGAGCAGGGCAAATTAAAACTGGAGCACCTGCACGTTCTGATAGAGTTTCAAAGTACAACCAACTATTACGTATCAGTAACGAAGTGACAGAATATCGCTCTCCATTTTGAGGTGTAACTATGGGCGTTAAACGGGAACTTTTACCCGTTGTATTGATTTTAATAGCACTCATTTTGGCACGGGAAATTTATCCTTATGCAGGCGTGATGGAGCCAGATGCACAAGAAGGATTCACAGTTGAAATGATTGCAGATGGACTGGGAGGCCCTGCGTGTTTAGTTTGGCATCAAGATGTGTTACACATTTGCGATCGTGATGATGGCAGAATTGTGACATTAGAGGGGGAAGTAATGTTAGACGGATTAAGAAACCCCCATGGCTTATTATTCTTAGAAGATTCATTAATCATTTCAGAAAAGGGACGGTTGACAAAATGGAGCCTTAATTTTACAGATAAAGAAGTATTAGTCGATGATGTGCCATGGGGCAATCATCAAACCAATGCCATTAACCAATTACCAAACGGCACTCTAATTTGGCATTCGGGAAGTACATGCAATCATTGCGTGGAAGAAGACCCACGTAATGGCGCACTACTTTGGGTCAACTCAACTACAGGAGAACATGGGATTCTTGCAACTGGTATTCGTAATTCATTTGACGGAATCTGGGTTGAAGGTATGGGCTATTTGTTCAGTGATAATGGACAAGATACGGAAGGGGATGATTTCCCAAATGAAGAAGTAAACTTGTATGTTGAAGGAGCAGATTATGGTTGGCTGACAGAGTCTTCCGAAGATCCAGTACCTGAAGGAACCGAAGGGCCAATCGCTGTATGGACTCCCCATTCATCACTTAATGGAATGACAACAAGACCAGCAAATATGCCCGGAGATGATTATACAGTTTATGCAACAGTGTACGGCTCATGGGCAACATTATTTCCAAAGGGCCATCAAATAGTGAAGATAGATTTCACACAAACAGATGACCTTTGGGTTGGCGATATTGAAGTCTTTGTATCTGATGCTGGGACACCTTTACCAATCACCGGAGGCCCAGATGGCAATCTCTATTATGCTACGTTTGACAATGGAGGAGCAGTCTTCAAAATTAGTCCTCAAGCCACTGTTTAAGCCTTCGACACCCTTCTCTAATCTGTTCAATATTTGTTCCGTAACTCATACGAATTAATCCCTCTCCTCCAGGCATTAATGACCCAGGAACAAGTTGCACATTTGCTTCTTCAAGTGCTTTAGTTGCAAACTCAACATCATCCATACCAGTTTCAGTAATATCTGCAAGTATGTAGAAAGCCCCTTCGGGTTTAGGCGCATTAATTCCCGGGATTTCTTCTAATAATTTATGAAATACTTCTCGGCGTTCAGCGAATTCTTCATAGAAACTTTTAGGCTCATCTTCTAATCCAAGAGCTACTGAGCCAGCACCCATTAGGAATGTAGGTACGTGACTTGCCGCACTTGCTTGGCAAGTTTTGACAGCTTCCATTACGTGTGATGGCGCAGTAATCCACCCAAGCCTCCAACCTGTCATTGCCCAAATTTTAGACCATCCTCCTATTGTGATAGTTCTTCCACTTCCTCCAGGCAATGTTTCAGGCGAAACATAAGAATAATCAGTATAAACCAAATCTGCATAAATCATATCATCAAAAATCCAAAAGTCATATTCTTCAGCTAATGCAGTAATTTGGGCAACTTCTTCAGGGTAATAAACAGCACCAGTTGGATTGTTTGGAGAATTAATGATAACAGCCTTCGTCCGATTGGTAATTGCAGACCTCAAAGCACCAATATCTGGATGGTAATTTTCTCTTTTTACAGGAACATGTACGGGAACGGCTCCAACCAATTTCAACATTCCATCATATGAAGGCCATGCTGGCGCTAGCAACAAAACCTCATCTCCGGGATTTAAGCAACTCATCATAGCATACAACAACGCTTGTTTACAACCCGGGCTAACCACAACATCATTGTGATCAACATCTAAACCATATTTTGCTAAATGAGTAGCAACTGATTGACAAATCTCTTCACTACCTTGACTACGCGTATAGCCATGTTCTCCCTTTTCAAGTGCTGCTTTAGCTGCTTCTACCACTACATCGGGCGTTCTGAAATCCGGTTGTCCAACTGTAAAACGAACAGTACCTTCGGGAGGAGGAGTTAGGAAAGCCGCAAAACCGCGCCCAACACTTCCAACATTATCGTTTAGAGTTGGCATGAAATAATCCCCCGCTTCAGAAATGTGGTCTGACTGATATTATGGGCCTGTACGATGGGCACTATCAACAATGCGCGTGTAGTGTTTGGAGCACAGGCTGGGATTTGAACCCAGGTAAGAGGATTTGCAATCCCCGACATAGCCGCTCTGACACCCGTGCAGCACCCAGCCCATCATTCAGTTGTATTTCAACGCGCCTCATCGTTCAATAACCGGATGCCTTACGCCTAATTTGTGGAATTCCCGTACTATGTTCTAGGCATCCATCCTCACCTCTTGTTTGAGGTCATGGGATATGTTGTAGGGCTTGCTTTAGTAATGCGCGAAAAGAAAAAACACGGCGATACGGTAAACGATGAACAAAGAGCTTGGTTAATTTTTGCCGCCCTTATAGGAGCATTAGTTGGCGCCCGCCTTCTTGCATTAATAGAACATTTAGATGAATTCCCAGATTCAGACGTGCCAATAATTTTGTTTGGTGGAAAAACAATTGTTGGAGGATTGCTTGGAGGAACTGCAGGAATCGAAATAACTAAGAAAATTTTGAAAATTTCAGAGAGAACAGGAGACGTTTATGTTACGCCTCTTGTATATTCAATGGCAATTGGTAGACTTGGTTGCTTCTTTACAGGACTAGATGATGCAACATACGGATTTCATACAGATTTACCTTGGGGCGTAGATTTTGGAGATGGAGCGAGACACCCTACGCAATTGTATGGAATTATAGCATTATTTTGTATGTTAACATACCTAAATACCAGAGAAAGAGAAGTTGCAGGAAAGCGCTTCCAAGTTTTTATGATATTATATTTGACATGGAGATTACTAATTGATTTCGTGAAAGATACAACTACTGTTGAACTTCTAATGATAAGCCCTATTCAGTGGGCATGTGTAATCGGATTAGTCTATTTCTTCACATGGGGCGCACCGGGTGAACCTCTAAAGGCAGAAACGATAGGCGAAGAATCATGAGCGGCCGTGTTCGGGATTATCTATTCTATGATACGGCGATTAGTGTGTGCTCTTCCTGCCTCCGTAGAAACGAGGGAAAGATCATAATTCAAGATGACAACGTCTACATGGATAAGTTATGCTATTCATGTGGTAAAAGAGAAAAGGTTCTGATCAGCGATGATGTGGAATATTATCGGCGGTGTAGAGAAGTATATGTTAAACCAAGTGAAATGCCAGAGAAGTGGAACACTCCTATGAAATATGGTTGCCCATATGATTGCGGACTTTGCCCAAGTCATGAACAACACTCATGTCTAACTTTAATTGAAGTTACAGATCATTGTAATTTACAATGTCCAATTTGTTATGCAGACAGCGGCCCAGACCGAAAAGAAGACTATCGCAGCTTAGATCACATTATTCAGATGCTTGATGCTGTGGTTGAAAATGAATTGGAACCAGATGTAATACAAATTAGTGGAGGAGAGCCAACATTACACCCAGATTTCTTTGCAATACTTGATGCTGTAAGGGAAAGACCAGTTCAACATTTGATGGTAAATACGAATGGTATAAGAATAGCAAATGATCCAGAATTTACAGAAAAACTAGCAGATTATGCGCCAGGATTTGAGATTTATTTACAATTTGATAGTTTGCATAAAGAACCATTAATGCGTTTACGAGGTGCTGATTTAAGAGAAATTAGACGTAAAGCAATAGAAAATCTGGAAGCGCATAATATATCCACAACACTCGTAGTCACATTACAGAAAGGCCTCAATGAACATGAAATCGGAGAAATCATAGAATTTGCATTGTCTAAGAGCTGTATAAGAGGAGTTACATTCCAGCCAATCCAAGAAGCAGGTCGCCACGAAGATTACGATGTATCGAAAGACAGACTTACACTCTCAGAAGTTAGAAGAATGATTGGAGAACAATCCCCAACATTCGAAGTAGATGATATGTTGCCAGTGCCCTGTCACCCAGACTCCATAGCAATGGCATATGCACTGAGAATGGGCGGAACAACACTTCCTATCACTAGGCATATTGGTGACGAAACCCTTCTTGCAGGTCCGCGTTCAACAATCCAATTTGAGCAAGATCAAGTACTCAGGGAAAAGGTGCTGGGCCTACTTTCAACTGCACATAGCCCCGGATCTGCATCACATAGTTTGGCCCAATTGTTATGCTGTTTACCCGAATTAGAAGTACCAGAATCATTTTCTTATGATAACGTTTTCAGAATAATAATAATGGATTTTATCGATGCTCATTCTTTTGATTTACGCAGCATAAAGAAAACTTGTGTGCACATAGTAAGTCCAGATTTGAGATTAATTCCATTTGATACATACAATATGTTTTACCGAGGCGAATTAGAAAAAACAGTCCTTGAACCAATACGTAGAGAGTTGGGGTTAGCGGGGATGGCTCTATTAACATCGGAGGAAAGGAAAGAACTGCAGCAGAGGTTGCCAATGGCGGAGTGAATCAAATGGATGAGCAACAACAAAATCTCGAAACAACTCCTCCTCCTTCAATTGAGATTAGCACTCAACCCTCTACATTTACAGGAACACCACAATTGCTAGGGGAAACACAATTCAATACTCAATCACCAGTGGGCGAAATCCCGCTTGACACCAATATTACCTATCAAATGGGGCCAGATGGACAATTGATTGCCGTCCAAAAACCACCATTTTCATGGAAACAATTTTTCATAGCTTCTGGAGTGCCAATATTGCTTTTATTAGTGCCGCTAATTCTTACAGGAGCAACAAATCCGGGATATTATGATGATTGGGACACAGAGAAAGTTGAGTTAATTCAACAGGAAAATACTACCTCGTATGTTGGCAGTTTTGAGTTAGGCGAGGATAGAGAACTTGAGTGGATTAATGCGGATGTATTACAAGAACAAGAAGATCCTGAATGTTTAGGTCAGTACAATGGTTGTTGGTATAACTCTCAAGAAACAAATTATGGTTTCAGAATCGATTACGAAAAGTGTCAATGGCCCGAGGGAGGAGGCGAATCTGATTGTACCATCACCGAAGGAGTTGGCAAATGGTTTTCTCAGAATGGCACAGCAGTTTTTGATAATGGAGAAAATCCTGCAGAAATCAATTTTTACTTTGAAACCCAAGATCTTACAATAAGCGAACAAAGAGATACAGCAGATTTCTTTGGAGCAATTCTAATGGCTGCATGCTGGATTGTACCTATTGTTGGATTAATTTTCACAATTGTTGGTTTCGCATCAGGCAGAACTGGCATGGGAGTTGGCGGTGTTACGGGATTAGCACTCTATCCATTTGTTGCCTTCTTTGGGTGTATCGCGTTGCTCGACAACGGTTGGTGATTGTTCAATTGAGTGAATAAGATGCCGATAGTAAATAGCGCAGGACCTGATTGGCAACCAACCTCTGGATATTATGATTGTAGATTTGCAGTATTGCGTGAGCCTCTAGGATTCTCTAGAGGTGCAGAAATCTTAGCTGATGATTACGAAGCATTGCATTCTTGGATTGAAATTGATGGCATGACCGTTGCTGTTGGTAGAGCGCATCTAATCCCTTTAGACAGTGATGGATCTCAAGCAGACCATGCAGGGCCAGGCGCTGTAAAATGTCCTGCATTTGGTCCACTATTAGGTTCAGAAAACCGCCCTGCAATCCAAATAAGACAAATGGGAACTTTGCCAGACTATCAAAGAAAGGGATTAGCTGCGAAAGTATTAGCAGAACTTGAGGAAAAAAGCGTTGAAACATTTGGTGCAATTGTTGGTTTATTGCAAGCAAGAGAACATGCAATTCCTTTTTACAAAAGCCAAGGATGGGAAATTATAGACGAACCATATGATGTCGGAATAATTGGCCCCCACCGTTCAATGAAGAAACAATTGCATTGAATCATCTAATCGCGCTGTTCAAATATGACAAGTCCCGCTCACATTGGTAGAGGGAACATTGGGTTCCCTATGAATGCCCGTGAAAAACGATGAGAACGGAGGAACTGGAAAACAATAGTAGCAAGGGGACAAAACATTGCACTGGGAGACAAAACCCAGACAATAATGTGCAAGAAAACAGCACATTTTTAACCCTTGAAACCAGTTTGATTTTAGGTCAGACCCAGCGCAAGCTCCGCTCAACTCCCGAATTATGTGTGCTGACTAGTTCAGCACTAGTTTCGGAAAGAGAGAACAGCGGGTTCTCTATCTTTAGATAAAACAGGAGAGAATGAAAATGAATAAGAAGATTGTAAGCATGCTTGTGGCATTATTCCTCGCACTTTCTGCGGTATCCGCAGCTAGTGGAGACGGATCCGACCCACTTGATCCATCAGATGGTGGAGCAGATTGGGACGGTGACGGACTTACTAATGCAGAGGAACAAAACCACGGTACAAACATGAACAATGCCGATAGCGATGGTGACGGATTACCAGACGGATGGGAGGTCAATAACGGCCTCTCCCCAACCAATGGCGGAGACGCCAATGGTGACGCCGATGGTGATGGCCTAACCAACGCCCAAGAGTACGCAGCGGGTACAAACCCAAACAACGCAGATACGGATGGCGACGGTAAGAACGACAATGTCGATCAATACCCAACCGATCCTTTCGACGGAGAATACAGCGACTCTGATGGTGACGGAATCCCAGACGCCTACGACCCTGATTTCCAGGAGTCGAACGAAGGAGCTGGCGATGGAAGCACTGAGGGCGGTGGCGAGTCTGAAGACCAAGGACAAGGCGAAGGCCAAGGACAAGGTCAAGGACAAGGTCAAGGACAAGGTCAAGGACAAGGTCAGGGACAAGGTCAGGGACAAGGTCAGGGACAAGGTCAGGGACAAGGTCAGGGACAAGGTCAAGGACAAGGTCAAGGACAAGGTCAAGGACAAGGTCAGGGACAAGGTCAGGGACAAGGTCAAGGACAAGGTCAAGGACAAGGTCAAGGACAAGGTCAGGGACAAGGTCAAGGACAAGGTCAATCCGGTCAGCAAGGCCAGCAAGGCCAAGGCCAACAAGGCCAACAAGGTCAGCAGGGCCAAGGCTCCCAGCAAGGACAGCAGTCAGGTCAGCAAGGCCAATCCGGTCAGCAAGGCCAATCCGGTCAGCAAGGACAGGGACAGCAAGGTCAGCAGGGACAGCAGGGACAGCAGCAAGACAACGGTCAAGGACAGCAACAGCAGGGCGGCGAACAAGGCGGCCAGCAGGGGCAACAAGAGGGCCAAGACCAGGGAGGTCAAAACTCTCAGAACGGTCAAAACGAGCAGCAGCAAGGACAGACACAAAATGGCCAACAAGGTCAACAGGGTCAACAGTCTGAGCAGCAGCAAGGACAGCAGCTGGACAACCAAGAGCAGAACGGCGAGAACGACAATGATGGTGATGGAATCCCAGACGAGTTAGACAACGATGACGACAATGACGGCATGGCTGACGACCTCGACGCAAATCCACAAGATCACGACAATGACGGAATCGATGACGCTGAAGACAGCGACGACGATGGCGACGGAATCGATGATGAATTGGAAACGCAAGATGGCGATGACAACACCAACATCTACGACCATGATAACGATGGTGTTCACGACGCTGTAGATCTAGATATTGACAATGACGGTATCGACAATCGCAACGACGTGGGCCCTAATGGCGAGGATTACTCTCGCGATCATGATAATGATGGAATGGACGATGTAGAAGATGACGATGATGACAATGATAACATCCTAGATGTGGATGAAATCGATGGTGCTACTGGCACTTATCGATACGACCACGACAACGATGGAATCTGGGACTCATCTGATACTGACGATGATAACGACGGTCTATCAGACTGGTTCGAAACCAACGATGGTAACAGCTTCACAGGTCAATTCGACCATGACAACGATGGAATCGAAGATCACGAAGACGACGATGACGACAATGACGGCATCGAAGATATTCTTGAAGTTTGAAATACCATTTGTAGAAACAAGTTGTTCTAACACCCGTCCTGTGACGGTTCGGGGGTTTTGATTCCAGCGGGGGTTCGCCCCCTCTGGAATCTTTTTTCTTTCATTTTTTTATTATGTCGAACAGTGATACGCGAAGCCTTTGATGATACTAGTTTGCACATCCGCGTAGCGCTCTTGATATACTCGGCGCCAGTCACGAGATAATTCCGGAGCGATCGTTATGTCCCCAAACAGACAATATATGCAGAAATTCGAAAGCAGACGCAAATCCACATTATCAGTGGGAATCGTTTTGCTAATGATTACAAGTACTTGGTTAGCAATGGTAGCAGAGCTAAATAATAGCGATCAATTAAACACAAAATTAGTTGATGGAACACCACTGTCTACTAGTGAAGCACAATCAACAGATCAAGGCGGTCAAGGAGAATGGAATGGAGGAATGAGTTCACAATATGGACTTGAACTTCACGATGCTTTGTGGGACATGGCATGGGCAGATCCAGGAGTTCAATACGGATATGTCGCAGATCTCTCGGTTTTACAACTTGATACAGGATACGGCCCTCTACTGGAAGAATCCAAAGCCGATGATCACGACAACGATGGAATCGATGATTTGAACGATTTAGACGACGATAATGATGGAATATACGATTTATTAGAAAGGTTTGATGGCTGTATAGGAACAGATCCATATGATCATGACAACGATGGTATCGAAGATAGTCTAGATTGGGATGATGACAATGACGGCATATTGGAAGGTCCAATTGATTATGCAGCACTTGAAGGCATGGGATTAGATCCTAGAAATGTATCCATGCATCGTTATGTAACTTCATCAACAATACACCCTCTTACTGGTACCTCAGTAGGTGCCTTTTACCGAGCAGATCAACTTCCGTTCGACCATGATAATGATGGCGTTCCAGATGAAGACTCAGATGGTTCAGGAGCAGGCCGATATGATGAGGATGACGATAACGACGGACGTATAGATCAATTCCGCTGGCCTTGTGATAATGATAATGATGGAGCTCAAGATTATTTTGACAATGATGATGATAACGATGGAGTAAACGACTGGTCAGATTCAGCCCCATATGACTCTTCAATATCAACTCAGATGAGTACTAGTGGGAATATGTATGATGCATATAGAGCATGGTCATTTAATGAGTATAGAACATATTCAGCTGGAGTAAATTTCGTGACTGCTGAAGCTAATAGAGTGGATGCAAACGATGCATTTGATTGGCAAGGGGGAGACACCGGAGATGGTAGAACAGGAACGCCTGCCTTCACAACAATAGTAGACGGAGATTTAGATGGTGATGGCATTCCAAATTTCATAGATCCAGATAATGACAATGATGATACTCCAGATAGTGCAGATACTGATGATGACAATGACGGACTACTAGACATGTATGATCCTGATGATGATAACGATGGAATAGTCGATGTGTGTTGGAATATTGATATTAACGAAGATGGATTGAATGATTACACAGGACTTAATTCAACTCCTTATCAAAAACCAGGCGTAGATGCAGATGAAGATGGCGTAATTGATTGCGAAATGGATTATGATGCAGATTTAGACGATGACAGATTCCGTGCAATAGATCAAAATTACAATGCTATATGGGATTGGTTAGATCCAGAAATGGGAGGTAGTGCAACCCCAGATGATGCAGTTAACACTCAATTTAATGCATTAGATTTCGCATACGATCTCGACGATGATCAAATAGAGAATGAAAACGACTCATTCCCATTAGACAAAAATTCAGAACCTTGGATGTCTACGTGTGAATCACTTTCTAACCCAAACCCTACAAATCCAGATCCGCGCTGTATGACAAGAAGGGCATCATATGCTCAATTCAATGACTGGGATGGCGATGGAATTTCAAATTGGGACGATATAGATGATGACGGAGATGGAATAATCGACATGTTAGATATCGATTGGGATTGTGATTTTGATAACGATGCAATACTTCACACAATTAATGGATCAAGATATCGCGACGATGGCCCTAATGATTTAGACTCAGATATAGATGGAGACGGACTCTCAAATGATATTGACTGGGATGATGATAATGATGGATTGACAGATTTGTACGATCCAGATGATGGTAATTGTGGAGTTGTAGATTATGATGCAACAGACAGTTTCTATCGCACATACTACCCAGTTGACGATGGAGGGGCATTAGACGGCTCATTAGATGCTCAAGATTATGGCAACAATTATGATAACTACTGGAATTTAATTTGGGGCGCAAACCCATTCAAATCATCTATGGTACTAAACTACAATGGATTTGACTCATCAACAAACCCCCCTACTAGTGGCAATATACCTGAATTCTATTGGTTTATGTTCGCTAGATGGTCTGCATATAATGGCGGAAACGAATGGGATGTAGATGCGGACGGAGATTCGCTAATCAATGGCTTAGATACAGACCAGGATGCTGATGGACTTCCAGATTGGTGGGATCAGGACGAAGGAAACGACGGCCTATTGGACGTAGACGATCCAAAAATGGGAGGCTCTATTGATTATTCACAATGTGGATGGACAGTCGGCAATCTGGGAACAGGATTTACCTGTGGATATTCTTATGCTGTTGCATATCATATGCCATTGACAGGTGTAAATGCACAATTCGGATCCCCATATTCAACACGTGCAGACAGTGTCATCGATCAAGGAAATTTCAATGGCAACCAGAATTATGCATGTACTTCAGGAGCCCAAGGAGGATGTTGGCACTATGATTTTGGTGGCGATGGCTCTTCTGATAGTGCAATATCGTTCCAACAAATGCAGAATAATCGAGATGCATATTTGACATGGATTGGCCTTTTGACAGGCGTCTGGCAATGGAATGCAGATACAGGAACAGAGGTAGGCTTCCCCGATGAATTGGGAGCTGATTTAATCAAGAACCATTTAGATGGAGACATAGAGGGAGATTTTACAAACAATACTGTTGATTTGGATGATGATTATGATGCCATTTATGATTGGAATGATGTAGATGACGACAACGATGGAATCTGGGACTTTTTCGAAATAGATACAAATGACGACCTTGATGATGACGCAAATCAAGATTACGGAACAGAATTCTTTGTAGGATTGAATTGTGACGACAACGACGATGATGGTAATGACCAGGATGTAGATGGAGATGGTTGGTTCCAAGCAGTTTGGGATAAGGGAGTGATGAGCCAAGGACTCCGCTCACCAAAATATTACGATGTAGATAATGATAATGATGGGGTTCCAGATTCAGAAGATCCTGATGATGACAACAATGGCGTTCTTGACGTAGTTCAAGAAACCCAAGCAGGATGTTTCTCTGGAGAAGAACAAATGCCTTGGGATCATGATAATGACGGCTTAGTTGATTGGAATGACGACGACTATGATGGCGACGGCATATCGAATACAGTAGAAGTAGCGATTTCATTAACGCAGCCATATGATCACGATAATGATGGAATTCGAGACGATATAGATCCTGATGATGATGAAGATGGAATGGAAGATATCGACGAAGTGCTATTGTGGCCTCTTCGATTCAACTCAGAATCAACCAACCCCTGGGATCATGATGATTATGGAACTGGAACTGCAATAGCAAATCCAGCAGATCCATCAACTGGTCCGGACGCAATAGATAATGACGATGATGATGATACACGTACAGATTCCGATTTCGATCACTTAGAAGAAGGATTCACATCTGATCCATGTTATGCTGGATCACAATCAAGCGATTGGGATTCAGATAATGATTGTAAACTGGATGCAGACGATAAGGCCCCTACGTTCATAACAATGAATATCCCAGATACACTTTGGTTAGACGCTCGAAGTCCAGCAATTTTTAGCGGGCATGTCGATTGGATAAATGTCTCATCAGGACAGTTTGAAGCAGCAGGAGGATTACCAGTTCAAGTTCATATTGAATGGACTGGTAACAATACTACTGCAATAGAAACAGTCGATGTAATCACTAATACTTGGGGTAATTTCTCAGTAGGACAATTCCTTTATCCAGAAGATTTAGTAGTTGGTGACAACACTACTTATCGAGTATATGCTGAAGTAACTGAAATGTTTGCATTTAATGGAAATAAGTCAATTTCATATCTTGTTGGCTGTGAAGCTAACTTAACCGTAGATTATTCTTCATGGACATATTTCCGTAGTGATGAACAACCATTTTGGCTTGATTTCAAAGCCCACTATGAGGCAGATTGGACACGTGGAGAATATGATCGTAGAATTACACATTCTCCAATAACCTTCTCAGTATTTGGTGGAATATTTGGTAATCGAACAAACCCTTCTAACTTTAGCGGGTTTGGTGGCGATGGGTATCGTACCGACTCTACTGGATGGGCATCATTGACTTTCGTTCAAGATTTAGGAGCAAATGGAACATGGAAGCAAGTTCGTTGGAATTCTACAATGGATAATGGAATAGGTCAAATCCCAGGAGGATATGAAGAAATTATATGGGATAATTTGTTGAAATCTCATACAGTAGCAGTCGATTCAAACGGTAATGAAATTAGGTATGATTATACAAATACAAGTTTACCTGCTGGCGATATTGAGATTATTGCATATGTGGATCCTACACTTGCAAGTGAATGGCCTTTCCCATATTTACACGGTGACGAAACAGATCCATTCTCAGTTCGTGTTATGCACAGGATGAACATAGAAGGAGAAATAATCGTGAATGGCCTTTCGGCAGTATATTATTGGGATGCAACAATCAACAATGGGGATGGAACATTTGGAAATTGGGCAACACTGTTCCATCAACAAGCACTTAATGCAGCAGGAGTTACTTTTGAGGAAGCTAAAGTATTGAGGCCATACCCTACATTGTGGGACGGTAATCCTGCAAGTTTAACAGGTGAAGCAGAATCTTTACGAGGATTCCTTTCTGTAAATACAACACATTGGTTCATTTCTTTAGTTAATGGCGGAGACAGCGATCTACCGCCATGCGGTCAAGTAAACCCAACCGACCCTAGTAGTCCAATACGATGTGAAATTGTACCAGAAATGAATACAGGGGAAACTTTCCTTGTTCAAGGTACAGTTACGAATAGAACCAATGAGGCATGGGACCAAGACCCCATTGCTTTACAAGTTGATATTGATGGCAATGGGCAATTTTTGGGTTCAGGAGAGACAGCATATACTCAGAGACCAGTAATGAAAGATGGCGATGCAACTTTCAATTACAATTGGACATGGTATAGCCAGTATACAGCAGGCACCTATGGAGTGCGTGTTGATTTTACAAACAATGCGTATTATTTCACAGGCAACTCAACAAATTTAGCAGCTACCGGTGCTTACATCAATGTATCAGTAGTTGGGACAACGCTATTCCAAATGACAAGCGTGCCGCGTTTGTATCGTAATACTACAACAATAATCGAAGCAAGATTACTAGACAATTCCCTTCAACCGGTAAGAAATGTACCAGTATCTTGGACATGGTCATTCGATGGAAGAAGCGGAGTGAATTATACTGATGATCTTGGAACCTTCCAAATACCATTTGATATTAATCCAAACGATGATCTTGGAAATTATACATTACAATTTGAGTATGAAGGTAATTTGCTAATGAAAGGCGAGACTGCATCACAGAGTGTTTGGGTAGTATCAAGGACATTGGTCAATGTAATATCAACAGATCCTAATATTAGACAATCTGGAGATAGATGGGAATTCACAGCACAAGTAACCGATGACAATAGGACTGCCTTAATTCGAGATGGGGGAGGCCGTGAATTAAACGGTCCGAATTCCCCTAACGGCGGATTAGTTGATGTTATTTATGAAGGACTTGATTTCCAAGGAGTGTTACATAGACAAGTTGTAGCAACATTAGCACCTAACGCTGGATTAATTTCATTACCATCTCCAGAACCAGATGGTAGCCATCTGTGCTATTACGATGGTAATGGAGATATGATTCCAGACAGAGATGAAGCACCTCATGGTAATGAAAACGGTCAGTTGGATGACGAAGAAGCAATTGGATGTTTGAAAGCAAACATATCCCCACTTTCACCACAATTATTGCGAGAGGATCCAGACAGTTTCTTGCCGGATGGATTTGGGCCAGTTAGTGTATATCTAAGGTTCCGTGAAACACTTCCTAACGAAGGTTGCGAAATGATTGAACAAGAGTATCTTACAATGCAAGGTAAATGGGATCCTTGTGTAGATATTCCAGGAAATGACCATTTCAGAGTTCAAATGGCTTACAATGCAAATGGATTTTCATTGATTGGAAGAACGTCTTTAGATGTCGACGATCAAATAGTATACACAAGCGAAATAGACCCATTAACAGGGCAAGTTGTTCCTAAACCAATGGTAGTAACTGGAGTATTAAATGATGAATTAGATACCAATTTGTCGTTTAGAAATATACGTGTAAATTATGAGATGGTAAACAGTCCAGCAGGCCCAGTTGCTTGTACTAATGGTTTAACAGATATAGATGGGCGCTTCGCAATAACTTGTCCATTAAGTGATGTAATGGCAGGAACAGCAAGGGTTACAGTGATTTATTCAGCATGGGATAACAACGATGCTTATCGATATCAAAACAAAACAGTACAAACCGAATTTGACGTATTTTCAAATTCAACATTACAGATAAGCGAAGTTGGACCATTCAAATCTAGTGTTGAGACATTTATTGCAAGCAACGGAACAGCATTCCCTGTTCTTTATCTGAAAGAGAGCTTCCATATCGATGCAATATTGACACAATCAAACGGCCAAGCCGTTGGCGGGAAGTGTTTGAATATCTATCTTGATCCTCAGAAAAATTCAGCACCAGTTTCATCAATCAATACTCGCGAAAGTGATGGAATGGTTGAATGGTTCAGCGGCGACCCAAGTCAAAATCCAAGTCTAAGAGGAGTAGAAACAACAGGTGGCGAACTTGAAGGTTACAGAATATTACGTGTAGCTTTCCAACCAGATTTGAATGTACCAGGTGGTTGTGATAAGGATTCTTCAAATGTATTAAATGGCTCACATATGGATTTAGTTGTATTAGTTAGAAGTCGTGTTGATTTGCAAGTAAAGTCCTCGTGGTCACATGTAGGCGCCAATGGAATGGACGAAAGTGAAATGATACACGGAGAGGTAGCTTTACTACGAGATAGATTAGATCTAGCAGTTGAGAACCAGGAAATACATTTCATTCGTAAGTACTGGGATAGTGAAAGTTTGGAATGGGTCACAGAAGGACGCAATGAGTCTTATACCGACGAACAAGGAATTGCAACATTTGACTGGGAATTTGCAGGTAGGACCTGCGAAGGAGTTCCATGTGAAGGAGATTGGCAAATAATTGCATATTATCCTGGATCAACATTCTTTGCAGAATCAACAGACAACATTACTTTCGATGTAGAATATAGGAAGAGAGTAATCAATAACGCAGATGCCGGGATATTCACTCCTGGTACTTTGATGGCACTAATCATTGTATTATTGGGAGGAGCTATTGCTGGAGTAATGTATTATCAGCGAGTTGTTGCAAGAAGGCAAGTCGAAGCACTACGTGGAATTTTAACAGATGCAATGTTGCAATTACAAGCTGCTAACGAATATATTGCAATCATCTTTGACTGTTACAAGCAATTGGTTAAGCACTTTAGAAGGCACGGATTCATGAAGAAAGTGTATGAAACTACACGTGAATTTGAGAGCGCAGTGCGTAATGCATTCCATATGGTACCGGCAGATCAACTCGACGCTTTCTTAGCAATTTTCGAAGAAGCAAGATATTCAGATCACGACATTGGACCATCGCATCGCGACCGTGCAACACAAACACTTGGAGCAATCACACAAAGTCTCACACTAGCATTAGGAGACGGCGGTATGATTACTCGCGGCCTACAACATGAATCCCAATTATATGGCGGTCACACAAAGGCTGGAGAATTCATAGCCGCAGATGGTACGGTTAAACAAGCGGGCATAGATGAGAACGCAGATACCTCAAATTTCAAAATTTGAAACCGAAATAAATAGTTCAGAGGAGCAATATTTCTCCTCTTGAACTATCAATTTCCAGCGCAGGGTTGATGTGTCTTACCTTATGTCGGCTGTACATGAGCGACTGGAAAGCACTAATCGACCAAGCAATGATGCAAGAAACATCAGATACTATCGGAGCCCATGGAACCTATGGTTTAGCAGTAAGAACAGCACTATCAAATGCTCAATTATTACTGACAGACCTTGAAGCAGCCCAAATCATAGAATCGATTTACGGAGCCCTTGTAGCATATTCACAACAAGTGATGTTACGTATGAAAGCAGAAGATCCCGAAGTAGGCGGTGTGGATCATGCATTCCGAGCAGGACAAGCTTACGGCGTTAGTTGCGTTCTAAATCATTTGATAGATCAATTAACAGATGTTGGCTCAATAACATCTTTACAAGCATTAGATGATTTTAGCGATACATTGCATGATGAGATAATCGTACAAGCCCGCGCAGCAGGCCTTACAGTAGAATTATTAGATGCAAAAGGCGAGATACTTTACGAGTGAAATTATCTATCAAAATCGCTGTACAGCGACGCGTCAAGATAATCTATCGCGTCGGTGGCTTCATAACAGGGTGGTCGGTCGCCGAGATGCTTCAAAGCATCGAGGGAGTCATATGAGCAACCCAACTAGCAAGACAAACCAGCACCTAGTCGATATAATCGGCAAGCTGAAGGCACAGTCTCGCGAGACCGGAGCAGCTCTGTGGCGAGATGTCGCAATGCGCCTCTCAAAGAGTCGCAGCAATTGGGCCCAGCCCAATCTTAGCCGTTTGAGTAGAAATTGCCCGGAGGGAACAACAGTTCTTGTACCAGGCAAATTACTCGGCAGCGGCGAGATTTCTGCAAAACACGACGTCGCCGCCTACAGTGTCAGCGCTGGTGCCCGTGAGAAAATCGAAGCAGCCGGAGGACGTGTCCTCAGCCTGTCAGATTTAATGAACGAAAACCCAAACGGATCGGAGGTGTACCTCCTTGGGTGATGTCAAGACTCACGTCTATGACGCAGATGGTCTAGTGTTAGGCCGATTGGCTAGCACAGTAGCAGACATCTTACTCAAATCAAGCCGTTCTGGAGAAAATGATCAAGTTGTAATCATTAATGCAGAAAAGGCTGTAGTTTCAGGAAAACCATCTTCGGTTTTTGCAACATATCATGATAAGTATGCGTTAAACCATGCCCGTAAAGGACCTTATTATCCGCGTATGCCAGACATGATCCTAAAGAGAACAGTAAGGGGAATGCTACCATATCAAGCAAAAAGTAGTGGTCGCAGAGCACTTAGAAATTTACGCGTTGAAATCGGTTGCCCCAGCCATCTTTCAGGAGATTTACCAGAAGGGCACCACAGTGGAGACGACAGTAAAATTAGGCGGGACCTCCCCCAACGCTTTGTGCGATTGGGAGAAATTAGCGCTAATCTTGGTGCACCGGCTCACCGATGGAATGGAGGTGACCAGTGATGGCACGCAAGAAAAAGATGAAGGTAGTACACACTTCAGGAAAGCGCAAGACAGCAGTAGCACGTGCAACAGTAATAGCTGGCAAAGGACGCGTTCGTGTAAATAGTGAGCCCATTGAGATTTTACAACCGGCACTATCACGCCGTAAAGCCATGGAGCCGCTGATTATTGCAGATGCAATGAACAGACTCGCAAAAGCCGATGTAAATATCCTCACACACGGAGGAGGAATCATGGGTCAAACTGATGCAATACGTACGGCAATCGCGAGAGGCCTTGTGCACTATAATGGTGGTGCGGAAGGTATAGACGAGGAATTACGTGACGAATATCTACGATTTGATCGTAGTTTACTCGTAAACGACCCTCGTCGTAAGGAACCAAAACACCAACTCGGCAGAGGTGCTCGCCGTAAGAAGCAGAAATCGTATAGGTGATTTAGATGATTATTCCAGTAAAATGTTTTAGTTGTGGCGGGTTAATCGCACATAAGTGGGAAGAGTTCAATGAAAAGAAAGCTGCAGGAATCGAGATCGGTGATGCACTTGATGAGGTAGGAATCGAGCGATATTGTTGCCGAAGAATGTTCCTTTCTCACATAGATTTGATTGCTGAAGTTGCACCTTTCAGTACGTCACGCGAGTGATTAAAAATTAGATTCCCAGGCAAAGGGCCTGTGGGTTAGCTTGGCCTATACTTGGCGGCTGGGGGCCGTCAGACCCCAGTTCAAATCTGGGCAGGCCCACTTCCTGGGAAAGCAAACGAATTTTGACAGTCTCCGTAGGAGACTGGAAAACCTCAACTTGATGGTGTATGAGTTCTCACATTAAATTATGAGAGGCCGAGCCTTGACTCTATGCATCTTGATGTTGTTATCATTAATTCCGCCAATTGAAGCCGCAGATACTGTAACTTCAACAGACACAGTTATTTCAGGCAATTATACTATGACTGGCAATTTTACAGTCAGTCACGGTACAACTATGACAATAAAACCAGGTTCAGTAATTGACATGGGCCCATATTGGTTGAAGGTAGAAGGAGCGCTTTATGCCAATGATTCTACAATCATGTCAACAGAACTTTCACCTGGTTCAGGAGGTCATAATGCAGGGGTATGGGATTCTCTTACAATTTCTTCTGGTGCTTATGCGTCTCTAAATAATGTTACAATTTCAAACGCCAAGAGTTGCTTAATTGTTGAAGGCAATGTTGATGCAACTTTCTTGGAATTACGGCATTGCTTGATTGGAATTGAGGCCGATGGCATATTGAATGTGTATGGATTAATTGGAGAAGACATCGATCATGATGGAGTTAGAGTAACAAATTATGCACAAATTACAGGCGCAAATTTCGCGAACATGTCCGGAGGAATTGCTTCAAGCGGTACTTTGCACCTCAACACATCACAATATGTAGATGTAGGTACTTCAATTACACTTACTAATGGCACTGCAGATATTAATGATGTAAACTATGTGTCAGGGGTAAGTACTGGAATAAGCATATCTTCCGGAGCAATTGGGACATTAACAGGAATGACAGGAGAAGCAGTAAATGCAATTTCAGCAATTGATAGTACAGGCTTCGTAATCAGTGATGTCAATATGACCGGGTCAAGGTTACTAAATTCATGGGATGCAGGAGATTTGACACTCCAAGATGCAATATTCGAAGGAACATCTGCGGAGACAATAGTCGACGTAAGGACTTCAGGGCATCTTACTCTGAATAATATTACAATCACAGGTTCTTTTTCCTCTAATCAGAACTCATATGATGCCCCATGGATAGGAATGTCCTTTTCAGGAAGTGGAGATTATACAATATCTAACGCATCAGTCGACTCTACAAATACTGCACTAACTTCAACTGGAACTGGAACATTATCGATTTCAAACTCAAGTTTTACCAGTTCAGATAAGGGTTTGATAATTACAGGAATTTCATCAACAACAATGGATTTTGTAAGTGTAAATATCGATCAGGGGGGCACTAAAGGAATTGAATTACAACAGGGCCTGCATGATTTATATCATATTGATGTAAATATGCCATTTAATCAATGGGAGACAGGGTCAATAGGTTTGGAGACTTGGTGGTCAGAAATTACTGCAGACACGGGTCTTGTTGAAGTAAATGGTTTTGCAACTAGCATTGAGGCGCACTCATCCTTAATCTCTGCAGACTATTTGAGATTGCATGACTCGTCCGAAGTAGGATTAAATCTCTATAACTCGGAGCTAAAAATTAACGAAGAACTTCAAACCAGAGTTTCAGATTATGGAATAAAACAACACCAATCTTCCAATGTTGTTGTGAAAAAATGGGATTCATCATATCATGATACAGGCGCTTCAATTTGCGGCAACATTGAATCTCAATCTCCTTGTTCATTGACAGTATGGGATTGGTCTACAACAAATAATTTGAATTCTGATGCAACAGGGGCTGGGGAACTATATTATCCTGCAAATAGTGCTTATAGTACATCGGTTGATACTGAACACAAGATGTGGGAAACTACAATTTATTTTGAGGATTTATCAGAAAATTCAGTCGATGCAGATTGGCAGATCAATGGGTTTTCCGGAACATCAGTCGCAGGTATGGCAACTGTGATGGTAACAGAAGGCGCAGACACAATAGAAGCTAGCGTCAATGGAGTTGGCACCATTATGTCTGTAACTGGTTTTGATGGAGCAAGTTATACAATTGAAATTCCATTACTGCCAGATGGTGATTGGATAATAGGAAATGGAGATGAGATTGTTTTACACCCCCGGAATGACGGGACACCTCATCTTGCAGGAGGAAATATTACAATCAATGCTGGAGGATCATTGACACTACATTCTACATTACAATTACCGTTCGCAAATTCATCAATCACAATTTCTGGAGGAGATTTGTATAGTCAAGGCTCTACAATTATTGGAGACGTGATTATTTTGGGAGATGGATTTTTACCAGGCCCCGATGGATTTGCAGAAGCATATGATTTGCGTACAGTTGTAGAAGGCGATATTTCCTGGTCTTCTTGTTGGACAGATACAATAGCATCATCATACTACTTGGACGTAATTGGAGACGTTAGCATCGAATCCTCTTGTGATGTTGAATTATATTCTAGTTCAATTGAAGGAGAAGTAACTGTAGGAGTCGGGTCAAATTTAGAGATGATTAATACTCTTACAATATTTGTTTTAGACAAAGGAATTTCTGTACAAGGAGCATCAATAACAATTGATGGCCAAACAATTACAACAGATGCCTCAGGCTCAGTTTCAAAACACGTTACAGCAAGGCACACAGATTCTACAGGAACAACATGGGCAGGATTAAAAACAGTTAGAATGCAATCAGGCAGTTTGGTAGATTTAATGGCTTGGGACACAAATCAATCACTAACTTATACATTTACAGCCTCCACAATAGATGGCGGAGAAATTTCGGATTGGCTAATTTTAGAAAAAATTTGGAGCCCATATCATCTGTCTGAAGATTTAACTATACCTCAAGGGCAAACAATGACAATCCACGATGGAGTTGAATTGAGAATCGCTGAAGGCGTACAAATAATAGTGGAAGGGGCATTTGACTCAGGTGCTTCTACGTTACTTGGAACGGGAGGAGGGTCGCGTTGGGGTGGCCTTCTAATTGGAGGAAACACTCAAACATCAGCAACTTTGCTAGGCACACATTTGGTAGAGGGGTCTCCTTTGGTAAAGATGGCAGGACCAGCTACAGTGGTGCTGACTGATACATTGCTTGCACGTTCTTCAGGTGCTGAATCACTTGTCGACATCCAATATAGTGCGAGTGGAGATTTTACATTGACTAATTCACAATTAAGTGATGCTTCTAGTAAATGTATAATGGCTCAAGGCCCAACAACAATCAAACTCATAGGGTTAAGTATTTCAAATTGTAATGATGAATCTATTTGGGCACGGGGGCCTGATTTAACAATCTCCTCAATCATTACAGAAAATCCAGTTGATGTCACAGGCTCTTCTGGAGAAATTAGTGATTTATCAACAACCGATTTAATTGTGTCAAGTACCGATGGCCTTGAAATAAACAATCTAATGTTGTCTGGATCTTTATTGGGGGCAGATGTTAGAGATTTGATTGTGAATGGTGCTATAATTAATTCAGCACCTGGGGTTGATTTAGATGCAACATCAGGAGTGATAAACGATTTAGAAATTGATTGTGGAGGCAACGGAGTAGGATTAGTTTCCCATCATGGTCGTGCATCTTCACAATTAGAAATTAAAGATTCAATCATAATGAATTGCACTAAAGGAGTAGATTTGCATAGCGATGGAGAATCAGCACCAATTGTCATTGAAAACACAATTATTGAAGCACAAACAGTCCTTGCAACAGATGGATATTCATTTGAAATTAATGGTGGAAATTTGAATGGATCGATTGAATCAAGTAATGCAACAGGCGATTTGGTGGATGTAATTTCTGAAGTAGGAACGGTAACAGGCGGAGAAATTACATATTGGAAAACACACATATTGGACGTCCGTCTAGAGGGCAATTCACAAAATACAAATTTAGAATTAAACATCGAATCTCTTGAATGGTCAATTTCTACATTTGGCAATAGTATAGAATTGGAGATCCCCTATTTGGTTGTGAATCATGGAGGTACAGTAACAAGTTCCACAATGCTAGTGAACTCTGAATTTGAAGGACTTCCGTCTTATAGTACAGAAGTAAGCGTTGGGCCAGATGCAGACCAAACAATACAAATTAATTTGATTAGTAATGAGGGTCCTAGTGTTGAGATAACACATCCTGATGATGGTCAAAGATTTATGGAAACATTGCCCATTGAAGTGAAAGCTTTAGTTAGTGACGATCTGGATTTAGTTAGTGATTTGATAATCTCTTGGACGGTCACGTTTAGTCAAACAACCGTAATGCAACTATCTGGAGTTTCAAATAATATTACTGATTTGCAAGCTGGTATTTATGTTTTAACTCTAAGCGTAACAGACACACAAGGGGTAACTTCTACAGATTCACTATCTTTCGAAATAACTTTGCTTGATAGCGATAATGACTGGATTGGAACATGTAACTCAGAAACATGGTTCGACCCTGAAAACTCAGTAAGATGCGGTCCAGATATTTATGATGAAGATGATGACAACGATGCAATATATGATACGCGAGACCCCTGGCCAACAGATCCTTGTGCAAGTATGGATACAGATGGTGACGGGCAGCCAGATGAGATTCAATGTCCGATTGGTACCACTACTTGGTTAGTAGAAGATCCAGATGATGACGGTGATGGAATACCGGATATATTGGAAAGTAATAACGAAGAAACATCTTCTTCATCTAATTCAACACTGGTATTAATTGTAATATTCATCTTAATTAGTGCTGGTGCATTTATCGTATTGAGGAAACGAAAGGAAGTGTGAAAATGGAAATTACACAAACAGCCTTACCTTCTTCGGAAGTTATGGCACAGTTTTGTGTAGCAATATTAGCAATAATTGTAATCTGGGATGCATGGTGGCTTACCAGACAAAGATTAGACATTCCAGAATTTGGTAAATTATCAAATGGAGGTTACGCTTGGGAAAGTGAACAAATAAACGAATTATCTCGCCAATGGGCCAATTTGATTACTATGGCAGCAATGATGGCTTTGCCTTGGCTGCTTGTAGAAGTATCAGACACTCCAGAAATCTGGGTTTGGATATGGGATGGATTACTTGCAGTACATTTGATATCGCTTATGATTCCAAAAAGGTATGCAGTAACAAATACACATCTATTTGCAGATGGCCAAAGGTACGAATGGCAGAGATTAAAATTGTCAAAACATCAACCTCGCAAAAGAATCATGCTACTACGCAGAGGGTGGGGGCCTTTTGCCCCATTACCCTTAGGAGGCAATAGAGAAGATTTGAATAAAGCCCTCATGTTTATTGAAACAATAATGGAAGAAGAATAGCGAATCGTTCATGAATCGTCTTGTAAGCCCTTTGGGTATGGAGCACACACGATCTGGGAGTGATTTGCTGGTAAGATTGGACCCTGGGGAAGAAATTCACACATCACTAAAGAAGTTGGCAGACGACCTTGGATTTGATGCGGCGGCAATAACTAGTGGAATTGGTAGAACTCGTGATAATGAATATGGATACATGAACGAGGAGGGGGTTTACCAAAGAAGGCCTTTGAATTCACCATCTGAATTAGTGAGCCTATCGGGCAATATCGCGCGTACAGGAGAGGGAGATGCATTCACACATATCCACTGTTGTTGGTCAGATGATGACAATAATGTTCATGCTGGCCACATGTTCCAGGCAACAGTACATGTCGTAGCAGAAATTCACATTAGAGTCATGGATCACGCGTCTATGACGCGATGCCCTCTTGCCGAATTTGAGCTATTAGGGTTAGAATTTTCGTGATGTTCATAGCCTATGACACGGGTGGTTAGTCATGGCCGGTAAGGAGAGAATTGATGAACTCGCCGAGGCGGTAAAATATCATCGTGAACTCTACTATAATCATTCAGCACCGGAGATAACAGATGCTGAATTTGATGCAATATGGGATGAATTGAAAGAACTTGATCCGAGTAACTCAGTATTGCATGAAGTTGGCCCAGAACCCCTCCCTGGTACAGTGAAAGTAGAACATATGTTTCCTATGCTTTCATTGGATAAGGGGACAAATGACGAAGACATAATTCACTTTGTAACGCAATCAACATTTGGAGGAGTAAGATATCTTTCACAACCAAAATTGGATGGCTCCGCTCTATCGTTAGAATATGTTTCAGGCAATCTTCATCGTGCTGCAACTCGAGGTAGTGGAGAAAGAGGAGAAGATGTAACGCTAAACGCGAGACAAGTTGCGAATGTGCCATCGCGCCTCAAATTTCCAATTGATTGTCATGTACGCGGAGAAGTTGTGATGCCACTTTCAACATTTGAGGAAAAATACCGCGAAGTTTCTCCCAATCCACGAAATCTTTGTTCTGGCGCACTTCGACAAAAACATGGAGACGGAAAGGCTGAAGCATCCGATTTAATTTTTCATGCATATGATGTAAAATTTCCAGGAGAAAGTCCCCAAGCGACTAATGATAGTGAACTATTAGATTGGCTAACCGAAGCAGGAATA
The DNA here is from genome assembly GCA_030747695.1 of Candidatus Poseidoniaceae archaeon. Taxonomy (GTDB): domain Archaea; phylum Thermoplasmatota; class Poseidoniia; order Poseidoniales; family Poseidoniaceae; genus MGIIa-K1. The sequence goes on from JASLKG010000009.1 coordinate 85,756, forward strand.
AATCCTGCACCGTGGACAATATTCGATAAAGAAAATCCCCAAAACCAAATGATTGAACATACCAAGGATTGGTCTGCAAAGAGGTCAGAATATCCATATGAAATTGATGGGATTGTTTTCAAACTAGACAAATTATCTCAACGAGAGATATTAGGTATGACGGCACACCATCCTCGTTGGGCTTTGGCATGGAAATTTCCATCTCAAGAGGCACAAAGCGTCTTGTTGAGTGTTGGTTGGCAAACAGGAAGGACAGGGGCTGTTACACCGGTTGCAAAAATCGCTCCTCAAATGGTAGGAGGTGTAACTGTTGAAAATGTAACTTTACATAATGTAGGCGAAGTTGAAAGGTTGGGAATTAAGCCAGGAGACAAAGTTACAATTACACGCCGAGGCGATGTAATCCCCAAAATCATTGAAAATTTAGGGCCTGCATCAGCCTCAGATTTGAAAAATAGAATTCATGCAGATGGTACCCCATTTACAGGCCAACCAGACTATGGTGAAATTACAATACCTAGTAATTGCCCTGCATGCTCAAGAGAGCTAGAAATCGATGGTGCATTTTTACGCTGCACATCATTAGATTGTGGCGCAAGAACAGCACGTGCACTAACATATTGGTGCCGTTCCCTTGAGATGGATGGCATTGGAGAGAAATTAATTGAGATGCTATTAGATACAGGTTTAGTTTCATCAATTCCAGATATTTACAAACTGAAACATGCGCAAATTTCAGCATTAGATCGAATGGGTGATAAAAGTGCTTACAACGTTATTGATGAATTATCAAAAACAAAAAAATTACCACTTTCTAAATTTATTTCTGCTTTGGGAATGGAAAGAATAGGACCCGAAGTAGCTTCAACAATATGTCAACATTTTGTTACATTAAATCGATTAATGTCATGGGTCGAATCCGGCTTTAATGAGGAAATAACAACAATTGAAGGAATTGGAGACAAGGTAGCAGATATATTCAGAAGTGGTGTGTTAAAACGCCAAAAACTGATTGAAGAGTTAGTAAATATCATTGAAATATCACCAGAAGAAAAACAGTCTGATGGTATTTTTTCTGGTAAATCATTTTGCATAACCGGGTCACTATCAAGACCACGCAAAGAGATTACATTAGCAATAAAAAATGCAGGCGGTAAAATAGTGAGTAGCGTTTCAGGAAGTCTTGATGTTTTGATTGCTGGAGAAAACGCAGGTAGTAAATTAGTAAAAGCTCAAGGATTAGAAATTGATGTTTGGTCTGAAAATCAATTATTTGATGAAATTAACATACCATATGAGGGCAACAAGACACTCTTTGATTATGACTGAAGACCCGTGGAAATAAAAGGTATGACTTTTTGGTCAAGTTATGAATCTAAAAACAGCATTGGCGATAGTCCTAATTCTTTTGCTCGCATCTGCAGCGCCATTAACCCAAGGTAAAGAAGGTGGAAAATTCTCAAGTAGCAGCGGATGTAGTTGCCATTATGCAGGTTCAGCAACCGTCTCAATTTCGGGCCATCCAGCATCTTATACAGCAGGTCAAACGTATACATTAACCGTTTCAGTAACAGGCTCTATGTCTGGTAGCGGAGGAGGCTTTAGTTTAGATGTAAACAAAGGATCGCTTTCAGTAGGTGGAATCTCAATTTCAGTTAGTGTAAATAGTGCAGGAAATAGTGCAACCCACCAAATAACGGGTAATAATCAACGTTCGTGGACTGTAGATTGGACTGCACCTGCTACAGGTTCTGGAACAGTTACGATTGGGGTTGCAGGTATGTTAACTAATAGTAACGGCCAAAATACAGGCGATGCATGGGGGACTGCAAGCTACCAAATTAATGAGGCCGCAGTTGCAAACAACCCTCCTTCTGCATCATCTTTACAATTTTCCTCCACAAGCCCTGTTACAACCGATACGCTAATTCTGACTTATACTTACAACGACCCTGATGGCGATTCGGAATCTGGAACCAAGATTCGCTGGTACAAGGATGGAGCATTAATTTCGTCTCGAAATGACCAAACAACAGTACCATCCTCTCTAACGAGCAAAGGAGAATCCTGGAATGTAACAGTTACACCAAGCGATGGAACAGATGATGGAACTCCTGTTGATTCATCTAACATAGTTGTGGTGAACTCGATTCCTTTCGTAAATTCGGCAGAAATTACTCCAACTGATGCGTTGGAATCTGATGATTTAAGTCTGATTCACTTATCTTCAGATGCTGACAATGATATCGTAGCAGTCAGCGATACAGAATGGTATGTAGACGACTCCAAGGTTTCAGCATTTGATGGTGATACAACAATTCCTTCCGTTGCAATTCGAGATGGAGATGTTTGGTATGCTAAGATCAGAGTCAACGATGGGGAAGTAGACAGCGACTGGTTTACAACGCAAAACCTCACAATTGGTAGCGATAACACTCCTCCAACAATGGTTAGCGTATCTATTTCCGGAGGCCCGTTCACAACAACAGATGATATACAAGCAACAGCTCAAGGAAATGACGCTGATAATGATGCTCTAACTTACGAATGGGATTGGCCCGGAACAATGGGCGTATCATCTTCTACCCTCCCTTCATGGTACACAGAAAAGGGAGAATCATGGACGGTTAGATGCAGGGCTTTCGATGGCGTTGTTTATTCTGATTGGATGGAAAGTAGCGCAGTAGTGATTCAAAACACGGCACCTGTTCTCTCAAGCGTCACCATAGATCAAGATACAATATACTTTGAAAGTGAAGCGAGTTATACTTATGTGGCTTCAGATGCAGACGGGGACATTCTTACTGTAAGCGAACAATGGACCTTAAATGACGATTTGTTGACACTTTCTCTTACAGTAAGTGATGACTCATTTGCCATCTCAAACAGCGTCACTGACACGGTATTATTGGTTAACTCACCTCCTTCCGCTAGTTACAGTGGTTCTACAATTCAAGACGCCTTAACAGAGATTAATCCAACAATCAACACAACAGATGCTAATGGAGATGATGTAACTCTTATGTGGTCTTGGCTAAGAAATGGCTTCTTAACATCTCATACGGGAACAACAATACCTGCAGATAGCCTTTCCCCAGGGGATATATGGACCGCATTGGTGTTGCCCAATGATGGTATTGATGATGGCCCACAACTAGTTGTTGATTTTACAATCACCAACACCCCTCCAATAGCAACGATATCTTCTCCAGAAATAATGTGGATAGGAGCAAGTGCGACATTATCTGCAACAGATTCAACAGATGAAGATGGAGTAATTATCAGAGCATTATGGTATAGAGGAGGTACATTAGCACATCAGGGAATGACTTACACTATGACGTCTATTACAAATGGAGAATTAATTGAAGTCAAAGTCTTCGATGATATGGGAGATCATTCAAGTGCCTCATTCCTGATAGTGGGAACAAACCCTCCAGTAGCCGAACAAATCAAAGTAAATTCAAAAGACGGTAAAGTGACTTTAACGTGGCAAGGTTCCGCAGAAGCTTGGGACATTTATTCTTCTACAGAAGGACATGTTGGCACAACTTCTGATAATTTATTCATCCATGAACCATTTACTACAGGCACACATGAATATTTGATTAGCCCGATAGTTGAGGGCGAATCGATAGAAGGAGGAGATTACTCATCTCCAGTAGAAGTTTCTGACAATCATATAGAAATGAATTCAGGACCTAGTGAATTACTAGGGATGATTATTGGAATAATTATGATATTGGTAGGGGGAGCCGGCGTTGCCTATTCATTTATCCCAAGGAGGGATTGAATGAGAGTGAAGGTAGCAACTGTATTGTTGGTATTGATACTTTCAAGTACACTTTCAACAGCAAACCCTGGAGGAGAAGGCGACGGAATAAGGAGTCGAGATTGTGCTGGATCTTGCCATGCAGACTCTTCTTCAAACGGGGCTTCTACTGCCAATATAACAATACAATTTCAAGAACACGTGTATACTGGGCTCCTTACTGAAGTAACAGTTACAATTTCTGATACCGAAACGGCATATACTTCATTAATCGGAGTCACTTTACTAATCAATACAAATGGAGCTAAGGATTTACCAGCATACGATGGATGGGAAATTGTTGCAGACCACAATGGAGGGACTAACAATTACGTGGAATCAACTGCATCTTCAGGCAATATGGAAGTTTCATGGACATTAAGAGCACCATCTACAGGAACATTAACGTTGTATGCAGCAGTACAACACGGCTCACCTACAGGAAACATAGCAATGACAGGAATCTCCTCGCCCTTTACAATAGATGTCGAGCCAGTGCCTGAAAACTTACCTAGATTAGAAACCAATTGGGAACCTCCAGCAACACGAGAATTAGGCGAAGAAACAACAATAATATTGGAAACAACCGATGTTAATTCGTATCTTGTTGAAATGCGAATTGGCACTCAAATTACCCCATTAGAAGTTACTGATGATGAATTTACAATACCCGCGGCATCAAAAGCCGGAGTCGTTGAATGGCGCGCAATACTTTCGGGAGAAGGCCCAGATCAAACAACACCCTGGTTCCGTTTAATTGCCGAAGAACCATCCTGGGGGGTCGATGAAACATCATTATACATGCAAGGGTTTGCTGTATTGTTATTGTTTGCAGGAATGGTACTCATATTGCCCAAGTCTAGGAAAGAAGAGACTATGAAGGAATATGAACAAACATCAATAGTTCGAGAAATGATTGATCTCTCAACTCCGGTTGCGAGTACTGGGCCACCTCTACCGGCCGGAGGCCTTCCCCCGGGATGGACAATGGAACAATGGGAATATTATGGCCATGAATATGTAGACCCAAATAAGGGGGGATTACTTTGATTTCAGCGGGAACGCTACATGTGATTTCAACAGAATTAACTATTGGGATGTTTGCATTATCGGGCGTTGCATTTTTGCTTTGTTTGTTAGAAAAAGGCCCAGATACCAAAACATCTGTAGCCCATTGGGCATTAATTGGAGGCTTGGCAGCAACACCGTTTGCAATAATTACAGGAGTTCAAGCGGCCCCAGGAGAAGGAATAGATAACCCCTTATTGGCCAATAAACTTCTACTTTCTATGGCAGCAACCGGCTTAGCAATAGGCCTTGGAATACGTTGGTTTACAGGCGCTGAAATAAATCGAATCCATTCTTCGATTGGAATGGTCACAGTAGGTATGATATTGATTACAGCAGGAATGGGTGGAGAATTTTCACGTGGAGAAACATTACTATTTTTCTTACCGAAAGATTTAGTCATACTATTTCCAATATGGGCAAGTATTGTAATAATGCTATGCGGATTAGCAATGATAGGTAAATCAGCCATACATCGCGGATGATGAAGACGAAGAAGAAGCATCATTTTCAGTTCCTTCCATCATACCCCTTATTTGTTCTTCAAGCATTTGCGCTTCAGCAAGAAGAGGCTCATAATCCAAATCAATTACTGGTAGTAATTTGTTTAACTGTTCAATCACTGTTGCTGCAGCTCTTGCATCTGGGAAACGAGGATCAGCTTCTACCATTAGTGACATAATGTTACGCTCTCTTCTTCGGGCTTCACCTAATAATACACCAGTCATTCCCTTGATTACTCCTTGTTCAAGTAAAGGGATATCCATCGACTCAATTATCTCTACCATCTTTGTAGTCGCGCCAACCCCTAAAACATCTATTTCTTCAGTATCTTCGTATTCTACTAAAGGCTCTTGACCATTTAATCCACCTTTCATACCTTTACGTGCAAAAGCATCAATCAGCACACCTTTGGAAGCTTGGGCATTTTTTGACCAATTAAACAGTTCGCTAACAATCTCATGGACCAAAGGATCAGGAACGACAAGTTCACTCATTAAGAGTATCACTTTATCGCACCCATCAACTTTGCAAACCGGAGAACCAGCATATGCTCTAATTGGAGGGAGAGGGCGCCCTTCTTGAACCAAACAAAGTGCAGGCAACTTAGGATGAGTAACCCCTCCTATGAATTCTAATTCTAAATGATCAATCAAGAAATGAGCAACAACACTTGACACCATTCCGACGCTTGGAAAGCAGCACACAATCAATGCACCTTCAGTATCAATGTCTTCATCGAGCCTAATGTGAACGCCTGTCATGGACACCCGAGAACTGACATTTGCTATCAACCCCACCGTCTGTAGATTCATCCGAAGCGCAAAGAAGTATGACTATTTGTGCCGACCATGGCTGAGGAGAGGGCACACACACTATCTCCCTCTGCTTGGAATCGTTATGAGACATGTCCGCGCCAATATTGGTTGAGCCGTCAAAGACTTCCTCGTAAAGCAGGAATGGCAGCGAGTCTTGGTACAGCAGTCCATGCTTCGATAGAAGATTTACTCCAAATTGATTTGACAGGACGTTCAGATGATGAAACTCATTGGTTACCCCCAATGGCCGAAGAATTTCTAAAGAAGAGATGGGAAGAAGAAAAAGAGGTCTTTATGGCAACGCCTAGACGCCCCCAATGGAAAGAAAAAGAATGGGATAAAGCAAGGAAAATGCAAAGAGGCGCACTCAAAATGCTGATAGGATTTGCAGGTTCTTCTGGCACAACACCTTTGAAAACAAGTGTAGGCCTTTGGAGAAATTTGCTTGCAAAAACAATAGCTGTAGAAGGAGAATTGAGAACTTCAGACAATCGTTTAATGGGAAGGTTGGATATGCTTTTTGCAGACATCGACTCTTCTGGTAAACTAAATGGTTGGATAGTTGCAGATTTGAAGACAGGAAGAGCTCCAGAAATGGAATTGAAACCCGAAGTACAACGCCAACTTCTTCTTTATCGAGACATCCTTCTTTCAAATAATCCAAACGCCCCTCCCGTTCGAACAGAGGGTTGGTATACAGCCAATTCTACAAGATATACCGCAGAAGGCCCTTCAGTTCTTGAGCAAGCATTGGAAGCATGGGAGGCAACAAAACCCACAACAAAACCCCTTGAGGCAACACCTGGGCCAGATAGTTGTGGAGGCTTTTGTGATTGGAAAGCGTGGTGCCCCCATTGGTGGAATTGGAGATTTGAAAGTGGAACACTTGGAGCGGGAGATTTCTCAGATTCAGTAATTCTGTTACATCATTTTGACCACAAGACGGGAGCAGGAATTGCAGAAATATGTGAACCAGTAGATGCCAATGGTAGAGCCATGCCAACAGGCCTCCAAGTTCCGATATCCTTTGATGGGAGAGGCAAAGAAGCCCTTCAAGAATTATTATCAAGCGGACATCAAGGCCCAATTTTTATTGGTTCAGCAATGACTAACCGTGATACATGGAGAGTTGGACATTGGTGTGATGTATTGCCCTGGTCACCTATCCCTGATGCTTGAGATATAATCTCTTAAGGAATCTCTGGCACTTTCATCTTCAATACCATTTGACGATAATAACCAGTCAACGTATTTCGGGTCTTCATCTTCAATAGTTTTCAAATCCTTTCCTCTATGCCTGCCAAATGCAATTATGTGGACCCCTTCATCAAGTCTAATTCGTCCTTCTGAATCAAAAGGAATCAAATCATTTAATGAGCGACCAAGAGCACTTTCGTCCTTCCTTGCCTCACCATTAATTAGCCAATGTTCAACATCTTCAAGGGAGCGCCGAAAACTTGCCGGATGATTCAACATCAATTTCCAAAGCAGTAACAAACACGCTGCAGCATCAGCTGCAGCATCGTGCGCATTCGCTAGATCAATACCATGTAATGCACATTGCGCCCCAAGGTTATGAGGCCTAGCAATTTTGAGCCTTCTTACACATTCTAATGTATCCAGTAATACCTTTGGTTTAGGAGGAATCATCCCACATCGAAAGAATTCATTTTCTAGAAGAGGCATATCAAATCTACGAGCATTATGTCCTACAATTACAGCACCATCCATTAATTCAAATAGTTCTTGAGCATAATACTTGAAGACTGGTTTATCACGCGTATCGGAATCATGAATTCCATGTACACGCGTAGCTTCAATAGGTATTGGCCGTTGGGGGTTTACCAAAACATTGTAGTTTATTTCAGAATTATTTGTATCAGCACCAATTAACGCGACCTGCACAATTTTATCGTTATTAGTAGAAATTCCAGTAGTTTCTAGGTCAAACGCAAGAACTCTATGTCCTTCGAGTAAATCGACCATATCCCTACGAAAGGTCGAATGCACATGAACATCACTACGTAATCAAGATACGTAATGCCTCAGCCCATGGGTTATGGGTATACGCGATTGGTTCCGTCCAAAGGACAAATCTAAAGAAAAACCGGTTGAAGCCAAAGTTGAATTATTACCCGACTCATTAGATACTGAAACATTGATTGTAGATGCACTTGCAACATTCGAAGAAGATGATGAAGAATTAGAAATTGAAGAAATCCTAGACCCAAGGCCAGAATATGATTCGGGGGATGTAGAGCCTGAGGATGTTCTAAAGGCCGAAATGAAATCAAATTACGAATTGAATGTAGTTGAAAATCAAGATCATGAAGATCTGCTTCATGGAGCAGAAATTGTGGGAGATATTTCAGAAGAAGTTGAGATTTAGAATATGTAATGCTAGCTAAAAACTCATAGTAATCAGTTCAGATTGATATATTTTCACCTAATCAGACAAGGGTCATTGTTAGATATAGAACACCCAGACGCCCTTACATGAACCGCCAAGGTGGCATTTTATTGCTCATCTTATTGATGTTCCAAACACTCGCTGGTTGTACAGGAGGCGTATTGGAGTCAACGGTCGAACCTAGGGCAGTACTCATCGCCTCACCTTTAGAAATACAGCAAGGAGATACCGTAACTTTTGATGCAAGAGACTCAGATCCAATCGAAGGCGTCATTACTTCATACAAATGGGATTTTGGTGATGGTGAAAAGACAACAACAATTGCAGGGTTCACTTCACATCAATTTTTACAATCAGGCCAATTTACTACTCGCTTAACAGTTACAAATGATCAAGGTGGAGAAGACAGTACTACTGTGTCAATTTCAGTTAATGGAGCTCCCCAAATCAATCTAAGTATACCAGAGGGTGTTCGTTCTGGAGACATTGTAGAATTAGATGCTTCTAACACATTCGACGCAGAAGGTGGAGAATTAATTTTCTCGTGGGATTTAGATCATATGGGGGACACAGATAGTGATGGCGATACAAGAAATGATGTGGATGCAACAGATCAAATTGTATATTTGCCAACGGAATCAAGTGGTACGATTATTGGTTCGTTAACCGTTGATGATAGCCAAGGAGGAATTGTAGTTGAACAATTTACTATCGACGTTCAAACACGCCGATACAAAGTTGTCTGGGTTGAAAATACGCTTGAATGGGATTTTGATGAATATTTAGCCCAAGGAGACACATGGACTGTAAATATGACTCCCGGTGCTGAAGCTAGAATCGTTTCTTATGAAGCAATATTAGAGTTAGACCAAGATCTGTTTTTACCACCCGATAATTTTACACTTTCAGTCAATGTTGTTGATGATGGACATAGAAGGACCTCTCAGACAACACCCGGAAATATTACTCAAAATGAAACGACAAGTGCAGAAGTAAATGCATCAGAATTAAATCCGGTGGGGGAAAACGAGGATCTTGATGCAGATAGTGAAGAACAATTACTCGCATCATTACTAAATCAACCGGGAGCAAGATTTGGACAAGGAGAATGGGTTTGGACAGTTGTGGCCCAAGACGCAGATCCAGATTCTGTGATACCAGGTATTCCAGATCCAGATGCAGGTAATGATTGGACACTTACAATTACAATTGTGGTTTTAACCCCTGTATTAACTGAAATCGCCTACGAATAACGAATTTCAACAAAGAGAGTTGACAAATTCATCAATAGTAGCAGGATATAATTTGTGTTCCAATTTCTTAACTCGTTCGGAGAGGCTTTCTACATCATCATCATCAAGAATATGTAATGATTCTTGTGCAAGAATCGGACCAGTATCTACGCCATTATCAACAAGATGTACTGTGCAACCAGTAATTCTTGCATTATCTGCTAAAGCGTCTCTATGCGCGTATGCCCCAGGGTATTTTGGAAGTAATGAGGGATGTATGTTGATTAAACGCCCTTCCCACTTGTTGACAAAGTTAGGAGATAATACACGCATATATCCCGATAAAATGACTAATTCAATATTGTATCTTTCTAGTTCTGCGAGGATTCTATTTTCGTGCTCTATCCGTCTAATGTTCAAATCATTAATTGATGAATCAAGCTCTATTGTAATTGTTGTAATTCCATGCGCTTCAGCTTTGTCAATTCCAGAAACGTCTGGTTTATTTGAAACAACTAATGCTGTTTGATGAATTGAATTGTTTATTTTTTGGTGATTAACAAGCGCATCCATTCCAGAACCAGAGCCGGAAATGAAAACAGCAAGTTTAAGCGGATCTGTGGCAGAAATATCGCGCACAGTATTCTCCTCACACAATTAACTGAAATCTATTGGTTGTACTGTTTTCCAATTCGAATTAGCCAATTTCTTGGCTTTTCCATCAGCAATAATTGGATGAATATCTGTTAATCGCCCATGCATACCATGTACGCCGAATTTAACCCTCAACTCAACTTGTCGATCTCTTTCAGCAGCTTCCATTTGTTCATCGTCAAGCTCAACACGAGCCATCTCTTTTCCGGAACTCGCAGAACTAATACTGAATGAATTTTCTTTAATATGCGCAAGCGGTTTGAAGTCCCAATCATCGGGATCATTCATCCAAACTTCAATGTCAATTGAAAGGTAATCACGAATTCCAACTCGCTTGATTGTAACAGTATCGACCATGCTGAACAAACCTCCGGAGAGGTTCCCGCTTCAAAATCCCTCTTATTGGTGATGATATTTATCGGCACCCTGAAAGAGGGCCTTGTACAGCCTCGAACATGGGCGGAATTACTGCCTACTTTGATTTAGATGGCACATTGCTAGATGCCTCCAGCGAGAAAACCCTTGCTGGGACGTTAGCCAAGCGTAGGCCTTGGCGAATCCCTCTTGGAGCATTAATGTGGACTTTGGGATTTGCAGGTAACCTTTTGCGAGGCCGAGCAATATATGATGCTGCAAGGAATAGAGGGCACTTTTCATTATCAAACTGGTCCATATTGAAACAGCTATCTAAAGAGCTAGTAGATTCCACATTATCTAAACAAATCCCAATAGAAGCACTTGAGCGTTTAGAATGGCACAGAGAACAAGGACACAGACTTGTCCTTATTTCAGCGACACTAATGCCATTAGCACAAGCAATGTCAGATTATCTGGGAATGGACGCAGTTTATGGAAGCGGTCCAAAAAACATGAAAGGGATCTTGACCGGCTCTGAAATTGGCTGGGAAGTGCCACGCCGTAAGGGCAAGGTCCCAATCGTAAAGGCCGATGCTAATTTACAAGGGCACAATCTTGCAGACTGCTGGGGCTATGGAAATTCACACGCGGACTCATTTTTCATGGCTATAACAGGTAACCCTGTTGCAATAAACCCAACAAAGTCTCTCGCAAAAGTTGCTAAAGCAAATAATTGGCTAATCATGTCATGGAAGATGTGATTGGCGGCCCCGCCGCGATTCGAACACGGGTTCGTGGCTCCGCAAGCCACTGTGATATCCAGGCTACACTATGGGGCCAGTGCAGTTTGGCGACCAACATCGTCCATTTAAGCGCGACGGGCTTGAATTATTCTTCTTGTTGAAATGATACTTTCGAAGCCATTGCAGCCCTTGCTGATGCATTAATTAGAGGCAATATTGCTATAGCGGCACACACAAACATGCAAAAACCACAGAGATACGACATTAACTCGTGTACCTTTGTGAGTTCGGAAGGCAGCAGTCCTTCAGAAGCATCCATCATCAACCAAGAACCATACCATCCACCTATAGTCGCTAGAACCGCACCTGCAGTTGCAATTTTGGGCCCAATGATATTCAATTGGAAAGTCATAACGGCCCCAATTAAAACGCATACCCCTCCAACCATCAGACACCAACCTCGAATTAAATATGCATTATTTTCAATCATTTCATCATGATAATTTTGATAATCTTCTGAACTGACATTTACATTCTGCTGTCTATAATTTTCAAGGATTAGATCAATATCAGCATTAGAAAGGTCATCAACTCTGGAATTTTGTAAATCTCCCCAACCGATTATAAGCATCAATATTGATCCCAGAACAAGAATGATTGCCACCGTTTTCGGCCCTTTAGAATCAGCCCTTATTGGAAACAAATCTATTGGAATAGGGTCGTTATTTTATTAAGATATCCGAATTGAAAAAGAATCAGTCATTAGCGCATCTCTCCAAACCATTTCTTAAAAAATCAGGGATTTCAACAGAACTCATAGAATCCAAGTTCATACAAACCGTAACTTGTTTACTACTCCACAACAAAACTCCGGCTTGATTATGAAATTGGTATTCCCATGTGCACGACTTCAAACCGACTTCTGAAATCCAAATTGTAGCAGTAATATTATCGCCATAATTTATTGGTGAATGAAACTGACTGTTTATGTTAACAACAGGAAAACCAAACCGTTTTTCTAAGAGTATAGTCGGGTAATCAATTCCACAAATCTCTTCCCAACTTTCTTCAAAAAACCGATGCGCTAAGTCATAGATTCTAGGGTAAAAGGCAATCCCTGCTAAATCGAGCATAGGGAAATCTACCCTCCTAGATAACTTAACCGGCATGGATGTGCCAGAAAGCGGTTGCTAATCAAGCATCCTCGGGCCTAGGCCATTTTTTTTGCAATACTTTAGCAAGCTCATCATCAAGTTTTGCATTCCACCAGTCACTACCATGCCAGATGGCGTATTTCCCCCGAATCCCTCGAATATCAGCACCCTTGAATTTACAATTTTTGAAATTAGAGAGATTCAGACGTGCCTTCCTCAAATCAGCATTAGTAAAATCAGAATTATCAAAGGCAGATTTCATTAAGTCAACACCTACCATTGAAGCTCGACTAAAGTCACTATCAACATAATTCCCTTCAGTCATATCAGCCCCATCTAAGATAGACCTTCTGAAGTTAGACCGAGGATGGTTACCGCGTCTTAGTAATTCCCCAGCCCGATTTTGAAAAGACCAATCTAATGGGTCCTCCTTATCGTCGGTGCTGCTACCCGACATCACCATATTGTCACCTCAATATTGGCTACGTTTGTCTAGGTGAGCCCTTCCTTCAGGTGTCAATACTGCATATCGATTCTTATCCTTAGCAGACGGAGGAGTTACCAAAAATCCTCTCTCTTTCAATCGATTTAGATATAGTGAAAGATTACCCGGTGATTCTAAACCAGCATCTTCGAACAGGATTTCAATTACTCGAGGAGGGCTATCATTTATTCCTTCAACATCACGAAGATATTGAATCGCACCAAGAACCTGATCAGGTTTTTTTGAGAAATCACAATTCTCGATTAATGCTCGAAACGCAGACCCTCTTTCGGGGAGACCAGCATCTTTTGCAGCATTAACGGCAGCTTCAATGGCCCGCTCCCTAGCGTTTCTAATTCTTGAGAGGGCAATAGACCAAGTATCATCTTCACGAACCCTAACCAGTCTTTCTTCGACACTAGATTGTGCACCAGACAAATCGATTTCCACATCCCCGGCACGAATCATAACCCTTGCTTCATCTTCCATAGTATCCGCTCTCGCCCCGCCCACTTTCCAACTATACATAACCGTTTCAATTGTTCGTTTTTTGAAACATTATCTCTACAGAATAAGTAAAAACTAATGCAGCCATGCGAAAAAGAGTAAAACCAGCAAGTTAATATTGAAGGCCATAAACTAACATTATTCGAAAACCAAAACACCTTTGTAATTATTATACAAATTACTCTTGCGTAGCAAGAGACTTGAAGTAGTTGCATTTTCGCACAACACTTGGTGACACCATGAAGCGAATCTCCCCTTTTCTGGTCGCGCTAATTTTCCTGACGTCAATCATACCATTAAGTACGGTTATTGCAACAGGTACTCCGACAACAATCTCTAATTTCACAGGAGGTTATGCCACAATAGATATCTCACTTACTGGAGGAGTAGAAAATAATTCATCTACTTTTGACATTCCAAGAAACGTAACGTTTGAATCAGCAAGTTTTGATATTGAAGTAGATGCCTTTGATCAAAGTCCTGGAAAGGTATGGCTGGATACGGATGGCGACGGAATCAATGAGTGGGAATATAATTCATTAGGATATGGAGATATAGGGCACCAAAATAACTTCTACGATGGAACATCTCATTCATCAGTTACAACATTTGGAGGCAGTAACGCTATATCAGGAATATTACTGCCTACTCAAGCTAGTGTTAAAACATCTGAAATCAATACATCATTTTCTCCTCAATTAGGTGGAGGGTTTTTCCAAACTGGTGAATATCAAGATTTAGTGAAATCTGATATTGATAACGATGGACTTCCTGAGCCAATATTTCTTTCACAAAGAAATGCAACTAATGTTTCTGGTAGCAACTCAACTGGAATTGCTTGGATTGATTGGGATCAGAATGCTCAGAGCATGAATACTTCTGTATGGATTTCAACATGTGTTAATGCATCATCGATTTCAGTTGGAGATATTAATGGAGACGCCAATCAAGACATCGTAACTTTTGATATCACTAATGATTTAGCTTGTATACACATTGCAAATAATTCAGGCTTTGATACACCAATTCAGAAAACCCTCCCAATGGGATTGGTTGAAGGTAAGATTGGTGATATTAACATGGACGGAAACGATGATATTGTTTCTATACACGCAATGGGCGTTCTTTCACTTTCAGTATGGGATAACAATTCTTGGAATCTATCAACTCCAATGACAACCACGTTAACTTTACCCGATTCACCAATGCCTTCAAATTTACTTTCATTAGAAGTGGGTGATTTTATGGCTAATGGTAATGATACATCCTTAGTTGGAGACATTACAGGGTATTGGCAACATTGGGGATTCATCAATGGACAACTTGCAGGCCCATTGGCAAATTTCGATAGTGTGAAAGATAATCAAATAATTCATGACCTAGATAGTGACGGAGATATGGACGTTATTGGAACAAACGATCAAGGATATGCATTATTGATTAACAATGGGACCCAATGGAATGGAAACACATCCATGTCTCAAATCGATCTATTTAACTCAACAATATATGACTATGATGGAGATGGAGTCCTAGATTTACTTACTCCAGCAGTAGGATTTTCTGATGGGTCAACATCTACTATTGAAGGAAACATCAGTCTTCGTACTATTAATTCTTCAACAGTAGGACAAATTGAATCTACTAATTTAGAACCTTGGTCAATGCCTAGAGATATTATGACAATGGATATGGATGGAGACGGGGTTGATGAACAAATTATTCTTGCTGGCGAATCATCATACGGGATATTTATAGGAGGATTACATTCTATCGGACTTGATATCAATGGAGACACTCTATTCGAAGCCGAGAATTTTGGATATGCTGGTGATGGAGTAAACGGTTTAGGGCCATTATATGCCGCGGATCAACTTAATGCAATAAGCACTGCAATCAATAGTGTAATAGCTAATCAAGCATTAATTGATGGCTATGGTATTATGATGACAAATTTGACATTTGATGTAAGCAGTAGTGGTTTTGGCCAGTTTAATATAAGCAATCTTAATCTAAATTATACTTGTACCTTTACTGTAGATTCGAATCCTTACACTTCTGGTAATTTGACAAATGTGTTGAATCAAGGAATGACTGCAGGAGTAGGAACTTACACCTTTGCATTACCTTTCAATTCTACAGATTCGGGGGAGATTTCAATTACAAATCTACAGGCAACACACACACCAGGTGCTCCAAATTTATCGTTACCCCCTGCTCCAAATCTAACCCTATTCAATATTAATTCACAATCAATTGAATTAGAATGGATCGCCGAAGAAACATTTGAAGAGAGTTTGTTGAGATACGAAGTATTTAGATTAGAAAATTTAAACCAAGAAGCCGACCTTTCAAGCCCATATTCATTAGAAATGATAAACGCTACAATTGATACAAATGTGACATCTGGATTGACGTATTGGTATCAAGTTAGAAGTGTACATACCTATGGAGTGACATCTCCATTATCAAATAAATTAGAAGTGACAGTACCTTATCCAGTCCCTCCTTCCCAGGTGCAAAATGTAACACTTGTAGATGTTGCAGATGACCAAGGAGGATCACTTGCATTGACTTGGGATAGTGATAGTTATTTGCCCGGAACCGTTGACCATTTTGATATTTATCTAGAGACTACAAGTTTTACTAACATTTCAGGATTAACCTTACATTCAACAATTACCAATAGCAACAGTACTGTGTTTACAGGATTGACAAATGGGCAGGCCTATTGGGCAGCAGTTGTCGCGGTTGATGAACATGGAAATCAAACATCTGAAGTGATTTCAGACGGCCCAACTTATCCGCGCAATGATCTACCTTCTTCTATTGATTTAGGCTTAACAGTTAATGCGGAAATAGGATATGGTTTACCGTTTGTACTGAACTTGGATCCTATCATCGGAGGAAACAGTTCTATACCTTCTGGCGGCGAAATCTCAGTAACAATTTATGCTAATGGGCAGTCGCACCTAATTAGTTCTGATTGGAATGGAATAAATGTAACAGATTTCAGTAATTTGGGCGCGTTTACATCAAATCTCCATGGCGAAGCAACCATTTTTGCAAACTATTCTGGTTACATCGGGGATGAGCAAAATAGACCAATACTAGGAGAAACAGAATCAATTCAAAGAACAGTGTATGTAAGTGTTGAATTTAGTGCAGACAAAGAAAGTTACATTCTTGATTCAGAAGGAGAATCCGACATTAAAGTATATTTGCAAACTTATTCTTGGAATCAAGAAGCATCTGGATTAGTGGACGGAGCGCAAATTTCATGGGAAATTTCTAATCTTACATCTGAAAATGAATCAAACGGTACATCTAGCATCCAAAATGGATTTGCACAATTCTTGGTAAATTTCCCTGAAGGCGGAATATTATATGTCAATCTAACAAACCCTTCTTGGTTATCAGCAACCCCATCGTCTTTAGAAATAGAGTTACATCCTTATGGTTATGAAGCCGAAGAAAATAATACTACAGAAAATGAGACTGAAGAAGAACCATGGGAGCCTAGTACAATGCTTCAAGTGACTTTAGATTGTGGGCAAATTCAAATCAATGTATCAATGGATAATGATATCGTATGCACTATGACAAACCCAAACAATTTCACAGTGGAAATTGAATTAGAGGCTGACGGTTGGTCAGACTGGGGAGACTATATCGAATTCAATCCCACAAGTCCAACATCATTTGAATTAACTGAAAATGAAAGTATACAAATTGACATTAGAGTTGATATAATTCAGGATCTAGTTGTAGCAGGCCTTACAAACGGCCAGGTTGAGATGCGAATAACTCAGAAAATAAAATCGTGGATGAGCGTACCAGATAGTACATTTATTTTGGATAATTCATGGACAATAATAGAATTTGAGACAGACCCGGAAGAAGAAATCGAGCAGCCAGAAAATAAGGATGACGATACACAAAAGGGTCAAGAATCTGATGACTCATTGACATATATTTTAGCAGTAGCAGGGGTTGCAGTGGTAGGTCTTGTAATATTCATAATTCTTAGAATTAGAAGTAATGATGAGGAAGAATGGACAGAAGCAGATTTAGAAATGGACGAAGATCCTTATGATACTAAAGAACGAATCTCAAAACCATTACCCGTTGGATTAGCTTTAGATGACTTTGATGACAAAACAGTTCAAGATGAAGCACCAGAACGTGAAGAAAGCTCTCTTATGAAAGAAATAGATGGCATTGAAGAAGAAGAACTTGATGAATACGAAGTTGAATATGAAGAAGAAGATGATAGTATTACAGTTGATGAACATGGCACTGAATGGTATGAGGATGAACTTGGTGTATGGTGGTATAGAGACGAAGGAGAGGAAGACTGGTCTGAGTTTGTAGACGAGTAATGAGTCGTAAGCCATTTGAGTAAGGGCAGTTCGCGGGTGAATGTATGACAGATCAAGTTTCGTACGACCTTGTTTTGCACAAAGATGCAGATCCAACAACAGGTGGTATTGCAATTTGTGGTTTTTCAACTGTAGGTATGGTTGGAGTAATTGCAGCATCACACGTCATTAGTCAACTAGGACTGAAACAATTGGGTACTGTATTAAATCAAGAATTTCCTGCAATGGCATTGATACATCATGAAGTTCCAAAACACCCGGTGCGAGTCTATCAAGGTGAGGGCATAGGCGTTTTTACTGCAGAAGTTAGGTTTGGCCCAGAAAGAGATGTATTGTTTGCCAATACTGTACTACAATGGTTTACTAAAGGCGGTTTTGACCAATTAATTGTAATTGACGGAGTTGCTAGAGAAAATATTGATGATAGAGATGGGTCATTATATGGAATTAGCTCATCTGTAGATGGGAGAAAGAGATTAAAAGAATCTGGAATAGAACCAGTTAGGCAAGGAATTGTTGCAGGAATCGCAGGATATTTGATTGCTGAAGGAGATAGACTTGGCTTGGATGTAACAGCAATCCTTGCCGATTGCAATCCAATGTATCCCGATGCTAGGGCAGCAGCCTTAGCGGTGGAATCTGTATCAGATTTAACAGGAATTGACATACCTCTTACCTCATTGTTGGAAGATGCAAGGAGAATAGAAGACAGCGTCAGAGAAGTATTCGAAAATTCTCAAACAATGTTACCAGCTCCCGATGATGACGCAATAGATCCATCATTTGGCTGATTTTTTGGTAGCAGCAATCACTTGTTCCCATGGTGCATTTGTAGCAAACATAGGCTCAGGCATATGGCACCTACATGCTTTGAATCCCGCATCTTCTAACGCCGAAAATATCTTCTTCATAGAAGGGATCTGGGAGACTTTAGCAGCAACTCCTAAATCATCAATTGCAACTAACAAATGTTCTTGAGATAATAATTCAGCAGATTCACTAATGTGTCTGACAGTTCTTTCTAATTCTCTATGTGAGTGCTCGATATCAGTTAGACTCCAATCTGTAGGTAAATCTTCATCTTTACCACTGCAAAGAGAGATTGCTCTTTCAACAGTAATTCTACTAGCAATTTCTCTATCAAATATAGGGCCAGTCCACATTGGCCCACTGTAGTTTCCTTCTGGAGAATTTTGAAAGTGATAGGGCGAACTCCGAATACGATAGCCTATCCTTTCTGACCACTTGGAAGCATCCTCTTTTGATCTTTTTAGTAATACAGTTACACGTACATGATGCCCGTCAAATAATGATAAGATTGGATGGATTGTTTTGTCATGCATAGCAGCAATACGAGCAATAGTCCCTAGCAATATTCTCACAGCATCATCATGCATATATGAATCAGTAATTCCTATTGAACCATATCTTCTTGCTGCACTAGTTTTTGCAGAACCACATAATGCTGCAGTATCAGTAGCAGTGACGTCTAGAACTCCAATACGAGAGATTGATTGTATTGCAGCATCTAGGAAAGGAACTGGTGAACCAAACGGGTCAACATCTATCCATTGGAAAGGCGTTTGAATCATCAATTTATTTGCATCACCAGTAATCCAGTGAATTCCATCTTCTACATTTCCTTCTATTTCCCGAGAAAATCTAGAAAGCTCAGGTTTCCAATTATGATTATCTCCTATTGGATGCATTTCGTGACTTGCCTTTGCCCATCCAATTGATTTGTTGTCAAGGTCATTTGCAGTAATTCGTAATTTTTCTTGTTTTGGTACTTCTTTTCGCCATCTTCTAGACCTCACGCCCGTAGCACACATAGCATCTAGAATTCGAATCAATTTACCTTCTGGGGCTAACCACCCATACTCAATAGCATCAGATAATATCATCACAGAACGAGTTCTTGCAGGAGCCATTGCAGGATTTAGAAAACCATCACCTGTTTTTGTAGCAGGACCTCTAGGCATATGCGAAGGTCTAGGTTGATGGCTTCTAAGATGAACCAACGTTCTACCTTCTAGCCATAGGTGTCCTGGCCAATCATCGTCTTTCATATGCTTCCCTCAATAATGTTCGAAAACAACATCAGGGATGGAGTGAGTTACTTTGTGGCCAGAATCAACAACTTCTCCAATGATTGCACATCCTGGTAAGCGTTCATTAAGCCAAGAACAAACAGAATCCGCAACTGTAGAATCTACAGCGATAATCATTCCGCACCCCATGTTGTAAGTTCGATGCATCTCTTTGACACTGACATTCCCCATCTCAGCAATCCATTTGAATTCTTCAAGAACTGGTAATGGATTACTAATGTGCCATCCAAGGGAATCGTGTAGCCTTAGCAGATTAGAAAGCCCCCCTCCAGTGACATGGCAAATAGCATGTATTGATGATGTTTCACAAGGCCCATCTTGAATTAAATCAACGACTGGATCGCAATATATCCGTGTTGGGTTTAGGAAGATTTCACCTAGTGTAATTGGTCCTTCGTTAAATCTTTCAATCCTATTTTCATTAATTTCAAATGGCGCAGTATCTTCATATGATGCACCACAATGCTCCATCACTTTTCGTACAAGCGAATATCCATTAGAATGAACTCCGGATGAAGGTAAACCAATCAATATATCTCCCATTGTTAAATTCACTCCGGTAATTTCAGAACCTTTTGGTAGCCAACCCAAAGCAGTACCAGAAAGGTCCAATTCAGTTACAATTCCAGGAAGGCTTGCAGTTTCTCCTCCGGCAAGGGTCACTCTTGCCCGTAAACAAGCTTCAGCAAGGCTTTTTCCTAATGCTTTGTGAATAATAGGGTCTGGTTTTGGAACAGCGATGTAATCAACAAAGGCAATAGGTTCAGCACCTACGCATAATAGGTCATTTACATTCATTGCCATGCAATCAATTCCAACACCATGCCATTGATTCAGTATAGATGCAATTTGCAATTTGCTACCTACGCCATCGGTTGCCAATGCTAGATAATTATCACCAAATTCCACTAAACCACCAAATCCTCCCGGTAAATCAACAGGTGCACCCGGCGTTCCCGCAGGCCTAACAGAACGTGACAAGGCACCAATAAGAGCTCCTACAGCGTTTCCTTCTAGATCAATATCAACTCCGCTTCCAGCGTAGTCTAGACCCTCTGCCATGTTACGGGCCACCTGTAACACTCACATCATGATACCGATGTAATAATTGAGTATAACCAAGGCAAAGATAGGTTTAGTCGATGGTCAATTCCACTGTGCGTGCCAGGGAATTCTTCCCATTCATGTTCAATGTTTAATTCATTCATTTTTGCATGTAATTGTCGCAATCCATATTGGATATGATATTGATCACAATTTCCAACATCTATCCATGTAGGGGGGAGATCATGATACATTTCGATTAAGTTTAGGGGGTCCCATTTTGCCCAATGTGCCCACTTTTTTTCATCAACAATACAATTATCGGTTACAGGTAATGTTCCATCTCCGTATGTTGAGGCCATAGCCATGATCATCAAACTATGCATATCTGCATTACCATTTTCAGCATTGTTCTTTAGACTATTAATGAACTCATTATTCCCATCATACTGTAATCGATTAGTAAGTACAGATGGAAACGCGGATCCATATATTAGTTCAAATCCACAATCTCCAGAATGACAAGCCACAGCATCCCATTCTTCATCTAGCATCCCCCTTACTAAGGCCCCATATCCTCCGCTAGATTTCCCTACTAGACCAAAACCTTCAATTTCGTATCTAGATTTAATTTCATTTTGCAAGTCTTCCCGCAACCAAGTGCCCCATTTACCCATAATTTCAGAATCGATGAATTGATTGCCTCCAAGGGAAGTGAAGGTATCAGGCATAACTAGAATACAAGGCCCCATAGATCCTTCTTTTACTAATCGTTCATGTCTTTGCGGCAGTGTCTCAGCATAAGCTTTCCAATTTGCTCTAGCAAACCCAGTACCTGTAAATGGTGCAAGATAAATTATACAGGGTAAAGGCCCTCCATTATTCGGAGGTATATGGACCACAATTTCCCGTTCTAACGGGTCCCCCAATGTGTTTTTTATATTGTCAGAGTGAAAAGAAAATCTCTCAATTTTCCCTCTGATAGGTTCAAATGAGTGTGCAGGCATGAATCTCGCGACGAGGTGGTTACACATTGGTTTGGCGGTTCTCCATAGGAACAGTACAAGTGATTGTGTGTAGCGATATTTTCTCCAGTGGAAACAATGGGGTAGATGATTGCAATAGAATTCCTCATAAGCCTGAGGCGTTGGCTATGAAAGTCCAGTTGGAGGATTTTGTATGACTATTCAAGAATTTGACCTTCCTGCTCGTTGGAGATCTTTGATGACCGAGCAGTTTAGTGAGGCAATTCATAATTTGCAAGTCTCTTGGCCAGATTTACAATCCTTAAAAATTTCTTACAGAGTTATCGAATCTTTTGATCCGGATTTTGCAGTCAACATTGTCACGCATCCAGAACTTAACACAATGGCTGCTAATCAAGCACTTCGACTTTTGTTAACGGAATTAGGTTCAAAAAACATAGTTGCCTTTGTAAGGATTGTAGATTTACCACCAGATTGTTATCGAACAGTTAGACAACTTCGAAGTGAAGATTTAGGTCAAATGATTTCAGTTGAAGCGATTGCAACGAAAATTGGACGTGTTCTACCAAGAACATATGAGGGAAGCTTCGAGTGTATGGCATGCGGCCACAGAATAAAAATCACTCAACCAAATGAACAGGAATTAATTGAGCCAGTTGAATGTTTTCAATTAGATGGAGGGTGTGGCCGTCCCAAGGGTAAAACAAGATTCGTTCAAAGGGTAGAAGAATCAATTTTGATAGATTCGCAATTTATTGAATTACAAGAGCCCCCTGAGAATCTTAGAGGAGGTATACAGCCAGAAAGAATACTTTGTATTGCAGAACAAGATCTTGCAGGTAATTTAAATCCTGGAGATAGAGTGAAGGCTAATGGAATGCTATTTGTCCGTTCACAAAGGAAAAATGGTAAAGAAACTCCTATTTTTGATATATTTTTACGCATACATTCAGTTGAGAGAGAGAATATACCTTTAGAGGAGATTCAAATTTCCGACGATGAAGAAAAGGAAATCAAAGAGTTTGCAAAACGAAAAGATATTTTTGACTTGTTTAAGCGTTCAATTGCACCCTCTATTCACGGCTTAGAAGCAGAAAAAGAATCACTTGCTTTGCAATTATTTGGAGGAGTTCCAGGGAAATCTCCTGATGGAACTAGGCTTAGAGGAGATATTCACATATTGTTAATGGGAGATCCAGGCGTTGCAAAGTCCCAATTGCTATCTTACATGGCCAATCTTTCTCCCCGGGGGCGTTTTACTTCAGGGATGTCATCAACAGGCGCGGGTTTGACTGCAGCTGCAGTGCAAGATGCTGCAGCGGATGGGCGCTGGACACTTGAGGCAGGTACACTTGCATTGGCAGATCTTGGACTTGCAGCAGTTGATGAATTCGACAAAATGAATCCTAATGATAGATCTGCTATGCACGAAGCAATGGAACAACAACGAATTTCAATCTCAAAAGCAGGAATAAATGCAACTCTTTCAACACGTTGTGCCATATTGGCAGCAGCCAATCCGAAGGCGGGACGATTTGAATCGGTTTCAGAAGTACCCTTCACACATCAAATAAATCTATCACCACCACTATTGTCAAGATTTGATGTGATATGGTTGTTAACAGACAATCCAACTAAAGATCTTGATACATTGATTGCCAATCATATAATTTCTACAAGGATGAGTGCCACACCTGAATTACTTATTGAACAGGGAAGTAGACCAGATCCAACTAAGGTAGCAGATAGTATAAGCTCAACTACACAGCAAGCTGGCCATGAGATAATCACTCGTGAGATGATGAAGAAGTATGTAGCATATGCAAAAAGAAGTTGCCATCCTACAATTACTGAAGAAGCAAAGAATATGATTGTAGAATTTTATGTTGAAACTCGTAGAGCCGGAGGAGAGCAAGTAGATTCAGTAGCAATTACAGCACGTGGTATTGAAGCAGTTTATCGATTAGCACAAGCATCAGCCAGAATAAGGTTGAATGATAAGGTCGAGGTAGAAGATGCAAATAGAGCGATTAGAATAACTAGAACTTGGCGATTTAAGTTGATGGGTGACAATTATGATGAAACAACTCTACAATCTGGGAAGAAGCCTACTAAGAGAAATCGAGAGCGACAAATTATTGAAATCGTTCGTAGGATCCATCAAGAAACAGGTGATATGGTCCCAATAATTGATGTATTTACTCAAGCCGAAAAGGGCAATATTTCGAGGGACATTGCAGAAGAAATCATTGATGCTTTAGTAATAGATGGACGATTAATTAGGCCTAGAGGATATGAACATTTGACTCCAGGTGTTTGAAAAAGGATGTTTGGGACAATGGAGCCACAGGGAGACATTTCAAATCCTGAAGCATTGGATCCAGAAGCACTTGGATTCATGTGTGGTATAGAAGTTCACCAGCAACTTGCAACAGGCAAATTACACTCTAGGCAATTGGGAGAACTTCATGACATAACTATGGAAACTCTACCTGATGATTGGCCAAGAGTCCACCGGCGTTTACGAAGTGCAAGTGGCGAAGGTGGAACTGTAGATGTTGCTGCAAGATTCGAAGCAAAGAGAAATAGATCATTTGTATATTGCCAATCTCCTAATTCTGGATTAATTGAACTTGATGAACAACCACCACTTCCTCATGATCAAAATGCTTTAGATATTTCATTAACAGTTTCTGCAATGATTGGAGCAAAACCAGTCCCACTCTTACAAACGATGCGTAAAACAGTAGTAGATGGGTCAAATACTAGTGGATTTCAACGAACCACATTGATTGCAACAGATGGAATATTGGATACAGAAGGCGGCCCTGTGGGAATTGATGTACTTTGTTTGGAAGAAGATTCAGCACGTAAATTGGAAAGTCAATTAACCCCGAGAGGAGAAGTTGTAACTTGGAATCTCGATAGACTTGGAATCCCTTTGATTGAAATTGCAACTGCGCCAGATGTAAAATCACCAGAACATGCCAAGCAGACTTCTATTGCATTGGGCCGAACATTACGCGATACACGTAGAGTTAGAAGGGGCCTTGGAAGCATAAGGCAAGATCTCAATGTGTCAATAATGTGCGGAGATAGAGTTGAAATTAAAGGATGCCAAGATCTCGATTGGATACCTAGAATAATACGCTGTGAGATGGCTAGACAACTTCATTTTTACAGATTGGCAAATCAATTACGAACAATGCATAATTTCCCATTACTAAATTCAGATAGGAGAGAAAAATCAGAAGATATAACCGATTTAATAGCAGGATTGTTGCCATTAAAGTTGACAGATGTCAGTGAAATATTTTCAGACTGTTCTTCAAATATGATTCAAAATGGATTCGAAAAAGACGCTATAATGCTTGCATTACCATTACCTGGATTTGAGGGATTAATCGGCAACAAAGCGTTTGATCAAAACAACTCCCAACTTCCAAGATTGGGTAGAGAATTAGCAGGAGCAGCCAAACTTGCAGGAGTTGCAGGTATATTTCATTCAGATGAACTTCCTGCCTATGGCATCGACCAAAATTTTGTAGATTTAACTAGAGAAATGTTAGATGGAGTTGATGCATTTGTACTTTGTTTGGCTCCAAAATGGCAAGCCGAATTGGCACTGGAGAGTGTATTAAATCGGGCGAGAATGGCATTTAATCGAATTCCTAAGGAAGTAAGAAATGTCGTAGTGAAAAAAGGCTCTCCCGAAGATGGCACTACATCACCAATGCGCCCATTGCCTGGAGGGGCAAGGATGTATCCCGAAACAGATATTCCTCCTTTGGTAATTAACGAATCTCATTGGGAACAAATTGTATCAAACATCCCCCTGACTCAACGAGAAAGAGCAGAAAGACTTTCAAAATATGAGATAAGTCATGACCAAGCAAATCAATTGTTAGCCAGAGAATTAGATGATTATTTTGTAAATCATGCAAACGGGCTACCACAAAAAGCATGGGCAACTATGCTTTTGGAAAACAGTGGTGATATTGGTTTGATGGCTTTGGTTTTGACAGCTAAAGAAGAAGGTTATGTTTCAAAAGAAGGAATGGTTGAACTTATTGGGTCATTCGAAGGCGAATTCCCAACACTTGATGAGATTGCAAAAAAATCAGAAGCGATGGGATTGAAACCTGCAGATGCAAGTGAATTGATGGCCATCGTAGAATCAGTAGTTGCAGAAAGAATTGATTTTGTTAAAGAGCGTGGAATGGGCGCAATTGGCCCTTTGATGGGAACAGTAATGGGTGCTTGTGGAGGAGCTGCTGATGGCAAACAAGTTAGCGCTCTATTGAAAGAAGTCATTCAGAGGAATTTGTAATGCGTCGAGCAATATTAATTTTTTTTGTGTTATTAATTCCAATTGTTAGCGCAACACTCGATGAACAAAACTCTTGGAAAATAGATATTGACAACGGATACATTTCAACAAAACCTTTGATAGTTGAAGATCAAGTAATTGTTAGAACATCGGGGTTTTGGATAAACCAAGATAGACCTCACGTTTATTCGTTTGATTTGATTACTGGAGAAGAGAATTGGAGATATCGTTCAAATAATTCTACTCAACATGATTTGTCACCCTTATTATTTGTTAATTCAGGAAAGGGTAATTGCGGCTCATGGTCTTCAATGGTAATTGTTGGGTGGACTGATGGGAAAGTAACAGCTCTTGACATTTACACTGGTAATGAATTGTGGAGTGCACAAACCGAAGTAATTACTTGGGGAATAACTGGTGAAATGGCCTTAGATGAGGATTTAGTAGTTGTACCTACAAGAAAAGGCCTATCCTCATTTTGTCTCGCAGATGGTGTTTTAGATTTACGTGTTAATTTGCCCGAATTGGGTTGGCGTAATGGCGTAACAGTAACCGATGAAGCATATTGGTTAGGTAACGAAGAAGGAGTATTAAACAAAATTTATAGAAACGGTACAGTAGAAAACCAAGCTATAGGCGTAGGTAAAATCCGTCATGCACCAATACCAACACCACACGGAATATTCGTGCACATGCAAACAGATGAAGGCTCAATCTTGTTTGTAGGAAATGAAAGTATTGGCGTCTCTGGATCATCCCCGGCAATTCCAACAATATATCAAAATAAGATACATGCTTCTACAAGTTCAGAGTATTTGATTATCGATTGCGATTCTTCAAATTGTGTAATAAATGACAGAATATCATTCCATTCTAATGGAGAAATAGTAGTTAATCAGTTAGCTAATGGAGAATATAATGTATGGTTACCATCAAATAATGCTGAAGGCGGTTGGGGAATATTTGCTGACACATCATTACTGAGAATGCATGTTACTGAAGATGACACATACACTACTGCAGGCCCGGGTTTTGGTAAATTAAATTCTATCGCTCTAGGAAGTGATTCTGGAGTACTTCATGTTAGTTTTACAGGCGAATCAGCACAAGATGATACAGGAATTTTTGAAACGTTTATTCTATTCATTATTTTATGTTCAGTCCTTGCTTTAGTAATAGGATTTGCATTAGATAAGCGCGAATTAAGCCAAAAAGCGTTTGTAGTCTTGATATTATTTATTTCAATACAAATTCTCCCTCAGGTATCAAATTCATGGTCAGAGGCAATTGATATTCAAATTGAATCAGAAGGAGATTGGAACGAATCTTGGCCTGATGAATGGATTGGGACACAGATAGTTGTGATTGAATTACCTGAAGGAGAGTTGCTTATCGGGGGTATGAGCGGCCATGAAAACGTTGAACAATTAACCGATGAAGCAGCAATTCAATTGGATATTAACATCACAAAAGAAACTCATAGTATTGGCACATGGATTACTTCATTCAACGGATTTGCAGGCGAAGGATGGGAGTTTACTATTGATGGGGAAAAATCCCCTCTTGGAATATCTGATGCAAAGGTCAGTGAAGATAGTGTTGTGCGTTGGTTACTAGCGTGAAGTTCAAGGCATGAACACCTTTACCCCTCTTTATGGTACTAACGAGCGGAGTACACGGACCTACTCTTGGGCCCCTAGAATCGCTGATAGTAAATACACTGTTAATAGCAGTGGCATTTTACTTATTATGCCGGCCAACAACCTCTCCGCGTAGAGAAATATTGGTTTTGTCGAGTATTACCTTAGCCGCAGTTGCAAGTAGAGTGGCACTGGAACCTCTTCCAAACGTTCAGCCTATGACTATGATGTGTTTGGTTATGGGCGCTACACTCGGATCTCGTAGAGGAATGGCATTTGCAGTAATAGCCACCATACTCACTAACATTATCTTATCAAATGGTTGGTGGACCTTGTTCCAAGCAAGTGGATGGGCAACTATCGCCTTTGTGGGCTCAAGATTAGTGTTAGTAGAAGAAGGCACATTGAATATGAAGAAATTACTAATGGCTTGCATCTTCGCAAGTATCTTCTTTGATTGGTGGGTTTCATTGTCAATATACGAATCAGGCATGACGCTTTCAGCATTTGGATATTATTTGGTAAATGGCATTCCATTTGACATTATGCATGCGATTTCTTCTATTGCAGCAGCAGTATTGTTTGGGCCTTGGCTAAACAATCTCATACACGAGGAGGTCGTTCTAGATGTGGTTTCAAAGCCTACGGGAGAGACTGATGTCGTCCGAAACTGAAACAGTAACTATGGTTTTAGTAACCAGAGATGATCTGAAATTGTCGAAGGGTAAACTAGCAGCACAGTGTTCCCATGCTGCAGTTGATTGTGCAATAAAATCAAAGAAAAATGCAACGAGATTGTATGAAAGATGGAATCAATCCGGTGCAAGGAAAATTGTAGTTAGAGCAGATGATGCCGATCATTTGAAAGAATTGAATAAGCTGGCAAGGAAAGCCAATTTGATTTCATCTCTAATTAAGGATGCAGGACATACAGAAATTCCTCCTGGGACGATAACGGTCCTTGGGATTGGCCCTGCAACTAGAGCGGCAGTAGATGCCATAACTGGAGACCTGAAACTGCTTTGAGTAAGTTACGTGTGGGATAGCCATGCGCGAGCACCCATCTGACCGTGTAGATCTTCGTAGTGACACTGTAACACAGCCTACCAAAGATATGCGTGCAGCCATGGAATCAGCTAGTGTTGGTGATGATGTTTTAGGAGACGATCCAACCGTAAAAGCGTTAGAACAAACACTTGCCAAAATGCTTGGCAAAGAAGCGGCTTTATTTGTTGCTAGTGGAACAATGGCTAACGCCATAGCAATACGTGCTCACACATCATCGGGCGATGAAATAATTACAGAAACAACTTCACATATTTATCAATATGAAGGAGGAGGTTATGCGGCTCTATCAGGATGCTCGGTTGCATTAGTTCCAGGCGAAAGAGGGATTCTAAACCCGGATGATGTTGCAAAAGCAATACGTAAATCAGAAGGCAGCCTCTCACATTACCCAGATGGCAAATTAGTATGTGTTGAAAATACATCAAATCGTGGAGGAGGGACCTGCTATCCACAAGAGACCTTAGATGCAATTGCAAAAATTGCACACGACAATGATTGTGCTGCCCATATTGATGGAGCGCGTTTATTCAATGCAGTAATAGCTACTGGAACAGATCCTTCTAGGATGGTCAGAGATTACGATACAATTTCAATTTGTTTGTCAAAAGGTTTAGGCGCCCCAGTAGGGAGTGTTTTAGTAGGTTCTTCTGAAATTATCTCAAAAGCCCATCGTTGGCGTAAAATGTATGGAGGCGGTATGAGGCAAGCTGGGATAATTGCCGCAGGTGGTCTTTACGCGATTCAAAATAATATTCAACGCCTTGCTGAAGATCATACACGTGCACGTCGTCTTGCAGAATCTGTAAATGCAATTGATGGATTTAGTGTTGATATGGAAAGTGTTCAAACAAATATGGTGTACATTGAAGGCGATCTTGACGCTAAAGAAATAATACAAAGATTAGCTGAAAAAGGCATAGATGTACTTGATGTCGGACCAACTGCCGTTCGTGCAGTAATTCATTTACATATTACTGATGAAGATATAGATAGAACAATCAGTGCCTTTTCTACACTTTGAAACATACACTTCAGATATAAAGAAGATTTGGGGAGTCCATGCGTCGAGTAATATTGTTGATAGTAACAATCGGACTATTGTTACCAATTAATGCACAAGCTTTAGACCCAGTATCCTTGACAAACCAAGGAATAATTGGAGGAAATGTATTGGACATATCACCTTCTTCAAATGAGACCGATAATAGATCAGGATCAGTAGGAGGGGCACTAGAGGCCTCTCAAGTTGTAGAGGTATATACTGCAACATGGTGCGAAAATTGTGTAGAAACAGAACATGCTCTAATGGACTCATTAAACAATACAGATGCTACCGTTTTGGTATTTCATAGATTCATCGGAGAATCTGAAGACCCATTTGGGACGCAAGAAGGGGATGACCGTTGGACAGATAGATATGGAGAAGAATCAAGGGAGGCTGTGGGTTTACAAAGAGCAGCTCCAACTGTTGTGTTTGATGGATCAAGAATGAAATCAGGAAGTAGTTCTCATGGCGAATCTCTCGAAGCAGATTATACTGAAATGTATCAGGACAAACATGAGTATAGAAGCCTAAATAGCATTGAATCAGATTTTTCATGGACAGGAAACAATAGTACAGGCACATTAGATTGGAAATTAGACGGTCCAGATTATTGGAATAATGAAAATATTACTCTTAATCATTATTTGGTTGTTGTAGAAGAATCTGCTTATTTTCCAGACGGTTCTAATGGTTTAGAATACTATGAAGATGTGGTCCGTGCAGTAATTCTACTCGATGCTTCTGTCCAAGACGATGGTAGAGAATTAGGTGGTTCAGTTGAGCTTCAATTACCCGCAGCTTGGGATGGAGACGACTTATCACTTGTATTAATCCATGATTGGACATATAATCCATCAGAGGGATGTATGGATTTAGAGGCAGCAAACTACAACCCATTGGCGGAAGTTGACGATGGTTCTTGCGATTACCTTCCTCCATCTCCTGCGGAAACACTAGAGAAAGGTCTTCCAAATGTAGGTTTAATTTCTGTAGTTTGCACTACATTGCTAGCAGCAATATTCCAATCTAGGATTGAAGAATCTGCTTAATCACGACGTCCAATAAATGCTGCACCCAGTAGTGACACAAGTCCTAGTATTGCAGTGAATCCCGGTAATGCAGGGTTTTCATCACTGTAAGCATCTGCAGATGTAGAATGAAGTCTTACATGAGTCCAATCCACTCCAACATCTCCTCCAACCATGATTATGTCTCCAGTAGTTAGAGTTCCAGAGTCATCTTCATCAGAGAATGCTATACTTGTAAATTCACGAGGAGTATGCAGAGCATCATGAGTATTGTTTCCGCTTCCAGCAGTAACAAGATCAACACTTAGCAAATCTTCACCACAAGTAATTGAAGCAGCCTCATCATCACCTTCATCTTCAGTACAACTAGCCAAGACAACACTGTAATCTTCTAAGTCACCAGCCAATTCGAAGTCAGCAGAAGATCCTACAATCCACCATAGTACTACTTCATCATTGTAATCGCCACGATCCTCTTCTATGTCAAATTCATCAGAACCATCACCGCAGTCGTCCATACCATCATTTACCCATTCACGGGGAATAGTTTCACCGTTTTCACAAGTAAAGTCATCTTCAACATTGTCTCCATCACCATCATCCTGATCTCCAACCCACTCATCTCCATCTGCAGAGTTCGCAAAGTCCTCACTCTGTCCAAAATCGTCAGTGCAGTGCCAGCCCTCATCCTCGTGATCCTCACAGTAATACCACCAAGTTTCCCAATAATTATCATTCTGAGAAGACCTGCACCACCAAACTGTTCCATCGGCTCCTTCCTCATCATTGCCTTCCCATTCGCAGTAGCCGCTAGAGTAAGATTGCCAAGAGATTTCATCATCGTCATCATCGTCATCATCTTCTTCCATCATCATATCAATTCCTTCAATGAAGCAAACGAGTTCATCTAAGTTAAGCAAGTTATCACTTTCATCATCCAAATTATCATCATCCACATCACAATCATCGAATAAATCCAATACATCATCCCAACTAAGCTCATCTAACTCCTCTTGTTGCAAGATAATTTGGAATTCATCTGCGGACATCAAATGGTCATCATTTGAATCAGCCCTAGACATTAACTCTTCATTAGAAGGAGCCTCACTATCGTCATCACATGTTCCAATTGGCTCATCACAATTTCTATCTCCACAAGTGGTTGGATAGAGCCAACCATCTATACAAGTAACTGCTTCGCCACAGGTCATATTTTCATCACACGGCTCATCATTCTCATCAGGTGGACATTGAGTCCCCTCGCCCCACGATCCATCAGAACCGCATGTGTATGTGCAACCATCTTCGCGCTCCTCTTGCTCGCCAGGTTCACAAACATTAGACTCATTGGCCACACACTCGCCAGTTTGACAAATTTCACCATTTGGACAGTCATTATCAGTATTACAACGATTTTCATCATTGTCTTCGAATTCACAATAACCATCCTCTCCGGGCACTTCATTCCAAGTTCCACCGCGTTCTTCACAATCGTCTATGAGCGCAATTTCGTCATCAATGACTGGTTGCGCCATATATTCGCCTAGAACAAATGGTAATGCTTCGTAATCTAGAGTGACATCAATAGTTAGGTGTGCAATCACTTCCTCTTCTGACATGATTTCTACAACAGTAGTTGCTTCACCATCTTCAACAGAGAAACCAGTTACTGCCAAGGTGCCATCTAGCAAGTTTCTTTGGAGCAAAATAGTTCCACATATTGCTTGACCTTCTTGTCCTCCAAGTGAACAAAAGTCGACATCTATTTTTGCTGAATCAATAGCAAGGCTATCCAAAAATTCAGGATCGTCATGGTTAAGTAATTCAGCAGCAACTAAGACTTCTAAAGAATCGTCAGGACCTATGTCGATATCCATGTCATCATCATTATCATCATCACTTAATTTCCCAGTCCAGTGCTCAGAACCAATCCCTAGTTCAGATTTCATCAAGAAAGACTCACCAAGATATTCCATTTCAATAAGAGATGTGCCGTCCCAAAGATGAGCAACAGTTGTAGATTGACTCATTGTCATCATTCCTGTATTGATTGTCATACCCTCGTGTTCAACAACTTGTATCCCTTCACCTAAACCAGTTCGATTCCAGACGTTGGTAGTACCGCTAGTTGTCCATATATCGTCATTACATCCCGTACTCTCAAGCGAAGGATTCTGAGTTCCAGAAGTAATACAACCAGTTGCCATTGTTATAGTCAAAGTATACTCGCCTAATCCCATATCTTCATCAACATCATTTACAGTCATTTTCATTCCCATATTCATAGGTGAATCCTCGCCGTCTAACATTGCAACAAATTCATCAACTGCACGATTAATTTCGTTAGAAACTTCTTTGACACAATCCTCTGAACCTTCCCCAGTTTCAATGGCATTATCTGCATCTATGCACTTTTCAATTCCTTTTTCTTCTATTGCTTCTTCTATTGCTTCTTCTAAACCTGCAAGACATCCAGGCAATAGGAAAAAAGCAGTTACAATTAACGCTAACACTTTACGCATGTTATTGCGTATAACTTATGGTTCATAAACTACTGCCAGTAGAATATTCGAGGGTGGGTTCAATAACCTCCCATGAAGTGTATATCTGTTAGGCGGGACCACAAAGTGCAAGAAATCGCAGTCAATTCAACCGCAGTTCTCTCTATGGAGGCAGTTGAAGCTGGGGTTGGAATGCCTGACTGGTTAACAAAGTCAATTATCGAAGATCGCAAATTGATGGTAATTCACCCCACAGAAGCATCTAGAAAAGAAGCAATAGAGAAATTACACAGTTTGATGAATGGAGGAATTGTAGACTCATCTCATCATTTGACGCTTGAGAGGTTCATTTCTCTGTTACATTTAGATCTCCGTTTACCGGCAGCAATGGAAGATGATGGAGTAACTTTCGAATTGACACATCGAGCACTTTCCTCACATGCAAAACAGTATGGGTTTCCATTAATCCAACCAAATCCCCAGCACAAATGGACTCGTTCAAGAACACAAAGAATATTGGCATTACATAGTAAGATTATAGGTTTGTTAAAACCCCAATACTGGGAAGAAGACCCCGGGGCAATGGTGTGTGATCAGGTCATAAAAAAATTAGAAAAGGAAAGAGGAATGACACATCCTTCAAGAGTAGAAAGAGTAGTATTTGAAGCATTAAAAATAAGCAATAAGATACCATTTACACTCCGAGGTGTTGATGGGATAGTAATGCTTGACCATGCAAGCAGCTTAACAGAAATAGAAATTTCAATTTTGGGACAAATTAGCAAATTGGTAAACTTTCATCAATTAGTAAACCCCGGCTCTCATAGATTAGGATTCCATGGTGAATATATCGAAGATATACATCCAATTCGTTCTGAAAAAGAATTACCAAAATGGATTCCAAAGCATACTATTTGGTCTCCAAAAGGAGATCAAGAATGGCGCTCACCATCTTCAAATTCAGAAATATTTCATTTAATGGTAGAATCAGAAGCACAGATAGTTTCGGCATTAGGTGACATTTTGTCACGAGTAGATGGCGATGTAATGATTGTAGATGGCGACGCATCATCATTACAAAAAAATATAAAATCATATTTGAATCATTTTGGAATTAGATTAAGAGGAACATCAACACCATTATCTTCTAGCCCTTCGGTGTCAAGGATACTTGCAATAATTGATATTTCGAGAGGCGAAGAAGCTTGGTCGTTAAATCGACTTAGAGATTTGGATGAGCAGACAAGTTTACCACTTTCTTGGGAACTTTTGAAATTGAAGCACCCACTACATGAAGGTTGGTCTCCAAAAATCCATCCGGAAACACTTGTCGAAATAGCACGCAGTTTCCATGTATTAGGGGGCAGGGGTTCATTACGCAGATGGCTTTCGACACTTTCTAACGCTGAACCTAGAATAGTTGGTGATGAGAATCAAGCAAGAGCTCTTGAAGAAAGTCAATGGTGGCTTGCCTCTATTGCCAGATGGATGAATTCAATACTTCCTGAGAGTGATAGGATTACTGCAATGGAGACTTGTATAGGTTGCATTTCAGGTCAAGAATTACCCCTGCCTGAATCTCCCGAGAACCCTCTTTTATGGTTTAATTCGATGCTAAAACAAATCGATTGGATCCAACTTACGAAACGAGATACAATTGAATCAAATTCAATTCCAGGTTTACAATATTTGGTAGATTCAATTTCACGCCTAAATCAAGAAACCTCTTTGAGTTTTGAAGAAGACGACTTTTCGGAAATGTTTCACAATTTGAGTAGTAATACAAAGATACCATCGCGCAGAGGATCCGATATTGGTTTGAGGATTTTAAATCCAGATCAAGCACTAGGAACTACCAGTGAGATTTTGATACTTAGTGGAATGGATTCACAAACATGGTCAATGAAGCCACCTTCAATACCGTGGTTAGATGAAATTTCACGGATGCGATTAGGAATAAATAGGCCAGATTCCGGATTACGAAAAGGAAGGCATTACCTACGTCACTTACTTAACTCAGGAAAAACGGTCATAATATTAGACTCAAGCTTAGAAGAAGGGATTGAACCCTCAGGACCCCTGGAAGAGTGGTTTAGCATAATCTCAAGAAATAAGAGCGAAGTGAATTTGGAAATCCCCCCTCCCTTTTTATCTTTAGAAGATTGGTCCCCAAAATTTCCAGATAGGGCATGGTGTTGGCGAACTATTTCTGACGTAGGATTGCGTCTTGTTCACAAAGTTAGCTCAATGGAGATGCTTATTGACGGTGTTAGGACACATAGAAGTGGGATCCTTCCACGCGATGAAAAACAGAGAACCGGGCTCGCTTTGATTGAAAAACGTAAATCAAAAGCTCTTCTAAATCCTAACTCAATTATAACTGCAGCAAAAAGCGAATTAATTCCAGACCAATTTGCGAGACGCACAATTACATTGGGTGCTGGTGAAAGGTTTCGATTTGACCAATCAGGAAGTTTGGTCCGAACTTATGATTACGATTTAATTCCAAAACGCACGCTTCCAGCAAACTCAAGAAAATCTCCAATTTGGCCGCACTTAGGTTACCATACAGAAACAGAAACTACACTAGGGATCGATCCAAGACCGATCCAACCTCCATCAACGGGAATTGAATTAATCGATGCAAGAATAGGACTTAGCCCAGTTAACATAAAAACACCTAAAATATGGTCTCAAAGTAGATTGCAAGCATGGCTTGATTGCCCTCGTAAAGCTTGGTATGAACGACACTTAAAATTGGGCAAAGAAGAGAATATACCCGAAGACCTTGCAGCAAACGCAAGGGGTAATGTTGTGCATTATGTTGCTGAAGCAATATTGCAAGCACACAACCAAGATAGTAATGATTTACCAACTGAATTAAATCCATTACAAGAGGGGCCATTAAAGGATGCAAACAAGGCCTGGAAAATTGTATTAGAAACACTAATTGATAAAGCACCTTGGATGAAGCGAGCTGATGGAATTTCTGCCCATAGATGTAGGGATTTAGTAGGAGTTTCACCAATTAGATGGAATTCTTGGCTAAAGGGCGAAGATACAATACCTATAGGTGGACGATTAGGGCGAATGCTTCTTTCTGATTATGCGATGAACGATTGTGCTCCAATGGCTAGTGAGTGGCAAATTGAAAATGAAAATAGGAAAAATGTGATGATAAATCTGCCTCCATCTCCAGAAGAAGATGGTATTGAAAAAAGATTTAAATTTACAGGAATAATTGATCGTGTAGATGCAATAATTGTCGATTATGATTTGAAGAAAAATGCAGAAATTGTACCTTTAGATTTTAACACTAATCAAAAAATCCCAGTAAGCCAATTAGTAATAATTAGAGATATTAAATCAGTTGATGGCCCACGTGACAATGGTAAAGATGCTCGTCATTTAAAGGGCTTATTTGATGAATTACAATTGGCATTATATGCGCGCTCATGGGAGATTTGTAACCCAGGCCATAGAGTGGTAGGAGTGGGAGTAACCCAAGTTGGAATTGAAACACAAACATGGGTCGAAATCGACCCCGATTTTGTAGAATTATTACAAGATAAATCAATTGGAACTATTACACAAAAACTTGTAAATCAATATAGAAGACCTGGAGAGGACCACAATCCAAAATCAAATCCATTCAGAGCATGGATGAGGGAAAGAATAACCACTGCAAATCGAGTAATAGATAATGTCAAAGAGGGATTAATCCCATGTAATTGTTCAACGATTGATAGTTGCAGATCATTGAAAAGAGGTGGTTGGTGATGAAACTAAACCGCTCGCAACAACTTGGACTAGACATCGACAGACACATTGCTTTGGATGCCGGAGCTGGAACAGGTAAGACAACGGTAATGGCGCATCGTTATCTCCAACACCTTCTGTCTCATGATCAAAGAGCAACAAGGTTACTACCACCTGCGCCAAGAATTCCATTGAAAGGAATGGG
The DNA here is from genome assembly GCA_030747695.1 of Candidatus Poseidoniaceae archaeon. Lineage (GTDB taxonomy): Archaea > Thermoplasmatota > Poseidoniia > Poseidoniales > Poseidoniaceae > MGIIa-K1. The sequence continues at coordinate 123,594 of JASLKG010000009.1, forward strand.
AGCAATACGCTGCCCTGCTAGAGAGAGAACCTCTTTAGCTGCTTGGCATGGACTCTTACCGACAGAAACAGTAGCAATTACTTTCACACGTAAAGCAGCAGCTGAATTGAAAGGAAGGATTCGGCGTTTAATTGCCTCACTACGCGCAACCCCTCCAATTCAAGGAGATGACAAAGGGGTTCATGACCCTAGAATTTCAGATCAAGGAGACGTTGAGATGTTACTTTCTCTTATGGATGATGCCCCAATTTCTACAATAGATTCATTTTTGTCATCTATAGTTTCGCCGTGGATGGGTTTGGTTTCTGAGAATCCAGCAACTGAACAGATAGATGATGAAGGCTCAATTTTACTCCGTGAAGAAGCAATTAGAACTGCTTGGCGTCTGCAAAAAGGAATAGATGGCGTAGAAGTTGGAATGCGAGGGAACATCGAACGTTTTTTACAATCTAGAGATAGATTATCTGTAAGATTGGGGGGACAAACAGCATCTTCAACAGTAATTAGGGGCTTATTGAAAAGATCATTATTCGTTGAAGAAGCAGCAAGATCGTTAGGAAGGAAAAGCCGACAAATAAAAGCAGAAGATTTAGACTCTTTATTCCTAAGCCCAACGGTTGAAATATTGGATAATTGGTATTCAGATTTTCGTATATTAATCGAAGAGTGGGTAAATGCATGGTTAGATGGGGGCGGTCATTTTGTGTTTGGAGCAGATGTGGAAGAAGGAATGACTAGGTTCCGATATGTTCAGTATCTTTGTACATTAGATTCAGAAGATAAAATTTGGAGATTACAATGGATATGGTTGGTCTCTCACGCCATTACGTCTCCAAGTAATCTGAACAAAATTGAATGCAAGCCACTATACAGGGCATCACCGCCACAAGCAGAAAGATGGCCATCAGGAATATTATCAAAAACAGCAAATAAAATCATGGATTCCGATGTAAAAAATCTAATCACCCAAACCACTGAAAATATATCAATATCAATTCGTGAAATAATGTGTACCTCAAATGCTCTATTGCTGAGAAGTATTGGACGGGCATCTTTCTTATTGAATCCAATAATAGATGAACCAGAAGAGGTTCCAGGTCAATATGCATATCCTCCAAGATTAGAACCAGATATTGGCGAACTACCTCCTGGCAGAGCAATGAGATTAACTACAGAATTAGAGATTGAAGTCATGCAAGATTTGTTTACAGTACATTCTGGAATACAAGATATACTCAGCCATTTGAAATCATTAGAGGGAGTTACAGATTATGATGACATGCACCGTTATGCTGAAGATTTGTTGTTAGCTAGGTGCCCCGCAGTGTGCAGGTCTTGGTATCCCGTCAAAGTTATTGATGCTTTAGATTCGATGGAAGAACCATGGTTAGACAATCACTTGTCGAAAGCAATAATTGCTTGTGGAGACAAATCAGATGTCCATGAAGATTTGATGAGAAGAATTAGTATTTTGAGAGAATTAAGAAGGGGCTATAGGGCATTTATAATTGACGAATATCAAGATACGAATCCGCAACACTTTCGATTGTTAGCTAGATTATGGGGGCGCCGTCATTTGGAGCCAGAGGAACAAAGAGAACCAGCCGGAGAATGGGATCCAACAGTATGTATTGTTGGCGACATGAAACAATCAATATACAGATTTAGGCAAGCAGAAGTTACGGTAATGCGAAGAGCAGTCGAGACAATTCGCAGAATAAATACAGATGAAGGTGAATTGGAACATCGCCTCCAAGATATTAGAAGGAAAAATCAAGCAAGAGATCCTAGGCCAATTCCAGGTAAGGGCGGAGCCGGAACAGGTTTCATCCGTTCAACGGAATTACTATCACAAGATGCAAAACGCGAAGAATGGATTTCATTTGATATGGATGACACAAAGGCGGTTTTGGAACCATCCATAATTCAGAAAAGAAGGGAAGGCCACATCGAAATGAGGACTAATCATCGTACACTTCCTAGATTATTAAGTACAATGAATTATATTTTCCAAGATACATTTTCTAGGAGACATCACAAATTACCAGGGCCTTGGCATGCGGAAGCCCAAGACTTGAATCCAGCCCGCGAATCAAATTTAGAACCATCATTAGAATGGATTTTGCCTACGCGCACCGATAGTACAGACCCTCCTAGTGATCCGAATATAGCAATAGATCCGTTCCAACATGGAGATTCGAGTGATAGGGATTTGGCAAATCAATTAATCGGAAAACGTTTAGTTTCATTGTTGAACAATGAAAAGGTACGCGTTAAAGATGTTGCAAATAATGGTTGGAAAGAAATCGACGAAAACATAGAGAAAATTCGACCTGATGATATAATGATTTTAGTATCTTCTAGGAGTAGAATACCAGAAATATTGAGGGTATTGGAAGAACATGGAATACCTGCTGTTGCAGATAAACAAGGCGTTCTCTTGAATAGACCAGTAGTACAACCGTTAATGTCACTATTATGGCTTGCATGTTCCCCTAACGACCGGTCTGCTGCTTTTGCAGTAGGGCATTCTTGTATAGTAGGATTAGACGATTCAAAACTCAACGACTATCTAGCAAAATCTACTGGAAATCAAATATTAGCATTAGCAGAAATCGCACCAAATAATGAAGTAAAATCTTTGCTAGAGAGAATCAATTATTTTGTTCTAAATAACGAAATACATAGTGCATTAACAGTTGCAATCGACCATTCAGATTTGTTGATAACATATCCTAGAGAAGGCGACAGACAAGATGTCAATAATTGGCTTTCATTGTTTGAAAGAATACTGGAAAAAGAAGGAGATGATGCTGCTTTAGCACAATTAAGATTGAGGGAATTAGTTGCATTAGACGGAGATGGTCCAAAAAGTACGTCAGATGGAACAGGAGGAGCCGTCCAAGTCCTAACAATTCATAGTTCAAAAGGCCTCGAATCACCAGTGGTTTTGCTTTATGATATGTTTAATGTGGGAGTTAGAGATTCTAGTTTATCATCTATGGACAATGTTTTGGTAACCCCTCAAATGATTGCTGGTAGAATACACCCTTGGAGAGGATTTAGCAAACCAGAAAGTGGTTTATGGACGCTGGCAAATATTATGGATGAAGGTCAAAGATTAGCAGAACGAAGACGCCAATTCTATGTTGCATTGACACGTGCTAGGGATCGATTAATTTTGGTAGGAGGGCCGCGAAGTAATACAACCGAATCTTCTGATGGATTTATTGAAATGCACCGCGGTAAAAGTAGACCAAATATGGGGTATATGTTCCTAGATGGTCTTGCCCACGCTTCTATTGAAGCCGGTAATAGCGGTTGTATTTGGTCGAATCAAGGGTTAGATCAAACTGGACAGGATTTGAAGTTGGACCCAGGGGCGTTAATTGGAACCTCCAACCTTCCAGAATCGTGTGTCAAAGGTATTGCAATTTTTCACAATCCCTCATGTTTTACATCTGTGGAACTGAAATCACCATTGCAAAGATGGAATGAAAGACTTGCTAATTTAACAGAATCAAATAGTGAAAAAGAGGAACCAAAAACTAAGCAAATAATGCATGAAATTGGTTTACCCTCACATTCATTAGATTCTGCTTGGCGTTGCAAAAGACATCATTGGTTGACGATGCGTTTGAATTGGAGAGCAGAACCAATAAATTACATTACAATGGAAAAAGAAGAACCCTTTTGGCCATCAGCAACAGAATTTGGATCCCTATTTCATCGATTGTTAGAAATTGGTTTACCAAATCCTGCAAAAGGATCATTGGGACTTGATAATACCTGGATTGAAAATCAACCAAATCGGTTGTTAGATTCCGATACTTTCGATGAAGTGTTGGCACAATCGTCATTTACTGATATACAAATGACAAAAAGAGTTCGAACTAGAATGCATCACCTTGCAAAGTTGGTAGATGAGGGTATACTTGGGGAATTGACAAATGGGGGCATATTTGATGGTATGTATGTTGAAGGTTTACGCACAGAATTGCCTTTCAATTACGTGCATAATTCAGAACAGCAAATACAAAGAAAAGCATGGTCGCCAAGAGGAATAACTAATCTCCTATGTATTGATAGTGTACGTGCAACATTCGATGGAAGAGCAGATTTGGTCTTGGCATTGAGAGATGAGCAAAACAAAGGATGGCTACAGGTGGTAGATGCCAAGACCAAAGGATGCCTTAGCGGTTATAATAGCAAATCACCATCAGAAGGCCATCCTCTGCAAATCGTGACAGATGATAAATCCCCATATGCAACATCTGATGCCGAAAAGCAAATATTAGCTGAACACCGATTGCAATTAACATTATATTGCATTGCATTGGAAGAAAACGAATCAAAGAAACCTGAGAATCAACGCAGACAAATATTGCCTCCAGCAATATTGGTGGCGGCATCAGGGCGAATGATACGTATGCACGAAGAAGAATATTCGAAATCTAAATCAGACCTCTCAGAATTAATTTCTTGGATGAGTTATATTTCAGCAATTGACGAAGAGACGGATCCTCCTAGTTGTACAGATCCAGAGACTTGCAAAGTTTGCTCATTGTTGTCCGGTGATATCAAGTTGAATGGTAAATAATTCAGACTTGGCCAAGCATAACTAAAGTGCCTGGAAAGCAATCATTCCCAGCAACTTGAGTCATCTTTATCTTGGAAAATCCAGCCGCAATCATGCCCTGTTTCCATTGCTCAATCGAAAGAGTAGTCATGTGTACGCCAACATGTTCGGGCCAATTCAAAGAATCTGGATTTTCTAGATAATGATCAACCCCTGCAACTAACCACCCGCCATCATTCAACCATTCATCATGTATTGATTTTAACATTTCAAGGGGCCGTTTTAGATAGTACAAAAATTCCATTGAGTGGACAAAGTCAAATTTTTGTTCTGGCTTCCATTCAGGTAGCAAACCGTAATGATATTGACATACTGAATCAATTGATTTCGCTTTACTAACCATTTCTGGAGCACCATCAATACCTTGAGCATTTTTGGCACCAAGCCCTTTCAATTTTCTTACCACCCATCCATTACCACATCCTAAATCAATTGCAGAGAAACCATCAGGTAATTTTGGTAATATCATATCGAGCATATGACCAACAGAAGCCGCATGACCACGTTCCATACCCTCGTCTTTACCTAACTGGGCCCATTCATGAAAGACATCAACAGCAGGTCTAGGTTGCATAAATAGCGGTAACGGACTAGGTAAAAAATCGTATTGAATTAATCATAAAGTCAAAGCGTCTAATACTAGTGCGCCCATTATGTTGGATTTGGAAACCACGATAGATGACGTTTTGTATCCAGAAATTGATGCCAATGAAACAGGGATTTTGCAAGTTAGTGAATTGCACACAATTAGTTGGGAAAGGACCGGTAATCCAAATGGGATGCCGGTAGTAGTAATTCATGGCGGCCCAGGGGGAGGAAGCCAACCCTCCTACAGGCGATATTTCAATCCCCAAAAATTTGACATCATACAATTCGATCAACGTGGTTGCGGGCAGTCTACACCATATGCAGAACTTGTAGATAATAACACACAAGCCTCAGTGTCGGATTTAGAATCTTTAAGGAAACATCTTGGACATGAGAATTGGCATGTATTTGGTGGTTCATGGGGCTCAACGTTGTCATTAATCTACGCACAATCACACCCAAAACGTGTATTGAGCTTGACGTTACGTGGCATTTTTATGTGTAGGAAAAGTGAATTACATTGGTTTTACCAAGATGGTGCAAGCCATATTTTCCCTGATGCCTTTGAACCATACAAACAACATATCCCTCCTTCTGAACAATCAGATTTGATTAGCGCATATTATCGCCGATTAACTAGTGATGATATAGAAGTCAGAAGAGCTGCAGCACAACAATGGACTCGTTGGGAAATGGCAACAAGCAGATTATTCCCAGACCCAAGCTATGTTGAGAAAGCAGCAGATTTAGATTTTGCAGTAGCATTTGCCCGTATTGAATGCCACTACTTCATCAACGAAATTTTTGTCGAAGAAGCATACATTTTGAATCACATCGAAACCATCCAACAAATACCAACAACAATTGTGCAAGGAAGGTATGATCTTGTATGTCCTGTAAGGAGCGCTTGGGAATTGCATAAAGAAATGCCAAATAGTACTCTTATCATTGTACCAGACGCAGGCCATTCGATGGGAGAAGTTAGCATTGCACGACATTTGGTTGAAGCAACTGACGCGCTTTGAATAGTCCATCCAATCATAGTTCTATGTGCATGTCAAGCCGTCGGCTTGATATGTAGTGCCAATGTGGGTCAGGGTGAAGGCGTAGCCTTCGGTGAGTAATATGTCTGAGGATGGCACAATCACACCCGAGGTAAAAATCAAAGATCTCGAAGAGCGTTTAGAGGAAGAAACAGACCGCCTTCTGAAACTTTATGCGGCCTATGAGCAGCAAGAAAAAGAGTTACTAGATACTAAAGCTGAAGTTGAAGTTTTAGAAAAGGAAATCGTTGAAAGAGAAATCGAAAAAGAAGGCCTTTCCGCATTATTAACTGAAAAGGATGTTAGAATCCGAGATTTAGAATTAAAAGCATCAAAGACTGGCAAACAGGTTGAGCATTTGGAACCAGAATTGCAAAAGATGGAAGAAAAGTATGCCCGGGAAAAGGATAGACTTGGAAAGGTATTCTCAATTGCAGAAGAATTAGATAACGATCTTCGTTTGGCAGTAGTTGAATTACAAACTAGAGATGGATGGTACATGGACCATATGTCTCTCTTTGAAGATTTGAATAAAGCAATAAAGCAACGCTATGAGATGATTGAGGCAGCCGTAGAAGCCGAAAGACAGTCACAACACATGGGCCGTGCAATAGAAGAACGCGTTGAAGAAATGGTAGAAGCACGCGCTGCTGAAATGACAATTGAAGAAGCAACTGATATTGATACAACTGAAGCAGCAGCAGTAGCAGCAGCTGCTGAAAATGCAGATGAAGATGGGGGCGATGACGACGAGTGGAAGTGGTCTGAGAGTGTGTTACAGGGCGTAATGGATAAAAATGGCATTACAGATAGAGATGCATTTATCGAATTCGCAAAATCCTACGATATGGATGGAAATCAATATCTGAAGGGTTCTGAACTTGGCGCTGCAGCTGCAGATTTTGTAAATGAATCCTCCACTGAAGCACCGGCAGAAGAAGCACCGGCAGAAGAAGCACCAGCAGAAGAAGCACCAGCGGAAAGTTGGGGCGACGGTGTTGATCCTTGGGAAGACCAGTAGGTGAGCCAATTGGCCCTTTTAGCCCGTGGTGGCTTAATACCGGTTATTACACCCACAGTGATGGGAATTGGTTTTATTTTAGTTGGCTGGTTTGTGGATCCATTGTATGGAATTGCTCCAGGACTGGGAATAATAAACCTCATAATTGCAGCCTTTTTTGCCAATTTCTGGCGAGATCCAGATAGACCAATTCCTCGAGATAATGGTGTAATAGTATCTTCAGCTGATGGGCATGTTATGTTTGTAAAAAGGGAACGTGCAATCGGACGAAGACCTTCAAATGAAGAAATAGAAAATTCAGATTACGATGAATTAACTGGAAATTGGCATAATGAATCATGCGAAAATCCGCTATCATTTACAACTGAACAAAGATTTGAAGCTGTACCTGAGGGCGAAGAATCTAGTAATGATGTATGGAGAGTTGCAGTATTTATGAGCCCATTAGATGTTCATGTAAATCGTTCACCAATCGCTGGCGAACTGTTCCAAATGGAACACAGAGCAGGCAAAGGACGGCGTAGAGGGCCATTTTTACCTGCTTACAAAAAGGAGAGCGAATATAATGAAAGAGTTCGTTCATTATTCCGTAGAGATGATGGATTGATTGTAGAGGTCACTCAAATATCAGGAGCACTTGCTCGTACAATAATACCTTGGGTTAGTGAAGGTGCAATATTACGAAGAGGTGAGCGTTACGGTATGATAAGACTAGGTAGCCGTGTAGATCTTAGAGTTCCGGCAATCAAATTCACACCAACTGTGATAGGGGCAGATGCAGAATCTACGAAATATCCAAAAGGCCAGTTTGTTAAGGCTGGTTCAACAATAATATTCAGAGGTGTAAATTGATGATTATACAAATTGTTGCATTCTTATTGGTATTGGGGAGCATAGTATATTTTTTGCGAAAAAACCCCCGTGAAACATTAGCATTAATTTTGACAATAGTATTTTTATTACCCTACGCTTATTATCTCGCAGGGAGTCAAGTATACGGTATAGTTGCTCATACCAATACTGATTGTTGGGGAAATTTCGATCAAAATATCCCAACACAATTCGCACCTCTTCGTAACGAAGTCCCACTTAATTCGACAGAAAATAGTGAAAACATATCGTCCGAAATAATGACCGGACTTTCAGAATATTGGTGGTCAAATTATTCCAATGCCACAATAGATGTGCCTGAAGAAGATTTAGAATTATCAGCATGGTATTTACAGCAAAATGTCTCTGCACCGTGGGTGATTTTTGTACACGGAATACGAGGATGCAAATCTTCAGGCTCAATGTTATTGCCTTCTGGAATGTTAAGTGATGCAGGATTTAATGTCATAGTTTTTGATTTGCGTGATCACGGAGAATCTTCAATTGAAGATGACAGAGTTTCAGCAGGACAAAAAGAATGGAGAGACGTAGTTGCTGTGTTTGATTGGCTAATTGAAACACAAGGAGCGGATCAAGACCGTATTGGGTTGTATGGGACCTCAATGGGTTCAGGTACTGCTGCAATCACGTTTTCTTTAGATACCCGTTTCAAATCTGTGTGGCTTGATTCAGGGTATTCAGACATGGGTAAAATTATCCAAGAAGAACTTGAATTTCAAGGCCTTCCTACATGGCTTGCAGGGGCAGGTATTTTTGCTGGAAAGATAGAAACCGGAGAGGATTTAGTAGCTCACTCACCGTTAGATGCAGCAAAAAACATTGGAGATCGTCATATGTATATCTCTCATGGAAATCAGGATAAACGTGTACAAGTCCACCATGGGCAAGAAATGTGCAATGAAGCATTAGAGTATGGTAATCCAGGGCATGTTGAATGTTGGTTCGAAGACTCAGTCTTGTCATATGATGTTGGCAAGGGATTTGAAAACGATGAACATGCAACTCTAATGCTAAGTCATACTAATGAATATGAACAAAGACTTGTTGACTTTTTCAACACATCATTAACTTAAGCGAGGGATTGAAACACTTGAATCCTGAGGCATCGCCATGTCAGAGGGTAAATTGACGATGGTTGGCGAGGCGGATAAACGCCCTGCACGAATCCATCATTTAGTCAAAGCTCCTGCAAATACTCCATGGGCTTTAGAAAGAAAAAACTCTTGGGACGCAAAAGATCCGGCAACTGTTTATTACACACCTGAAACACTAGCTGACGGCACACCTACTACGGCATTGACTGTAATATTGAGAACAAAAGGCTGCCATTGGTGGTGGTCTAGCGGATGTACCTTTTGTGGTTATTTTAATGATACTAGGGACGATGTAACAAGTGAAGACTTACATTCACAATGGGAAAAATCACTTGGAAAGTTTGAAGACTTTGACAAAATGGGAATGATAAAAGTTTACACATCTGGTAGTTTATTTGAAGATAGAGAAATACCAGTTGATTTCCAAGAGAGAGTATTGAAAGATTGCTATGAATTTGGTAAAGAACTAGTTGTTGAGAGTCGTACTGAACAAATGACAGAAGAAAAGCTAGAATGGGCAACCACAATCAATCCTAATTTTTCGGTAGCAATAGGCCTCGAGGCATATGATGATGAAGTGTTAAGGTTCCACGTCAATAAAGGATTTAGCATTAAGAGTTGGGATAAAGCAGTTGAAAATTTGCGTAAATTCAACCTTCGAGTGAAGACATATCTAATGTTTAAGCCACCATTCATGAGCGAAGGAGATGCACTAGTTCATGGTGCAAAATGGATACGTGATGTTGCATCTCGATCCGATGAAATAAGCGTAAATCCAATGAATATACAAAGAGGCACAGTAATAGATAGATTATTCCGCGCAAATGAGTATCGCCCACCATGGCTTTGGTCATTAATACAATTAATTCGAGATGTACACGATGAGATTCATCCTTCGAATTCAGGAAATGGTGCCAAAGATCAAATTTGTCGTTTAATTATCCATCCTACTGCAGGAGGAAAAGTGAGAGGAAGTCATAATTGTGGTAAGTGTGATTCAGAGGTAGTTGCTGCCATTGAAAGATACTCAGTAAGTGGATTAATAGAAGAGTTAGATGACTTAACTTGCTTCTGTGAAGAAATTTGGCGAAGCGAGGTAGAATTAGATTCTAATTATCCAATACCTCTTGGCGTAGGGAGAAATCGTCGAGGAAATATTATTGAAAATTTACGTTCACCTTGAGAATAAAGGTGGTCAATCTTTATGGCCGTGCAATAGGTGGCCAAAGTGACCCCTACGGGGTCAAGGTGAGAGCATGTCCAATAATTCAATACTGCCAGATGTATCGCAAGGGGTCGCAGAACCCTCTTCTTCACGAGTAATCCTTGTAATTATGAGCGTAGGATTGCTCGGCTTATTAGGAATGTTTAGCAATATCTTCGGCTGGGATTCAATTCCTGTAATTTCTGAGATTATCCCTCTAATGGATAATTTAGGGGGAAGCGGAATTTGGTACTATTTGATTGGCATACTCGTGGGATTGAGCCTTATAGTCGCTAATTTAATCGGAGGAGTCCTTTCGGACTGAAGGAGGTATGATGTATGTCAGAATTATTTACAACCGTAGTTTTACTCTTGGTATTTTTAGCATCATTTACTCATTATACCCAAGCAGGACTTGGAGGGATGAGTGCCGCATTAAGACAATTCGGAATGTTCCTCCTTGAGAAGGCGGCAGGACCAGCTACCGACATGTTTCAAAATAGGAAAGGCGATGGTGCTAGAACTTGGATGCAAACAGGAGTATTTTGGTTGACACTTGCTGCAGTAGGTGGTTTCCTTGGTGCTTGGCACAATTATGATCCAACCGCTCTTGACTCTCTAAGTAACATAGGATGGGGCTGGGATGATGGTAGTGCAATGGACCATTTCACTTATGTTTCAATGAGCACAGCATTATTCTCGATACTATTGGGAGGTGCATTTGTTGCACATTCTCGTACAACTAACAGTGCACTTGCTAGTGAAGCATCAGCATCAATGATGGCAATGGCATGGACAGGTCAGACGCTTTTCGGCCTATTGCTCCCATTGTTAGGAGATTGGTTTGATTTTGAAGTTGGCGCTTTAGAAATGGCATTGTACGGTTTAGTATCTGCAGCCTTGGTTGCAGGATTATTAGTTAACAGCATGATTACATTAGGTAATCGTGGTAATGCACCGATTTCAGTATCGTCGTGGTTCCTAATATTGTCACTTGCAATATTGTTATTCAGTAGAGTTGCAGAGGCATTTGGAGAAATGCTAGGTTGTACTACTACCGTTTGGATTGCAGATATTATGGGTTCTAGTTGGGTGACCTTGGGCCTGATTTTCGCGGTGGGGTATCACGTAATTCCTCATGTCACAGGACAGCCTATATGGTCTGGGAGTTTGACTAAAGCATCCATGTTTTTGCTATATCTATCCGTACCTCCCTTTTTCTTAACAGAGGCAAACCATGCAGATAATCTCACACTGTCATTAGGTGCGATAATGGTAACTATGGGAATGTTACCAGTGCTTGCAGGCTCATTCAATTTGACAGCAACAATGAGAGGAAACGCAGGAGCAATGGTCTCTAGTCCAGGAGCGACTGCTGCAGCAGCAGGAGCATTTTTACTACCATTATTTGCCGTAATTGCCTTTTTCACAGGACTGAATGTAATGGTTGGCGATGGTAGTATGGCAGATATTGCCGATACAGTAAACCATTATTTCTTGTATTTGGTAGGAGGGTTATTTTCGATGGCCGCTCTTTATCATTCATATCCATTAGTAACTAAAAGAAGTCTTGAAGGAGCAGCAGACCTTTCAGTATACATCGTAGTTATTGGAGGAGTTGTTAGTTTTGCATCAGCAATAATGGGAGATTGGAGCATGAATGCACTTGTCGAAGCAGAGGTTGAAGATCCAACATCAGGAGTGAGTGGGTTTACTTTGACATCAGCATTTGCATTCTATGGTATTACTATTGGTTTCCTTATGGCAGCTAGCAACACAGTGAAGACATTACTCCAAGGAACCGCTCAGGATAGTGACAGCATGTCGTATAGTGATGTGTCAGCATATACTTTGGTTGAAGGAACAACTTCTGTACGTGATTTACTTGGCCGGGGCGTTGGTTTAGACACGGTTTTAGTTATTGGAGAATCAGAAGAAGAAGGCGCATCAGGTACAACAATAATCGAAGTATCAGCAGATTTACATAATGACGAAGTCGATGAATTCCCTTCAAACTTTGATGAAGATTTAGTTGAACTAACACATTGGCTATGTGGACGAGGAACAACAACAGCGCAATTTTTCAATTGGGCAGATGTTGATAAATCTGGAGAGATAGATATGTTCGAATTCGCAAATGCATTGAGAGTTGCAGATATTGCAGACTTACCTCCTTGGGATATTAGTAAATTGGTTGAAGTTATGGACATAAATGGAGACGGCCGTCTAAATTTGCCAGAACTCGATATTGCTTTACTAAACATTCGTAATACATTGGGAATCGAATTTATTCCATACGAAGAAGAAGCAGAAGAATCAGAAGAAGCAGAAGAATCTGAAAACGATGAAGTAGATGCTCTGATGAAGCCTTCAAAATCCGAATTATCTAAAATGAAGAAAGCAGAACTTGTTGAAGTTGCAAAATCTTTGGGACTTGAAACAAAAGGAACGAAGGCGGATCTTCTTGAGAGAATTCAGGCGTGATGGTAATGCGCATAGGTCTTGTTGGCAAGCCCAACGTGGGCAAGTCAACATTTTTTAGTGCAGCAACATTAGCGAAAGTAGATATTGCAAACTATCCCTTTTGTACAATAGATCCTAATGTTGGTGTTGCATTTATTGCAGCACCACAAGAATGTCCATGTAAAACACTTAGAGAGCGTCTTGAATCAGAAGGGCGCCTTGAACCAATATTGTCCACAGACACAAGAAAGGGTAGTATTTGTGAACCACGCACAGGATCTTGTATTGGACATGTTAGATTGGTCCCTACATTCCTTGTTGATGTTGCAGGTTTAGTTCCAGGAGCATCAGAAGGTAAAGGAAGAGGAAATGCCTTTCTTGCAGATTTAGCTAATTGTGATGCTCTGATTCAAGTTGTAGATGCAGCAGGTTTAACTGATATTGAAGGTAATCCAATAGCAGCATCAGAGGACATCGAATCCTCTTTAGGGGAAGAGATTACCTTCTTGACCAAAGAATTAGATTCTTGGATTTATGGAATACTTAATGAGGGCTGGTCAAGAGGTTCTCGTCGAGTACAAGCAGAAGGAGAAAAAGGATTGAGTACATTCCTTCATGAGAGATTTACAGGGTTAGGTGCAAATTTATCTCATGTTTTGCAAGCAATCGATGGATTTAGAAATCAATGGGGAGATATTGACACACCTTGGATGTGGGAAGAAGGAAAAGTAAGATCCCTTGCTTTTTACCTTAGACAACAATTGTTCCCAATTCATATTGCAGCAAATAAGGCAGATTCTGCTAAGGGCGAGCCATGGAATAAAATCACATCTAATGGTATAATTCAACCTACAATGGCCGATATGGAATTGGCATTACGTAGAGCAGATTCAGGTGGAATGATTTCTTATTCACCTGGAAATCATACCTTTACTATTGCCGATGAATCTAAATTGAATCCAGCACAAATCAATGCCTTATCTACAATGAAAGAAAAGTTAGCAGAATCGAAAGGAACTGGTGTGGCGAAATTACTTTCTAGAGTGTTATTTGATGCACTAGACCATGTAGTAGTGTTTCCAGTTGCAGATGAGAATGCATGGAAGGATGGAGATGGAAGGATACTTCCAGACGCATTTGTTGTTCCAAATGGAATTGAAGCAAAGGCATTAGCATACAAGGTACATAGTGATCTAGGAGATGGCTTCATCAAAGCTGTAGACGGAAGAACTCGTAGAATTGTTGGATCTGAACATGAATGTGGAGATAATGACGTAATCAAAATCCATGCAAAATCTTAGTTAATCATCATAATCTTCTCTAATTGCTTCAACATCAATTATTGGAATAAATACATTAGATTGATTTGTTGAAGCAGTGGTATTTATTGGAGGTAAGTCTCCATTAGCAACATATAGACTTGGCCCGTAATCTAACATAAACATCATTCCAAGTTTATCTCTAGAATCAGCAGGAGTAGGAGTTTCCTTTGTCGCACATTCTCCAGTGCAACCATCTGCTATAGCGATAAACACTCTCCCCTCTCGGTCTATATGTAAATCATTGAAATCTAGTAGATTACGATTAGATCCTCCTTGATCGCTTCTACAATCGCCACTGTTCAAGCATATTGCACCTACTTGAACAGGATCTGTCGTAAGCCTTCTAGTATGGAAAACAGGTTCATCATCGAGTGCGTTTAAACTGAATGTGACATAGAGATGGTAATGAACTCCATTCGGTGCGTAGTGCCCATTGCCATTCCAAGGGTTACCATCGAGATCACTTTCTCCTAGTATTGAGGCGTTTTCGCTGCCAAGATAGGTAACAGCAAACCTCCCAGGGTCTCCAGCATCAGTTTGTGGGAATGCAGTCGAAATTACTTCAACAGGACTTACCCTGATACTTTCTTGAGTCCAAGACTCTCCCGAATCAGTACTTTTTGCTAAGTATATCCCTTCATCAGCTCCAGTCCAAACATGATATGCATTCGATTCAGAATCAGTTGAAACTTCGGAATTCTTACGAGGGTAAGGCGTTCCTACATCTTCTCCCATTGTCCTTTCAAACCATGAGAATCCGTTATCATCTGAGACAATTACAGTAGGAGTCTCAACACGTGGGGTGACGTAGACGGTTCCATCAGGTGCGGTTGAAATCGCTCCATGCAATCCTCCATTCGTTGTAGCAAGACCTATGATTTGACCACCTAACTCGAAAGTAGCACCCCCATCGATGCTAGTATAACAGAAAATACCTGCTAATTTATTGTAGCAATAATAAACTGCTGTTTCATATGCATTTTGACTAAGTTGTCCAATAAGTCCATATCCACTATTTGTCCAAGGCCCTGTGGCTAATTTTATGTGATCATTAATTGGAGTTGTACCAGAATCATGCGGGTTTCCGAACCAAGTTTGCCCATCATT
The DNA here is from genome assembly GCA_030747695.1 of Candidatus Poseidoniaceae archaeon. Taxonomy (GTDB): domain Archaea; phylum Thermoplasmatota; class Poseidoniia; order Poseidoniales; family Poseidoniaceae; genus MGIIa-K1. The sequence goes on from JASLKG010000009.1 coordinate 138,966, forward strand.
GTCACTCCAGCAAATCCATGATGTTTCAAGCCCCATCATTTGTACATTGAAAATGCGATCTGTAACAGGATCAACCCATCCATAAGGATCACTAGTAGTAGGAGCGCATTGAACAGGATCCTGTACTTCTTCCCAAGAAACCCCGTAATCACAAGATCTCATAACTTTCTCGAAAGCAATGAAAAATATGCATCCACTTGAGGTAATACCAATACTCGGTTCTGCAGCATCTTCACCTACGCTGCTTGAATTAAATTTCATATCGAGAGGAGGTATGTCGATACTCATTCCGGATGAATTTGTAACGAAGATTCCAGTATCTACCACTAATACTTCTGAAACTTCTTCTTCTAAGGTTTCTTTTGTCGAAAGAATTGCATAGAGTATTGTTGAGGATAATAGTAGTAATACCAATGCTATTGCTAATGCTTGAATTCTAGATAATGGCCCAATATTGGTGGGTGTAGCGAGTAACGTTTCTTCCGCACTATCAACTAATTCAGCCTCCAAAATCTCTTCATCAGACACTTTGTTCACCTGATATAATTTATTTAGAATCAATGACCCTCTGGTCGTTCATAATCAGGAGTCAATCTTGCCATTGTTGCTTGATAGTTTGAAGAAAATACAAAAATGTACAGCGGTGTTCCTAAAGTTCCTAAGATTAGAATAGCTAAGGTAAACCAGTTCCAAGGGCTAACATCAGTCAAATATAGTATCCAAAAAGTCCAAAAAATCCCTAACCAAACTAGGGGCGCCCATCTTCTTGCAATTGCAGAAAATCTAGAGTTTGCAATCGATTTGCTATAGTATGAAGCAGCCTCATCCTTTGTAACCAATTCTTTGTCTAATCCACAACGAACACAAACTTGTGAAAGGGGGCCAATTCCGTGGATAAATTGCCCACGCGGATAGACGCTGTAGCAGTGTCGGCAGGTCGGCATGTAAGGTTCCACCAGCAGCCTACACTTCAAGAATGCGCTACTCTTCGTAGAAATTCAGCAATGATTTTCAAACCAGATGGTGACCCAATAGATTCAGGATGAAATTGTATTCCGTATGAATTACCAGTATGAATTTCCATTGGTAATGTGCCAGTTTCATCCCATCCTGAAATTTCAACATCTCCCTTTCCAGAAAGTACCAGGGAATTGTATCTAGTCATCGTAGCTGAACCTTCTTTCATTAGGCCAGTTCCATCTGCGACAATTTCACACGGCACCCCATGAACTGGGCCCAAGGGGCTTTCTATAAGTTCCATGCCATGTCTTATTCCTATTGCTTGATGGCCAAGACAAATCCCTAGTATGGGCTGTGAAAGAGTAGTGGCATACATCGAAATTGGAGAAATTTCAGGCCGCCCAGGTCCGGGGCCAATAATTACAGCATCGTGTTTCAAATCAACAATCGGACCACGCCCGTCAATAACTTCAACACTGCATCCAAATTGCTTCAAAGCGTGAACTATATTGTAAGAAAAAGAATCTAAATTGTCTATGAATGCTACGTGTATACTGAAACGTGCCTCTGGCTTCCAATCATTCTGCTCAAGATATAGTGGGTAAATACCCAATTCACCTTTTGGCAACATTGTAGTCTCTGGAGTTAACCATCCACATGCACGTCTTAGGGCTGCAGCTTTCCATATAGACTCTGCAACTTCAGCTTCGGGTATACTCTCAATGGTAATTCCACCACCGGCCATTACAGTTCCTTTCCATTTATTGTCACACTTTCGAGCTTCCAATGTTCTGATCATTATGTTCCAAGTACCTTCTCCATTGTGTACATTTACCCAACCCATCGAACCAGTCCAAAATGATCTAGGTTTACCTTCTAATTCATCGATTGCAGCACAAACAACTGTTTTTGGACAACCAGTTATACTTCCTCCTGGAAATAAGGCTTGTATTGCATCCAAACCATCTTTATCGTTAGATAATTTACCAGTTACTTGACTCACTAAATGCTGTACATTTGCATATGCTTCAACATCAAAACGAGATTGTTTTACAGTCCCATGTTCACAAACAAGACTCAATTCATTACGTTCAAGATCAACTAGCATTCGGTGCTCTGCACGTTCTTTCAAATCGTGGACAAGATCTCTACGCAACAAACTTTCTTGGTCAGTATCTGATCCCCTTGGTCTTGTTCCCTTTATGGGAGCAGTCATTACTTCATCACCTTTAGTTTCTAATAGGATTTCAGGCGATGAAGATACAAGTGCTAGACCTAAATCCTCAGCTTGAATAAATCCACTGAAAGGAGCGGGATTTGAAATTGCCAATCTGTTGAAAATTATTGCAGGGTCTTCTCCAAGAGGGCCACTCCACGTACGGCCGAAATTCAATTGATATAATTCTCCTGATGTTATTGAATTCTTTACACGACGAACAATTTCAGCATGCTCATTATCTGTATGTGAAGTTGTTTCTCCTTCAATTCTAAATGGCATAGGAGGTTCAGGAATAATTACATCGCATTCTTCCCATTCATCGATTTGCCATAAGACTGCAAGAATTTCCCCAGGATTAGGAGGATGTTGCAACGCCAGGGGTTGAGTCCATTGTACCAGATCGTATGCTAAAGCCCCTGCCCAAACCGAACTTCTTGGAGTATGATCTTTTAACATTCGAAATAATTCATCAATACCATTTGCATTGAGTAAATGACTAGTTTCCCATAGGCCATCATTCTTATTCTGCAACACTGCTTCAATTGGTTTTTTTTGGGTGTATAGTTTGGTTTCTCCGTTTAGTGGAGAATGAGTTAATTGTTGTTCGATATGGGGCTGAGTTACAACCACCCGCATCTTCATTCCTTTAGCAAACATACTACGCCTAGATAGGTGACTTTCAGGACCTCCTGAAAGAAAAAGAATTCTGTCTTCATTCATTGTATCTAAGAGATGGTCAATCATTTCCATCCACTTCCTAGTGCCATGATACAAATTTGTTGTAATGTATTTGAATCATCTCCAATTTCAACATCATCAAGGACAGTTAATCTTGCAGCACCCATTCCCGTACCAAGTAGAACAATTTCTTTTGCTCTTGCCACTAGTCTTTCATTCAATCTACCTTCACTAATAATAAATCCGGATTTTTCAATTTCTGGTTTGCATATTTCAAAAGTCACGGACTCGACACCACCTAATTTTGAATCACTAATCCAAACGACGCCATCTTCATCAAGTACGATGGGCATAACACGATCGCCATCAATAATGCAGTGTTCATGAATGAGTAGGCCAACATCAGCTCCTGCTTCAAAAACTTGATTTGTAATCTGCTTATATGGTTCCCAATCTCCATGTTTTGTACCGGTGATTTTTCTAGTCCAACGGGGTGCTTTGAAAGAGACTCCCTCTGCATCCATATGTATTTCTTGATAAAATGGCTTTGTTTCAAAAGTCACATTATTATTTTCAATTTTAATTTTCACCAATCCATGTAAATTTTCAGGTAAAGAAATTTCAGGCAATTTAATTCCAAGCGTAATTGCATGACGTTTTAGGCGATTCAAGTGATTTTCCAAGTGATAAACCACTCCATTTCTTGCTCTCACCGTGGTGAAAACCGCGCTTTTCGGCCCTACCATTATTCACTCACAACAAGTCATCCAAGAAGGATGTGTCTATTCCTGAATTTTGCTGCTGTGTTGGTTGTTGCCACCTTTGTGGTTGCGATTGGGTCGATTGAGCAGGACTATCTATTCGCTGTGCTGCGGCATAAATATCCTGTTGAACTTGGGGTTTGATTGGTTCAGGAGGGGGAGTAGAGGGTTGTGAAAATCCTCCGAATGAACCAACGTCATCCCAACCATCTCGAGCTTGAATTCCCCAAGTTGCTTCTTGTAATTCATAGTCCTTACTTCTTCTACCACCACTTTTGCCACCGCGGTTACGTACAACTGCTAGAAGTAATATTAAGGCAACCAATATTAATCCCGCTAATAGCAAATTATCAGGTGTTAAGAATTCACCCAAATCTGTTGGCTTAGGGTTTTCATCATCCTTCTCATCTGTCCCACTTTCACCTTCATCAGGTTCAATTGAATATGAATCTATTAATTTGCGATATGCATCTTCATCAGAAGCAGAAACACCAATCCACCAAGTACTCTTGTTACTCAATGAAGGGTAACTTTCTGGGGAAATAATCATTGAATTTGAAGCTGAAACTTCGCCGACCATTGACGCATCATCTGTGTCAGTAAATTCAGAATTTGCAATGAATACAACATATGATCTAACATTAGGATCGTTAGAGTGAGCCCAACTTACCAGTAATTTATCATTGATCCATTCTATATCAACGCCTTCGATATTTGGTAAGTATTCACCAGGATCTGTTACTCCATCATCGATTGCTAATGTAGTTGCAACTAGTAGGGAATCTCTCAGAGCATTACCAGAGGAATCTACGGGTACAACAGCAGCTGTGACAGCGAGGTTTGGAATTACTAACACATCATATGCCAGGATTTTTATTGTAATTGGCAAATCAGGATTTCTTTCTAGAATCATAATTGGATCACTTGGTCCGTTTCCACCACTACCTACTGAAGTGAAAGAGAATGATGCAGCATATATCTCATAGAATTCTATGTCACTTTCACCTGATAAGTCAAACTCAAGCAATACAGCAGTACCATCATCATTTGGTCTATCACTGAGTGAAATTGAATCAAGCCGAGGAGGAGGTGTAGAATCTTCCAAATTATTGATTGGAATAACGTCATCCATTAACAAATCGTTGAGGTGGACATTGCCTTTGATGTCATGTACAGTAACGGTCACGTACAATTTGACATTAGGTTGAATTTGTGCTGGTGTCCCTGTAAGTAAATCAGTACCGCCGTATAACGCAGTATTAATCTCTATTTGAATTGGAGATTTTGCTTCATCTATCCATTGCTTATTCATCACAACACACCCACAACGCCCAGGGTCATTACCTACTTCTGACCAAAGTTCAGTTAGATCATCTACAGGATATTCAGCAACCCAGACAACATAATAATCGAAATCATCAGCTTCGGAAGGAGTCCAAGCAACATCTATTGCAGTACCATCATCTTCAGGATGATCCCAGGCTTCGAGGGCAGTAATTCTATCAGGAATCCCCCCTCCATCTATAGTGTTAACAAATGGAGTAACTTCTAGGATCGTTACATCTCCAGTATCGCCATTTAGCCATTTGTCAAATGCAACAGCACCAATGAAGTAGGGCGTACCATCAATTAATGGGAATTCTCCAATAGAATCTACAATACTCATGTTGGTCTCACAATCAGTTACAACTTTGGCTTCAGTAAACCCATCAACACTAGAAGGCATGAAATCTCCAAAGTCTTCATCTCCTACCGGACGCATATAGATTGTAATGAAAGCGCAATCACTAGCTAGAGGATCATTCCATCCTATTTGTACACGACCACCGTCATCTTGCGGTACGTCTTCAGCCCAAACACCTGTTAATTTGGGAGGAGGAATCCCATCATCTACACCACCAGTTGGGACGATAGGCCCAATTATTGTAGCATTCATTATGTCTTCTTGTCCACTTTGATCAACACAAGTAAATGCTAACCAATGTGGTCTTCCTGCTTCAAGAGAGATTGTGCTAACATTGCCAATTTCAGGTGCAAATTCTGTATGAATTTCAAGCCCCAAGGCATCACTTATTTCTGAAGTAGACGCATAGATTCTAGTGCTTGCAAGATCCAAGGCCGTGCATCTTGCCCATTCGATGAAAACATCACCATCTAATGCAACAAATTGATCGCCAGAGGAACCAGTTGCCCATTCTGGCGGCATTGGGACTTCATCTGTTGGAATTGCAGGACCAAACGGAGCCGAAGGAGTTCCATATCTTCCATCATTGTATTCAACAACCACAACTGCCCAATACGCAACACCATCCTGCAAAGGTTGCCCTCCAATGCTAGTAATTTCCGTCTGTAATCTACTATGGATACTTACTGATGCATCAGGAGTGGTTGGTTGTAAATCAGCAACAGTTGGCTGACTTGGCCAAGGCCCTTCATTCAGGTAAATTACATATCTTGAGAAGTCATCATCATGAACTAAAGTCCAATTTGCTAATAGAGCGCTACCTCCATCATCGGGACGATCCCACAAAGCAATACCTTGAATTGGAGTTTCAGTTCTGATCCAATCATATGCAATTTTTACCCACATTGATCCATTTGTTGGTGATTGTAATCTTAAGTCAACATACCGTGTTCCATTGATTAATTTTCCATTATCAATAGCGTATTGCATACTTGTGATTAAATTAGGATCATCAGAAATGTTTAGTGTTGAATTCCATTTCATATCAACAAGTTTCATCCAAGTAGCAGCACCAGCTACTGGAGAAGAAAGTGTAAGTGGAACTGTTTGCATTGCAACGTTATGTGGACCAGGAGTTCCATCTTCAGTTAGTGTGACCGAATTAGATACATCTACTAGTGCAAAATTCATTCCTGGATGTGTGTAATTTGTAACATCAGTAAATGCCAATTGTAACCCTATTGAAAGAGGGTCTGCGCGCCTTAAGTAGCCGCCTGGTACTTCTGTTCCACTATTGAGTTCCCAACCTCTTAATCCATCATTTGTGGAAACCCAGACATAAGAATTAGTTACGACACTGCCACCTGTAGCTCCAGGAACTACAAATCGTGCAACTATCGAATTACTGGTTGGATTTGCCCCCAATACTGTGACACCATCACTACCTACTGCAATTAGATGAGTCCCATCAGATCGCATACTATTTACAGGCCAATCTTGCATTGTGAAGACATTAACGCCAGTATTGAATTGTCCAGAAGAACTAACCCAATGGACAAGTGGTCCAATATTAGTTGCAATATGTACTCCCCATATGTCTGATGTAACAGCAGTAACTGAATTTGAAGGCAATTGATCGAATTGATGCTGAGCAATCACGTTTTGTGTCATAGTATTGAATTGAGTGACTCCAGGGCGATCAGTTCCCTTTCCATCATGTGACATGAAGAGGCTGTTTTGTGTGATTGTAGTGCCCCCAGTAGTAGTTGAAGTAGTAGTCTTTCCAACCAAGCCCCAAGTTGAAGTCCCCATCAATCCATTTGCAGGCGCATAAGTTGTGAAGGACATTGTTGTAGTATCATATTGCGACAATCCATTTGGCGTAGCCATCCAAATATCACTATCAAATTCAATAATATCCTCAACATAAGAAGTTGGTAAGCCATCTAAAGCAGTCCAAGCAGTCTCCCAATTATTGCCTGTAGCATTCCAACGACCAATGCCATTGTTAGTGGCAATGTATACCATTTCTATTCCTGATGATCCAGTTACTGTTAGGAATCCATTAATGTTGTTTGAAGGTAAACCTGCTAACAATCTACCTGCAGTATAGTTTCCTAAAGTCGTATTGAAAACTTGGATACCTGCAGAAGAAGTTCCAGTGCCTTGTAGGCCAATATACAAGTCGTTACCGACCTTCTTAATTCCATCTTGATAATTATGTAAACCAGGAGGAAGAGACTGTAGATTTCCAGTAGTTGTATCCAATAGACGTAGTCCTCGATTATTGCTCGATAAATACAAATCAGTACCAACTAATTCAATGTCTGTTACTGCAGCATTTGCAGGAATAGTCCAACCACGTTGCCATTCAACAGAACCATTTGTGAGTCTTATTCCTTGTAAAACACCTGAGCCAGTATTCTGCCATGATGCAGATGCAACCCATAAATGCGTTTCATTACCAGCCATTGATGTGATTTGGCCACTTACCAAATTAGGTAAGGAATGAATAGTATTGACTCCCAATTGATTGATTGTATCTACATGTGAATATCCAGAAGTTCCTCCTGCTTGGCCTATGAGCCATTGTGTTCCAAGCCAATCAACAGAAGAAACAGGAGAACCAGTAGATAGAATACTTGCTTGTCCAACAGTAGCTCCGTTTGCAGCCATTATGACTAAACCTCCACCAATTATATTGTTACCTTGATCTCCAATTTCATATCCAATTACTAATTTGCCACCAGCAAATTCCATTGCACCCCACCAAACAGGATCGGTTGGAATATTATTACTAGAAGTGGTAATTGATGATAACCACTGATTTGTATTGTAGTTATATCTAGAAATTGGCTGTTCATCATCATAATATCCTATATAGAGAATATTACTATTATCATCACAAGCAACCGCTGAAGCACTTCCATCGTCAAGACGTTGGACATTAAAACTACTTTCAACAGTGCTATTTGCTAAATTGAATCTAGCAACGCCACCATTGTTCGCGGTTATTGCAACATGCAACAATCCTGCACACATAGTCATTCCAATTGGATATCCGTTAGGTATGCCGTTACTGCCAGTCCCCCAACTGTTCCAATTTCCATTGCTATCAAGATGTGAGATTTCACCGGTAGTGCCCTGCCATCCTTGAGTTCTAGCAGTACCTACAACTAAGTCAGTACCATTAGTCCATAATTCGTAAACAGTATCATCAGCATTATTTGGCAAACCAGATCCTGGCGTCCATGTAGTAAGCCATTGGAATGATGTTTCATCAAATCTAGAAACACCATCTGTAGTTGCAAAAAGGATTTCATTATCGAATTCAACAATTTCTCGGATAGGGAAATCCAAGCCATCCCATTCTCCTGCAAGCGACCCATTTGGTGCGAAGACTTGTAGTTTAGATTCTCCCCATGAAACCCATGTGTGATCAGTTGAAGAGATGAATGAAGTAACCCTATCAACAGATCCTCCAGGAAGTAATTCACTTACCCAGGAATCACTTGTAACATTGTATAATGCAATGCCTCCACTCCCTTCAGTATTCCACCATTGGCCACTAGCGACAGAAATATGAAGAACATCTCCAATAATCTCTAATCCATATACATCTCCGCCATTTTCACTTACTTGTTGTCCTGCATCTAGTGAACTTTTTGAAGAGAAATTAGCAATATCAATTCTGTAAACGTTATCCGAAGAATACTGCTGGTGATAGTATAGAGTGTCCCCATATACATTCATGTCATATGGATCACCATCGCCAGAATACAAACTGTTACTCTTTTCAATATCGTATACTTCTGTTCCAGAGCTGACATTAATTAATTGGAAACCATCACTGCCACCAACCCATAGATGATCTGGTCTAATGTCAGCAACTAGACCAGTAACATCTCCGTTTCCGTCATCTAGAATATTATCTTCAGTCCATGTTGTAAGCCAGGAATTTGCAACGACATCGTAACGTGCAACTCCTATTCCGTTTAGACCAACATATGCAACATTACCAATCACTTCTACAACTGCATTTTCTGTTTCTTCTCCTGCTTCCCATGTTCCTGTGACACTGAAACTAGATTTGTCTATTAGTCCAACGCCATCATTTGTACCTGCAAATATAGTTGTGCTATTTACCCCAACTGCACTCACACCCCAGTTAGGCAGACCATCTTGAGCGTTCTGACAATCGTCAATCGAACCAGAAGATGCTGTATATTTGCATACTCCAATATTAGTTCCTGCGTATAAGGTGGTACCATCGATTACAAAATCAAAGAACTGAGTAGGTCGCTTATCCCAACTAGTTCCTTGGGTAAAATCACTTGCAGTTTGCCCATTCCAAATAAGTCCACCTTGTCCTGTGCCGATGTACAGGTTTCCATTATTTTCTTCTAATGCATAAATTTGGTTGCTAGGCAAAATTTCTTCTGGCCCAGGATTGCCTCTGTCGGGCTCTTCTGTTAATGGGATGAGAATTTCACCTGTAGTGAGGTCCTTTCTAGCAATTCCAAAACCCGGAAGTCCTAGATGGAGTACAGAGTTTGAACCAGTACCAAGGATAGCTATAGGGGCATAATCAACATCGTTAATTCCAGTTGAAACCCATGAACCTAAGAATGTATCATTTTCAATAATATATCTGTTCAAACCATCTTCACTTGTACCAATATATGCAATTCCGGCATGTATTGCAATACCAGTCGGAGCATTACTATCTAAGTCACTATTTTGTTCGTTTAGAGTCGTTACTCCTGTACTTGATTGATTAAAGACTGACACACCGTCTTGTAGATGAGAAGCTACTATCCAATCTCCTTCTACATCTAAATTTGAAACATCATCTGAAGCCAGACCATCAGAGGTGTCCCATGTATCTAGAATATTTCCATTTGGATCAACGATATGAATTCCACTTCCATAAGTTCCGACAATTACATTCGTTCCATCATTTACTATTTGGGAAATCGTATTACCCATTGGTATTGGTGCTAACCACCTTGCTTGATTCAAAGAATATCTATCTAGGAATGAATCACTACCAGCATAAACAATACCATTGAATTGCATAGCATCTTTCATGTCAGTGCTTTGTGGCCCACTTCCAATAACAAGATCTCCTGAATAGAGAGGAGAATTACCTGGTTCTAATATCGCAAAAATGGCAGTAGCTTCACTTGAAATTAATACTTGATCATTTGCTGGAGCCCTTGATCCTCCTGATGGCCAATAAATGATATTTTGGCCTTCTCCAGATTGTCCGAGTGAGGATAAACTAACAGTGCTAGTAAAGGTGCCCGAATTAGTATTGTATATGTGTACGTTAGAATCAGTTAAGATTTGTATCTTATTATTTACAAGTGTCATTCCTTTGACATTGTTAGAAGTAAGCCAGTTACCATTGTTCCAAGTCGCTAACCAAAAATTACCAGAGAGATCTCTTCTTGCAACCCCCGCATCAAATGATGAAATTAGTAGTTGATTTCCTGAAATCAAAAACCCACTAACATAGTCAGAATGCAAATTATTTGCAGTTGACCAAGGAGACAAAGCACTCATTGTTGATAAATCCCAAAGCGCAACACCGCCGCCAAGTATAGCAGAATAGATAATGCCATTATGCTCAATAGTTTTGAATGGAGTCCCTACAGGCCAATTAGTAGTGCCACTTGCCAATTCTAACGTCCACCCGGTTCCGGCACTGTTGAGAGTAAATATTCCCGCCTCACTAAATGCAAACAATTTACCATTGCTAGCTAGATGGATTTGATTAAAACTAGAGCCAGATGGTTCAGCAGGTAAATCTGCATTCCAACTAGTATCAGTTAGATTTACAGAAAGTAAATCGCCATCTTGAGTTGTCATAATTATTCTGTCACCTTGAATATCAAGTTCAAGATCATTAACATAATTTTCACCATCAGAATTTTTTATTTGGAATAGATCAATAATGTGAGGTGTATTCATAGCATCCAATATTACAATATAATCCCCGATTGCAAGATAAAGGCGCCCATCAACTGGATGTATTGCATAATCTGTAACGTACAAATTAACTGGTTGTAAAGATGTAAAAGGGTCAGCAGGCGCCAGAACTTCCAATATTAAATCTGTAATTTCTGTTCCAGACGGTATTGTGAAAGTAGCCCCAACATCAGCATTACTGGCAAGACGGCCTTGGTGAGGATTACTTCCATCAAATCCAAACGATTGTCCAAGCCAACCACTATTTCTCCAATCGAACAAGGTCTGTCCACTATCTGGTGAAATAATCAAAGGCTCCTGAATTGTAATTCCTGCGCCTCCATCAACTCTTACCTCAAATGAAAGGTTTTGTAGTGTCGCTCCAGGTGCAAATTCCATTGTCCAATCAGTCATGGCCGGAGCACCATTGGTGCCATCGGCACCAGTCGAATTAAGCAAAACCCATCCTGTATCTTCAGATCCTTCTTTAGGCCAAATTGTAGTATTTGGAGTGTTATGTGCACTTACACTTGGAGAAAGAATCGGACCAAGTGATGACAACAACATTATCACAACAAGAACCACTGCTTTGTTCGTTCTATGAGCAGGGCCTACGGCCCTGTAGAAGGGGTTCATGAACATTCAGCCGCATTCTATCATATATGAAGCGACTGCACTCCTGTTATACTCTTGAATCACAATTTCCTATCTATTTTGGTGATTTGGTGAAGGGTCCAAATTTGTACTAATAGACCCCTTTCATCACACAAAGGTCAAACACGGCACGCAATGCAGGGCAGTACTGGGGGAGTTGTAATGAAAGAAGATTGGCGTGAACAATCAATAAAAAAAGAGGCTCTAGATTATCATGAAACAGAACCCAAAGGGAAAATCAAAGTTGTGCCCACGAAACCCCATTCTACATCCCATGAACTTTCACTTGCATATTCTCCTGGCGTTGCTTATCCCTGCTTAGAAATCGCAGAAAAACCTGATGACTCTTATCGATATACATCAAAAGGAAATCTAGTAGCAGTAATTTCTAATGGGACTGCAGTATTAGGATTAGGAAATATTGGTGCTTTAGCTAGCAAACCCGTGATGGAAGGAAAAGGCCTTCTCCTGAAGACATTTGCCGATATTGACGTATTCGACATAGAAGTCGATACAGAAGATCCCGAAGAATTCATAAAAACTGTCGTAAATATTGCTCCCACATTTGGTGGCATAAATTTGGAAGATATCAAGGCCCCCGAGTGTTTCGAAATTGAACGAAGAATAGCGGCTGCAACAAATATTCCAGTAATGCATGACGACCAGCATGGTACTGCGATAATTTCGGGCGCAGCCCTACTAAATGCTACAGAATTACAAGGTAAGTTACTAAGTGAATTAAAAGTTGTAGTTGCAGGTGCGGGAGCAAGCGCAATTGCTTGTTCAAATCATTATGTAACATTGGGAATAAACCGTGAAAATATTTTGATGTGCGACTCTAAAGGTATAATGACAAAATCTAGATTAAAAGGCGGAGAATTAAATGAATTCAAAGCCCAATTTGCAGCAGATCATCCGGGTGGCACTTTAGCAGATGCATTAGTTGGAGCAGATGTATTTCTTGGCTTATCTAAAGGAGGTTTAGTAACTGGTGAAATGGTTATGAGAATGGCCCCCAAACCGATTATTTTTGCATTAGCAAACCCTACTCCAGAAATAATGCCGCATGAAGTTTTGGAAGTAAGAACAGATGCAATAATTGCAACAGGGCGCTCCGATTATCCGAATCAGGTAAACAATGTATTGGGATTCCCATACATTTTCAGAGGGGCTTTAGATGTAAGGGCCAGGGATATTTCTGCAGGAATGAAATTAGCAGCAACACATGCTTTGGCAGCTCTTGCTAAAGAACCAGTTCCAGATTATATTGCCCATGCATATAGTGGAGAAAAAATGCAGTATGGCCCTGAATATATTATACCCAAACCGTTTGATCGAAGAGTACTACTTTGGGAAGCATCAGCAGTCGCTGAAACTGCTGTAAAAGAAGGAATTGCAGCAATAACTCTAGAAGAATTCGATAAGCAACAATATATCGAATCTTTAGAAGCAAGATTTGGTATGTCATATTCAGTAATGCGAGGTGTAATCAATCAGGTCAAAGGAAAAGGCAAGAGGATTGTTTTCCCCGAAGGTGACAATGAAAAAATAATTAGAGCAGCTGCCCAAGCAGTTGAGCAGAAAATATGCAAGCCAATACTGTTAGGAAATGTTGAATCAATTGCAAACAAAATGGAAGAATTAAATCTTAGTTTTGAACACGAAGTTTACAATCCAAGATATGATGAGAGGCGTCAGGGTTTGTATGATATCCAACTGTCAGAAGCAAGAGGAAGAAAGGGCATGACAATTGTTGATGCTCAAAGATTACTCAAAAGCCGACCATATTTTGCGGCTAGTATGGTTGTCAATGGAGATGCCGATGGATTCTTGGGAGGCATAAGTCGTAATTATGGTGATGTATTACGTCCTTGCCTTGAAGTGGTTGGATGTGACGATGAAAGTCATTGCGCAATAGGATGCTATATGATGGTAGTTAAAGGAAGATTGATTTTCCTTGGAGATGCTACCGTAAATGTATATCCAGATGCTAATACTCTTGCGGAGATTGCTGTATCTACAGCTAAAGTAGCTAGGCGCTTTGGCATAACTCCTAAGGTGGCAATGCTTTCATTTTCAAATTTTGGAAGTAGTCGTGCCCAACGTTCTGAAAGGATAGAGGAGGCATTAGAAATCGCAAGAACACTTGATCCAAAATTAGCAATTGATGGCCCAATGCAAGCAGATACTGCATTAAATCCAAACGTCCAATCTGAATATCCATTCATGAATTTTGAAGGTCCAGCAAATGTCTTAATTTGTCCCAATTTAGCAAGCGCAAATATCGCTTACAAATTGTTAGAAGAATTGGGAGATGCAGATACAACAGGGCCTATATTAGAAGGGATGGACAAACCAGTGCAATTGCTTGCACGAACAGATCAAGTTCGCGATATAGTCAATATGGCAGCAATTTGTGCTTTAGATGCAATTCGTCAAGAATCATATTGGGCAAGTATTAGTCGAGACGAATAACTTCGTCTTTGTTGACCCCCCAAGTAGGGCGCTTTGGTCGCCAAAAAGCACCAGTTAGAAAACCTGCACACAATCCTCCAAATAACAAATTGGCCCAACCCTCAGTTGCATAATCTCCGAATCCTCTTATTACAGGAATCGAGAAACTGGGAATAATTCCAAGAACGAAAGTCCAAAAAATTTCACTTTGAATATTTACCATCAAATTTGCATTTTCAGGCACTCTATGGTCAATGCCAACACGTTTTGGACTAACAACCAATCTTGCCACAACTTTTGGCAAAGGTCTGTCAGCAGGTGTCGAAAAGCGTTGCTTAGTGTTTGAATTATTTGGATGGGTTGCATAAGCGACTCTATGGCCCGACATTGGGCCATCAAGGTCACCTAATCTTGGCCTTCCATCTAATCTGGCTCCGCGATGATTACTTGTTGCCTCATCTGCCAAGAACTCAGTGTAACCTGGATAAAAATTTAATTTATCATTGGAATATAACCATTCAGACTCACTGGGAGCTCTGACCTCATCATCAAAGTGTTTAGATAATTTTTCACATATTTGATTTAATGTATCTAGATTCATTTCTTCATACAGATTTTCATCAACAGTTTTTTGTCCCAAAATTGTTTTTACTTGTCCAATAGTCAACGGACTTTCTAGTATCAAAAAAGCAGGGAGATTGACTTGATGATGTGGTCTTTCGGAAGCATGTATCCAACCTCCTTTATTTGTTCCAACAAATACACTTCCTGAATTAATTTGTATGAATCGAAGTCCGAAGGGACCTTCTTGAATTTCCATTATATCACGTCTTCAGTGTTTCTTCAACAGCTCTATACCATTTCATACCCTCAGCATGGTCTTCGAGTTCTTTGAATTGAACATAGGGGGAAATAGATCTGACATATCCAAAAGCAGCAATATCAACTAAATCGGGATTGTCTCCACCAAAGAAAGGCGACCCATTGAATTCATCAGTGAATTCGGTCAGTAAATCATGCCACAATTTCTTTGGCTTACGACCATCTTTTTTGACTCGTGTGCGAGCAATTATTCCCCACATAATAGGAAAACCAGCCCATGCATAAATCCGTTTAGAAAAGAATCCAAACTTTTCTAATTTTGAAACCATCAATGTTGTTTTGAGAGCAGAGCCAATGCTGCCATATAAGATTGGAATAGTAGCTTTTGAAAGTCGTAAATCTACCCATTCCATCCATTCATCTCTTCGTTTTTCATTAGTACTTTTCCAAAGTTTACCTTCATTGAAATTATTGTCAATGTGTTTCATAATTGGCGTAGAATCAACATATATTTCTCCATCATTTTCAACCCAAACAGGTACCTTGACCCATTCGGGCGCTGAAGGCAAACTCTTCTTCTGCTTTAATGGATTAATTTGGATAGTTTCAAATTCTAAATTTAAGTGTTCTAACAAACTGCGGACCTTCCAACAGAAGGGGCATGTGAATAGCATGTGTAGTTGTCCAACACTCGCCATGATTCGGGGGGAGAAACGTCCCCTTCAAGAGTTATCCGTCTCGCGGCTTCCTTCAGGGCGCCACCCTGGTTTCCAAAACGAAAGGTCATCTAACCACTTTGTAAATTCATCATCAGCACAATTTAGTAAACGAAAGGCACGCATATTCAATCCATCAAATAGGTCATCATCCATAACGCCTTCTTTGTTAGCATCTTCCCATTCTTTGGCCATTTGTCTAATTTGACGCCTTGCTTCAGAGGGGGAATCAAAATTACGTTCACAAGCCTCTTGTAAATCTGAAAGCCAAGTTCTTGTATCTCTTCTAATCACGTCAGGAGCGCGATATTCAGCCGATTTTTTACTGAATGGCCACCAACCCATGCCAGTGGGTTACAAAACAACATCAATAGTCTTGGGGTGAATTGTAGTGGCTAATGTATGGGACGCATAATAGTACACCTTCACGGAAAACCATCACAACGTAATTGTGCATCACTAATCGAAGAATATTCTGAAAGATTAAAATCAAAAGTGAAAATCGAATATCACAATTCAAAATTAACAACTGATGAATATGTTTCTCTTTTACCTCAAGATACAATATTATGTGATGAAGGAGGTCCTTCCTTTTCTTCAGTAATGTTTGCGAAACAATTTGCTGAATGGACTCTCTCTACGTCAGATGTGCATATAGCGATAGGGCCTACAGATGGTTTTCCAAAAGAAATATCCAATCAAAAGATATCACTTTCGCAAATGACACTACCTCATGAATTAGCAGCAGTAATTTTGATTGAACAATTGTATAGATCATGCGAAATTAACAAAGGCTCTTCATACCACAGAATCTGAAAGTCTCAAATGCATTAGCCTCCCGCCTCGTAATATGGAGACTTGGTGGTTCCTTATTCTAGAGTTTGCAGTAGCAATCTCATTGTTAGTAATGAGTCCTAGACAACCCTTTCCAGGGCCAAGCAAAAGATTTGGATGGGTTTTATTTATTGTAGCATCATTATTGTTGATAGGAGAGACCTCATCAAGACCAACAGCAGTTAGAGTACATTTAGTGGTCATGTTAGCATTTGGTTCATTTGGACTTATACGCGGTATAAATAATATGATTAGAACAAGGGAAGAAGTGATAGTAGCCCCCTTTTCAGGGGTTTTGTTTTCAGTTTCAGCTACTGCATTAATGGCTCAACAGTGGGAGGATTTATCCACTATGGAAGAATATGCTGCATTTGCAACAATTGTATTGATTGGCATGGGCCAAACCTGGTTAGTTTTCAGGGGTCTGCTTATTGGAAGATTACCCCTTGCATGGTCAAAAGCAGGATTATTAGCATTAGAACGTGGTAATTTAGGTGGCCAACATGGTGCCATTGAGTGTTTTGAAAAGGCATGGGATTTAGAAGAAGAACATCTTAATCCTATGGCCTGGATTGCACTTGAGAAAATACATGAGTTTTTGGGATCACAAGATGAGGCAAATCATTGGCGAAAGCGGCTGAATGAATCCGGAGGAAAACAAGCGGTTGCTGCAGAATGGATTGATGCTATTGACAATGCTCTTATTCGTGTAAGTAGTACAGAATGACGATTTTTTAAGCAAATAATCGTAGGTATTAAGAGTGTGTAAGTCGAAATATTACTATGGAAACAACTCCTGTAGGGAAAGATTGGTCAATTTCTACAATGAGTTGGTATGCAATATTTGTTTGGTTTGGAGCATCTTTATTCTCTCAAATGGTGTATTTAGCCATGTATGGAGTTCCCTATGATGCAACAATAATGATCGAATCAGCGGGAACTTATGCTTGGATATTAATCGTAATTGAGTTAATCATTTGGGTAATAATTGCAATTCATATAATTGGCAAATTATTGAAACGCCTTAGAATAAAAGGTTTGAAAACGCCTCATAATGAGTTTTTTACACCACAGTCTTGAAGACCCCTCATTGAAAGAGCACGTTTCGTGCAAGACGAATCGAACCTCCCGCCACTTGCAGGACAACCAATGAGTGAACGTGATTTGCTTGATGAAATGGCTCTATTAGCGGTCCCCCATGATTCAAGAATTGTTACAATAGAAGAAGCAAGATTGGAATTGCCCAGGGCTGCAAACTACCTTCATACGATGCAAGCACTACAAGACGAAGCACATGATTTGACAGAAGAGCTTGATATTCTGATAGAATCATTAGCACCAAACCACCCTCACGTAATTGAAGTAGCAGATCAATTAGGCTGCTTAGTTAAAGAATGGCAATACATAAACAACAAATTTGACAAAATGGGCGCCAGAATCGTTGGTTTTGAACCCGGTCAAATCGAATGGTATGGGGTTGTTGATGGTTATCTTGTTCTATATTCTTGGTGTCATGGCGAAGAAGATATTGAGTGGTGGTATCCTATAGATTCAGGGATTTCCAGCCGCAGACCTCTTGTTGAGGCTTGACCTCCGCTTACCATGGTCCGAATCACAAAAGTCCATACCGGCGGTGGCGACGGTGGCGAAACATCACTTGTTGATGGCACCCGTATTTCTAAATCTGAACTTCGGATGGAAGTAGTAGGTACTTGCGACGAAGTTAACGCTTTACTAGGTTTGGCGCTAATGGAAATAAAGAGGATTGATGATAGCCATTCTGATGGAGGATTGAGGCAAAATGTGCATAAATTGCAAGAGGTTTGCTTTAGTGCATTGTCAAGAGTTCAAAGTGAATTATTTGATTTAGGTGCGGAGCTTGCTTGTCCATTAGAATCAATACCAGAATATATGGTGCTGATTGATCAAAAGGATTCTGATACATTATGCGAAGAGATGGATGCTTGGAACAAGGAATTACCGCCCCTTGAAAGTTTTATTTTACCAACAGGATCAGGACCAATTGCTACTCTTCATCTTGCTAGAACAGTCATTAGGCGTCTTGAAAGAAACATGTTTTCAATGTCTGAAAAAATACGCCCATTGTCTTTACAATATGTCAATCGCTTATCAGATTGGGTCTTTGTTCTAACAAGATGGATTAGCCATAGGATTGGAGAAGATGAAAGCCTATGGGTTCCAAAAGGTAAACGGCAATTGAGTACAGTTTCTTCAACAAAACGCCAGCAAGAAAATAATACTGAAATAGATGATTTGTAATCAATCTTTACCAATAGATTTCATGTATTCCCATGCAGTAGCTAAAACCTTCTTTGATTCTTTATGAGTTAGTTGTTCAAGTGCAGCAGGCCATTCTAACCATAAATGCTCTCTGTGCTCATGTGACAATTTAATCTTCATTGTTTCAGTTACACATATAAACCAATAAACTTGCTTTTCAACAAATTTACCCTTATGTCTAAAATTATATTTTGATTTTGTTTCAAACCCGTCTACAAATTCTATATTAGATATCCCAGTTTCTTCTTTTAGTTCTCTCGCGGCTGTCATCTTCTTATCAGAATCGGATTCCTCAACATGGCCTTTTGGGAAATCCCAATGTCCTTGGGGGTATTGCAATAAGAGTATGGAGCCAAAATTGACCAAAACCACACCACATGAGGTCTCCATGTCGGAGTGTCTTTGGTCCATATTGATAGCCCCATCGCTTGTAATGAGCCTATACATTCATGTTGTGAGTTCTAGCGTCAATTATTATGTCGCCGTTAGAGGGGATAATACGAGTCGTTGCTGACTCTGATTTGGATGGCTTGATGGCAGCAGCAATTCTCAAGGCTAGCAAACCAGAATTGGAAGTACATTTCACACACCCTGCTCTACTTCGATCTGGAAAGATCGACCATCTAATCAATCGTCAAACTGCGATATGTGATTTACCATTCCATCCGGAATGTGGATTATATTTAGATCATCATTTGACGAATCGTCCATCTGAAGAAGAAAAAAGGATTTTCGAAAATGCAGGCGGAGTGTGCCATTGGAGAAATACTCCATCTGCAGCTAGAGTCGCATATGATCTCATGAAAGACAAATTGGATCTTACACACTTAGAGAAAGTAATGCCAATAGTAGATGATTTAGATTCAGGAGGTATTTCTCTAGATGATTTTATGGAAGACGGACCAATTATGAGGTTGTCTAGATCTTTATCTCTTTCAGATCCTGAGCACCTTCAAACTGTTTTGAGCCAATTTGCATCTGGGATGTCTTTGGATTCAATAATAGTGGACCATAGTGAACGTTTAGAAAAACTTGGAAATGAACGTATTAATCAGATTGAAATTGTAAAAGAAAAGATAAGAATTGTTGATGGGATTGCAATTTGTGATTTGAGCAATACAGGATTGAGAATTAATGGATATCTTGTTACAGCTTTAGCAGGCTTAGATACCATTGCATGCTGTATTATTCATGGGTATATGGATGGAAGTATTGAGGATCCATTACGTCCTGCTTTAGGTGCTTCGTTTTATGCTAATTCATTTAGAAATGAAAAAAATCCATATGATTTGTCGATGCTTGCAACACTACTTGATGAAACAGGAGGTGGCCATGCAAATGCTTGTGGTTGTCGTATACAAGCCGCAGATGAATGTAGAGAAGTATTAGAAGAAGATGACAAAGAATACAATCTCATTCAATGGTTGACTCTTTGGAATGCACGAGATGAAAAAATGTTAAGAAAAGACATTTTCCCCCAAGGGGAAAATCATCTTCAATAAATACTTGAACGATTACGAAATAGCATGACCCGGAGTTCGAAAGACGCCTTATCCCCATTGATTTTGGTATTAATTATGGTTTTAGCAACCCAAAATTCTTTCATCAGCAATAACCACTTGGATTCAGAAATTTACCAGAACGAATCAAATATAATTTCAAACCCCACAGTCTCTCCAGTTTTAACCACACTTAGATTAGCCAATAATACCCCAATGTCCGATGTTACATTTTCTTATACTCCTTCTTCGAATGGACAGATAATACCTCCTGAAAATTTGTCATTGGTTTCCGACATACGCCCCGGAGGTCAAAGTTCTTATCCGGATGCATTTGCAATTGTGGGAAATGAATTGTTTTTTGCAGCAAATGATGGGACTCACGGTGAGGAATTATGGAAGTCAGATGGTACAGCCAACGGTACAGTACTTGTCAAAGACATACGACCCGGCTCGGGTGGAAGCGGGATCAATAATCCAATTGTTGTTGGCAATACCATGTTTTTCAAAGCCAATGACGGAGTACATGGTACGGAATTGTGGAAGTCAGATGGTACAGCCAACGGCACAGTACTCGTCAAAGATATTCACAACACAAGTAATTCTGGAATAGATATGATGGCTCCGCTTGGCAATAAAATATTTTTCAAGGCAGACGATGGTATCCACGGATCTGAGCCGTGGGTAAGTGATGGAACACCTAGTGGGACTTACATGCTCAAGGATATGAGAGTAGGAACTGCTGGTAGTTCCGTTGCTTATTCGATTTATTTTGATGGTAAAGTATATTTCAGAGGATATAACAGTACTTATGGCTCAGAAATTTGGCATACAGATGGTACAACCAACGGCACACAGTTGTTCAAAGACGTGCGTTCAGGTCAAGCAGGAAATAGTATGGGGCCAATGATAGTAGCCGATGACAGATTTTACTTTAAGGCAAGGGGCCAATACGGAACTACACTGTTTGTAAGTGATGGAACAGCGAATGGCACACAAGAAGTAATGATGCCAAATGGCACTACTGACCAATACGGTTCTATTGATGTGTTGGCTGCGGCTGGTAGCAATCTATTTTTCTCAGCATGGGGAGGTACTGCCGCATCCGGAGATCGCTATACTGGACAGGAACTTTGGTTCACCAACGGCACGGAAAACGGCACAATAAAAATGGATCTTTTACCAGGAAACAAAACGGACAACACTACTCGTCATTCCGGTCCGAAAAATGCAGTTTATCATCCTCATGATGGACATTTATACTTTCTCGCTTGGGCGGATGATGGTTTGACCAATGGTGTCGATAGTAATGGTGACAATATAACTGGTGTCAAATTATGGAGAAGTAATGGAACACTGAATGGGACCCATATTATTGATCCAGGTCTCGCAAAACCAGGGTGGAAAGGAAAACATGTTTCGATTATTAGTGCTGGACTTTATGTGTACGCCTCACTGTATACTCCTAATGAAACAGATAGACACTGGTATAGGACAGACGGCACCGATAATGGCACTATACAATTATGCCAAGCTAATACAACTCAATCATGTGTGACACATCCAGATAAAGCCGAAATGGCGATGGTTGATGGCACACTTTATTTCGAAGCATGCATTTGTAATAATGGTAATACAGGAAGCGAATTGTATTCTATCAAAAATTCAACTGGAATTATTGCCGAAGTAGCTTGGAGCGTATACCCATCATTACCTTCCGGTCTTTCTATTAATTCTACAAATGGTAAGATAAGTGGAACGCCCGATACGATTCAGAGTTCGACACAATATACGGTTTGGGCAAACTCAAGCCTCGAATCGGCTTCAGCAATTGTAGATATTGAGATTGTAGGTGCACCAGAATTTAGTTATGAGCCATCAGAATATAACTTGCAACGTCTTCACCAAATGCCCGATGCCACGCCGATGTTGATAGGAGGAGTTGTTGAATCTTGGGAAATTAATCCTGATTTACCTAGTGGTTTAAATTTCGATTTATCAAATGGGAAAATTAGTGGTACTCCTACAGTTAATCAAAACATAACTACCTATTCAGTTTGGGGAAATAATTCAGCAGGCTCTCATACGTTTAGTGTTACGATTAAAGTTTCAGAAGAGCCTCCAAATATCGTATATCAAGATCCTTCTAGAGTAGCTACACAGTACATTAGGATGGATGATATTAATCCAATTAGTAACGGAGGTTTGATTACCTCGTGGGAAATATCACCAACATTACCTCTTGGTTTGTTTTTCAATAATGGTACAATTACAGGTACTCCTGCAGTAAATCAATCTGAAGTTTCATACACAGTATGGGCAAATAATTCCGAGGGATCTGATTCTGATGTTATTACTATTGAGATAGAAGAACCTCCTCTTGGAATAGTAATATCTCAATCGGAATTGATACTTGTCGAAAATATACAAATGGACTCTGTTTCGCTTATTTATATTGGAGATCAAGTTGACACATGGGAATTAGATGGTGATTTACCACCAGGTTTGATGTTTGAAACAACTAATCTCACAATCTATGGAACACCAACTCAAATTGGAAATCAACTCAATGTTACAATTTGGGCAAATACCAGTTTAATGTCAGATTCAGTGTTTGTACCTATTGACATCTTATTGGATACTGATGGCGATTCAATGGCTGACGATTTTGGTTCTTTATCACCTTCATTTTTGGTTGAAGATGATGATGATGACAACGATGGAATTTCTGATAGCGTCGAACAATCATCGAATCCTAGTACAGATTCTTTACTAGCTGACACTGATGGCGATGGAGTTTGCGATGGACAAATCGACGTAACATATGGAGAAAATAACATCTGTACAAGTGGTTACGATTATTTCCCAACAGATCCTGCAGCAGATGCTGACACTGATGGTGATGGCTATCCAGATGTTATACGAAGTGAATATAACACAACTTTGATTGCGGATGAAGATGATGATGGAGATGGCTTATCCGATGTTAATGAAACACTAGCGATATCGCAATCAAGTCCTCTATTGGCCGATACCGATGGCGATGGAATCTGTGATGGATTCATAGATGTGACAATCCGTGAAGAATTCATATGCGATGCAGGACCAGATGCATTCCCAAATGATTCAGCAGCATACATGGATACTGATAGCGATGGCAAACCCGATGATTTATTTGGAGTTTCGAGTACTGGCCTGGCAATAGATCATGATGACGATGGCGACCAATCAAGCGATTTGGCTGAAATGGAGAATGGAACAGATCCAAAAGATCCATTAGATTTCCCTACCGATGACAATGATGGCGATGGATGGACAAATTCACAAGAGTTATTTTGCGGAACAGACAAAGAAGATCCATCAAGTAGGCCGATTGATTTTGATTTAGACAAATGGTGTGATGCAGATGATCCTGATGATGATAATGATAACTGGGATGATTCTATGGAGAAAGATTGCGGAACAGATCCAAGAGATTCATCAGATACTCCTAAGGATGATGATAGAGATGGAATTTGTAACGGTTTAGAAGTAGACGAGTCTTTCCCATGGTGGATACTCCCTCTGTTTTTGTTTGTAGCTCTAATTGTTGCTGGATATATCCGAATGGGCCGTCTATCAAAGCAAATGTCCGAAGTAATTGCAACATCACAACTTACAGATGCAACAGATACTGTGTGGGATGAAGAAGACGAAGATTTAGAGGATTCAAATTAATCTATTTAGATAAGCCATTAACATCATACGTTATATTGATGAGGCGGAAATATGGAAGGATTCACTGAACCTGAAATGCTTGAAGGAAGGGCGTTTTACAAACTTGGTGAATTTAGTTATGATAATCGAAGAAAGGTATTAGTTGCCGGATTATTGGTATGTGTTGCACTTTCATCTTTGATGCTAATGGGTCCTAATTGGGCCGAAGCCTGGGGAGAAGGTGAAATGGAATCTGTTGAGGTTGGAGAGTTATTTGCTGAAGCAGCAGAAAATAGAAACGAAACAGTAACTCAAAATTTCCAATATCTTGTATATCACCCCACATTAAATGATAGTGATGATACATGGAGAAATACCGTTATCGAATCATTGCAAAAATTCGCGTCACATGAGGATATAACCATAGTTTATTCTTGGGAAGTTGAAGAATTAGATCGCACAAAATTTATTCATGAAAAAGATGGATTTTGGGCAATCAATATTGTGGCAATGGATATGAGCAGATCTGACGCGAAAGCCTTCTATTCTGATACTAAGGATTCAATTTCTGTAGATGGTACTTTTGAAGATTGGAGAACAGGAAATATTGCGGTCGATCATGTTTTTGATCAGCGTATTGCTGATGATTTAGTCGAAGCCGAACTTATTTCAGGACCACTTTCATTGATTATACTTGGAATAGTATTTGGAACTTTAATCGCGGCTCTGTTGCCTATTGGAATAGGTTTAATGACAGTATTAGCAGCAATGGGAGTTACAATTTGGCTATCTAACATAACCGATCTAACTCAATATGCAATTAACATCATCACATTGATTGGAATTGGAGTATCGATCGATTATTCTTTGTTTATGGTTAATCGTTTCAGAGAAGAGCTGGAATTGGGAAGAGATACGAAAACCGCAACTGCAGTAACAGTTGCAACTGCAGGAAAAGCAGTATTTTTCTCTGGAGTTACTGTTGCTATTGGATTAATGGGAATGTTATTCTTTGTTAATACGAGTCTTCCAAGTTTAGGAGTAGGTGGAACTTTAGCGGTTTCAATCGCTATGGTATATTCATTAATCGTATTGCCTTCGATATTAGCAATTCTTGGCAATAAAGTAAACACTGGTAGAAAATTACCATTTTCATTTAAGATTACTTCTGATGATGGAGAAGGAATCTGGTCAAGAATTGCTAAGACTGTAATGAAGTATCCATGGGCGGTTCTTATTCCAACTTTGATAATTCTATTAGGGGCGGGATTACCATTCTTTCAAGCCGAATTTTCACTAACATCTGCAGATGGATTGCCTCCTGATGATGAAGCGAGAGTTGGCTTAAATTATATCGATGATTATTGGCCTGAGAGTGCAAGGAATGTAGCTTTAGTAATGGTTGATTTAGATGGCGGAGATCCATTAAATGAGACTAATCTTCGATTGGTCCACCAATGGATGAATGATAGATTAGATGATGAACAGGTTGTCGATGTTTTCGGATATGCTTTACCTGAAATTGGAATGAGTGAAGAAGAAGTAGTACAATTTTGGTTAACTCCTGCAGAAGAATTACCAGATGAAACTAGAAATGAAACACTTACAACTAGAGCATACCTTAGCAATCAGTATTTTGCAGATGATTTAACGTACATTATATTGTCATTAGATGGCCCACAAAGCGGTCAAGAAAGTCTTCAATATGTTGAGCAGATTAGGGAGGAGAGGTCATTATTGCTAAGTGAATTGGAATCAGGTGAATCAGGGCAATTATTGGTTGGCGGTTTTGCAGCATTAAGTCTTGACAATGTAAATGCAATCAAAGAAAACTTGCCAATTGCTTTAGCCTTTATTTTGATATCAACATCAATTTTGATTTTCATACAGGTTAGAAGCGTATTGATACCATTGAAAGCAATCGTGATGAATATTCTTTCAATTTCTGCCTCATTTGGAATGTTAGTGTTTGTTTTCCAATGGGGCAATGGTTCAGAATTATTGAATTTCACACCTCAACCAATCGATGTTGGGAATCCTGTAATCATGTTCTGTATTGTATTCGGATTATCAATGGATTATGAAGTATTAATGCTCTCTAGGATTCATGAAGAATGGGAAAGGACTGGAGATAATACCTTAGCTGTAGCAAACGGATTGCAGCGAACAGGGCGATTAATTACAGGAGCTGCAGCGATAATGGTAGTTGTTTTTGGAGCGTTCGGACTTTCTTCAGTTATTGTTTTGAAACAGATTGGATTAGGACTTGCTCTTGCTATTTTTATTGATGCCACAATAGTTCGCGCTCTAGTTGTACCTGCTACTATGCGTCTTATGGGGGATGCAAATTGGTGGATGCCGAATTGGCTTTCCTTTTCAAAGAACACTGAAAATGTAAAGGAATCCTAGGAATGAGTGAAAGAAAACTAAGGCGATAAGCAAATCAGCCGCTCTTCCATGTTTCTTCTTCGCAACATTTTCTTTTTTGGCAACACGCCCCCATCTTGTCATGATCCAAAGCAATATTATTCCAAACGGACCCATAAAGCCATGCAATTGTGTTGGCATTAAACCGAGTCCAGTGTACCATCTTGCGGCAAAAGCAATTATCACAATAGCAATTGCAGAAATTAAGATTCGTTCACCGATCTTCTCATGGTTCTCGATATGTTGTCGGCGCTCTTTACCCTTCAATTTTCGGCTTTTATTTTTCCATCCATATTGCCACCACATCCACCCTAGTAAGATGCACGCCAAGATGGGATGCAGTAACAGGATGAGGGTATCAGCTATGTCCATCTGAATTAGACGAGGAGGTCTTGCATCATGGTTCTTTGGCAACACTGCTATGGCCGGTGGCTCTAAAGAGGAGCCGCCAAACGCCTCACCCCGTAGGGGTGAGATGGAACTGCAGGAAAAGAACGCTATCATTTGCCTTGACAAGTGTATGAAGGAGAATCTTCCTGTAGTAACTCGTCAAAGAATGGTAGCTAGAATGCCTGAATTTGGCATGCTAACCAAACCCTGGAAATCGATAGTATTAATCGCACTAAATGAAATACAAGTCCCTAGTGACGATGAAGATGAAAATAATCCGCCTCAACACTCAATAGGTAGTAGGAGGAGATCTCGAACCCGAAGAGGCGGAAGAAGTGGAAGCGGGCCCATGGAATGGCTTCCAGAAGCTACCGATGTCTTGATTGATGATGGCACATCTTCAGCATTTAGATTAGCAGTTTTGTTAATTCGCAAAACATTATTCCCTGATAATTGGGAAGATAATTGGGATGATATTATCGCTTCATTACGGGAACAAACAACCAGTGATGGCGTACATCCAGTATGGGGGAAAATCGCAGTAGCAACACCTATTTTGGCACAATTTGCAGCATTTCCAAAGTCAGAAGTCGAAGAAGAATTAGAAGATAAATTCGATTTAAAATCAGGTTGGATTGATCCTTCAAATGCTAAAGAATTAGCATCAACTCTTGAGAAATTAGAGTCAAACACTTCAGATGCTATTGTACGTGCATCAATACAAAAAGCTAGAGCGCAATTGAAAGGTAAAAGGGGACTTAGAGATATACAAAATCTGGAGTCTTTAGAAGGTGAAGCAAGTCTTATCAGTTCACTCGTCTTGATTCATTTAGGTAAAGATGCTAGTAATTCATTGAAGGAATTAGGTAAAATTGATGCAAAACTTTCTTCCGCACTAATTGACCTTGTAACATTGCGTTCAGGGAAAATGACAAATTGGAAAAAAGTTAGGTCATTAGATGATTCAAGTGGATTGTCAACAGCACGACGTAAAGCAGCGTGGGCATTAATGCCTGATTCGTCATCTAATCTTTCAAGTTCAGAATTGAGAATTGGTATAGAATCGATAAATGATTCTCAGCAAAAGGATAAGGCTACATGGTGGTTACTTTCATCTTTGGTCAAAGAAAAAAAGGTAGATGAAGCAACTAGCGTTCTAAATTCCCTTGAAATTGAATCTAATACTGAAATTACAGATTTATTACCACTTTTGAGAAAATTAGGAGAAGAAGCAACTAATTGGTTAAACAATCAACTTTCAAAACTGTCTGAAAAATCACTTTCACAAATTGTTGATGATAACAAGATTTCAATTGCTGTTCGTCTAAATGCAGCACGTAAATTAATTGATTCTGGTTCGGAGATAGGACTTGAATCTTCAGTTGAATTATTTACAAAGGGCCTAGATTTTAATAGGCTTGCAGATTTATTATTGACGGAACCAAACCGCCCGGGAAAATTCCCATATGAGACATTATTAGTTACTCATCTGTTGCCTGCAAAATCTAAAGGAATGGATTTCCAAGAGTTAAGAGTTGCGAGGAAAAATGCTTTATCAACAATAGAATCAATGAAAGGATCCGACGCATTTTCTGATGTTTCGCGTGGATTAATTATGATGCTTGATGGCGCGCCTCTATCTGATGACAAATGGGTAATTACTAAATTAAATAAATCTGGACTTAAAGCCTTCAATAATTGCCGTCAAGCGTTACGTGAGGGAGGAGATGGCCTTGCAAATCCAAAAGTAATTGACGATCTTGCAGATAGTGTAGATGATGCCGATTTGACAGAAATTGAAGCACGTCTTTTCAATGCAGTAATAGATACATTGCACCTTAACCGAGCATCATTGTTATTACAAAACGGACAAAAATCAGGAGTAGAAGAGTTACTCAATGGACTATTGAGTGATGAAGAGACTGCTATGCCAATGATACAAGCAGTTAGGCATTTGGTGTTAGAATATGATATTGGCTTACCTAACCTAGTGTCCTGGTACCAACAGAATGAACCTCTATCGCCTTGGCATACACTTGCACGTGCTGCTGTTCATTCAAGTAATGGTTCTGAATTAAATGCAGCTAGAGATTATAGAAAGGCAGGAGATCACCCTGATTTTGATTATGAACATCAAATTATTCTTTATCGTAAAGCATTGATTCATCTGGCACATTCGAGGCAATGGTCAGAAGCAGTTGAGTTATTAGATAGCCAACAGGCATTGAAGACAGCAGTAACTCGTAGATTCCAACTTTATTTGAGAGTATCAAATAGTGCAGCAGATGTGAAACGAACCGATGAAGCAACAAGAATGCTGAAAAATTTTGTAAAAAGAACAAAAATAGTAGATCAGGAAGATCAATATGGAGAAATAAAACAAGTCTCACGAATTCAACATTCTGAAGAAGAACTTGATTTATTGAGAAATTATCCTCATTCACATTCTAGACCCTTGCCTTCTGAGCCATTTGGCGGTAGGGTAAAGGCTGCTTTGAATTCTCTACAAAGAGAAAAGAGACGCACTAGACATACCTTCGAAAATAGATATGCTATTGCAATGCAATTTGACCCGATAAGCCTTGAAGATATATATGAAATAGCACATGAAGCAGCAGCAAAAAACCCTCAAGAAGGACTTATGCTTTTAGAGAGAGCTCAAAACTCATCTAAGTTTGATTCACGTGATAAAAAGAGACTCGCTAGGGCCGAAAAAGGCTTGTTTTCAACCCACAAACACAATCTTGTAGTTCGTCAAAGAGCTTATCTTCGTAATTTGGATTTAAAACCATTAGTCATTGTTGATACAAATATCCTAATCGATGAACTTCAACATAGAATTAGTGAGGGGATGGGGATTTCGACAGAATCATCTCTAGATATAGTAGGTTATGGACAATTCCACCGTATGCTGAAAAAGCGTTCGGAAGAAGGAAAAATCCACCTTTGGTTACCTAAAGTAGTCAGGGATGAATTACAGATGATTGCTACAGATGTAGAAAGAATGCGTTCTAGGTTTGATGACACACACATATCTTCTGTAGTTCTTGACAAATTATTGACAAAAGATAATCTTCACAATATTGCTAATGGTATTGTTTCTGATTTTTCCAACTGGTCACCACTAGATTTGCATTTGGAAGATGAGACTAATGATGAAGAATTACGCGATGAGTTGAAGCGATTTTTATTGGATCACTACGAGGTTTATGAGGAAATAACAGCAATGAAGAGGTTGAGTGGGGAGCCACTACGTGGCGTAATTAACGGTAAGGATGTATATCCTGAAGTCCCCGATCAAACATTAATGTGCCTTGCCTCAATTCTAGCTAATCAGCCATTAACTGAAATAGGCAGTATTCTTGTTGCAACAAGAGATAGTGATTTTGCTTTAGTAGCAAGAGCAGTGGAAGAAAGATTTGGTTTCGGAGTAATTGCAAATAGCCGAAACCTGAATACATGGCTCAAATAACCAAAAAACAACTCAATTTTAGGTATGTGCCGGGAATATCCCTTTACATGTGAGAGATGATTGCCTTTCCGAATGATGAGCAAGAGAGCAATTCAGCATCATCCATTAGGCGCTCAAAATCGTAAGTAACGGTCTTGGCAGAGATTGCCCCCTCCATTCCCTTTACGATTAGATCTGCAGCCTCAAACCAGCCCATGTGGCGCAACATCATCTCTGCGGAGAGTATTAGTGAACCTGGATTGACCTTATCTTGACCAGCATATTTTGGTGCTGTACCATGAGTTGCCTCAAAGATTGAGATCCCGGTATCGTAGTTGATATTTGCACCAGGAGCAATTCCAATTCCACCGACTTGAGCGGCTAGGGCATCAGAGATATAGTCGCCATTAAGGTTCATTGTCGCAAGTACTCCGTATTCTGCAGGACGGGTTATTATTTGTTGTAACATTGCATCCGCAATTACATCCTTGATTGTGATAGTCTTGCCAGTACTTGGATTCTTGAAAGTACACCATGGTCCTCCATCAAGTTCAACAGCACCAAATTCATCTTTTGCAAGCTGATATCCCCAATCACGAAAACCCCCTTCTGTGAATTTCATTATGTTGCCTTTGTGAACTAGGGTTACACTTTCTTTATCATTTTCAACAGCATATCGTATTGCAGCTCGCACGATTCGCGCAGTCCCTTCTTTACTGA
Source organism: Candidatus Poseidoniaceae archaeon (assembly GCA_030747695.1). Lineage (GTDB taxonomy): Archaea > Thermoplasmatota > Poseidoniia > Poseidoniales > Poseidoniaceae > MGIIa-K1. The sequence goes on from JASLKG010000009.1 coordinate 170,205, forward strand.
TTGGCTTGATGCCTATACCGGAAGTATTTGGAAAACGAATCTTGTCAACTCCCATTTCATTGACTAAAAAGTCAATGACCTTTGCAACTTCTACAGAACCAGATTCCCATTCAATTCCAGCATAAACATCTTCACTATTTTCACGGAAAATAATCATATCAACATCTCCAGGAGATTTGACTGGAGAGGGAGTTCCATCATACCATCGCACAGGTCTAACACAAGCGAAGAGGTCCAATTTTTGCCGAAGAGCAACATTAAGTGAGCGTATACCTCCTCCAACAGGTGTAGTTAGTGGTCCTTTGATAGAAACCAATCCAGAACGCATTGCTTCAAGTGTTGTTTCTGGCAACCATTCTCCAGTTGCATTGAATGCTTTTTCTCCTGCTAAAGTTTCACTCCAAGTAATTGATTTTGAACCCCCATATGCATTTTCAACTGCAGCATCAACAACTTTGATCATTACAGGGGTAATATCGACTCCAATACCATCTCCTTCGATGTAGTGTACGATTGGGTTATTTGGAATTACTAGCATTCCATTTTCCATGGTAATTGGTGTCCCTGACATGATGCTCATGCTGGCCGAACTTAATCCACTTCATCAACACAGCGGTCAACGATGGGTTCATTTCAGGATATACGTTCCGCCAAATATGCAGAGTAGAGTTGAATGGCAAGGTGAAACTAGTCTAATTGCAATTAATTCTGATAATCAGAGTATAGAATTAGATTGGGATAATGGCCCGAATCCTATGCAAATTACCTTACAAATGGTTGGTTCATGCGCGATTGCTGATGTTGTAATTGGTTTGAAAGAACGGGAATTCACTAAAGTATGGGTTGAATTGGAAGCAACAAGAGTTGATACAACTCCGAGACATTTTTCATCAATCAAGATGGTATTTCATGTTACAGGGAATGCTCCTCAGAAATTGGTTGAGAGAATTGCAATTAAAGCAGTTGAAAAATATTGCAGCGTAGCACATTCATTACATCCAGATATAGAAATAACAACAGCAGCAATAGTTCATTCTATTGACTAATCAAATCGTAAACTAACCATCCTTCTTCGGCCCTAATATTAGTTGGTTGCATATTCAATCCGCTTGCGATTAGTAGTTGCCTAGGTAATGATTCAAGCGCACTAATCAATAATGTCGCTAAAGCATCATGTATGCTTGCCCAATTTTCAGCTAAGCCATCAGGAGCAGGTTGTATTACAGGAACTCCACTAACAATCACACTAGCCCAAGGTCTAACTAGCCCGGAATCGCCTAAATCTACAATCATCGACAAAGTCAATTTTTGTCCATCCCTACTTAATTCACTAGAAGATGGCATCATTTTTACACCATCTGGCAAATCTGATAGATCGGTTTCTCCTCTTTTGTTTCTCATTGAAACAAATCTACGAATCCAGGCAAGAATAACTGAATTGCATAATGCTAAATCGCCAGCGGGGGCTTCGGTATCTGGAACAATTTCATTACCCCATCCCCAAGTACATCCTTCTCCATCAAGTGGTAGTAAATCAGGCATCCATGAAAGGGGCCTATTTTTCGCATCTGGATGATTAATTTTTACAAATGCAGAACCTTTGGCAAGTTTAATTTCTTCTTTTACTACTACATCAGGTACTTGAATAACTAAACCTAAAATTATGGCTAAAGGGTCAAGTGCAGAGGGCCATTCCTTTGCGGCCTGTACATTTACTTCTAACCAAGCACCTTCAGCTAATGCGTTTTCTAGACCAAGCCCTTCTGCAAAAGCCAAACCTTCTTTCCAATTATTTTTTGATAACCCAGATTCAAGTGCAGCCCTACCCATTGTACGTGTTGCAACATCTAGAGCATCTCTGTCATCTAAAGCCTCAAGCCACTCTCGGAGAATAGAATCTCCATCCCCGAAAGACCGCCTCTCTCCACGGCTAATTTCTCCTAACCATTTTTCTTCGATGTTTGCCCTTTTTGCATCTGTTAAACCCAATTGGGCTTGTAATGTTTCTAACATTACAGCGCCATCGCGTGATAGCGCTCCATCAGACCATGCTAGAGCAAGGCCATGCTCAAATGGGCTAGGCGACATATTTATTCCCCAATAATGCTCCTTACCAGTTGCAAATGGCGCTCAAAAGAAATGCCCAATTCGCCACGTTTACGTGCTAATAATTCAACTTCAGAGGGATCAAGAATATCATCAATCCAGACAGTTTCTAGTAGCAGCCTATATGTCGCTTCAGCTTTATTTGGGATTGATGAAGAAGGTTCAGAAGGTGCAGGTGCTTCTTTGTCATCAAATGAAACTACATCCTCTTCTGTAGGGTCTTCAGTAAAGGTAAGTGTTGCTTGAGGTTCAGCATAACCATCATCCTCAAACGCCGAGAGCGGATCATCATCCTCTTCTAATTCAGAAAGTGCATCAGGATATTCGACATTTGCAACATTACTTATTCCAATTTCAAGCTCCTCAAAAGGGTCAATATCATCTTCATCGGTGTCGGGTATATCATCGGCTGCGAAGGGCAACATCAAGACTTCGTTCGGCTTCAGACTTATTACTTCTTGTTTTATTTGGTTAACAATTTTCAAAACATTTCATCTGTTTGGAAGTGTAGGATTGAAGGTGAGCAGCATCTCGCCTTGTAATATGAAGCGCGAGTTGTTATTGTTGGTTACTCTCATGCTTTTAACCAATGTAACAGCTAGACCAGGCGGTATTGACAATTTAGGTAACAATGGTTGTGCATGTCATGGCGGTTCAGATGAAGAGGTAACAATTGAAGTTACAGGGTTACCTAGTGAGTACAATTCTGGAATTAGTTATAATGTAACAATACTGATTTCATCACCCGTTCAATCCTTTACTGATGTCGAAGGGGGCATGCGTATTTTGTTTAATCATGGCGAAGTGACTACCAATGACTTGCAGTTAATTGATGACGGTTGGACACAACTGAATTCAACGAATGACAGACGTATATGGAATCTTACTTGGAATGCACCCGAAGAAGATGATTTGTTAGTTGAAATAATTGTACATGGGAACACTGTGAATGGAGATAATACTACAGATGGAGATATGTGGTCATCAATCGGGATTTCTATACCTGGTCCTTCTTACACAGGCGAAGTAACAGATATTGATGTAAATCATGAATTAGATACAATGGAAGTAATCGCAGGAGCAATGGCTCTAACACTTCTATTTATCTTAGCATATTTTGCTGTTAGAGATTAGTTCACGAATTCAATATTACGCGCTTTCAGTGCACGTAATTGCCTATTTTCACTTGCTCCGTGTATTTGATCAGAACGAACTCCAGTAACAACCAGCATTACGCGTAAATCATCACCCAATTCGTCATCAACAGCAGCGCCCCAAATTATCTTTGCATTTTCTGAAATTTGAGATTGAATAATTTTTGCACAACGTTCTGCTTCACCTAGTGTCAAAGAAGGCCCACCGACGACATTGATTAACGCTCCCCGCGCATCAGAAACATCTAATTCAAGCAGAGGTGAATGTAAGGCTTCTAATGTAGCAGCCTCAGCCCTTCCAGGACCACTTGCAGAACCTAAACCAATCATCGCAACGCCGGAACCAGAATTAATTACCGATTTCAAATCTTCAAAGTCCAAGTTGACCATTCCATCAGTAGTCAATAATTCAGTAACTCCTGTGATTGCTCTGACCAAAAGCTCGTCACCAACTCTAAATGCACTAGCTAAAGGTAGGTCTCTTACACCTTCAATTTCTAAGAGCCTTTCATTTGGAATAACTAATATCGTGTCACAATGTTCTCTCAAACGCTCCAATCCCCATTCTGCATTTTGCTTTCGCAAAGAACCTTCAGAGTTGAATGGATATGTCACAACAGCAACTGTTAGGGCACCTTGATCTTTTGCAAGTCTAGCAATTTGACCCGCTGCACCAGTTCCAGATCCACCGCCCATTCCCGCAGTAATTATTGCTAATTGAGTATCATCAGTAATTTTGCGGAGACTTACTTCACTTTCTAATGCAGCCGTTTCTCCCTTGGACGGATCACCGCCAGCTCCACGTCCACGAGCAGTTCTACCAATCAAGACTTTATCTTCAAGTGGGCTCATCAATAGGGCCTGTGCATCTGTATTGATTGCATGTCCTGTCACAAAGCGATTTTCAAATAAACCCTCATCAAATAACCGGCTTACTGCATTGCATCCTGCACCGCCAACACCGTAGACGCGAATTCTAGGTTGTAAAGATTCTAACAACTTTCGTAGCTCAGCATCATTGGAATCCATTTCCTCAACACTAGCCGGTCTAATGGCTGGTCCTTCTTCTTCTTCGGCAAGCTCGAGAACACGCTCGATCAAGTGTCGCATAGGCACAGGCTCTTCTAACCCACCTTGAAGGTGCCGCCACCCCGAAGGGGTGCAAAGCGTGTTTCTTGACCTACTCTTCAATCACGAAGTCCTTCTTCACAGACTTGGTATATGCATTCGCCATCTGGCAGATTTGGAGAATCAACTAATCTTGCAATTCTTCTGCCACCTTTTGCTTTGCGAAGGTATAGTCTGAATGTAGAAGCGTGTGCAAGAACGTGTCCACCGATTGGTTTGGTTGGATCTCCCCACATTGCATCAGGTTTTGATTGAACTTGATTCGTAACTAGCACAAGTGCGTTGTTCACATCAGCTAGTTGTTTGAGGTCTTTTAGATGACGATTGAGTTTTTGTTGCCTGCTAGCTAACATACCCCTTCCGACGAATTCAGCTCGGAAGTGACTGGTCAGGGAATCTACAATTATCATACCTACATTTATTCCTCGGCTCATCCTTTTGATTTCTTCAGCTAATAACATCTGATGTGCAGAATTATATGCTCTTGCAACATGTATTCGTTCTAATACTGCATCAGGATCAAGTCCGTGACCCCTGGACATTTGGATGATTCGTTCTGGACGAAATGTATCTTCTGTATCTATGTAGATAACATCTCCGTCTAACCCTCCTTGGTCAATAGGCATGGTACAATTAACTGCTAATTGGTGTCCTATCTGTGTCTTTCCAGATCCGAATTCACCATATACTTCGACTAATGCTTGAGTTTCAAATCCTCCTGCTAATAGATCATCAATACTCTGGACTTGACTTGAAAGTTTGAGCACTTCTCTTCTTCTTTCTAGAAGGGCTGTACCACTAACAAATCCTCCAATATTGGCCATTTTCTTTGCACTTTGAATAATTTTGTTTGCAACCGCTTCGCCAAGTTCAGCTTGATCTGCTAAATCTTGTGCACTCATTACTGCAACTGCTAGTAATTCCTCGAAACCAGCTTCACGTAGTTTTTCTGCGGTCGCTGGACCTACCCCGGGTAGGTCTTCGATCGTCAACTCGGGTTCGATTTGCTCCTCCATCATAATCACCTGTTCCTCAGGCACTTCTTCTTTCTTGCTCTCATTTTCGGGTTTGGTTTTTGTCGCCATGAAACCTTTTCATCGCCATCAGTATATGAAGCCGGCAAGGACTCCTATGGCAGTTACTGAAAGTGGTACTCTTTGAACTTAAGCATTCAAATGGTGTGCTGAATCCAGCAATACACTTTCATTTCACTTTTACTGCGGCCGAGGGTTTGTTGCTGACTCAGCACCTTCTGCGTATGCAAT
>JASLKG010000010.1 GCA_030747695.1 Candidatus Poseidoniaceae archaeon
AAACAAAGGCTCAACGCTCACCGTTCAGGAGGTATCGGTGGAGACAAGTTTTGCGTATATGTCTTCGAGAGATTTGTGTCAAAAGAGCTTACTTTGGATGATCTTGAAAAGATGTCAGAAAAGCAATTGACACTTGGAAAATTGAATAAAGACTTCATTCAAACAAATTTAACTTATAGATTCACAATTCTTGATTCTGCTAAGAAAGCTCTTGAATATGAGAAGATTATCAAAAATGGTGGAATAGAGTCAATTGGAAAGCCGTACCTGAATGGTTGAAATAGGTCTAGGACACACCGTGGAGAGTGTCCTTTTCGACAGATATTATTGGTGATTTTTGTCGGGTGTTTTGGCGGTTTTCGCAAGCGATGAACGCGGCAATCCGGGGTCAAACTCAAAATGGCTGAGCAATTCGCACTACCATGCGAGATACAGCCAAGGTCGTAATGATGGCCTTATTGATGGCCAGCGTCTCGCTAGCAGGTTGCTTTGGCGAGGAAGAGGCTAAAGCGGTCGAGACCCCTATTGTTGATGAGCAATTCAGAGCCTACAGTGTGGTCGCTCCTATCGATACTGGAATCAATGTCTATCACGACAGGTTCCGCCTGAATGAGACCTATCCTGATTGGTTATTGGACGGCTTAGGCGTTACCATGCACTGCAACCTAACTCAAGAGGGAACTTGGCAGGAGCGCTATGATGCAGACCAAGAGACATGCTGGGACGTAATCACTGCAACAGATATCGTATATTTCCCTGGCACTAGAATCATTGGAACAACTCCTGATGATGACACCAATATTCCAATTCTCGATGATCCTTCAGATGGGCACGGAACCGCAGTAACAGGTGCGGTATTGGATGCAAATCCTGATGCGGTGATTTTCTTCGTTGAAGGCTTTTCAGATGCTGCAGTTCTAGCTGCTGCAAACCAGCCATTAGTTGACATCATTACAACCTCATTCGGCCCTATTGGCAGCGTTCCAGTTCCTGGAATCGAAGATGCGACTAAGGTTGCAGTAGTTGATTACAACAAGATTCACACCGGTGCTGCCGATAATACGCCTTCTCCAGCAGTTCAAGACTCAACTGCAGGCCCACCTTGGTCAATAGGCGTCTCAGGATATGCAGAGGAAGGAGACGACCAGAAAGAAACCATGAGCGGCTCCTATCCAGATATCGCTGCAGATTGGACTCAAGTTCTACCGAACCACGATGATACAGATGGCTACCATGAGACTTCAGGAACATCCTTCGCAACCCCAAGAACCGCAGGAATTCTAAGTCTGATTCTCACTATGCTCAGGGATGATGCAGGTGATATGCAATCTGGGGCTTCAGATGAATTTGGACGTAATGGGTTACTGGTGAACAGTTCTACCCTACCAATTTCTAATGCAGATATCAGATACGCTCTCAATCTTTCAGCGTGGTATCCCAGTTTCTCAACATGGGACCCTACTTCAGGAACTACTCCTGTCTCACCGATTGCGCCTTGCACACAAGTTGGATGGGGTGTAGTGAATATGTCCAATGTGATGCCGATGTATGAGCATCTTGCAGGGATATCAGAACTTCCTAGTCGTCCAGCAGATGTCGTAGCCTGCATGAATGCAAATCAAGACATTCGTGAAGCCTATTGGTCCTAGGATAAATCCGCCCAATCGAACTTCCATTGCCAGTTGCCATGAGCGGTACCAGGTATATTCATGCGAGCCTCGCTGCCTAATTCCATGATGTCTTGAATCGGAATAATGGCCATTCCCGCTGGGCTATCAACCGCTAAGCGAATCATAGTTTCACAAACGCTCTCGCCTTCACGCATGTATGGCTTGAGGCGCTTTCTCTGCTTTTCTTCCCACCAACCCTTGGTGGTATTATTGTCGTGAGTTCCTGTGTATACTACTCGGTCAGGAGTGATGTTTTCTGGTTTGTGTGGATTGTCTTTGTTGTTATCATCAAAGGCGAATTGCAGAACACTCATGCCTTCCAATTTGTGTCTCTGCCGCAACTCAGTAACCTCCTTTGGAATGATTCCTAAGTCCTCAGTAATTATGCATTCATGGTTTCCACATACTTCGATTAAGGCTGTGACCAACTCATCCTTTGGCCCTTCAAGCCATTTGCCGTTACGGGCATTTTTGTCCTTAGCGGGAATTGCCCATGCTGAGTGAAATCCTCGGAAATGATCGATTCGAAACATATCGAATAAGCGCATCATTCTCGCCATTCTCTGCTTCCACCAAGTCCAACCTTCTTTACGATGAGCGTCCCAATCATAGAGAACAGTGCCCCACTTTTGACCATCCTTGCTGAAGTAATCAGGAGGAACACCAGCTACAACTTGTGGCATTCCTTCATCATCTAGGAGGAATAAATCGCGGTGTGCCCACACATCAGCAGAATCGTGAGCGACAAAGATCGGTAGATCTCCAATCAGACTAACGCCTTTGGATTTAGCATAGTCTTGAACTTCCTTCCAGCGGCCCATAAATCCGGCTTGGCGACCTTCATCAGTGGCGATTTCTGCAAGTGCGGAAGGATGGCGGTCTCGATATTTAACAGGCCATTCAAACCAAGGCATTCCATCGAATTTTTCTTTGATTGTTTCATACAGTAACCAGTCATTTAACCAATATGATTCTTCACTCATATCAACTTCATTAGATTGTCCAAGAGAATCCCAAGCTGCAAAGGCGGAAGGAGACGAATATGGTGAACCATGTTCATCGGGTGGAGTTATTGGCAACATCTGCCAAACCGATGCACCATAATCAACGACGTAATCGATGAATCTCTCAGCATCTTCAAGCCCATTTGGTAGGCTGGTTACGTGGCACAGGATGCCTTTGCGTTGTGCCATTGAATACAAGCGGCGACGCCGAAAACCTTTGACCTTGCGCTTTGTCGGCGGCACGATGCGAATTAGTGCTGTAGTGCTTACCCTCGTGTTTCTGCTTCCTGTTTATGCATCTGTAGCAGCAACAGTTGATGGTTCACTTTCCGAGTGGGATAGCAATACTCTGATGGGTACAGATTCAAATGGCGTCTCTTTCCATCTCGACTGGGATGAATCTAATTTGTATATAGCATGGAATGGAACAGATTTAGGATCAACTACAGGAGGGGCAGATTTGTTCTTTTATCTCAATACTAGTGAAAGTGGTTCTATAACTGCTAAGTCTTGGAATGGAATCAAGACATTACCATTCTCAGCAGATTATGGAATAGTTGTTGAAGATTCAAGTTATGCTAGTGTAGTTTCTTTTAGTGGCAATCAATGGACGGATACTAGCACTCCGACGAACTATACAGGGTGGGCTGACAACAAAGTAACTGAGATATCAGTATCGCTTGCTGAGATAGGTAATCCAAGCCATCTAGATGTGATTGCGTGGGCACAATGGCAAGATGCAGGAAATGTGTGGGCAACATTCCCAATGAACAATTCATTTTCCCAATTCAGTCATTTCTATTCAGTAGCAGATTTAGCTAATAATACTCCAGCAGATGTAACTGTAGAAGAAAGATCAACGCCAGAAAAGGTAGAAGATGCTTTGAACTTAGCAATTATCTTCCATCAACATCAACCATATTACAAGAACAAACTAACAAACATGTATGAAATGCCTTGGGTAAGAGTTCATGCAATGACAGAATATGTTGATTCTCCAGGCATTCTAGAAAGGTATCCTGGCACAAAGATAACTTACAACATAGTTCCATCATTCATGGAGCAGTTGCTCGATTATCATCGTGAAGAAACCTTAGATGTACATACAGATATTGCCAAAAGACCGTGGCCTGAAGGCGATTATCCAAATGCAACAGATTTAGAATTACATGTAATGCAATTCCAGTCTTTCTGGAATAGTGGCTGGTTATACAATGTCAGTAATGATGATCCAAATGCTTGGGTACAACCCTCAAGTCAAGTCTATTCTTACTTGCATGGAAAGACTAAGCACAATTTGAAACCAGCTACGATAATGGATGACGAATTACTTCCGCCACAGGAATTCTTGGATTTACAAGTTCTATGGTATCTGTATCAATTCTCTCCAGATTATGTTCTTGGGATGTATGATGCATCACACAGGGATGATGGCTTGATTGCTCTATTCCAACAAAATGGAAATTATTCACATGATGATTTGATGTATGTTCTAGATGCTCAACATCAGCATATGGGCAATGTATTGCCGATGTATAGCGACTTAGCTGCAACAGGACAGGTAGAATTGACTACAACTCCTTACTATCATCCAATTATGCCATTATTGATGATGCCAGGTTGGGAAATGGAAGATGGAATTAGAGTGTCAAAACAAGCGTGGCCAGATGATGTCCAAATGCATTTGACAACAGGCATGGATCTCTTTGAGGAAGAGATGGGATTCAGGCCAGTAGGTATGTGGCCTTCTGAAGAAGCAGTAAGTCCTGCAATGGTTCAGCCAGTAACTGATGTGGGCATTGAATGGATGGTTACAGACGAAGAACTTCTAATGAAATCAACAGACATGAATGGAAATAATGTCGATGTTGATGATGCATCCAATTTGGCAATGCCATGGATTGCAACAGGAGAAGACGGAGGTGAAGTTGCAGTAGTATTCCGTGACCGTGTTATTTCAGATAGAGTAGCATGGAATTATGGATCAATGACTCCAGAAGATGCAGTAACAGATTTCGTCTCATATATCGATGATGTACGCCAGCAACTTCTCGATGCAGGAGAGGATCCTTCTGAACATCTGCTAACTGTTTCTATGGATGGAGAGAATTGGATGTTCATGTCAGAATTCCAGCACAATGACAACGGAAGACCATTCGTAGATGAGTGGTTTTCACGGTTAGAAACTCACCCTACAATCGTAACAACAACTCCTGGAGAATTCCTTTCTGAAGAAAGGGACCTTCCAAAGATAGATGTCATTGGAACAGGATCTTGGGTTGATGGAACATTATCCACATGGGCAGGAGAGCCTGAAGAAAGTCTTGGTTGGCAACGTCTTATTGAAGCTCGTAAAGCCTTAGTTGCATTCGAAGAAGATAATCCTAATCATTCTGGATTAGATGCAGCATGGGAGAGCCTGTACATAGCTGAAGGAAGTGATTGGTACTGGTGGTATGGCTTAGATCAAGATAGTGGATATGACGAGAATTGGGATGTATTGTTCAAGGTACATCTTTCCAATATTTATCGAGCCATAGATCTAGAATTGCCTCCTTATCTACAAGACCTATGGACTAATCCAAGCATACCTGATGTCGCTTATGGAGGGACCATTGAGCCGATTATAGATGGAATTGCATTGCCTGGTGAATGGGATGGCGCAGCAATGTACAACGCTAATACTGTAACAGGAGATGGCCTAGACATAGAATCATTCCATGTGGGATATGATTCCAATAATGTATACATACGCGTTGATATTTCTGATGATGGTACTGTAGAAAATAAGGCTGTAGAGATATATTTCATGCAGCCAAATGCTGTGAACTTCAATGAAGCCGAAACTAATTTCAGAACATCGATAGGTAACGAAATACTAGGGTTCCCTGCAAAGAATTTGATTCGATTCGACTTTGATGAATTACGTTCAGATGGTCGTTCAAAGTGGATTGGTTTGTCTGCAAAGGGAGTGATTGGCTCATCTGAAGTATGGGTAAGTCCAACGAATTCGAACCTTGGAGGATGTGCATCTGACGAAGTATATGAATTCCAAATCCCGTGGGCACAATTAGACTTAGCTCCTCGTTATTCTACAAGAATAAAGGTTGTAGTTGCAGATTTAGATACAGAATCAGATATTGAAATGGCTCCACCTGCTCCTGCAGAAATGATTCTACCAGAGTTAGAAGAATGGGTCACTCTACTGGAGATGACAGATAATTTAGACGATGGATACGGCGATGGAACAATTACTCTACCATCAGCTAGTGATTTTTCAGGTGGACTTTCATTATTTGATATTCAAGATGTTAAGATCGAACAGTCAGATTGGAATGCTAGGTTCACATTTACTATTGGAGAGATTACAAACTATTGGTCACTTTCAAATGGATTCAGCCATCAAATCATCCAAATCTATGTCGATAGAGGAGAGACTGAATATGGACGAACTGACATGCGTCCAGGAGCCAATGCAGAGATACATCCTGATTGGGCTTGGGAAGCTGTAATTAGCGGTACAGGAGAACCTGGTGCTGTTTATTCAGTACAAGCAGAAACCGGTTCAACAAGTGCACGCGGAGTTGAAGTTGAAGGAGACTCAGAGACGAACACAATCACATTTACAATTTCTAAAGATGTGATTGGTACAGAGGTTGCATCTTATCGATATGTGATTGTATTGGGTTCTCAAGATGGATTTGGAGTAGGTAAATGGAGAGATGTTGATGAAACCGCCAAGACCTGGACTCTTGGCGGTGGAAGTGATGCTGCATTAGATGACGGAATAGAATATGATCCAAATGTTTTGGATATTGTCAGAATGGATGACCAGCAAGAGAGTATTCTCGCTGATTACAATGTGAATAACCATCAATTCGCACAACTGACTGGTTTTGAAATGCCAGATATATCTCAGCAAATATATGGCGCTAAGGTGTTAGCAGTTAGTGAGAATTCAGCGATTATTTCTTGGGCGACTACCAAGGAATCTGAATCTTATGTGGAATGTGGAACTAATAACCAATCAAGTTCAGAATTATCAACTTCTCATCAACTTACTGTTACTGGTTTGGCAATAGGCACTGAATATCTTTGTACAATTTCGGCTTATGGTAATGAAACAATCACTCAAGAGATTACTGTAATTACATCAGATGAAATAGATACAAAACCTCCCCTAATAATGAATTTTAAGGCTCTAACAGATGACTCAGGAATTACTACGTTTTCTTGGTATACAGACGAAGAAGCGTTCGGTATGTTTGAAATTGTGCCAGATCCTGAAGCCAGTTCAATGTCTGGGTCAACATACACCTTCAGTGAAGAATTCGATATAGGGAAAAATCATCAAATTAGTACAAACCTTTGTTCTGGTTATTATGTAGCAGTAATAGCCGCAAATGATCTATCTGGAAATAAATTCACATTTATCCCATCATTCATTATTGGAGAAGATGCAGCCCAGTGTTCTGAAAGTGAAGACAATAAACAATCTTCAGACAAGGAGAATAAATCAATGTTAAATTCAGTTAGTGTCCAAATAGTGATACTAATTGTAGCACTGTTGGTAATTACTGCACTGATTAGAACTCGACGTGAACCATTCGATTAGTTCTGTTCGAACACATCGAAGTCAATCAAGAATAGTGCGAAGAGTAAGGCAAATCGCTCTTCTAGTGTTAATCTAGTGTCCTTGAATGTAATTGAAAATGAATCAGCTTGAGTAAACGCCATTTTCATCATTCCTTCATAGTGTTTTGTTATGGTGGCAACTGGAGCGCCATTTCTTGTTATGTCGAATGTAAATTTTCCAAATTGAAAGATACTACTTTCAATATCAAATGGACTAGAACCTTGAGCTTCTATTGTATATTTTCGTTTTAGGATACTAAATCGACGGCGAGCACGCCCTAAGATTTGTCCATTGACCAGTGCAGACATCTCTGAAAATATGAATCGAAACGGCTTCTTTCCGGTAGCAACCTCTTGACCGTTTTTACCATAGATGTGCATTGTACAAGGGCGTTTGCTATTCAAAAATTGACGCAAGAACCAACCGCCTGCGCCCCCACCTTCTTCTGCAGCCATTCCTAATTGTTCCCCATCTGGGCCAAAAAGGTTGTAGCGATTAGCAGAATCAAATCCAAGAATAACATTTGTCAATTCTGTAGCTTGTACTACTACAATTGAGTCACGTGACAAGATTGCTGTCAGTTGTTCGTCCATAAAATCACTAAGTAGGTTGTGTTTATGAATCAATCCCTCTTGTAAAGAGTGCTATAACCGTAGATTTTCGATTTTACATATCGAAGATTGATTCAATCATGTCACAACGTAGGTTTCATCATTGAAAGATGGTTTAGCCCAACTGATGAGATTACACGCATTGTCCCTGGCAACTTTGGTTTTGCTCTCATCAATTGCAGGATGTTTAAGTTCTGAAGAGTCAGAATTGATTGGTACAGAAAATGAAGATTCCACCGATTTAAAAGTAAATCACATTCAAGTTAAAGGAACACATAATTCGTATCACGTAAAGCCTAACGGCCCTACAATAAGAGCATATGACTATACTCATGAACCGTTAGATGTCCAAGCTGAGAGTTTTGGTGTTCGTCAATTTGAAATTGATGTTTGGTGGAGTCCAGGGCAGCAATTACGAGTTTACCACAATCAATACGATAGAGGTACAACTTGCCAAACATTAAGGCAATGCTTGGATGTTCTATTGGATTGGAGCGATAATTCTCCAAATCATGTACCATTGATGATTTGGATTGAACCAAAAGAATGGACAGAAACCACCACTGGTGCCACTGCTGTTATGAATGCACAAAGTATGATTGAAGATATAGATGAGCAGATAAATTTGGCATGGCCAAGAGAGAAAATAATCACTCCTGACGATGTTAGAGGTAATCATTCAGATCTTTCCACAGCTGTGACTACAACAGGATGGCCTTTGCTTGATGATTCTAGGGGGAAAGCGATGTTCATACTTCTTGGTGGTGGCGATGTGCGTGCTGATTATCTTAATCAGCATCCAAATTTAGAGGGAGCAACTATGTTTACAATGTCCACATCAGTTACTCCTGAAAGTGCAATATTTTCGAATACAGATCCTATTGGAGATGCAGAAGAAATCCGCTCATTAGTTGAGTCTGGATATATTGTTAGAAGTAGAGCGGATAATGCTGAAGATGGAGAAGCAGATAACAATGAGACAGAGAGAAGGGATACTGCCATTGAAATAGGAGCCCATTCGATTTCTACTGATTACCCTTCAAAGGTAGATGGAATAGAATATTGGGTCGATTTGAATGTCAAATGTAATCCAGTGTCTGCCCCTGTTGGCTGTTTAGATCATAATATAGAGTGACATCAAGGTAGTCAACTTGAAATCATATTACTTGTTGCGAGTCTCATGAATGAATTTTTGATTACATTGGAAGATAGACCTGGTTCGATGGCTGAATGTTGTGTAGCAATAGGTGACGCTGGAATAAACATCCTAGGTGGATGTGGACTTGGAAACTCAGTTGCAGCAGCAGTTTTGGTTACAGAAGAATCCGATGAAACTGCAGCAGCGCTTGAATCAATTGGTGTTAAATTTACAATGAGAAATTTGCAAACAACAGTACTAGAAGACGTCCCTGGAGCACTTGGAGGTTTCACTCGTAGTCTTGCAGAGAATGGTATAAATTTAGCATCTATTTACATCATGAGCACTGGTGCTGACGGAGTAAAAATTGGTTACTCAACTGATTGATATTTCATATCAGAATTTACTGTTAAAGTAGTATCTTCATATGTCATACCCCATATGCCTCTAATATGTCTATACTAATTATTGCTAGAGCCTCTTCATGAGTACTTTCTAGACTAACAGGACAAGCCACGCTGTTATTGACTGCATCGAGCCATGTTCGAGCACATACGCACCATTTTTCGCCAGCCTTAAGGCCGGGAAAATTGTATTGTGGAGCAGGAGTTATCAAATCATTCCCTTGTGATTTTGCAAATTGTAGGAACTCATCAGTAAGTATACAGCAGACTGTATGGCTTCCACGATCGTTTTGATCGGTATTACAGCAACCATCTCGAAACCATCCTGTAAGGGGTTTAGTCGAACAAGATTCTAGTTCTGTACCTAAAACATTGATACTAGGGTTCATGTTTTGTGTCAATTATATTTCCCATATCAAGATATGTTTTCTTCTGTGTCTTCCATGGGTATTTCGGGAGGATGGGTCAATATAGAAACTAACAACCCCATGCATCCTGCAAGAAATATTGCACCTAATGTTGCATGTATGCTCCAACCTAGAGGGGCCATCACAATGTTGCCATTTGCGGTTCCATAATCCCATCCCCTTGTAATGATTAATCCAATCATCCAAGCAATAGTATAAATGACAGGAATAAAGAATGAGAACCATCTAATTCTGTGTCCCAATTTACTGTAAAATATATCAATAAATATGCCAGAAAATAATGGCACCATTACATGTTTCCACGCTTCTTTTAGTTCACCTGGAGCATTTGCAGCAATAGCCAATCCATTGATCAACATTAAGACAGTAAATGAACCTGCAACTGGCTTCCAACGTTTCATAAACCACAAAATCAGGCCGCTCAAAATTAGTGATTGTAACAATACACTAGTGACGCCTCTCTCTAAACCTTCATTTCTATCTCCACAAGAATCGAGTGTTTCACACATTGAATTGAAATCTAGAGTTAATGGGTGTGAATAACTTGTGAAAAGAGTAATAACACCCCAAGCTGCTCCGATTCCAAAAAGAATTAGAATCTGACTAGATAAGCCATTAATTCCACTATTTGGGTTATGCCAAGCAGCCATGACCGGAGTCATAACAGAGAAAATTAGACCTGCAGCTAATCCAAGGTGAGCCGGAGATAACAGTATGTCAGTGCCTCCTTCAATGCCAAAGAATGTATGCCATAACATATCAGCAAAACCACTCATTGCAAATACAATCATTCCAACAACTCCAACACTATAGCCCATGGGCATTTGTCCAAAAAATTCCTTAATCATTGATACTGTTTTTGGGAAATCTCCGTCATATAATCTCCATAATGCAAATGTAATGTAACCTGCAAATGCTGTAAATCCTGAATACCAAACAGCATGCCAAGGAGTGAAAAATGATTCATCAACTTCTCCATGTTTATGTGCCCATACATCAATCAATAGTCCTGCAAAACACCACATTCCAAGTAACAAAACAGTTCTATCGAATCTCGGAGCACCTGGTAGGGCGAGGCCATCTCTGAAATGTCTAGCAAGGAAGTAAATTCCAGCAAAAACTAGTGTGCCAAAAAATATTTTTGCAAACGTGATTAATTCTTCAGTAGTCCCTAATGTGATGCCCATGGTATCAGTATGTTGTACAAAAACTAATTCTATCAATCTATTCCGTAATGTGGTAGTCTCTCCCGGATTTGAACCGAGGTCGGCGGGACCAGAACCCACCATGATGGACCGCTACACCAAGAGACTAGTAAGTAAGGCCAAAAGCAACTTATTCTTCAAAGCAGCGGTTTGAAAATACAACTTATCCACGCAATGATGCAATTACATCATCCAATTGTTTTTCACTTGGACGTAAGTCATTTTCTTGTAACTCCACTAGTGGTGTTTCTAGTAGATTTAAGTCATCATCAAGTGAAGGTTTCTCACCATCAAAATAAAGTAAGCCCATAACGTGTTTTCTTTCAGCATCAGCACTGTGTAATGCAGTTAATGCAGCTACAGCATCTGATACATCATGTTCTTCAGAAATAGTTTCCAATCTCATTGTAGATCCGTCGTGAAGTGTAATATCACGATACGCTCCAGCAGGAACTTCAACTTGTTCTAATGGAGAAAAGTGAGGAATGTATCCTACTGCATGTAGGTCAGTAGAATTGTCCTTTACGTAACCATATGATCTTAGAGATTCATCATTATTGTTGAAAGTTACACAGGGGCTGATCACATCAATTAATGCAAAACCTTTGTGAGAGATTGCGGCTTTAATTATTGAAGTCAGTTGCTTTTTACTACCAGAGAATGAACGTGCGACAAAAGAGCATCCTAAGTTGATGGCCATTGCACATAAATCGATAGGTTGCGTTTCATTTGTAACCCCTTTCTTCTTTTTTGACCCTACATCTGCTGTTGCTGAATATTGTCCTTTAGTTAGCCCATATACGCCATTGTTTTCTACAATATAGACCATGTTTATGTTACGTCTAATTGCATGAATTAATTGACCGATTCCAATAGATGCAGAATCACCGTCTCCAGAAACACCAAGATATGTAAGATCGTGATTTACTACATTAGCTCCAGTTGTTACTGAAGGCATCCGTCCATGAACCGTATTGAATCCGTGAGACTGGCCTAGGTAATATGCTGGTGTCTTTGAAGAACATCCAATTCCAGACATTTTTGCAATTCTATGAGGTTCGATTCCATTTTCCCATGCTGAATTAACGATTACACTAGAAATTTGGTCGTGCCCACAACCAGGGCAAAGAGAAGATTTACCTCCAGTATAGGAATCCTTTGGCTCATTTATCACATTCAGTTTTACTGCTCTGACGGGTTTTTCACTCATGCACCCACCTCCTTTAGAACTTCCATGACTTTTTCAGCATAAAGCGCTGCACGAGGAGGCATTCCATCACTATAAGCAACACTATGAATTCGATTTAACAATTCATTGGGATACTCTTTGCGAATAATTCCATTTAATTGACCATCGCGATTTATTTCAAGGATAATTATTGTTTTATGCTTTTCAATAAATTCTCTAACACCGCTATGCAATGGCAGTGCTCGAATTCTACAAGTGCTAACTTTCTTACCGGTTTCATTTTCCAAAATGTCATCGATTTCTCGAATTGTGTTTTCCATAGATCCATAGAATACAATACCTATGTCCAACTCATCTTCTTCACGAAGGACTGGAGCAGGAAGATTATCACGCGACCCTTCGATTTTTCGCTTCAAACGCTTCATCAATTTGTAATAAACATCAGGCTTTTCAGAATAAGTTCCATCTTCATCATGACCAGTGCCACGGTACAAGATAGGGTCCAAACCAGAACCTGGCAATGTACGGTAAGGTATCCCATCACCATCGACATCGCGATAACGGCCGTAGTTAGAGATTGATTCCATTTGTTCTTTGGTAAGAACTACCTTCCCTCTGTCCATTGGCTCATTAGGATAATCAAACCCATTACATGCCCACCTGTTCATTCCCAAATCTAAGTCAGAAAATCCGAATACGGGGGTTTGGTAACGCTCAGCAGCATCAAAGATACGCCATCCGAATTCGAAACACTCTTCGACCGTTCCCGGGATGAAAACGATGTGTTGAGTGTCACCATGGCTTCCTTCATACAACATTGTAAGGTCACCTTGTTGTGTTCGAGTAGGGAGCCCAGTAGAAGGTCCAACACGATTAACATCCCAAAATACTGATGGGATTTCAGAAAAATATGCCAGCCCAATGAATTCTTGCATCAAAGAGATACCTGGACCGGAAGTAGCGGTCATTCCTCTAGCACCAGCCCAGCCTGCGCCAAGTACCATACCTGCTGCGGCTAATTCATCCTCGGCTTGTAAGACTGCATAAGTTGCTTTTCCATTCTGTTGACGCAATCTTGGCAGCCAAGAAATTATTCCTTCAGCGAGAGAAGATGATGGTGTAATTGGGTACCAAGAAAGCATCTGTACTCCTCCGAAAATTGAACCTAATGCAACTGCTTCGTTTCCTTCAACGAAGAAGCCACCTTCTTCAACATCTCTCGCCTCAACATGGTATGAATCTTCTTTGTTTAATTCATCAGTGAAGTATGCCCTGCCAAGACGTGCTGCCTCAGAATTGAGCTCAATTGCCTTTTCTTTTCCACCAAATTGTTTTGCTATTGCTGTTTCAAGGACATCTTGATCCATCCCTAGCATCTCTGCAAGTATTCCTACATATACAACATTAGCAATCATTCTTGCTAATTTAGGATTTAATCCTCTGGCGATTTTTGTCATAGGAACAGGATATGAAATGACATCATCTCTTCCCATTTCCATTTTCGAATCTGTATTCCAGATCACTACAGTTCCAGGCTCTAATGCAGCCAAATCTTCTTCCCAGGTTGCTGGATTTACTAAAATTTGAATATGTGTGCGATTTCCTGGAGCTTGATAACCATGATCAGATAATCTGACAATATACCATGTTGGTAGCCCGGAGATATTTGAGGGAAACAAGTTTTTCCCACTAACTGGAATTCCCATGTCAAACAAAGTTTGTAGAAGAATTAGGTTCGCAGACTGCGACCCAGTCCCATTTGCTGTAGCGATATTGATGGTGAAATCATTGATGATTCGGTCCATTTTGGGCACGCAACCTCTCGTCCGGCCCCCTCGTAGGGGGTAGTCGTTGCGCCCCCTGCGCTAGCCCACGCCCTTTGAATGTGTTGTTGATAGTCATGCTAGGCGAACTAGCGAATGGGTGAAAACTGTAAGGCGGCTCGGCCGACATATGTCCGATGATGATAGAGCGAGTGCTTGGAAAGAATCTGAGAAACTTTTGAACAAAGGAAAAACCGAAGGTGCTCTAGAGGTTTTACGTAAAGCAGATCCTAATGGAGAGCATCCTACCACTCTTAGATTAGCGGCTACAGCAATTCATATTCAAGCCTCAAAAAAAGGCTCAAAATCATTGTACAGAAAGGCTGCAAGCCTTGCACGTGATGCAGTAAAAATGAACCCAAGAGATAAGCAATCAAATTCATTGTATAATGAAATAAAGAATGATATGCAAGACCGTTCAATTTCTGAGACAATTATCCCGAGATTGATGAATGAAAGCGGACCTACTCCTGCAGGATTACTTGCAGTAGTAGTTTCAATTATGATAATCATTGCAGGAATTACTGTTGCACAATCAGGTGGCGAATCTAATGAAGATGTTTTGATGAAAGTTAGATGGACTGATAGAAACGGCGAAGAACATAATGGAACAATTTGGATCACATTATATGATGATGAAACTCCTATGCACGCAGAATCATTCCGTTCAAATGTCGACATGGGAAGATATGATGGCATACCTTTCCATAGAATAGTTGATGAATTTATGATACAAGGAGGAGATTTCGTCAATAAGGCAGGAACCGGAGGCTACGCAGGGGCGTATTTTGGATATTGCAGTCCAACCTTTGAACAAACTGATGATTGTGCTGATGATGAAACTAAGTGGGTAGTGCCTGCAGAGTTTGGACAAACGCATGAACCAGGAGTAGTGGCTGCAGCTAGATCACAGCATGACAATTCACATGGTTCGCAATTCTATCTTGTAGATTCAACGGGGGCATATTCACTTGATGGAAGATATACTGCATTTGGTATTGCATACGATGGTGAAATAGATGGTGTAAGTACTACTGGTGTAGAAGTTATAGATCAGATTTCTCAAGTTGAATGTCAAGGGCATAATGGCCCTTGTTCTGATTCATCAGGCTCAAGTTCTACATATCCTGTTTTAGTGGTTGAAGCAACATTAATCGAAGAAGGTGGTAGCACACCTTGGTACCAATTTTGGTAAGTCGATTAAAGGTATGTTGATTAGATAGTGCCAGCCGCAGTCGCTCTATGAGCGACTCGGGGGCTTTCAACTCCAAGCGGGATTTTCCATTAGGAGGTCACTATTTTGCTCTAGATTCATTAGATGAGTCTGGAATGAATACAAGTCAACTACCTTATTCAATTAGGGTTTTACTTGAGGGTGCACTGCGTAATTGTGACGATTTTTTGATTACAGAAGAAGATGTGAAAAATATTGCTAGATGGACTGCAGATGGCCAAAGAGGAGAGATTCCATTTTTACCTTCACGAGTTATTTTGCAAGATTTTACAGGAGTTCCCGCAGTAGTAGATCTTGCTGCATTAAGAGATGCAATGGTGGAAATGGGAGGAGATCCTGAGAAAGTAAATCCACAAGTTCCTGTTGATTTAGTAATTGATCATTCGGTACAAGTGGATGTATCTGGCGCAGATGAGAATGCTTTGGAATTAAATTTGGATATAGAATATCATCGAAATATGGAAAGGTATACCTTTCTAAAGTGGGGGCAACAATCTCTTCAAAACTTCAGAGCAGTCCCTCCTTCAAGAGGAATCGTCCATCAAGTCAATCTAGAATGGATTGCCACAGTTGCTAGACAGGAAAATGGCATTTGGTTACCTGACTCATTAGTTGGAACCGATTCTCATACAACTATGATTAACGGATTGGGAGTTCTTGGTTGGGGCGTTGGCGGAATTGAAGCAGAAGCTGTGATGCTAGGACAACCAATCTACATGCTTGCTCCAGATGTAGTTGGATTTCGTTTGAAAGGGAAACTAAATTCTGGAGTTACAGCTACTGATATGACTTTGAGAATTGTTGAGATGCTTAGGGAACATGGAGTTGTTGGAAAGTTTGTTGAATTCTTTGGTAAAGGAATGTCGGAATTATCTTTACCAGATCGTGCTACAATTGCCAATATGGCTCCTGAATATGGAGCAACATGCGGATTTTTCCCAGTAGATGAAAAAACACTTTCATATTTACGAATGAGTGGTAGAGAGGATGCTGCAATAACAGGAGTCGAAATGTATGCAAGAAAACAGGGCCTTTGGTATGATTCTGAATCACCAGAGAAAAATTATACTGCAACACTTGAATTAGATTTGTCAACAGTTGAACCAGCGCTAGCAGGGCCAAAAAGACCTCAAGACCGAGTTGACCTTTCTCACATGGCTAAGCATTTTGTGTCTTCTTTGACACATGAAGTAGGATTTAATGGCCATGGGTTATCAGAGTCAGATGTTGTAAACTCAGCATTGGTTGGAACAGATTATGATCTAAATCATGGAGATGTTGTAATTGCAGCAATTACTTCATGTACAAATACTTCAAATCCAGGTGTAATGCTTGCAGCAGGCCTTTTAGCTCGAAATGCTCGCAAACTAGGACTTACTGTAAAACCCTGGGTAAAAACCTCACTTGCACCGGGTTCAAGAGTTGTAACAGAATATTATCATGCGAATGGACTTGACGAGGATCTTGCTGCATTAGGATTCAATAATGTGGGTTATGGCTGTACTACTTGTATTGGTAATTCAGGGCCGCTTCCTGAAGATATCGAAGCAGCAATTGATGATGCAGGATTGATCGTAGGTAGTGTTATTTCAGGAAATAGAAATTTTGAAGGCCGCGTACATCAAAAAGTCAAAGCATCATATCTAGCAAGTCCTCCTCTAGTAGTTGCTTATGCAATAGCGGGAAGTCTGAATGTTGATTTGACATCAGAGCCATTAGGAATTGGCAATAATGGTCAGCCAGTAATGCTTTCAGATATATGGCCTAGTGATGAACAATTAGATCATGCGCTTAGTAAAATCACACCCGAGATGTTTAGAGATAGATATGCAACAGTCATGGATGAGCCTCGTTGGAATTCGATACCTAGCGAAGAATCTCCTCTTTATCCATGGAAAGAAGAATCAACTTACATCCGCCTCCCCTCATTTTTCCAAGGATTGTCATCCGAGATTCAACCGATTCAGGCTATTGAAAAAGCGAGAGTGTTGTTAAAATTAGGAGACTCAATAACTACAGATCACATATCTCCTGCGGGGGCGTTTCCAGAAGAAGGGCCTGCAGGCCGTTGGTTAGTTGAACGAGGAGTAAACAAATCCGATTTCAATTCATTCGGAAGTAGACGCGGAAACCATGAGATAATGATGCGTGGAACTTTTGCTAATGTAAGAGTAAGAAATCAACTTGCCCCTGGCACCGAAGGAGGATATGCATTAGATCATAATACAGGTGAGGTGACTTCAGTCTTTGAAGCTGCAATGGCTAGTGAAGGGCCGTTAGTGGTTCTTGCAGGTTCGCAATATGGTACAGGAAGTTCGAGGGATTGGGCCGCTAAAGGTACCTTTTTGTTAGGTGTAAAAGCAGTAATTGCAACATCATATGAAAGGATACATCGTTCAAATTTAGTTGGAATGGGCGTTCTTCCTTTGACATATCTAAGCGGAGAGGATGCAGATTCTTTGGGCTTAGATGGAACTGAAACATTTGATATACCGATTTCCGATAATGTTGAAGCCTTAGAGAAAATTGAAATTACTGCAACCAAAAAGGACGGCACTGTTGTAACATTCCACGTTAACGTGAGGCTTGATACGCCAGTTGAAGTTGAATATTATCGCAATGGTGGAATACTGCATACAGTGTTGCGCAATTTGGCAAAGTAACCGGTGGGTTGATTTCCCTCCTATTGGAGGGAGACTACATGCAGAACCTCCGCGGTTTGGTCCGTTATCGCTTCCGTTCGGATGATGATGATGTTGATGTGTTATTGGAAGGAGATGCAGATTGGGTTAGACGAATCATTTCTGATATGGATTTAACCGAAGTGGGGTGGATGATGCCATTGGCAGTCAATAGCACAGGTATTGCCAATTCAGGAGTTATAATGCCTCAGGAGGAAACGACTTCAGGCAAACCAAAAGATATGGGGCCTGAACCAGATCCAAGCAGAATTCCTGTTGTACGTCGTCCCATTGGGGAATTAGATTTGACTGCAAAATTGGTTGAAGCAGGATTAATGCAACCCCAAACTCCTACTTCAGATCAATTGAGAGATGAATTAGCAGAAATTGATCCACCTCATCCAGCACAAGGCCCAATGGTTGTTGATCCAATGGCAGAAGCATGGTTGAAAGAATTGTTGAGAATTGTAGTTAGAACTCATGCCACAACTGCGATTTCTACAGAAACAATTGCACTTGCAGCAAGTGATTATTTGGGTGATAGAGAAGGCATGGAATTAGAACTTTATTTGGAAGGTTTATTCAGATCAGGAAAGTTGGTCAAAGTTCACGGCGGAGATTCAGTTAGTTGGGGTCCTTCTCCTGCATGGCTATCTAGTTCTCTCTAAGAATTGATAGAAACAAGCCGTATTTGATTAAATAAGGCAACTGCGAACATGTTTGTGATATATCTAAGATGCCGATACCCAAAGGGGTTAAAGTGGTAGTTGAACTCGGCGAACTTACGTGATGATGATGCTTTGGAAGACAATCAATCAAGACGGCCGCGCAAGAGCGTTAACTTTAGTTCTAGTAATGCTACTTTCGACCACTGCTGCGAATATGGTTACAGCCTCTACTTCGAGGACTTATACAACTGAAACAGATCCTGTTGATGTAGCATTGGGCGATTTTGATTGCGATGGAGATTTAGATATCGTAACTGCAAACGACCGAAGTCTGAAAATTTCAGTACTTTGGAATGACAATGGCCAATTCCAACGACGTACAGACGTTTGGACTTCAGCTAACACAAGCCAAGATGCAGATTTCGAAGATCATTCTAACACACAGCAAGTCGAGGTTGGAGAATTTACTGGAGATAATGCAATCGACATTGTAATTTATGCTCGTAACCGCCCACTTAGGCAAGACGCTACAGGAGCAATAGTCGTTGACAAACCTGGTAACGTAACAATCATTGAAAATGCTGGATGCAACTCAGACACCTTCTCTATCGGTCAAAGATTCGATGTTGTATGGATGTGGGACCTTGCGGTTGCAGATCTTAACGAAGATGGTAATGATGATATCGTTACATTGGAATTACTCGCAGATTTGAAGAATCAAAGGGCAGTGACATACCTTGGACCTATTACTGGTGCAACTACAGGTAAGATCACCAGTTTAGGTGATTCAACCCAGAATTCGTATAGAGAACTCGAATTAGGCGATTGGGGTGAAAGCCAGACTGGCTTGGGTGGTTCATGTACCGACAAAGACATGTGGGTCGTTCGTTCTGAGGGAGTAGATTATCTTACAGGAACAGCAACAAACCCGGGTAAGTCAGATAACATCACAGCTATCGAATTCGATTGTTTACTTGATCAGTTCCCTGCTACAATTACTTGGAACGCTAACGGAGGTGCGGGTTTCCACGTACATGCTGTTGGTCCAGAGTTCGGTGGAATGGATATTGGTGACATAAACGATAACGGAATTATTGACGTAGTAGCAATTAACGAGGGAAATACTGAGAATGTAACATACACTACAATTACAGAATCTACACATACCTTTGCACCTTCTAAGACAGTTTATTTCGGACCATATATTGCTTGGGAAGTAACAGTTACTGAATTGAATGGCGATGGCGAAGTAGACTTCGTGCATGCTGCAAAATTCAAGCAGTCAAATTCAACATCTTCTACAGGCGACACTACATCCAACTTCTATCTAAACTTGCCAACAAGTGTACAAGTTACACTTTCCAATGGTGCTGGAGGACACATGAATCCATTAGAGTACTTTGGCGCTATGCGTCCAACTACTGTTGCAGTTGGCCAAGTTATTGGAGGGCCTAACAGCGCTCCAGATTTGATTGTCGGACATGGAGCTTATGATCAGACTACATGGGATGACAACTTTGGTTGGGATGGTTCCTATGATCGTATTGTTGTTATTGAAATGGATAACAAAGATTTGGCAGTTTCACAAATTGACATCTCTCCAACAGATAGGTATGTGGGTGCTCTTGGAGAAGGAACAAGAGACGTTGAAGTTACAGTTACAAACGCAGGCATGGATATTTTGAATGGTCAAGCAACACTAGATGTTGAGATTAAAGAAGTAGATGAAGCAGCATCAACTAATGTTACAGTATACGCGATGGATTGGGATAATCCTGAAAGCGTATCTGGATGTAATGGAGGCTGCACTTGGTCTGGTGAAGCATACCATGGTTCAAACCACTGGCATGAGGAAGTTAGTGCAAATAGCTCTAATGGACATACAGCCGGAGGTAACAATGACGCAACAGTATCTGCTAATGCAAACAACCCTACCGATTTCATGTGGTCTGGCGTAATGAAGACTGATGCCAATGGCTCAGAATGGTCTGGTTATGGCGCAAATTGGGACGAAGCAATGGTTCTGAATGATGTTGATTTGACTGGTGCAGACCGTGCTTGGATGAGCATCGAGATCTTCAGACATCTTGGATTTGCGGACTTGTATATACAGGATACCAATGGATATATTCTTGCAGAAGTTTGGGACGACATGGCATTAATCGAGGTATTTGACGAAGATTATGGATGGGTAACAATCAACTGTCCAAATAGTGCTTATTTCGGTGGCCAATGTGCTTCTGCAGAAAGCCTATGGGGAGGATATGATTCTGAAAGAGTACGTAATCTGAATAATGCAGGTTTCGCTGAAGCAATATATTCCTATGGAATTGGTGCTTTCGGAACAAATTATGGATGGTCCAACTTTACCGAAGAGGACCTTGGTGCTTTTGATTTGTCCACCTTTGCAGGTAAGACTGTAGATATTCGCTTTAGATTCAAGTCGGGCTGGGAAGGTTCAGTTGCTGGCGAAGAGTCTTCTTGGAGTGGGCGCGATGGATTTGGATATGACAATATTACTATCTGGAAACAAAATACAGCTTTCACATCAAATGTCCAATCAGTTCCTGCTACAATTAACATGAACAATTTGGCACCGAATGAGGATTACACTACTTCAATTACTGCAGATTTCATTAATGGAACTACATATCGAATCTCTGCTGTAGTCAATTATGGCGCAGATGAACAACCTGCAAATGATGAAATCGTAGGATACATTACAGCATTCAACATCTTTGATCCAGCGGTAATGGACATAACTTCATTCAATCCTGGTGGATTATACGCTGAAGGCGATTTCCCAATTGAGGTTAAAGTTGAACATCGCGGTAATACAAATGTTTCCTTTGAAGTCAAAGCAGGCGTCTACAGTGCTACACCAGCAGACATTTATTGTGGTTCACCACTAGTAGTTTGTACTGAAACCTTTGAAGGCGGTTCTGCAGGTTTCCGTTATACTGATGATAACAATGCAAATGGTGGTATAATCGACGATTCAACTTGTCAGGAACAATTGTTCGGGTCACACGCCTATTGGTTTGGGCATCCCTGTGATGTAGCAAATAGCTTTGGCGATGTATGGGAAAATGAAACAATGACTATACCTGATATTGACTTGAACAATATGTCTGGAGATTTCGTCGCTTTGAATTTTGAATATTTCGCAGAGACATGGTTCGAAATAGATTCTAATGGAAATACATACAATCGTAACGACTACGCTGCACTTACTGCAGATTGGAACAAAGACGGTAGAGACTACAGTGGTGTATTCTACGGACAATGGATTGATTATAATGAAGATGGATTCTGTATAGTCGATGAAGATGGAAATGGATTCATAGATGAGGAAAATGAAACTACAATCGATTCGTTAGAAATTGATTTCATTGGCGATTCAACTAATATTAATGGTGGCGCAGGAACTACAAACGTGTTCTATAACTCAGATGGGTTAGTAATGAGCCGTTCATTGGACTTAACACACTTGTATATTCTAAACACCACTTCCGTAGATAGTGCTGATTGGGATGTCGAATGTCTATCATTAGCTGGTTCAACAGTAGACATCAATTTCGAGTTCTTCTCTAATGATGATGGGCACAATGGACAGAATGATGGCGTTCGTGGAGTTGCGTTTGACAATATCTCCCTGGAAGAATTTACTTTCAATAAGGATGCAGAATATACTACTACTGTATCCAATCTGGATGCAGAGGAAAACCGTACAGTGTCAGTCTCTAATCACGACTTTGAATCAGGAGTATACAAGATTGAAGTTGAGACAGTATTTGATAACACAACTCAAGGAACTGCTTGGTATGGTTTTGAAGAAGTCTCAATTGCAAACAATTTGGCAAGAGTGATATTTTCGGTTGAAAGTGTAGACATAACTCTTGGAAAGCCAGATCAACTATCATGTCTAACAGATGTAGTCTTAGATTGTGTTTTGCCAATTGATAGTGCTTTGACACACGATTGGTCACTTTCTGCAACTAATGGCGTATTACAAGGAGATTACACTTTCCACATGAATGTAGAAGATATGGCAGATGGTAGTCAGGCACACTCTACAACAGCTGGACCAAGTCAGACATTGAGCCCACACCAAAGAATCGAAGTATCATTCACACCATGGAATGGTTGGCAAGATGGCCATCAATACAATATTAGTTATTATGCAACACTTGCAGATGGTTCAGAATCTGGAAATACACGATACTTCCATGCAGGATTTGCTGACAATGTAGACGTAGCAATTCTCTCTGGTGACACTACACGTACTGCTACCATCAAGGAAGATTTGGTATTGTTAGGTATGACCTACACACAATATGATATCACAGATTGGGAGGAATACTTGGATCTCGGTTGGCTATCTCATTATGACAAGGTATTGATGCCATGGCAAGACGTTAACTCAGCTAAACCAAATGATGAAGGTGGAAAAGGTTACTATGAGAAGATTGGATTAACCTCCAATAGTAATGCATTGAAGAACTTCATGTCTGCAGGAGGTACAGTGCAAGTGCACCTACAAGATTTAACAGATTACTATGAGTATTCATCATCAACAGGCGGTAGTTTGTTGCCGTTTGATATGGATGTGCAGCCACGTAATACTCAAGAGACAGCAGTAACATACAACAGCATGGTTGTTGGTGATCCATATCATCCAATTTTGGATGGAATTGATTTGAATGCATTCCAAGGATTTGACCAATTTGGTACAGTTACCAATGCGGTAATAAATACAAAGAGTGCTTCTGCAACATCAATACCACGTGCGTGTAATGGATACTCGGAAACTGGAGGAACATTCCAAAGGATATTGCAGTCTGAAGCAGATTTGCAAGATACTGTAATGGGAGTTTGTAGTTACGTAGATGGTGGACTGATTGTAACAACAGTAGATGTTGCAACAGTTTCAGATCGTGCAAACAGTTCCACATTCCCATTGCTTGGAAACATGCTAAGTTACCATGTAACTCCTTATCCGCAAGGTTTCGGAACATTGGGTAATGGTTTAGATTTGACAATTAATGGAGAAGTCCCACAAATTGATCCATCAACTGGAGGATATGTTTACCATTACATGAAGAGTAATTCTGAAATTACCTTTGGATACACAACAACAACAACTGAGGTTCTTTCAACAGATTGGGTCATGAGTGGTCCAACAGATTGGTCCGGATCATCTATGGCTACAGGAACAGACCACACTGATGAAATGTCACCAACAACAACCTTCTGTAAGGTTGACTTGTCTTCAGCAACAGGCTGTTTACAAGGAGCAACATGGGAAGTGACATTGTATCTCCATGATGATGATGGTCACTCTCGTACTATTGCAGTCACAGTAATGACAGACGATGTACGAGCTGATGAGTATAGGCCAGTTGCTGATGCAGTTATTGATATGCGTGACGATTATGAGGATAACATCGAAGATCGTGGTGTGAAGACAGTGTCAGGAATAGATTGGCCACTTCAGAGACTACACTTAGATGATACAGGTTCATTGACAATCCACTTCGATGCAGGTAACTCTTCTGACGCAGATGCATTGGAAGGAAATGGAATTGAATCATATGAGTGGACTGTCTTGTTCGACAAACCATATAATGAGGATAATTACAAATTAGAAGGACATAGTTTCATTAGACCATCTTCTAGTGATGGAGAATGGACTTACACTTTCAGCAATGTTACTGTAGATCCTAGTGGACAGACAGAATCACTGATTAGAATTGAATTAGTTGTCTATGATAAGGCTGGAAAGAGTTCTGACAAGTACAAGATGTATTTCTCAGTAGTCCCAGAAGGATTTGGAGATGAAGAACCAACAATCCAGATTGACTTGTCAGCAAATGGTACCAAGATTACATCTGATACAATTACGTTAACTGGTAACGTTGTTGATGGTGCTGAGCAAGGAGATGTCTACGTAGAAGCCGCACTAGATGAATCTACATTTGACCAAAGTGCGGTTGTCAAGTACAGTCTACAACTTGAAGGCAAGTGGGCCAAATCTAGCGCACTAGGTGATGGCGATGGCTTTGAACTAGTCCTAAATATTGCAGATATTTTTGATAATCAAACAAAGACTCAGAAGGTCTACTTGAAGGTCTACGAAGGTGAAGATAAGCGATGGGCTACAATCCATTGGATAGAAATCGACTTGCCAGAATGTCAAGGACTTGTGGTTCCTGTTGAAGTATTAGATGCAGAACCAGAAGCTTATTGGATTTGGGAAAATGATGAGTGTGTTTGGTCTGGCGAATATACCTGGACTGAAAATGCGGATGGAACGGTTGATGTTAAATCTCCAAAGACAGATGATGAAACCAAGAGCGACAGCAGTGGAGATCTAATCATGTATCTTGGAATAGGCATTGGTCTATTATTGGTCGTAATTCTATCACTATTCTTTGTACTACGTGGTGGAAGTGACGACGAAGTAGATGAAGTTGGTAGTGATTTCAATGCTGTAGCAGCAGGTTATGGTGGTGTTGCACAGATGGATCCAATGGAGCAATACGTGCAACAACTGATTGCTCAAGGATATCCTGAGGAAACAGCTAGAGCCTATGCGCAACAATATGCTGGACATTTCCAACAGCAGCAATAGTAAATTGCTATTTGATTTCGCACTTTCAGTAGTGAAAGCGTGACCGATTGGCATATGTGGTGCTTATGCTCCGCATGGACCATGGACAAGGGTGAGAGTTACACCGTTGCTAATCTTGAACTCGCAGATCAAGGCGCATTACGTGTAGATTGGGCTCGTTCAAGGATGCCTGTATTATGCGCTCTGAAAGATCAAGCTGCAAAGGATAAACCACTTGCAGGAATGCGTGTTGCTGGTTGTCTCCATGTCACCAAAGAAACTGCTGTATTAATCGAAACAATTGCAGCAGCAGGCGCAGAAATCTCTTGGTCTGGTTGTAATCCTTTGTCAACACAAGATGATGTGGCTGCATGGCTTGCTTCCGAGGGATATTCCGTGCATGCATGGCATGGTCAATCCGTTGAAGATTTCTATTGGTGTATTGATAGAACTTTAGAGTTCAAGCCTACATTGACTTTGGATGATGGTGCAGATTTAATTGTAAGAGTTCATGGTGAAAAATCAGAGTTTGCTGATGGTGTAATTGGTGGTACAGAAGAAACTACTACAGGAGTACATAGACTTCGAGCAATGTCTGATGCAGGAGATTTGTTATATCCTGTTATTGCAGTAAATGACGCAATTACAAAATGGGATTTCGACAATGTGTATGGAACCGGGCAGTCCACACTAGATGGTATAATCAGAGCCACGAGTGTTCTTATTGCTGGAAAAACGTTTGTTGTTGCAGGGTATGGCCATTGTGGAAGAGGATTGGCAATGAGAGCTAGAGGAATGGGGGCTAATGTGATTATTACTGAGATTAATCCATTACCTGCTCTAAGGGCAGTCATGGATGGTTTTAGAGTCATGAAAATGGATGATGCTGCCCCATTAGGAGATATTTTCTGTACAGCAACAGGCATGAAAGATGTCTTAGTTAATCGACATTTTGATACTATGAAAAGTGGTGCAATAATAAGCAATACAGGGCACTATGATTGTGAAATAAATCTTGAACACCTGAAATCAAAATCAAAATCAGTTAGAACAATACGTCCTGAAAATCAGGAATATACCTTGAAAGATGGGAGAACCATACACTTGTTAGCTGAGGGTAGGCTAGTAAATTTGGCCGCAGCCGAAGGACACCCTTCAGAAGTTATGGACATGTCTTTTGCGAATCAATTTCTCTCATTATGCAGATTAGCGAGCGAAGGTAAGGATTTGGAATCAAAAGTCTATGACATTACCTTAGATCAAGACATGGATCTCGCATCAACAAAATTAGCAACATTAGGATTTAGTATTGATAAATTGACTCCAGAGCAAGTCTCTTATTCAACTGATTATACTGCAGGGACATGATTACTCTTCTTCATATCCCTTTAGATTTTCATCATCATCTGTATCTTCAATGTAACCTATTTCGTCTAAATGAGACTCAAAGTCTGGTAGTTTGATTTTCCAACCTTTTTGTAATCGTTTTTCGCTTTGTGCAATCTTTTCTATTCGCTGCTGGAATGCAGGGGGGTGCCTTGAATAGAGATACATGTATAATTTTGAATTTCTAATGTCATCAGGAATTAGGACTCGAGCACAACTTGCTTCCATCTGCATTGCTCTAAGAAGATTGAAACCAGGTTTGTTCACACGTTGGTAGATTTTCCTTGTGAAGGACATTCCAAAAAGTACTGTAACCAAAATAAGTATACTTGTTAAACAGAAACCTTTCCATCCATCGCCAAAAATCCCTCTTGATATGAAAACTTCAGCCATCAAAAAAGGTACAGTAGTCATCATGAAAATCATATTTTCACTAACTGGAGGTTTGTGACATCGCATTTTGATTGCAGTCCATCCAGGGTGATTCTTTTGTTCAGGTCTAAAATGACTTCTAGGATCTTGTTCAGCAGCCTTTTCTAGAGTTTTATGTAATTGTGAAATTCTAGCAAGTTGAGAGTTTCCAATATCCAAACTTTCTTCAAAAAGAGCTGCTAATCGATCTCTTGCTTCAACATACATACCCAAGTCGGATAGTATCGTAACTTGTTCAATAATAGGAACGGATTCTAGAGGTGCAACCTCTCTGCATGATTGCCACCAACCTAGTGCTTGCTCATGCATACCTAAGTGATCAACCATTAATCGGCCACATTTGACCCATGCATCTACCCGAGTTTCATCAATTTCGACTACCTTTTTACATGCAGAAACGGCTTTAGAAGCTTGAACAATGTCTGGATATTTCCCATCCGGGGCATACAACGATGCAATCATCCACCAAGCATCTGAATGTTCAGGATCTATTGATACTGCCTTTTCTGCATGCTCGATTGCAGTATCGAAATCACCATTTTCTTCAGATTCAACTGCATCCAGATAGTGAGTTTCTGCACTCATTAATCTGACCTCCGCCTTTTCCCATATTTTGCGGAGTGAAGTGGTAGAGGGTCCTTTGATTTCCTATGATGTCCTTTTGTTCTAGGGCCTCCGACTCTCTTTGAGCGTCCACAACTAAAACAATCATTTCGCTTTGCAAAATTTGATTTGCCACACTGAGGGCAATCCCAATCTCCCGGTCTTTTCTGTGGAGTTTCCTTTCTTTCACCAAATCTCCGCTCGTTATTATCCCACTTCTTTCGCTGTCCAGTGTTGCCTCTTCCTTTTGACTTGCCACACCTATTACATTCAGATCGGAATGAATAATTTGAATTTCCACATTCACCACATGTCCAATCGTTGTTTGAATGGGTGCCTCCTCTTTGTCTATCATTTCGTCTAGGCCTACGGTCATCCCGGCCCGATTCTCTGTGTCGATTATCCCTAGAATCTCTTCTTTGTCGATTATCACTACGTCGATTATCCCTAGAATCTCTTCTTTGTCGATTATCATTACGTTGATTATCCCTTGAATCCCTTCTTCGGTCATTGTTTCGACGATCATTGTCATATCGATTATTACTACGGCGCTCACTATCATGCCGCTCATTTCTTTGGCGTTTTGTTCGTATTGTAATTTCAATTCCAACTAAATCGTTAGGTCTAGATTTTCTTTCAAGGTGTGCTACATGAACTAGGCTTTCATTTAGATTGCCAATTACGCCATCTACTTTACCCACATATTGTTCATTGGAATCAATCATTATTGACCCTAGTGCAGGACAAGCACCTGAGTAACTGACAAGCAAACCACCTTCATGGCTCACTTTCTCCACTCTGCCTTTAAACATGGACATTGCCACCTTCTTGCTTAGAATTCACTGCTCTCTACGTAGCAATATTGCAGCACCTGCGAGGCACATTATTGTCATAGCCATTGATATTGAAGGCAATCCAGATTCAGATTCTCCAGTAGCATCTGATTCTTCTTCTTGATTATTTGATTGAATGAATGGATCTTCTACTGTAACAGAGGCGGTACCTATCGCTCCGGTTGAATCTGTAGCTGTGATTATGACATCATAAACACTAATTCCGTCAGCCATACATTTTGCAACACTTAGCGTTAAATCCCAATTGACTCCATTTCTCGTGAAACTAGTTGTTTCTTCTCCGCATAGATTTGCTTTCATTGTAACTTCTCCACCATCAGGGTCGATTGCAGTTCCTGAAACAGAGAACGAATATTGATCTGCAGACCATGTTGCAAAAGTACCATCAAGTTCTACAGAAAAATAGATTACTGGAGGAGTATTTTCCTTTTCGAGATCCAAGTCAATCATTGTATCCCAATCTAGCATACCATCTGCTGTAGCAGTCACTCTAATCATGAATTCACCAGGGAATAAACTCGAAAGACTGACTGATTGTGATTGTGTACTTGTTCCCAAATTGAATTGAGACGCCGGCCCATTGTTGCCGGATTGAGATGCACTTAGGCTTACGGCAAGATTCTGTACCAACAAGGATGGTGTTGCTTCAATGTCGACAGAATCTGAATAAATTCCGGCAGCAGCAGTGAATGTAGCGGGTTGTCCAAACCTCCATGTTTTAGTGGCATTATTTGCAGCACCATACGGATCAACAATCGAACATGTTGCTGTACCAGATTCAGAAGAACCACTTGTGACCAATAAATCACCATTTGAATTTATTCTACTAGACCACCCGCTTTCATCGAAGGTACAATCTAATCCCCAAGCATCTTCATCACTTGCCCAGTTTGCCAATGTGTCTCCGGAAACAGCAACAGTTTCTCCTGAATCTAGAATCATTGGAATTATTGTATTGTCACTTGGTGCATTTTCCGTCCACATTGGGACATCATTTGATTCTGGAGGAGAAGTAGTCATATCAATGAAAAAGTGTCGAATAAGTGGCCACTGTGAGCGATCATAGGCTGTATCAATTGAAATCTTCATACTTCCATCAGGCATGTGTATTTCAGTTACACTACCGGCCTCTAGATTCTCAACAGCATCATCATGTAAACTCCATGATGCCATTCTCAAACCTTCTACGTTAGGGAATGACAACGTCATCTCAGCACTAGTCATATTGGTAGTGTTCACTGCAATTGTAAAGTTACTTTGCCCCGAATTTGGTAATTTATTAAACTGCGCATTATGGGTTTGATCACTTTTTGTAAATAATGAAATCTCCAAATTGTTAGTTGCAGAAACAGGCACTTCTTTACAACCATTAGAAGCTAACATGTTTTGGCATGTGCGTTCTTCAGGATGATCTTGAGGAATTAAATCCACTTCATCTAGACCAATTCCATCTTCTACGAATTCGAAATCATTCCAATCAACGCCTCCTCTGTGAGGGACGCCTTCTCTCATTCCTACACGAGTATACATGTCAGCAATACACTTCGGGCCAACTTCTCTAACAGCTTCACGCTCATCAGTTGAGATCCAAGAGTTATTGCCTCCAGGCACTCCATCGAATAACCCATCAATATTTGTTCTAACTACCGATGCCTTGGAATCATTTACCCATGAATTAGCACTAATATCTGCTGTAGCCCAATCGTTTAGAATGTCAATATTGAATAGAGCATGGTTGTATTCAAATAGATCTTCAAAACTATAGCCTGAACAATCTACATCGTCCATTTGACGTCCTTCACTTTCGGCTGAAGTAATGGCACTTAGGGTAGTAGTTGTCATTAGCAATGCAAGAATTAGGGCTGTTAGTCTTCCCTTCATGAACTGCCCGTAGGGCAGAACACACTTAGTGTGTTCCTATCGTTGTCAGGGTTTTAGCGTCTTCATCCTACGGATGAAAATAAGCGGAGGGATGACAGTCCACAATGCGGTTGAAAAGAAAATTAGTGGTGAACCAAGGCCGCGATTATTTGAAAGTGGTATCTCAGTTAGAAGATTGTAGACTCCATTTGGTGAAAATAAATCCATAAATGCTCCAAGTTTAACAAATTCAGATGAGTTTGGGTCTTCTACACTAATTCCTGAAAGTCCAGCTACTAGTGTTGTGAGTATTAACCAAAGCATTGTAAAAATCATCCAGATTCCTAATCCAAATGAGATTGAAGTACCCATGTCTCTTGCCCATGTAGATGCTATAAGTTGGATTACGGTATACCACCATAAAAGGAGACCAGTTGACAAGTTATAGAGTATAATTTCTAGTGCAGTAGGAATTTCATCCATTCTGTAGTATATTATTGCTATAGAAAATAGGTTTAGAATAAAGACAGGAAAAGCAATTGCTGCCCAATGCCCAACCATCATTGAGAATCCTAGACGAGTTCTACTGATTGGTTGTGAAAGTTTGATTTCAAGTACGCCACTAATTCGATCCCTACTAATTCCATCAAAAGAGATCAATACTGCACCCATTGTGGCTGAAAAAATAATGAAGGCAGTAGATGCAAAGATCACATCATAGGCCGAATCAATTACGATTCCTGAAATTGCAATTTTTGGATCTGATAATCCCCATGTGCTAAACAATATGAATATTGATAGTAGAGGCCAAATAACTAACATTCTCCCTGCTTTGAATCTCTCTCTAATTATCATTAGAGTTAAGTTCCCACTCATTCTTCTTCACCTCTGAGGCGCTTGAAAGGCAACATGGAATCATTGGATAAATCCAGACTAATGTCTTCAGGGTCTATTCCAGTTGCAGCACAAATCATATCGACCATGCTAGATCCTGGTTCCAAATCTAGAGCATTCTCAATGTTTGCAATTGTGCCCTCGGTCAGTATTTGTCCGTGATGTAACAATGCGACCCTATCTACAAGTTCTGAAAGTTCAGCAACCTGATGGGATGAAATTACAATTGCAACGCCTTTGGCTGCCAAATCTTTCAAAAGGTTACAAAATGCTCTTTGGGCGAGAGGATCTAATCCATTAAGTGGCTCATCCATGACGAGAATTTTGGGTTTACCTAACAGTGCACAAGCCAACGAAAGACGCTGCCTCATACCTTGAGATAATTCATCCAATTTAGTTTCAGATTTGTTTGCTAGACCAACTTTACGAATTAAGGGCCAGACATCAGCACCTTCATTCATTGTAGATATCGTTTTCAAACATTCATGTACAGTCATTCTTCCTTCCCAACGAACTTGTTCTGGCATATATCCAATAGTTTCTCGTCTTGTTTCATCATCCATACTGATTTGGCCATCCGGATTGTATATTCCACTAATTACTCTAAGCAAAGTAGTCTTTCCAGCTCCATTAGGCCCGATTAGACCAAGAATGGTCCCAGGTAAGATTTCAATATCGATTGAATAGATACCAGGGCCTGTAATTTTCGCCCAAGGTTTGAATGAAGATCTATCCTGTATCATGTGCCGCCATGAAACTTCTTCTAGGCACAATACGGGTTCCATTGTCTTCGATTATTACGGTTAAGCATTACAATCTACCGATTGATGTAGGTGATTAGGGTTTAACTTATCCATGTTGTATGCTAGGTCATACTGTGTTCGGAGCCTTAATTACGAGTATGGCGTTGATTGCCATATTATCAATAGGGACTTGGTATCGCTCTGAAAAATTAGATCGGACATACATAATTTCAATGTCCATTGGCGTTGTATTACTTTGGTTAGTTCCATTAGGAATACTAATTTTGATTCCTCTAGGAATATTTGTCTCTTTGTTGAGCCCAGCAGGTAGGTTAGAATGGACTGAATTTCGTAATCGTAGATTATTAGTGGCACTTTCGATGCTTATCATCTTGCTACTTACTTCATTGCAACCTGTAGCAGAACCGATTGGATCAAGTGAATGGGGAAATCCTATTGCCACAGAAAATCCACATGCTGCTTCATGGCCAGCAAGTGAGCAATATACTTGGATTCATGATGGCGCAGTGATTGGTTTACTATCGACTAGGACACCACATACATTTTCTCCATATTTGCAGGCTCAATCAACATTGGAAATGGGCATTATGCTTGGTATGCATGAAGCCAGAATGAGGCAATCGATAGAACTGATTCCAGGATCTCCAATTGATTCCAACCAATTCTTTTTGGAAGAAATTTCTACCGAGGGAACCCACAATTATGGAGATACAGAACTTCACGTAAGAAAGTTCGTTGTAAAGCATGAAGGATTTGAAACTCCACTTGCAGAAGTATTGGTAGTTGCTTTTACTTCCTTTGGTGGTGAGCTAGATATATTGACAATAACTAGGCCCTCATTCCCTTCTCATGCAGATGTTTTTGAAGAAGACATTGTTCTACAATATATTGAAGTTAGAGAATGATTAGTTGATTTTGTGCCGTAACTTTGCAACAATCTTGTAAAGTAAGTCTCTAATTGGAAACGGAATTAGCCAAACGAAAGGATAGATGAAATACCAATTCCATCGCATGTAAAGCAAACAACGTATTGCAGCAGACGAATATACAAATGGTTGGTTATTGCGAATCAAAACAATGGAATCTTTTGTAATTGAAAATGTATTGAGCATTTCTTTTCCTGCTTCACTGCCTAGCTCGATAATTTCCAAATCCTTTACTAGTCTCTTTGAAATAAATTTACCAGTTTTTGTGCAAAGAGCACACAGGCCATCAATGTATACAGTGTCCTTCATGTTACTCTGCAGC
The DNA here is from genome assembly GCA_030747695.1 of Candidatus Poseidoniaceae archaeon. GTDB lineage: Archaea > Thermoplasmatota > Poseidoniia > Poseidoniales > Poseidoniaceae > MGIIa-K1. The sequence goes on from JASLKG010000010.1 coordinate 33,346, forward strand.
AATGTGGACGTTACCATTTTCATAGTAAATTTGGATGTTGTTAGGCAACTTCTTTGATAGCGAAGCAACTGCTTCATAAATTTCATCTTGAGTTACTTTGAAAGATTTCGCAGCAGATTTTGTAGACCAGGGGACCTCTTCAAAATCAGACGCTCTTATCCATTCAAAAAGACGAGCTTCTAGTTCCGTTAAATCATCCGCCATGTCAATCCGATAAGACCTGAGCACATCAATACTGTGTTAGGATAATGCGACCATTCTACGGCAACATTCTTCAGCATCAATATGGCCATCTAATAGTGTATTTATCGCTTTAACAAAGGGTACTTCGATATTCATATCTTCGGCTCTATCCCTAAACATTCTAGCAGCTCTAACTCCTTCAGCAACCATTACCATTTCTTCTAACGCTTCTTCTAGAGTCAAGCCACTACCGAGTTTTTCTCCCATGCGCCTATTCCTTCCATGTGGTGATGTAGCAGTTACGTACAGATCTCCTAAACCAGCAGGACCGAATGCAACTTCAGCCCTTGCACCGAGTTTTGGAAGCAATAAACATCCTTCGCGGAATCCCGAATTAAAGATAGCAGCCTTCAAATTGTCACCACCTAGAGTTCCAATATTCTTTAGTCCATCAACTAAGCCACATGACAGCGCAACTACATTTTTGAATGCGCCCCACAATTCTGCTCCTTCTGGATCAGATGCAGCATGAAGTACAAATGTAGGTGTTGAAAGTGTTGCAGCCAATCTTTCAGCAACACTCATGTCTTCACTAGCAACAAGTGCAGTAGTCATGACTCCTGCAGCGGCTTCAGGTGCAATTGTTGGGCCAGTTAGAACCGCCAGAGGGTTGTGCATATTTTTTGAACTTAACATTTCATGAATTGCTTGACTAATCAATCTTTTACCAGGCGCTAATCCTTTTGCTAAATCAAGTAATACATGCCCCGGTCTTAGATACGGTAATATTTCTTCTACAACATTTAGAATTACGCTAGAAGGTAGTGCTAGTACCACAATTTCAGATTCTTCAAGTGCTTCTTTAACATGCATTGTAACATCTAAACCTTCCAGTGAATAACTAGGTAGGTACTTGTTATTCATGTTCTCCATGGTTATAGATTCGTAAACTTCTTGTTCAATTGTCCAACCTTTTACATTGTGCCCTTCAAGTAACCAAATTCGTGCAATAGCACTTCCCCAATTCCCCAATCCAAGTACCGCAATGTGAGCCATGAGTTCGGGTGCTTTGCAATCCCCTTTAGGGGATTTCCCTAGTTGCAGCCACGAAAAGCCAGTTTGAACTGAGATTTTGATTAATCAAAACAAATCATCATCATCTTCTTCAGTTTCAAAGAAATCGTCATCTTTTTCTTTCTTAGAAGTGCTCTTTTTCTTTGCTTTAGCTTTTGCCTCTTTCTTTTCTTCTGCTTTTTCTTCTGCCTTCTTTTCTACCTTTTCTTCAGGTTTCTTTTCAGGAGCGGGTTGTGCTCTTGCTAATGCATCCTTTGCACGTGCAGCAGCAATTTCTGCCTCGCGTGCTTCCATTTCTTCAGGAGTAATATTTGCTTGTGCAGCAAGAGCCTTACGGCGATCTTCTCTTGCTTTTCTTTCGAGTTGGCGATGTCTAGCACGTTCGATATTTTGCATCATGTACATTGCATCGTGTTCAAGTAGAGGCGAGTCAGAGATTAGAGTAACATCTAGCCAGCCTCCATCTTCAATAAGGAATTCAGCAAGTGGTTCGAAATTTAAATCTGATTTTTTGATTTGAGTATAATGCATTGCATTACCCATACTATGTTCTACTCCGGAGAAGTGACAATAGAATTGTTTTGTACCAATTGTTTCTCTTACTTGATCAAACAATTCTCCATAGTCTTCACTAGTTCTCAAGCGGCCATGTCCTCTTGCATGAATATGTGCAAGATTTAGTACCGGAATAGTTCCTTCAACATGATTGACAACATCTAGAACTTCTTCCAGGCTGCCCCAAAGTTCTTGCCGGCCACTGGTTTCTACACCGATTTTTGGAGGAGTCCCATCTTTTAGCCAAGGGAAAACAGGATATTCCTCCTCATCATCATTCCAGATATCACTTACTCTCTGTACAATTCCTTTGAAGACAGTTGCAACTTGGCCATTAGCTTCATCACCTCTCCCAGTTTCACCATAATGGCCTGCATGTAGTGTGACGTGACGTGCATTGATTGTTTTTGCAGCTTGTAATGCGGCTTCGACTTTGGCCAGACTTCTATTTCGTTGCAAACGATCACCGAGTAATTCGGAATAATATGGTCCATGAATGTTCATTTCAAATCCAGTTTTGTTTGCTAAAACTCCAGCTTGCCAGTATTGTTCAAAGTGTTGAGGGGCGACCAGTCGCACGGTTTGCACTTCCATAGTTTCTAATCCCAAGGAAATAATATCATCCATGCCTTCTACAATTGTACGTCCTTTACATGAAAGTGGAACTCCGGCTGGACCTAATTTTACTGGCATGACTCCCACTCCCGTAGAGTAGGCCGAAGGGGTGCCCTATGTTAACCCCTTTCCGCAAATAGGCCTCAAATGTCCTAAAATAGGCAGGGTTGGTTTCATGAGGTGGAGCCCTCACGGCTAAATCATGGAGGAGGACATAGAGTCTGCAGTGAACGCATTTCGCGCTGGCTTACCTGTTTGCCTTTTCGATGCGGAGAATAGAGAAGGAGAAACCGATCTACTTTTTCCAGCCCAATCAGCAACACCAGCGACGATGAGACAATTACGCTTTGATTGTGGAGGTTTACTTTTCCTTGCAATCGGACATGAAGTAGGTGAGACATTTGGTTTACCATTCCTTCAAGATTTACATATGAATCCTAGTCTTATTGAAGGAAATCCGATATTAGAACATTTACAAACTGATGATTTACAGTATGATTCTCGTAGCGCATTTACATTGTCTCTTAATCATAGAGATACTTTCACTGGAATCACAGATCATGATAGGGCATTAACCACTCGAAGATTTGCAGAATTATATTCAGAATTAACTGATGAGGATGATGCCTTAGCGGCTTTAGGAAAAGAATTCCGTACACCTGGACATATACCTGTATGTAGGGAAACCGAAGGCGGTTTATCAAAACGTCAAGGACATACTGAACTGGCCGTTGGCCTTGCTAGATTAGCGGGAATGATCCCAGTTGTAATAGGGGCAGAAATGTTACAACCTGATGGCGATTTTGCTTTGTCTGTAGTAGATGCAAGGAAATGGGCTATGGAACGAGACATACCATTCCTTACTGGAGAGGAATTGGTTTCTGCCCTTGGAACTAAGTGTTAGAACCTGTCCCAGAATAATAGGAGGAAGATGAATGGTGCGCGTCTTGGCAGTAGGTGTCTTTGATCTTTTGCATGCTGGGCACTTGCACTATATGGAGCAAGCAAAAGCATTGGGTGACCATTTAACAGTAATTGTTGCCCATGATGATACTGTTCGTAAGCGCAAGCACGAACCAGTGACAAATCAAGAACTGAGACGTAGAATGGTCATGGGGTTAAAGCCAGTAGACGAGGCAATTATTGGTAATCCTCCCGGTGTTCCCATCTTCGATATTATTCCCGAAATAAATCCTGACATAATCGCATTAGGATATGATCAAGAACATGCAGAAGAACGCATAAAGAAATCATTAGAAGAACTAGGTCTTGGACACATTGTTGTAACAAGAGTTGAAGGATTGGCTGATGATCTTGATGGTACTAGGAAGATAATTGCTAGAATTCTAGACTTAGCAAATTCAGATGACAATTAGGAGACAAAACAATGTTCACAGGAATTGTAGCCGGCATGGGCCAAATTGTGAAGATTGAAGGTGATGAAGTAGTACGTCTCACGATTGATTTTGGAATGGTTTCCACGGAGGGATTGGTTAGTGGAGCCTCAGTCAGCGTTGATGGCGTTTGCCTAACTGTAGTCGATATTAATGAATCTTTAATCTCATTCGATGTAATTCCCGAGACTCTCATTGTAACCACATTGAGTGAGAAGATAGAAGGTATGTGGGTTAACCTCGAAAGAGCCTTGCAAATTGGTGATGAACTTGGAGGGCATCTTCTTTCAGGTCACATTATTGGCATAGGGGAAATAATTGTTAGAGATGAAGGTAATCAAAATATCAGCATAATTGTTGAATGTTCTCCGGATATTATGAAATTCATTCAACCCAAAGGATATGTGGCTATTGATGGGATTTCATTGACAGTAGGGCATGTTGAAGGAGAGATGGGTTTTTCCTTGCATCTAATTCCTGAAACTTTACGATTGACAACTATAAGTGGAAAACAACCGGGCGATCATGTCAACATAGAGGTTGATTCAATGACACAAATGGTTGTTGCAACAGTTGAGAGAATCTTGGAGGAGAGGCAATGAGTAATATCGCAATAGTATGTGGTAGCTTCCACAAATCGCAAGTTGAAATGATGTTGATGTGGGCTAAAGATCAGGCAACAATGGACAAATTGTCTGTTGAAGAAGTTGTTTGGGTACCCGGTGCAATGGAAACACCCCTTGCGCTTGAAAGGGTACTTTCTAGAGAAGACATAGACGGAGCAGTCTGTTTGGGAATAATTGAGCGCGGAGAAACAAAACATGGATTGGTAATGGGACAGGCTGTTACCAAATCAATAATCGATTTGCAAATATCACATAATAAACCGGTTGGATTAGGAATTATTGGCCCTGGTGCTAAAGAAGAACATATCGAACCACGGCTAGAACCTCATGCAAGATCAGCTGTATCGGCAGTTTCTGAAATGCTTTGATCCCTTTCATTTTTCAGAACCCAATACCAGGTTCCTAGTAATAACACTAAATTGATTGTAAAGAACCACCAAGTACTCCAGCGTACGCCATCAAACATCAAGTCACTGAAGGGGTATAAGAACGGCGTTGGGAAGAAATTGATGGTGTGGCCAGGGATATCAAGAATAATGTGTGCAATCCATGGTATTACGAAAATCCAAGCAGTTTGTTTGGCATTCTGATGCCCCCTGCGTTCAAGAATCCACCATGCTGAAATAAACAAAATTAGAACAATTGTAAAGGAGTGTGACCATTGGTATATATCCCAAGCTATTGGTATATCTTCTGTACGTGTGTTGTCATCTATATTTACTCTCGGAATTCCGCTTACAAATGCATATATCGATGAAGGTACAAATGCAACTAAATCAGGCAATACCCCCATTGGCCCGCTAATTTTCCAAGACATTTTTCCCCGAGTTAGGGCCATCCCCCAAAGCCAGTGTGAAAAAACGTCCATGCTCAGCGGGAACCGATATACGATTTGAAATTTCAGAGCCAATGTTCAAGGATAGCATGCCCATGGGAAGAGCCATGGGCGACAATGTACGCAATGTAATTATCATCGGAAGTGGGCCTGCAGGTTATACTGCTGGACTCTATACAGCAAGGGCTATGTTGGAACCTTTGATGTTTGCGGGGTACATGTCTGGTGGCCAATTAATGCTAACAAGCGACATTGAAAATTTCCCAGGATATCCTGAAGGAATAGGAGGTCCTGAAATGATGATGCAACTTCGTGAGCAATCTGAACGCTTTGGACTTGAAGTACAAGATCGTAATGTAGAGAAAGTGGATCTCTCAACTCGCCCATTCAAAGTGTGGTCAGAAGGCGAAGAATATCTTACCGATTCAATAATTATCTGTACTGGTGCCGAATCTATTTGGCTAGGAGTCGAAGGAGAGGATGAGCAAAAAGGACGAGGCATTTCTACATGTGCAACATGCGATGGCGCATTTTTCAAAGATGAAGAGATACTTGTCGTGGGAGGGGGTGACTCAGCTATGGAAGAAGCAACGTTCCTGACTAGATTCGCATCTAAGGTTACTTTAGTACACCGGAGAGATGTTTTCCGAGCCTCAAAGGTGATGTATGATCGTGCTGTAGCACATGAAAAGATTGAGATACGCACTTTTAGACAAGTAAAGAAGTGGTTGTCTGATGAGAAGGGATTAACGGGGGCAATACTTGAAGATCCTAGAGATGGCTCTCAGGAAGAAATCTCAGTAACTGGCGCATTTATTGCCATTGGACACACTCCAATTACTGGATTTCTAGAAGGCCAATTGGAAACTGACAATGAAGGTTATTTGATTCACAAAGAGCATACAATGACTTCAATACCTGGAGTTTTTGCTGCTGGTGATGTTGTCGATACAAGATATAAGCAAGCAATTACAGCAGCAGGACTTGGCTGTCAAGCAGCAATAGACTGTGAACGCTGGTTGGAAGAGAATCTACACTGATGGTGCTATGATGGTAGATTTAGAACGCCACTCAAGACATGTTATGCTACCGCAAGTAGGCGCGGAGGGGCAGTCGCGTTTGTCAAAATCACGAGTATTGTGCGTGGGAGCTGGCGGACTAGGCAGCCCTGTAATTCAATATCTTGCTGCAGCGGGAATAGGTCATCTCTCAATTGTTGATGATGACAAGGTAGATTTGTCAAATTTACAAAGACAAGTAATCCATCGAACTTCAGATATTGGGGAACATAAGGCAGTATCAGCGAAGAGATTTGTATTGGATTTAGATCCAAATATTTCGGTTGAAGCTATAACCCAAAGATTATCCGAAGATAATGCAAAATCTTTGTTTGAAAATCACGATTTGATTATTGATGGTACTGACAATATTCCAACTAGATATTTGATCGATGACATATGCTGTGAAATTGATATTCCATGGGTCTATGGTTCGGTTTATAGATTTGAAGGACAACTATCTACATTCAATTATAAAGGTGGGCCAAGTTATAGAGATCTGTTTCCAGAAGCACCACCAGAGCATTTGATTCCATCCTGTTCCGAAGCAGGAGTTTTTGGTGTTCTACCAGGAATTATTGGTTGCCTTCAAGCTACAGAAGCGATTAAGATAATTGTTGGAATTGGAGAGCCCTTGAGAGGTAAGTTGATGATTTACGATGCTCTTGAATCATCAATGAAAATACTTTCATTTAATTCAACAAATAGTGAACATGTTCAAGAGTCGGAAGCCTCTGTAGATGAATTAATGTTCAATTCAATCAATGCGTCCGATGCAATTTCCAAAATGAATGAGGGTTGGAAGCCTTATTTCATTGATGTAAGATCTCAAATGGAATGGAATCAATCTAGGATATCGTGTAGTGATGATATGTGTCCCCATGATGAGATACTTTCTGCAGTAGATAGAATCCCTAAGGATAGAGATGTGTTAGTACAATGCAGAAGTGGTCAACGTTCACAATTGGCAATCTTGTTCCTAATGGAAGCCGGCTATGATGGTTCAAGATTGTATAATCTTGATGGCGGAATTAATGGTTGGTCTGAAATTAACCCTGATGGTATCATACATGGTTGAGACCCACCTATGGTGGGTCAACGTTCATGAGGTTAATGCCATGGGCATTAGATTGTGCCGAAGATAATCGTAGCCGATGAAAATGAAGGTCGGCGCAATTTATTGGCGAATACTCTAGAGAGAGCAGGCTATGATGTGACTAGAGCAGGAACTCTGAGACAAGCAGAAGGAACAGCATTAGCTACTATGCCAGAAATAGTATTGATAGACGCAGAATGGAAATCAGGAGATTCAATCGATGCATCGCAACGCCTGATGAGTGATCCTGAATTCGCTTTCAAATGTAGAATTGTAATGCTGTCACGTAATACAGCTGAGGATTTTTTGAAAGCAGCAGCGCGTGCGGGAGTGAATGAAGTAATTTCGAAACCAGTTGATATGAACAAATTAATTTCACAATTAGAAAAACACTCGAAGAAGCAGTTTGTTCCGCCTCCTGCAGAGGTTTCTGATGCAGCTGGTAAAGGTGGTGGGTCGTTTGATGTAAGTATGGTGATGAGCGATGGTAAGTGGGCTCTACCTGTTCTCAAGGGGTTAGTTACTCCAGAAAAAATCAATATTGATTTTGTAAATGAAATTCTTCTACAATTAGGAGAAGAAGGTATTTCTGTAGATGAAGGATTGGACCCTTCTTTAATGTCAAATGTACTCCGTGTGGCATTGAATAGCCTTGTTTCAGACATGGAAACAACCAGTGGCCAGGATTTATCCAAAACCCAATTGCCAACAAAAAAGAAGGGCGAAAAACTTGGAGACGTTAGTGCAAGTTCAATGAAAATGACTGCCGGTTCAATGGAAGAAATTCTTGAAAAACAGGCAGATAGCATTGCTTCTGATGTAGAAGAAATAATGGATGAGATACTAGATGAGAAGCCCGATTTAATTGCAATAGTTGAGGAAGATGACAAAAGAAGAATCGATCCCGCAGTTTTGGAATTCACTCGCTTAGTGACAGAGACCACACATGAGTTAATGTGGGATTTGGGGCGTCCAGGAAATGTTAGTGACATTACGCTTTCAACACGTATCGAAGATGTAACCGAAATGCTAGGTGACGTTTTGCAATCACTTCCTGAATCCGAAGAGGAGGAATGATTCATGAAAAGTATTGGAAACACAGTAATTAGTGAATCCATTAAGCACCTTCCAAAACCCGGAGAATTACATTTGGTTGATGATCCAAAGACACTCAAATCAATGAAAGAAAAGCAACCACAATTGTATCGCTGGCGTGCTTTATTTGGAGTAATCATGCTATTAGTTTGTGCAGTTTCAGGTTATTTTTTGTTTAGTGACGCTGAACAAATAATAGATTGGTTTCGGGCATTTGGATTGTCTGGAGCTTTATTATTCACATTGATGTTATCTCTGGCAATAATATTGTTATTGCCAACACCATTTGTAAAAATTGGAGCAGGGGCTATATTTCCATTTTGGATTGCAGTTGTGGTAAATTTTGCAGCATCAATGTTGGGAGGATTGTGTGCATTTCTTCTTGGACGTTGGCTATTTAGAGAAACCATACAGGAATCAATAAAGAATGACAAGAAAATGCAAAATATCGAAAAAGCAATCAATGACGAGGCAATGAAAATATCAATATTGGTTAGACTTTCACCTATTTTACCTGACGAGTGGTTGAATTACATCATGTCAGCAACTCCTGTTTCATTGAGAGTATTTTTGATATCAAATACCTCTAGTTTAATTTATTGTGCAGTTTATTCATATTATGGGCATGTCCTTGGAACCCTTGCTCTTAGTAGTTCAGGAATAGAACAGATAAAACAATCTCCGATGGGGCTCATTACATTCATGCTAGGCGTTCTTGCAACAGTAGTTGCTACAATAATTGTTACAAGAGTATCTATCAAAGCACTAAAAGAATCAATTGGAGAAGATGAATAAGAATCCCCGTGAGTATTATCAATACTCAGATTCTTCATCGTCTTCATCATCTTCTTCAAGCCACTCTGAATCATCTCCTTCACCGATTCGGCGAGATGCAAAGAATAGCAATCCTACACAAACAACACCAAGCAAACCGATTCCGAAAATTGTCATCATAGATTGAGAGGCAAAGAACCCTTCTGGTTCAGGAATGGGGCCAATATTAACATTCAACGAAACGATGTTGTCCTCGTTAGACTCGTCAATCTCTTGGCTTGAATCTATTCGTACCACTAGGTCTTGTTCACCTTCCCAATCAGGCATCCATTCGAAGGACACTATCGTCATCTCACCGTTTAGTATTGATGCTTGGATCGTTTCAACTTCTTCTATGATGATTCGGCCTTCATGTGGAGTATGAGTCTCCAAAGTAATGTTGAATGCTGTAGAATCGTGGGCGCCAATGTTGAATATTTCGATACTAACAGTGTTCATCTGGCCAAGGATTGGTGAATAATCCGACATAGTAATTCGTTCAGCACTGAGATCCGGCCTAGTCTCGATTACTTCGAGACGAAGCGGCCAAGTCTTAGCAGAACCTTCACCAGTCAAATTATTTCCAGCTAGATCGGCCACCTCGAACCAGCAATCGAGGTTTTCACTTTGGATGGGTTGTGAACTTAAATTCACAAGATACCGGCTGACATCACCGGGAATGATTATGTTAGCAGTCCCTTCTATTATATCTCCAAATGATTGAAGGCCATCAATCTGAACACATTGAACCTGAATGCCCTGATCAGGTAGGCCTGAATCGGTTTCTTGGATATCAAATTGTAAAAGTAGCTCAGTTGAATTAGTGGATACCATCGTTGGCTCGTGACCTACTATCGAAGGTGCTTCATCATCAATCTGCAGACGAACCGGTTCGGGACTTGGATTTGCAGAACCCATTCCTCCATTGACTTGGATGACTACACGGTACAATCCACTACCAAGGGCATCCATCGTACCTTCAAACCTGCCATCGGCATCTGTCACAACTAAAAGAGGTAAATCGAGAGGTGCTTCTAGCATAACTGAATATGAACCCAAAGCCGGTGCTAGATCTGCAGCGACATAACGTACTCTACCTTCTACTACCAGTCTCTGGCCGAGTGTAACATAATCATCATACACAAGTAAACGAGATTCAGTACCGGAGGTACTAATCGAAGACTCGACAAGTATGACATCGGCATTAAAGTGCCAGACTAGTCCAGTGTCAGTGATATGTTCACCCGAAGAATCACTTATTTTGAGTGTAACCTCCATCTGATTTGCCGACATGTCATCAAATAGTGGAGATGCAGAAAATGAGAGATTGAGATTAATTTCATCTCCGTTTTCTTCGAATGTGAACCCTGAGACCTCGAGTAATGAATTGCTAGAAACAAATGTTCCATCCTTGACGTAGGTTAGTGTATTGCCTACGTCAAGATCAATGATGATAACTTCGATATCATTTAAGCCGTTTACATCTCTAATACTGATGTTTAGCCAACCGGGGTGCGCAGGAGTAAGGGTGTCACCACCTGGTAAATCCATCTTGACCGATATAACCTCTGTAGGAGAAGGAACTAGTGATATGTAATTAATCACATCTGCCTCAAATCCAGGGCCACTCAAGATTGCATTACCAGTCTTGTCAAATCCCTCAATGAACAGAGAGACATGTTGACCGTGCGAATTGTATGTGTCATCATACCGAGCGTGGAAAAAGTCACTCTCCCCCTCTCTAAGAAGTGGTCTCTGGGAATATTCCTCTAGTTGTGGAATGCCATCGCCATCATCGTGCAGAGCTTCAACCCACCATTTCAGGCGTAGACTGCCAAGGTCAAGCCCATCGCCATCTACACCGTCGGTGATAGTTACATTGAACAATTGCTGTGCTGAAGGTATGATTCTTTCACCAAGTGGTGCATTTGCTTGGTAACCAGGTTTTGTCGCATCGATGTTGAAAGTGAGTGATGCAAGGCCTATCTCAGTTGAATCAAATGGGCCAGAGAGATGGGCTCCAATAGTAAATCCATCATAGTGATTAGCCTGTGGAGCAAATACCTCGATTGAGTAAGCACCATTGGAATCAACAGTTGTATTTGCACTGATGCCGTCTAATTCTATGAGGACATCACCAGGGAGTGGATGAGTGGTTTGATTGAGAAATCTTACAGCACCTCCGACGCGTAGCAAATCACCTCCCGCTACCCATTCATCTGTATCGATTTGTGTACTGCCTTCGGTAGGATCGGTCATATCCCAGACTGTGAAGCTAGTAATCTCCATTCTGCGTTCATGATCTGTGGTCTGGCTTGAGTATCTACTTGTATGAAGAGAATCAATTGTCCACGCCTGAGCCTGCCAAACAATATTCTGTCCAGGCAACCATGCCCAATTGACTGTGAGGTCCCAAGACATAACACCGCTTTGATTGTTCAATACCGTCCATGAACCACTGATATTGTTAACAAATCCTGCAGGATCGTTGACCCATGTAGTATCATTTTCAAAAGAATGGAAAAGCATTGGTTGACTGGCACTGTTTTGGAGTTGAGGGATGAGGGCGAGCCATGATAAATTAGATAGGCCCTGATATGAAGTTACATCGATACTAAAGGTCCGAGATTGGCCATCGGGTACGATGGCCTCTCCGGGCAGTGTAATTGCTGTGATAGAAGGAGGTCGGTCTCCCTGCCCCAACCATAGGTTGAGCAATTCTACCTTTCCAGCACTGCCTGTACTGACATTAATGGTTATACTGACATTACCAGAGGCATCTGGCGTAAGATTTGAAGCATGTTGATTTAATTCACCAAGTAGGTCTGAATGAGGCGAGACTCCCACTGCTGCAGTCCAGTCATATTTGATATCAATCTCATCGAGAACCAAGGTAGCATTAGCACTCACTTGAAGTGGAATATCTACGAATTCATTACCCCATGCATCGGTGAAACTTGGAATGGCATTACCTAGGTATGAATTAAGAGAGGCAGAAAAGTCAGGGACTGTGGATGCATTGCTGAGATTTCCGCTATGATTCCACTCCCAATTACCATCTGCGCCAACATCGAGGGCGGCCGTCACATCATCACTACCCTCGAAAACAACAATCAATTTCGGGCCATGGGTGGCGTTATCCCTTGATGTGATGGTCAATCTCGAACCATCTGGTTTGTTGGTATTTTCATCACCAATGAGAATAATTCCATGATTGGTTACATTGCCGTTAACCCAATCTTGTACTAGATCTGTCAAATTTTGACTGTTAAATTCGAGCCAGTTATACTCTAGGTTGGCAGGGCTATCCGTTACACTTGCAACAGCAGCATCGCGGTCTGCCGTACCAGAGGCGCCTGAGTTCGCCCAAGAATAATCGTTGCCAGTGAGGTTGTCAATCGCATTATTCCAAGTGACACCTGCTGCTTGTGAGACCACAGCATTACTCTCAAGACCTTCCTCCCAATGTTTCAGCAAAGGATGAACCGAGTAGGTATGTTGAGCGCTTACAGGAGTCGTAGTCGAAGCTTGATTTACCGCATCTTGCACGTAGAATGATAAATTAGCATCTAGGACTGTAGCTCCAGGCAATAGGCCCAGGTCGAACCAGTATACTCCTCGATATATATGCCAATTCGCCCACTCAGTTTTACCAACATGAGTGGCGCTAGAATTGCCGTAATTACAATCTGCGTGAGTCGAGTTTCCATAGGTCGGGTTTGGTTTGTGCAAGTAGGAATCACGAACATCATTACCAGAGATTGTTAGTTCGCTCAATGTTGAAAACTGCATGGATGCAGAGGTTATTGTCGCATTTATTGGTAAACGAATGTGATAACTCGAATTATTACCAGTGGACATGTTAAGTCCAGCTCGGTTATATCCGTTTGAAAGCTCATCCAAGTGGCCATATGTGCCATTTCCCGGTCCTCCCCAAAACCAATCTAAATCACCGTCATCTCCAATGTCTATCCCGATGGATTCTGGGCTTTCTCCACTTGAATTGTCAAGCCCTCTGATATCGAGTGCTGCAGTTGTGATTACTGAACTGGCCCCTATGCTGATATTGGTGCTAGAATCATGCCCAGCTCCAGTGAAATCTAGCATGATCGAGGTAGGCGACCCTGAATTGCCGAAATGAGTAGTTGAGCCTGCATTAACCTGAAACGCCGGAAATGAGCCCAGCAATAACAGAGAAAGTAGCATTGCACGACCCTTCATGGCTCGATACAAATGCATCTCATCAAAGACATTTGCGGTTCAACAAGTTCTATTTCCAAGCACAAATACCGACATGCATGGCCAACACTCACAAGGGACGGTACATCGCTGAATTGCTGGGATTGTGGACATTCATCATAGGATGTTGGGTGGTTTATCGTTTGGTTTCACTACCCTATCTCGAACCGTTTGGGAGTATGAAATTTTATCTTGCACAAGTCATTTTTCAGCCGATAATTTTACTTTCACCAATCTTTCTGTACTGGAAGTTTGTACGAAAGGAAACTGCAACCCCGGTTCGGTTTTTTCCCGATTATTCTTCTAAGAATTCATTCGTATTCAGGGCCTTAGTGTTTGGAATCATATTGATAATGGCTGAATTGATCTTGCATTTCATTCGATCCTACGCGATATTTAATACGGGACTTTTTGGTGATACTGAGCTCGAATTTGAATTCGGCTTTCTTGACACAGAATCATGGTCACATTATCTGGTCATGGCCTTGACAAATCTGTTAATTGTAGCGATTGTCGAAGAGTTCGTTTTTCGAGGTTTCTTCCAAAACCAATTTGAGAAAGTATTGCCAAAATGGCAATCGCTTGCTTTGGCATCAATCCTATTTGGATTGATGCACCTCCCAATCGCCATTATTGTCTATGAAATGGAAGGTTTGTGGCTAGTATACAGTTTAATTGAATGGATTGGGGCGGGGATGATTTTCGGCTATGCATATCAAATTTCTAGAAATATTTGGGTGTGTATTTTCTGGCATGGCTTGCACAATGTGTTAGTGGGTACATTCACTTGGCGTTTTGTAGAATTTGAGAAAGTACCTTCTGAGATGGTTACGTTCTCAGTCGCGACTCTGGGCATAATTGTTTACTTTACCACGACGATGTTGCTGCTCTACATCTCAAGAAACAAATTCAAAAGCATCGAACTTTACAACATCTAGTCAAACAGCTGAGGGTGTCACCATATAATCATGCAATCGTAATCTTTCAAAATTCAAGGTCATGCCCCTCAAGCCAATGTTTTCGGCAATAATCTCTTCCACCACTTTTTCCTTTCTGACAACCTTCAAATATGCAAATATGTGATAGTTTTCCATTATTTGGAGATAATTCAATAATCTCATTCTTGGGCATAGATATTGGCGCTTCAGTTTCTTTTTCTACGCTTTTGAGATCATCTTCAATTTGAGCAAATTTCTCTGGACTCTGCACTTTGAGAAATTCCACATAACCTTCAGTATTATCAAACTCAATTGGTATAGGTATTATCTCCTCGCATTCTTGACATTGATATTGTGATCCAGTCATGAATCCCATATATGGATAAACTTGAAAGCCAAAGCAATTTGAACAGATTCTAAAAGATGGCATTCCTGTTACCCCCTCGAAAATGCTTGTGAAATCATTCGCTTCCAACGAGTTTGTAATCGTCAGAGAGTGGTGTTGCACCTGTTTCCATCGAGATGATTTTACCATCCTTGAATTGGAGGAATGACAACACGGCTTCAGAGGTTGAACCGTTGGCAAAGTGAACTATTGAATGGGCGACACCTACTTCGTTATTTTCGAAGAGAATCCTACTGTGTTCCGAGGTTGGTGCGTTGTTACCAGCGAAAGCTAAAACATCAGACTTGCCCATAGTGATACCACCTACATGAGGATTGAACACAAATTCATCGTGGAGGATTTCTGCGAGATCTTGTACGTTTCCAGTATCCCAGGCTTCGTTGTATGCTGCTATGATTGACATGGTTTTGGGAATATAGGTTGCCGTTTAAACTCACCGTAGAGGCCCTTAGTATGGAAACCTGTGCACAAAAGGGTCCAAGAAACAATATTCACCGAAAAGAAGTCTATCTCTGAAGAAGAGTAGAGTTTCAATAATTTTCATTCTTTCGCCACAATATGGCACTAAGCAAAATCGTCATGATTGTGCTGACAAACGATAGAGCTGGGATTTCATTCCCTTCAGTAAAATCCAGATTAGTATCTCCAGTTGGTTCAGTTTGTTCAATACCCCAACATGGCATTGCAGACTTTTCCTGGAGGTAACCTCCACTTCCGGTAGGAGTAATATCTCTCCAAACGTTACCGCTACCCAATATAATCTCGTGTTCATGATTAGGATGGTATGTTCTAATGCTAGAATATTGTTTGTTATCCATCTCAGCATATCCATTCCACCAGAAATATATTGAATATTGATCTAATTCAAATGTTGAGTGAGATTCAATTATTCTAGTCATATTCCATTCAAATAATATCTTGAAGGAGACTGTGTTACCAGTTTCATATCTTATCTGCGGGTCTAACGAGATTTTGCTACCATCTGAATTAAGTAACCAAGCTTCATGTTCTTCTCCCATCCAAGGTTCAACTGAGAAATAACCATCATGATTAGCCTGTATTGTGAATTCAAACACGCTCCAAAAGATTCCTTGTGGACAATCAGGATAATTTCCTGGCATATCTTTCTGCTCATCGGCTGTATAAGACCAATCGTCATTCTTCCATCCATCTCTCCATTGATGTGTATCTACTAGTTCTCGTGAGTAAAAGTAGTATGGGTGTATAACAACAGTTTCAGTAGTAGATTCTTCTTCACAACTAGAGCAATCAGTCATTGCATTTTGTCCAGCTCCATATTTTTTGACGATCACAGCAACATCTATTTCATAATCACCTATTTTTTGTAAGTGAGGACTCGATATTTCTAGCAATATAGTCAAATTACCATTCGCATCAATTTGCTGGGTTTCATCAATGCTATCGCCATTTTCATCAGTTATTTCAACTTGCCATTGCCAAGTCCATGACATCTCAATCTCTACAACATAATTGTTAGGATTTTCAATTTCACACACTATTGGTGTGTGATATCCCATTCCAACTCCATATGTGTATTCAAATGGATATGAAGTACCCTCGTAACTGCAGTCTAATTCTATCTCAGGTTCATTGCCTTGGGCTTGAGCAGGAACGCTGAAGAAAAGTGCAGGCAATTGAATCATAATTGCAATCAGCAACAGATTGGCCCGCATGAACATCCGAGTCACTGATTAACCATAATCTTGTTTCCGACATTTAAGGTGAGTTCAATGGGTAGCCTTGAAACACATGCCCTCCTCGCATTGATGGGGCGAGATATGTCACAAGGTCAACTTCCAGAAATTCGGGGTTCTGATTGGCGTGCTTCGGAACCATTGGTCTTCTCCAATCCATTACCTGCTGATGCCGCCCG
>JASLKG010000011.1 GCA_030747695.1 Candidatus Poseidoniaceae archaeon
TAAACGCGGAGAAAATCCAACTGGAGACCCTGATGTCAATGATATAATTCCTGCGCCGGGTACTGAACGTTGGAATATCACTACTACTACCTCTGAAGCCGTTCCACATTGTGATGTTGTCCTAGTTACTGTTCCAACTCCTGTTACTGAAGACCTTAAGCCCGATTTAACATATGTGCAAAAAGCAGGAAGAGCCGTGTTTGAGTCTCTAGAAAAGGGATCTAGAACTATTGTTGTTCTAGAATCTACTGTTTACCCTGGTGTTACTGCACAAACATGGCTTCCTGAAATTGAAAGTGTTGGATTGAAAATAGGTGTAGATGTTGAAATTGCATATTGTCCTGAACGATTTAATCCAGGGGACCCCGCGCATGGTGTTCGTCAAGTTGCTAGGGTAATTGGATGTTCAAATCCTGAAGTTGGAGAAGGACTGGTTGGACTTTATAGTCGGCTTACAAATGAAGATGTCCGCTATGTAGGTAAATTAGAAGTTGCTGAGGCTGCCAAAGTAATTGAAAATGTTCAACGTGATATCAATATTGCATTAGTAAATGAGTTGGCACGTATTTTCCCTGAACTTGATGTAGATGTCGAAGATGTCCTTTCAGCTGCCGCAACTAAATGGAACTTTCACCGATATACACCAGGTGTTGGAGTGGGGGGTCACTGTATACCAGTAGACCCATACTACATGATGCAAAGAGCCGCTGATGTGGGAGTGCCTGCTGAATTGATTACTGCTGCTCGTGCTGTTAATCGCACAATGCCGATTCACGTTGCAGGAGTCCTAAACGAAATCCTCTACAAAGCAGGAGTGCCTGCTGGAGAAGGTAAGGTTTTGCTACTTGGTTGGTCTTACAAAGCCGAAGTTGGTGATCCTCGTGAGACACCCGCTGAACCCCTAACAGATGCTCTTCGCAACAAAAATATCGCTGTTTCTGCTTATGACCCACACTTGGGCTCTGAAGACTTCCCTGAAGGAGTCGAAGTTGTTGCAAACATAGATTCCGCTGAAGGCTATGACCTTGCAGTACTTGTTACAGCTCACGAAGCATGCAAAGAAATTGATTGGGGTGGCCTAGCGAACCGGATGAGAAACCCAATTTTGTACGATGGAAGAAGAGTTCTCGATTTGAACATGCTTGAAAGTTATGGATGGCAAGTCCACGCTGTTGGTCGGCCTAATAATTAGACTGAATTATGCTTTTACTGACGCCATATTAATTGTCTAGCATTCATTTTTTGATTATTGAGTTATTTCACAATTGTTTATTGTGTTCATATTCAACAACCAAATATGCGAGAGGGGCCATACAACCTAGGCCACCTCACATTTTGGGCCCTTCCTACAATTCTGACAGTGGGGTGGATAATCAATCTATTTTGGATGATTGGGTTTGAAACGAAGTTGATTCCATTCGTTGTAATTGGGGCCATAGTTATACTCGCAATGTATTTCGTAAGAATGATCAAATGGAGTTACAGCGACTTAAGGTGGTTGATTGCACCTATTTGTGTAGTCATATTAGCAGATCAATTGTCTTGGTGGCAAATGAAACACATCGGAATGACTGATGGCATGTATCACTTAATTCAAGCCAATCATTACATTGGTGAGATTGATAATATCCCAAATCATCAAGGACAGGATTTCTTATTTAGACCACCGATTATACCTGCGGTTCTTTCAATTGAACTACTCTTTTCAAATTCGGTAAGTTATGCACCGTTGATTTTACTCTCTCTTACTTGCTGGCAATTACAACATTTGTCTGAAAGATGGAATACCAAATTTCTTTCAGCAATGATTATTCCAGCGATAATTTTTGTACCTGTATTCCGATATTGGGGGCAATTGCCCTATGCAGATGTTCCTGTTGCAGGGCTCTGGATATTCCTTATCCACATAGCCATTCTAAATCCAAAATCAAAACGCTCAATATGGCTACTTGGCGGATTTGCAGGGTTAGTCTTCCTCACAAAATATGTATTCATTTATGCAGTAGGCCTCTCAGGCTGGCTATACCTCAAAGATAAATCTAGAAAGCGAGCTGTAATTTTCCTTCAAGGTTGGTTTGCTATCACGAGTCCATTTTTCATTTTCTATTTCATTACTCAAGGTGACCCGTTTGCTGCCCTATCTCCGCAAACAAATTTTGCTATCGATAGTGCAATTTCTGTAGTTGGAGAACATAATAGTTCTATGTGGTGGGAGCATCTAATTTCCCAAGTTTCAATCTTTGGAGTAATCTGGTTTTTGATTGGGTCGTATCGCCTTTACTCCGAATATAATGAAGAAATGAAGGAGATTATGGTACTATTTCTCCCCTTGGTAGCATTACACATTTACATATTGGATTTTGGAACTGAGCGATACCACACTCCGTGGATAGCATTGATGCTTTGCGTATGTGTTGCAGGATTACCAATCTCCAACATTAAACCGAAATTCGCAAATCAGTTTAAGCTCCGAAATAACTTAGTTTGTGCATTTATGATTTTACTTGTCACTACATCAAATCTCTCAACTATTGATGAAGAAATTGAGACTTCAGAGAGATATATCCCCCTCAGGTTGGATTTATTTGATTTTCACATCCAAAATACAAACGGCCTTTCTGAAGATTCAATCGTATTAACTGGTCACGATATTCCAGTAATATTAACTCTAGATTTCGAAGCGTATCGTTTCATCAATCACGAAAATGTAATTGATCAATCAATCAAAGAACATGATGCTACCCATCTAATCACTTCTAACTGGAATCCAAGATACCAATGGGAAAAATACCCGATTGAATTACTTGGAAACCCGTATATTGAGCCTGTATCTGTGAATATTTTCCAAAATAAACTAGGAATATTATGGGAAGTAAACAATTCTGTAGGGATTTCACCTTTGTTACAAACAAACGCCAGTGAAGTCAATGTTTTCGGCGATCTATTACTTCTGTATCAAAATCAATCTGTTTCAATAACGAGTAATTCTACACGCGTTTCTTGGATTGAAGTAAAAGATGACACGCCCATTACTGATGTGTTAATGATTCTAACAACAGATACATCATCGCTAATCGATGGTTGTTACATCCCAAATGACAAATTTTCATCATGTGAAATGACCGAAGGCGAAAACTTGTCTACAGGTTCAAACTCAATGATTTTTGCTTGGTTTAGCGAAGCTTCATGAAAATTATTCAATCAACTCATTATACACAGTCATAGCGTTCTTAGTAACTGATTTCCATGTTCGATTTGCAATTATCCAGGATTGAGCGTTTCGGCCCAAATTTTCTCTCTTTGATTGATCATGTAGTAGCTCTTCAATAACTTCAGCCAAGGCATTAGCATCGCCTACTTGATGCAACCTTCCTGTCTTTCCATCATCTACAATTTCTGCGAGCGCTGGAAGGTTTGCCATCACTACTGCCCTACCATTTCGCATCGCTTCAAACGGCTTTAAGGGTGTAACCAGTCTAGTTACTCTAGTATCAGGTCGGCTAACAACAAAGACATCAATTAAGTTGTAAAATGGGGCGACCTGATCATGAGTGACAGGTCCTACAATATCACTTTGGTCTGCAATTCCTAATTCTTGACAGTAAGTTCGTAATTCATCTTGCCCTGATTGTGAAGATAAAACGAAGAAATTAACATCAATACCTTGCTTTTTGAGAATTGATACCGCCTCTGCAGTAAGATCGACCCCCTCTAGTTCTCGCAAACTTCCAATGTAACCCACTACCAATTTATCATGTAATTTCTCTTCCATTTGGACAAATAAATCTGAACTATCTCCAGAGATTTCAGCATCTACGGCATTAGGAACAATACTGATTTTCTCCTTTCTAATGCCTCGTGAAATTGCTTCTTGTCGTAAAGTCTCACTAATGCATATTACTCTATCAGCTTCCCGTAATACCTTAGTCTCCATTCGTCGGAAACGTCGGTGAGCCAATCCTCCTGTTTTCCATCGGCCACTTGCAACTGCAGACTCTTCCCACATGCCTCGCATTTCGTAAATGAAAGGGACCCCAAGTTTTCTTGCGGCACGCATTGCTGGAACTCCCACTCTGTACGGAACATGAGCATGGATTATCTGTGCGTTTTCATTTTTTGCAACTTCTATTATTCTAGATGTGAAATGCTTAAACAGGATTTTTTCCTCAATCCAAGCCCAACCTGGTCGTAATGGTTTAAACGCCAAATTTAGAGCCTTTTTCCACATTGGCTTGGATGCAAAACCTTCACTTCCCGCAATACGATCTCTACCACGTGAAGCGGACCATTTCATACCAACGCCATTCACTGATTTCATTCTAGCAGGGTGTAAACATCTTTGGTAGGTTATCCCATCCGTTTCGATTGATTCGGCCATACTATCTTTACTAGGATACCAAGGGGAAGTTAATCCAACAACTTCGATATCTGGTATCGCTGAATAGGCCTTCAATAACCCATGTGTACGAACGGCATATCCATTAATATCAGGAGGACCATTTGCAAGAACATGAAGAATTTTCAAACTCATTCCCCGTTGTTGGTTTTTTGTTGATGTGAAAACTCTTCACCATCGATAACTGCTTCGATATTCAAATCGTTTTGACTGTCATATCTGAACTTAATATCGACTTTTGAGCCGTCTTGGGTTAATGCAAAACGTTTGTATTTTGTTTCAGAACCAACTCGTAAATAGGGCTCTCCCGTTCTACCAACCTTGGTGTCAATTAATGTAACAAAACTAGTACTACTGCCATATACGCTAAATCCTAGAGCTGAATTTTCAACTAAATTCACACCTTCAGAAGAATACCACCCTTGAAGATGGGGTTGTGTTTGTCCTTTGCAAACTATTGGCTTCATTTTTTTGTCATCTGCAATTGAAAACAAAACCCTAGCGACTGGATTTTCCGCATGGTCATGAATCCCAAATTTTGTTGGCGTGTACTGCCTAATCTCATACTCTGGAGCAAAATGATTCCATTGAACATACTCATGCTCCTCGTCAGAGTA